>NZ_JAMQGR010000016.1:0-79187 GCF_023703445.1 Janthinobacterium kumbetense
CCAGAATGATTCCAGAATGCCGCATCCCTGCGGCACCCTCCCCTTATTTGGCCAGCGCCGCCTTCACGGCGTCATGCAGGCTCGTCGTCGGACGGCCAATCAGCGCGCTCAATTGCTTGCCATGGTCTTCCAGGCCGCCCTTGGCCGCGCCCGCATCGGAATCGGCCAGCAAGTCGGCAAAGCCTTCCGGCACGCCCACGCCCACCAGCGCCGCCTTGAAGTCCGCCTGCGGCATATCCTTGTACGCGATCGCCTTGCCCGACTGGCGCGCCACTTCGGCCGCATATTCCGCCAGGGTAAAGCCCTGGTCGCCCGCCAGTTCATAGATGGCTTGCGGCTGGGCCGCCGTCAGCACGGCAGCGGCGGCCGCCGCGTAGTCGGCGCGCGCGGCCGACGAGAAGCGCCCGTTTTGCGCCGCGCCCAGCACGACGCCATGCTCGAGCACGGGCGCCAGGTGTTCCGTATGGTTTTCCAGGTACCAGCCGTTGCGCAGGAAAGTGTATGGCAAGCCGGATGCGCGGATGGCCGCTTCCGTGACGACGTGCTCGGCGGCCAGGCCCAGCGGCGACGTGTCGGCGCGCAAGACGCTGGTATAGGCCAGCAAGGCTACGCCGGCGCGCCTGGCCGCATCGATGACGTTCTGGTGCTGCTGCGCGCGCTGGCCCACTTCGCTCGACGAGATCAGCAGGATTTTCGTTGCACCCTTGAACGCCGCATCGAGGCTGGCGCCATCGTTGTAATCGGCCTGGCGCACTTGCACGCCCAGTGCGGCCAGGCTGGCGGCCTTGGCCGGGTTGCGCACGGCGGCGATGATGTTGGCTGCAGGGACGGATTTGAGCAGGCTGGCAATGACGTGCTGGCCCAGGTTGCCTGTGGCGCCGGTGATGACGATCATGATTTCTCCTTGGTACGTGGGTGGTAAAACCCTATAATAGGACTATTACTTACCAATTGTAAGTACGTACCTTTTGGTAAGTACTCTTGGATACCAAACTTCGAAGGCCAACTATCATGTCCACAGACACTCCCGGCGCCAGCCTGCGCGCCGCCCTCGCCCGCCAAAACCAGGGCGCGCACCTGCTGGCGGCCGCCTGCCCGTCGCGCGCCGTGCTCAGCCACCTGACCAGCCGCTGGGCCGTGCTGGTGCTGGTACTGCTGCTGAGCGGCACGCGGCGCTTCAGCGAACTGCGCCGCGAAGTGGGCGGCGTCAGCGAAAAAATGCTGGCGCAAACCCTGGAAGCGCTGGCGGGCGACGGCTTCGTGCTGCGCCAGGCCTACCTGGTGATCCCGCCCAAGGTGGAGTACAGCCTCACGCCGCTGGGACGCGAGGCGGCCGAACGCCTGGCCGTGCTGGTCGACTGGATCGAGGATAATTACCCGCGCATCGAACAGGCGCGCGCCGACCTGGAAGCGGCACCAGCAGCGCTAAATGCGGCTTGAACAGGTTGCTTTTGGTCATCAAGAATTATCGTTTACTCCTACTTGCCTTGATGTAATACTAGGCCCATGAAACGCGTAAGGGCGCGACACCATGAACCAGTTGATTTCTTCCATCACTGACCGGGCCAATGTGCTGCTGGTCAGCAATTCGCCGAACGATGTGCGCGAACTGCTGTATGTGCTGGACCGGCATAACCTGGGTACGGGGCTGGCGGGCGATATCGACGAAGGCGTGGAACTGGCGGCCGGCGGCACGGACCTGATCCTGCTCGACGCGGCCCTGGCGGGCACGAATATCGGCGCCACTTGCATGCGTCTGCGCAATGCGGGCGGACGCCACGGCGTGCCCCTGCTGCTGATGTCGGCCACCCCCAGCGCCGAAGAGCAAGGCCGCAGCGTGGGCGCCGGCGCTTCCGACTACATCAAGATGCCCTTCAATGCGCGCGACGTGGCGGAAAAAATCCTCATGGAACTGGCGCTGCACAAGGCCGAGGCGCCCGCGCCGCGCGCCGCCACGCCGCCGCGCCCCCTGCATCCGCAAACGCTGGAAGTCAATTACCACTCCATCCTGGCCGGTTCGCCCGACGCCGTGCTGCTGTTCGATATCGACAACCGCCTGCTGATCGATGCCAACCACCTGGCCGAGGAATTGTTCGGCATGCCGCTGGCCGAACTGCTGCAAGGCGGCATGGAGCCGCTGTTCCCCAGGCACCAGGGCGATGGCCGCGCCTCGCCGCAACTGCTGGAAGAAAAGATCCGCGATACCTTGCAAGGCAAGATCGTCGTCTTCCGCGCCAGCTGCTGCCACCGCGACAGCCACCCGATCGCCTGCGAAATCCGGCTGATGCGCCTGTCCGTGCCCGGCCGCCAGCTGGTGCATGCGCGCATCATCGACTTGACCGAACGCAACCTCGCCGAAGCGATGCGCTCGGGCCAGAGCGCCCTGCTGGAAATGGTCGCCAAGGGCGCGCCGCTGATCCCCACGCTGAACCACTTGCTGCTGCTGATCGAGGGCCAGTCGCGCGGCGTACTCTGCTCCATCATGCTGCTCGACGACGACGGCATCCACATGCATAGCGCGGCCGGCCCCAGCCTTCCGGCCGAATACATGGCCCTGCTCGAAGGCGTGGCCATCGGCCCCGGCGTGGGCTCCTGCGGCACGGCCATGTTCCTGCGCGAACCGGTGGTCGTCACCGACATCATGCGCGATCCGCTGTGGGCGCCCTACCGCGAGCTGGCGGCGCCATTCGGCTTGCGCGCCTGCTGGTCGCGCCCCATCTTCGGCCAGGATGGCACCGTGCTCGGCTCCTTCGCCATGTACTACCGCGAAGTGCGCCAGCCCGACGCGCGCGACCTGGAACTGATCGACACGGCCACCGACCTGGCCGGCATCGCGATTGGCCGCATGCGCCACGAACGCGAGCTGCAGCGCCACCGCGCCCACCTGGAAGAGCTGGTGGCCGAACGCACGGCCGCCTTGACGCAGGCCAAGGAACACTCGGAGCAGATGAACCTCGAATTGGCCGCCGCGCTGGAAAATCTGTCCATCACGCAAGAAGAACTGGTGCGCCGCGACAAGCTGGCCGCGCTGGGCGCGCTGGTGGCCGGCATCGCGCACGAACTCAATACGCCGATCGGCAACGGCCTGGTGGTGGCCACCACGATGGCCGAGCGCACGCGCGAAATCCAGGCCAGCTTCCTCGACGGCTTGCGCCGCTCCGAACTGGGCGCCTATCTGACCCAGGCCAGCGAGGCGGACGCCATCATGCTGCGCAACCTGCAGCGCGCCGCCGACCTGGTGTCGAGCTTCAAGCAGATCGCCGTCGACCGCGCCAGCTCGCAGCGCCGCCACTTCCTGCTGCGCCAGTTCATCGCCGAACTGATGCTGCCCATGTCGACGCCGCTCAAGGCCGCCGGCCTGAGCCTGACGCAAGACGTGCCCGAGGGCCTGGCCATGGACAGCTATCCGGGTCCGCTGGGCCAGGTTCTGAGCAACCTGCTGGAAAACTGCCTGCGCCATGCCTTCGAGGGCCGCAGCGGCGGCACCATCGCCATCGCCGCGCGCGGCAGCGACGACGGGCAGACGATCACCCTGTCCATCGCCGACACGGGCGTGGGCATCGCCGCCGATGACCTCGTGCATGTCTACGACCCCTTCTTCACGACCAAGCTCGGTTCCGGCGGTTCGGGCCTGGGCCTGCATGTGGCGCACAACATCGTCACGGGCGTGCTGGGCGGCCATATCCATGTTGCCAGCAGCACCGGCGACGGCAGCGGTACCACCTTCACCCTGCAGCTGCCCGCCGCCGCGCCGCAAGCGCCCGCCCCCTGACGGGCAAGCGCGCTACAATGCCCGCAAGCATTTCTTTCGGAGCACCCATGAAATACCTTATCGCCACTGCCCTGCTGGCAGTTTGCGCTGGCGCAATGGCCGGACCTGCCCCCTGGTACAAATGGCGCAGCAAGATCGACGGCACCCTGTCGTGCGCCCAATCGACCCTGGGATTCGGCTGGGAACTGGCCTCGGGCCCCTACAAAGATAGCCGTTGCGAAAAACCGGCGCTTGTTAAATAATGGGGCCATGACCACACGGGGCACCGGCTTGAGAGCAAGCGATGGCAATGCGGCGTCGAAAGAGTATGGAACGATAAGAACGTATCTATTCAAACCGAGGAGACCACATGTTTACGAATCCCGAACAATTCGCAACGGCCACCAAGGCCCTGTTTGAATTCCAGCTGATGACCTTCAACACCCTCACCTCCAAGGCCGTGCAAGGCGTGGAACAGGTCTTGGCGCTGAACATGGCCACCGCCAAGTCCGGCATCGAGGATGGCCTTGCCGCCAGCAAGGAAATCAGCCAGGCCAAGGATCCGAAGGCCGCCATGGCCGCCGCCGCCGCCCAGCTGCAACCGGGCGTGGCCGGCGCGAAAGCGTATAAACAGCAACTCGACGACATCATCAAGGAAATCCACACGGAATTCACCACGGCCGCCGAAGCCCATGTGGCCGAAGCGAAAAGCAATTTGAGCGCCCTGATCTACGACGTGACGAAAAACGTGCCGCCAGGCTCGGAAAACGCCGTCGCCATCGTCAAGGCCGCCATCGACAACGCCTTCCTCGGCTACGAACAAGTGACCAAGGCCACGAAACAGGCCGTGAAAACGGTGGAAGAGCAGATCGCCAAGGCCAGCGCGCAAGTGGCGCAAGCCACGGAAAAGGCGACGGGCGGCGCCACCGCCGCGGCTGAAAAGGCGGCGCCTGCCGCCAAGCCGAAGGCTGCCAAGAAGTAATTTGACAAGAAGTCCGTTCGCAGCTATCGGGGCCTGATTCTTCAGGTCCCGATAGGTATGATCCTGTACACGCAGCGCCGCCCCCCCTCCAGCAGATATTCGCTGCGTTCCACCGTGCAATCGTCCCCCAATACCCGCTGAAAGATGGCCAGTTCGGCGCGGCAGAAATTCTGGCACGCCTTGGCGGCCGCACAGATCGGGCAATGGTTTTCCACCAGCAAGACACTGCCATTGTCCTGCGGTTCCGCATGGGCCATGTAACCTTCGCCATCGCGCGCCCGCGCCAGGCTGTCCACCCGTTGCGCCAGATCAAGCCCCGGGTCGACCAGCTTGCCGTAGGCGGCTTCGCTGCTGCGCTCGCGCGCGCCGATCAGTCTATCCAGCCCCTCGTCGCCGAACAGGGTTTTTACTTGCGCGATCAATTCCAGGGTCAGGTCGGCATGGCGGTCGGGAAAGCGCGCGTGGCCCGCTGGCGTCAACTGCCAGCGCCGCGACGGGCGCCCCACCTTGTCGGCCACGTCCCCGCAAGCCACCAGGCCCTTGTCCTGCGCCGCTTCCAGCTGGCGCCGCGCGCCCATGGAGGTGATATCGAGCAAGGCCGCCAGCTGCTGCGCCGTCTGCGGCCCGCGCATCTTCAGCAAGAACAGCGTCTGCTCGGACGTATTCATGCCACCACCTCGGCATCGACGGCGCCGGCCAGCTGGCGGCGCCAGGCGGCCATGCGCCACGCGGCCCAGGCGGCGGACAAGGCGCCCGCGACGAGAATCAGCCGCGTGTCGATCAGGGTCAGCACGGAGCCGCTGAGGGCGACGACGATGTTGGCGACGCAAAAGGTGGTGGCCAGCAAGCCCATCACGGCGCCCTGGCCGTGCGCGCTGAAGCTCTCGGCGCACCAGCCCTGGATCACCGTGTTGTACAGCGCATTCGGAATGCCGAACAGCACGATGGCGGCGATGCCCACCCAGATATTGCCCAGCGCCAAGATCCCCACGGCCAGCGCCACGCCGCACGCATACCAGCTGGCGCGCAGCAACGGCGCATGGCGGCTGGGACCGCCCGCCAGCAGCGAGGTGATGGTCATCGTGCCGCACAGGCCCACATTCACCCAGGCAATCTCTTGCGCATGGTAATTGGCCGTCTCGACCAGCCACAGCGGATAGAACTCGTAAAAGCTGGCCACGCCGCAGGTCAGCGCCAGCTGCACGATGAACAGGGTGCGCAGCTCGTCATGGCGCAGCAAATTGAGCGAATGGCGGTCGCGCGCCACTTGCCACCACGACGTCGTCAGCAGGGACGGCGTTTCGCGCGGCAAGCCCGCGGCCACCAGCACGGCGACGAGCATCAGGGCGGCGGCGGCGATCCAGAACGGCACCGTCACGCCCCAATGCAGGGTGGCGCCCGCCAGGATCGGCCCCACCAGCCAGCCCAGGTAAAACGCGCCATTCAGCCAGGACATGGCGCGCAGGCGCAGCGGCCCCGTCAGCTGGTCGGCCAGCATGGCGCGCGCCACGGCGCCGTTTCCCTCCAGCAAACCGGTGATGAAACGGGCGACGATGAACAGGGGGTAGGACTGGATCACCAGCGCCCAGGCCGTAATCGCATGGCCGATGGCGGCGCCCACGGCCGTGCGCATCAGCAAGGGGCGGCGGCCATAGCGATCCGACAGCGGCCCCAGCAAGGCCGAGCCGATCAGCAAGCCCAGCGGGTTGATGGTCAGTGCCAGACCGAACAGCAGTTTCGATGGCAAGCCGAGGAAATTGTTGAAGGCATTCGGCGCCTCGGCCGCGAACAGGGGCGGCAGGATCGGGTACGGCAGGGAGGCGCCGATGGTCGACAGCAGCGCCAGCAAACAGGCGGCGGAAATCAGGATGATGTTTTTCATGCGGGCTCGATGGAAATGGTCTGGCCAGACTACGTGAGCACGCCATATAAGTAAACTAAAATGTTTATTAATTATGCGCATCATTGTCGCCATGGGGCCAGCCGTGCGCGCCATCGCCTCGGCTATCATTGCCGCATGACTCACGTTGAACAGGGCAAACATGACACTGGCAGAAATTGAACAGCAGTACAGCTTCACTTATCCTGCGCTGTACCGGCAGCTGGACCGCGACGGCATGCTGGCCGTGGGCGAATACGGCCCCGACTGGTACAAGCTGGTCTATCCCACCTTGACCGAGCGGCCCACCCTGCTGCTGCATGCGGACGATTTCGAGTTGCTGAGCGTCAAAGCCGCAGCGGCAGCCATGGAAGAACTGGCCGATCCCGACGATTACCGGCAGATCGATCCCGCCTTCCGCTTCATCCCGTTCGCGCAAACGGGCGCGGGCGACCACTACTGCTTTTTCGCGTCTGGCCAGCAAGACGGCGACATGCCCGTCGTGCTGCTGTGGCATGACCAGGATGAAGCCCAATACCTGGCAAAGAACCTGCAGGATTTCCTGTTTCACATGTTGTTGAACAGCATGGCCGATCAGGATACGTACAACGACGTCAGCGATGATGAATTCAAGGAACAACTGGCCAACACCCTGGGCACGCATGCGCGCTACCTGACGGCGCGCCAGGCCGAAGTGCTGCAAGCCTTGCTGGCCAGGGACATCATCGATTACGACGTGCTGTTGCCGAAGGGACGCAAGGAAGCGCACCGGGGCTTGCTGAGCGATATCGAACTGGCCGGCCTGCGCGTGGAGCTGATTCCCTACGAAAAGTTCGACAGCTGTTTTGCCTACAGCACGGCTGGCTGAACATAAAATCGCTGGGCAAGCGGCGGCTGAAGGTTTAAACTGTATATAAACACAGTAAAACCGATCACCTTGCCCTATTGCACCCATGTTGAGAGTCCTGGAAAATCCCCTGTACTATCTGGATAATTTCCAGGACGTGCTGAGCTGGATCAGCGCGCGTTACGCCGATCTGCTGAGTGTTGAGGAAACGCAGTTCATCGCCGCATTCGGCGCACTGCCGCAGCCGTCGCGCGCCCTGTTCGTGCGCCTCGTCATGCGCAAGGGTTGCTTGTTTCGCGCAAGCAAGCTCAATTACCCGGAAATCGGCGACACGCGCGCGGCCGCCCTGCCCCTGCTGGCCACCGGCTGGGTGGCAGCCGATCCGGTCATTTCTCTAGACGAGCTGTTCGACCTGCTGCTGAAAGCGGAAATCGCCCAGGCCTTCGACCTCGCCGCGCCCCTGAAGGCGGCGCGCAAGGCGGAACAATTGGACGCCTTGCGCGAACAGCATGTGAATGAGAAGCCGTTCTCCGCGTGGCACCCCGCTTCCGGCGACGTGCTGTACCGCCTCGGCCTGCAAGCCCTGTGCGACCGTTTGCGCCTGATTTACTTTGGCAACTATCACCAGGACTGGTCGGAATTCGTGCTGTCCGACCTGGGCGTGTACCAGTATGAAAAAGTGGAATTCTCGCCCGCTTCGCGCGGTTTTCGCACGCGCCAGGATATCGAGCACTATGAAGTGCTGCACCAGTGCCGCGAACGCTACAACGACAGCGCGCCCGCGGACGAAGTGCTGCAGGAACTGGCGGCGCTGCCCTTGTCGCAGGACAATACCTGGCTGGCCAGCCGGCGCGACAAGCTGCGCTTCCAGATCGCCCAGCACCTGGAAAAATGCCAGGACTGGCCGGCCGCCTACCGCGCCTACGCCGATTGCCGCTATCCGGGCGCGCGTGGCCGCGCCATCCGCGTGCTGGAAAAAGATGAGCAGCCGCAAGCAGCCTACGAGCGCCTGACGATCGCCCTGGCCGCGCCGGAAAGCGAAGCGGAACAGCAATTGCTGCTGCGCATGGCCCCCCGTTTGCGGCGCAAGCTGGGCCACGCGAAGCAGGCGGCCAGCGCGGCGGCAAGCGTGGAACGCATCGACCTGCTGCTGCCCTGCCCTGAACAGGCGTGCTACGTGGAAGGGGTGGTGCAGCAACACCTGATGCGGGATGACGCGCCCGTGTATTACGTGGAAAACACCCTGATCAACTCGCTGTTCGGCCTGCTGTGCTGGCCCGCCATCTTCAAGGCCATGCCGGGCGCCTTCTTCCACCCGTTCCACCGTGGTCCGGCCGACTTGCACAGCGCCGACTTTTACCAGCGCCGCAGCCTGGACTTCGCCGCTTGCCTGGCGCAACTGGACGACGGCAGCTACCACGCCGCCATCCGCGCCACGCTTGCCGCCAAGCACGGCATCGTCTCGCCCTTCGTCAGCTGGGACGTGCTGGACGACGGCTTGCTGGACCTGGCGCTGGCCTGCATCCCGGCCATCCACCTGAAAAAGGCGTTCGAGCGCATCTTGCTCGACATCAAAAGCAACCGCAGCGGCTTTCCCGATTTAATCCAGTTCTGGCCGGCCGAACGGCGCTACCGCATGATCGAAGTCAAGGGTCCGGGCGACCGCCTGCAAGACAACCAGCTGCGCTGGATCGCGTATTGCGCCGAACACGCCATGCCCGTCAGCGTGTGCTACCTGCAGTGGGAGGCGGCCGCATGAGCGTCAGGAAGTACACGATCGCCGTGCGGGCCATGTGCGAATTCACGGCCAAGGCAGGCGACCTGGACTTGCGCTTCACCCCGTCCCCCACGGCGCAGGAAGGCATGGCCGGGCACGCCACCGTCACTTCCCGGCGCGACGACGATTACCAGTGCGAAATCAGCCTGTCCGGCGACTTCGGCCCCCTGCACGTGCGGGGCCGCGCCGACGGCTACGATCCGGCGCGGCGCCAGCTGGAAGAAATCAAGACTTACCGGGGCGAGCTGGACACGATGCCCGCCAACCACCGCCAGTTGCACTGGGCGCAGGCACGCATCTACGGCCATTTGCTGTGCCAGCAGCTGAACCTGCCCATGCTGCGCGTGGCGCTCGTGTATTTCGATATCGCGAGCCAGAAGGAAACGGTCATGCACGAGGAGTGCACGGCCGAGGCGTTGCGCCTTTTCTTCGAACAGCATTGCGCCCTCTTCCTCGACTGGGCCGAGCAGGAACTGGCGCACCGCGCCAGCCGCGATGCACAGCTGACCAGCATGGCGTTTCCCCATGCCAACTTCCGCCCGGGGCAGCGCCAGCTGGCCGAAGCCATGTACAAGGCCAGCAGCCGTGGCTGCGGCTTGCTGGCGCAGGCGCCGACCGGCATCGGCAAGACGGTGGGCAGCCTGTTTCCCATGTTGAAGGCGACGGCTGCGCATAGCCTGGATAAACTGTTTTTCCTCGCCGCCAAGGTGCCGGGACGCCAGATGGCGCTCGATGCCTGCGCCATCCTCAAGGATAGCGCGCCCCTGCTGCCGCTGCGCGTGCTGGAACTGAGCGCCAAGAGCAGCGCCTGCGAACATCCTGACAAAGCCTGTCATGGCCAATCGTGTCCGCTGGCCAAGGGTTTTTACGACCGCTTGCCGCTGGCGCGCGAGGTGGCGCTCGCCAGCGGTTTGATCCTGGACAAGGAAGCCGTGCGCGCCATCGCCTTGCAGCAAGGTATTTGCCCGTATTACCTGGGCATGGAGCTGGCCCGCTGGAGCGACGTCGTCATCGGCGACTACAATTATTACTTCGACCTCAGCGCGATGCTGTACAGCATGACCCTGGCCCACGACTGGAAAGTCAATGTGCTGGTCGACGAAGCGCACAATATGGTGTCGCGCGCGCGCAGTATGTATTCGGCCGAGCTGGCGCAGATCGACCTGAAAATGCTGCGCAAGTTCGCGCCGGAGGGCTTGAAAAAGCCGCTGGACCGCCTCTCGCGCCAGTGGACGGCCTTGTTGAAAGAACAGGATGGCGATTACCACGTGCATGCGGCGTTGCCGGACAAATTCTTTGGCGCCCTGCAAGGCGTGGCGACGGCCATCGGCGACTACCTGGCCGAGCATGCCGCCGCGCTGGACGAGGACTTGCAGCGCTTTTACTTTGACGTGCTGCTGATCAACCGCCTGGCGGAAAGCTTTGGCGAGCATTCGCTGTTCGACGTCAGCAAGACGGATACCGGTTCCACCGTCTGCCTCCGCAACATCGTCCCGGCACCGTTTCTCAAGGAACGCTTCGCGGCCAGCCACAGCACGGCCCTGTTTTCCGCCACCCTGAGTCCGTGGAATTACTACAGCGACACTTTGGGCATGCCGGAAAACACGGCCTGGGTCGACGTGGAATCGCCGTTCCAGGCGGAGCAATTGTCCGTGCGCGTGGCCGACAGCATTTCCACGCGCTACCAGCACCGCGCCGCCTCGCTGCTGCCCATCGCCCAGCTGATGGCGAAGCAATACGCAGAAACGCCGGGCAACTACCTGGCCTTCTTCAGCAGCTTCGACTACATGGAAAAGACGGCCCACTTGTTCGCCCAGCATTACCCGGACGTGCCACTCTGGCAACAGCCGCGCCGCATGGACGACGCTGCCCGCGCACAATTCCTGGGCCGTTTCGGCCTGGACACGCGCGGCATCGGCTTTGCCGTGCTCGGCGGCGCGTTCGGCGAAGGCATCGATTTGCCCGGCGCGCGCCTGATCGGCGCCTTCATCGCCACCCTGGGTTTGCCGCAGATCAACCCCGTCAACGAACAGATCCGCCAGCGCATGGGCGACATCTTCGGCGCCGGCTACGACTACACGTACTTGTATCCGGGCATGCAAAAGGTGGTGCAGGCGGCAGGCAGGGTCATCCGCACGCAATCGGACAAGGGCGTCGTCTACCTGATCGACGACCGTTTTTCCCGCCCGGAAATCCGCCAGCTGCTGCCCACGTGGTGGGATGTGCAACTGGCCGGTGAATAATCTCTTCAGGTATTGCCAGCCCGCTTGCGCGACACGCCGGCTTTCCGTTTTCCTGGAGGGATCGCAGACGCAGGAAGTCCGCTGTCATCGACATCGGCATCAACTTCCTGGCTGCGCAGAAAATTCTGCAGTTCGATACGAACGCCGTTTTGCGCAACGACCGACAGTTCCAATGTCATGCCCAGCGATTGCAGAAACCGGCGCAAGGTCGATACATAGGTATCGCTACGCTTTTCTAGTTGCGAAACGGCATGCTGTTGAATCCCGAGTTCCCTGGCAACCTCCGCCTGGGTCTTGCCCACGGCCTTGCGGAAATCCGTCAGCGTGGCGGCGTGCGCTATCATTTCTTGCATCTTTTCCTGGGACAAAGCCGCAATTTTTGCCTGCCGCTCGGCCGGCAAACTGTGGATGACGTCGTTCAGATTTCTTCCCATGGCAAACTCCTGTACCTAAAATCACCTGCTGCCTTTGTCCTGCCTTGCTTTCGCCGCATCCAGTTTCTTGAGGTGTTGCTCGTAGCGTGCATTGGCCTTGGATAACAAATCCCTGTAAAACCTGGCCTCATCGACACCCTGCTTGGCTGCCGCAACCAGAATGACCGCCTCTCGCCTTGTATCGAAAGCAAAGACCGCGCGCCACACCTCTGCCCCGTTGTTGGCCTTGAACCGCAGCTCTTTCATGTTCGGGTGTTCAGGATTCTTCAACGTCCCGACATGAGGCCGTCCGGCAGCCGGACCCAGCTTCGACAGCGCATCGGCACTCGCCAGCAATTCATCCTGAACATCTATCGGCAAAGCATCGAATTCCGCGTCGAAATCATCGTGAAACGAGACAGGCCATGTCCTCGGCGCATTCACAATCACCTCCAGATGATATCATGCTTAAATGATTAAGTATCTCCGCCACAGAACATGCTAGCCCACCAGTAACCTCAACTTCTGATACCCCGCCTTGCTCACGGGTATCCTCGTGTCATCGCGCAGGATGGCCACGTGGCTGTCTTTCGTTGCTGCCTCGATGCGGCGGATGCCGTCGATATTGAGCAGGTATGACCGGTGCACGCGCAGGAATTTGGCGGGGTCGAGCTGGGTTTCCAGCTCGCTCAGGCGCTGGCTTTTCAGGTAGGACTTGCCCTCGGAACGGATGCTGATGTAGTCATCCTGCGCCTCGATGTAATCGATGCGCGCGCTGGCGATGACGTGGACCTTGGCGCCGTCGCGTATCAGCACGCGGTCCAGTGGCGCTGCGCGCGTGGCCGCTTCGCGCGCCACCGTCAGCACCGTCTCGGGCGTGCTGCGGCTGGCGCGCGCATGGGCCAGCGCCTGGTCGAAGCGCTGTTCGCTGAACGGTTTCAGCAGGTAGTCCAGCGCATGGCATTCGAAGGCCTTCAAGGCGTACTGGTCATAGGCCGTGACAAAGATCAAGCGCGTCTTTGCGCCGATCAGTTCCGCCACTTCAAAACCGTCCAGGCGCGGCATCTGGATGTCGAGAAACACCAGTTCCGGTTCCAGCTCCGCGATGGCCTTGACGGCCTCGAAGCCGTTGGCGCACTCGGCCACGATGTCGATATCGTCGTGGCGCGCCAGGTATTCGCGCAACACGCTGCGCGCCAGCAGCTCATCGTCAACGATGGCGACCCGCATTCTTGCCTGCATCATGCTTCCTCCGTGTCGCCGGTCTGCGCCGGCATGGAAATCATCACTTCGAACTGGCCGTCGCGCCGACCCCAGTGCACGCTGGCTTCGTGGCCATACGCACCGGCCAGGCGCTGGCGCACATTTTCCAGGCCCACGCCATTGCCGCGGGCAGGCCCTTGATCTGCATCAACCGGATTGCGCACGGCGATCTGCAGCAGGCTGCCTGCGCGCCGGGCCTCGATGGCGATCAGGCCGCCCTCCGTCAAGCCGCAGATACCATGCTTGACGGCATTTTCCACCAGCGGCTGTATCAGCATAGGCGGCAGCAGACACGCCAGCGCGGCAGTGTCGATGCTTTCCGCCACTTGCAGGCGTTCGCCAAAACGTACGTGCTCAATGGCAAGAAAATGGCGGATCAGCACCAGTTCCTGCTCCACGGTGATGTGCTTGTGCGCTTCCAGGCTCAGGCTCTGGCGAAAGAAACTGGCCAGCTGCACCGTCATCTGGCGCGCGCCCGCCACATCGATAGACGTCAAGGCGCTGATGGAGTTCAAGCTGTTGAACAGGAAATGCGGATCGATTTGCGTGCGCAGCATGCGCAATTGCGCTTCCTGCGCCGTCAGCTGCGCTTCCAGCCCCCGCTGCTCGGCCATCCTGGCGCGCACGAATTCCAGCAACAGATAATGCACTGCAGCAGCAAGACAATACAGCAGCACGCCCAGGCCGAAGAACAGGGCCAGCAGCGATTGCGTCAGGTTCACGCCCAGCCAGCGCAGCTCCAGCAACAGGCTGACGCTATTCAGAAATTGCAACAGGGTGGCCCACAGCAAGCCCGCGAACAGGGCCGCCACGCCCACCACGCCGGCAATGGCGAGCGGATGGCGGGCATGCAAGGGGTAGGCGCGGCACAGGTAAAACGCGGAAAACCCCGAACCGATCGCATATACGAGCGTGGCGGGCACCACCAGCACGACGGCATTGAGCCAGGGCGCGTGCGCCACCTTGGCCAGAATAAAGGCCAGGGCCAGACCCAGCGCGATGCAGACCAGGAACACCACCACGGCGCTGCGCCGCTTCGACAAGGGCCCCGACATGCGCGCCTAGTTGCGGATTTCCAGGCCGCCCATGATGGCGTAGCCCGTCACATACAGACGCTTGTTCTGGTTCGGCGGCACGATGGTCTTTTCTTCAAAGCCGCCGAGGATGGGCGTGCCCTGCAGCACGACGCTCCAGTCGGGCGGAATCTTGATGGTGACGCCGCCGCACAGGGCAAATACGTTGAGCACGGCTTCGCCTTCGATCGACGCCTGGCGCAAGTCGATTTCGCAGCCGGCCATGATGACATTGATATCGCCGCCCTTGAAGCGCTGCGACGACACGCGCCGCACATAGCCGCCGAGGATGGCCGTCACCTCGATGATGCTGTCATCGTCCGCCTGGCCGCCGGCGCCGGGCGCCGCAGTGGCATCGGCGGCATCCTTGTCCAGCGACACGGCGCCATTCCTGGCCTGGCCAAACGAGTCGGGCGCAGCGCTTCCATCTTGTTGTGCGGCAAAGCGCCGGCGGCGCTGGCGCTGCTGCGCGCCGGGCAGGGACTTCGACACCACGGCCACGCCCAGGCCGATGATCAGCAGGGGCCACAGCAAGTCCCAGTTCATGTAGAAGATGCCCATGTGCTTGAGGGTCCAGGCCACGCCCAGCAGCACCAGCATGCCACCCAATAAATAACCGTTCGCGCTGCGGCTTTGCGACAGTTTCAGCAGGCCAAACACGATCAGCGCCGTGGGCCAGAAACGGAAGGTGTAGCGCACATCGATGAAACCGAGGTTATCGAGCAGGAACAACAGTCCCAGGCCGATGACGATGACGCCCAGCACGATCTGCGATGGCGAGTGCAGCGGCGGTTTATTTTTCATGCTCGGACTCCCGGTAGGCAATAAAATGTTTGTTCAACAGCGGCTCCAGCACAAGGCCCACGCCCCAGGCGATCAGCAAGGCGGGCCAGCTGTTATAAAAACTCAAGTTCCACAGTTCTTCATACGATACATACCACCAGGCGGCGAAAAAGATCAGCCACAGACCGCTCAATACCTGCTTGGCGGACACTGGCGTGAGCAGCTTGTTCAAGCCGAAAACGACCAGTATCACCGGCCAATAATGCCATAGTGAATAGTAATCGTGGAGATAGATCATATCGAGCCGGTCCAGCAGGATGATGGCGCCGGTGGCGATCAGCAGCACGCCCCACAGCAGCTGGGTACGGCGGCAATAAGCTGGTTCAGGTTTCACGGTCACCCCTTGAAGTTGGTTGATCGTAAAGATACGCGCAATTCAGGGATGGGAAAACAGCGCTTAGGCGAATGGCGGAAAGACAGCGGTGAATGGCGCAGCGATGGAAACAACGGGCAAAAAAAAGACCGGCTAGAGCCGGCCTTGAAGGGGTTCGCAGTCCACACCGCGACCTGGAGTTGCAGTGCACAGCCGCATGGCGCACGCGCGCCGGCGACGGAAATCTGGTGCCGATCCTTGAGGCGACCGGCTGACCTGCTGGAAGATCGAACATGCCGCCAACTTCACGGCAGTGCGTCTCAACCAAGCAGAGCCATCATACTCCCGATCGCCACAAAGCACCGTTCGCTAGCGCACACTGATGAGGTTTTGCTGAGCTGCATCAAACGCCGATGGCATGCGGCGGGTGCAGCATGTCGTTCTTGATCCATGCCAGCACGGACGGTCCCTGCGGCTGCCAGCCCAGCAGCTTGCGCGCCCGCTCGCCGCGCACGCGGCTGTTGGAGCCGAGGCCGTAGGAAGCCATCTCGTAGCCCCATTCGGCTATCGCCTCGGGCAGCGGCCAATCCTGCGCAGGACCGAAGTCCAGTGCCGTGGCGATGGCGGCCGTCATGTCGCGGAAAGCCGCTTCGCCCGATTCGACAAAGTAAAACGTGCCGGCAGGCGACTTTTCCAGGGCCAGCAAATACAGGCTGACGACGTCGTCGATATGCACGTTCGACCAGATGTTGCGGCCCGGTCCCACGTGGCGCACGATGCCGCTCTTGCGTGCCTGCTTGAGCAGACGGGGCAGTTGCACGCTGTCGCGCGGCAAGGCGCCATGGCCGTAGATCAGGGTGTTGCACAGCACGCTCGCGCGCACGCCCTTGCCTGCGCTGGCCAGCACCAGGTCGTCGATGGCGACGCGGGCCGCCTTGTCGGCCGTGGGCGCCGGCAACTTGTCTTCATAATAGATCTGCTCGGTGCCCTCGCCGCCCGAGGCGTCGCCCACGATGGACGAGCCGCTCGTATGCAGGAACACTTTGTTCGTGCCAGCCAGCGCGTCGAGAATCGCCTCGACGGCGCCCCGGTGGTCGCTGCTGGCCGCGTTGATGACGGCGTCCGCCGCCCTCGCCTGCTCGATGAGCAGCTCGCGGTCGTTCAACTCGCCCTGCACGCCCAACACGCCGATCTTGGCCAGTTCGGCCACCTGTTCCGGTTTGCGCACGAGGCCCGTGACCTGATGGCCGGCGCGCACGAGGCCCGCCGCGATGGAACTACCGATAAAACCCGCTGCGCCTGTCAAAAACACTTTCATATCTTGCTCCCTGTCTGGTTAGATTGCTGTCAATCACACCAGTACAGTATGCCCGCTTTCGTCTTTCGCAAAAAGCAGGCATTCAGCAAAAGATCTATGACTTGGGCGCAACAATCTTTTGTTTAAGCTGCAGGGCGGCGATGTAGCGGCTCTGGTAAGCAGGGTCTTGCGGCGTCAGCAAGGTGAGCCTGTCGCGCGCGCGGGTGGCGGCCACATAGAAACGGTTTTCCTCTTCCAGCGGGTCGGTCTTGCTGCGCGGGAACTCGTCGACGGCCAGGTAAGGCAGAATCACGTGGTGG
This sequence comes from Janthinobacterium kumbetense, assembly GCF_023703445.1. Lineage (NCBI taxonomy): Bacteria > Pseudomonadati > Pseudomonadota > Betaproteobacteria > Burkholderiales > Oxalobacteraceae > Janthinobacterium > Janthinobacterium kumbetense. The sequence goes on from NZ_JAMQGR010000016.1 coordinate 17,002, forward strand.
TATTCGAGACCCTTGATCTGGTCGATGCAGGCGATGACCAGTTTGGCCTTGCCGGTCGAGACCGTCACGGCGTCTTCCATCTCGCCCAGCCAGCCGGCAAAGCCGCCCAGCGCCACGCCCGCTTCGCGGCACACGGCAATGAAGCCGTGCAGGGAACGGGCCACCACTCTGGCCTGCGCCGGGTCGACATAGATGCGGCGCGCCGTCTGTTCCAACTGCATCAAGTCAAAGATGTGCTGCAGGGCGTCGCCCGCCAGGGCGTCGGGAGGCAGCGCGCGCAGGTAATCGACGGCGGCCAGGGTCAGCGCCGCCTTGTCCTGGTTCTGCGACTTGGCCAACTGGTTCGTCAAGAAACCTTCCAGCAAGTCGGGATAGTTGGCCACGTCGGCCTTGGCTTGCTGCAATTCCGTGCGCGTAAACGGGATTTCCGCGAAGGCCACGAGGGCTTCGAGGATTTCGCCGCGGCGCGGGCCGCTCTTGATCGCGTGCAAATCCTTGCGGGCGATGGCGACCATGCCGCGCAGCATCAGCACTTCCAGGCTCAGCAGATAGCTGTTCATGTCCACCAGGCCATATGCGATGCCGCTCTGGAACAGCGCCGTTTCCACGCGGATCGCCTGGTCGCGGTCGCGCAGCAAGATGGCCGTCGTGCCCGCATGCGCGTGCTCGAGCGCGGCGATCAGCTGGGCGCTGCACGCTTGCGGCTGCGCATGGTCGTACTCGAGCAGCTCGATGTGGGTGGCGCGCGACAGGGCCGAGACGCTGGCCTTGTTTTTCAGCACACCCACGGCGTGCGCCAGCTGCGGGCCGTAGCGGTAGGAGGCCGTCAGCGGCAGGCGCTGCAAGGCCGGGAACTCCTGTTCGAAGCGCTGGCGCAGGAAGCGGTGGTCGGCGCCCGACCACGTGTAGATGACCTGGTCCTTGTCGCCCGCGCCGCAGAAAAACGCGTTGCCGCGGCGTATCAGCATGGTCAGCAGCCGGAACGACGCTTCGTTCAAATCGTGCAATTCATCGGCGACGATGATCTGGAAGGCGGGCAATTGCTGGCGCAGCGGCTCGTCGCCGTCGAGCATGCGCACCAGGTCGTAGGTGGCGTCAAATGGCGCGCGGAACTGGATATCGCCCGTGTCGGCGCCGCGCAAGCCTTCGTATTCGCGCAGCCACAGATAATGCGTGCGCGACATGCCCAGCAGCTCCAGGTTGTCATCCAGGGAATTGCTCTCGAAGTCGGGATTCTGGAAATCCAGGCGCGCCTTGGTGCGCAATTGCAGTTTCAAAAACTCGGCGATCGCCCCGTTGGTCGTATTGATTTCCAGCGGATAACGGTGAGCATACTTTTCCGACACGACTTCCAGTGCTTCCCAGGCAACCGGGCGCAACTCTTCATCGCTGCGCATGGCTGCCACCTGCATGTTTTCCAGCTGCAACAGCACCTTGGCGGCAAAGGCGTCGAAAGTGTCGATGGTCAGGCGCTTGACGACGCCCAGCGGCACGCCCACTTCCAGCAGGCGCTGGCGCAGGGCCACGCGTGCCGCCTCGGTGAATACGAGGGCCAGCATGCGTTCGGGCGCGCGGCCCCGGTGCAGCGCCTCGGCCAGGCGCAGGGCCAGGGTCGTCGTCTTGGCCGCGCCGGCATTGGCGTCGATCAGCACCACTTTCTTTTGCGCCGTCTGGATGGCGACCTGTTCCGGCGTGGGCGTGATGCGTTTGGGAATGAACTGCGGGGCGTTATCTGTACTCAAAAGAATTCCTGAAATGGTTACTACTCTTTGCGTGCTTACCAGGCGCAGGTGCGCAGGCCGGCAAAGACGTCGCCCCGCTCGGGCGCGTGGAAGGCGCGCATGCGGGCCGAATGCAGGCGCGGCGGCGTGGCGAAGGCGGCGCCGCGCAGCACCTGGTACTGCATGAAATACGGCGCGGAATATTCGCGCCAGGCATCCACCGCAAAGCCCGGATACGGTTCGAACGGCGTCGCCGTCCACTCCCACACCTGGCCCCAGTGAAAGCGCGGATGGCCGGACAGTGCAGCATACTCCCATTCCGCCTCGGTCGCCAGGCGGCGCCCCGCCCAGGCGCAGTACGCCTGCGCTTCAAACAGGTTGATGTGGCGCACGGCTTCGTTCGGCGGCAAGGTCGTGCGCTGGCCGAAACGCATGGTGCGCCACTGTGTCGCTTCGCGCAGCCAGTACAGGGGCGACGAGCGCTCCTGCTGCATCAGCCAGGCGCTGCCGGCAGCGCTCCAGAACTGGCGGTTCTGGTAGCCGCCGTCCGCGACAAAATCGGCATACTGGGCATTGGATACGGCGCAGGCATCGATGGAAAACGGCGCCACGTAGCAACTGTAGGGCGGCGATTCATTGTCGAAGGCAAAACCGGTCCCGCGCGGCGAGCCCAGTTCGATGGTGCCCCCAGGAAACGCGATCTCGCCCGCGCCCGGCGGCAAGGCCGGGCTGGCCGACAGGGACTCCGGTGCTTCCAGGCCCAGCCATTGCAAACCTGCCAGCATTTCTTCGCCGCACAAGTCTTCATGCGCCAGAGCCAGCCGGTACGGCGCCAGGGCGCTGTCGACATTGGCTTCGCGCGAGAGTTTGTCCAGCACCCGGTCGAGTACTTCGCGGCAATACGTCTTCACGGCGCCCGGACTGGGCAGTTCCAGCTTCCAGCGCGCGCGGTGCTCCACCATGTTGGCGTCGAACAAGTCGTCGCCGCGCGTCAGCAGGGAGTTATAAATGGCGTCGGCCGGATGGCTGGTAGCGGCTTCGCGCAGGATGAACCACTCGGCAAACCAGGCGATCTGCGCAAGTTGCCAGAGGGGCGGCGTGAGCCGCGAATGGCGCGGCATGCCGGCCACCACGTCCAGGCCGGCAGTAACATAACAGTCGAACAGGGAAAGCGTATCCTGGCGCGCGGCCTGCAGCGACTGGGCCAGTTGCTGCGCGCCGGCGTGGCGAAAAGAGGCGTTGATTAAAGTCATGGCCTGATTGTAACGACTTATGCCAACCTTGCACTAGTCGCGCAGGAAACATGGGGGGCCATGCCCCCGGCCCTACTTGACCAGCAGCTCGCCCTGCAGCGGCGTGACGACCGATTTTGGCATGCTGACAATAAAACTGCTGCCCTTGTCGGCCACGGACTGGATGGCCAAGGTCCCGCCATGGCGCAGCAACACGTGCTTGACGATGGCCAGGCCCAGGCCCGTGCCCTGGGTTTCGCGCGAACGGCTCTTGTCGACGCGGTAGAAACGTTCCGTCAGGCGCGAAATATGTTCCTGGCTGATGCCGATGCCCGTATCTTGCGCGATGAATTGCGGACCGGCCGGGCCATCCTGCCAGCGCAAGGTGATGGTGCCGCCGGCCGGCGTGTAGCGCACGGCGTTCGACGCCAGGTTGCCGAACGCGCTATACAGCTCGTCGTAGCTGCCCAGCACGTCGGGACCGTTGCATTCCATGGTCACTTCATGCTTGCCGGCCGACAAACCTTTGGCGTCGCGCAAGACTTGCTGCATGAGTTTCTTGATATCCACCGGTTCGGGACGCAGCGGATAGTCGACCGATTCCAGGCGCGACAGGGTCAGCATGTCCTCGATCAGATGCTGCATGCGGTGGCCCTGCTCCGTCATCAGCTTGAGGTGGGCGGCGCGCGTGGCGGCGTCCAGGTCCAGCTCGGCGGAAGCGATTTCCAGGAAGCCCACGATGACCGTCAGCGGCGTGCGCAGCTCGTGCGAGGCGTTGGCGATGAAGTCGCGGCGCATCATTTCGATGCGTTCCGTCTCCGTCACATCGTGCGTGACGAGAATCTGGCGGCGGTTTTCAAATGGAATGATCTGCACGATCAGCTTGCGGTTGCGGAAGGTGATCGTCAGCGGCTGGTCGTAGCGGCCCAGGATGATGTAATCCATGAACTCGGGGCTGCGGATCAGGTTCGTCACGCGCATGCCCTTGTCGCGCTCGTGCGTGAGACCCAGATGTTTCTCGGCGGCAGGATTGCACCATTCGAGGAACAGCACGTCATCCATGATGACGACGCCGTCGGGCAGCAGGTGCATGGCCTGGCGGAAACGCGCCAGCCATTCCGTCAGCTCGGCCTGGTTTTTCTCGTCGTCGCGGCGCATGCGGTACAGGCGCGCGAAAATGCTGGTCCAGGCGCCCCAGCCGTCGGGCAGCTTGGCGCTTTGCGGATTGTCCAGCCAGTTACTCAGCTGGAACAGATACGACAGCTGCACGAACACCATCATGGCCATCAGCACGAAGGCGATGCCCAGCGCATACGTGGCGCCAAACAGATACCAGACGACGGCCACGCCCAGCAGCGCCAGCACCATGCGCAGGGCGGCCGGTACCCAGAACAGCAATTTCGGATTCATAGAGTCAAACTTTACTTTTCAGACAACATGTAGCCGACGCTGCGCACCGTCTTGATCAGGCTTTCCGCCTCTTTCAAGGCTTTGCGCAAGCGCAATACGTGGACATCGACCGTGCGTTCCTCGATCACCACATGGTCGCCCCACACCTTGTCGAGCAGCTGGCTGCGCGAAAACACGCGTTCCGGATGGGCCAGCAGGAATTTCAGCAGCTTGTATTCGGCGTGGCCGATATCGATCTTCTGTTCATCCATCATCACCGTGCAGCTGACGGGGTCCAGGGCCACGTTGCCGGCGCGCATGGGCGCCTGCGCGTGTTCCGGACTCTTGCGTCGCAGCAAGGCCTTGGCGCGGGCCAGCAGCTCGCGCGGCGAGAACGGCTTGGTGACGTAATCGTCGGCCCCGCTGTTCAAGCCGGCCAGCTTGTCTTCTTCCATGCTCTTGGCGGTGAGCATGATGACGGGGATGGCGGCGAAATTGCGGTCGGCGCGGATGCGCGACAGCAGGCGCAAACCCGTCTGGTCCGGCAGCATCCAGTCCAGCAGGATCAGGTGCGGCGTGCGGTGCTGGATGAATTCCCAGGCATCGGCGACGTTTTGTACGGAACAGCAATTCCAGCCGGATTCGCGCAGCGAATAGGTCACCAGTTCAACGATGGCCGGCTCATCTTCAACAATCAATACCGTGGTTTTATCAGATGCCATAAAGCTTACTCAGGGAGCTCCTCGGAAATGGCGGGAGCAGCCACCTTGGTGTGGCGGATGTCCTTGCCTTCAACCACGTAAATCACGTATTCGGCGATGTTTTTCGCATGGTCGCCGATCCGTTCGATGGCCTTGGCCACCCACAGGGTATCGAGCGCCGCCGAAATCGTGCGCGGGTCTTCCATCATAAAGGTTATCAAGTTGCGCATGATAGACCGAAACTCGTGGTCGATGATGGCATCTTGTGCAATTAATTGTAAGGCCTGCTTGCCATCGTTGCGCGCGAATGCGTCCAGCGCATCGTGCAGCATGTCGGTGGCCGTGTTGGCAATGCCGCGCACCATCTCGTAGTGGTTGACGACGCCGTTGCCGCGCTTGTGCAGATTCTTCGCCACGCGGGCGATTTTCGTCGCCTCGTCGCCTACGCGTTCGAGGTCGGTAATCACCTTGATGGTGGCCATGATGGTGCGCAAGTCGTTGGCGGCCGGCTGGCGGCGCACGATCAGATGGCTGCAGGCGTCGTCCAGCGACACTTCCAGCTGGTTGACGACGTCGTCTTCGCGCATCACGCGGTCGGCGCGTTCCGGATTGCCGATGCGGAAGCACGTCATCGCGTCGAGGAACTGGGTTTCAACGATGCCGCCCATCAGGAGCACTTTCGAGCGGATCGCTTCGAGTTCGTTGTCGTATTGCTTGGATGAATGTTCGCCTATCATGCCGTCTCTCCGTATTCAGTTGTTGTGTATGCGCGGGGCGGATCAGCCGAAGCGGCCCGTGATGTAATCCTGCGTTTCCTTGCGGGCCGGATTCATGAAGATCTGGTCCGTTTCGCCGAATTCCACCAGCTCGCCCAGGTACATATAGGCCGTGTAGTCGGAGCAGCGCGCCGCCTGCTGCATATTGTGCGTCACGATGGCGATCGTGTAATCCTGTTTCAATTCGCTGATCAGCTCTTCCACTTTCGAGGTCGAGATCGGGTCCAGCGCCGAGGTCGGCTCGTCGAGCAGCAAGACGTCCGGCTTCACGGCCACACCGCGCGCGATGCACAAACGCTGCTGCTGGCCGCCCGACAGCGACAGGCCGCTCTTGCTCAGCTTATCCTTGACTTCGCCCCACAGCGCGGCCTTTTTCAGGGCCCACTCGACGCGCTCGTCCATCTCGCCCTTCGACAGATCTTCATACAGACGCACGCCGAAAGCGATATTGTCGTACACGGACATGGGGAACGGCGTCGGCTTCTGGAACACCATGCCGACCTTGGCGCGCAGCATGTTGACGTCCTGGTCGGCGTCGAGCACGTTGCGGCCGCGGTACAGGATCGAGCCTTCCGCGCGCTGGCCCGGGTACAGGTCGTACATGCGGTTCAGGGTGCGCAGCAGGGTTGATTTACCGCAACCGGACGGGCCGATGAAAGCGGTAACCTTCTTTTCGTGGATGTCCAGGTTGACGTTATGCAAGCTTTGCGTTTTGCCGTAAAAAAAGTTCAGGCCCGAAATTTCGATGGTTTTTTTCTTTGGTGCCAGGTCTTGTGCTGGATTCATTTGCGTATTCATATGGGTTCGCTTCGCTCGGTATCTGTTTAATTAGGGACTTTTTGGCTGAACACGGTGCGCGACAGGATATTCAGGGCCAGCACGCTGAAGGTGATCAGCAGTGCGCCGCCCCAGGCCAGCGAGCGCCAGTTGTCGTACGGGCTCATCGCAAACGATGCGATGACGGACGGCAAGTTGGCCATCGGCGCATTCATGTTGAAGCTTTGGAACTGGTTATTCAGGGCCGTGAACAGCAGCGGTGCCGTTTCGCCGGCGATGCGGGCCAATGCCAGCAGTACGCCGGTGATGACGCCCGCCTTGACGGCGCGCAAGCGCACCAGGGTGGCGACCTTCCAGCGCGGCGCGCCCAGGGCAAACGCGGCTTCCAGCAGGCTGTTCGGTACCAGACGCAGCATATTGTCCGTCGTGCGCACCACCACCGGCACGGCGATCAGCGACAGGGCGATAGCGCCCGCGTAGCCGGAGAAGTGTTTCACGTGGGCCACGTACAGCGCATACACGAACAGGCCGATGACGATCGATGGTGCCGACAGCATGATGTCCGTGACGAAGCGCGTCACTTGCGCCAGCTTGTTTTCTTCGCCGTATTCGGCCAGGTAGATGCCGGCCAGGATGCCGATCGGGGTGCTGACGACGGTTGCCAGGCCCACCATCAGGGCGCTGCCGACGATGGCATTGATCAGGCCGCCGCCTTCGCTGCCGGGAGCCGGCGTCGTTTGCGTGAACAGGTCGACGGACAAGGCGCCGAAACCCTTGATCACCAGGGTGAACAGGATCCACACGAGCACGGCCAGGCCCAGGGCCATGGCGGCCACCGACAGGGCGATGCCGACGCGGTGCATCAGCAGGCGCTTGCGGTAGACGGGGTTCATGGCCGGCTTGGCCGGAACGTCGAGAGTGCTTACTTGGCTCATTTCGTGCCTTCCTTGCGGGACATGCCAGCCAGCATCAGCTTGGCGGCGGATAAGACGATAAAGGTGATGACAAACAGGATCAGTGCCAGCGAGAACAGCGAGGACACGTGCAGCGCCGATTGCGCTTCGCCGAATTCGTTCGCCAGCAGCGAGGTGATGCTGTTACCGGCGGCAAACAGCGACCACGACAGCTTGTTCGCGTTACCGATGACGAAGGTCACGGCCATGGTCTCGCCCAGCGCGCGGCCCAGGCCCAGCATGACGCCGCCGACGACGCCGGTCTTGGTGTAAGGCAAGACAATCTTGCGCACCACTTCCCAGCGCGTGCAACCCAGGCCGTATGCGGATTCCTTCAGCACGGCAGGCACGATCTCGAACACGTCGCGCATCACGGAAGCGATGAAGGGGATGATCATGATGGCCAGCACCAGTCCGGCCGTCAGCAAGCCGATGCCCATCATGGGGCCGCTGAACAGCTGGCCGATGACGGGGACGTTGCCCAGGGTGGCTTTCAGCAAAGGCTGGACGTGGTCGGCGAACAGGGGCGCGAAGACGAACAGGCCCCAGATGCCGTAGATGATCGATGGCACGCCGGCCAGCAGCTCGACAGCCGTGCCCAGCGGGCGGCGCAGCCAGGCCGGGCAAATTTCCGTGAGGAACAGGGCGATGCCGAAGCTGACGGGAAAGGCGATCAGCAAGGCGATGACGGACGTCACCAGGGTGCCGATGATGGGGATCAGGGCGCCGTACTGGTCATTGACGGGATCCCATTCCGCGGACACGATGAAATGCAGGCCGAAGGTCTGGAAGGCCGGTATCGATTCCATGATCAGCGAAATGATGATGCCGACCAGGACGATCAGCACCGACAGGGCGAACAGCATCGTCACCTTGTGGAACAAAAAATCCTGGATGCGCTGCTTGCGCATGGTGGAAAGCATTTGCGCGTGACTGATGGAATCGGTCATGGTGCCGCCTGGCATGGGGATCGTGGAGGAGGTAGATTGTGCGCTCATATTGTGCCAGATGTGGGTGGTACTGCCGGTATTGCTGTTTTGAACTCTTGTTTTATCTTGCTTTTTTAGCCAGGACCGTCTGCAAGGGCTTGCGGGCGGTCCTGGCTAACTCCCTGCCCCGCCGCCGTGCTGCTGGCGGGGGCAAGGATGGGTACTTAGTCAGGCATGCAGACTATCGGATCAGTAGATCGACTTGCCCGATGCGTCTTTCAGGTTGGCTTTCCACGACTCTTGCACCAGTTTCACGACCGATGCCGGCATTGGCACGTAGTCCAGTTCAACGGCAGCTGGGCCGCCGTTTTTGTAGGCCCAGTCGAAGAATTTCAGGACTTCCTTGGCCTTGGCTGCGTCAGCCTGGACTTTGTGCATCAGGATGAACGACACGCCGGTGATCGGCCAGCTGTTCTTGCCAGCTTGGTCGGTCAGAACCACGCCGAAGCCTGGGGTTTGCGTCCAAGGTGCGGAAGCGGCTGCTGCCTTGAAGTTTTCGTCGTCAGGTTGCAGGTAGTTGCCATCCTTGTTTTGCAGCTGGGTATGCGACATCTTGTTTTTCTTGGCGTAAGCCCACTCGACGTAGCCGATCGAACCCTTGATACGCTGCACGTTGGCGGCGACGCCTTCGTTACCCTTGCCGCCCACGCCCACGGCCCATTTCACAGCCGAGCCAGCACCGATTTTCGATTTGAATTCCGGGTTGGTTTTCGACAGGAAGTCGGTGAACAGGAAGGACGTGCCCGAACCGTCGGCGCGGTGTACCACGGTAATTTCCGTGTCCGGCAGCTTGACGCCCGTGTTCAGTGCGGCGATTTCCGGCGCGCTCCACTTGGTGATCTTGCCCAGGTAGATGTCGCCAACGACTTTACCCGTCATTTTCAGCTGGCCTGGGGTTACGCCGTCCAGGTTGACGATGGTGACCACGCCGCCCATGATGGCCGGGAACTGCATCAGGCCCGCTTCTTCCAGCTCTTCTGCCTTCAAAGGCATGTCCGAGGCGCCGAATTCAACAGTCTTGGCCTTGATTTGCTTGATGCCGGCGCCGGAACCGACGGACTGGTAGTTCAGGCCGTTGCCGGTATTGGCTTTGTACGTCTCAGCCCATTTGGCGTAGATAGGGTACGGGAAGGTTGCGCCAGCACCTGTCATATCTGCCGCCATGACGGAAGCGGAAGAAAATGCCATCGCTGCCGAAGCACCCACGACGATAAATTTGAACATTTGCTTCATTTGCATATCAAGTCCTCAGGGTTGTTAGGGCTCAAAGTCCCGGTTGAATGCTGCGCAGTCTAGCAAGCGAATATGACAGCTTTATGACATGGGTAAAAAATCCTGAAATAATTGGCTACGCCCCGAGAATACCCCTTTTCTACGTGAAAAATGACAGGCCGGGCGACGCTTTATGACAGCTTATGTCACGCTTACGTCATATTTCATGATTACACTCACAGCGCGTCATACATGATGAAATACGGCTAGAATTAACTATCTGCAAAGACAAAAGAATATGAAACCTGAACTGCACACGGAAGTGACCAAATCGGGCATCCTGCTTGACCGCGAGCTGTCGCAACTGACTTTCAACCGGCGCGTGATGGCCCAGGCGGAAGACCCGAACATTCCGCTGCTCGAGCGCCTGCGCTACCTGTGCATCGTCAGCAGTAATATGGATGAGTTCTTCGAGGTGCGCGTGGCCAGCCTGCTGGCGGCCGGCAGCATCGGCGGTTCGCTGGCCGGCCACCCTGCCCTGGCGGCCAACCTGGAGCGCATCGGCAAGGAATGCCATGCGCTGGTGGAACGCCAGTACGAGATATTAAATAACGACGTCTTGCCGGCCCTGCGCGAAGCGGGCGTGCATTTGCTGCGCGACAGCGACCGCAACGAGGCACAGCGCGCGTGGGTGAAGGAATATTTCGACCGCGAAGTGCGCCCCCTGCTGACGCCGATCGGCCTCGACCCGGCCCACCCGTTCCCGCAGGTCGTCAACAAGAGTCTCAATTTCATCGTCTCGCTGAGCGGCAAGGATGCGTTCGGCCGCGGCACGGCGATCGCCATCGTCAAGGCGCCCCGTGTCTTGCCACGCGTCATCAAGCTGCCGGACGAGATTTCCGGCGATGGCGTGTCCTTCTGTTTATTGTCCTCCGTCATCCATGCGCATATCTCGGACTTGTTCGCCGGACGCGAAGTGATTGCCTATTCGCAATTCCGGGTCACGCGCGACAGCGACCTGTGGGTGGACGAGGATGAAGTCAAGAATTTGCGCCAGGCCCTGAAGGGCGAGCTGGTCGGTCGCCAGTTCGGCACCTCCGTGCGGCTGGAAGTGGCACGCAATTGCCCGCCAGAATTGTCGCAGTTCCTGCTCGACCAGTTTAATCTGGATCAAAGCCGCCTGTACCGCGTCAACGGCCCCGTGAACCTGGTGCGCCTGTCGGAAATGATCGACCACGTCAAGCAGCCCGAGCTGCGCTTCCCGCCGTTTTTCCCCGGCCTCGCGCACAAAGCCATCGGCAACGACATCTTTGCCGCCCTGACCAAGCACGACATCCTGCTGCACCACCCCTACCAGTCGTTCCAGACGGTCATCGACTTCATCCGCAGCGCCGCCTACGACCCGTCCGTCGTCGCCATCAAGCAGACGATTTACCGCACGGGCATGAACTCGGACCTGATGGAGTCGCTCATTACGGCGGCGAAGATGGGCAAGGAAGTGACCGTCATCGTGGAATTGATGGCGCGTTTCGACGAAGAAGCCAATATCAACTGGGCCGACAAGCTCGAGCAAGCCGGCGCGCAAGTCGTGTACGGCGTCGTGGGACTGAAAACCCATGCCAAGGTGGCACTCGTCATCCGCCGCGAAGAAGGCTCCCTGCGCTTCTACGCCCACTTGGGTACCGGCAACTACCATCCCACGACAACCAAGCTGTACACGGACTTCGGCTTGCTGACGGCCAACCAGGACCTGGCCGTGGAAGTCAATGAAGTCTTCATCCACCTGACCAGCCTGACCAAGCCGCACAACCTGAACCATTTGTGGCTGGCCCCGTTCGGCCTGCAAAGCGAGATCATCAAGGCCATCCGCAACGAGGCGAAGATCGCCCGTTCGGGCCGGCGCGGGCGCATCATCGTGAAAGTCAACGCGCTGGTGGATGAATCCGTGATCCGCGCCCTGTATGCGGCCTCGACCGATGGCGTGAAGATCGACCTGATCGTGCGTGGCGCCTGCACCCTGAAGCCGGGCGTGCCTGGCCTGTCGGAAAACATCAAGGTGCGCTCCGTGATCGGCCGTTTCCTCGAACACAGCCGTATTTACTACTTCCGCAACGACCTGGCGCACGATGTCTACCTGGCCAGCGCCGACTGGATGAGCCGCAACCTGTTCCGCAGGGTGGAAGTGGCCTTCCCCGTGCTGGACCGGGCGCTGAAGCGGCGCGTGATCGCCGAGGGCCTGAATCCGTATTTGAAGGATAATACCAATGCATGGGAACTGGAGCCGACGGGCCATTACGCACGCCGCAAGCCGCGCGGCAAGCAAACGCCGTTCAGTGCCCAGCAGTATTTGATGCACTCACTGGGCACGCCGGGCGCGGAGGTCGGCGAATAGGCAATTCTACACAGAGGAGCACAGCATGGATCTCATCTTGTGGCGACACGCAGAAGCCGAGCCGGGCGTCCCCGACCTCGAACGCGCCCTGACCGTCAAAGGCCAGAAACAGGCGCGCCGCATGGGGGAATGGCTGGCCTCGCAACTACCGGAAAATTGCCGTATCCTCGTCAGCCCCGCCCTGCGCACCCTGCAAACGGCGGAAGCGCTGGGGCGCAAGTTCAAGCTGATGCCGGAACTGGCGCCCGGCGCCGAGGCGGAGGATATCCTGAAGGCGGCCAACTGGCCCGGCGGCAAGGAAACCGTGCTCATCGTCGGCCACCAGCCCACCCTGGGCCAGGCCGCCGCCCTGCTATTGACGGGAGAAGAGCAGGAATGGGAACTGCGCAAGGCCAGCGCGTGGTGGTTCTCCCAACGTGAACCAGGCGACCCGATCAGTGTTTATTTGAAAGCCGTGATGGCGCACGATCTGGTAGTGAAATAGAGAAAATGCGCAAAAAGTGCGCTGGGACAAATACTAGCAGGAATTACAACTCGGCAGCCTTGTAAAGCGCTGCCGATCTGCTAGAGTTTAATTGCATCAACTACGTGTTGGAGCGCTGCTCTGGCACATTGAGCAACCCAGCGGACAGCCGTCCAACGGCGGCTGAAAGACCATGTTAACCTTCGTCGTTTTTCTCTTCATCGCCATCTTCGCCGCCATCATCGGCTTCGTCGCCTTTGAACTGATCGAAGAAATGCGCGGCAGTCACCACAAGCTGATGGATCGCTACCACGAGTAGTGTTCGCCTCGGCAATATCGCATGGCGCCAGCGACGGCCTACAGGCCCGTCCCTCGCGCCATCCTTGTATCTCCCCACAAAACTTACTGCGCGTCGCGATTTGCAATCTGCGATGCTCACTGTACTAAAGCACAGTTCCGCTTCTCGATCACAACTCCCTTCCGCTCGCTACAGTTTTGTAGGGAGCTAGTACTTTACACTCCCGTCTTGAACTTCGTATAGATACGCGTCATCAAGCGGCGGATATCGGCCGTGGTCGCTTCCGGTGCGGCCATGCGCTGCTTGTCGGCGTCCGACAGGAAGATGGCCTTGTTTTCACCGATGTCCTTGCGCACATATTTGATGCTGGCCGGATTCGGATTCGCGTAAAACACCTTGTTGCTCAGGCTGGCATGCACTTGCGGGCGCAAAATATAGTTGATGAACAGGTGCGCGTTGCTCGGATGGGGCGCGTCGGCGGGGATGGCCATGGTGTCGAACATCAGGGCGGCCGTCTTCGGCACCAGCACCTGGATCACATTGCCGTTTTTTGCGTCGATGGCGCGCTGGCGCGCGATATTGATGTCGCCCGACCAGCCCAGCGCGACGCAGACGGAACCGTTGGCCATGTCGTTGATGTAGCCGGATGAGCTGAACAGGGTCACGTAGGGACGGATCGCCTGCAGCACCTTGCCCGCTTCCTGGTAATCGGCGGCCGCTTTCGAGTACGCGGGCTTGCCCAGGTATTGCAACGCGGCCGGCAGCACTTCCGACGGCGAATCGAGGAAGGACACGCCGCACGATTTCAGCTTCGCCGCGTATTTCGGGTCGAAGATCAGGTCCCAGGCGTTGTCAGGCATGGGCATGCCGCCCAGCGCGGCCTTGACCTTGTTGACGTTGATGCCCACCGTCGTGTAGCCCCACAGCCAGTCGACCAGGTAATCGTTGTTCGGGTCGATCTTCGACAGCTTGGCCTGCAGGTTCTGGTCCAGGTTGCCCAAATTCGTCAGCTTGCTCTTGTCGAGCTTGCGCAACAGGCCCGCATCGATCTGCAGGCGCGCCCACTGGGCCGTGGGCACGACGATGTCGTAGCCAGACTTGCCCGCCACCAGTTTCGCATTGAGGATTTCGTTATTGTCGAAAACGTCGTAGCGTACCTTGATGCCCGTTTCCTTCTCAAAATTCTTGATCGTATCGTCGCCGATATAGTCTGACCAGTTATAGATGTTCAGGACCTTTTCTTCCTGAGCCTGAGCTTGGCCAGGCAAGGCCAGTACGGCCGCCGCCAAGGCCAATCCCACTCCAATGCGCCGCCCTGCTTGCCATGTGTTTGCCATCGTACCGCCTCCGGAATTAGTCAGAAAATAGTGCCGATCATAACAAGAAGGGCGGCATCAGGTCTAGCCTGATACCGCCCTGCTTTCACTGCCGGGGTCAGACCCCAAGCAACATTACACCTTGTCCAGCCCCACTTGCGCCCCCGTAAATACGAGGTTGCCGTTCTGGGCGTCGATGCGGATTTCGTCTTTCGGGCCGAACTTGCCTTCCAGAATCAGCTTCGACAGCGGATTTTCGATCTGCTGCTGGATCGCCCGCTTCAGCGGACGGGCGCCATACACCGGGTCGTAGCCCGCCTCGGCGATCTGCTGCAAGGCCGCGTCCGTCAAGCTCAGCGCCATGTCCATGCGCGCCAGGCGTTCTTCGAGGATCTTCAGCTGGATCTTCGCGATCGCGCCGATGTTTTTCTCGTCGAGGCCGTGGAACACCACGATTTCGTCGATACGGTTGACGAACTCGGGACGGAAGTGCGAGCGTACCTCGGCCATCACGGCCAGCTTCACGACACCGGGATCATCGCTTTCCATGGCCTGGATTTTATGCGAACCCAGGTTCGAGGTCATGATGATGACGGTATTCTTGAAGTCCACCGTGCGGCCCTGGCCATCCGTCATGCGTCCATCGTCGAGCACTTGCAGCAGCACGTTGAAGACGTCGGCATGCGCCTTTTCCACTTCGTCGAGCAGGATCACGCTGTATGGCTTGCGGCGCACGGCTTCCGTCAGGTAGCCGCCCTCGTCGTAGCCCACGTAGCCCGGTGGCGCGCCGATCAGACGGGCCACGGAGTGCTTCTCCATGAACTCGCTCATATCGATGCGGATCATCGATTCTTCCGTATCGAACAGGAAGGTCGCCAGCGCCTTGCTCAGCTCGGTCTTGCCGACACCCGTCGGCCCCAGGAACATGAAGGAACCATAGGGACGGTTCGGGTCGGAGAGGCCGGCGCGCGAGCGGCGAATGGCGTCAGCCACGGCCGTGATCGCTTCATCCTGGCCCACGACGCGCTCATGCAGCTTCTCTTCGATGTGCAGCAGCTTGTCGCGCTCGCCCTGCATCATACGCGATACGGGTATGCCCGTCGCGCGCGACACCACTTCGGCGATTTCCTCGGCGCCCACTTCCGTGCGCAGCAGTTTCGGCTGGTCAGGGTCGAGTTTCGGGATGCCGCTGTCAGCCTGCTTGAGCTGGGCTTCCAGCTGCGGCAGCTTGCCATACTGCAATTCCGACACTTTCTGCCAGTTGCTCTCGCGCGTGGCTTGCTCCATCTGCAGCTTGACTTGCTCGATCTCTTCCTTGATGTGCGTGCTGCCCTGCACCACGGCTTTTTCCGCCTTCAGGATTTCCTCGAAGTCATTGTATTCGCGCTGCAGCTTGACGATCTCTTCCTCGATCAAGGCCAGGCGGCGCAACGACGCTTCGTCCTTTTCCTTCTTGACAGCTTCGCGCTCGATCTTGAGCTGGATCAAACGGCGTTCCAGCTTGTCCATCACTTCCGGCTTCGAATCGATCTCGATCTTGATCTTCGCCGCCGCTTCATCGATCAGGTCGATCGCCTTGTCGGGCAGGAAACGGTCCGTGATATAGCGGTGCGACAGCTCGGCGGCGGCAATGATGGCCGCGTCCGTGATTTCCACCTTGTGGTGCAGCGCATATTTATCCTGCAAGCCGCGCAGGATGGCGATGGTCGCCTCCACGGTCGGTTCGTCGACGAGCACTTTCTGGAAGCGGCGTTCCAGCGCGGCATCCTTCTCGATGTACTTGCGGTACTCGTCCAGGGTGGTCGCGCCCACGCAGTGCAGTTCGCCGCGCGCCAGCGCCGGTTTCAGCATATTGCCGGCATCCATCGCGCCTTCGGCCTTGCCCGCGCCCACCATGGTGTGCATTTCGTCGATGAAGACGATGGTTTGCCCTTCATCCATGGCCAGTTCCTTCAGCACGGATTTCAGGCGCTCCTCGAATTCGCCGCGGAATTTCGCACCAGCCAGCAAGGCGGCCATGTCCAGCGACAGTACGCGCTTGCCTTTCAGCGATTCCGGCACTTCGCCGTTGACGATGCGCTGCGCCAGGCCTTCGACGATGGCCGTCTTGCCCACGCCCGGTTCGCCGATCAGCACGGGGTTGTTCTTGCTGCGGCGCTGCAGGATCTGGATGGTGCGGCGGATTTCATCGTCGCGGCCGATGACAGGGTCGAGCTTGCCCTTGCGCGCCCGCTCCGTCAGGTCCAGCGTGTATTTTTTCAAGGCTTCGCGCTGGCCTTCGGCTTCCTGCGAATCGACCTTGTTGCCGCCGCGCACAGCCTCGATGGCCGCTTCCAGGGCCTTGCGGGTCAGGCCATTTTCGCGCGCCAGCTTGCCGCAGTCGGATTTGTCGTCCGTCATCGCCAGCAAAACCATTTCGCTGGACACGAACTGGTCGCCCGCCTTTTGCGATTCCTTGTCGGCCAGGTTCAGCAGAGCCACGAATTCGCGGCTGACCTGCACGTCGCCGCCCGTGCCCGACACCTTCGGCAAGCGTTCGATGGACGCGCCCAGGGCCTTGGACAGGCCGCCCACGTTGACGCCGGCCCGCTGCAAGAGCGAACGGGCGCCGCCGTCGTCCTGGTTCAACAGGGCCGTCAACAGGTGGACTGGTTCGATATAGGGATTGTCGTTGCCCACGGCCAAGCTTTGCGCATCGGCCAGGGCTTCCTGTAATTTGGTAGTGAGTTTGTCTTGTCGCATGAAAAGCGCTCCCGGTTAATTAGTTGTTAACCAAATTGGGGTGAGGCAGTACTTTTCAAGCATACACAAAGCAGAAAACCGCTGCATTTGGGCAAATGCTAGCGTGCGCGGCAGATACGATTCAAATGGTGCTTGCTTTTGTCGCCCATTTGTCCAGCGCCGTCTCGTCGCTGTCGCGCGCATCGACCCAGCGCGCGCCTTCCGGCGTATCTTCCTTCTTCCAGAACGGCGCTTCCGTCTTCAGGTAGTCGATGATGAACTCGCAAGCGGCGAACGCCTCGCCCCGGTGGGCGGACGAGACGGCCACCAGCACGATCTGTTCCTGCGGCAGCAGCGGCCCCACGCGGTGGATCACCAGCGCGCCCGACAGGGGCCAGCGTGCGCGCGCCTGCTCGACGATGGCTACAATGGACTTTTCCGTCATGCCCGGATAATGCTCGAGCTCCATGGCGGCCACGTCCAGCCCCTCGTTCATGTCGCGCACCGTGCCGACAAAGCCGACGACGGCGCCTACCTTGGGGTTGCCTGCACGCAATTGTGCGATTTCTTGACTCAAGTCAAAATCAGCTTGCTGGACGCGGACGCTGGTACTCATTTGGCATGCCCTCCGATACGGCGCAGCAGGGTTTCGATGCGGCTGGCCGTGCGCGCATCGGTGGCGGCGGCAATCGCGCACAGTTGCATCAGCTGCGACACTTGCGTGAGCGGCTTCTGGCCCGATTTCAGCGACGATTGCAGCACTTCCACCTGCATTTTCAGGCGGTCGCGGGCAAATTCGGCGCCGCTGTCGACGCCGGCGACGATTTCCAGGCGCAAGACTTCCTCGAGCAAGCGGGCCTCGTTGGCCTGCAATTGCTGCACGTAGGCGTCAGCGCCCTCGCCCAGCGCGGCCTGGGCGGCGGCAAAGCGCTGCTGCAGGCTGCGTTCGTATTGCGTGTCGAGCGGCGGCAAGGCGCTCCAGCGTTCGGTCCAGGCAGCCGCATCAGTGCCGGCATCGACCTCGGCCAGCGACGCTTCCAGCGCCTGCACCAGGCGCAGCTTGTCGCGCAAGGCGTTGGCCTGGGCCGCACCGGCCCGTTCGGCGATGGCGTCCGCTTGCGCTTGCACGCCAGCCACGGCCGCGTGGTAGCGCTGCTCGATCTTCGCTTCGCTGGCGCGCGGCACGGGACCGCTAGAGTTCCAGGCGGCGCGCGTGTCGCGCAGCAAGTGGTTGATGAAGGCCGTGCGGGACTTGTCGTCGCCATCCGGCACGACGGCCGTTTCCAGCGTGGCGCACAGCGCTTCGCGCGCATGCAGGTGTTCGCGGCGCTCGTGGTCGGCCGCGTGGGCCGTTTCCTTGCGCTTGGCGAAGATATCGTCGCAGGCGGCGCGGAAGCGCTGCCACAGCGCCTGTTCCGCGCGGCGTTCCAGCGGCAGGGCTTTCGCCAGTTCCTGCCATTTATCCTGCAAGGCTTTCAGCATGTCGACCGTGTTGCGCTCCGATGGCTTGAGCAAGCCCACTTCGACGATCAATTGCTCGCGCCGCGCCGTCTCGATCTGGCGCTGCGTGTCCAGCGGCTTCGACAGGGCGTCCAGCGCGGCGCCAAATTCCGTATCCAGGCGTTTCTTTTCCTTGCGGTCGATGGTGCCCAGGCGCGTCCAGGCCTGGCGCAGGCGCTGCGAAGCGGAGGCGACTTGTTTCCAGTCGGTACTTTCTTCGGCCGCCAGGGCCGCCGTTTCCGCGATCAATTCCTGGGCCTTGGCCGCATTGCCGTGGCGCTCTTCGGCCAATTGCTTGAAATGCTGGGCCGCCGGCGCATACGCGAGGCTGCAGGCGGCGTCGAAACGTTCCCACAGGGATTTCGGCGCCGGGCCGGACAAGGTATCGAGCGACTTCCAGCGCTCGCGCAGGCTGCCCACTTTCTTGGCCAGCTCGGCCATTGGAAGTTCCTGTGCCGGCAATTCCTCGCCCGCCTTGACCAATTCCTCGCGCGACACGTTGCCGCCCCAGCGCGCCCAGTCGGCCAGGCGCTTGAATTCTCCGCGCACATGGGCCAGGCGGTCCGCTTGCGCAGGCGTCAAACGGCCGTGCTTGCTATCGCGCAAGGTCTTGTCATGCTCGGAAGCCACGTGCAGCAAGCCATCCTGCAGGGCCGCCTCCATGGCGTCGAGCACCTTGAAGAACTGTTCCGTCGCTTCTTTCGACACGGGTGCGTGTTCCACGCGCGGCTTGCGCGGCGCCGGGTCCGCATGGGCTGGTGCGGCCTCTGGCGTTGCCGCCTGCACGGGCGCCGGCGCGCTGGCCAGCACGGCCGCAAATTGCTGCTGCAAGCTGTCGGACAAGGGCGACTCGGGCAGGCGCGGCAGGGCTTGCCATGCGCGCTTCAGGGTATCCACGTCGAGCGTGGCGGCGTCCTGCGCCTGCCATTCGGCCAGCGCGGCCTGGCGCGCGTCGAACACAGCCTGGTGTTGCTGCAGGGCTTGCAAGGCGGACTGCGCCTGCTCGCGCGCCTGGATGAAATCGCTTTCCAGGTGTTTCGGCAAGGAGCCGCGCTCGGGCGATTGCGCATGCTGCGCATGTTCCCCGTCCAGGCGGGCCAGCGCCTGCGCCAGCTCGCCGGCGGACTGGCCATTGCTGGCCAGCGCGCGCGCAGCGGCGACGGCGTCGATCACGGCGCGCTGCAGCACCACTTGCGCTTCCAGGCGGGCGGCCAGGGCGGCGCGCGCGGCGGCAAAGGCGGTCGCCAGCTCCGGCGTGGCCTTGATGACCTGCCATTGGCGGTCCAGTTCGGCTACCTGGTTGGGGCTGAGCTTTTCATCGTTCAACAGGCGCTGGGCCGTGTCGATGCTGGCCTGGGCGCGTTGCGTCTCGGCAGCCTGATGACGGATCAGGTCGATGCGGCCCTGCATCAGCTTGGCCACGCGGCGGTCCGTGTTGCGCATGGCGTGGTGGACTTTTTCCAGCAGGGGCAAGGCGTGGACGTGTTCGGCCGCGATCAGACGGGCATCGGCAAATTCGCTGGACACGATGAATTCAAAGGCGGCAGCCTCGTCGCCAGCCACGGCATGGGCACGCGCCACCTGTTCGGCGCGGCGCGATGCGCTCTGCGCCGAGGCGGCGGCCTGTTCTGCCACGACAGGGTCGGGTACGGCAGTCTTGCTGGCAGAACGCTTGAAGAGAAATTCGAACATGACGGGTTTCGCGTGGATCAAAACCACCATCATAACAAAGCCCGGGGTATTGCATCGGACAGGACTGAACAAGTTATCAAATGAATAAAGCGAATCTTTTCTGAATCTTTTCTGAATCTTTCCCGAATCTTTCCCCTGGATTTTTGCCCTATGACGGCGCGTCGGCTGCCCTCGCGAAAACGCCTCCGGCAGACACCGCCTGGCGGGGTGTGCGCTCGCTACCCGTTCAAGCCTGCGCACGCAGCGGCTGTGCCGGCGCGGGCGGCGCGGACGCGGCGCCATCCGCCAGCGTTTCAGCGCTGCCGCTGCTTGCCGGCAAGGGCGCCGGCAAAGGCGCTGGCAAAACAAAGGGCAGCACCTGCGCCTTGCCACGGCGCGCTTCCTGCGCGCGCGCATCGTGGGCGAGGAACTGGTAGGCGATGGCAAACCACGCTTCGCCGACGATGACCTTGCGCGCCAGCGCGAACAGCTCGCGCTCTTCCTTTTCCAGGCGCTGCAGCAAGGCCGCGCAAAAGGCGTCGATGGCGGCGCACAGCTGCTCGGCTTGTAATTCGGAATGGTCGATGGCGGCACCCGCGCGCTGCTGCACGACATTGATGCTTTCCAGCGCCGCGTGGTTCAAGCCGTTCAACTCGTCCAGCAAGCCGTCCACATGGGGCGCGGCCTGGCGGATGGCGGGAATCAGGTACATCTCCACCTTGCGCCAATAGCTCCCCTGGTACAGCCGGTTCAGCCAGTCGCCCGTGTACTGCAGTTGCGCCAAACTGAGCCTGCTTTGCTGGCGCAGTTGCACCTGCATGTATTTCTGAAAAGCCAACAAGCTCATGCGGATGCTGGCCTGTTCCACCGACAGGGAAACCAATATATATGTTGCAGTAAGCATGCACTCACTCCCGAAAATGCGCCGGATATGTCATCCTGGAAGTGAAAGTGTAAAGACTACCGACAGGGGCCGGTTTGATCCTGCACAAACCCGCGGCTGGCCAGCCGCGCTTTCTTTTACGGCGCGCGCAGGCCGATATGCAGGTTGACGACGCCCGGCTCTTCCGACGGCGTGACTTCGCCGCCAAAGCTTTTCACCAGCCGCTGCATGCCCTTGTTGCGCGCCATCGCCTCGCCCACCAGCGCTTCCGTGCCCCGGCTGCGGAAATAGTCGACCAGCTTCTCGAACAGGATGTGTCCCAGTCCCTTGCCTTTCAGGGCCGAGCGCACGGCGATGGCGAAATCGGCGTGGATATTGTCCGGATCGGCCACGGCGCGCACCACGCCCAGGGTTTCCGGCTTGCCGTCCGGGCCCGTGTGCGTGGCGATGAAGGCCATGGCGCGGTCGTAATCGATCTGCGTCAGGCGCGCCAGCTGCGACACGGGCAGCTCGCGCATGGACGTGAAGAAGCGCAGGCGCACGTCGTCCGGGTCCAGCGCGTGGAACAGGTCCATGTGCTGCGGCGCGTCCTCGGGGCGGATGGGGCGCAGCAGGATGGACTGGTCCATCCACGTCACCTGCTCTTCCAGCTCCTGCGGATACGGGCGGATGGCCAGGCGGTCGCGCTTCTGGCCCGGCTGCAGGCGGATGCGCGCGTCGAGGGCGATCACGCCATCCGCATCGGCCACCAGGGGATTGATGTCAAGTTCGGCCAGCTCGCCGATGTCGGCCACCAGTTCGGCCACCTGGATCAGGGTGTAGCAGATGGCGTCGATGTCGGCCGGCGGCTGGTTGCGGTAGCCGGCCAGCAGCTTCGACACGCGCGTGCGCGCCAGCATGTCGCGCGCCAGCACCATGTTCAGCGGCGGCAGGCCGATGGCGTGATCGGCCGTCACTTCCACCGCGATGCCGCCCTGCCCTACCAATATCACGGGGCCGAAGGCGGCGTCCGTCGTCACGCCGACGATCAATTCATGCGACTGCGGCCGGCGCGCCATCTGCTGCACGGTAAAACCGTCGATCAGCGCGTCGGGACGCATGCGGCGCACGCGCTTGAGCATGGCGGCGGCGGCCGTGCGCAGGATGTCGGGCGTATCGAGGTCGAGCGCCACGCCGCCCACGTCGGATTTGTGGGCGATGTCGGGCGAGTGGATTTTCAACGCGACGGGATAGCCGATGTCGGCCGCCACGGCCAGCGCCTCTTCCACGTCGGCCGCCATGCGCGTGGTGGCGACGGGAATGCCGTAGGCGGCCAGGATTTCCTTCGAGCGGCATTCACCGAGCACCGTCTGGCCGGCCGCCAGCGCGGCGGCGACGATTTCGCGCACGCGCGCGCGGCGCGGCGTGGCCGACATGGGCAGCTGCGCCGGCACCTGCATCAGGGTTTCCTGGTTGCGCCGGTACTGCACGATCTGCATGAAGCCATGTACGGCCTTTTCCGGCGTGTCGTAGGTGGGAATGCCGGCCCGGTTGAAGACCTGGCGCGCGGGCGCCACGGTGGTGCCGCCCAGCAGGCACGACAGCACCGTGCGCGAGGTGGCCTTGATCAGCGGCGTGACGGCTTCGGCGATGTCGATCGACGAGACCATAGCCGTGGGCGCGTGCAGCAGCAGCAAGGCGTCCGCCTGCGGCTCGTCGAGCAGCGGCTTGATGGCGTCGGCATAGCGCTGCACGGCCGCGTCGCCGGGCAAGCCGACGGGGTTGTCGTGCGACCAGCCCCGTGGCAGCGCCTTTTCCAGCGCGATGACGGTATCCGGCGACAGGTCGGCCAGCTTGCCGCCGCTGCCCACCAGGGCGTCGGTGGCCATCACGCCCAGGCCGCCGCCGTTGCACAGGATCGCCAGGCGCTCGCCGCGCTGCGAACGGATATGCGTGAGGGTTTCCACGGCGTCGAACAATTCCTCGGCCGAATACACGCGCAGCATGCCGGCGCGGCGGATGGCCGCGTCGTACACGGCGTCGGAACCGGCCAGCGCGCCCGTATGCCAGGCCGCCATGGCCGCGCCTTCCGCCTCGCGCCCCGCTTTCAGGACGATGACGGGCTTGCTGCGCGCGGCCGCCCGCGCCGCCGACATGAATTTGCGCGCCGCCTGGATATCTTCCATGTACAGCAGGATGGCGGCCGTGTCGATGTCGCCGGCCAGGTAGTCGAGCAAGTCGCCGAAATCGATGTCGTAGCTGGCGCCTAGCGAAATGAATTTGGAAAAGCCCACGCCATGCGCATTGGCCCAGTCGAGCACGCCCGACACCAGCGCGCCCGATTGCGAGACGAAGGCGATCTTGCCGCTCGTCGCGCCTACATGGGCGAAGCTGGCGTTCAAGCCCAGTTTCGGCACCAGCAGCCCCATGCTGTTGGGGCCGAGGATGCGCAGCAGGTGCGGCTTGGCCGCCTTCAGCATGGCCAGGCGCAGCGACTGCTCGCGCACGGGGTCGAGGCCGGACGTCATGACGATGGCCGCGCGCGTGCCCAGCGCACCCAGTTCGCGGATCAGGGCCGTGATGGTGGCGGGCGGCGTGCAGATGATGGCCAGGTCCGGCGCTTTCGGCAGCTGCGCCAGCTTGCGGTAGCATTTCAGGCCCATCAGCTCGTCGTACTTGGGATTGACGGGCCAAATGTCTCCCTGGTAGCCGCCGCCCAGCAGGTTGTACAGGGCGATGGCGCCCAGCTTGCGTTCGCGCGCCGTGGCGCCGATCAGGGCCACCGAGGCCGGCTTGAACAGCTTGTCGAGATTACGGATACTCATGTTCTGGCCTCATGGATTGCCGGAGCGGGATTGCCGGAGCGACTACGCGCCAGTGTAAGGGATGCGTTGCCAAAAGAATTTGACCTTGCGCTGCATTTCACGAAAAATCCGCGTGCCCCTACCAGCGCGAGCGGTGGCTTTCCGTCACCCCGGCCAGCTGCGCCACGATGCGCTTGGGAGAGTCCGCGCTGGTGCGCACCCAGCCGCTGAAGGTGCCGATAGGCTGGATGTAGCGGCTGGCGGCGATCCACAGATTCTTATCCTCGCGGCGCGCGCCTTCCGGCTTGAAGTGCAGGTTCAGCAAATCGTCGTCCGTCCACACATGCCACGGCGCCAGCGGGTTGTCGGGATTGAAGTCGAAATGCGCGCGGCCCAGCGGATATAGCTGGCCATCGAGCCACAGCGCGTTTTCATGCGCGCCGAAATAGCCGGCCTGCAGGTTGAAACCCAGGTCCAGGCTGTGCGCCGAAGCCCAGCGCCATTCCGTTTCGCGCGCCAGCAAGCCATTCGAATAATCGAAGCTGGCCACGCCGTCGTCCAAGCTGTAGCCCATGGCGCCGCAGCGCACGGTGCCCCACAGGGGCAAGCCGCCCGACTTTTGCGTCGCATGCACGCTGCCGCCCTCGCCCACGGGCCCCACGGCCAGCAAGGTGGGCGCCACGGGCGGACCGAATTCCGCGTCGATGCCGAAATGGCCGCAATCGAGCCGCAAACGGTAGCGCTGCTGGGGCTGGGCCTCGATGGAGATCACTTGCGAGAGGAAGCGGAAACGGCTGCTGGCGCCCGCATGCGGCGCCACCGTGGCGCTCAAGCCCGGCACGCCATCCTGCGAAAAACTGGCCACGATCTTGCCCTTGTGGCGGTCGAAGGCATACGCGAAGGCCGTGCTGGTCCAGCCCAGGTCGACGATGGCCACGCCGCAGAACAGCGTGGGCGTGGACAGGGCCACATAATGCCAGCGCTTGTGGTGGAACAGGCGCCAGAGGGCGCCGCGCGCGTGGGGTGGCGCCAGAGCGGCCCAGTCAAAGGCGTTCAATTGGCCCGTGTAGCGGCCAAAGCAGGGGACGCCATCGGCGTCGAGCAGCTGGGGAGGAGCCGGCGGCAGCATCATGCGGCCCGCCTTGCGACAGCGCCGCCGTCGAGCAGGGCCTGGGCCAGCAGCGCGCCGAAGGCTGCCGGCTGCGTCTGCGCAATATCAATATCCGGGCAGGCATGCCAGAGCGCCAGGCGCTGCACGGCGCCGGCCACGTCCTGCGCCAGGCGGGTACTGAGGTGCACGCCGTCTTCCAGCGCCAGCGACTTGATCTCGAAGCGCCCCTGCGCGCGGTGCGCCTTGGCGTCCAGGCGCCCCACCAGCGCGCCGCGGCGCAAGATCGGCAAGGTGAAATAGCCATAGCGGCGCTTTTCGGCCGGCGTGTAGCATTCGAGCCGGTAGTCGAAGCCGAACAATTCCAGGGCGCGGCGCCGGTCCCAGACGACGGGATCGAACGGCGAGAGTATCGTCGTCAGGGTGGGCGCCAGCTTGCCGGCCACCGCGTCGCGCAACAAGTCCCCATGCTCGGCATGCACGTACACGGCATCACTCCAGCCATCGACCGTGCAGCGCAGCAGTGCGCCCTCGTCCACCAGCGCCTGCAAATCGCGCGCCAGGCTGGCGCGCGGTTGCCTGGTGCGGAAGTAATCGCTGATCCAGCTGGCCCGCGCCAGCCCCAGCGCCTTCACGCTGGCCAGCAGCAGGCGCCGGCGCACCTGGTCCTCGGACGGCAGCAAGCCATCGTGCCAGCCCGGCAGCACGCGTTCGGCCAGGTCGTAATAGCGCTGGAAATTGTGGCGTTTGGCGATCATCAGCACGCCCGACGTAAACAGCACTTCGAGCGAGCGCTTTTCCGGCTTCCAGCTCCACCAGCCGCCCGCCTGGCCATCCGTGCGCTCGAAGTCGGCCGAACGCGCGGCGCCGTTGGCGCGGATGTGTTCCAGCACCGAAGCGACGGCCTCGCCCTGCTCGGCCATCCATTTGACGGAGTATTTCCAGCCCATGGCGGCCGGATCCAGCATGCGGTGGCGGTACAGGCCATAGTCTTCGATGGGCACGAAGCAAGCCTCGTGCGCCCAGTACTCGAACAGTGCGCCCTCGGCCAGCAGCTGCTCCAGCCACGGCTGCGGATAGTCGCCCAGGCGGCTCCACAGCACCAGGTAGGGGCTGCGCGCCACCACGTGGATGGTGTCGATCTGCAGCACGCCCATCTGCCGCACGGCGGCCAGCACGTCCGCCTTCACGGCTTTCTTGCGCCGCGCCTGCAGCAAGCCCTGCGCGGCCAGGTGCAGCGCGCGCGCGGCGGCCAGCGATAAAGCGGGGGGATCGAAAAGAATGGGCTGGTGTGAGCTGTGCATAACAGAAAGATACCGCATTCTGCACACGCCTTGTGCGTTTTATCGCTATCGGATCGCGCCCGCTACGTTGCGGGAAACACGACCGTCACCGCCAGCCCCCGGCCCTGCAGTCCGGCGCCGAGGATGATCTGCGCGCCATGGCGCTCGGCGATGCGACGCACGATGGACAGGCCCAGCCCGCTGCCGGGAACCTGGCTGCCGCCCAGGCGCACGAAGCGCTCGAACACGCGCGCGTGCCATTGCTCGGCGATGCCCGGCCCCGTATCGGCCACGCGCAGGTAGCTGCGCCCCGCCTCCACGCCGCAGCGGATCTCGATGGCGCCCGGCGCCGGGGTATAGCGCAGCGCATTGTCGACCAGGTTACGCAGCAATACCTGCAGGCTGTCCGCATGCAGGGCGCAAGGCGCCGGCGCCACGTTGACCGCCAGCGACAACTGGTACGGCGCGGCCAGCGCCTGCCACTGCGTCCCCTGCGCTGCCAGCAGCTGCGCCAGGTCGCCCGGCGCCAGCGCCGTCTCTGCCTGCGACTGCGGATCGAGCTGCGCCAGCGCCAGCAACTGGTTGACGAGGCGCGTGGCGCGCTCCACGCTGGCGCCCAGGGCAGCGATGAATTCCTCGCGTTCGTCCGCGCTGCGGGCCCGCTGCAGCACTTGCAGATTGGTCTTGATGGCGGCCAGCGGCGTACGCAGCTCGTGCGCCGCATCGGCCGTGAAGCGCTGTTCGTTGTCGCGGCTGTGCCTCACCCTGCCGAACAGGCGGTTGATTTCCAGCAGCAGCGGATGCAGCTCCGAGGGCGCGCCGTGCACATGCACGTCCGTCAGTTCGTCGGGCGTGCGCGCCGACACTTCGTCGGCGGACGCCTGCAGCACGCGAAACACGCGGTGGATGCTCCACCAGATGGCGATGGTGGCCAGCGCCACGAGTAGCAGGCCGAACAGCGCGATGCGGTAAAAGAAGCCGCGGCTGATGTCGTCGCGGTGGCTGGTCGGTTCGGCCACCAGCAGCTGCAGGCTGCGCTGCGGATCCCACAGCGAAAACAGACGCCAGCGCTGGCCGCCGATGCTGGTCCACGACAGGCCGTCCGGCGCGCTGCGCGACAGGGCGATGTCGGACGCCGCGTCGTTGCGATACAGGACGCGCTGCTGCGCGTCGCGCACCTTGAACAGCAAATACTGGTGGGGATTCGGATGGCCGCGCAGCGGCAGGTCGATGGGCCCCGTCAAGCCATGCTCGCGCGCATCCTTTTTCACCAGCGACAGCAGCAAATGGCCCGTCTCGATCAGCGACTGGTCGAACAATTCCTGGCTTTCGCGGCGCGCTTCCACGTACACGATGGCGGCGCTGCCCACCCACAGGGCCAGGGTCAGGCCCAGCAGCACGGCCAGCAGGGTGCGCCGCAGCGACCAGCTTTTCACGCCGCCGCCAGCCGTTAAGAATCTCTTAAGAACTTCTGCGCAAGATCCGGAGCGAAATATTTTTTGGGAAGCCATGCCTGCAATTGTAAATGATTCTTATTGCTTTCATGATTCCCATTACCCAAACAATACAGACCAATAATTAATTCACCCTCAGGAGTTTGCATGTCCAACAGCCCCCGCCGCGCGCGCCTGCCGCGTCCCACCACCCTGGCCCTGGCCTTGGCCGCCCTGTCCTGCCTGCCGGCCCACGCCCAGACGGGCACGCCTGCCAGCATGCCGGAAGTGGTGGTTTCCGCCTCCGGTTTCGAGCAGGATATCAAGCAGGCGCCCGCCTCGATCACCGTGCTGACGCGTGAAGAACTGTCGAAGGAACGCTTCGGCAACCTGACGCAGGCGCTGGAAAGCGTGGAAGGCATCGACGTGGGCGCGGCGGGCGACAAGACGGGCGGCATGAACATCAGCATCCGCGGCATGCCCAGCGACTACACCCTGGTGCTGATCGACGGACGCCGCCAGAACGCGGCCGGCAATGTCACGCCGAACGGCTTCGGCGGCACGCAGACGAGCTTCATGCCGCCGCTGGCCGCCATCGAGCGCATCGAGATCATCCGCGGCCCCATGTCGACCCTGTACGGCTCGGACGCCATGGGCGGCGTGATCAACATCATCACGCGCAAGGTGGGCAAGCAGTGGATGGGTTCCATCTCGGCCGACTACACCCTGCAGGAAGAGTCCGATTTCGGCGACGTGAAAAGCGGCCGCTTCTACCTGAGCGGCCCTATCGCCACCGACCTGCTGGGCCTATCCCTGCGCGGCAGCAAGCAGCGCCGCGATGCAGCCAACATCCGCTACAACGACGCGGCCGGTGCGGAAAATGTGCCGAACATGGGCGCCAACCCCGTGCGCGCGGACATCGAAAACTTTGGCGCGCGCCTGGCGTTCACACCCAACCGTTTCCATACCGTCATCCTCGACGCGGATGCGGGCCGCCAGACCTACGACAATTCGAAGAAGCAACTGGGTACCTTGGGCTTGCAGGGCGGCTACGGTCCCGAGCAGAAATACAACCGCGACCAGTGGACCCTGTCGCACACGGGCCGCTTCGGCTTCGGCACCCTGGACAGCAGCTACATGGTGAACAAGACGGAAACCCTGGGCCGCACGATTCCGCCAGGCACGCCCGGCGCCGTCGCCGGCAGCGCGCGCACCCTGGAAGTGGAAAGCCAGGTGTTCGACACCAAATTGGTCATGCCGTTGGGCAAACACATGGCCACCGTCGGCGCGCAATGGTGGAAAGCGGAAATGACGGATGGCGTGGCGCCAAAGAAATTCGAATTCACGCAAAAAGCCCTGTTCGTGGAAGACGAATGGCAGGTGCTGGAGAATATCGCGCTGACCTTCGGCGCCCGTTATGACGATCACAGCATCTTCGGCGGCCAGACCAGCCCCCGCGCCTATGCCGTGTGGAACGCGACGCCAAGCTGGACCGTCAAGGGCGGCGTCAGCAAGGGCTACAAGACGCCGCGCGTGGAACAATTGTCGCCAGGAATCAACGGTTTCGGCGGCCAGGGCACGATTCCCCTCGTCGGCAGCCCGAACCTGAAGCCGGAAACGAGCACGACGACGGAAATCGGCGCGTATTTCGACAACCTGGCCGGCTGGACCGCCAGCGGCTCCCTGTTCAACAATCAATTCAAGGACAAGATCACGACGGGCACAGGCCTCGTCAACTGCGATTACCGTCCGTCGCCAAACCGTCCCGGCTGCGTCAGCTTCGGCAACTGGCCCAACGTCGATGCGTTTGGCCAGTCGGTCAACGTGGATGAGGCCGTCACGCGCGGCGTCGAGCTGAATACGCGCTTCCCGCTGGGCAAGACCCTGTCGGCCAGCGCCAACTACACGTACACGGAAAGCGAACAGAAGAGTGGCAGCAACGCGGGCAAGCCCCTGAGCGACACGCCCAAGCACGCCGTCAACGCGCGCCTGAGCTGGGATATCTCGCGCGAATGGAACGGCTGGCTGCGCGCCGAGTACCGCAGCGAGCGCTTCCGCGATCCGGGCACCTCCGCTTCCACGCGCGCCGCCAAGGCCGCGCTGGGCGACTACAAGGGCTACACCATGTTGCACCTGGGCAGCAGCTACCAGCTGAACAAGCGCGTCACCCTGAACGCGGCCGTGTACAACCTGCTCAACAAGGACTTCGTCGACTACCAGCCGTACCGCGCACCGACGCTGACCTACGCCAACCGCTATGTCAACAGCCTGGACGGCCGCCGTCTGTGGCTGTCGGCCACCGTCGATTTCTGATGCGCTAATCCATCCGCATCATCGATGCCAACGGGCTGCCTCAGGGTAGCCCGTTTTTTCATCAGGCCGCTTGCGCTTTATCAATGCAATAGCCGATCGCATGCACGGTGCGTATCAAGTCCCGCCCCAGCTTCTTGCGCAGGTGGTGGATATGCACTTGCACGGCATTGCTTTCCACTTCATCGCCCCAGCTGTACAGGTTTTTCTCCAGCTGTTCCCGGCTCAGCACCCGGCCGCCGTGTTCCAGCAACAATTGCAGGATGCGAAACTCCTTCATCGTGAGCATCACGGGCAATCCCCCTTGCGTCACCTGCCGGTCCGCGATATCGAGCACCAGGTCGCCGTGCACGAGGTGCTCGCGCAGGCGGCCCGTGGCGCGCCGACAGGCGCTGCGGATGCGCGCGGCCAGTTCGTCGAGGTCGAACGGTTTCACGATGAAGTCGTCGGCGCCCGCGTCGAGCCCGGCGATGCGCTCGCCCACCTGGTCGCGCGCCGTGACGACCAGCACGGCGCCGCTGTAGCCATTATCGCGCAGCACGCCCAGCGCCTGCATGCCATCCTGTCCCGGCAAGCCCAGGTCGAGCAAAATGCAGCCATAGTCGTGCAGGCGCACGGCCGTGTGCGCGTGTTCGGCGCTCGTGACCCAGTCGACGGCATGACCGGCCTGTTCCAGGCCGATCTGCGTGGCGCGGCCCAGCTGCGGGTCGTCTTCGGTCAGCAAGATGCGCATGGGGTGCGAGGCGGACGGGCCGCTCAGTCCTTTTTCTTGATCAGGCCAGCGAGCGCGGCGAACGGATTGTGCGTAGCGGGCGCCACCTCGGCCGACAGCAGGCCGGCGCCCCGGTCCGCTTCCAGGTAGCGCGAGTGCTCATTGTCGTGGCAATACAGGCACAGCAGTTCCCAGTTGCTGCCATCGGGCGGATTGTTGTCGTGGTTGTGGTCACGGTGGTGCACCGTCAGCTGCTGCACGTTGGCGCGCGTAAATTCGCGCATGCAGCGGCCGCAGACCCACGGGTACATCTTCAGCGAACGCTCGCGGTAGCCGCTCTCGCGCTGGTCGGCGGCGCGCCGCGCTTCAGCCACGATCTTGTCCAGCCGTGCCGCGTCGGGCTTTTTACTCTGCATGACAACTTTCGATATGGGAGGAAGAAGCATCCATTTTAATGAGGATGGGGGCGCAATTGTACTTTTTCTGCCACGGCGCCAGCCCGTGTCGCCGCCGACGTGCTTTTTTTAGCGTGCGCGGCACCACGGCTACTTGATTTAAAGCAAAATAAGGCCAGCGACAGACCGCGAACAGACGATGGCCGCGGCGGCAACACGCTGACGCGCAAGGCGGCCGATTTCGGCTATCATGCGCGCCACGCCGCCCCTCCCCTTTTCCATGAATATAGCCTGCAAGCGCCCGTGATAGCGATAACAAGACCCCTGCAACGCCTTGCCCGCCGCCTGTACCGTCTCAGCCTGGTGCCCCTGTTCGCGCTCATCCTGCTGCTGGCGCTGTGGGCGGCCGTCTTTTACCAGGTGGGCCAGGAGCGGGCCAGCGCCGTGCGCGACGCCGTGGCCGTCAGCCAGTCGCTGGCGCGGACCCTGGCCGACCATACCAGTTTCACCCTGCGCCAGACGGATCACGCCACGCAATTGTTCAAGCTCAAATACGAGGAAACGGACGGCGGCCTGCGCCTGAATGAATTCACGCGCCGCCAGGGCTTGCTCGACAGCGTGCTGCCGTCGAAGCTGGCATTGCCGATCGCCCTCGTCGATGCGCAGGGCAATGTGCTCGACAGCGCCAACGCCTACCTGCCGGAAAACCTGGCCGGCCAGGCATTTTTCAGGGCGCTGGCCGCGAATGCGTCCGACACGGCCCTGGTCGACACGCCCCTGCTCGACGTGGGCGGCAAGCACTGGACCATCCGCCTGGCGCGCCGCCTGAACGATGCGCAAGGCCGCTTTGCCGGCGCCATCGTCATCCTCGTCGACCCCACGTATTTTGTCGACGACTACGACCGCCTGAACCTCGATGAACAGGGCGCGCTGATGCTGGTGGCGCGCGACAGCGGCCTGACGGCGGGGCGCATCGGCGAACAATTGATCCTCAGCGACCGCATCGACTTCCGCATGCCGGGACCGCCGCAGCACGCCGCCGAAGAATTGCTGATCGAGCCGCCCGTCGACGCGACGTCCCGTATCTACAGCTACCACGAGCTGCCGCGCTACCCGCTGCTGGCCGTGGTGGGCGTGAGCCGCGCCGTCGCCCTGGCGCGCTTCGAACACCGCCGCCTGATATATGTCGGCGCGCTGCTCGCCGCCAGCGTGCTCATTGCCGGCTTTACGACCCTGCTGATGCGCCAGAGCGCGCGCCTGCGCCGCAGCATCCGCCAGGCCACGGAAACGCAAGCCTTGCTGCGCGCGGCGCACCAGGGCAGCCTCGATGCCGTGCTGCTGCTGAAAGCCTGGCGTGCCGCGCCGGGCAAGCCGGTGGAAGACTTCACCTTTGCCGACATCAACGAGCGCGCCGCCGACATGCTGGGCAAGCCGCGCTCCGAACTGCTGGGCCAGCGCGTGCTGCCGCTGATACCGCTGCTGCGCGGCGAGCGTTTCTTCAAGCGCTTCGTGCTGGTGATGGAAACGGGCCAGCCGCTGGAAGATGAATTCGAACTGCCGCTGGCCTCGGGCGGCACGCGCTGGCTGCGCCACCAGGTGGTGCCGATCGCCGACGGCGTGGCCGTCACCTCGCGCGACATCAGCGCGCGCAAGCACGACGAACTGGCGCTGCAGGACAACCGCAGCTTCCTGCAGTCGCTGATCGACCATCTGCCCGTGCTGGTCTACGTAAAAAGCGCGCGCCCGGAAAATTTCGGCCAGATGGAAGTGTGGAACAAGGCGGCCGAGGACATCACCGGCCACCTGGCCGCCGACGTCATCGGCAAGACCGATTGCCAGGCCTTCCCGCCCGACTTCGGCCTGCACGACGCCGAGGACGACCGCGCCATCCTGGCCGAGCGGGGCGTCATCGACCATACGGAAAAACCGCTGCGCCTGGCTGACGGCAGCCTGCGCTACCTGCGCGCCGTCTCCGTACCCGTGTTCGACGAGCGCCAGCAGATCGAACATATCCTGTGCATCGCCGAGGATATCTCGCAGCGCCGCCAGCAGGAACTGGAACTGCGCCAGAAACAGGCCGAACTGGCCGCCGTCAACGACGCTTCCCCGCTCGGCCTGGTGCGCCTGGACCGCCAGCGCCGCTGCACCTACGTCAACCGCACCTTCGAATCGATCACGGGCTTGCCGCGCGCGGCCGCCCTGGGCGCCGGCTGGACCAGCGCCCTGCACCCGGACGACTATCCGCTGATGCACGTGGCGCTGGAACAGCTCACGCGCAGCCATGCGCCGTTCCAGTCCACCCTGCGCTGCCTGCACCGCGGCGGCAGGCTGGTATGGGTCTCCGTCAAAATTGCCCCCATCCTCATCGACGGCCGGATCGAAGGCTACGTGGGCAGCCTGGACGACATCACCATCCTGCGCGAATCGGAAGTGGCGCTGCTGGAAAGCGAAGCGCGCCTGCGCACCATCGCCGACACCCTGCCGGCCATGATCGCCTACATCGACGCCGACCAGGTCTACCGCTTCCTGAACATCGCCTATGAACGCGAATTCGGCCTGACGGGCCGGCAAGCGCTGGGCAAGAGCGTGCGCGACACGGTGGGCGAGGCGCGCTACCGCACGGTGGCGCCGTACATCGAAAGAGTGCTGGCGGGCGAAACCCTGAGCTTCGAGGAAGAAGACGACAAGGAAGGCATCGAGCGCTGCCTGGAAGTGATCTACATCCCGCAGATCGGCGAAGACAAGCTGCAGGTGGTGGGCTTTCACGTGATGCGCCAGGATATCACCGTGCAAAAGCGCGAAAAACAGCGCCTGCTGAAACTGGCCCAGGTCGACGCGCTGACGGGTTTGTCGAACCGCGCCGGCTTCCAGCAAAAACTCAGCGACGCCATGCACGCGAGCCGCCAGCATCAGCACCTGATGGCCGTCATGTACATGGATATCGACCGTTTCAAGCCCGTCAACGACACGCACGGCCACGGCACCGGCGACGCGCTGCTGCGCGCCTTCGCCCAGCGCCTGACGCAAACCATGCGCGTCACCGACATCGTCGCCCGCCTGGGCGGCGACGAATTCACCATCATCATGGAACAGATCACCCGGCCCGAGGACGCGGCCGTGCTGGCGGAAAAAATCGTCGCCGCCATGCAGCAACCGTTCGAACTCGATGGCATCACCGTGCGCATTTCCGCCAGCATCGGCCTGGCTTTCTACCGCGACGAAGACATTTCCCCCGCCGTGCTGCTGCAGCGGGCCGACGTGCTGCTGTACAAGGCCAAACAGGATGGCCGGAATACCTATCGCGCCGGGATGCTGACGACTTGATTTAGCCGCTGGCGCATGGCGCGGGTCTGACCCCTATCATTCCTGCTATATTGGCGCCTGTCTTCCCTACCCTTGGCCCACCATGCGCCTGCTGCACACTTCCGACTGGCATCTGGGCCAGACCCTGCACAATTACGAGCGGGGCTACGAACACCAGCGCTTCCTCGACTGGCTGCTCGACACGCTCGTGGCCGAAAAGGTCGACGTGCTGCTAGTGGCCGGCGACGTGTTCGACAACGCCAACCCGTCGGCCGCCTCGCAAAAGCAGCTGTACGTCTTCCTGCAGCAGGCGCGCGCGCGCCTGCCCGCGCTGCAGCTGGTCGTCGTCGCCGGCAACCACGATTCGGCCGGCCGGCTCGAAGCGCCCGGCCCCCTGCTGGCCGCACACGGCACGCACGTGATCGGCCATCTGCTGCGCGACGAAGATGGCCAGATCGACCTGGAGCGCCTGCTGTTGCCTTTGACGGGCGCCGATGGGCAAGTGCAAGCCTGGTGCCTGGCCGTGCCCTTCCTGCGTCCCGGCGACGTGCCGAAACTGCCGGCCGGCGATACCCAGGACGCCTACCTGGGCGGCATCGCCCTGCTGTACCGGCAATTGACAGACCTGGCGCTGGCGCGCCGCCAGCCCGGGCAAGCCATCCTAGCCATGGGCCACTGCCACATGGTGGGCGGCGAAATGTCGAACGATTCCGAGCGCCGCATCGTCATCGGCGGCACGGAAATGCTGCCCTCGGGGATTTTCGATACGGCCATCGCCTATGCGGCGCTGGGCCATCTGCACAAGGCGCAGGCCGTGGGCGGCCAGGAGCATATCCGCTATTGCGGCAGCCCGATTCCCCTGTCGTTTGCGGAAGTGCACTACCGCCACCAGGTGCTGTGCCTGGACATCGACGGCGAACAGCTGAAGGACGTGCGCACCATCGAGGTGCCGCGCGCCGTGCCCCTCTTGCGCGTGCCCGCCACACCGGCGCCGATCGACGAGGTGCTGGCGCAGCTGGCCGCCCTCGACGTACCCGCCGCCGCACCGGAAGCGCAGCCCTTCCTGGAAGTGCGCGTGCGCCTCGATGCGCCGGAACCGGGCCTGCGCACGCGCATCGAAACGGCGCTCGACGGCAAGCCCGTGCGCCTGGCGAAGATCGAAACGTCGAGCGCCGCGCGCAGCAGCGCGCCCGACAACATGACGCTGGACCAATTGAGCCAGCTGCAGCCCGACGACATCTTCCGACGCCTGTACCTGCAAAAATACGGCCGGCCCGCGCCGCCCGAACAACTGTCGGCCCTGGCCGAACTGCTGCTGCCCGGCGCCTGACGGTACCTGAAGAACCATGAAAATACTGAAAATCAGCGGCAAGAACCTGGCCTCGCTGGCCGGCGAATTTGAAGTCGACTTCCAGCAGGAACCGCTGGCGTCTTCCGGCCTGTTTGCCATCAGCGGCCCCACGGGCGCGGGCAAGAGCACCCTGCTCGACGCCCTTTGCCTGGCCCTGTACGACGCCACGCCGCGCTTGCTGAAGGTGCTGGGCCGGGGCAGCGCCCTGCCCGACGTGGGCAAGGAAACCGTCAACGCCCAGGATACGCGCACCCTGCTGCGCCGCGGCACGCCGGACGGTTACGCGCAAGTGGACTTCGTCGGCAACGACGGTGCCAGCTATCGCGCGCGCTGGAGCGTGCGCCGCTCGCGTACCCGGGCCGAAGGGGCATTGCAGGCGACCGCCATGAGCTTGCACCAGCTGCCAGCGCTGCAGCCCATCGGCGGCACCAAGACGGAAGTCAAGGAAGAAATCGAAAAGCGCATCGGCCTGTCGTTCGACCAGTTCACGCGCGCCGTACTGCTGGCGCAAAACGAGTTTTCCACCTTCCTCAAGACGGAAGACAATGAACGGGGCGAGTTGCTGGAAACCTTGACGGGCAGCAGCATCTATACCGACATTTCCATGCGCGCCTTCGAGCGGGCAAAAAAGGAAAAGCTGGTCCTCGAACGCCTGGGCGAAAAACTGGCCGACCAGCGGCCCCTGTCGCCGGAAGAGCGGGCCGAGACCGAGGCGCTGTGCGGCGCGGCCGACACCGCCCTGCAAACCATCGACTTGCGCAAGGCGGTGCTGGAGCTGCAGCAGCGCTGGCACCAGGAGACGCACAAGCTGCAAAGCCAGATAACGGCGGCGCAAGAGACGCTCGATAGCGCGGACACCGAACGCACCGCGTCCGAAGGACGCCGCGCGGCGCTGGCGCAGTGGGAATTGCTGCAGCCGGCGCGACCCCTCATCGACGACGTGGCGCGCCTGGCGAACGACATCGCCGGCACCGGTGCCGCGCTGGAAGCGTCGCGCGCGCAGACGGCGCAAGCCGTGACCAGCGAAACGCAGCTGACCGCCAGCGTGCAACTGGCGACGGCGGCCTTGCAAGCCAGGGAAACGGCGCAGCGCGACGCGGCGCCCCGGCTCGATCAAGCCAAGGCGCTCGATGCCGGCATTGCGGCACACTTGCCTGCCCACCGCCAGGCGCAGGATGGCGCACTGGCGGCCGACCAGGCCAACGAAACGGCGCGCGCCACCTTGCACGAGCTGCAGCAGCACCAGCACGCCATGCAGGCGGAGCAGGAAACGGGCCGCCTGTGGCTGGCGTCGCACCAGCACTGGCAAGCGCTGGCCGCGTCATGGCAATTGTCGGACCAGTTGTTCGCCCAGGCCGGCCAGGCGGCCGCGCAAGCCGATGCTGCCGACGCCAGGGCGGCCGACGCGGCGCAGCTGGTGCGCGCGGCAGGCGCCGCGGGCCAGGAGGCACAGGCCGCGTTGACGGCGGCCGCCGCCACGCTCGCCGCGCACGATGCGCAGCGGCGCGAGGCGCAGTGCGCCGTGCAAGCCATCGATGGACAGCTGCTGCAGCAACAGCGCGGCCAGCTGGAAGACCATGCGCGCCAGTTGAATGCGGCGGAAAAGACGTGGACGGAACTGGCGCGCAAGCAGCAGGAGCTGGCGCACGGACAAGCGAGGGCGGCGCAACTGGCGCAAGCCGCGCAAACGGAAACGACGGCCCTGGCGGCACAGGCGGCACAAACGGCGCTGCTGGAAGCGGGCCTGGCGCAGGCGGAAAAATCCTTGAAAAGGGCGGAAGCGGCATGCGCGGCCAGCGTGGAGCAACTGCGCGCCACCTTGCAGGACGAGCAGCCCTGCCCCGTCTGCGGCGCGCTGGAACACCCGTACACCCACGCCGACGACGCCCTGCAGGCGATGCTGGCCAGCTTGCAGGATGAGGTACTGGCTTGCCGCGCGCAGGCGCGCAGCAATCTGGAACGGCTGACCACGCACAAGGCGGCGCTGGCCGCGACCGCGCGAGAACAGGCGCAGACGGATGCGGAACTGGCCATCCTGCCGCCCGCCATCGATAGCTTGAACGCGCAATGGCAGCCGCATGCGGACACCCTGCAACTGCCGCCGGCAAACCAGCGCGCGGACTGGTTCGCGCAGCAGCTGACGGCCAATGTAGCAGCCCTGCAAGCGCTGGCGCAGCAGGAGGCGGCGCTGCGCCAGGCCGGCGCGCGGCGTGAGCAGGCGCAGGCGGCGCACGAACTGGCCGGCGCCGAACACGCGCGCTGCACTAGCGCCGTCGCCGAAACGCAGACGCGTCTGGCGCAATTGCAGGCACAGCAGGCGGCCAGTCTGGACAAGGCGGAAACGTCGCGCGGCGCGCTTGACGGCTTGCTGGCGCAGCTCGATGCCGCGTTTGCCGACGTGGAAGACGCCGAAGGCTGGAAAGACAGCTGGCGCGCCGGCCCCGCCGCCTTCCGCGCGGCGCGCGAAACGGAAAGCCGGCAATGGCTGAAACAGCAGGCGGACCAGGACCAGCGCGGCCACGCGCTGGCGACCCTGGCCGCGCAGCTGGAAGCGGCGCAGCTGGCGGCCGGCAAGGCGCGGCAAGCGGCGCAGGAATCCCACGCCGCCTTTGCCGCCGCCGATAAACAACTCACGGCACTGCAAGCGGAGCGCAACGCGCTGTGGCAGGGGCAGAGCGTGGCCGAGGTGGAACGCAGCCTCACGGCGGCCATCGCGCAGGCCAAAGACCAGTTGGCGCAGCAGCAGGCGGCAGCCCACGCGGCCAGCGCGCAGCGCACGCGCCTCGACGAAGCGTGCGCGCAGCTGGCGCAGCGCCTGGCCGCCCTGCGCGAACAGGAACACGCCGCGACCGTCGCCCTGCACGACTGGCTGCAGCAATTCCGGCAGCGTCACTCCGGCCACGCGCCCGCCACGCTCGACGAGCTGCGCGCGCGCCTGGCCATCTCCATGGACGCCATGCGCGCCGAGCGCGATGCCCTGCAAGTGATCGCCGACCGCCACACGGCGGCCGTTTCCGTGCTGGCCGAGCGCCGGCAGCAACTGGCCGCGCATGTGCAGCAGCCGCCGGAAGCACTGGAAATGGACGAGGCCATGCTGCAGGCGGCGCTCGACGCGCTGGGCGCCGAGCGCCAGGCGGCCAACCAGGAAGCGACGCGGCTGCGCCTGGCCATCGCGCAGGACGACGCCAGGCGCCACAGCGCGCAAGCGATGCTGGCGCAGATCGAGGCGCAAGCCCTCATCGAGCGGCGCTGGGCCAGCCTGAATGAACTGATCGGCTCGGCCGACGGCAAGAAATTCCGCAATTACGCGCAGCAATTCACGCTGGAAGTGCTGCTCGGCTATGCCAACGCGCACCTGGCCCACCTGGCGCGCCGCTACCAGCTCGAACGCATCGACAACCCGAACAACCCGTCGCTGGGCCTGATGGTGCGCGACCAGGACATGGGCGGCGAACTGCGCTCCGTGCATTCGCTGTCTGGCGGCGAATCGTTCCTCGTCTCGCTGGCGCTGGCGCTGGGCCTGGCCTCGCTATCCTCGAACCGGGTGCGCGTGGAATCGCTGTTCATCGACGAGGGCTTCGGCAGCCTGGACACGGAAACCCTGCGCGTGGCCATGGATGCGCTCGACGGCTTGCAAGCGATGGGCCGCAAGGTGGGCGTCATCTCGCACGTGCAGGAAATGACGGAGCGCATCGCCACCCGCATCCTCGTGCAGCCTGGGTCCGGCGGCAAGAGCGTGCTGACGGTGCGCTAAGAGCTTATCCCGGTAGGGAGCGTCTTCTGCTGGCAGCGCATCTGGAGCGCGGACAAGGCGTGAGGAGGACGCGTGGCGAGCCACGCGACGACGAGCAACGCCGTCCCCGCTTCTGAGGGGCGCCAGCAGGGGATGTATTCATCTACCGGGATAGGCTCTAAGGGCGTGGCAAAGGCGTCATCGAGCTAGCGGTTCGCGTCCCAGTCTGAGCAAATCCCAGCCCAGTTCGCGGCGGATCTGCTCGGGGTCGGGCGGGGGCCGGCGCTGTTCCAGCTCCGCTTTCAACCATTTTCTCACCAGCTCCTTGGCGGGCTGTACAGGCTTTTCCTTGTCACGCTTGTCCATGGTGCTACCTCTTCAATGGCGGTCAGACGACCTCCTATATACGTTCAACGTCACGGCGCGGATTCAGTTGACGTGCGCGTGGCGCAGATGCAACAACGTGTAACCATGGCCGGAGTGCGTTAAAATCGCCGCCTTCGCGTAGACGAACTCTACGCCCCGCAACAGTTCAAGGAACCCCATGAAAGCCGCCCGCAGCCTCACCTTCAAGTGCGTAAAATGTCACAAATCCATGCAGGTTTACCTGCAAAAAGTCTCCGCCTGCTCGCATATCCAGCCGTATCAGGGCATTTGCGCATGTGGCGAACTCAAGCGTCACGCCACGGGCCAGGCCGATGCCGTCAAGTCCTACCTGGAATCGGCAGACGGTAGCTGGTCGCACCACCACTAATGGTTAAAGAATGGGGCGATATTGCCGTTAATTCGCCTATCTTCCCCATTTGAACCGACCATGTCCCAGCTCCCCGCCCTCCTTTCCGGCTCGCGCCAGCCCGCCGCCAATCCCCTGGCAGGACAGGCGCCGCCAAAAGCGGGCGCCGGCGCGTCCGGCCTGGCCGCTTCGCCCCTGATGCAGCGCACGGCGCAAGACGTGGTGGCGCTGTCGAAAAATGGCCTTGACCTGTCGGCCAAGGGATTGTCGCAACGGACCGATGCGCTGGGCAACGCCACCGTCGACGTGGCGC
Organism: Janthinobacterium kumbetense; assembly: GCF_023703445.1. Lineage (NCBI taxonomy): Bacteria > Pseudomonadati > Pseudomonadota > Betaproteobacteria > Burkholderiales > Oxalobacteraceae > Janthinobacterium > Janthinobacterium kumbetense. The sequence goes on from NZ_JAMQGR010000016.1 coordinate 57,453, forward strand.
AGGATTTCCTCTCCACCATGACGCGCCAGCTGTTCGGCGACGGCGCCACGGTCGCCTTCGATTCCGTCGACCTGCAGGCCGGTTCCAGCTTCAGCAGTGGCAGCGCCAGCGTCTCGGGCGCCAACGGCAGCAACCGCGCGGCCGCCTTCAGCCTCGATGAAAACGCGCATTTCATCGGCAAGGGCAAGATCACGACGGCCGATGGCCAGACCTTCGACTTCGAAGTGGAAGTGCAATATCAATCGAACATCAGCGCGGGCGTCCTTGAGCAAACGCAAGAAACAGACGAAGAAGCCGGCGAAGAAGCCAGCTCCGCCGACGACGCCAGCCCGCCCGCCAGGGAGTTGCCCGCCACGCACTTCGGCGGCGATCTGCATGACCTGTTCAAGCTGCTGGGCCAGCAATTGCAAAGCAATCTCTATCAGGGCACGTCCGATGGCGCCAGCGCCAGCGGCAAGGATGGCGACCTGGCGGGCAGCCTGAGCTTGCGTTTGCTCAAGCTGGTGCAGCCGGAGCATGCCACCGAGACCGCCAAAGTCGGCAGGCAAGCCGTGGCAACCACGCCGGAGGAGCAGGCGCGCGCCCGCGCGCTGGCCCTCGCCTATGGCACGGACACCGCTAGCAGCACGGCCGGCAACGTATAATGGAAGACGGCCTGCGCAGGCGACCATGCCGCGCGCCCCCTTCTATCGATTGAATCCCATGTCCGACACATCTTCACCTACCGTCCACCCGCACATCCACTGGAGCGAAAACGGCGCCGAGCATTCGGCCCGCTGGCGCTCGGAAAGCGGCATGCCGCCGCCCAAGCGCGTCGTCATCGCCGACGACCGCACGACGGCCGACCAGGCTTACCGCCTGGCCTGCGAAGGCACGGCCATGCTGTGGCGCGGCGACTTCCAGAACGCGCGCCAGTTGCTGCAAGCGCTGGCGCGGCGCACCGACCACAAGAACGACAAGCCAAGCAAGAAAGCCAAGGCCGCCAAGCTGGCGAAACCCGAACCGACTGCCACGGAAGCCTTCCACTTGCACCGCCAGGCCCAGTCGCAGCGCGCCCGCACTCTGGCCATGCTGCTGCTGCCTTTCGACGCCGACTACACGATTCCGCTGCGCCGCGCGCCGGACGTGAAACTGGCTTGCAATGAAGCGTATGGCCGCGGCGAAGAGCCGTTCGTCGCCTCCTTGCGCGAGCTGCTGGGCCTGATCGGCGCGCACGAATGGCGCCGCACGGGCGTGGAACTGCCGGCCCTGGGCCAGCGCATCCATCCGCATTACGGCGTGTTCGCGCCCATCCGCGGCGAGTACGTGGGCCTGGTGGCGGAAGCGCCGCTGCCCGCGCGCGCCAAGCTGGCCTTCGATATCGGCACGGGCACGGGCGTGCTGGCCGCCGTGCTGGCGCAGCGCGGCATCGAACGCATCGTCGCCACCGACCAGGACCCGCGCGCCCTGTCCTGCGCACGCGAGAACCTGGCCCGCCTCGATTTGCAGGGCAAGGTCGACGTCGTGCAGGCCGACCTGTTCCCCGCCGGCCGCGCGCCACTCGTCGTGTGCAATCCGCCCTGGCTGCCGGCCCGCCCAAGTTCGCCGATCGAATATGCCGTCTACGATCCGGACAGCCGCATGCTGCGCGGTTTCCTCGCCGGCCTGGCCGACCACCTGGAGCCAAGCGGCGAAGGCTGGCTGATTTTGTCCGACCTGGCCGAGCACCTGGGCTTGCGCCCGCGCGCGCAATTGCTCGAATGGATAGCGCAAGCGGGCTTGAAAGTCGTCGACCGCCTGGACGTGAAACCCACGCACCCGCGCGCACAGGATGCGACGGACAGCCTGCACGCGGCCCGCTCGCGGGAAGTCACGTCGCTGTGGCGCCTGGCGGCGGCATAATCGAGGGTCTGAAACCCGGCCATTGCGCATTGCAGCAAACCCCGCTATAATTCGCCTGCGGGGTGGAGCAGTCTGGCAGCTCGTCGGGCTCATAACCCGAAGGTCACAGGTTCAAATCCTGTCCCCGCAACCAATATTTGAAAGCCGCTGATTCCTGCAAAGGGATCAGCGGCTTTTTCCATGGCGGCGCGCTATGCCCGCGACCATCATGCAAGCCAAATGCCCCCGGTTGCGCTCCGCTCTTTCGCAATGCAACAAACTCGGTTATAATTCGCCTGCGGGGTGGAGCAGTCTGGCAGCTCGTCGGGCTCATAACCCGAAGGTCACAGGTTCAAATCCTGTCCCCGCAACCAATACATAAAAACCGCTGATTCCTGCAAGGGATTCAGCGGTTTTTTCATTCCAGGCCTGGCCCGCTCACGCGGCGACGCTGGCCCTGATCTGCCTGGCCGCCGCATGCAGGCTGGCCGCCACCCGCTCCAGCTTGTCGGCTCCCGCCGTTTCGGCCAGCGCGGCAAAGGCGCTGATATGAAACGTGGCCACCATCGCCGGCGACACTTCCAGTTCCAGCGCGGCCTTGCTCAATTCCGTCGACGCTTCGAGGTAAGGCTCGCTGCCCGCCTCGAACGCCTGCTTCGTTTCCAGTAATTCCTGGCCGCCTTCCGCCTTGGCCAGGCACGCATCGACCTTTTGCTGGAAGGCCGGCAAGGTATCGCGCACGGGGCCGGCGTCCGGCGCCGCTTCGGGTTCCGGCTCCGCAGGTGCAGGCGCGGCTGCGGCCGGCTTGTCCGCCGGCGGCATGTCGCGCAGGGTCAGCCAGCGCTCGACGGCGAGGAAATCGGCAAACGGCTCGGCCACCTTGGGATTCATCAGCCAGACCTCGCCCGTGCGCCAGTCGATCCGGGCACCGCGCTCATTTCTCGCCAACAGAATATCCTTGCCGCCATCGGCATTCGACACCCGGCCGATGTCGAGCCAGTTCATCAGTTCCGCCTGGCGCGACATCGCGTTGACCCGGTGGAAAAAGGCCAACCATAAGAATCGGGCGACCAGGAGAACCAGGGCACCGCCAACCATCCACATCATTTTTCGCTCCGCACCACATCGACAGCCCGCATTTTCTCACATGAAAGCTTGCGCCAAGGAAACTTTTACATCTGCCGTGCGCGGGCGCAAATCCGCCGCCGCACACGACTTGGCGCGCAGTCGCATTTCAGCAACGCCGCGTTTTCCCGATTGCCTGGCGGGCGCCGCTACGCTATTATGAGAACAATTCTCATTTAGATTAAGCCATCCCGTACGCATGCTGTCCGCCCCTTCCCCGCCGTCCGATTTCCAGTCGCTGTATGCCGAGCACCATTCCTGGCTGCTGCACTGGCTGAAGCGCCGCCTGCACGATGCCGGGCTGGCGGGCGACCTGGCGCAGGATACCTTCCTGAAGATCTTCGTTGCGCGCAGCAGTGCCGGGATCGCGCAGCCGCGCCCTTTCCTGGCTACCATCGCCAAACGCCTGCTGGCCAACCACTGCCGGCGCGAAGCGCTCGAACGGGCCTACCTCGACGCCCTGCTGCACCAGCCGCATGCCTGCACGCCGTCGCCGGAAGCGATGTCCCTCCTGCTCGAATCGCTGCAACTGGTCGACCGCGCGCTGGACCAGCTTTCCGCCAAGGCCAGGGCCGCCTTCCTGCTGGCCCACCTGGACGGCATGACCTATGCCGAAATCGCCGCCGAACTGGATACCACCACGCATTCCGTCAAAAAATACCTGAGCAAGGCCAACCTGCTGTGCTTTTTTGCCGTGCCCGATTTTGCCGTGCCCTGACATGCGCGGCGCCACCGTCTACGCCCAGGGCCAGCCCATCGACCTGGCCATCGCCATGCAGGCGGCCGAATGGCTGGCCACCCTGATGAGCGGTGCCACCACGCCGGCGGAAAAAACGGCCTGGCAACAGTGGCGCCAGGCGCATCCCGACCACGAACGCGCGTGGCAGCACATCGAAAGCGTCAGCGGCGGCTTGCGGGAACTCGATGCGCAGGCCAGCCGTAAGGCGCTGCTGCAACGTCCCACCGCGCTCCCGGTCTCGCGGCGCAGCAGCCTGCGGTTGCTGGCGTGGGCATCGACCATCGGCCTCACGGGCTGGTTCGGCGCGCGCTCGGAATACGCGCCCGACTTTACCCGCGCCGCGCTGGCCGACCTGTCCACTGGCGTGGGCGAACGCCGCGAGCTGCCCCTGCCCGACGGCACCCGCTTGCACCTGAACAGCGGCAGCGCCGTCAACATCCGCTACACGGGCACGCAGCGCCTGCTGCAGCTGGTGCAGGGCGAAGTCTTCATCGCCACCGCCCGCGAAACGGGCGTGCCCTACCGCCCCTTCCTCGTCGAAACCGCGCATGGCCGCGCGCAGGCGCTGGGCACGCGCTACTCGGTGCGCCAGGCGGACGGCAGCACCGAGGTCGCCGTCGAAGAAGGCGCCGTCCGGCTGCTGCCGCGCCAGGGCGATGGCAATCTGCTCCTCCGCGCTGGCCAGGGCGGCGGCATGACGGCGCAGCAGGTCTTGCCCGCGCACGCCGTTTCGCCCGACATCTGGGCCTGGCGCCAGGGCTTGCTGCTGGCCGACGCCATGCCGCTGCGCGACTTCCTGCATGAACTGAGCCGCCACCGCCACGGCTTGCTAGGCTGCGACGACGCCGTCGCCGGCCTGCGCATTTCCGGCGTCTTCCCGCTGGCCGACCTGGACGCCGTGCTGCTGTCGCTGCCCGACTCCCTGCCGGTAGACGTGCGCCTGCGCACGCGCTACTGGGTGCAGGTGGAAGCGCGCCAGCAGCGCTGACCATTTATTTTGAGGCCGACGCAAAAAAAGGTACCCGCTTTCGCTTCTCGCGTGACCTGTGTAGGCAACGTCCTTTTTGACGACTACACCACAAGGTAACCATGTCTCTTGCCATTCACTCCAAGCCGCGCATCAAGCGCATGGCGTATGCCATCCAACTCGTCTTCATCGGTTCGGCCCTGCTGCTGAACGCCCAGGCGCCAGCCCTGGCGCAGGAAAGCGCAGCAGCGCCAGCGGCCAGCCTCGACTTCCAGGTGCCGGCCGGCGACCTGGCGACGGCGCTGCGCCAGGTCGCCAGCCAGTCGCGGGTCATCCTCAGCTTCACGCCGGAGCAGACGCGCGGCAAGACGTCGGCCGGCTTGAGCGGCCGCCACGACGTGCTGGCCGCCCTGAACGGCGTGCTGCGCGGCACGGGCCTGAAGGCCGAGCGCAGCGCCAACGGCAGCTATGTGCTGCGCCCGGCCGATGCCGCGGCGGGTGGCGAAGCGCTGTCGATGATGCCGGAAGTGTCGGTCAAGGCGCAGCAGGATGCCACCGAAGGCTCGGGCGCGTATGTCTCCACCCTGCCGATCGCCACGGCCACGCCACTGGGCCTGTCGATCCGGGAAACGCCGCAGTCGGTCAGCGTCATCACGCAGCAGCGCATGCAGGACCAGGGCTTGAGCACGATTGCGCAAGTGATGGCGCAAACGCCGGGCATCACGCTGTATTCGCTGGGCAGCGAACGCACGGGCTTTACTTCGCGCGGCTATTCGATCACCAATTACCAGCTCGATGGCGTCAGCACGCATTCGGAAAACCTGGGCCTCGATGCAATACCGTCGCAAAGCCTGGCCGACATGGCGCTGTACGACCGCATCGAAGTGCTGCGCGGCGCCTCGGGCCTGATGACGGGCGCGGGCGATGCCTCGGGCGCCATCAACATGGTGCGCAAGAAGCCGACGGCGCAATTCCAGGCCTCCGTCGAGGGCGAGCTGGGTTCCCACGATGAGCGGCGCGCCATGGCCGACGTTGCCGGCCCGCTCAACGACGCGGGCACGGTGCGCGGCCGCCTGGTGACAGTGTACGAGGAAGGCGACAGCATCGTCGACGGCTACAGCCGCGACAAGAAAGTGGTCTACGGCGTGCTCGAGGCGGAGCTGTCCGCCGACACGAAACTGACGGCCGGCGTCACGCACCAGCGCAAGCGCTCGAACGGATCCCTGTCCTACCTGGGCTTTCCCCTGTTCTACAACAATGGCAGCATGACGAACCTGCCCCGTTCCTTCAGCCCGGCGGCCACGTCGAATCGCTTCGACACCAATTCGACCGACGTCTTCGCCACTGTGGAACACACGCTGGCGAACGACTGGAAGCTGAAAATCTCGGCCAACCGCGTGCAGTCGTCGCAGGAAGAGCGCTCCGTCTACCTGAACGTCAGCGGCGGCTTGCCCGACCAGGCCACGGGCGATGGCCTGCGCCTGAACGCCGACTACCGCGACTACCAACTCCAGGTCAACAGCGTGGACGTCAACGTGCGCGGACCGTTCAGCGCATTCGGCCGCCAGCACGAACTGGTGCTGGGCATGGACTACAACGAATTTCAAAGCACGACGGATGCACGTTTCGACAATGGCATCGAGCGCACGCCTGTCAACCTGTACCGCTGGAATCGCACGGCGACGCCCGTGTTTGGCAGCACCAGCACTCCCTACGACAGCACGCGCCGCCAGGCCAGCGCGTATGCCGCCACGCGCCTCCATCTCTCCGAGCGCCTGAAACTGATCGCTGGCGCCAAGGTGCTGCGCTACAGCGAGAATTACATTTTTGGCGTGCCTTCCGACCAGTTTTACAGTACATCGCCAGCCTCGGAGAGCCGCGTCTTCACGCCATATGGCGGCCTGGTGTTCGACATCGACGGCACGCACAGCGCCTACGCCAGTTATTCCACCATCTATCAGCCGCAAGCATCGCAGGACCGCTATGGCAAGCTGCTGGCGCCGCGCGAAGGCAAGACCCTGGAAGCGGGCGTCAAGAGCGGCTGGTTCGATGGCCGCCTGAACACGGCTGCCGCGCTGTACCAGATCCGCCAGAGCAACCTGGCCGAATCGGATCCAGGTTATTACGTGCCTGGCACAAAGATTTCCGCCAACCGCGCCATCAAGGGCGCCAGGACCCAGGGCGTGGATCTGGAAGCGACGGGCGCACTGACGCCGGACTGGAACATCTCGGCCTCGTGGTCGTACAGCCAGACGGAAGACAATACGGGCAAGACCATCCTGACCACCTTCCCGCGCCACCTGGTGAAACTGTGGACCACTTACCGCCTGCCCGGCGAATTCAAGCGCCTGACGGTGGGCGGCGGCATGAACTGGCAAAGCCGCGTGTATTCCGACATCGATGCGTGGCAGGTCGAGCGCATCCTGCACTGGGAACAGAAGGCGTACTCGGTGGCCAGCCTGATGGCGCGCTACGACGTCAGCGACAAGCTGTCGGCCACCGTCAACGTGGCCAACCTGTTCGACAAGCAGTACACGGCTTCCGTGTCGGACTGGTGGTTGTCTGGCATGCATGGCCCGGCGCGCAAGGTGGCTTTAACCGTGCGCTACCAGTTCTGATGCGCTGAAGGGGGGCGAATATTTCACACTATCGAGGGGCCGGTGATACAATTTTCCGCTTCACGGGCACAGACCATGGCCCGTGCCACCCAAGGAGAATGTGTGAAGGACCTCGCCCCCGCCCTGCCAGCCGATCCGGCCGACCAACCCGCCAATCCCTCGCGCCGGCGCATTTTCCAGGCCGCTTCCGCAGTCGGCCTGGCCGCCAGCCTGCCCGCGCTGGCCGACGCCGCGCCAGCCAGGAAGACCATCGCCAAGGGTTCGCTCGACGCGAAACTCAAGGCGCACGTCAAGAACGTGGTCGTGATCTACCTGGAAAACCGCAGTTTCAACAACCTGTTCGCCAACTTCCCCGGCACCAGCGCGCCCCTGTCCGCCGTCACGGCCGAACAGGCGCAGCAGCTGGACCGCGACGGCAAACCGCTGGCCACCCTGCCGAAGATCTGGGGCGGCCTGGTGCCGAACCAGCAGAATATCGGCGGCGTCGATTACCTGATCAAGGAAGACCAGATTTCCGGCCTGCCCAACGCGCCCTACAAATTGAGCGACGCGGCCGGCAAGCCCCTGCCCGAGAGCATCATCACGCGCGACCTCGTGCACCGTTTCTATAACAATCAGATGCAGATCAACGGCGGCAAGAACGACGGCTTTGCCGCGTGGGCCGACAGCGGCGGCCTGGTGATGGGCCACTACGGCGAAACGTCGAAAAACCTGAACCTGTGGCAGATCGCCGAACAGTACACCTTGTGCGACAACTTCTTCATGGCGGCCTTCGGCGGCTCCTACATGAACCACCAGTTCCTCGTCACGGGCCGCGCCAACGAATATTTCAATGCTTCCGAGACGGCGGCGAAGAAAAAGATCGCCGTGCTGTCCGACGGCCCGCAAGGCGTGCGCCTGGCCATCTCGCCCGACTGCCCCGCCTCCGCGCTGGACGGCAAGCCGAAATACGTGAACGACGGCGCCCTCACGCCGGACGGCTATGCCGTCAACACCATGGCGCCGCCATATCAACCGAGCTACATCCGCCCGGCCTTCGACGGCGACCCGCTGCATGCCGACCCGGCCGACGCGAATACCCTGCCGCCGCAAACCTACGACACCATCGGCGACCTGCTGTCGCGCAAGGGCGTCAGCTGGGCGTGGTATGGCGGCGGCTGGCAAGCGGCGCTCGACCACAAGGGCGGCGGCAGCAAGCCGAACTTCCAGTTCCACCACCAGCCGCTGAACTATTTCAAGCAGTTCGCCCCCGGCACGGCCGCGCGCGCCGAACACCTGCGCGACGGCGGCACGGGCGACAGCCCGATTTCGAACAAATTCCTCGCCGCCGCCGTGGCGGGCAAGCTACCGGCCGTGACCTTCTACAAGCCGCAGGGCAATCTGAACCTGCATGCCGGTTATTCGGATATCGAATCGGGCGACCAGCACGTGGCCAACGTCATCCAGCATCTGAAGGAATCGCCGCAGTGGAAAGACATGATCGTGGTGATCACGTTTGACGAAAACGGCGGCTGGTGGGACCACGTGGCGCCGCCAAAAGGCGACCGCTGGGGCCCGGGCACGCGCATTCCCGCCATCGTCGTCTCTCCGTACGCGAAGAAAAGCGCCGTCGACCACAGTTTTTATGACACGACATCGATCCTGCGCCTGATCACGCGCCTGCACGACTTGCCGCTGCTCGAAGGCTTGAAGGTGCGCAACGACGCGTTCGCGTCACGCGGCGCGCTGCCGCCAGGCGACCTGACAGGTGCGCTGAGCTTCCGCTAAGCCCCACACAGTGCGGCACGCCTGTGATACACTGCGTGCCGCACTTAAATCCGCAGGACAAGTTTTCCTGCAGGTTATCCCAACAATGAGCCCGACTCCAGTAGCCGGGCTTTTGTTTTGTGGATGAAGTTAAAGCGTATAGACATAGGCGGGCAGCACCTTGCCCGCCCCCTGGCCATCGCAAGCCAGGGACAGAGGTTAGCAAATGAGAGATAAAAAAGATAACGCCACCATCGACTTGCCCGGCTTCGGCCCGCCGCCAGCGCCCGAGGCGCCAGAGCCGGCGCCGGAACCGCAGCGCCGCACGCGCGCGCGCAAGGTGGCCTTGAAGCAGGTGCAGCTCGAATTGCTGGAGCCGACCGATGCCACGGGCCTGCCCGTATGGACGCGCGACGCCGGCCTCGATCTGACCGGCTTGCCCATCTGGGCGCCCGACAATTAACACCCCATGCCGGCGGCCGTTTGCCGCCGGCTTCCACACCACCATCCGCACAAGGGCGTAGAACGCCTGTAGACTGTGCCCATCCACCCGCTTTTTACCGGCTCCGCCCCTATGAACACCACCACCGACACTACCACTTCCTTTGCCAGCCTGCCGCTGACGCCCGCCTTCCTGGCCAACCTGGACTCGCTCGGCTACCACGAGATGACCACCATCCAGGCGCAAAGCCTGCCGGCGGTGCTCGATGGCCGCGACCTGATCGCCCAGGCGAAAACGGGCAGCGGCAAGACGGCCGCCTTCGGCATCGGCATCCTGCACAAGCTCAATCCGGCCTGGTTTGCCGTGCAAGGCCTGGTGCTGTGCCCCACGCGCGAACTGGCCGACCAGGTGGCCAATGAATTGCGCCGCCTGGCCCGCGCGGCCGGCAACATCAAGATCCTGACCCTGACGGGCGGCGCGCCGATGCGCCCGCAAATCGCTTCGCTGGAACACGGCGCCCACATCGTCGTCGGCACGCCGGGCCGCCTGCGCGACCACCTGGGCCGCGGCACCATCAACCTGAATCACGTGCAGACGCTGGTGCTCGATGAAGCGGACCGCATGACGGACATGGGCTTTTACGAGGAAATCGCCGGCATCGTCAGCGCCTGCCCGGCGCGCCGCCAGACCCTGCTGTTCTCGGCCACGTATCCGGAAGACATCCGGCGCGCCACGGCATCGTTCCTCGTCAATCCGCTGGAAGTGACGGTCGAGGCGCAGCACGACAACGACAAGATCGAGCAGCGCTTCTATGAAATCGGCTTCGACGAGCGCAATGGCGCCGTCGGCAAGCTGTTGAAACACTTCAAGCCGGAATCGACCCTGGCCTTCTGCAATACCAAGGTGCATTGCCGCGAACTGGCCGAGGAACTGCGCCAGCAGGGCTTTTCCGCGCTGGCCCTGTACGGCGAGCTGGAACAGCGCGAGCGCGACGAAATCCTCGTGCTGTTCGCCAACCGCAGCTGCTCCGTGCTGGTGGCCACCGACGTCGCCGCGCGCGGCCTCGATATTTCCGACCTGGGCGCCGTGATCAACGTCGACGTGTCGAAGGACACGGAAGTGCACATCCACCGCATCGGCCGCACTGGCCGCGGCAGCAAGAAGGGTCTGGCCCTGTCGCTGTGCGCGCCGAACGAGAAAAAATGGGTCAAGCTGATCGAGCAATACCAGAACAGCGCCGCCGAATGGCACGACCTGAAGGAACTGGCGGAAGATGACGGGATGGAGGCGCTGCCGGCGCCGATGGTCACCCTGTGCATCATGGGCGGCAAGAAGGACAAGCTGCGCCCGGGCGACCTGCTGGGCGCGCTGACGGGCGACGCGGGCCTCACCAAGGAGCAAGTGGGCAAGATCAACGTGTTCGAGTTCATGACCTACGTGGCGCTCGACCGCAAGGTGGCCGAAGCGGCCTTCAAGCGCCTGAACGCGGGCAATACGCTGGGCCGCGACTTCGGCAACATCAAGGGCCGCAGCTTCAAGATGCGCTTTATCGAGGCGTAAGCCGCTGTAATGCCCGCAGGGCCGCCATGGCCCTGCGTCCCGGATAACCGTCCCACACGGGATATTGATGGCGGTAGTAGCAGTTCCAGTAGCTGACGGCGCGCCGCTCCAGCGTATCCACATACGCGGGGTTCTCCCGCAGGTAGCACGCCAGCGCCTGCGCATTCCAGGCCGGCAGCGCCGCCCCGATTCTCTCGACGATCTCCAGCACGTATTCACCGCACAGGTGCACGACGAACGGCACCGTCCACGCCCGCTCCTGCAGCAACAGCTGTTTTAAACACGCTTCGCGCAGATGGCCATCGTGATGGCGCGTGCCCAGGCACAGGGCGATCACGCCCGCGTCGCCGGGCAGCTGCGTACAGGCCAGCAATCGCTGGCGGTCGTAATACGTGCGCATCGGGATCAGCAAGGCCTCTCCATCCTGGCATACGGCAAATGGCGGGTGTGCCTGGCTACTCCCCAGCGCGGGCAGCAGCTGCGCCACAGTGCCGGCCAATGCCGCCGGAAAGGCGCCTGCTTCAAGCATCGCGCTCCTCCTGGCACACTTTACGCACGCCCAGCGCAGGTTTATCCACCTTTTCAAAGATCACATTCGAATACCATTCAGCCGGATCGCCTTCGGTGGGCTTGCCCAGCGAAATATAGTAAGCGCCGTAGGTGAACAGGGCCGTGGTTTCCTTGCCTGGCGTCGCACCTTGCAGGAAGCCGGGCCAAGCCGCCTTGTCGACTTGATTAAAACGCGCGGCCAGCAGCACCAGCAGGCGCGCGTGCGAGGCCGGCGCATACGGGAACAGATACAGGTACTCGACCAGTTCGCCGCCGTCCGCCAGGCGCGTGATGGCGGCCGTCGCCGCCTCGACCTCACCACCAAAACTGCACAGCACCCCGCCGCTGTAGGCGAAATCGATGACCGTCGCCGGCGCACACGCCTGCTGTTCGCGGTCGACGCCGACGGGCGGCAGCGCGCGCACTTGCGCCAGCAGCGCCTCGCTCGATGTAGCCAGCGCGGGAAAACCGGGGCAGGCGCTGGCCGCCTGGACGGAGTTAGACAAGGCAAGGCAACAACTCAATAGCAGCAAACGACGCTTCACGGCATCTCCAGTTTCATCAGACGGCCATTATGCAGGACATCTTCACAAAGGCCGCGCCCGTTGCCCCTGCGGCGTATCGTCGATCTCATAGCCGGCCGCGCGCGCCAGTGCGCGCAAACGGTCCGCCTCGGCCCACTGGCGCTGCGCGCGGGCAGCCGCCCGTTCCGCCATCCACGCCTGCACCTGCTGCGGCACTTCCACCTGCGCCGGCTGCCAGGCCAGCAGATCGAGCCCCAGGACCGTATCGAAGCGGGCCATCGTGGCCTTTTTCACGGCGTCGGGCATCTCGCTTTTCAGCAGCTCCCAGGCCACGGCCAGCGCGCGCGGGTAATTCAAGTCATCGTTGATGCAGCTCATGAAGCGCTCATGCCACGCGGGATCGGCCTCGCCGTCCGCAGCACCCAGGCCATGCACGGTAGAGCGCAAGCGCGCCAGGCCGCTGGCGGCGGCGCGCAAGGCCTCGTCGGTGAAATTGAGGCTGCTGCGGTAGTGGGCGCCCAGGCACAGGTAGCGGTAGGCCAGCGGATCGACGCCCTGCTCCACCAGGCTGTGCAAACGTAAAAAGTCACCCGACGACTTCGACATCTTCGCGTCCTGCGTTTTCAGGAAGGCACCATGCAGCCAGAAGTTGGCCAGGCGCGTGCCATGGCGCGCTTCCGTTTGCGCGATCTCGTTGCTGTGGTGCACGGCCACGTGGTCTTCGCCGCCGCAATGGATGTCGAAATAGCTGCCCAGGTGTTTTTCCGCCATGGCCGAGCATTCGATATGCCAGCCAGGGAAACCCAGGCCCCACGGACTGTCCCATTCCATCTGGCGCTGGCCCGGCACGCCGCTGAACTTCCACAGCGCGAAGTCGCAGATATCGCGCTTCTCGCCCAGGTCTACCCTCTTCCCTGCCTGCAGGCCGTCGCGGTTCAGGCGTGCCAGTTTCCCATAGCTGTCCTGGCGCGTCGTATCGAAATAGATGCCGTCGTCCGTGCGGTAGGTATAACCCTTCGCTTCCAGGTCGAGGATGAATGCGATCTGCTCCGCGATATGGTCGGTGGCGCGGCACCAGACGGTGGGCGGCAGGATATTGAGCTGGCGCAGATCCCCCTCGAACGCGCGGGTGAATTCGGCGGCGATATCCCAGGCGGACTTGCCGCTGCGGGCGCTGCGGGCCTCGATCTTGTCGTCGCCGCTGTCCGCATCCGACGTCAGATGGCCCACGTCCGTGATATTCATCACGTGGCGCACCCGCAAACCGTTGAATTCGAGCGCACGGCGCAAGCCGTCGACAAACAGATAGGTGCGCAGGTTGCCGATGTGCGCGTAGTCGTAGACGGTGGGGCCGCAGGCGTACAGGCCCGCCTGGCCCGGGGCGATGGGATCGAACGGACGCAGGCTGCGGCTATACGTATCGTACAAATGAAGTGTCATGCGGGGCTTTCATGCGCGTTGCGGAAAAAGAAAATGGCCACAGGTTTTTCAACACTGTGGCCATCGGAATGAGGAGTAAAAGTTTAACGGCGCCGGGCCGCATCCTCACGAAGCCAGGTACACGGACACAGCGCAGCGGCGGCGCGGCGGTATGCAAGGACTGGAGGGAAGATGGAGGAAATCATGATGAGAATATCGCATGCACGCGGGCGGGCCGTCAAGCCCTCCCGCAATGCGCGCTTATTTTTTCGCCTGCTCGATATGCGGCAGCAGCACCGTCAGGATGCCCAGCAGCGGCAGGTAGGAGCAGATTTTATACACATAGGCGATGCCCGACACGTCGGCCAGGTGGCCCATGGCTGCGGCGGCGATGCCGGACACGCCGAACATCAGGCCAAAGAAGATCCCCGCGATCATGCCCACCTTGCCCGGCACCAATTCTTGCGCAAACACAACGATGGCGGAAAACGCGGAAGAAATGACGAAACCGATGATCACCGTCAATACAGCCGTCCAGAACAGGTCGACATACGGCAGCAGCAGGGTAAATGGCGCGGCGCCCAGGATGGAAATCCAGATCACGCGCTTGCGGCCGATGCGGTCGCCGATGGGGCCGCCCATGAAGGTGCCGGCCGCCACGGCGGCGAGGAAGAGGAACAGGTACAGTTGCGCCGCGCCGATCGACAGGTGGAACTTGTCGATCAAATAAAACGTGTAATAGCTCGACAGGCTGGCCATGTAGATGTATTTCGAGAACACCAGCAAGGCCAGCACGCCCAGGGCACCCATCACCTTGTTGCGCGACAAGTTCGGTCCATGGCCGCCCGCCTTCGGCTTGAAGCTGGCCAGGTGGCCGCTATACCAGTGGCTGACCTTGTACAGCACGCCGATGGCCAGCACGGCAAGCAAGCTGAACCAGGCGATATTGCCCTGCCCGCGATTCACGATGACGGCGGCCGCCAGCAACGGACCCAGGGCGGAGCCGACGTTGCCGCCCACCTGGAACAGCGACTGGGCAAAGCCATAGCGTCCGCCCGACGCCATGCGGGCCACGCGCGACGCTTCCGGGTGGAAAGTCGACGAACCGACGCCGATCAGGCCCGACGCGATCAACAGGGTCGGGAAGGTCGAGACGATGGACAGCATCAGCACGCCGGCCAGGGTAAAACACATGCCGACAGGCAACAGGAACGGCAGCGGACGGCGGTCCGTGTACAAGCCGATCCAGGGCTGCAGCAACGATGCCGTGCACTGGAACGTCAGGGTTATAAGGCCGACCTGGGTAAAGCTGAGTGAAAACTCGGCTTTCAGCATCGGATAAATCGACGGCAATAATGCCTGGATCAAGTCATTGAGCAAATGCACGAAGGCGACGGCGCCCAGAATGTGCATGGCCAGACCGGATTGTTGTTGGGAACTAGGAAGCGAGGGCGCCGCCGGCACGGGCGTGGCCAATGCTGGGGCTGGTGTGGTTGTGTGCATGTGTCATCCGCAATAATCGGGCACGGCGGGCGGCCCGGCAAAGAAGCCAGTATAGTATGGTCACTGAACTGATAACTTCCAATAATCGTCGCCCAAGTGACAACCAAGAGACAAGCCAGCGCCCCACATGTACACCCAGCAACCCGCCCAGACCCATCCCGATGGCGTGCCGTTCAGCCGCAGCACCAGCTCGCACGATTACCAGCACGTGCCGCGCCCCGTGACGGCCATGTCCAGGCAATATGCGGCGGGCGACTATACGGCGCCGCACAGCCACGTGCGGGCGCAGCTGCTGTATGCGACGGAAGGCGTGATGCGCGTCTCCACCGAGCACGGCGTGTGGATATTGCCGCCCCGGCGCGCCCTGTTGATCCCCGTGGGCGTAGTGCATGAAGTCCACATCTTGAGCGAACTGAGCATGCGCACCGTGTACATCGATGCGCAGGTGGCGGCCCAATATGGCGCCGATTGCAAGGTGCTGGAAGTGAGCCGGCTGTTGCGCGAGCTGATCCTGGCCTTGCTTGCCGAGCCGATCGAATATGCGCTGGCGGGCCGCGGCGACTGGCTGGCGCATTTGATCCTGTCGGAGCTGACGGCGGCCGATACCGTGCCCATCGCCATCCCCTGGCCGCGCGACCGCCGCCTGGTGGCCGTCTGTTCGGCCATCATGAGCGCGCCCGGCAGCCGGCGCAGCATCGAGGACTGGGCGCAGGACGCAGGCGCCAGCGCGCGCACCCTGATCCGCTTATTCCCCAAGGAAACGGGCTTGCACTACCGCCAATGGCTGCAGCAAGTCCACCTGGCCGAGGCCTTCTGCCGCCTGGACCGGGGCGAAGGCGTGGCGGCCATCGCCTATGCGCTGGGCTACGCCAGCCCCAGCGCCTTCAGCGCCATGTTCCGCCGCATCCTGGGCCGCACGCCGCAGCATTACCTGAGCGAGTGGCGCGCCGCCGACTAAACGAAAAAGCAGCCCGCGGGCTGCTTTTTTTACATGTTCAAGCTGATTCTTTTTCGCCGGCAATCAAGCGGTAGGCCAGCGCGCCCAGCAAGGCGCCGATGATGGGTGCCAGCCAGAACAGCCACAGCTGGCTGGTGGCCCAGTCGCCCACGTACAGGGCCACGCCCGTGCTGCGGGCCGGGTTGACGGAGGTATTCGTGACGGGAATGCTGATCAGGTGGATCAGGGTCAGCGCCAGGCCGATCGGCAGCGGGGCGAAGCCGGCCGGCGCGCGCTTGTCGGTGGCGCCCAGGATGACGATCAGGAAGAACATCGTCAGCACGATTTCAATGACCAGCGCCGACAGCATCGAATAGCCGCCCGGCGAATGGGCGCCGAAGCCGTTCGAGGCAAAGCCCGTGCTGACATCGAAACCGGCCTGGCCGCTGGCGATCACGTACAGCACGCCGCCGGCCACGATGGCGCCCAGCACTTGCGCAATGATGTATGGCAACAGTTGATTGGCGGGGAAGCGGCCGCCGGCCCACAGGCCGATCGAGACGGCAGGATTCAGGTGGCAGCCCGAGATGTGGCCGATGGCGTAAGCCATGGTCAGCACCGTCAGGCCAAAGGCCAGCGCTACGCCGGCAAAGCCGATGCCAAGGCCGGGAAAGGCGGCGGCCAGCACGGCGCTGCCGCAACCGCCGAAGACCAGCCAGAACGTGCCGAGAAATTCGGCGCCATATTGTTTCATGATGTATTCCTTTAAAGTGACGAGAAAACGTGCCAGGGACGACCAATCGGACCGCTCACCACCTTTACCCCGCCAGATAGCGACGGCAAAGCACAGCACCAGCAACGCACCGCTGCGTAAGCTGCAGAGCGCGCATAATGACATGATGTCATTATCAATGCAACATTATTGCGTACAATAATGTTAATAGTTCTCTTGACACCTAAAGGTTGTTTTGATAATTCTCACGCCGCAGGACGGCGCATGTACTTGTGTGGCGCCTCCAGTGGCGCAAAACCAAAGCTTGCATACAGGCCATGCGCGTCATCGGTGCCCAGCATCCAGACGACATCGCGCACACGCGCATCGTCGAGCGCGGCGGCCACGATCTGCTTGCCATAGCCGCGCCCCTGGTATTGCGGCAGCACAAACACGTCGCGCAGGTAGGCAAAATCCGTGTAATCGGTGATGACCCGGGCGAACGCCACTTGCTGGCCATCAACATAACCGCCGAAACACAGCGCGTTGGCGATGCCCTTGCGCACCGTTTCCAGCGCCACGCCGCGCTTCCAGTACGACTGCTCGCTCAGGTAGCGGTGGATCATGGCCACGTCCAGCTCGCCGCGTTCGCTGGAAATGCGCAGTGGCGCGTGCATCAGTTCTTGAACAACATGTCGGCTTCGGCGATGCTGGGTTCGCCGAAGTAGACGGTGCGCGAGCCGCCCTTGCCATCGCTGCCGATATACACGCCCGTCATGCTGCGCTCGGCCGGGTCGTACAGGATGGAGTAGCGGTGGCCGCAATTGTGCGGTTCGCAGACACTGCTCAGCAGACGCGCCTTGCCGTCGATCTCGACGGGCTTGAGCGGACTCGCCACACCATTCGGCACCCAGCGCTGCCGCTTCAAGCCAGCCTTCTTCAGGCCGATATTGAAGGCCTTGCGAAAGGCGTAGTCCGCCTTGTAGACGTCGGGGAAGTACGGGCAGGTGTGGCCGCCGTCGCAGCTTTGCGCCTGCTCGATCAGCGACAGTTGCGGCGTACGCGCGTGCGCCGGCAGGGTGGCCAGCGCCACGGCGGCGCCCAGGAACAGGGGCAGGAACAAACGTGCGGACATGCAATCTCCTAAAAGCATTCAATAATGCGGGCAGCATAGCAGAATGGCATGCTTGTGCGCCCGCCTCAGGGAGAACAGCGGATACCGACGACCCCGTTGACCTTGCCTTCCGCCCATCCCGTCTCGCGCCAGCGGTACACGCCGGGCGCGACGATGATCAACTGCCACTCCACCAGCTTGCCAGCGGCATTGAGGCGGGTTTCATTGTCATAGCGCAAAGTCAGGCTGCGCTCCGTTTCCGCCACCACCGTCGCGGCAAAGCGGTTGGTTTCCCCCAGCTTGCTTTTCCACGTCCGGTCGCTGAAGATCGCCAGCCGCTGATGATCGTCAGACAGCTGCATGCGCGTAAAGTGCCGCGCTTCTTCGCAAACGCTATTCGTATTGACGCTGTCGGACCAGCTGCCAGACAATTGCGCGGCATCAAAAGGAGTCGGAATGGCCGTCACGGCCGCAGTCAGCAGCAAGGTTGCAAGCATAGTTTATCGAAAGAAAACGAAAAAAATCATCATGGCAGGCGCAACGCCAGGGTAATGCTCGACGGCAACGCTGGCGTGCGCCGGTGCAAAGTCGCCTGCTCATAGGCATACGCCATCGCGATGAGTTGCATGTCGCCGTGCGCAGGGCCGATGAAGGACAAGCCGACCGGCAAGCCCCCGGCCACGCCGGCCGGCACCGTGATGTGCGGCAAGGCCGACGGCGCCTGCGCCACGCCATGGCAGGTAGGTCCCACCAGCGCATCGAGGCTGTGCGAGCCCAGCAGCGCTTCGATGCCGCCGGGTTCGGGCGCAGGCGGCATCTCGATCAGTTCCGCCCCCTGTTCGCGCAACGCCAGCAGCGCCTGCCCGATCACGGCATCGGTTCCGGCGCACAGGCCGAACAGGCTGCGCGCCACGCCGATGCGGCGCCCATGCAAGCCGGCGGCATCCAACACCACGCCATCGGCCAGGCGCTCGCCGCTCAGGGCCGCGAGCAGCCAGGCCGCCTCGCGCACGCTGGGCGCCATCGGTCCGGCCGTGGCTGGCTCGCCGCCCTGCCCCGCGGCAGTCCTGCCCGTGGGTTTGATGGCGACCAGGCCGCAGTTTGAAGCCGGCGCGACGATGGAACCGTCCGCCGCGCTGTCGACGGCGAGGATGGTCAGCCCGGCCCAGCTGGCACTGGCATGCGGCACGCTGACGGCGGCCCATTGGCGCAAATTGCTTTTGCCGATAATGACGGCGCCGGCCGCGCGCAAGCGCGCCGCCACAAAGGAATCGCAGCTGGCATGCGTGGCCAGGGGCGCCTGCGTGCGCGTCTTCATGCGGTCGCCCGTGGCGATATTGTCGCGCAAGACGACGGGAATGCCGTGCAAGGGGCCGCGCACCTTGTGCACCTGCCGTTCGCGGTCCATTTCCAGGGCGATTTTCAGCGCATCGGGGTTGATTTCAATGCCGGGATAGGCGCGCGCGCCGATGCTGCACAGGGAACGGATGCGCCCCAGGTACTGCGACGTCAGCGCATGGGAACTGAGTTTGCCTGCCTGCATCATCTGCTGTTGCGGCAACACGCCCGCATCGAGCAGATGGGCCATGGGGCTGGCGGGCGCCGTGGCACGGGCCAATACGGGACGCGCCACGCCCCGGGACGCGCCACTGCGTAACATCTGACTGCGCTGCATGCTATCTCCAGGAAACTTCAATGTTTCTACCGCAATAATGTTGTAGCCATAGCATAGCAGTCCTTGCAACACAATTGTTGTTGAAGGGAATTATTTTTTAAGCAAAAAAAAACGCCGCCCGAAGGCAGCGTTTCTTGGTGATCCAGCACTGAGGCAAACCAGACCGGCATCTGCCGGGCCATGCATGCGGCGCAGTGCAAGAATCTATCAGTTGCGTACGACACGCTTGTATTCGTTGGTACGGGTGTCGATTTCGATGACGTCGTCCTGTGCCACGAACAGCGGCACTTGCACGGTGTGGCGGTGTGCGTCGATGGCGTTTTCGATCTTGGCTTCTTTCAGGACGTTGCCCGAAGTATTGCCCTTGACCGCTGGCTCCGAGTACACCACTTGACGGGCGATGGTCGTAGGCAGTTCAACGGAGATAGCTTTGCCGTCGTAGAAAATGGCTTCGCATTCCATGCCATCTTTCAGGTAGTTCAGCGCTTCGCCCAGGTTTTCTTCTTCGATTTCATACTGGTTGTACTCGGTGTCCATGAACACGAACAGCGGGTCGGCGAAGTACGAATACGTCACTGGCTTTTTATCCAGAACAACAACGTCAAACTTGTCGTCGCCGCGGAACACGTTTTCCATCGGGGTGTTCGTCAGAAGATTTTTCATCTTCCATTTGTAGGTGAAGCCCGTGCGGCTCGAACCGTTGACATCAGAACGCAACACGATCATTGGCTTGCTGTCGACCATGATGATATTGCCAACACGAATTTCTTTTGCGGGTTTCATAGGAATGTACGTAAAAAGTGGGTTGCATGAAGACCATCTGCCGCCTGTGCGCCATCGGCGCCGCAAGCTTGCGTTTGATCGGTTAAAAATACGTTAGAAATAACCGGGCATTTTACCTTAATTTTTGGCAAGCGCCTATCTCGTCGCGCCAGCGAACGCCAGCAGGTTACTTGCCAGATCGCCATTGGCCTGCATCTGCCGCTGCCAGGCCTGCGCGTGCGCCCGGATGCGCGGCAGGTCGGCTTGCAAAGCGGGCCACAGCTGCGCCCACGGCAAGGCGTCCGCGCTGGCGCCATTCCAGGCCAACGCCGCCTGCACCAGACTGTCGATGGCGCCGTTCGCATCCACCGCATAGCGCTGCAGGAAGGCGCGCAATTTTACGTGATGCAAGTTCTCATCCTGCAGATAGATATGCCAGAGAAACGGCAAGCCAGCCCATTGCGCGCGCACGAAGGAATCCTCGCCGCGTACGAAATTGACGTCGCAAGCCCACAGCAGGCGGTCGTAATCGTCTTGCGGCACGAACGGCAGCACGCGCACGGTGAGCGCGCCGCACGTGCGCGCCGCACCGGCCAGCGCCGCATCGTCGCCGATAAACGCCTGAACGGCATCGAACGCGACGCCTTCCGGCACCAGGCACGTCACGGGCTCGCTGCCCGCCTGCCAGACTGCAAACAGTTCGGCGACCGGGGCGGACGGGTAGCAGAACAGCGACACCTTCAAGGCGGACATTTCCGCCTCCGTCACGCCGAATTGCCCGAGGAATGCCGCCATGGCGCCCGCATCGGCCTGGAACGCCAGTCTTTTCTCGTCCAGCGCCGCTTCGCGCAACAGGCCGCCCGTCTTGTTCGTGAAGCCGGGAAAGAAGAAATGCTTGATCATGCCGTGGCGCGGCGACGTCAGCGCGTGGCAACCCTCGACCCACTCTTCCGCCGTCAAGCCTTCCAGGTTCAGCCACACGGGATGCGGCGCGCATTGCGCCATGGCGGCGATATAGCCGGGCGGAATGTCGCAGGCAAAGAATTCGATGACGATGTCGGCGATGTCGGCCGGCGCGAATGCGCCATCCTGGTCGCGCCAGTGGCGCACCGTGACGCCGCCGGCCTGCTGCACTGGCGCCGTCACGTCGATTTCCGGACAGATGCGCCGGAAACTCGGCAAATCATCGACCCATAGGGTGACAGCCACGCCATGCTCGCTGCTCAACTGCCGCGCCAGGCGCCAGCAAATGCCGATATCGCCGTAGTTGTCGACGACTTTGCAGAAGATGGCCAACGTTGGCGCGCGATCGGTAGCTAATGGCATATTCAAAGGGGAAGAGAAAAATGGGGCATGGCAGCCCATAACAAAAAAGCCGCACTGTTACCAGGCGGCTTTTTTGTTGGCTGATTCAGCCGGTCTGGCGTCCCCAAGGGGATTCGAACCCCTGTACTCACCGTGAAAGGGTGATGTCCTAGGCCTC
>NZ_JAMQGR010000017.1:0-71135 GCF_023703445.1 Janthinobacterium kumbetense
CGGTACGATTTAACGTACGCTTGATTTCGAGTCAAGTACATTCGACCACTCTGCCACCTCTCCATTTGCTGCGGTCTCTCCCGCATTGCTGCGAGAAGGCAAGATTATAGCAGCCGCTTGAAAAAATGGAAGGACTATTTTTCGCCTTCCATTCACCGGCTGCCCGAACCTTTTAAGCCTTCAGATGCGTCAGGCCACCCATGTATGGGCGCAGCACGGCCGGGATCTCGACGCTGCCGTCCGCTTGCTGGTAGTTTTCCAGCACGGCCACCAGGGTGCGGCCCACCGCCAGGCCGGAGCCGTTCAGGGTGTGCGCCAGTTCCGGCTTGCCGGCCGCGTTGCGGAAACGCGCCTGCATGCGGCGGGCCTGGAAGGCTTCGCAATTCGACAGGGACGAAATCTCGCGGTAGGTGTTTTGCGCCGGCAGCCATACTTCCAGGTCGAAGGTCTTGGTGGCGCCGAAACCCATGTCGCCCGTGCACAGCGACATCACGCGGTATGGCAGGCCCAGGCGTTGCAAGATGGCTTCCGCATGGCCGACCATTTCTTCCAGCACCTGGTACGACGTGTCCGGATGCACTACTTGCACCATTTCCACCTTGTCGAACTGGTGCTGGCGAATCATGCCGCGCGTGTCGCGGCCGTAGCTGCCCGCTTCCGAGCGGAAGCATGGCGTGTGGGCCGTCATTTTCAGGGGCAGTTGATCGAGCGCCAGGATTTCATCGCGCGCGATGTTGGTCAGCGACACTTCCGACGTGGGGATCAGGTAGAAGGTCTCGCCCTCGCCTTCCGCGCCGCCTTTTTTCACCGAGAACAGATCGGCTTCGAATTTCGGCAACTGGCCCGTGCCGCGCAAGGAATCGGCGTTGACCATGTACGGCGTATAGCATTCCGTGTAGCCGTGCTCGTCCACGTGGGTGTTGAGCATGAATTGCGCCAGTGCGCGGTGCAGGCGGGCGATGCCGCCCTTCATGACGGAGAAGCGCGAACCGGTCAGCTTGGTAGCCACTTCGAAGTCGAGGCCCAGCGGGCCGCCCACGTCGACGTGATCCTTGACCTCGAAATCGAAGGTGCGTGGCGTGCCGACCTTGCGCACTTCCACGTTGCCCGACTCGTCCGTGCCCAGGGGCGACGATTCATGCGGCAAGTTCGGCACGGCCATGATGAAATCGCTCAGCTTGGCTTGCACCAGGGTCAGGGCCGCTTCATCGGCTTTCAGCTCATCGCCCAGGCCAGCCACTTGCGCCATCACGGCCGAGGTGTCTTCCCCCTTGCCTTTCAACATGCCGATTTGCTTGGACAGCGCATTGCGCTTGCCCTGCAGCTCTTCGGTGCGCGTCTGGATCGCCTTGCGTTCGGCTTCGAGGGCGGTAAAGCCTGCCACGTCGAGCTGGAATTTGCGCGTCGCCAGGCGTTCTGCGACGGTGGCGATGTCTTTACGGAGAAGTTGGATATCTATCATGGGTGGATGGCGGTGCCGATGTATCGAAAGCACTCATTGTACCAAGACCCAGTTCACTTCGATGAGTTTTGCGCAAGGTCAACCATCGTCATGGCGGCCTGGCCGGGCACTCGCGCCCGCTTTACATTTTCTGCTTGGCTTATTGCTTAAATGAACGCGGCTTTTTCGGCAGCGGTCAGGCGGCGGGCGCTGACGGTAACGACAGGCATGTCTGCGGCCTGGGCGATCACGCTGCTGCTGGCGCTCACTTCCAGGGTATTCGCGCCGGCGGTGGCGAAGCTGGCGCCGATGGCGATGATGGCGGCGGCGACAAAGGTGATTTCCATGTTTTTCAGTGCGTTCATGATGTGACTCCTGGTTGGTTTGTTTCGTTGACTGCTGCTGGTATGGTGGTACTTTAGCCAACAGCCGCAAACAACGCCACCGGCTTGCGACCAGCGGCGAAAAACAGGGAGCGAACGGTGAAAATGGGGGACTGAAGGGAAAACAAGGGAATGAACAATGCCTGACAAAACCGTAGCGAGCGGCAGTGATTTGTGGCTAAGAAGCGTAACCGTGCTAGAGCACGGTGAGCATCGCAGGCCGCAAAGCGCGCCGCGCAGTAGGTTTTGACAGGCGTTCTACAAGGCGTCCTTGACCAGACGCCCTAAGCGACCGATAGCCTGCTCAATGCGCGGCGTCCACGCATTGCCGCAATTGAGGCGCAGATAATTGCCGAACTTGCCCGAGGCCGAGAACAGCTGGCCCGGCATATACGCTACGCCGTCCGCGATCGCCTGGCCATGCAGGGCCAGCGCATCGACTTGCGGCGGCATCTGCACCCACAGCACGAAACCGCCCTGCGGCTCGGACAGCATGCAGTCCGCCGGAAAGCTGGCCGCCACGGCGTCGGACATGCGGGCGATGCGCTGCACCAGGGTGCGCCGCATCTTGCGCAGCTGCTGATCGTAGCTGCTGCCTTCCAGAAAGTCTGCCAGCACGGCCTGGAAGAAATGGCTGGTGGCGCCGCTCGACACGGTTTTCAGCAGCGCCACTTCCTGCGCGAAACGCCCGGCCAGCACGTAGCCCACGCGCGACGCGGGGGTGATCGCCTTGGAAAACGAGGAACACAACAGCACATTGCCGCTCGTGTCGTAAGCCTTCACGGGCCACGGACGCTGCGGTGCAAAGCACAGGTCGCCATACACGTCGTCTTCCACCAGCGGAATATTGAATTCCGACAGCAATCCCGCCAGCCGCTTCTTGTTTGCTTCCGGCATGACGCAACCGAGCGGGTTGTTCGCGTTCGGCACGAACAGGCACGCTTGCACGAGGCCGGCGCGCAAGGCCAGTTCCAGCGCGTCGAGCGACGGCCCCGTCTTCGGGTCCGTGGGAATTTCCAGCGCCTTCATGCCCAGGCTTTCGATCATTTGCAGCAGCACGAAATACGTGGCCGACTCGATGGCGATGGTGTCGCCCGGCTTGGCGACGGCGCGCAGGCACAGGCTGATCGCTTCCGTGCAGGAATTCGTCACGACAATCTCGTGCGGGTCGAGCTTGCCCCAGTCCAGCGCGCGGCGCGCCACCTGGCGCAGGAAATTGCCTTCGCTGATGTCGTAGCAGCTGACTTTACTCAGCAGGACAGGATCGCGCCGCGCCACCGCGCTGATGGTGCGCTGCATGCGCTTGATCGGCAAGATTTCGTCGGGCGGCCAGGCCGTGCCCAGCTGCACGATATTCGCCGTTTCGTTATCCTTCAGCACGCGCATCAACAGATTGTTGATGCCGACAAAGGCCGGCTCCTTCAGGTGCTGGGCGTCGGCGCTGCAGGGCCGGCGCGGCGCCCGGTGGCGCACGAAATAGCCGGACTGGGGCCGCGCATCGACTTGCCCCCGGTCTTCCATCAGGCGCAAGGCTTGCATCACGGTACTGATGGAAATGCGCTTTTGCTGCGCCAGGTGGCGTATCGACGGCAGGCGGTCGCCGGGCGCGAACACGCGCGAGTCGATCAGCGCACCCAGCTCGTTGGCCAGGTGCTCGTACAGATTCAAATGCGCGCTCATGTTCATCCCTTCAGTATGCGGCCGCCGCGCGGGGCCGGCACAGATACAGTTGCCCGCTTTTTTGATAAGCACAGTCTACGGCGAAGTGTACTGTATTCATCACAATTTCGTTTTCCTGCATCTGTCATGGTTCACGGCAAGGGCATAAGCTGTTCCTGTCAGCACAACAGGAGCGACGCCATGCATACCGACCACGAATTACGCAGCGAACGTCCCTTGCGCCTGGAAAAAGCGCACGCCAAGGTCATCGAATGCCTGTCCGGCACGGCGTGGATCACGGCCTACGCCCAGTTCGAGGATTGCGTGCTGCGCAGCGGCGAACGCTACACGATACCGAATGACGGCCTGGTGCTGGTCGAAGCCGTGGGTAGCGGACACATCCGCGTCCACTGCACAAGCGCACCGCGCCCCACCCTGCTGCGCTGGCTGAACCTGGCACTGCCTCACACCTTGAATATTAGGAATACATGACTCAAGCACCACCACTGCGCGTCCTCGTCACGGGCGCCGCCGGCGTGATCGGCACCGTTTTCTGGAAGAGCCGGCACGGGGAATTTTCCCTGCGCCTGGCCGACCTGCACACAGGCAAGCTGGCCGAAGCGCCCTGCCCGTTCATTCAGCTCGACGTGAGCGACTACGCCGCCTGCCTGGCCGCCTGCGCCAACATCGACGTGGTGCTGCACCTGGCCGGCGTGCCGCACGCCAGCGCCGATTTCGATGCGCAACTGCTGCAACCGAACGTCATCGGCACGCACAACATCTTCCGCGCGGCACAGGCGCAAGGCGTGAAAAGAGTCGTGTTCGCCAGCAGCGCGCAAGCCGTGGAAGGCTATCCACTCGACGTACAGGTGCATGAGCACATGCCGGCGCGCCCGGCGAACATGTATGGCGCCAGCAAGGCCTTCGGCGAAGGCGTGGCCTCCGCATTCGCCCACCAGCATGGCATGACGGCGATCGCCGTGCGCATCGCCAACGTGGCGCAGTTTGAGAAAGGTCAACAACACAGCGCGCGCGACATCGCCGCCTTCATCAGCGAGCGCGACGTGGTGCAATTGCTGGCCCGCTGCATCGCCGCCGACGTGCCGCCCGGCTACCACGTCGTGCATGGCGTGTCGGACAACCGTTATAAGCGGCTGTCGATCGCAGCGACGCGCCAGCTGGTGGGCTACGCGCCGCAGGATGACGGCTTTACTTTGCTGGGCCTGTAAGCCTCAGCCCTTGCCGGCTGGTTTTCCCGCTTTTCTGTCCAGCTCGCGCAGCCACGCCAGCTTGTCGGCAATCTTGCTTTCCAGGCCGCGGGGCACGGGTTGGTACCAGCCCGGCTCCGCCATGCCATCCGGAAAATACGTTTCACCGGCCGCATACGCATCGGGCTCATCGTGCGCATAACGGTAGGCGTGACCGTAGCCCAGCTCCTTCATCAGCTTCGTCGGCGCATTGCGCAAGTGCACGGGCACTTCCTTCGATTTATCTTTCTTGACGAAGGCCATGGCCGTGTTGAACGCGTTATAGCCGGCATTGCTTTTCGCGGCAATCGCCAGGTAGATGACGGCCTGGCCCAGCGCCAGCTCGCCTTCAGGCGAACCGAGCCGTTCATATGTTTCCGCCGCATCATTGACCATGGTCAAGGCGCGGGGGTCGGCCAGGCCGATGTCTTCCCAGGCCATGCGCACGATGCGCCGCGACAAATAACGGGGGTCGGCGCCGCCGTCGATCATGCGGCAAAACCAGTACAGGGCCGCGTCCGGGTTGGAACCGCGCACGGACTTGTGCAGGGCGGAAATCTGGTCATAGAAATTATCGCCGCCCTTGTCGAAGCGGCGCGAATTCAAGGTCAGCGCATTGTCGACGAAGGCCGCGTCGATTTTGGTCGTGCCCGTCGAGCTGGCGGCCGTCTCGGCCTGCTCCAGCAAATTCAGGAAGCGCCGCGCATCGCCGTCCGCGTAGCCGATCAGGGTGTCGGCCGCCGCCTCGTCGAAGCTCAAGTGCGTCAGCGCCGTACTTTGCGCCTTGGCCAGCAACTGCTTCATCTCGTCTTCGTTGAGCGATTTCAACACATATACTTGCGCGCGCGACAGCAGCGCCGAATTGACTTCGAAGCTGGGGTTTTCCGTCGTCGCGCCGATGAACGTCACCAGGCCCGATTCGACGAAGGGCAGCAAGGCGTCTTGTTGCGATTTATTAAACCTGTGGATTTCATCGACGAACAATAAGGTGTGCTTGCCGAACTGGTCCAGGCTGTGGCGGGCCTGGTCCATGGCTGCGCGGATATCTTTCACGCCAGCAAACACGGCCGACAAGGCGATGA
Source organism: Janthinobacterium kumbetense (assembly GCF_023703445.1). Lineage (NCBI taxonomy): Bacteria > Pseudomonadati > Pseudomonadota > Betaproteobacteria > Burkholderiales > Oxalobacteraceae > Janthinobacterium > Janthinobacterium kumbetense. Next base: position 5,813 of record NZ_JAMQGR010000017.1, read on the forward strand.
ATTCGCTGTCGAAAGCATTCGCCATCAGGCGCGCCAGGGTGGTCTTGCCCACGCCGGGCGGCCCCCATAAAATCATCGAATGGGCCTTGCCCGCTTCAAACGCGAGGCGCAGCGGCTTGCCCGCGCCCAGCAGGTGCGTCTGGCCGATGACTTCGTTCAGGGTGGCTGGCCGCAAGGCTTCGGCCAGCGGCTGGCGCGGTGCGGTGGAAAAGAGATCCGCCATAATGAGTTACCTAATAAGAATGCAAAAGCCCCGCATTGCTGCGAGGCCGGCTCATACGCAAGGCGCAACAGTCTTAATTATTAATGACGTCGGCGCCCTTGGGCATGACAAATTTAAAGTGATTGGCCGAAAGCGCCGGATTCTTCTGGAAGTTCTTGAACGCCAGCACCGAGGTCTGGCCGAACGAATCGCGCAATTCCATCGCTTCCGGCACGCCGTTGCGCAGGCCGATGGTGATTTCATCGAAGGTCGTATCCTTGGCCTTCGGCGTCGCTTTCAGCCATTCCAGGCCATCGCGCGTGCCCGCTTCGGCCAGGGTGAAATTCTTTTCCAGGTCGTTGCTGCCGAACAAGATGGCCGCCGGCGAGGAACCGAGCGCGTCGCCCAGTTTCTTCACCGTCACCTGGCTCAAGTCCTTGTCGTAGATATACAACTTGTCGCCATCGGCTTGCAGCAACTGCTCGTACGGCTTCAGGTACGTCCAGATGAACTTGCCAGGGCGGGCGAACTCGAACGTGCCGCTGGCGGGCGTCGACACTTTCGCCTTGCCGCTGGCGTCCGCCTTCTTGACTTGGCGCTGCACGAACTCGCCCTTGGCCGACTTGGTGCCGGCCGCAAAGCTCTTGAATTGCTCGAGCGCGCTGGCCGAGGCGCTGGCCGCGAACAGCAGGCTGCAGGCAACGCTGGCCGCGCCGATCATCATTTTTGTTGCGAAAGTATTGCTTTTCATTCTTTACCCTTGTTCGGCACTTGCCGCCGGCACCAGGATTTCCCGGTTGCCATTGGATTGCATGGTTGATACCACCCCGCTCTGCTCCATCTGCTCGAGCAGACGGGCGGCGCGGTTGTAGCCGATGCGCAAATGGCGCTGCACCAGCGAAATCGAGGCGCGGCGGTTTTTCAGCACCACCGCCACCGCCTGGTCGTACAGGGCATCGGCCTCGCCGCCGCCCTCGCCCGGCGCGCCGCCTTCGGCGCCGTCGCCTTCCAGGGTGCCGCCTTCGAGGATGCCCTCGATGTAATTAGGTTCGCCCTGCAGCTTCAAATGGCTGACAACGCGGTGGACTTCTTCATCGGACACGAACGCGCCGTGCACGCGCATCGGCAAGCCGGTGCCGGGCGGCATGTACAGCATGTCACCCATGCCCAGCAGGGTTTCCGCGCCCATCTGATCCAGAATGGTGCGCGAGTCGATCTTCGACGACACCTGGAAGGCGATACGCGTCGGGATGTTGGCTTTAATCAAACCCGTGATTACATCTACAGATGGGCGCTGCGTGGCCAGAATCAAGTGCAAACCGGCGGCACGGGCCTTTTGCGCGATGCGCGCGATCAATTCCTCGACTTTTTTACCCACCACCATCATCAGATCAGCCAGCTCGTCGATGATGATGACGATGGTCGGCAGTTTTTCCAGCGGCTCAGGCGAATCCGGCGTCAGGCTGAACGGATTCGGGATGTGTTCCTCGCGCTTTTTCGCGTCGGCAATCTTCGCGTTGTAACCGGCCAGGTTACGCACGCCCATCTTGCTCATCAGCTTGTAGCGGCGTTCCATCTCGTTCACGGCCCAGTTCAGCGCATGGCCGGCCTGGCGCATGTCCGTCACGACGGGCGCCAGCAAGTGCGGGATGCCTTCATAGACGGACATTTCCAGCATCTTCGGATCGATCAAAATCAGGCGCACGTCGAGCGGGTCGGATTTGTACAGCAGCGACAGGATCGTCGCATTGATACCCACGGATTTACCGGAACCGGTGGTACCGGCCACCAGCAAGTGCGGCATTTTCGCCAGGTCGGCCACGACGGGCTTGCCGGCGATATCCTTGCCCAGTGCAATCGTCAGGCTGGACACGCCATCGTTGTAGACCTTGGAGCCGAGGATTTCCGTCAGGCGCACGATCTGGCGCTTGGTATTCGGCAGTTCCAAGGCCATGTAGTTCTTGCCGGGAATGGTTTCCACGACGCGAATCGACGTCAGCGACAGCGAACGGGCCAGGTCGCGCGCCAGGCCCACGATCTGGCTGCCCTTGACGCCCGTGGCCGGTTCGATTTCATAGCGCGTCACCACAGGGCCGGGGTAAGCGGCCACTACCTTCGCATCCACGCCAAAGTCGGACAATTTCTTTTCGATCAGGCGGCTCGTGAATTCCAGGGTTTCCACGGAAACCGTTTCCACCACGGGCGGTGCCTCGTCGAGCAGCGACAAGGGCGGCAGCTTGCCGTCGCCGGGTGTTTCAAACAGATGGGCCTGGCGTTCCTTTTCCACGCGCTCCGATTTCACGACAGTGACCACTTGCGGCTCGATTTTGACGGGCGGCGCGGCCACGTGCTTTTCCACATGCTTGGCCCGTTCGATGACCACCACTTCGTCGCGGCGCACGGCGGCCACTTCGCCCTGGCGGCGGTCTTCACGATCCTGGTAGCGCAGCACGAACCAGTTGAAAACGTCTTCGATGGCGCCGCCGATGCGTTCGGCCACTTGCAGCCAGGACACATGGAAGAACAGGCTGAAACCCAGGCCGAACAGCAGCAACAGCAATAAAGTGGCGCCCGTGAAACCGAAGGCCTCCTTGCTTGCGTGCCCCACCAGCTGGCCCAGCACGCCGCCCGGATCGCGCGGCAGCTGCACGTGCAGGCTTTTCGCCATGCGCAGGTATTCGAGGCCCATGCTGCCGATCAGCATGATGGAGAAGCCGACGATGCGGATCAGCATCTCGACATGGTGCTCGCGCTCCACCTCTTCCTCTTCCAGCAGGAAGCGCTTACTCAGGCGGCGATAGCCATGCCACACCGTGCGCAGCAGCCACACGCACCACCACCAGGCGGAAAAACCGAAGATATACAGCAACAGGTCGGAAAAGGTCGCACCGAGCTTGCCGCCCAGGTTGGCGACCTTGTCGACGTTGGTGGCGTGCGACCAGCCCGGGTCGAGCTTGTTGAAGCTGGCCAGGATCAGCACGAAATACAAGGCAAACGCGGCCAGCGCGAACCAGCGCGCCTCGGACAACAGCCGCACCAGCCGGTTGGGCAGGGGCCGGCGTTCGACCGGTTTTCGGGTGTAGCTATTTTGATTGGCCTGGGCTGGTTTAGTCATTCTGGGAAGCGCTGCAAGGTGAAAAATGTTTCTGAAAGGGAATTTCCCATAATAAGGAAGTATTCTAAGCCATATATGCCCCGGACGGCCCCACGATTCGTCGCTACAGGCGGCTTGGTCTATAATCGTGGATTGCTTGCGCAAGCGCAATACGTCCTTGTTCTTCGCGCGTATGCCCCCAATTCGGATAGACCCCACTCATAGAGAAGCCTCCCATGACCACTACCAAACACGCCCGCGTTTTGATCCTCGGCTCCGGCCCAGCCGGCTACAGCGCCGCCGTCTACGCCGCCCGCGCCAACCTGAACCCGATGCTGGTCACCGGCGTGGAACAAGGTGGTCAGCTGATGACCACCACCGACGTGGAAAACTGGCCAGGCGACCCGATGGGCGTGCAAGGTCCGGACCTGATGCAGCGCCTGCTGCAGCACGCCGAGCGTTTCAATACGGAAATCGTGTTTGACCACATCCACACCACTTTCCTGAATGAAAAGCCGATCCGCCTGAAGGGCGACAGCCACGAATACACGTGCGACACCCTGATCATCGCCACGGGTGCATCCGCGCAATACCTGGGCTTGCCGTCGGAAGCGGAATTCATGGGCAAGGGCGTGTCCGCCTGCGCCACCTGCGATGGTTTCTTCTACCGCAACCAGGAAGTGGCCGTCGTCGGCGGCGGCAATACGGCCGTCGAGGAAGCGCTGTACCTGTCGAACATCGCCAATAAAGTCACCTTGATCCACCGCCGCGACAAGTTCCGCGCGGAAGCGATTTTGATCGACCGCCTGAACGCCAAGGTTGCCGAAGGCAAGATTGTGTTGAAATATAACCACACCCTGGACGAAGTAACGGGCAATGAAGGCGGCGTGACGGGCTTGAACATCAAGTCGACCATCGACGGCAAGGTCGAAGCATTGAGCGTGCACGGCGTGTTCATCGCCATCGGCCACAAGCCGAACACGGGCATCTTCGAAGGCCAGCTGGAAATGCACAACGGCTACATCAAGACCAAGACGGGCCTGGAAGGCATGGCCACCGCCACCAGCGCGCCGGGCGTGTTTGCCGCCGGCGACGTGCAAGACCATATCTACCGCCAGGCCATCACCAGCGCCGGCACGGGTTGCATGGCAGCACTGGACGCCCAGCGCTACCTGGAAGGCCAGGAGTAAGCGTCGCATGGCGTCGATGAAAGACTTTGCCGACCTGAAAGCGGTCAGCAAGCAGCTCAAGGAGCAGGCGGATGCGCGCGCGCAAGCTGCGGCGGAGCGCGTCCAGCAAGCCAAGGTACAAGCCGTGGAGAGCAATCTGTTCAAGGCCAGCATCGGCGGCGTCAAGCGGCTGCCCGAATCGGACCGCTACGTGCCCAGCCTGCCCAAGGCGGGCGCCATGGCAGCCCAGCAGCCGGCCCGCAAGCTGTCGCCGGAAGAGGACGATGCGGCCGTGCTGCGCGAATCGCTGTCGGACTTGTTCGAAGTCGACCATTACCTGGAAAACGATCCCGCCCTGAACTACGCCCGCCCCGGCGTGGGACCGGACGTCGTGAAAAAGATGCGCAAGGGCCACTGGCCCGTGCAGGACGAGCTGGACTTGCACGGCTTGCGCCGCGACGAGGCGCGCGACGGCATCGGCGCCTTCCTGAACCAGGCCACACGGCGCAAGCTGCGCTGCGTGCGCGTGATCCACGGCAAGGGTTTCGGCTCGAAAGGCCAGGAACCGGTCTTGAAATCGATGGTGCACAGCTGGCTCGTGCAAAAGGATGAAGTCATCGCGTTTTGCCAGGCGCGCCGCTCCGAAGGGGGCGATGGCGCGCTGGTGGTATTGCTTTCTTCCGCACTGCAGCCGATCCGCTAGGCTTGACAGCAAGCAATTACAATTCAGTCACCAGTTCCGCACTGCACACGGCCCCGTTTGTCACCATTCGGGGCCGTGTCATGTTAACCTGTGACAATTATTTCCTGCTCAAGCGCTCCACCCATGATGCCACCCCAATTGCCGCCTGGCTCGCTGATCAAGATCATTGAGGTCATTGCCATCCTGGTGGGCGCGTTTTCCGGCTTCATCGAAGCGCGCCGCAAGCGCATGGACCTGGTCGGCGTGTTCGTCGTGGCCTTCATCACGGCATTCGGCGGCGGCACCCTGCGCGACATCCTGCTCGACAAGCGGCCCCTGTTCTGGGTTTCGCACCAGGAATACGCAATTTTGATCTTCGTGCTGGCCCTGACGGCCGCACCCCTGATCCAGCATTTGCGGCAAATCGTCTCGGAACGCCTGATCGTCATCGCCGACGCCATCGGCCTGGGCATGTTCGCCATCGCGGGCGTGGCCGAAGCCATGCGCGCCGGCATGCCGATCTTTATTGCCTCGATGATGGGGGTGATTACGGGGATTTTCGGCGGCGTGATGCGCGACATCGTCTGTAACGAAGTGCCGATGGTGTTTCGCGACGGCAAACCGTATGCGATCTGCGCGTTTTTCGGCTGCTGGGCTTATTTATTGCAGATGCACTTCGGCGCCGAGCACGACTTCGCGCTGTGGACCAGCGCCAGCGGCATCACGATTCTGCGCCTGATATGCTGGAAATTCGACATGCGCTTGGGGCGCTGAACGGTGCTGATGCGTAATCCATAATATTATTGGCAACTCATGTCGGATTACGCGCTGGCGCTAATCCGACCTACGGTCTGCTGAAGAACATCTACATAGCGCCTGCCAGAAGCGTAGCGAGCGGCAGCGATTTGTGGCTAAGAAGCGCAACCGTGCTGAAGCACGGTGAGCATCGCAGGCCGCAAAGCACGACGCGCAGTAGCTTATGGCTGGTGCTAGACGGCGTCTGGACCCGTTTCGCCCGTACGGATGCGGATGACCTGCTCCACGTCGCGCACGAAGATCTTGCCATCGCCGATCTTGCCCGTGCGGGCCGCCTTGATGATGGCGTCGACCACCAGTTCCGACACGCTGTCGTCCACCACCACTTCGACTTTGACTTTCGGCAAGAAGTCGACCACATACTCGGCGCCACGGTACAGCTCGGTATGGCCTTTCTGGCGGCCAAAGCCCTTCACTTCCGTCACGGTCAAGCCCGTCACGTTCACATCGGCCAGGGCCTCGCGTACTTCGTCGAGCTTGAATGGTTTGATGATGGCGGTAATCTGTTTCATGGCTACTCCTTAAAATTGTTGGATTGTGGACAGATGGCTGCTTATTCGTAAAACTTCGACGTAATGGGGTAACGCCAGTCGCGGCCGAAGCCACGGTGCGTGACGCGGATGCCCACCGGCGACTGGCGCCGCTTGTATTCATTGATCTTGATCAGGCGCGTGATTTTCGCCACGTCGGCCGGCGGGTAGCCAGCCTCGATAATGTCGGCGATCGGCCGATTTTCTTCCATGTACAACTGCATGATGCCGTCGAGTATTTCATACGGCGGCAAGGAATCCTGGTCCAGCTGGTCGGCGCGCAGCTCGGCCGACGGTCCGCGCGTCAGGATGCGCTCGGGTATCACGTCCGACACGCTGTTGCGGTACGCGCACAGGCGGTAGACGAGGGTCTTGGCGATATCCTTGATCACGGCAAAGCCGCCCGCCATGTCGCCGTACAGGGTGCAATAGCCGACGGCCATCTCGCTCTTGTTGCCTGTCGTCAAGACGATGCTGCCATGCTTGTTCGACAGGGCCATCAGCAAGGTGCCGCGGATGCGCGCCTGGATATTCTCTTCCGTCGCGTCTTCCGCCAGTCCCGCGAACTCCTCGGCCAGGGTGGCGCGGAAGGCGTCGAAAGTTTGCTTGATCGGAATTTCATCGTAGCGCACATCGAGGCGTTTTACCATGTCGCGCGAGTCGATCCACGAGATATCGGCCGTAAATTGCGACGGCATCATCACGGCGCGCACCTTGTCGGCGCCCAGCGCATCGACGGCGATGGCCAGGGTCAGCGCGGAATCGACGCCGCCCGACATGCCGATCAGCACGCCAGGGAAGCCGTTCTTGCCTATATAGTCGCGCACGCCCAGCACCAGCGCCTGGTACACCTGCGCCTCGGTCGTCAATGGCGCGGCCAGCGGCTGCGGCACGGGGGTGGCGCCGTCGAAGTCGACGACCTGCAAGTCTTCATCGAAGTGGCGCAGCTGGGCGCAGATCGTGCCGGCCGCATCCATGACGAACGAGTCGCCGTCGAAAATCAGCTCATCCTGGCCACCGACCAGGTTGGCGTACACGAGGGCCATGCCTTGTGCGCTGACGTTCTTGCGCATGGTGTCATAGCGCAGATGCTGCTTGTTCATGTGGTAGGGCGAGCCGTTCGGCACCAGCAGCACTTGCGCGCCAGCCGCGCGGGCGCGCATGGGCGCGTGCTCGAACCACGTGTCTTCGCAGATATTGATGCCGAAACGCACGCCCTTCACTCCAAACACGAAAGCCTGGTCGGACGACGTAAAGTAACGTTTTTCATCGAACACGGTCGTATTCGGCAAGTCGTGCTTGCGGTAGGTGCCCAACACTTCGCCGTTCAGCAACACGGAGGCGGCATTGTGGCGCACGCCCTTCTCGTCCTGCAGGGGCAAGCCCACCACCACGTGCAAATCCTTGAACTGGGCCAGGTCGGCAGCCAGTCCCGCAAACGCTTCCTGCGTTTTTGCGTAGAATGCATTGCGCAGCAACAGGTCCTCGGGTGGATAGCCGACCAGCGACAGTTCCGGCGTGAGCACGATATCGGCGCCCGCCTCGAACGCGCGGCGGGAAAGGTCGAAGATCTTGGCACGGTTGCCGGCCAGATCGCCGACCGTACTATTCATTTGAGCAATTGCGACTTTGACTGTCATGATGATGATGGATATTTCGTTCTATTAAACAAGACAGGGGCGCGCAGGCCGATGGCGGCGCCCCGAGAGTGATGAATGCACACTACAACAATGAATTATCGCACGGCTATCGTCACTACCCTGGCTGAAATTGGCGAAGCGGCCTGGTCTGAACTGCTGGCAAGCCAGGCGGACGCCACTCCCTTCCTTTCCTACGCCTTTTTGCACGCGCTGCACGAGTCCGGCTGCGCCAGCTCGGACACGGGCTGGCAACCGAATTACCTGGCGCTGTGGCAAGGCGAGACCCTGGCCGCCGCCCTGCCCCTGTACCTGAAGATGCACTCGTATGGCGAATACGTGTTCGACTGGGCCTGGGCCGATGCATATCAGCAACATGGTCTCGAATATTACCCGAAACTGCTGTCCGCGATACCGTTTACGCCCGTCAGCGGCACGCGCTTGCTGGCCCGCGATGGCCAGGCGCGCGCGGCCCTGCTGGCCTTCCTGCAGGCGCAGCAGCAAGCCAGCGAGGTATCGTCCTGCCACATCCTGTTCCCGCCGGAAAGCGAAGCGCGCCAGCTGGAGGAAGCCGGCTACCTGATGCGTAGTGGCGTGCAGTTTCACTGGCTCAATCCGGGCTACACGGATTTCGAGCAATTCCTCGCCACCCTGGAACACAAGAAACGCAAGAATATCCGCGCCGAGCGGCGCAAGGTGCGCGAAGCGGGCGTCGTCATGCGCCAGGTGCGCGGGGTGGAGGCGACAGATGCCGACTGGAAACTGTTCCACCGCTGCTACAGCAATACCTATGCGGAACACCGCTCCTCGCCTTACCTGAGCCTGGACTTCTTCCGGCGCATAGCCTTCAGCATGCCGCAGAACATACTCCTGGTGATCGCCGAGCGCGAAGGCCGGGCCATTGCCGCCTCGCTGGTGATCCACACGGGCGACACCCTGTATGGCCGCTACTGGGGCGCGCTCGAGCACGTGCCCTGCCTGCATTTCGAGACGGCGTATTACCAGCCGCTGGAGTTTTGCATCGCCAACGGCATCGCCACCTTCGAAGGGGGCGCCCAGGGCGAGCACAAGATGGCGCGCGGCTTCCTGCCGCAAAAGACCTGGTCCGCCCACTGGCTGGCGCACCCGGCCTTTGCGGACGCCGTGCAGCGCTTCCTCAAGCGCGAACGGGGCGGCATCGATGCCTACCTCGATGAATTGAACGAGCACAGCCCGTTTCGCGCATAAAAAAACGCTCCCGGCCATCGCAGGCGGGGAGCGCTTTTCTTACCGGGTGTTCTTAGGCTTTGGCGGCGTCGGTCTTGAAGGCGGCAACGCCGTTCAGGATTTCTTCCTTGGCCACTTCAGGACCATACCAGCCGTCGATCTTGACCCATTTGCCTTTTTCCAGATCCTTGTAGTGCTCAAAGAAATGCTGGATCTGGCGCAAGCGCAGTTCGTTCAGGTCTTCCGGCTTTTGCCAGTGGCTGTAGATCGACAGGACCTTGTCGACTGGCACGGCCAGCACTTTCGCGTCTTCGCCCGACTCGTCGGTCATTTTCAGCACGCCGATAGGACGGCAGCGCACGACCACGCCCGGGATCAGCGGGAACGGGGTGATGACCAGCACGTCGACCGGGTCGCCGTCCGGCGACAGGGTGTTCGGCACGTAGCCGTAGTTGCACGGGTAATGCATGGCGGTACCCATGAAGCGATCGACGAAAATCGCGCCGCTTTCCTTGTCGACTTCGTACTTGATCGGATCGGCATTCATCGGGATTTCGATGACGACGTTGAAATCGTTCGGCAGATCGCGGCCGGAAGAGACGTTATTCAAACTCATGGGGTTCCTCATTAGCGGATTGTGTTTTAACCGCGCAATTATAGCGAAGTACAGGCAGCTTGTGCGATGCAGCAGCGGCCCGCCGGCGTTTTGCGCGTCCAGCCAGCAACAGTGGCGTGCATGGCCCGCCGGCGCGCGCAGCCGGCCATCGAGAGAATAAACAAACCATCGGCAATAATAAGTACAAACACCTAAGCAATACTACCGACGCCTTGAATTAATGCCGATGGAATATCTGCGTATTTTCATTTGAATATCGCCACACGCCAGGCATGGTTATTATAATCCGCATTGCATTTTTTACAGCCACTTATAACAACAGTTTTATTCTCATTCATTCCGCGGCGCCCCTGCATTATTGCGCAACACCCCGCCCTCTACCCTCCAGGCGGCCTGCCAGCCCCGCAACACCGTTATCCAGCATAATATTTGTTCTTATTTGAAGTGTTTATTTTATTCAAATAAGAGCCCCGCCAAAAAATGGCGCTACCGGAAGACAATCATCAATTCTGATAAACTGTCACATTCTGGTGATTCCAAACTTTGTATATTCTGCAATCGACGCCTTCCCTGAATTCAATATGGCGCATCACGCGCCACCGATAAATCCTTGCAAAAAGGAATATGATGATTCCCTCTTTCCGGCCCGGTCCTTTATTAAAGGTCACCGGCGTTATTTTCATTCTGTTTGGCCTCGCCCTGCTGGGCGGCGGCATCTGGCTGGCCACGCTCGGCGGCTCCTGGTACTACTTGCTGGCCGGTATAGGCATGCTGATCGCCGGCGCGCTGGTATTCCAGGGCAAGCGCAGCGCGCAACCGTGCATGGCGCTGCTGCTGCTCGCCACCCTCATCTGGTCCCTCATTGAAGTGAAATTCGACTGGTGGCAATTGCTGCCGCGCCTGGACATCTGGTTTGCCGCCGCCGTCTGGCTGCTGCTGCCCTTCGTCAGCCGCCGCCTGGCCCCACCCGCCGACGCAGCGAAACAGCCGCAAGCGGGCAAGACGGCCCTCTCCGCCGCCGTGGCCCTGACCGTCATCGCCGGCGTCATCGCCCTGTTCCAGGATTACCATGACCTGCATGGCGACGTGCCGGCCGAAAACATGGCCGCCACGGCCTCCGGCGATTTCGCGCCCGGCGTCGAGCACAACGACTGGTCCGCGTATGGCCGCTCCGGCTATGGCGACCGCTATGCCCCGGCCGCACAGATTACGCCCGCGAATATTTCCGGCCTGAAAGAAGCCTGGACCTACCACACGGGCGACTTCAAGGGTCCCAACGACCCGGGCGAGATCGCCAACGAAGTCACGCCGCTGAAGGTCAATGACATGCTGTACCTGTGCACGCCGCACAATATCGTCATCGCCCTGAACCCGGACACGGGCAAGGAAATCTGGCGCCACGATCCAAAGATCAACCGCGACGCGGCCAGCTACCAGCACATGATCTGCCGTGGCGTCGCCTACTGGGACGTGAACGCGGGCCGGGCGAAGAACAATCCGGCTCCCGAAGCTGCCGGCATGGAATGCCCGCGCCGCATCCTGGCGCCGACCATGGACGGCACCATGATCGCCGTCAACGCCGATACGGGCGAGTCGTGCAAGAGCTTTGGCAACAACGGCGTCGTCAACCTGTATAAAAACATGGCCATGATCAAGCGCGGTTTCCTGATGCCAACGTCGCCGCCGGCTGTCTCGCAGAAAATGGCCGTGATCGCCGCCAGCGTGACGGACAACCATTCGACGGAAGAACCATCGGGCGTGATCCGCGGCTACGATCCCGTCACCGGCAAGCTGATGTGGAACTGGGACCCGGCCACGCCGGAAGATACGGCGCCTTTCCCTGAAGGCAAGAACTACACCAACAACTCGCCCAACTCGTGGGGCGTGGCCAGCATCGATGAAAAGCTGGGCATGGTTTACATTCCGATGGGCAATGAAACCCCCGATACCTGGGGCGGCAACCGCAACAAGAATGGCGAGAAATTCAACAGCGCCATCGTCGCGCTGGACCTGGCGACGGGGAAAGTACGCTGGGTCTACCAGACCGTGCACCACGATATCTGGGACATGGACATCGGCGGCCAGCCGAGCCTGGTCGACATCGACACGCCGAAAGGTAAAGTGCCCTCTGTTGTTGCCACGACGAAACGCGGCGACATCTACGTGATCGACCGCCGCGACGGCAGCCTGGTCGTGCCGGCGCCGGAAAAACCAGTGCCAACGAGCAATCCTGCCGCCGGCGACACCCTGTCGCCCACGCAGCCGTTCTCGGCCCTGACCTTCTTGCCAGAGCGCAATATCAGCGAAGCGGACATGTGGGGCACCACGCCGTTCGACCAGCTCGCTTGCCGCATCATCTTCAAGGAACGCCGCTATGAAGGCCCGTTCACGCCGCAAACGGCCGGCAAGGGCGCCGTCATCTCGCCGGGCCCGCTGGGCATCTTCGAATGGGGCGGCGCGGCCATCGACCCCGTGCGCCAGTTGTTGATCGTCAACCCTGACTACATGGGCTTCCTGGAAAAACTCGTGCCGCGCGCGGAAACGACGGCCAAGGGCGGCACGGGCGGCGAAATGGGCTTGCAACCGCAGACGGGCGTGCCGTTCGCCGTGGAAATCAAGGCCTTCCTGTCGCCGCTGGGCTTCCCATGCCAGGCACCGCCATGGGGCTATGTGGCCGCCGTCGACCTGCGTACCATGAAGAAAGTGTGGATGCACAAGAACGGCACCACGCGCGACAGCGGTCCCGTGCCGATTCCCTTGCCGCTGGGCGTGCCCAGCCTGGGCGGCATGGTCACCACGGGCGGCGGCGTGACCTTCCTCAGCAGCACGCTCGACTACTACATCCGCGGCTACGACGTCAGCAACGGCAAAGTGATCTGGAAAGCCCGCCTGCCAGCCGGCGGCCAGGCTACGCCGATGAGCTATGTGTCGAACAAGTCGGGACGCCAGTTCGTCGTCGTCATGGCCGGCGGCCACGGTTCGCTGGGCACGAAGATGAGCGACACCCTGGTCGCGTATGCCTTGCCGGAAGGCACTGCGGTAACGAAGAAGTAAGTTAGTCAGGTAGCAGCGCACTCCGCCATGGGGTGCGCACAAAGAAAAAGCCGTTCAGTCTGCACTGAACGGCTTTTTTACGTCTGGACAATTGGCTTACAAAACGGCTTACAGGATAGTAGCCAGTGCACACTGCCGGTAATGCGCGGCAGCCTGTTCCGTCTGCTGCAGGGCGTCGTGCATCTGCGCCAGCTTCAGGTGGGCGTCGCGCACCATCTGCGGCTCGTTGGCATCCGACAAGGCCTGCTCCAGGTGACGCTGGGCCTTGCCCCACAGTTTTTGCTTCAGGCACAAGGTACCCAGGGTCAGCGCCAGTTCCGCATCCAGCGGACGCTGCTTCATCCATTGCTCGCAATGCTCGATCTGCAGCAGCAGGGCCGGCGTGCCGCTTGGCGCCGCCGCTTCGCGGTAGGCGCGCACGACGCGCTCGTCCCAGTCGGCGGCCAGCGATTCTTCGCACACGAGGCGCGCTTCATCGTGCAGGCCGCGCGCATTCAGGGCCGTGGCGGCGCGGCAGGCGATATACGGCTTGACCCGGTCGGCGCTTGGCACGGTGGACCACACGCGCATCAGCGACTCGGCGTCATGCGAGGGGTCGGACAGCAGATGGTCGTAGGCCAGTTCGCGCAGGCGCGACGACAGGGCCGGATGCAGGGCGCGGTGCTTGTCGAGCGAACGCACGAGGCGCAGCACTTCCGGCCAGTTCTTCGCCTGCTGCTCGGCTTTCAGCGACCATTGCAGCGCGTGGATGTGGCGCGTGCCGCTGGCATTGAGTTCGCGCACGGCGGCCAGGGCCGCTTCCGGCTGGTGGTCGTCGACCAGCAATTCCGTCACCGTCATCAAGCGGGCCGTCTTCAGGCTGGCATCGCCTTCGACGCGCGACAGCCAGCTGTCGCGGCGTTCGGACTGGCGCATGCGGTGCGCGGCGCGCGCGCCGATCAGCGCGGCCAGGCCAGCGTTCTCTTCCAGCTCGGCGGCGCGCAAGGCAGCCTTCTCGGCATGACCGAAACGGCCTTCGAACAGGGCTTTCAAGGCTTCGCGCAAGCCCTTGTTGCCGTCGCGCTCACGCTTGCGCTGGCGGTAGGCCGCCACTTGCGCCGGCATGCGCACGGTGGCGCGCACGGCGCGCACCAGCAGGTACAGCAGCACGAACAGCACGACCTGCAGCAACAGGAAGAAATTCAGCGACAAATCGATGCGGTATGGCGGATAGAACAACACCACGTTGCCGGGGTTGAAACGGGCCGTCACGGCGATACCGATCGCCGCGGCCATCAGGGCGAGTAACCAGAGAAATAGACGCATGGGCTCAGGACTTCGCTTTGTAGTTGCGCACAGCCGTCAGGCTGTCGGACAAGGTTGGCATTTCGATGGCCAGGTTGCTGCCCTGCACCTGGCGCAGCAGGGCTTGCGCCGTCTGCGTGCTCTTGGCGCGGGTGTCGAAATACTTGGCCAGCGCATCCTGTGCGGCGATCAAATCATTGCGGAAAGCCGTTTCATTGCGCGACAACAAGGCCATGCGGGCATTGAGCAGGCGCAACTTGACGTTTTCACGCAAGAAATACGATTGCGTCGGCGACAGCATCAGCGCTTCCGGCGTATCGACGCGGCGGATGCGTATCAATTGACGCACGTCGGCCCACATGTCGCCGCTCCAGGTATTGAAGCCGTCGCGCACTTTTTGCAGCAGCGGTTCCGGCGCAGGCGGCCCCATCAGCTTGCCGCTCGCATCGCGCACGGGCTTGGCCTTGCCCGGTTTTTCCGGTGCGGCCGGCAAGGCCGGAGTTTCGTCGGACAGCATCGGCAGCGAATCGACCTGGGCGATCACGGCGTCGAGGCGCAGGGCCACGCCCGTCGAATCGACGCTGGGCAGGGCTTTCAATTTTTCCATGTCGCGCCCGATGGCGCGGCGGATGGTGATGAATTGCGGCTTGTCGGAACGCGACAGGCTGCGGTCGGCGTTCTGCAGGGCGATCAGCGCGCCGGGCACGTTGCCGGCCAGTTGCAGCTGCTGGCTGGCCGTCGACAGCACTTGCTCGATTTCCGTCAGCGCCCACTCGTCGCGGTTCTTCGACAAGTCGTTGTACAGTTGTTCCAGCGCAAGCTGCTGGCTTTGCGTTTCGCTCTGGCGGTTTTCCAGCGCGCCCACCTTGATTTGCAGCTCTTTCGTGCCTTCTTGCACGTTGCGCGCCAGCACGCCCGTTTCGGCATTGCTGACATCGCCTTTTTGCAGGCGCTTGGCCACTTCTTCGCGCAGGTTGCGGATCTGCTTGCTGGTCGACCAGCTTTGCGCAGCCAGCAGCACGGCCAGCACGATGACGGCGATGCTCATGGGCTTTTGCAGCTGTTCCAGCAGGGTCGGCGCGCGGCCGGCAGGTTGGTCGGCCGCCTGCGGCGCCGTCTTCACGGCGCTGCCAGGCGTTGCATTCGGTTCGGAGAGTGTAGGCATTTCGTTCATGGTCGTGATTGTAACGCGGCGAGCACTCCTGCGTCGCCTGATCCTGTCAAGGTGACTCGGGCAAAACCCAGGGCCGCCGCCGTTTGTGCAATGCGGGCGTGCGGCACGATCAGATGCTGCTGTTGCATTTTCACAACAGCCGCCTTTTCAGCATCCATTTCGCCCAGCAGCGCCAGCAAGCCGCGCAGCGCTTCCGAGCTGGTGATGATCCAGTCATTATTATGCTGCAACAGGTTTTCCAGGGTCGCCCGCAAGGCGGGCGTCAGCCTTGGCACCTTGCGGCGGTAAGCCGTGACGAACTCGACAGTGGCTCCCGCGGCGCGCAAGCCGTCGGCCAGGTAATCGCGTCCGCCATCGCCGCGCACGATCAGCACGCGCTTGCCGCGCAGGGCCGGCAAGTCCAGCGCCAATAACAAATGTTCGGAGTCGCTGCGCGCCGTGTCCAGCGGACTCGTGATGGTCGCGTTGGCGTCCGTGACGCCGTGCGCGCCCAGGGCCATCCTGCTGCCCTCGCCCACCACGGCCAGCGGCAGGCCGGCAGGCCAGGCGGGCAGATGCGCAAAGACGCAATCGATGGCGTTGGGCGAGACGAACGCCACCAGGTCGTAATCGCTCAGGCGGGCCAGCACGGCTTGCAGCCGCGCGCATTCCTCTGCGCCGTCAAGCGCGTGGATTTCCAGCAGCGGCAGCAGGGTCACGGGCCAGCCCAGCGCCGCGATACGGGCGGCCAGCGGCCCCGCTTGCGCCGCGGGCCGCGTGATCACCACGGTATCAGGCATGCGGCGCCAGGCCTTCATGGTTGTCGGGCGTGACGGCACACGAGGCGAGGATGCCGGCGGCATCTTGCCCGCGCAACAATTCGGCCACTTGCTCGCCCAGCTGTTCCGGCGCGCCGGCAGCACCTTCGAGCTCGGCGCTGGCCATGCGCGCGCCGTCCGGCGTGGCGACCATGGCGCGCAAGCGCATCTGCCCGCCCTCGACGGTGGCGAACGCGGCCAGCGGAATCTGGCAGCTGCCGCCGAAGATCTTCGACACCTTGCGCTCGGCCGTGACGGCTTGCGCCGTGGCCATGTGGTTCAGCGGCGCCAGCAGGCGCACCAGGTCGGCGCCGTCCGCGCGCCCGCTGCGGATCTCGATCGCCATGGCGCCCTGGCCGGCGGCCGGCAAGCTGTCTTCCGGCGCCAGCACGGCGCGGATGCGCGACGCCAGGCCCAGGCGTTTCAAGCCGGCGGCGGCCAGGATGATGGCCGCGTAGTCGCCACGGTCCAGCTTGCCCAAACGCGTATCGAGATTGCCGCGCAGGGGCAGAATCGTCAGGTGCGGGTAGCGCGCGGCGATCAGCGACTGGCGGCGCAGGCTGCTGGTGCCGACGACGGCGCCGTGCGGCAGCTCGGCCAGGCTGGCGTAATCGTTCGACACGAACGCATCGCGCGGGTCTTCGCGCTCGAGGATGGCGGCCAGGGCAAAGCCTTCCGGCAACTCCATCGGCACGTCTTTCAGCGAATGCACGGCCAGGTCGGCGCGGCCTTCTTCCATCGCCACTTCCAGCTCCTTGACGAACAGGCCCTTGCCGCCTACCTTGGACAAGGCGCGGTCCAGAATCTGGTCGCCGCGTGTGGTCATGCCGAGAATTTCGACGCTACACTGCGGATACAGGGCGGCCAGGCGGGCGCGCACGTGTTCAGCTTGCCACATGGCAAGACGGCTCTCGCGCGTGGCGATCACCAGGCGGGCAGGAATATTCAATTCGTTCGGGGTCAATTCGGATGCTTTCAAAACAAGTTCTTTCGCTGTGGCTGTCGTTGTCATTATCGTTGCCATTTCACCCGTCTGATATCAATTTTGTATCGGGTGGCGCCTGGCGTCGCTATAATCGTTATCGCTTAGCCTAGAAGGCCAAGTCAGGCTAGCGTCCATGTTGAAGACCACAAATTTTATCATGCGCCCCCTCCCCTCTGCGGCCAAACGCCCGGTGCGATCCACATTCCCTTGCTTTTACACTTACTTTGGTTCTTTATTATGCTCAATGACGCAGTAGCACCAGAAATAGTTCCAGCGACCGGCTCCGACAAGGATGCGCCGCTGAAAGAAGACATCCGCCTGCTGGGCCGCCTGCTGGGCGACGTGCTGCGCGAACAGGAAGGCGACGCCGTCTTCAATGTGGTGGAAACCATACGCCAGACGTCCGTGCGCTTCCGCCGCGAAGCGGACGCGGGTGCCGCGCTGGAACTCGACGCCATGCTCAAGGAACTGAGCCGCGAGCAGACGATTTCCGTCGTGCGCGCCTTTTCCTACTTTTCGCACCTGGCCAACATTGCGGAAGATCAACACCACATCCGCCGCCGCCGCGCCCACCTGCTGGCCGGCTCGCCGGCGCAAAAGGGCAGCGTCAGCTTCGCGCTGAGAAAACTGCGCCTGGCCGGCGTGCCGCGCAAGACGGTCGACACCTTCTTCCAGGACGCCCTGATCGCCCCCGTGCTGACGGCCCACCCGACGGAAGTGCAGCGCAAGAGCATCCTCGACGCCGAGCACGACATTGCCCGCCTGCTGGCCGAGCGCGACTTGCCGCAGACGCCGAAAGAGCGGCACGCCAACATGCAGCTGCTGCGCTCGCGCGTGGCCACCCTGTGGCAGACGCGCATGCTGCGCTACTCGAAGCTGACGGTGGCCGACGAGATCGAAAACGCCCTGTCCTACTACCGCATCACCTTCCTGCGCGAACTGCCGGGCCTGTACGACGACATCGAGGACGATATCGCCGCCGAATACCCGAACGGCGACGGCACGATCGAGCCCATCAACGCCGCCTACGTGCAGATGGGCAGCTGGATCGGCGGCGACCGCGACGGCAACCCGAACGTCAACGCGGGCACCATGCAGCACGCGCTGGCGCGCCACGCCACCACCATCCTCGACTTTTACCTCGACGAAGCGCATGCGCTGGGCGCGGAATTGTCCGTCTCGACCCTGATGGTGGGCGTGAGCGCCGAACTGCAGGCGCTGGCCGACCAGTCGCCCGACGCCTCGCCGCACCGCAGCGACGAGCCGTACCGCCGCGCCCTGATCGGCATCTATGCGCGCCTGGCCGCCACGGCCCGCGCCCTGGGCGCCACCAACATCCTGCGCAAGGAAGTGGGCGCAGCGGCCGCCTACCCGGACGCGGCCGCCTTTGTGGCCGACCTGCGCACCATCGTCGCCTCGCTCGAGTCGCACCACGGCGCCGCCCTCGTGCGCCCGCGCCTGGCCACCCTGGCGCGCGCAGCCGACATCTTCGGTTTCCACCTGGCGTCGCTGGACATGCGCCAGACCTCGGACGTGCACGAGCGCGTGCTGGCCGACCTGTTCGCGAAAAGCGGCGTGGCCGCCGATTACACGGCCCTGTCCGAGGAAGATAAGCAGGCGCTGCTGCTGAACGAACTAGCCCAGCCGCGCCTGCTGTACTCGCCCTACATCGCCTACGCGGCGGAAACGGATTCCGAACTGGCGATCCTGCGCGCGGCGCGCGACATCCGCCAGCGCTACGGCGCGCGGGCCATCCGCAACTACATCATCTCGCACACGGAAACCGTGTCCGACTTGCTGGAAGTGTTGCTGCTGCAAAAGGAAACGGGCTTGCTGCGCACCGACTGGCAAACTGGCGACAGCATCTGCGAGCTGATGGTCATCCCCCTGTTCGAGACGATCCCCGACCTGCAGCGCGCGGCCGGCATCATGAGCCAGGTCATGGCCTTGCCTTTGGTCAAACAATTGATCGCCAAGCAGGGACAGTTGCAGGAAGTCATGCTCGGTTATTCCGATTCGAACAAGGATGGCGGCTTCCTCACGTCCAACTGGGAACTGTACAAGGCGGAACTGGCGCTGGTGAGTGACTTCCAGAAGGCCGGCGTCAAGCTGCGCCTGTTCCATGGCCGCGGCGGCACGGTGGGCCGTGGCGGCGGACCCAGCTACGAAGCCATCCTGGCCCAGCCGCCGGGCACCGTCAACGGCCAGATCCGCCTGACGGAGCAAGGCGAGATCATCGCCTCGAAGTTTTCCAACGCGGAAATCGGCCGGCGCAACCTGGAATTGCTGGTGGCCGCCACCCTGGAAGCGAGCCTGGCGCCGCAGGAAGCCAATCCGGCCCGCAACGGCCAGCTGGCGCAGTTCGAAGCCGTGATGGCGCAACTGTCGGACCTCGCCTATCACGCCTACCGCCACCTCGTGTATGAAACGCCGGGTTTTACGGAATATTTCTTCTCGGCTACGCCGATCGCGGAAATCGCCGAGCTGAACCTCGGTTCGCGCCCCGCCTCGCGCAAGGCCAACCAGCGCATCGAAGACTTGCGCGCCATTCCCTGGGGCTTTTCCTGGGGCCAGTGCCGCTTGCTGCTGCCGGGCTGGTTCGGCTTCGGCAGCGCCATCGAAACGTGGATCAAGCAAGCCGACGGGGCCGCGAAAGATGACAGGATCGCCACCCTGCGCGCCATGTACGCCGAATGGCCATTCTTCGCTACCCTGCTGTCGAACATGGACATGGTGCTGGCCAAGACGGACCTGGCGATCGCCTCGCGCTATGCGGAACTGGTGGCGGACCAGGGCTTGCGCGAACGCATCTACAAGCGCATCACTGACGAGCACGGCAACACCCTGCGCTGCCTGGAGCTGATCACCGGCAACACGGAACGCCTGGCGGGCAATCCCCTGCTGGCCCGTTCGATCCAGAACCGCTTCGCCTATCTCGACCCGCTGAACCACTTGCAGGTGGAGTTGATCAAACGCAACCGCGCCCTGTCGGCGGAAAGCCGGATCGACGAAAGGGTGCACCGCGGCATCCAGCTGTCGATCAATGGCGTGGCGGCCGGCCTGCGCAACACGGGCTGATCGCACCGCCTTGCCATCGGCAAACAGGGCCGGCACCGCAAGGGCCGGCCCTTTTGCTTGCCCAATGGAAAAATATTCTCAAGAAAACAACAATTGGTATTACACTAGTGTCGGATACCTTCCCCTCTCCGGCGCCAGGCGCACGGCAGCGGCCAACCACGACGCCAGGGACGCGGATGAGCAAATGGTCGATTGAAACCCTGAGTGGCGCTTGCGGCGCCCTCATCCTGATCATGCTGGGCTGGTTCGCCGGCGCGGCCTGGCAAGAACTCGATTTCTGGCAGCATGTCTGGCTGGCCCTGCTGCTGCTGGCCGCCGCCGTCGCCGTCCTCTGGCTGATGCGCAAGCTGCGCAGCCACCTGGCCCTGACGCGCGCACAGCTCGACGATAGCCTGATGCGCTACCAGCACCTGAGCGAAACGGCGCAGGACGGCATGTGGCAAACGGATGCGCACGGCCGCATCCTGCACGTCAACCAGCGCCTGTGCGACATGCTGGGCGTCCCCTCGGAACAACTGCTGGACCACTCGATGGACGAATTCCACGACGAAGCCACCTTGCTGCGCCTGTGTCCGCTGCGCCAGACGGCGACGGATAGTTGCATGGGAGAACTGCATTACCAGCATGGCGACGGCTCGGAACGCTGGGCCATGCTCAGCGGACGCCGCCTGTACGACCAGCGCGGCACCCTGACGGGAGCGCTGGTCATGGCCAGCGACATCACGGAACACAAGCGGGCCGAACACGCGCTGACCGTCGCCCATGCGGAGCTGGAAAGCCGCGTGGCCTTGCGCACGGCCCAGCTGCTCGACGTCAATCTCCAGCTCTCCGCGGAAATCGCCATGCGCGCGCAAACGGAAGCGGCCCTGGCGCGCAGCGAAGAGCGACTGCAGGACATCATTTCCATGATGCCCCTGTCGCTGTTCCTGAAAGACGCCGATTCGCGCATGCTGCTGATGAACCAGGCTTGCGAGCAGCAATGGGGCGTGCTATTCCAGGATATCGCCGAGGGACGCGACGTGCAGCACTTTCCCTCGGACCAGACCCAGGCATTCCACGCGGCGGACCAGGAAGCGTTTGCCAGCCGCCAGGTGGTGATCCGCGAAGAACTCGTGTGGAATGCGCGGCTGCAGGAAAACCGCCTGCTGCAGACGCATAAAAAACCCATCTTCGATGCGCAAGGCCGGCCGCAGATGATCATCGCCATGGGCATTGACATCACGGAAAGCAAGCGCAACGAGGAGAACCTGCAGCGCACCCTGGCCCAGCTGCGCGAACTGACCGACCACCAGCAGACCATCAAGGAAGAGGAAAGGCGCCGCATCGCGCTCGACATTCATGACGACCTGGGCCAGAACCTGATGGTGCTGCGCATCGACGTGTCGCTGCTGCACGCGCGCACGGCCAGGACCCACCCGCGCCTGCACCGCCACGCCCAGCGCGTGCTCGACACCATCGACGCCACCATCCGCTCGGTGCGCACCATCATCAATGACTTGCATCCCAGCACCTTGGAGCTGGGCCTGGGCCCGGCAGCCGAATGGCTGATACGCCAGATGGAAAGCCGCGGTGCCATCCGCTACCAGCTCTCGCTCGACAGCGAGGCGCCCGACCTGGGCCTGGACCAGCGCCAGACGTCGGCCATCTTCCGCGTGCTGCAGGAATCGCTGTCGAACATCGTGCGCCACGCCCAGGCCAGCGAGGTGGAAGTGGCGCTGGCGCAAGATACGGATGCCATCGTGCTGCGCATCAGCGACAACGGCATCGGCATGCAGCCGGACGCCCACGGCAAGAAGGCCGCCTTCGGCCTGAAGAGCATACGCGAACGTGTCCATGCGCTGGGCGGCGAACTGCGCATCGACAGCCAGGAGGGCCAAGGCACGGCGCTGGCCATCCGCCTGCCGATCGCCAAAAGCCAGGCCGTCGAAGCCTAGGACAATTCCAGGGCGAAAAAAAAGAGGCTTGCGCCTCTTTTTTATTGCCTGCTGACTACTTAATTTTGCGTCAAGAAGGTTTTCAGCTTGTCCGAACGCGAAGGCTGGCGCAGCTTGCTCATGGCTTTCGCTTCGATCTGGCGGATGCGCTCGCGCGTCACGTCGAACTGCTTGCCCACTTCTTCCAGCGTGTGGTCGTTCGACATTTCCACGCCATAACGCATGCGCAGCACTTTCGCTTCGCGCGGCGTCAGGGAGTCCAGCACTTCCTTGATCACATTGCGCATCGATGCGTGCAACGCGGCGTCCAGCGGCGCCAGGGTCGTGTTGTCTTCGATGAAGTCACCCAGTTGCGAATCGCCATCTTCGCCCATCGGCGTTTCCATGGAAATCGGCTCTTTCGCGATCTTCATGATCTCGCGCACCTTGTTTTCCGGCATTTCCATCTTGACGGCCAGGGTCGCCAAGTCCGGCTCGCTGCCCGTTTCCTGCATGATCTGGCGCGAGATGCGGTTCATCTTGTTGATCGTTTCGATCATGTGCACCGGCACGCGGATGGTGCGGGCCATGTCGGCGATCGAACGCGTGATGGCCTGGCGGATCCACCAGGTGGCGTAGGTCGAGAACTTGTAGCCGCGGCGGTATTCGAATTTATCGACAGCCTTCAGCAGACCGATGTTGCCTTCCTGGATCAGGTCGAGGAATTGCAAGCCGCGGTTGATGTATTTCTTGGCGATCGAAATAACCAGACGCAAGTTGGCGACCGTCATTTCGCGTTTCGCGTGACGCGCGCGCTTTTCGCCGGCAGCCATCTGCTTGTTGATCTTGCGCAAGTCTGCCAGCGGCAGGGCCACGCGGGCTTGCAGGTCGATCATCTTCTTTTGCAGTTCCTTGACGGCAGGCACGTTGCGGCTGAGGATGGCGCTGTACGGATACTTGCAGTCGACTTCGCGGTCGACCCATTCCAGATCGCATTCATTGCCCGGGAACACCTTGATGAAGTGGGCACGCGGCATGCCGCATTTGTTCACGCACAGTTCCAGCACGGCGCGCTCGATGTGGCGCACTTCTTCCATCTGGCCGCGCAGGGTGTCGCACAGCTTTTCCACGACCTTGGCCGTGAAGCGGATGCCCAGCAATTCCTGCGAAATGGCTTCCTGCGCCTTGACGTAGGCTTTCGAGTTGTAACCCTCGGGCGCCTTGCGCATCTTGTCGTACTGCGTCGAAATGACGTTGAATTTCTCCAACGCATTCTTTTTCAGCTGGGCCAATTGTTCGCTGGAGAAACCGGCCGCGCCGCCATTGGCGTCGCCGTCTTCTTCCTCGGCTTCTTCTTCCTCTTCCTCGTCGTCACCGCTGGCGGCGGCGGGCGCGGCGGCAGCGGCAGGCGCCGGGGCATTGCTTTCGTTCAAATCGACGAAGCCGTCGACCACTTCATCGACCTTGATTTCGTCGCGCGCGATTTTTTGCGACAGCGCAACGATTTCGCCGATGGTGGTCGGGCAGGCGGAAATCGCCTGGATCATGTCCTTCAAGCCGCCTTCGATGCGCTTGGCGATCTCGATCTCGCCTTCGCGCGTCAGCAGCGCCACGGCGCCCATCTCACGCATGTACATGCGCACGGGGTCGGTGGTGCGGCCGAAGTCGGAGTCGACCGTCGACAGGGCGGTCGCGGCAGCCGCTTCCACTTCATCGTCGCTGGTGACGGTGGCGACGTTGTCAGTCAACAACAGGCTTTCCGCGTCAGGGGCGCGCTCGTAGACGGCGATGCCCATGTCGTTGAAGGTGGCGATGATGCCTTCGATGGCTTCCGGATCGATGATGTTTTCCGGCAATTGGTCATTGATCTCGGCATAGGTGAGGAAACCGCGTTCCTTGCCCATGTTGATCAAGCCCGTGATCTGCTTGCGGCGGCGTTCCAGGTCCGCTGCCGATGCTTCCGGATCGCCCAGCGCATCGGCCAGGCCGCCCTTGGCCTTGCGGTCGCGCGCTTTCGACACGGCCTTCAGTTCGGCGCGCTCGACGGCGTTCAGTGCTGCCACTTCATCGTTTTCCGGCGTGAATTCGCTCGGTTTGCGGCCACGGCGGCCCGGCACCTTGACGGTCGGCAAGAAGTAATTCGAGGTATCGATAGCGGCCAGCGCGTCGGCGTCCGTGGTCTTGCTGACCACTTGCGCGCCGGTGATGATGGTCACGGGCGCCGCTTCAGGCTTGGCGCGCACGACTTTCGAACGGGCTGCCGTCACCACCTTGTTCGTGGCGGCGCTTTCGCTGACCTTGCGCGGCGCAGGCGCCGCCTTGGCGCTAGGCGCCACTTTGACGCTCGACGTCTTGACAGGCGCCGCTTCCACGGCGTCGGCGGCGTCGGCCACGGGCGCGGCAACCGCCGCTTCCGCTACCGTTTCGGCCGGCGGCACGGCAGCCAGGCGCGAGCGGCTTTTCTTCACCACGGTGACGACGGTCGGCGCCGTCGTGACGGTGGCTTCCGGATTCGCTTGCGCATTATCGATGAAGTAAGATAAAGTCGTTTTGGGTACGGCAAGCGGCGCCGCGGCTGGGCGTGGCGCCTTGGCGGACAACGTTAAAGTTTTTGGCGTATTCTTCATGAGATATCTCTTAATGCGAGACCAGATGGTGTCGGCGCGAAGTGAATGATTCCACCTAAGCCTGCGAAACCGGACTCGATGGAGCGTATTGTTGCGGCTGCCGTCAAGGGCAGCGGCGCCTGTCTATCGTGACGTTCATAGCCCGCGCATCCGGCATGAGGAGCGCGGGGCCGAAGCCGGGTCAGATAAATAAGCGATGTACATTGCGGAATGAAAAAAAGCCCGTACCAGAACGGGCTTGAATCTATTGTTGTTCAGTGAAGACACAGCGGAGAGCAAGATTATGCACGAAGGCCCGTTATCTGAATAATTGATAAGTGGAATAACCGATATCAAAAATATCAATAATGGTGGCCCTGCGCCGCACTGCTCCTATCCCCTGCACACCTGAGCCAGACCTTCAAAAACAGGGTCCAGTCATCAGCGCAAGCCGACATTATACACATTTCCCGTATTTCGCGCTGTGCCGGCTGTAGTGCGAACCCGCTTATCGCAGGTCAAGTTGCCAAAAAAGACAATGCACTTGCCTGTGGCGCGTGCTATGCTCCCCTTTTATAGCCCAACCAATGATGTCGATGACCAGCTCCACGCCAGACCAGCAAGCCACCACTCCTGACACGCCAGTCGATGCAGCCCCAGCGGCGGCACCGGCCGCAGCGACCACGCCGGCGCCTGCCGGCCTGACCGCGCGCGCGCTGCTGAAACAGTTCCAGGAGCAATTCCCGCCATTCCGCGATTGCCTGCCCTTGTCGATCGGTATCGACAAGCAGATCCTCGCGCGCCTGCCGGACCTGGACCGCAAGCTGATGCGCACGGCGCTGGGCATCCACACGGGTTCGCTGCGTTACCTGCGCGTGATGGAAAAAGCCAAGGTACGCTACGACCTCGACGGCACCGCCGGCGCGGAAGTGACGCAAACCCACCGCGACCACGCCACGCAAGTATTGCAGCAACGCTTCAAGAAGGAAGCCGAGCGCAAGAAAGCCGAGCGCGATGCCGCGGCCGCCGAAGAAGCGAACCGTTTGCGCCTGGAAAAACTGAATCAGCTGACCGCGAAATTCTCGCGCAAAGGCTGATCCGGTTTCATGGACACAGCTGCCGCACCGCCACTGCCCCCCTATCAAGGCATTGCACTCGACCACGTCAAGCTGGTACGCACCAGCGATGATGCGCAGGCGGCCATGGCCGCCCTGCTGGCAGCGGACGCCATCGGCTTCGATACGGAATCGAAGCCGACCTTTGTGAAGGGCGAATCCTCCACGGGACCGCACCTGATCCAGCTGGCCACCGACGACATCGCCTACCTGTTCCAGGTGGGCAGCACGCCGGCGCCGGCCCTGGCCGAACTCAAGGCCATCCTCGAATCGACCACCACCCTGAAGGTGGGCTTCGGCCTGTCCGATGACGTCAAGCGCCTGCGCAACAAGCTGGGCATCGCCCCGGCCCAGGTGCTCGACCTGTCCGTCGCCCTGCGCGGCGGCCAGCGCAACGACCTGGGCGCGAAGACGGCCGTGGCCAAGTTCTTCGGCCTGCACCTGCAGAAATCGAAAAAGATTTCCACCACCAACTGGGCCACGTCGCGCCTGACGGAAAAGCAGATCCTGTATGCGGCCGACGATGCGCAAGTGGCCCTGCGCGTGTACCGCCGCTGGATCGCCGACGGCGGCAAGGTCGCGCCGCAAAAAGCCCCGCGCGCCAGCACGCCGCCAGCCCCGCCGCCTATCGCCGCCTGAGCCGGCGCGCCTTTCTGCAGCATGAGCAAGAGCAAGTCCATCGGCACCACGCTTGACGCGATCGCCGCCGCCGAACAGGCGCTGGGGCGGCAGCTGCCCGCATCCCATGTGCAATGGTTATTGGAGAACAATGGCCGCGCGCTGGGCGCCTTGAGCGTGTTTCCCGTCTACGACGCGGCCAATGCGCGCAAGACGTGGGAATCGATAGCACGCCATTACCGCGAAGGCTGGCAGGAATGGCTGGAGAATGCGGGGACAGGCGACGAGGCCGGCAGCCTGCTGCCCTTCGCCCAGTTCGGCACGGGCGATTACTACTGTTTTGATTATGCGCAAACGGGGCCATCGGGCGAGCCCGTGGTCGTGCTGTGGTCGCACGAAACTGGCGCCACCACCGCGGTGGCGCCCGGCTTTGCCGCATTCCTCGCGCTGCCCGGCCGTCCGGGCTGACACCCGGCGGCCGGCGCAGCCTTATTTGACGAGGCGCAAGGTCAAGGGATAGCGGTAAGTGACGCCATTGCTGGCCTTGACGGCCGCGACGATCGAGCACACCAGGTTGGCCAGCGCCACGATCCAGAACAGGAACAGGCCGATCAGCACGAACGACAGGATGAAGCAGGCGAAATACCAGATGATCAGGGTGATCTGGAAATTCAGCGCTTCGCGGGCGTTCTCGGCCGAGAATTTATCCGCATCATCTTTCTTGATCAAATAAATGATCAGCGGCGCCACCCAGCTGGTGAACAGGCCGCCAACGTGGGACAGAATGGCGATCGTCGTATCTTGTGTACGACCCACTTCCGGCTGCGTGTTATCCATTATGATTCCCATCATTAGTTATAGATACATCAATATAACAGTAATATTTCTTTTTGGAATGGAACACTTGCTGCAGCAAGGGACTTTTTTTCGCCGCTATGCCGCCGCCAGCGCCAGCCGCCCCAGGGTGGCGATGGCTTCTTCCAGTTGCGCGCTCCACGGGTGGCCGTAATTGAGGCGGATGCAGTGGCGAAACGCGCGCGTGGCGGAAAAAATGGGGCCGGGCGCGATGCTGATGCCGGCCGCCAGCGCGCTGCGGTGCAAGGCCAGCGCATCGATACCGGCAGGCATCTCCACCCAGACGAAATAACCGCCCTGCGGCCGCGTGACCCTTGTGCCGGGCGGAAAATGCACGGCGATGGCTTGCAGCATGGTATTTTGCTGCGCCGCCAGGGTCAGGCGCAGCTGGCGCAAATGCCGGTCGTAGCCGCCTGCCGCCAGGTAATCGGCCAGCGCCATCTGCAGCGGGATGGGCGCCGACAGGCTCGTCGTCAGCTTCAGGCGCTCGACCTGGCGCGCATAGCGGCCCGCCACGGCCCAGCCCAGGCGAAAGCCGGGCGCCAGGGTCTTGGAAAACGAACTGCAATGCATCACCAGACCCGCGCTGTCATGGCTTTTCGTCAACCCGGGGCGCTGCTTGCCGAAATACAACTCGCCATACACGTCATCCTCGATCAGCGGCACGCCATGGCGCGCCAGCAGTTCGACCAGCGCGCGCTTCTTTTCCGGCGACATCAGGCTGCCCAGGGGATTCTGGAAATTCGTCATCAGCCAGCACGCCTTGGGCTGGTGGCGCAGCAGCAATTCCTCGAGCGCCGCCAGGTCGACGCCGTCGCGCGGGCTGGTGGCGATCTCGACTGCCTTGAGTTCCAGCCGCTCCAGCGCCTGCAAACACGCATAGAAGCTGGGCGACTCGATCAGCACCGTGTCGCCGGGCCGCGTGACGGCTTGCAGGCACAGGTTCAGCGCTTCCAGCGCGCCATTCGTGATGACGATGTCATCGCTGGAAACGAGCACCCCGTCGAGCTGGTAGCGCAGGGCGATCTGGCGGCGCAGTTCGGCATTGCCCAGCGATAAATCCGTGACCGTGCTCCACGGGTCGAGGCGGCGCATGCTGGCCGACACGGCCCGCGCCAGCCGTTCCATCGGAAACAGATGCGGGCTGGGAAACGCCGAGCCGAAAGGCACGATATCGCGCGCGCCGACGGCGCCCAGCACTTCGAACACGAGGTCGCTGACATCGACCGTGGTGCTGGCGTCGAGCGGGCGGGAACTGTCCGGCTCGGGGGCCAGCGCGGCGCGCTGCGGCGCCACGTAGTAGCCGGAGCGGGGCCGCGAGACGATCATGCCGCGCGCTTCGAGCAAATAATAGGCCTGGAACACCGTCGACGGGCTCACGCCCCTGCGCGCATGCTGCTGGCGCACGGAAGGCAACTTATCACCAGGCAACAACAGCTGCGTGCTGATCATGGCGGCGACTTCTTCCGCCAATTCCTCATATCGTTTCAACCCTGCTCCTCAAACTGATCCGTAGTTTTATTGCACAACTGATCCTGTCACAGTGACAGCACCCGTTATATGCTAGGGTAACAACATCCGGGCAGCAACACCGGCACGCCATCATCGACCGACGAGACAGGTTACTTTTCCATGCAACTCTCCATGCTACTGCATTCCCCCCTCGTGCTGTTGCTGTCCATTGCCTTGCCCGCCACGGCGCTGGCCGCGCCCGCCAGCATTTCCGCCAGCCACGACAGCCTGGAACAGCGCATCAAGGCGTGCACGGCCTGTCATGCGCAAAAGGAACGCCACGACGCCTTCTTTCCCCGCATCGCGGGCAAGCCGGCCGGCTACCTGTACAACCAGCTGCTGAACTTTCGCGAGGGACGGCGCCAGTATCCGATGATGAACTATATGGTGGAACACTTGCCTGACGATTACCTGCGCGAAATTGCCGACTTTTTTGCGGCACAGCACCCTGCCCCGCCGCCGGCCCAGCCCAGCAGCGCCGGCACGACGGCCCTGGCGCGGGGCAAGCAGCTGGTGCTGCATGGCGATGCCGGCAAGAAAATTCCCGCCTGTATCGCCTGCCACGGCCAGCAACTGGCCGGCGTGGCGCCCGCCATCCCCGGCTTGCTGGGTTTGCCGCGCGACTATATCAACGCCCAGCTGGGCGCGTGGAAGAACGGCATCCGCCGCGCCCATGCGCCCGACTGCATGGCGCAAGTGGCGCAGCGCCTGTCGGACGCCGATGTGGGCGCCGTCTCGGCCTGGCTGGGCACGCAAGTGGCCAGCGCCGACGCGCGTCCCGCGGAAAACATCGCCCTGCCCTTGCCGCTGCATTGCGGCGGCGTGCCCGGTTCCGGCGCGCAGGTGGCGCCATGAAAAAATGGATGCTCGCGGCCGCCATCGTCGCCATCGGCGCAGCCGGCGCCAAATTCCTGCTGTGGCCGGCGGACGACATGGGACCGCCGGCCGCCGCCAGCACCCTGAGCCAGGAACAGCTGGTCGCGCGCGGCGCCTACCTGGCCAAGGCGGGCGACTGCATGGCTTGCCACACGACGCGCGGCGGCGTGCCCTACGCGGGCGGCCGGGCCTTGCAGACGCCGTTCGGCAAGGTGCTTTCACCCAACATCACGGCCGACAGGGAAACGGGCATCGGCAGCTGGACGGCCGACGATTTCTGGCGCGCCATCCACAACGGCAAGTCGAAGGATGGCCGGCTGCTGTATCCGGCCTTTCCCTACACCAGCTACACCAAGGTGCGGCGCGAGGATAGCGACGCCCTGTACGCCTACTTCCAGAGCGTGCCGCCGCACCGGCAAGCCAACCAGCCGCACGCGCTGCGCTTCCCCTATAACCAGCAGATCGCGCTGGCCGCCTGGCGCGCCCTGTACTTCAAGCCGGGCGTGTACCAGCCGCTGACGGGGAAAAGCATGGAATGGAACCGCGGCGCCTACCTGGTGCAGGGCCTGGGCCACTGCAGCGCCTGCCATAGCAGCCGCACGACCCTGGGCGGCAGCGACGACGGCCTGTCGGGCGGCCTGATCCCCGTGCTGGGCTGGTATGCGCCGTCGCTGACGTCGGATGCGGAAGCGGGCCTGGGCGACTGGGACACGGCGCATATCGTGGAATTGCTGCAAACGGGCGTGTCGCCGCGCGCCACCGTCTTCGGCCCCATGGCGGAAGTCGTGCGGCAAAGCTTGCAGCACATGAGCAATGCCGACGTGCAAGCGATGGCCGTCTACCTGAAAAGCCTGCCCGGCCCCGCGCAGCCCGTGCAACGGGCGCCGCGCGACACGTCGGAGCAAGCCCGGCAGCAACTGGCGCTGGGCGCGAAGCTGTATGAGGCGCAATGCGCGAGCTGCCACCAGGCCGACGGCAAGGGCGTGCCGCCCGGCTACCCGCCGCTGGCCGGCAACCGCGCGCTGACGACGGCGTCGGCCGTCAACGCCATCCGGCTCGTGCTCAACGGCGGCTTCGCGCCCGGAACAAAAGGCAACCCGCGCCCCTACGGCATGCCGCCGTTCGGCCCCGTCATGGATGATGCGGAAGTGGCGGCCGTGGTCACGTACCTGCGTGCGTCGTGGGGCAATGACGCACCGGCCGTGTCGGCCCTGGAAGTCAATAAGTACCGCAGCGTGCCGCTGGAGTAGCGCGCCTGAAAAACGTCCATGGCGGCGTTGCATCTCCTTGCCCTGAACGTTTTGCAGGCGCGCCGCATGCGAAAATAAAAAAACCGGCCAGCGCCGGTTTTTTCACGTCAAGCAGCCGTTCTCAGCGGAACTTGCTCTTGTGCCCCGTCTTCAGGTCCAGCGCATAACGCACGCCGTTGTCCGTCAGCATGACTTCATCGGGCGGCTCTTCGCCGGCCAGGGCGCCGTCGATCAGGGGCAAGCCTTCGCCCTTGCGCATCAGGTCGTCGCAGCGCTCGTACACGTTGGCGCACCCCGTGGACGCCATCAGCGATTGCACGATGGCCACTTTCCACGCATCGACACCGCCCGCGTTGAATTCGCAGATCAGGTAGCCTTGCACGCCGCCGAACAGTTGCACCACCAGGCCGGGCAAGCCCTCGTCTTCGCCCTTGATCAGGGTCAACAGCTGGTTTTCGCCCGCCTTCTTGATGGCAGATAATTTTTTCTCGATGGCGGCCTTGACGCGGCGCTTGATCAGCGCGTGGTCGACCGGTTCGTCTTCCTTGAAGCTCCAGATGCGCGCGCGGATCTGCGACTTCGAATTGTAGGCGGCGCGGGCGATGAATTGCTTCGATGAGCTTTGCACGATGGCCGTCGAGCCGGGCTTCATTTTTTCCTGCGGCTTGCCTTCGACTTTTTCAATCGCGGACGCGTAAATCCACGATTGGCCCAGCAAGCTCTTTTCCTTGCCCTGTTTGATGGTGATGATCAGCATGTAATTCCAGTAGTGTGACCGGCGCGTACCGGTCGTCGTATATCCAATACCGGCATGATACCTCATGCCATCCTGTCGCATCCTCCTGCATTCCATGCCGCTGCTGGCGCAGTCTGTCGCAGCGCGCTACGCAGGCGCGGCCGGCTGGCATACCATGCAAGTATACCAATTCCAAACAGGGAGCAAGAATGACACCGACACTTTTCCACCCACGCCGTGCCCGCGCCGCCACCGTCCTGCTGCTGGCCGCCTGCGCGCTGGCCCTCCCGGCCGCGCCGGCGCTGGCCTCGCCGCTCGACTGGATTTCCGGCAACAGCATCCAGGGCAGCGGCAAGCTGCAAAAGCAGACGCGCGAAGTGGGCAGTTTCCATGCCGTGGCGCTGAACGTGCCGGGCACGGTCGAATTGCGTATCGGCAACACGGACAGCATCAGCATCGAGGCCGACGACAATATCCTGCCGCTGATCGAGACGGCGGTGGAAAACGGCACCTTGCGCATCCGCCCCGCCAAGCGCAACGCCAACTTCCGCCAGAGCAGCCTGAATATCGTCATCCAGGCGCGCCAGGTGGAACGCATCAGCGTGGGCGGCTCGGGCAACATCACGGCCACGGGCTTGCGCGCCGAGAATCTGCGCTTCGACGTGGGCGGTTCCGGCTCCATCCACGCGCGCGACCTCGACAGTCGCCAGGTCTCCATCGCCATCGGCGGCAGCGGCAACTTCAAGGCCAGCGGCAAGACGGAGCAACTGACGGCCTCGATCGGCGGCTCGGGCAATATCCAGGCGGGCAAGCTGGCCGCGCGCGACGTGCAGGTGAGCATCGGCGGCTCGGGCGAGGCGCAGGTGTGGGCCAAGGATGACTTGACCATCAGTATCGGCGGCTCGGGCGAAGTGAGCTACTACGGCGACCCGCGCATCAGCCGCAGCATGCAGCGTTCGAGCAGCATCAAGCGGCTGGGCGCGGCGCCGAATTAAGCCCCCGCAATGACAAAAGCCCGGAGCGATCCGGGCTTTTTGCGTTTCAGACAGGCTACATCAGCGGGCCGGCTTCACCGGTTCGCGGTCGATCAGGACCGTGTTGACGCTGTCCGTCAGCCAGATCTGGCCATCCTGGATCGTGCATTGCAGCTGCATCGTGCGCTGCGCCAGCTTGCTCATGTCTTGCGCCGCTTCCGATGGCAAGTTGATCACGGTCAAGTTCTTCGCCCGTTCCAGCTTGTTCGCGATCTGCTTCCACCAGATGTGGCTGGTTGCGCCATAGCTGTAGACGATGACCTGTTCCGAACGGCCGCACGCCTTCAGGATACGCTTTTCGTCCGGCTGGCCCACTTCGATCCACAGCTGGATGGCGCCCGTCAAGTCTTTCTGCCACAGATCGGGCTCTTCCGTGTCGAACAAGCCCTTGGTAAACGTCAGCGCCTCGTCGGCGTGGATGGCGAACGCCAGCAGGCGCACCATCATGCGCTCGTCCGTTTCGGACGGGTGGCGCGCCAGGGTCAGCGCGTGATCCTGGTAGTAATTGCGGTCCATGTCGGCGATCTGCAGATCGGCTTTGAAAATTGTTGCTTTGAGGGCCATCGTGTTTCTGTCTCGGTAAAGTGAATAGTGAAGTCGGTATCAGCGGAAAACCACGGTCTTGTCGCCATTTTTCAGGATGCGGTGCTCGACGAACCATTTCACGGCGCGCGCCAGCACCACGCACTCGACGTCGCGGCCGATGGCCGTCAGGGTTTCCGCATCCATCGCATGGTCGACGCGCTCGACGTCCTGCTCGATGATCGGGCCTTCATCCAGGTCGCCCGTGACGAAATGGGCCGTCGCGCCGATCAGCTTGACGCCGCGGTGATGCGCCTGCGCATACGGCTTGGCGCCCTTGAAGCTGGGCAGGAAGGAATGGTGGATATTGATGGCGCGGCCGTCGAGCGCCTGGCACAGGCCAGGCGACAGGATCTGCATGTAGCGCGCCAGTACCACCAGGTCGATCTTGTGCGTATCCATCAAGTCGATGATCTTCGCTTCCTGCGCCAGCTTGGCCGCTTCCGGCGCGCCGGTGGCCAGCGGCAGGTGGTGGAACGGAATATTGTAGCTGGCCGCCAGCTGGTAGAACTCCATGTGGTTCGACACGATGGCGGGAATTTCCACGTTCAGCAAGCCGCTCTTGTAGCGGAACAGCAAATCGTTCAGGCAATGGCCGATCTTCGACACCATCAGCATGACGCGCGGCTTGACGCGCGCATCGTGCAGCTGGCCGTGGAAGGGGCCGTTCAACTGCATGGCTTGCGACAGGTCGGCGAAGTCGCTGCGCAACTGGGCGTCGCTGACGGCGCCGTCTTCCAGCGCGAAATGCACGCGCATGAAGAACAGCTGGGATTCCTGGTCGCCGAACTGGGCGGAATCGAGGATGTTGCAGCCGCGTTCGGCCAGGAAGCCGGACACGCGGTGCACGATGCCGCGCTGGTCCAGGCAGGACAGGGTCAGGATGTATTCGGGATGCGTCATGGTCGCGGAATAAAGCAAAAAAAGTGGGCTATGCTCGGCTCAGCCACGCGCGCCGGCCATCGGCTGCGCTGCCGCGAGCCGGCTATTGTCGCACGGCCAGGCCGGTCAACCCGCATTTTCCACACAAGCAGCATGGCTGCCGGCGGCGACAAGCCGATTCACGTTTATTTGATCTAACACAAAGTCATCGCATTTTTCCGTCTTCCAGGCGCCATTCCCCCGCCAAACGGGCAGCTGGCGTGGAACCTGGCACGCCATCCGGCGTCTATCCCTTTGCTTGTTTCACCATACGCCGCATCCGGTGCACCGGGTGTTTCCTGGATCCGTTTTTCATTGAGGTAGAACATGTTCACAAACAGTATTTCCCCCAGTTTCAGCCCTGCCCTGAAGTCCCACCTGGAGGCCCAGTGCAATTTCGCCACGGAACTATCGCGCAAGCTGGTCGATACGGCGCAGCAACTGAGCGAGCTGCATCTGCGGCTGGCGCAAGACTTGCTGCAGGAATGGAGCAGCGCCAGCCAGCAACTGCTGTGCGCGCGCGACACGGGCGAGTTCATGTCGCTGGCCGCAGCCCAGTTGCAGCCGAGCAGCAACAAGCTGCAGCAGTACCAGCAGCAGCTCGGCAACCTCGTCGCCAACGCCAATGTCGAAATGAACCGCACGGCAGAGAACCACCTGCCCGAAGCGAGGCGCACGGCCGTGGCCTTCGCTGACGAAGTGGTGCGCAAGACGGCCGAGGAAACGGAAAAAGCCACGCAGCGCCAGCGTGAAATGATCGAAAGGATGCACGCCACGGCCCCCAGCAATGGCGCCGGCCGCAGCCGCGATACCGGCAGGCAATCCGATCAGGCGCATTGAGCACTTGAATTGACCACTTGACCCCACTCGACAGCAAGGAGAGCGACATGGCTAGCAATCAAGGTAATGAACAGGGCAAAGGCGCTGGCAGCAGCCAGAAAGCCGGCGAATCGGGCAGCGGCAAAGGCCCGAGCAAGCGCGGTTTCGCCGCCATGAACGAGGAACAGCAACGCGAAATCGCCAGCAAGGGCGGCCAGGCAGCCCATCAAAAGGGCACGGCGCATGAATTCGACTCGGAAGAAGCGCGCCGGGCCGGACAGAAAGGCGGCGAAGCCGTCAGCCGCAACCGCGAACACATGGCGGAAATCGGCCGCAAGGGTGGCGAAAGCCGGCAATCGGCCCAGCGCGCCAATGAAAGCCGCAGCGGCACGGCCACGCGCAGCGGCGGCACCGAGCAGGGCCGCACTGGCCGGCAAGGCGGCAAGGACGAGGACGACAAGGGCGGAGCAGGCGGAGCGGGCTGAGCGGGGCAGGCCGGGCTGCCCCTGCGGCGCGCGGCCTGATGCAGGTAGGCAGGGGCGGCCCTGGCAGCCCTGGCAGCCCCGTGCAAGGGCTGGCGCAGCGCGGGGGGCGGCGGTATGGTACATTCTCGCCTTACCGACACCTCCGCGCCACGCCCCGCCCTTCCCCGCATGCAGCCATCCCTGAAATACCTGAGCGCCTATTCCGAACAAACGCAAGCGCAAGTGCAGCAACTGATCGCGCAAGACAAGCTGGGCGACGTCCTGTTGAAACGCTATCCGAACGCGCACGATGTACGCAACGACAAGGCTTTATACCAGTATGTGCAGGACTTGAAGAATGAATTCCTGCGCAATGCCGAGCCCATCAACAAAGTGGCGTTCGACAGCAAGATCCATGTGATCCAGCACGCGCTGGGCTTGCATACCTCGATCTCGCGCGTGCAAGGTGGCAAGCTCAAGGCCAAGCATGAAATCCGCGTGGCCACCATGTTCAAGGAAGTGCCGCTGGAATTCCTGCGCATGATCGCCGTGCACGAACTGGCGCACGTGAAGGAAAAGCAGCATGACAAGGCGTTCTACAAGCTGTGCACGTATATGGAACCGCAATACCACCAGTACGAATTCGACGTGCGCCTGTACCTGACCCAGCTCGACCTGTCCGGCCAGCGCCTGTGGTCATGACATCCACATAACAATGCCGCCCCGGGCATCCATTGGGCGGCATTGTTGGTGTGGGTCAGAGTAGCCGCCCGGCAAGACGGGCGGCTCATGACGCATGTGCCGGCGGGACCGGCAGCGTGCTCAGGCTCAGGCGGCGTTCTTGCGGCGGCGCAGGAAGGCCAGCAAGCCCAGTCCGCCCAGCATCATGCCGTAGGTGGCCGGTTCCGGCACGGCGCTCACGCTGGCGGCGATATTGTCGACCTGGAAGGTGTGCAAGGCGCCCTCCTGCCACGTTGCCGACAGCAGGTTGTTGAAACCCGTGAACGTGTAATCGCTGAAGTTATGGCTGCCATCGAGGCTGAAGGTCTGGGTCACCGTGCCGCCGCCCACCTGATGGCCGAAGAACGTCACGTCGTAAGGGCCAGGCAAGCTCACGAAGTCAGCCAGACGGATCGAGCTCAGCGAGAAAGCGGCGCCATCGGTACGGCTCAAGGTTGTCGTCGTCAGCACGGTGGCGCCAAGACCGGCCGAGCCGGCATAGGCAAAGTTGCTTTGATGGGCAGAACTGAGCAAGCCCAAGAAGCTGCTGTCGAAATTGTAGCCGCCTTCGGAATAGGAGTCGAAGACGGAGCCGAGAATGCCGGGTTGCTCCAGCGCATCGAAGCCGATGACGGTGGTTTGTGCATGGGCGCCGCCGGCGGCGAGAATGGCGGCGACGGCAGTCGCGCGCAAGAGAGTCATTGGTTTCACAATAATATCCTTTCAAGATGATGAAGTAGCGAGGTTGTGGCAACTTGCAATATCTAGGCGTCGTAGCGGGAAACGGGAGGCGCCTCGCTGGGTGTCCGACATGCCTGTCTTTTGAACAATTGCAGTAGAACACATTCATGCATAAAAAGCATCTTCATTTTCAAAAAAACATGCCTGCGTGGAAACATTCTAGCTATATTTATATTAATTAATTAATTGATCTTGATCAATTTTCCCGCACAGAAATAAAAAAGCCATGCATTTCACAATGCATGGCTCTGGATGAGACTTCACAAAGAAGATTTACGGCGCACTATCCTTCAACCGCTGCACCAGGGCCGCAGGATCGGCATCGGCGTTCAGGAACGCCGCGTGCTGCGGGCGGATGAAGCCCTGTTCCTTGCCGTTTTGCACGAAAGCGATCAAGCCGTCATAAAAACGGTCGACATTGAGCAAGCCGATGGGCTTGGCGTGCAAGCCCAGCTGGGCCCAGGTGAGCATCTCGAACAGCTCTTCCAGGGTGCCATAGCCGCCGGGCATGGCAATGAAGGCGTCGGACAGGCTGGCCATCATCGCCTTGCGCTCGTGCATGTCCTTCACGATGAACTGCCGCGTCAAGCCTGTGTGCCCCACTTCGCGCTCGACCAGCTGGGTGGGAATCACGCCCGTCACCTCGCCGCCCAGGCGCAGCACTTCATCGGCGATCACGCCCATCAGTCCCACCTTGCCGCCGCCATACACGAGCGAGATATTTTCCGCCACCAGCACGCGCGCCAGTTCGCGCGCCGCCACGGCATAGTCCGGCGAGACGCCCGCGTTGGCGCCGCAATACACACATAAAGCCTTGATCACAGTATTCCCTACCCTTTCAATTCATCGATCGCCGCCTCGACCTCGAGGCGCTCCTTGGCGTCCAGTGCCACGCACTCGGCCGCCTTTTCATACAGGGCCAGCGCTTCCGCCAGCTTTTTCTTTCCGTCGAGCATATTCAAGGCGCGCGCATATTCGCTGTGCGCCAGCGCCGAATACGGCGTCAGGGCCAGCGCCGTCTTGAAGTGCTGGTAGCCATCTTCCTTGTTGGCGCCGTAGGTCAGGCCGCCTATCATGGCGCCGACCTTGTCGATAATTTCCGTATGATAAATCCCAAACGCGATATGCGCTTCCGCATGCATGGGCGCCACCGTCATCGTGCGGTCCAGGCTATTGCGCACGCGCGCGCCCATGCCCTGCGCCAGGGCCTTGACGACGGACGTGCCCAGCGCGTAGCGGCCCAGGCTGTAGGCGTGCCAGTAGTAGCCGGCCGGATTGTCCGGCTGCTCGCTCTGCTGGCGCTCGCAGCGCTCCGCCACTTCCTCGTACATGTCGAGTTTCCGGCTGTCGTCCACTTCCAGGTGCGTGGCATAGATGCAGGTCGCCTTGTGCGCCACCGCATAGCCGGGCACGCCGACAGCCAGGCCCAGTTTCACGGCCCGCTCGAAGTCGCCCGCATGGAAGGCCAGCCACGCCTGCACCAGCGCCGGGTGCGTGGGAAAGGGTTCCACATCGCCCGCATGCAGGCGCGCCCAGGCCGCTTCCAGGGTTTGCGGGGTGTAGACATATGCTTCGTCCGGATAAGGAAATTGTTTCCAAGCCATATATCTCTCCTGTAAATGACGACGTGGCGCCAGCAGTCGCGTCAGTCGTTCTTGAGTTTTGTCACATACTCTTCCGACAGTTTGCGAAACAGCAAATGCGTTTCATTGCGTAAATACGGCCCGATCAGGGACAGCACCTGGTAACAGCCGCGCGCCAGCGCGTCGGACATCGATTGCTGCTCGCTGTACTTGCGCGGGTTGCGCACATATTCGTACGACAGCCAGTAGGTGGCGACGACCACCATATTCGTCGCCATCGCGGCCACTTCCATGTCCGACGCTTCCAGCGACTGTTCGCTGCGCAAGTCTTCGCACAGCTGCGTGGCCACCTTGATCTTGTGCGCCAGGATCAGCTTGAAGTGCAATTCCAGCTTGCGGTTGCGCGACAGCAAATCGTTGAGGTCGCGATAGAAGAAGCGGTAGCGCCAGATCAGTTCGAACATCAGGTGCAAATACAGCCAGACATCCTCGATATTCGAGCGGCGCCCGTCGGGTACGGTCAGGATGCGTTCGATTTCCGCCTCGAACTGGACGAAGATGGAATTGACGATGTCGTCCTTGTTACGGAAGTGGTAATACAGGTTGCCGGGCGAAATGTTCATCTCTTCCGCAATCACGGTCGTCGTGATATTCGGCTCACCAAACTCATTGAACAGGCGCAGCGACAACTCCAGGATGCGTTCGCGGGTACGGCGTGGTGCTTTTTGTAGCATGGCGGGCAATCTCTCTGTGTTCTGCCTCAAGCATACCACCTAAGATAGCTGTAATGAAACACTCCGCCCCCGGGCGCCAACGAAAAGCCGGGCAAGAAAAAGCCTGCTCGCGCAGGCTGGAGGGATGCGGCACCGGCTCAGGCGGCCGGCGCTTTTTTCTTCGCCGCCGGTCTCGCTGCCGGCTTGCTTGCCGGCTTGCTCACCGCTTTGCTCGCCGGCTTGGCCGCCGCGCGCGGCGCGCTCCGGGCTGCCGGCTTGGCCGGGGCCTTGGCGACGACCGCTTTCGGCGCGGTTTTCGGTGCCATTTTCGGCGCCGCCTTCACGGCGGGCTTGGCCGCGGCCTTCGGCTTGGGCGCCGGCGCGGCCTGGGCCGACAGCGCCGCCACCTGCCGGCTCAAGGCCTCGATCTGCGCGTGCAGTGCGGAAATATCCTGTTGCGTGGGCACGCCGATGGTGGCCAGGGCGCGCGCGACACGCTCTTCAAACACCTGCTCCAGCTTGTCCCAGGAGCCGCTGGCCTGCTTGCCCACGCCATCGGCCAGCTTGCTGACACTGTCGCTCACGCCGGAAACCTTGTCTTCGGCGCGCTTCTGGAATTCCGTGCCTTCCTTCACCAGCCGGGAAAACACGCGTCCCCCCTCTTCCTGCGCCTTGGCGAAGGCGCCCAGGCCCGCTTGCCAGATCTGCTGCGCCGACGAGCGCACGGCGTTCGCCAATTCCTTGTCTTCCGCCAATTCCTTCAATTTCTTCACCATCGCCAGCTCCCGTCATATGAAAGGCCATGCCACTTCATGGATACTTTTATTCTAGAGAGCAAAACTAGAGACGGGAGTCTAATCCGATAGAAAGCTGCCTCTGAAGGTGCGCCAGCGCACGCAGCGGCCAGCGCCTAGGCCGCCGCCTTCACCTGGCCATGCAGCAGCTTGTGCAGGCGGAAACCTTCGCGGATATTCTCGCGCAGCACGGCGCCTTTCCACGGTTTCGTGTAGAAGCGGTCGACGGCGCCGCGGTTGATGGCCGCCATGATGGGCGTCAGGTCGGCAAAGGCCGACAGCATGATGCGGAAAGTGTCGGGACACAGGTGCTTGACCCGTTCCATGAATTCGGTGCCGCTCATGAGCGGCATGCACTGGTCGCACAGGATCACCTGCACCTTGTGGCGCGCCAGGATGTCGAAGCCTTCGGCGGCCGTCTGCGCCGTGAGGATGCGGTAGCCGTCCTGCGCCAGGAAGTCGCTGAGCACGTCGAGCATGAAGACATCATCGTCGACGATCAGCAAAGTTTGCTGCTCTTCGCCGGCGGCATCCTCAGGCGCCTGCAGCAACTTGCCGCCCATCAACATCTGCTCGAATTCCTCGTGCGG
Organism: Janthinobacterium kumbetense; assembly: GCF_023703445.1. Taxonomy (NCBI): domain Bacteria; kingdom Pseudomonadati; phylum Pseudomonadota; class Betaproteobacteria; order Burkholderiales; family Oxalobacteraceae; genus Janthinobacterium; species Janthinobacterium kumbetense. The sequence continues at coordinate 46,579 of NZ_JAMQGR010000017.1, forward strand.
CACGGGGCGACTGAAATAATACCCCTGCATCTCGTCGCAGCCGTGGCGCCGCAAATAGGCCAGCTGCGCGTCGTTTTCCACGCCTTCGGCGATCACTTCCAGCTTCATGCTGTGCGCCATGCTGATGATGGCCAGCACGATGGCCGCGTCGTCCGGATTGCTGGTGACTTCGCGCACGAAGGCGATGTCGATCTTCAGCTTGTCGATGGGGAAGCGCTTCAGGTAGGCCAGGCTGGAATAGCCGGTGCCGAAATCGTCGATGGAAATCTGGATGCCCAGCGCCTTCAGGTTGCGCAGCACGGCGATGGTTTCCTCGGCGTTCGACATCAGCGAGCTTTCCGTCAGTTCCAGCTCCAGCAGCTCGGGCGCGATCTCGTATTTGCGGATGGCCTTGAGCACCTCCTCTTCCAGGCCGCCGACGAAAAACTGGATGCCCGAGACGTTCACCGACAGGTGCACGGGCCCGATGCTGCTGGCGCCCCACTCGCTGATCTTCTTGCACGCTTCGTCGAGCACCCAGTTACCGACGCGCACGATGAGTCCCGTTTCTTCCAGCAGGGGGATGAACAGGGCCGGCGAAACCATGCCGTGACCGGGGCGGCGCCAGCGTATCAGCGCTTCGGCGCCGCTGATGCGCCCCGAGATGATATTCACCTTGGGCTGGAAGAACAGCACGAATTCCTCGTTGTCGATGGCGCGCCGCAGGGCGTTTTCCATGTCCAGCCGCGCCATCGACTGCGCATTCATTTCCGCCGTGAAGAAGCGGAAGGCGTCGCGGCCCGCCTCCTTGGCGCGGTACATGGCCGTGTCGGCATATTGAATCAGCGTGTCCGCATCGACGCCATCGTCGGGGTACACGGAAATGCCGATGCTGACCGTCACCGTCACTTCATGGCCCTGCAAATCGAAGGGCTTGCGCATCGCCTCGCGCACCTTGTGGACCACGCCCACGGCGTGCTGGGCGCCGTCGGGCAGCACCAGGATGGTGGCAAATTCGTCGCCGCCAAAGCGGCCGATGGTATCGCGCACGCGCAGGCAATCGACGAGGCGGCTGGAAAACTGGCGCAACAGGTCGTCGCCGATGGTGTGGCCCAGGGTGTCGTTGATATTCTTGAAGCGGTCGATATCCATGAACAGCACGGCCACGGCCCACTGGTGTTCGGCCGCCTGGGCCAGGGAATGGGTCAGCGAGACGTAGAACTGGCTGCGGTTCGGCAAGCCCGTCAAGGTGTCGAAATGGGCCAGCTTCATCAGGCGCTGCTCGGCATCCTTGCGCTCGGTGATGTCGCGCGCCACGGCCACCAGTATCCAGCTCTGCCCCGAGCGCAGGGTGCGCCGCTGCACTTCCACCGACAGCGGCGAGCCGTCCTTGCGCTGCAACTGCAATTCCGTCATCGGCCCGCCCTGGTCGCCGGCCAGCAGCTTGTTGTACAGCTCTTCCAGCTGGGATTCGCCGTCGTGCGCGCGGCCAGGCCCCACGCGCAGGAAATCCTCGCGCTCGAAACCGAGCATGCGGCAAGCCGTCTGGTTGACGTCGACGAAGCACATGCCGGCGCGGTCGACGAGGAAAATCGCGTCGGCCGTGGCGTCCATCGCCAGGCGGAAGCGGCGCAAGTCTTCATCGAGGCGGATGCGCGCCGCCATGTCCAGGGTCAGCTGCTCGTGATGGCGCTTGATCTCGTCGTACAGCAGCAGGTTGTCGTAGGCGACGGCGATCTGCGCCGCCACCGTGGCGGCGACCCGCTCGTCGACTTCGGAAAACTCAGTCGCCCCCAGCTTGTCGACCAGGTACAGCCAGCCGTGGCTGCGTTCACGCGAGGCGATGGCCACGCCCAGGAAGGAGTGCACGGGCGGGTGCGTGTCGGGCAGGCCCAGCGCGCCGGGGTCGCCCTTCAAGCCATTGACCCGGTAGGGCTGGCGCTGCTCCAGCAAGCGGTTCAGGATGCCCGTGCGCGGCGCGCTGGCGATGCGCTCGAGGTTTTTCTCGGCGCCGCACGAAGAAAAATAGCTGAGCTTTTCGGCGCCCTCTTCCAGCACGCCGATGCAGGCGTACTTCGAGACGCAGATATTCTGCGCCACCTTGCAGCCCGCCTCGATCAGGGCGCGCGGATCGCGTTCGGCGCCCAGCTCGATGCCCAGCTCGATCAAGGCCGTCAGGCGCAGGCTGACCGCCTGCAGGCTCGACAGGGAACGCGACAGGCGCTCCGTCATGACGCCCAGGTCTTCGGGGATGGCGGCCTGACCCTCGCGCTGGCTGGCCAGCTGCGAAATCTGCTGGCTGCTCGATTCGAGTTCATCGAGGTAGCCGCTGACCTGGTGCTCGATGCCGGCCAGCTTGCCTGCGGCGGGAAGCGCCGCGCCGCCGCCGGCGCCCGGCGCACCCGGCACCTGTGCCGCCGCCGGCATCAGCCCCAGCGCCTCGTTGACGGTGCGCACGATGACCTCGGGGTCGGACGGCTTGGGCAGCACCCAGCGCACGCCGCAGGCCTGCGCCAGCAGGATCGCTTCCTGCTCCCGGTAGGTGGCCGTATAGAAGATGATGGGCACGTCGGTCAGCGCGGGGTCGGCATGCACGCGCGTGACGAATTCGTAGCCGTCCATGTTCGGCATAAGGATGTCGGAAATGATCAGGTCGGGCCGCTCGGTGCGCAGGATTTCCAGCGCGTCGGCGCCATTCGCCGCTTCCAGCAGGCGGTGGCCGCCGTAACCCAGCAGCGCGGTCAGGAACTCGCGGTTCAGCACATGATCATCGACGATCAGGATGGTGGCTATGTCGTTTTTAACTGGCGTCGACGGCGCCCCGGGTAAAAAAGACTCCAGCTCCGCAACGAAAAGGTCGGGCTCGATCGGCTTGCCGATGTAGCCATTGAAACCCGCCTCGAGCAGGCGTTCGCGGTCGCCCACCATGGCCAGCGCCGTCACGGCCAGGGCCGGGATCGCGCGCAGCCGCGGGTCTTTCTTCAGCTCCGCCACCACGCCGTAGCCGTCGAGCTTGGGCAAATGCACGTCGCAAATGATCAAGTCCGGCAATTCGCTGCGCGCCATGCGCACGCCCTCTTCGCCGTCATAGGCTGCCAGCGGCGTGTACCCGAAGGCGCGCAGCAAATACACCATCAATTCCATATTGGTGGCGTTATCTTCAATAATCAGGATACGTGCGGACAATTAGCGCCCCCAATAAAAACTGCATGGACTCATTTTCCGCCTGCGTTCAACTTTCCGCATGCGCGGCTAACATAACAATCCTATAACATCTTGCCATACATCCAGAAAAATATCTGTGCGCAGGGTACCAGCAGAGCTACGCAAGCGGCCTCGGGAACAAATTTCCGCCAGCGGTCTTCTGACGTTAGCTTAATACAGTACGCCAGTGGAAAACAGCATTTTCTGCCCGTGACGCTGTTAAACACGGGCAACAGCAGAGTCAAAAGAGACAGTCTTGCCATGCAGATAAAACACAACAGGATTCAGGCAAAACGGGGGGAAGATGGGGGCTGGGCGACTTCGGTCTTGATAGTGATTTCCGCCAACAGCTGACGCAGCACGCGCGCATCGCTGGCCAGCGCCACGTGGCCGATGCCGCCGAAGGCAAGATTGCGCGCGCCGGGCAAATGCGCGGAAGATTGCGGCGCGACAATATTATCGTGGTGCGAGTAAATCGAGGTGATCAGGGCGCGCGTCTCCGGCGTCTCGCTTGCGGCCAGCTGCGCCAGCCAGCCGCTGGGCGCGCCATGGATACGGCTCATCTGGCGCGCATTGGCGCCCGCCGCCACATTGGCCAGCACCGTGCCGTGGTGCGGCGTGCCGATGGTGACGATGCGCGCCACGCGGGCCGCGCCGTAATGGCGTAGCCAGGCGCGCGCCACCAGGCCGCCCATGCTGTGGGCGACGATGATGGCGCGGTCGCTGCCCGTGCGGGCGCACAGCGCCGCGATGGCTTGCTCGACCTGCGGCACGAATTCCTCGATATCGGCGCCTATCGGTTCCAGGTCGACGCCGTCGTGCGCGATGCCGGCCCGCGCCAGCTGCCGGCTCAGCTGCGCCCAGTAGCCGCGGTTGCACACATAGCCGTGGATCAGCAGCACCGGCAAGCCCTGGCCAGCGACGGTGTCGGCCGCATGCAGGCGCGGACGCAGCATGCCCCACGACGACGTCCACAGCGTGGCGCGCAACTCGCCCAGGAACAGCCGCGCGGCGCCCCGCACGCCCAACTGATGCTCCGGCGGCACTGGACTGCCAAGATGCCGGCTTTCCCGGAAATTGCGCGCCACGACCAGCGCGCGCACGGCCAGCAGCATGGCGCCCGCCAGCAGCAGGGCCAGCACCGGCGACGCGACGCCCCAGGCATGCATGGCCAGGTACGCCACCGCCAGCACGGCCAGCACTTGCAGCAGCATCAGCCACCTGAGGATGCGCGCGATCATGCCGTGCCTGCGACGGGAACGGGCGCCGGCTTGCCCGTCAGCTCCCGCGCCAGGCCGCTGGCCAGGCGCGCGGCCAGCGCATACAGCGTCAGTTGCGGATTGGCGCCTATCGAGGTGGGGAACACCGAGCCGTCGTGCACGGACAGGTTGCGCACGCCGTGGTAGCGGCCGTCGGCGCCCGTCACGCCCAGGCGCGCATCGTCCGACATGGCGCAGCCGCCCATCACGTGGGCCGATACCACGCGCGCCAGCAGCGCCTTCATCGGCAAATCGCCGATGGCCTGTTTCGCCTGCGTCCAGCTGGCGTAGTGGCTGGCCAGCTCGTGCACGGGATACACGCTCCGCGCGCCGGCCGCGAACTGGATTTCCGCCATCGACAGCAGCGCGCGCCGCACGCCGTCCCAGATGAAGGGCGTGAGCGGATAGTCGAGCACGGGCGCGCCGAAGCTGTCGATCGATACGCTGCCGCCCGCCGCTTCATGGTGAAAGCCGTCGCGCAGCAGCGCCAGCAAGGCGTGCGCATGGGGGAAGTCGCGCATGGTGCGCGCATGCTCGTCGCCGAAGCCGCCCATGGTGGTGGCCATCAGCAGCGGATGCAGGGGCGGCGCTTCGAGCTTGTAGCCGATGGGGCCATCGATGGGCGCCGTGTGCAGGAAATGGTCGGAATAAATCGTCTGCGGTGCGCCCGCATAGGCGTCGACGCGCTGCTTGAACAAGCCCGCCGAAATCACCGTCGGATGCAGGAAGGTGCGCCGCCCCAGCAAGCCGTGCGGATCGGGCGCCTGCGAGCGCAGCAGCAGCGCGGGCGAATTGATGGCGCCGCCGGCCAGCACGAAGTGCCTGGCGCGCAAGGTGAGGCGCACGCCCGTGGGCGCCTGACCGGCAGCATCGAGCGCCGTCACCTGCAGGCTGTCGATGCGCTCGCCCTTGAAGCTGAAGCGTTCCGCGCGCGCATGCACGAGCAGGCCCGCGCCCAGCGCCAGCGCCGAGGGGATCGTCGTCACCAGCATCGATTGCTTGGCGTTGGTGGGGCAACCCATGCCGCAGTAGCCGAGGTTCCAGCAGCCGTTCACATTGCGCCGGATGGCGGCCGTGGGGATGCCCAGCGCCGTGGCGCCACGCCGCAATAAGTCGTTGTTTTCATTCGGCGGCGCGGCCCAGTCGCTCACGTGCAGGCGTTTTTCCATCATGGCGAACCACGGCGCCATGGCGTCCACGGAATAGCCGGACAAGCCAAAATGCTTGCGCCAGTAATCGAGGGTGCCGGGCGGCGTGCGGAAGCTCGACGTCCAGTTGACGGTGGTCGAACCGCCCACGGTGCGCCCCTGCAAAATGTTGATGGCCTTGTCGCGCGTCTTGCGCGCGGCCGATTCCTGGTACAGCGCGGGATAGGCGTCCGCTTCGCGCATCTTGAAGTCGCGCGAAGACTTCAAGCCGCCCTCTTCGACGATCAAGACTTTCAGGCCGGCCAGCGCGAGAATTTCCGCCGTCACGCCGCCGCCGGCGCCGCTGCCGATGACGACGACATCCGCCTCCAGGGTGCGGTCGGCATTCAGGGTGCTGGCGTCGGTGACGTTCCAGCCGCCGGCCACGCCGATGGCGATGGGATCGGGTATGGGAGATGTGCTCATGGATGCCTTATGCGCTCAGTTCGGGCAGCGGTCCCGGATAGCCGATGGCGGCCCAGTGGGCGGCATCGGCATACCAGGCGCCGAGGATCAGGTCGTGCAGGGCCAGGTAGGCCGTCTGCAGGGTGGCCAGGCGGTGCGTGCGCCACGATTGCAGGAAGGCGGCCACCTGGGCGGGGTCGGCTTCGCGCCAGCCATCTTTGACGCCGGCGACGAAGCGCCGCGCGGGCGCCAGCGCCAGCAAACCGAACAAATCCTGCACTTCCTGCTGCGCCGCCAGGGGCAAGCCGCGGATGGCCGTGTCCACGCCGGCGATGGCGCCATCGAGCGCCGCGGCCCGCGCGGGGGTTTCCCGCGGCAGCGCGCTGCCCAGCATGGCCGGCACGATGGCCGCCAGCGCCGCGCGCGCCGCGCCATCGAGGACGAAGCGGCCTGGTGGCGCCGGCCCGCGCACCAGGCGATAGGCCGCCCCTCCGGCGGCCAGCGCGCAGGCGCCGAGCACGCCCAGTTTCAGAAACGATCTGCGTTGCATACCCCTATCCCCTTGTTTTATACCGCCTTTTGCAGGCCAGTGTACGCCAAAGGCAGTGGGCGTTTGAACGCAAAAACTAGAGCGGAGAGTCTAGTTTTTGCGCCTGAACCCACAGCAGCAGCATGGCCAGCAGCGCCGCCAGCGCGCCGCCGATGGCAATGCTGGGCAAGCCGAAGGCGACGATCAGCGCACCTCCCAGCGCGCCGCCAAAGGCCGTGCCCGCATTGAAGGCGGCGATATTCAGGCCCGCCGCCACGGCGTCGCTGCCCGGGCAATGCCGTTGCGCCAGGCGCAGCAAACCCATGGTCGACAGGGTGACGAGGGCAAAGAACAGCAAGCCCAAAGTGCCGCACAGGGCCAGCATGGCCAGGGGCTGGGCGCGCAGCAGATAAAACCCCAGCAGATTGAGCGCCAGCGCGGCCAGGGCCAGCACGGTGGAGCGCAGCGCGTGGGGGCGGTCGGCGCACCAGCCGCCCAGCAGGTTGCCGCCGATGGCGCACACGCCAAAGCACAGCATGGCGGCGCCCAGCCAGCCCGCATCGAGCCCGCCCAGCTGCAGCAGGAAAGGTGAGACATACGTGAAAAAGCTGAAGGTAGCCACGCTGACCAGCGCCGCCACGCCGGCCGCCAGCAGCAGGGGCGGCTGCAGGATGGCGCGCAGGCTGGCCAGGGCCGATGCGGCGGCAAACCGCTGGCGCGCGGCCGGCATGGCCAAGCGCAGGCCGGCGCCGCCGCACAGGGCCAGCACGCCGATGGCCGCGAAAACCCAGCGCCATGACGAGACGGCGCCCAGCCACGTCCCCAGCGGCACGCCGCCAGCCAGCGCCAGGGTCAGACCCAGCCAGACGATGGACAGCGCCCGTCCCGCGCGGGACGGGTCGACCAGGCTGGTGGCCGCATGCGAGGCCACCGCCATGAACACGCCATGCGCGAGGCCGACGGCAAAGCGCACCCCCAGCAGCGCGCCCAGCGCCGGCGCGGCCGCCATGGCCACGCTGCCGGCCGCCAGCACGAGCATGGTGGCCACCAGCACCTGGCGCACGGGCCGGCGCGCCAGCAGGGCCGTCAGGATGGGCGCGCCGATGGCCGCCCCCAGCGCATACGCGGCGATGGCGCCGCCGGCCGCCGCCACGCTGGCGTGCAAGTCGCGCGCCATGGGGGTCAACAGGCCGGCGGCGATGAATTCGCACAAGCCGAAGGCAAAGCTGCACAGGGAGAGCAGGTAAATGGAGAGTGGCAGCGTGGCGGACGGCAGCACTGTGCGCGAGGACATGGTGGACATGGCAGTTCCTGACAATCAAAACGCCATGCTGGCCCCTGGACCATCATCTGTAAAATATCTTATTTATCTTGAAACGAGACTTTGAAAGTCTCAATAGGCGGAAAAGTGCCTCAGCTGCGCCAGCAGCCGCTCGCGCACGGGGGATGTGCGCCGCGGGTCCCACGCCATGTACAGGTCGAGCTGGCGCAGCGGCGCGGGCGCGCTGCTTGCCAGCGGCAGCATGACGACGCCCGCCGGCATGGACGCCGCCAGGCTGGCCGGCAGCAGGGCCGCACCAAAACCGGCCGCCACCAGTCCCAGCACCGTCTGCAAACGGCGCGCCTGCTGCGCCACCTGCGGCACGAAGCCCGCATGCAGGCACAGGCTGGCCAGCTGGTCGTGGAAACCCTGGCCCAGCTCGCGCGGCGAGGCGACGAAATCGTCACCGGCCAAATCCGCCAGGTCCACCCGCGCCTGGCCCGCGCAGCGGTGGTTCAACGGCAGCGCAACGACGATGTCTTCGCAGGACAGGCGCTCGAGGCGCATGCCCGGCGTGCTGCGCCCCGGCGCGCGCAACAGGGCGACATCGACCTCGCCCCGCTCCAGCCACTCGACCTGCTGCTGCGTCGACGCTTCGCGCAAGGTGAATTGCACGGCGGGCGAGGCGGCGCGGAAGGCGCGCAAGGCCGTCAGTACGTGGGCATACGGGGTGATGTGGATAAAGCTCAGGCGCAAGTGGCCCTCGATGCCCTGCGCCACGCGGCGCGTGGCGGCCACGCCCTCTTCCAGGCTGGCCAGCACCTGGCGGGCCGTGGCCAGGAAAGCCGTGCCGGCCGGCGTCAGGCTGACCTTGCGGTTGGTGCGCTCGAATACGGGATAGCCGAGCGCTTCTTCCAGCCGCAATATCGCCTGCGACAACGGCGGCTGCGCCATGTGCAGCCGTTCGGCCGCGCGGCGGAAATTGAGTTCCTCGGCGACGGCGATGAACTGGCGCAGCAGCCGGGTTTCTATCATGGGCCTTTTTTCGCCACCGCCAGGATATGCCGGGCGATGCCGCGCAGGATATTGACTTCTTCCGTTTCCAGCCCCGTGCGCGAAAACAGGCGTTTCAACCTTGGCATGAGTTTTTTCGGGTTGTCGGCGTCGAGGAAATCGATGGCCACCAGCGCCTGTTCCAGGTGCGCATACATGCCGTCGACCTGCGCCAGGCTGGCCGCGTCGCCATGAAAACCGACGGGACTGGCGATTTGTCCGTCGCCGAGGGCCGCCACGCGGCATTCGTAGGCGACGACCTGCGCCGCCTGCGACAGGTTCAGCGAGGAATACTCGGGATTGGCGGGGATGTTGATCAGCACATTGCACTGCTCGACGATCTCGTTGGGCAAGCCGAAGCGCTCGTTGCCGAAGATGACGGCCGCGTGCAAGTCGTCGCTGGCCGCCAGCTGCGCGGCGATGGCGCGCGGCGCCGTGACGGGCGGCGAAAATTCGCGCAGCCGGGCCGAGACGGCCGCCGCGTAATTGCAGCCTTCGAGCGCCTCGGCGATGGAGCCGACGATGCGCGCGCCGGACAGGATATCCTGCGCGCCGCTGGCGAAAGCCACCGCTTCCGCGTCCGTCAAGGCGTCGGGAAAGCGGGGGTTGACCAGCACCAAATCGGAAAAACCCATCGTTTTCATGGCCCGCGCGACGGCGCCAATGTTGCCGGATCGACTAGTTTCGACAAGAATAAATCGCAGGCGTTTGAAAAGAGACGTGTTGATTTCGGGCAGATTCATTTAAAATAGCGCTATTGCGCGGTATCGATACAGGAAATTTCGGGAAACGGAGTCACAAAACGCTGACTCCAGGCCGGGATTTTAACCACTTCGGCACCGCTCCGCTCTTTAATTCATTCTTGCACTCTATCGTACCGGCGCCGAAAGGCGACGCTGGGCGGTCGCGTGCTTTTAACGGAAGCTCACATGCACCCAATGCTCAACACGGCGATCAAAGCCGCCCGCCGCGGCGCCGCCGTCATCAATCGCGCCTCTTTTGACCTCGACCGCGTCGTCGTCACGGAAAAACAACATAACGATTTCGTCACCGACGTCGACCAGGCGGCCGAACAAGCCATCATCGAGGTGCTGTCCAAAGCCTACCCGGACCACGCGTTCCTGGCTGAGGAATCGGGAGCTTCCGCCAACTCGCACGACGAGAATGAATATCAGTGGATCATCGATCCGCTGGACGGCACCACCAACTTCATCCACGGTTTCCCGCAATACTGCATCTCGATCGCCCTCGCGCATCGCGGCGTCGTCACGCAAGCCGTCATCTACGATCCGGTCCGCAACGACCTGTTCACGGCCACCAAGGGCGCCGGCGCCTACCTGAACGAAAAACGCATCCGCGTCACCAAGCTGGACCGCATCTCGAACGCCCTGCTGGGCACCGGCTACGTGGCCGGCAGCGCCCGCGCGCTGGACGAATACCTGAAGATGTACGCGATCATGGGCGAACGCAGCCAGGGCGTGCGCCGCGCCGGCTCGGCCGCGCTGGACCTGGCTTACGTCGCTTGCGGCCGCCTGGACGGCTTCTACGAAAAAGGCTTGAAGCCTTGGGATATCGCCGCAGGCGCCCTGATGATCACGGAATCGGGCGGCATCGTCGGTGAATTTTCCGGCGAATCGGACTACCTGTACAAGGGCGACGTCATCGCCGCCAGCCCGAAGATCTTTGGCCAGATGATCACCCTGCTGACGCCATTCGCCTGATTGCCAGGCGCGGTCTGACGTAAAAAAGCTGCCGGAGGCGACTCCGGCAGCTTTTTTTTCGGCCCGGCCAGTCTTCAGCTGCCTCGCATGGCCGGCAGCAGCACGCGGTAAATCTGCAGGAACGCCGGCCCCATCAGCACGACCATCAGCGAGGGGAAGATGAAAAAGATCAGCGGAAACAGCAGCTTGAGGGCGATCCTGGCCGCCGTTTCCTCGGCCCGCTGGCGCCGCTTGGTGCGCAGCTGGTCGGATTGCACGCGCAGCGACGCGGCGATGCTCGTGCCGAAGCGCTCGGCCTGGATCAGCAGGGTCACCAGCGCATCCACATCCTCCACTCCCGTGCGCAGGGCCAGGTTGCGCAAGGCCTTGTCCTTGGCGCTGCCGGCGCGCAATTCCAGCGTCACCAGTTGCAGCTCTTCGGCCAGGACGGCGCTTTTCAAGCCGATTTCCTGCGCCACGCGCGCCAGCGCCGCATCCATCGCCAGCCCCGCTTCGACACACACCGTCATCAGGTCCAGCGCATCGGGAAAGGTTTCGAACACTTCGCGCTGACGCTGTTTCAGGCAGTGCGACAGCCAGGCATTGGGCAGGTAGTAACCGAGGGCGGCCGCCGCGACCAGCCACAACAGCATATTGTGCCCGCCCTGGCGCAGCAGAAAATACGCCAGCAGCGGCAAGCCCACGAACAAGCCTGTCTTGGCCGCGTAAAACAGCGCAGGTGCGGCCTGGCTGCGCCAGCCCGCATGGACGAAACGGCTGCGGATGGGCGAACTTTCCCAGCCCTCGTCCGGCAGCGACAGCCTGGCCAGCGGGCGCGTCAGGCTGACGGCGTGCGCCAGCCAGCGCCGCCTCGCATGGCGCCCGCTGTCGCCGCCGGCGCCCGCATCGCCCAGCGCCTGCAGCCGCTCCTGCACGGCACTGCCCGTGCACAGGCGCAACACCAGCAAGGCCAGCGCGAAAACAATCAGGAACAGCAGGCCCAGCAAGGCCAGCTGCGCCGTACTCATCGTGCTCATCGTGTCTGTTCTTTCATCTTACACCCGGATATTGATAATTCTTCTGATGCAGATCACACCCAGCATCAGCAAGCCCAGCGATACTCCAACCATCTTGCGCCCGCCCCCATCCGTGTACAGCACGGCAATAAACTGCGGATTCATCAAATGCATCATCAGCGCCGCCCCGAACGGCAGCAAACCCAGGACCCAGGCCGACATGCGCCCTTCGGCCGACAGCACGCGCACCTGGCCCAGCAATTTCAGGCGGTCGCGGATGATGGCGCTGATGCTGCTCAGCAATTCAGTCAGGTTGCCGCCCGTTTCGCGCTGGATCAGCACGGCGATGACGAAATAGCGCAAGTCCGTGCTGGGCACGCGCGCGGCCAGATTGCCCAGCGCATCGGCCATCGCGACGCCGAAACTGACTTCGTCGAACACGGCGCGGAACTCGTCGGCCAGCGGCCCCGTCATTTCCTCGCCCACCATTTTCAGCGCGGTGGGAAAGGCATGGCCGGCGCGCATGGCGCGGCTCATCAGGTCGAGCGCGTCCGGCAATTGCTGCTCGATGCGCACCAGCCGCTTGCTCCTGGCGCGGCGCACCAGCAGATACGGCAGCGCGGCGCCGCCCGCGCCCAGGCCCAGGCGCACATACCATGGCAGCGGCAGCGCGCCGGCCAGCAGCAGGCCGGCCGTCCCGCCCAGCAGGCAATAGCCCAGAAAAGTGGCCACGAACCAGCGCATGCCCGCCTGCAGCAGCAGCTGGTCGAGGCGCCGCGCGCCGGGCAAGCCTTGCAGCACGCCGTGCAGCAAGGGATGGACGCTCAGCGGCCGCTGCTTGGTGATCGACAGCGCCTGTTCGCCATCGCTGGCCGTGTACATGGCTTGCAGGCGCCGCGCCACCCGCGCCGCGCCCGCTCCCCGCGCCGCTTGCCACGCCAGCCAGGCGCCAGCCACCAGCAGCAGCACGGCCAGGAAAAGGAACAGATAGACAAGGTAGGAAAGCATGGCCGGTCAGCGCCCCGCCGCGGTGGGTTCGAACAGGGCGGCCGACACGCCGATGCCAAAGCTGTTCAGGCGATCGAGGAAGCGCGGGCGGATGCCGCTGGCCGAGAAATGCCCGACCACCGCGCCGCCCTCGGCCACGCCCGTCTGCCGGAAGCTGAAGATTTCCTGCATCGTGATGACTTCCCCTTCCATGCCCGTGATTTCCTGGATCGACGTCACCTTGCGCTTGCCGTCGATCAGGCGCGACACTTGCACCACCACCGACACGGCCGAGCTGATCTGCTGCCGGATAGCCTTGCTGGGCAGGTTGGCCGCCGCCATGCTGATCATGTTTTCCAGCCGCGTGATGGCGTCGCGCGGCGTATTGGCGTGGATGGTGGCCATCGAGCCTTCGTGGCCCGTGTTCATGGCGCCCAGCATGTCGAGCGCCTCGGCGCCGCGCACCTCGCCCAGGATGATGCGGTCCGGGCGCATGCGCAGCGCGTTGCGCACCAGCGCGCGCTGGCTCACCTCCCCCTTGCCTTCGATATTCGCGGGCCGCGTTTCCAGGCGCACCACGTGCGGCTGCTGCAATTGCAGCTCGGCCGCGTCTTCCACCGTGACGATGCGTTCCGTCTGGCCGATAAAGCCGGAAATCACGTTGAGCATGGTGGTCTTGCCGCTGCCCGTGCCGCCGGAAATGAGGATATTCATCTTCGCCTTGCCCAGGCCCTGCAGCACCTCGGCCATCTCGGCCGTCATGCTGTGGTAGGCGACCAGGTCGGCCAGGCGCAGCGGATCGACGGAAAACCGCCGGATCGACATCACGGGGCCGTCGATGGCCAGCGGCGGGATGATGGCGTTGACGCGCGAACCGTCGGGCAGGCGCGCATCGACCATGGGGCTCGATTCGTCGATGCGGCGGCCCACGCGCGAGACGATCTTGTCGATGATCTTCATCAGATGGGCGTCGTCGTCGAAGCAGACGTCGGTCAGCTCCAGGCGGCCGCCGCGCTCCACATACACCTGCTTGTGGCCGTTGACCAGGATGTCCGACACGCTGGCATCGGCGAGCAGCGTTTCGAGCGGCCCGAAGCCCAGCATCTCGTGCTGGATGTCGCGCGTCAGGCTACGGCGCTCGGCGTCGTTGATGACCACCGCCTCTTCGTCCAGCAGGCGCTCGACCAGGCCGCGCAATTCTTCGCGGATGCGCTCCTGCGACAGGCGCTGCATGCTTTCCAGGTCGACCCGTTCGAGCAGCAGCCCATGGATGCGCAGCTTGAGGTCGCGGTAGCCGTGGTTGTCGATGACGGTCATGCGTTGCGGCGCGAGCGCGGCGATCTTGGCGCTGCCGAGCCGTTCGCGGATGGACAAGGCGGCGATGGGGGAAGTAGCCATGAAATGCTCCTGTTCTGGGATGGGGATCAAGCGCGTGGATCAGGCGCGCCGCAGGACGCGGCCGAGCCAGCCCTGGCGCGCCGTGCTGGCCGCGCCGCCGGCCAGGCTGGCGGCGAACTCCTGCAGCGAGCGGGTGATCGGGCTGGCCTTGTCGAGCTGCAGGATAGGCACGCCCTGGTTGACCGAGGCGGCGGCCGAGGCGTAGTGATTCGGCACCGTGCGGTAGACCGCCGTGCCGTACGCCGCTTCCAGGTCGCGCAGGCGGATTTCGCCGCCCTTGTCGTGGCGGTTGACGATGATATGCACCTTGTCCTTCGCGTATTCGAGCGAGCGGAACATGCCCAGCAGGCGCTTGCCGTCGCGGATATACGGCAAGGTCGCCTGCAGGACAGGGAAGATCATGTCGGCGTGGTCGAGCGCGCGCACGCTGACGGCGTCGAGGTTGCGGCCCACGTCGAGCACGATGAAATCGTACTGGCGCCTGGCTTGCCGGATGACGGCGTCGATGTGCTCGGGCGCCACTTCGCTGGCGTGCGCCGGATCCTCGGGCGCGGCCAGCACGCTGTAGTTGGGCAGGATGTGCAGCATGCTCGATGCCAGGAACGAGGCGTCGAGCCGGTGGATGTCGCGCGTGACATCGGACAGCGTGGCCAGCGGCTTGTTCTCGGACACGAAGAGCGAGGCGTCGCCAAAATGCAGGTTCATGTCGATCAGGGCAACGCGCTGCTGGCCGCCGGCGGCCAGCGCATAACCGAGGTTGCTGGCGATGAAGGTGGCGCCGCTGCCGCCCTTGCAGGAGATGAAGGCCAGCACCTTGCCGTTGCCATGCTCGCGCCGCTCCAGCTTTTCCTCGATGCGTTCGAGCGCCGCATACAGGCTGGCCGGCGCGGCGGGAAACGGCAGCACGTCGCGCACGCCTGCACGCATGGCTTGCAGCAGGAATTCAGGCGCCTGCTGGTGGCACAGCACGATGAAGGCCATGCGCGGATGCTGGTTGCTGAGGCGCTCGATGGCGGCCAGGTCGGCGCCGTCGTTCGACGGGCGGTCGAAGATCAGCACGTCGGGCAGCGATTGCGCCGCCTGCAGCGGTTCCAGCGTTTCGCCGCCCGCGTTGATCTCGTCGAGCCGGTTGCGGCTGCGCAGCAGCCGTCCCAGTTCGGACAGCGTTTTTTGATCCGTGGAATGGATGGCGATTTTCACGATATGCCTTGCTGGTTCTGTGGTGACGGTGCCAGCTTCACTGGCGCGCCCCGACGCCGATGGTGAAGGCGGCCCCTTGCGGCGCGGGTGCGGCAAAGCTTTTCTGGTACGCCGCGTAGGCGGCCTGGGCGGCCTTGCCGTCCAGGCCGGCCACGGGATCGCGGTTCGCGCCCGCCTGCGGCGACAGCACTTGCCGCAGGCGCAGCTGCTCGACGCTGCGGCCGAACTGGCGGTCCAGGTTCGGCGTGGCGGCGCAGCCGCTGGCGGCCAGGGCGGCCAGCAGCACAGATAGAAAAAGGGAAAGGGAATGCTGCATGATGTGCTCCTAGTGAGTGTCCGGGCCGGCGGGCGCCTTCTGCGTGGCCGCTTCCTGCCGTGGCCGTGGCGCGCCAGCGCCTTCCATTTTTCCTTGCAAGAAGAACTCGCTGCGGCTGGGCGCCACATAGGCGTCGGTCGGCAAGACGATATCGCCGTCAAGCGTGCCGTCGAGCGGCTTGACCAGGTGCGGCGTGATGATGAACACCAGCTCGGTACGGTCCGTCTGGAAATCGCTGCTGCGGAACAGCGCGCCCAGCACGGGGATCTCGCCCAGGAAGGGCAAGGCCTTGATATTGGTCGTCACATTGTTCTTGATCAAACCGCCCACGGCAAAACTCTGGCCGTCGAACAGCTGCACCGTGGTGGTGGTGCGCCGCGTGGTAAAGGCCGGCAGCACGGCATTGGCGGCGGCGCCCCCGCCGGTGGTGATGCCGATGCCTTCGCGGTTCAGCTCCGACACTTCCGGCGCCACCTTCAGGTTGATGCGTCCGCCCTCCAGCACGGTGGGCGTGAACTTGACGGCGATGCCGAATTCCTTTTCCTCCAGCGTGATCTTGTTGGTGGTGCTGTCTTGCGCGACCGGAATGAAAATCTTGCCGCCCGCCAGGAAACTGGCTTCCTGGCCACTGATGGCCATGATGTTCGGTTCGGCCAGCACCTTCACCAGGCCGTCGCGCTTTTGCGCGTCGAGCGTCAGCCCGTTGCCATTCTTGCCGTGCACGGCGCCCAGCTGGCTGGGGTTCCCGCTGAGCAAGTTCGACAGCAAGCCGTAGCTCCAGTTGCCGCGCGTGCCGCTGATGCCCACGCTGGCGCCCAGCTGGTCGACCAGGGTCTTCGACACTTCGGCGATTTTCACTTCCAGCATGACCTGTTGCGGCGCCGCGATCGTCAGCATGTTGATGACCTTGACGCCGCCGGCCGCGCTGGCGGCGCCGTCGGCCGGCGCGGCCGCTTCGCCGGCGCCGCGCTGCGCATAGGCCTGCGCCATGTCCAGGATCTGGCTGGCCTTGACGCTGTCGCTCACCTGCCCCGACAGCACGATGCTGCCGCCGGCCGCGCCAGCCTTGACGGCGCGCTCGCCGGGGAAGACATAGGCCAGCTGCGCCTGCAAGCCCTCAACATCGATCTCGACTTCGATATCGACGATCACGGGGCGCTGCTGCCGGTCCCACAGGATCAGGTTGGTGCTGCCCGGGGCCAGGCCCCAGACGAACAGCTGGCTGGACGAGCCCAGCATCCTGGCGCCGGCCACCCGCGGATCGTTGACGGCGATCTGCGACACCGGCAGGCTCAGGCTGCGCAAGGTGGACTTGCCCACGGCGATGCGCACGGGCGCGCCCAGGCGGGCGATATCGGCGCCCAGCGACATGGCCGGCGCCGCGACGGGCGACATGACGGCCTGCCGGGCCGGCGCCGCCGCGCTGGCGCCGCTTGGCCATGCCAGGCTTGCCGCCGCGCCGCCCAGCGTCAGGGCCAGGCGCATGCCCGCACTCGCGGCGTGCTTACGAAATTTATTCATCGATCATCCTTGCTCGCTTGCCTGCTGATTTTTAAAATTGCTGGACGCTCGTATCCATGCCCTTGATGACGGTGATGCTGTCGCGCGCGGGAGCGCGTGGGGGGGCCGCCTGGCGCCGCGCCGCGCGCACCGGCGCGGCCGCCGGCGCCTTCAGTTCCAGCAGCGACTCCTTGGTGGCGCCGCCCGTGGTGACGGGCGCCGGATCGACCTGGTTGCGCAGCACCAGCGACAGACTGCCCACGCTGCGCGCCAGGTCCAGCTTTTCCACCTGCTCCGGCGTCAGCTCCAGGGTCACGGCATTGACCACCTTGGGCTTGTTGTCGTCGCGGCCGGACTCTTGCGCCACGGCCAGCACCAGGATGCGTTCCAGCACGATCTTGGAAATGGCCAGCGGCCCGCCGCCCGCCGGCCTGGCGCGGTCATCCTGCGTATGCACGAGAATGTCGACGAAATTGCCCGGCAGGGCGAAGCCGGCCACGCCCACCACGTCGTTGACGCGCACGGTCATGGCGCGCTTGCCGGCAGCCACGATGGCCGACAGGCCGCCCGTGGCGCCGGGCGGCGCGAGCTTGCTTTCCAGCACAGGCTCGCCCTTGCTGACGGCCGTGCGCGTGATGCGCCCGTCCAGCGCGCCGGCCTCGCCAAACGCCCCCGGCGGCATGGCGCCCGCCGGCCAGTCCATGCCGCGCAGCATGGCCGGCGTCACCTTCGCGCCCACGCCGATATCGACCAGCGCGACCATCACCGTCTGGCTGGCCGGCGCGCCTTGTCCCGACATCCAGCGGGCCGCCGCCAGCACGGCGCCCCCTGCCATCAGCAGCGCCAGCAGCAGCACGATCGCAACGCGGCTATTTCTCATGATTTTTCCTCTTGGTAAAACTTGGGTTTCCGGACGGGCACATCATGCATAGCCGCCGGCCGCCAGGGCCAGCCAGATGGCGGTGCCGGCGGCAATGGCGATCGCGTACGGCAGTTTGCCGCCCGGCACGGCGGGCGCATCGACCCGCGGCACTTCGCCTGCCGCGGCGCGCAGCCAGCCTTGCAGCAGCAATTGCCGGGCATTGCTCATCGCCTGGCGCAGCGTGCCCTGGCACAGGGCGACGGCCAGCGCCAGCACGCCGCCCGCCAGCAGGCTGCACAGCACGGCAAACACGGCGGGGCGCGGGCCAAGAAAAGCCCCCACCATCGCCATCAGCTTGACGTCGCCCGCGCCCAGCGCCTTCATCGCATACATGGGCAGCAGCAAGCCCAGGCCGACGGCCAGGCCGCCCAGCGCCAGCCACGGCCCGGCCGGCGTCACCCCGGGCAAGGCCAGGCTGTTGAGCAACACGCCAAGCAAGGCGCCAAAAAACACCAGCCGGTTGGGAATGCGCCGGCGGCGCACGTCATGCCAGACAGCCGCGGCAAGCAGCCCCCACAAGACCATGGCGGGGCTGAACGTCCAGAAAGAATGAGGGTCCATCGTGTACCTGATGCAAGCCGATGGCATGACGGCATGCGCATCGTTGGGCGGGAAGTCGACAGGCCGGTGCGCAGGGGCAGCCGGCCTGTCGGGATGCAGCGCGGTGGGCAGGCGCCTTAGATCGCCGCGCCCGTCAGCTTGGTGCCGATCGCCTTGAAGGCGCCATCGAGGCCGGTGGTGAAATAGCCGACGGCCGTGACCAGCGCCGCAGCCACCAGCGCAGCGATCAGCGCATATTCGATGGCCGTCACGCCATCTTCTTCGGCGATAAAGTTTTTAATGAAATTCATATTATTCCCTTTCAGGTCAAGTTTTAAACATGATAAAAACTGAAAATACAGTCTGAAAATAAAAACATTCTCTTTGTTTTTATTTGCCAATTTCTGATGCGTGTATTTTATATAAACAAACATTAAATCGAATCAGAGAAAAGTCATTTTATGCCCAGTACAAACCATCTTAATTTTTTGTCTATAATCAGGACATATGTACTGTCACTCCGCATGGACGGGTTCGGCCAGCCGGTTGCGGGTGGCGTACACATATAATTCCAGGCGGTTGGTGACATCGAGCTTGCTGTAGATCGATGTCAAATGATTACGCAAGGTTTGCTCCGAGATAAAAGCGCGCTGGGCGATCGCACGGTTCAGCGCGCCATTTCCTTCCACCATCATGGCCACGATCTTGCGCTCCTTCAGCGTCAGCCTGGCGATGCGCTGCTCTTCCGGGTCGGGCGCCGCTTCCGGCTTGTTCAGCACGCCCAGCATGCTGTCGAGCAGCGCCGGGTCCAGGCACAATTCGCCGTGATGCAGGCGGGCGATGGCGTCGACCATTTGCTTGACGGGCGTTTCCTTGCCCACCACGGCGCGCGCGCCGCTGCGCACGGCGCGCCCGCAGGCGGCCTGGTCCTGCGTGCCGCTGAACAGCAATGCGCGCGACACGCCATTGCCCAGCAGCTGCGGCAGATAATCGATGGCGCAGGCGCCGCCGCAGCCAAGATCGGCGTCGAGCACGATGACGTCGGGACACAGGGTGCGCGCCAGCAGCAGCGCGCTGTCGATCTCGGTGGAACTGGCCACCACCTGCATCGGCGGCTGGGCGCCGGCGAGCAACTGCTCCAGGCCCCACAGCCAGGTCTTGTGGTCCGACACCAGCATGACGCGTATGACATTGTTTGTTGACATGCTTTACCTCTTTACTTGTAGCCCACTCCCATCGGGGAATGCTGTTGATCCGAATCGGCTTGCCTGCCTCGTCCGCGCGCGCCTTCTGCTGCCGCACGCGGGGGAAAGAAGTCATGGGGGCACAAAGGAAGAGGCCTTGGGCCGGCACGCGCCAACGCGGTGCGTGCCCCAGGGCAGCGGTCGCCGCATGCCGGGCGTGAACCGATGGATGGGCAGCGTGGCCGGGGCGGGTGCGCCACGGGCGCGCCATCGCTGCTGCCGCCGCTGCTGTTGCTTACATTGCAGCATTTTTGTTGCATCACCTTGCAAAACAAGTCCTTGCCTGCACGCAGGACAATCCTGACACCAGGCCTGTTTTCATACCCGCGCATATTACTCCCGGCCCTGTAGCGACGGGGCCGGCACGTTTGAAATAACGCAGTTAATTGCGATTATCTTGACCTGTAATAATTTAAATGGCGGACACGCCCTTGAAAATCGATATAGAATAATTGCCAGTCAAATGGCGCAATGCCATCCGCCCGACATTCGTCATCGCGGAACTTAACCGGATTATTCCCATGCGCTTAAAACAGGCCGATTCCCGCATATTCCGCAAGCAAAGCGGACAGGGTGGCGCCACCCTGGTCGAATTGGCCCTGATAACACCTGTCTTTCTCATGCTGATAATCGGCATCATTGAATTGAGCATGGCTTATTTTGCCAATATGACCATGCAGCACGCGGTGCGCGAAGGGGCGCGCTATGCCGTCACGGGGGCCAAGGACCTCGACCCCGACAGCGCCAACCAGCAGCGCTACCACGCCGTCATGCAAAAAATACGCGACAGCTCCATGGGCATGTATGACAAGGTCAGCCCCGTGATCTCCGTCAACGGCAGCGATGCGGTAGGCGCCGCCATGTTCGGCCAGGCCGGCGATATCGTCGTCATTTCCGTCGATTGCCGCTGGGCGTTTGCCACACCCATGATCCGTGCCCTGTTCCGCGACGGCCAGGCGCATTTCGTCGTGGCGGCCACCATGCGCAATGAAAGCTTTGGCGGCCTGTGATGCGCGCGCCCGCTCCCCGTTTTCCGCGCCGCGCCGCGCGCGGCATCGCCGCCATCGAATTTGCCATCGTGCTGCCCTTGCTGGCCTTGCTGCTGTTCATGCTGGCCGACCTGTCGCGTGCCATCCAGGCCAAGACCATCCTGCTCAACATCAGCCGCGAAGGCGCCAACCTGTCCGCGCGCGCCACGTCCGACTTGAGCGGCTCCAGCCAGGGCATCATGAATGCGCTGGCCGCCAGCACGCCGCCGCTGGACATGCACGGGCGCGGCATGATCTACATCACCAAGATCATGGGTTACACGACGCAGAGCGGCTTGCGCAATATCGTGCTGGAACAGTACCGCTGGGACGCCGGCGCGAAGGCCAGCGGCTACCTGCCCGCCAGCCAGGTGTGGCAATGCGGCAGCTGGCGCGATGGCACGTGCACCGGCATCGCCAAGGACGAATACGCCCCCACGGTGTCATTGATGCAGAACCAGCTGGCCGATGGCGAACTGATTTACGCCGTGGAAACTTTCTACAATTTCGACATGCTGTTCGGCACATTGAAATTTGGCAACAGCACGACGCCCGTGCTGGCGCCCAACCTGACTTCGATGACGGTATTCTGATGCGCATTCCACACAAGCGGCAAGGCGGGCAAGTCCTGGTCATGGTGGCGCTGTCGGCCGTCGTCCTGATCGCCTCCGTGGGCCTGGCCATCGATTCGGCCCTCGGCTACTTCGTCAAGGCCAAGCTCAACGCGGCCGTCGACTCGGCCAGCCTGGCGGCGGCGCGCGGCGTCACTGCGGGCAACTCGGAAGAGGAACAGCGGACCAGGGCGCGCCAGTCGGCAAAGGATTTTTTTGACGTCAATTATCCGGACCACTTCCTGCTGTCGACGCCGACCCTCCATCCCGTCGACGTCACGTTCGACAAGGGTACCGTCACCATCGACGTCTCGGCCAGCGCCTCGCTGCCCGTCTCGCTGATGGGCGTACTGGGCTTCAAG
The DNA here is from genome assembly GCF_023703445.1 of Janthinobacterium kumbetense. Taxonomy (NCBI): domain Bacteria; kingdom Pseudomonadati; phylum Pseudomonadota; class Betaproteobacteria; order Burkholderiales; family Oxalobacteraceae; genus Janthinobacterium; species Janthinobacterium kumbetense. Next base: position 68,280 of record NZ_JAMQGR010000017.1, read on the forward strand.
ACCCTGGACGTGGCCGCCAGCGCGCAAACCATCCGCAAGGACCTGGACATGGTGCTGGTGATGGATACGTCGCGTTCGCTGGAACACAATGCGGACGCCGTGCGGGCGGCGGGCAAGTCCTTCCTGAACAAGTTCAACGCCACGGTCGACCGGGTCGGCTTGCTGCACTTCGCCTCGGAAGCGCAAATCGACGTCCCGATCAGGCAGACCGACCGCGGTTTCGACCGCAGCGGCATGACCATGAAAGGTGGAAAGATCGATCAATTCGCCTTTGTCGGCGGCACCAACTCGTCCGCCGGCATGTTCCAGGCGCGCAAGCAGCTGAACGACATCGCGCAGGTCGACCGCTCCAGCCTGCGCGTCATCGTGTTTTTCTCCGACGGTTCGCCGGCGGCGTTTTCCTCGTACTTCCCCAACAAGGACAACAAATGCAAGGACGCAGGCGGCCTCGCCACCTTTCCGAAACTGCAAAACCCGGCATTGGCGGGCCTGTACAGGATGAAAGTGAGCGACTCGCTCCAGTACGGCGATTGCGCCGCCAGCCAGATCACCGCGCTTCCCGCATGGTATAACGCGACGAATGACGCGGCACTGCGCGAGTTTCCCATCGTCACCAACTCGCCCCGCGTCGTGACCGCGTCCACCGCCACGGCGCAGGCGCAATGGACGAATGTGCACCGCGCCTCGCGCAACCTGGTCGAAGCGATGGCGGCCAAGGCGCGCCAGGAAGGCATTTTCGTCTTTACCCTGGGCATGGGCGCATCGCTGAAAACCAAGGAAGGGCCGGACAACGAGCTGGGCGAAGACTTGCTGCGCTGCCTGGCCAATACCACCGATGCGAAAGCGGCTTGCCGCAAGCCGGCCGAACCCGTGGGCCTGTATTGCTATGCGGCCAGCGACAGCGACCTGAGTCCCTGCTTCACCCGGCTCGCCTCGGCCATTTTGCGCCTGTCCAAATAAGCGCCTAACCCTGCCACTGCCCCGCCACGACAAAACCCAGGGTCATGGCCACCACCATCGCCGCGCCGGTCGGCGTGGGCGGCGTGGGCGAGGGCAGGTCGAACCAGCGGCATACGGCCCCCACCAGCAATCCCAGCACCGATCCTGCCAGCATGACGTTCATGGCGCCTCCCCTTGCGTTTCACGGCGCTGCAAATACAGGCCCGTCAGCCAATAGCCGCAGCTGGTCAGGAACACCAGCAGCGCGGCGCCCAGCACGGGCGGCGCCGGCACGGGGATGTGCGCCAGCTGGCAGACGAAGCCCACGACAAAGGCCAGCAGCAGGCCCAGGATGACTTTCTTGTAGTACATGCTCATTTCCTCTCCTAGAAAGCGAAGCAGCTGCAGCCCAGCGTGCCCCAGAAGCCGGAAAAATCGCTGATCGGCACGGCCGACTTGCGCGCCCGGTCGTGGGCGTGGGCGTGCACGCCGCAGGCGCCCGCGCACTGGTGCGGCATGGCCGCCTGCGCCGGCCTGGCCACGGGCCGGTAATGGCCCGGCACCGCGCGCACGGGCGACCACTCGGGCAGCACGGGAATCGGGGGCGGCGCCACGGTCGTGAATTCCGCCTGGCCGTAGACGACCTTGCCGCCCACCATGGTCAGCACGGATTCGATGGACTTGATCGCCTCTTCCGGCACCGTGAAATAATCGGCCGACAGCACGGACAGGTCGGCCAGCATGCCCTCGCGGATGCGCCCCTTCTTGCCTTGCTCGCTGGAAAACCAGGCGCTGCCCGCCGTCCACAGTTCCAGCGCCGTGTCGCGCGACAGGCGCCCCGCCGCATCCGTCAGGGCCAGGCCGCCCACGGTGCGCCCCGACACGAGCCAGTACAGCGCCGTCCACGGGTTGTAGCTGGCCACGCGCGTGGCGTCCGTGCCGCCGCCCACGGGCACGCCCGCGTCCAGCATGCGCTGCACGGGCGGCGTGGCCTTCGCCGCCTCGGCCCCGTAGCGCTCGACGAAGTACTCGCCCTGGAAGGCCATGCGGTGCTGGATGGCCAGGCCGCCGCCGAGCGCCTTGACCCGGTCGATATTTTTCGGGCTGATGGTTTCCGCGTGGTCGAACAACCAGTGCAAGCCGCCGAACGGCGTGTCGCGGTTGACCTTTTCGAACACGTCGAGCATGCGGCCGATCGATTCGTCATAGGTGGCGTGCAGGCGGAACGGCCAGCGCTGCTCGACCAGGTGGCGCACGACCTTTTCCAGCTCGTCTTCCATGCCGGCCGCCAGCTCCGGGCGCGGCTCGAGGAAATCCTCGAAGTCGGCGGCGGAAAACACCAGCATTTCGCCGGCGCCGTTGTGGCGGTAAAAGTCCGTGCCGTCGCCGGGCTTGACCATGCCCGTCCACTTCTGGAAGTCCTGCAATTCGGCGCCCTTGTTTTGCGTAAACAGGTTGTAGGCGATGCGGATGGTCAGCTGCTCTTTTTGCGCCAGTTCGTCGACGACGGCGTAATCCTCGGGATAATTCTGGAAGCCGCCGCCCGCGTCGATGGCGCTGGTGATGCCCAGACGGTTGAGTTCGCGCATGAACTGGCGCGTGGAATTGACCTGCAATTCGCGCGGCAGGGTCGGGCCTTTCGCCAGGGTCGCATACAAGATCATGGCGTTCGGCCGGGCGATCAGCAGGCCGGTCGGGTTGCCGGCAGCGTCGCGCACGATTTCGCCGCCGGGCGGGTTCGGCGTGTTCTTGTCATAGCCGACCACGCGCAGGGCGGCGCGGTTCAGCAGGGCGCGGTCGTACAGGTGCAGGATGAAGACGGGCGTGTCGGGCGCAGCCGCGTTGATCTCGTCGAGGGTCGGCATGCGCTTTTCCGCGAACTGGAATTCCGTCCAGCCGCCCACCACACGCACCCAC
>NZ_JAMQGR010000018.1:0-70740 GCF_023703445.1 Janthinobacterium kumbetense
GCGGGATCGAACCGCTGACCTCTTGCATGCCATGCAAGCGCTCTCCCAGCTGAGCTATACCCCCGTTGGTGCAGAAACAAGAGTATAGCAAAGAAGTTTCACTCTGCAAATACCCTTTTTCGTCTATGAGCAACTTTTCATAGGGGCGGTTTCCGCACCGCATTTACACGCTCAATTCAGCGCGACGATTACAGCCACTTTGCCAGGCGCGCCAGCACGGTGTCGCGGCCGAACATCACCACCACCTGGTCGATGGCAGGCGTCTGCAGCTGGCCCGTCAAGATCAAACGCAAAGGCATGGCCAGCAGCGGCATCTTGATGGTGTTCGCGGCCAGCACTTCCTTGATCATGGCGGCGACGGCTTCCTTGCTCCACTCCACCGTGGCGATACGCTCGGCAAACTGCGCCAGCACGGGCTTGATGGCATCCGTGATGTGCTGCGTGACCAGTTCCGCTTCCGGCTGCGGTTCGCGGAAAAACAGCATCGAGGCGGCAGCCAGCTCATTGACGGTGTTGGCGCGCTCTTTCATCATGCCCAGCACTTGCGCCAGGTCCGGCGCGCCTTCGAAGACGGCGCCGGCGGCGACCATTTGCGGACGCGCCAGGTCGGCCAGGCGGGTATTGTCGGCCTGCTTGATATAGTGGTTGTTCAGCCAGGCCAGTTTTTCATTGTTGAACTGGGCCGCCGATTTCGACAGGTGGTTCAGGTTGAACCACTCGCAGAACTGCTCGATCGAGAACACTTCATCGTCGCCATGGCTCCAGCCCAGGCGCGCCAGGTAGTTCAGCATCGCTTCCGGCAGGAAGCCCTGCGCCGGGTAATCCATCACGCTGACGGCGCCATGGCGCTTCGACAGCTTTTCGCCGTCCGCGCCCAGGATCATCGGCAGGTGGCCGTACAGCGGCAGCGGTGCGCCGATGGCGCGCAGGATGTTGATCTGGCGCGGGGTGTTGTTGACATGGTCGTCGCCGCGGATCACGTGGGTGATCTGCATGTCCCAGTCATCGACGGCCACGCAGAAGTTGTACGTCGGCGTGCCGTCAGGGCGGGCGATCACCAGGTCGTCCAGCTCGCGGTTGGAAATCGTGATCGTGCCCTTGACCACGTCGTCCCACGTCACGTCGCCGTCGAGCGGGTTCTTGAAACGCACGACGGGCTTGCGGTCGGCCGGCACGGCCGGCAGGGTCTTGCCCGGCTCCGGACGCCAGGTGCCGTCGTAGCGCGGCTTTTCACCGGCGGCGCGCATGCGCTCGCGCATCGCTTCGACTTCTTCCGGCGACGAGTAGCAGTGATACGCCGTGCCTTCGACCAGCATCTGCGCCACCACTTCGCGGTAGCGGTCCATGCGCTGCATCTGGTAGAACGGGCCTTCGTCGTGGTCCAGGCCCAGCCACTTCATGCCTTCGATGATGGCTTGCACGGCTTCCGGCGTGGAACGCTCCACGTCCGTGTCTTCGATGCGCAGCACGAAGGTGCCGCCGAAGTGGCGGGCATACGCCCAGCTGTACAAAGCGGTGCGGGCGCCGCCCAGGTGCAGATAGCCGGTCGGGCTGGGAGCGAAACGGGTACGAACGGGAGTAGCGGTTGTGGTCATCGAAGTAGTCAGGCTTGAATAAGTAAAACGCCATTTTACTCTGTTGACCGCCGCTGCTCCACAAGCACCGTCACAGCTGCAGCAAGCGCCTTTTCACCTCCGCCGCCTGCGCATGCAGCGCCTGCTCGAACAGGGCGACCAGTTGCGACAGGGGCCGGTGCAGGGGCTTGACCAGATTCACCGTAAATGGCAGGGAAACGCCGAAGCGGCGGATCTGCAAGCCCTGCCCCGCGTAGTCCAGCGCCGTGAGCGGATTGACGATGGCCAGGCCCACGCCTTCGCGCACCATCGCGCACACGGAGGCAGCGCTGTGCGTGTCGAGCGCCATGCGCCGCTCCACGCCCGCCTGCGCGAAGATGGCGTCGATCTGCTGGCGGTAGGGGTCGACGGCGGCCAAACTGATGAAAGGCTGGCCTGCGAAGTCCGCCGGCTGCAGCACAGCCTTGCCGGCGAGCGCATGGCCGTCGGGCAGCACACACACTTCATCGACGGACATCAATGTATCGAGCGCGGTGCCCGGCGGCGCATTGCCCACTTCCGTCAGGCCGATATCGTGGCGCTGCGCCGACAACCACTCTTCCAGCAGCGGCGACTCCTGCGGCGTGATGCTGATGCTCACCTTGGGAAAATCGGCGACGAAACGCTTGCACGCCTGCGGCAGCAGCGACTGGGAAAACACGGGCAGGCAGGCGATCGACAGCTGCCCCTGGTCGAACTGGCGCAAGGCCGCCGCCGTGCTGATGATGCGCTCCAGGCCGAAATACGCGCGCTGCACTTCCTCGAACAGCTGCAGCGCCTGGGCCGTGGGACGCAGCCGCCCCCGCTCGCGCTCGAACAGGGTCAGGCCCGTCAAGTGTTCCAAGCGCGCCAGCTCGCGGCTGACGGTGGGCTGCGACGTATGCAGCATGGCGGCGGCGGCCGTCACGCTGCCCGTCGTCATGATGGCGCGGAAGACCTCGATATGGCGCAGGGAGATAGTCATGGCCATATCATAAATGAATAAGGTAGCCTCAAATAGATATTTTATAGTCGAAGCACAATCGGCCATCATGCGCTATCTCCTCATTCCACCGAAAGCACACGATGAAGCCCGTCACCGACCAGACCCTCGCCCAACTCGCCCAGGAACACGGCACGCCCCTGTGGGTGTATGACGCGGCCACCATCCGCGCGCGCATCGCGCAGCTGGCGCAGTTCGACACCGTGCGCTTCGCGCAAAAGGCCAATTCGAACATCCACCTGCTCACCCTGATGCGCGAGGCGGGCGTGCACGTGGACGCCGTCTCGCTGGGCGAGATCGAGCGCGCGCTGCAGGCAGGCTTTGCGCCGGCGCAAACGAACGGCGCCGCCGGCGTGGTCTTTACCTGCGACCTGTTCGATCGCGCCACCCTGGCGCGCGTGGCGGCGGCGAAGATCGAAGTCAATTGCGGCTCCGTCGACATGCTGCGCCAACTGGGCCCAGTGTCGCCCGGCCACCGCGTCTGGCTGCGCATCAATCCCGGCTATGGCCATGGCCACAGCAACAAGACCAATACGGGCGGCGAAAACAGCAAACATGGCATCTGGCATGAAGAGCTGCCGGAGGCGCTGGCCGTCATCCGCGCACATGGCTTGCACCTGGTGGGCCTGCACATGCACATCGGCTCGGGCGTCGACTACAGCCACCTGGAAACCGTCTGCGGCACCATGGTCGACCTGGTGAAAAACATGGGCCACGACATCGAAGCCATTTCCACGGGCGGCGGCCTGTCCGTGCCCTATCGCGAAGGCGAGCAGCCCGTCGACACGGACCACTACTTCCAGCTGTGGGATGCGGCGCGCAAGCAGATCGAGGCGCACCTGGGCCATCCCGTGCACCTGGAAATCGAACCGGGCCGCTTCCTCGTGGCCGACGCGGGCTTGCTGGTGGCCGAAGTGCGCGCCACCAAGCAAATGGGCGGCAACCACTTCACCTTGCTCGATACGGGTTTCAATGAACTGATGCGCCCTGCCATGTACGGCAGCTACCATGAAATGTCGGTCATCGCGCATGACGGCCGCGCACTGGACATGCAGCGCGCCACCGTGGTCGGCGGCCCCCTGTGCGAATCGGGCGACGTCTTCACCCAGCGCGACGGCGGCGTGGTCGAAACCCGCCTCCTGCCCGCGGCGCAGGTGGGCGACTACGTCGTCTTCGAAGGCGCGGGCGCGTATGGCGCGTCGATGTCGTCGAACTACAACAGCCGCCCGCATGCGGCCGAATACCTGGTCGACGGGACACCATCGCGTTTGATCCGCCGCCGCCAGACGGTGGCCGAGCTGATCGCGCTGGAACAGTTGTAACACCTCGCCCCGTGCGGGCATGCGCATCTGCTAACATCGGGGCAACCCGATGAAAGCCCGCCATGTCCGCCCAAGCACTTCCCTTCCGCAGCGCCACCCGGCTGCTGCTGCCACTGCTGCTGTCCGCCGTCCTCGCCGGCTGCGTCTCGCTGCCTTCGCTGGAAGGCCGCGTGGCATCCAGCGTCATCGCCGACACAAAGCACACCCAGCTGGCCACGGCCATTGCACCCATGGTGGCGCAGCATCCCGGCGTGTCCGGCATTTACCCGCTCGCCGATGGACGCGACGCCTTTGCCGCGCGCGCCCTGCTGGCCGCCGCCGCCCAGCGCAGCCTGGACGTGCAGTACTACATCTGGCACAAGGACATCACGGGCACCCTGCTGTTCGACGCCCTGCGCCAGGCGGCCGAGCGGGGCGTGCGCGTGCGCCTGCTGCTCGACGATAACAACACGGCGGGCCTGGACCAGACCCTGGCGATGCTGGGCAAACAGCACAACCTGGAAATCCGCCTGTTCAATCCCTTCGTGCCCCGCGCGCCGCGCGCGCTGGCCTTTGCCACCGATTTTTCCCGCCTCAACCGGCGCATGCACAACAAATCGTTCACGGCCGATAACCAGGCCACCATCGTCGGCGGGCGCAATGTGGGCGACGAATATTTTGGCGCGGCCGGCGACGTGCTGTTTGCCGACCTGGACGTGCTGGCCGTCGGCCCCGTCGTCGACGACGTTTCGCGCGATTTCGACCGCTACTGGAACAGCGCCTCGGCCTACCCGGCCAGCCTGCTGCTGACCAGCCCTGTCGAGGGCGACGCGGCCACCATCGCCGCCGAAGCGGACCGCATCGACGACACCAAGGCGGCCGAGGAATACGTGCAGGCGCTGCGCACCTCGCCCTTCGTCAGACAAATGATGGAGCGCACCCTGCCCTTCGAATGGGCCAGGACGCGCATGGTCAGCGACGACCCGGCCAAAGTGCTGGACAAGGCCAGGCCAGGCACGGGCGTGGCGGACAACCTGAAAAACCTGCTGGGCGTGCCGGAAAAGGAAGTGGACCTGGTGTCGCCATATTTCGTGCCCGGCAAAGCCGGCACCCAGGCCTTCGCCGACCTGACAAGAAAAGGCGTCGGCGTGCGCATCCTGACGAATGCGCTGGAAGCGACCGACGTGGCGGCCGTGCATGCCGGCTATGCGAAGTGGAGAAAACCGCTGCTGGAAGCGGGTGTGCTGCTGTACGAGTCGCGCCGCTCGTGGGAAGCAGGCGATGCGCGCGCACAGCCGGGCCGCTTCGGCAGCTCCGCATCGAGCCTGCATGCGAAGACCTTTGCCGTCGACGACCGGCGCATCTTTGTCGGCTCGTTCAACTTCGACCCGCGTTCGATCGAATTGAACACGGAAATGGGCCTCGTCATCGACAGCCCCGCGCTGGCCAGCCAGCTGGGGCAAGCCATGCGCACCACCATCCCGCAGCGGGCCTACCAGGTACTGCTAGGCGACGACGGCGCGCTGTACTGGATCGCCCGCGACGCCAGCGGCGCCACCACGCGCTACGACACGGAGCCGGGCACCAGCGTGTGGAAGCGCCTAGGGGTGGCCATTCTGTCGGTGCTGCCGATAGACTGGTTGCTGTAACCGGCCTAGCGCACCGCTTCCGTCAAAATCCTCCCCTCCGACGCCGACGGCTGGCGCACGCGCAGCAGGTGCGCCAGGGTCGGGGCGATATCGACCACTTCCGCATACTGGCCATAGGCGCCCGGCTTGATCCAGCGGGGGCCGAACACCATCAGCGGCACGTTGGTGTCATACGTGTACGGCGTGCCGTGCGAGGTGCCGCCCGCGCCCTTGCCGAAGTACCAGGCCGGCTTGGTGACCACCATCAGGTCGCCCGAGAGCTGGCGGTTCCAGGCGCGGCGCATCAGGGTGTCCATGCGCGTGGCAACGGCACCCGTTTCCATCTGCGTGCGCGTGTAGACTTGCGCCAGACCGTCCTGCTGCAGCAGGAAGCGGGCCGCCGCGTCTTCCAGGGCGGCGCGATTGACGCCGCCCTTCTCCGCCAGCGCGTAATCGAGGTAGATATTCGGCAGCGACGACGTCGTCACCAGCTTGTCGATGCCCAGGTTAGTCGCCAGGTGCTGGTTCAAGGCATCGACCAGTTTGGCGCCATCGATGCGTTTGGCCGAGAAGCCGCGCGTTTCGGCAAATTCCGGCACGTTGGCAAAACCATGGTCGGCCGTCAGCACCACCAGCACGTTGTCCATGCCGACTTTTTTATCGAGGTCGGCAAAGAAGCCGGCCAGCATGCGGTCCAGGCGCTGCAGGTGGTCGTGCGACATCTTGCTTTCCGGGCCGTAGGCGTGATTCACATAATCGTGCGCGGACAGGCTCACGCCCAGGATATCGGGCACGCCGGCCGGGTTGTGGCCCAGGTTTTCGCCATCGATGGCAGCGCGGGCGAATTCCAGGGTCAGTTCATCGAGGAAGGGACCGGCCTTCAAGCGGCTGTAGTACTCGCCATCGAGCTTGCCGCTGTCGCTGTAATAGGCGAACGGGAAGGTGTTGCGCGTACCCGGCTTGGCCGGCACCAGATCATCGCGGGCATCGCGCGCATAGGCGGAATCGGCCAGCAGCGGCGTCCAGCTCTTGCCATAATAACGGTCTTGCGGTTTGGCGGCCTGGTAGCGCTGCACCCATTGCGGATGCTGCTGCATATAATAGGTGCTGCTGGCGAAATTGCCCGTCTTTTCCATGTACATATACGCCGTACCCGTTTTCCCGGCCAGCAGGATGGCGCCCCGGTCCTTGCCCGACACGGTGACGACCTTCGCCTTGTCGCCCGTGGAATAGCGCAACTCGTCGCCCAGGGTGCTCACGCGAAGCTTGGTCGGCGCCGTGCCGTCGTCGGGCTGCGTGTCTTCGCCGATGTAATGGAAATTGCCATCCTCGGTGCAGTACACGGATTTTTTCGTGACGGGATCGATCCAGTTATTGCCGATCACGCCATGCTGGTAAGGATAGGCGCCCGACAGCACGGCCGAGTGGCCGATGGCCGTGACCGTGATGCCATGCGCCTGATGCGCATCGCTGAACCACGCGCCCTGCTCCAGCAGGCGGCGGAAACCGCCCTGGCCGAACTGGTCGCGGTAGCGCGTCACCTGCTCTTGCGGCAAGCCGTCCACTACCAGCACCACCACCAGCTTCGGCTGCGCCGCACCGGCAGAAACAGCAGGAACGGCCTTGGCCGCATGCACCTGGCTCGCCGCCACGCCAGCCGCCAGCAGCAGCGCCTGCGCCAGTTGCCGGGAAAGGGAGAAATGTTTCGTCATATCCGCTCATCAAAAGTTAGGCCACCGGCCAGCATACGCCGACTATATGACACAATAATGACAAGAAGCAACAATATGAAAAAGGCCAGGCTCCATCGCTGGAACCCGGCCTTTACTGAAACGGATGAATTTGCCTGACTTATTTGCCTGGCTTATTTGCCTGACTTACTTGACCGTCACCTTGATGCTTTTGCTCAACTCCGGCCCATACGACTGGTGCGCGCCGTTGGCGAACTGCATCGTCAGGGTGTACTGGCCCGGCGGCAAGGTGACATCCGTTTCCGTCTGTCCTTTGCCGAAGTGCAAATGTTTATCGTCCATGGGTATCATCTCGCCCGCCTTCATCGGCCCCATATTGATGAGCAGATGATGGTGGCCCGTCTTGGCCGTCATGTCGCCGGCCGGCTTGACGTCCATGCCGCTGACGGCAAATTTCACTTTGAACGGGCTGGTCACTGTCGCGCCATCGACGGGCTCGACGAACGAAACGGATTGCGCAAACGCGCTGGCGGCCAGCAGGCTGCCAGCGATCACGGCTGCGGCTTGGCGCAGGAATACGGTGGTCAATTGCATGATGTCTCCTCTTGTTTAATAACAACACGGACTGCATGAAACCATATTCCTGCTGACACTGGCGCGTGGCAGCGCCAAGCCTGACGTTTAATCGTTCTTGATGACGATCGACGGGAACTTGCTGGTCATATCCTTCGCCTTTTCCGCCACCTTGATCGCGATGGTGCGGGCGATCTGCTTGTAGATCACGGCGACGGGGCCTTCCGGCTCGGCCACGACGGTCGGCGTGCCGGAATCCGTCTGCTGGCGAATCGCCATGGTCAGCGGCAAAGCGCCGAGGAATTCCACGCCGAAGTCCGCGCACATCTTCGCGCCGCCGCCGGCGCCGAAGATTTCTTCCGCATGGCCGCAGTTCGAGCAAATGTGCGTGCTCATATTTTCCACCACGCCCAGGATCGGAATGCCGACTTTCTCGAACATTTTCAAGCCCTTGCGCGCATCCAGCAGCGCGATGTCCTGCGGCGTCGTGACGATCACGGCGCCCGTGACGGGCACTTTTTGCGACAGGGTCAACTGGATGTCGCCCGTGCCCGGCGGCATGTCGACGATCAGGTAATCGAGGTCGCGCCAGTTGGTCTGGTCGAGCAATTGCTGCAAGGCTTGCGTGACCATCGGGCCGCGCCACACCATCGGTTCGTCCGGATCGATCATGAAGCCGATCGACGACACTTGCAGGCCGTGATTTTCCATCGGTTCCATGCTCTTGCCGTCGAGGGTCTTCGGCTGGCCGCTGATGCCCAGCATCATCGGCTGCGACGGGCCATAGATATCGGCGTCCAGCATGCCGACGGTGGCGCCTTCGGCCGCCAGGGCCAGGGCCAGGTTGACGGCCGTGGTCGATTTGCCAACCCCGCCCTTGCCGGAAGCGACGGCGATGATGTTTTTCACGTTGCTCATCGGCTTCAAGCCGCGCTGCACCGTGTGCGAAATGATTTTCGACGACACACCCACGCTGACGTTGCCCACGCCCGGCAGCACGCGCAGGGCGGCCAGCACGGATTTGCGGATCAGGTCAATCTGGCTTTTGGCGGGATAGCCCAGTTCGATGTCGAGCGAAATATCATCGCCATCGACCTTCAGATTCTTGACGGTTTTACTGGAAACGAAATCTTTATGTGTATTTGGATCAATAACCTGGGCCAGCGCGGCCTTGACGTCTTCTACTGTGATGCTCATGTAAATCTCCGTGTGTACTACATATGTGCAATACGCGCAGTCTAGCGCAAATTTGCATGGCGCGATGGCGGCAAAAGCATCACTTGCCAGCGCTGCATCTGCTCATATTGCCTTTCCGCTGTTAAAATGACCTATTATCCATCCCAAAAGTGCATCAATCATGACTCGCAAGCTGTTCGTCACCACTGCCCTGCCTTACGCAAACGCCGCTTTTCACATTGGCCATATCATGGAATACATCCAGGCCGATATCTGGGTCCGGTTCCAGCGAATGCAACGCGATGGCGCAGCCGGCCGTGAAGTGCACTTTGTGGGCGCCGACGATACGCATGGCACGCCCATCATGATCGCCGCCGAAAAGGAAGGCATCACGCCGCAGCAATTCGTCGCCAACATCGCGGCCGGCCGCGCCCAGTACCTCGATGGCTTCCATATCGCCTTCGACAACTGGTATTCGACCGATTCGCCGGAAAACGTTGATCTGTCGCAATCGATCTACCGCAAACTGCGCGATACGGGCCTGATCGTCACGAAAACCGTCGACCGCTTCTTCGATCCGGTCAAGGGCATGTTCCTGGCCGACCGCAACATCAAGGGCGAATGCCCGAAATGCGGCGCCAAGAACCAGTACGGCGACAATTGCGAAGTGTGCGGCGCGGCTTACCAGCCGACCGACCTGGTCAACCCGTTCTCCGTGTTCACCAATGCGACGCCCGTGATGAAGCCGTCGGAACAGTACTTCTTCAAGCTGTCCGACCCGCGCTGCTTCGAATTCCTCAAGGATTGGCTCAACACGCCAGGCCGCCTGCAGCCTGAAATGGTCAACAAGGTCAGCGAATGGCTGGGCGAAGCGGGCGAAAAGCTGGCCGACTGGGATATCTCGCGCGATGCACCCTATTTCGGCATCCCGATTCCCGATGCGCCGGGCAAGTTCTTCTATGTGTGGATGGACGCGCCGGTCGGCTACCTGGCCAGCCTGAAAAACTATTGCGACAAGAAAGGCCTCGATTTCGACGCCCTGCTGAACGATCCTGCCACGGAACAAATCCACTTCATCGGCAAGGACATCGTTTCCTTCCATTTGCTGTTCTGGCCCGCCATGCTGAAATTTGCCGGCCACCCGGTGATCGACAAACTGAAAGTCAATGTGCATGGCTTCCTGACGGTCAACAATGAAAAGATGTCGAAGTCGCGCGGCACGGGCATCTCGCCACTGCGCTACCTGGACCTGGGCATGAACCCGGAATGGCTGCGCTACTACATCGCCTTCAAGCTAAACTCGAAAGTGGAAGACCTGGACTTCAACGGCGACGACTTCGTGGCCCGCGTGAACAGCGACCTGATCGGCAAATACGTGAACATCGCCAGCCGTTGTGCCGGCTTCATCGCCAAGCGTTTCGACGGCAAACTGGCATCGACGCTGTCGGAAGGCGCGCAAAGCTGGATCAACCGCGCGCTGACGGTGGACGCCAACGGCGTCATCGTCGAGCGCCAGGCCAGCATCGCCGCGCACTTCGAGAACCGCGAATTCGGCAAGGCCTTGCGCGAGATCATGGAAATCGCCGACATCACCAACCAGTACGTCGATGAAAACAAGCCGTGGATCCTCGCCAAGGATGCGGACAAGACAGCCGAACTGCACGACGTGTGCACGACGGCCCTGATCCTGTTCCGTCAGCTGACGATCCTGCTGTCGCCGGTCTTGCCGGGCGTGGCAAAGAACGTGGCCTCGTTCCTCAACGACGAGCAATTCACCTGGGCCGATACGCAAGTGTTCGGCGACGCCGTCTCGAACAGCATGCTGGGCCGTACCATCGGCGCCTACAGCCACTTGATGACGCGCATGGATGCAAAGATGATCGAAGCGCTGTTTGACGCACCGCAAGCTGCCGCCATCGCCGCGCCGGCTGACGATGCCGCGAACGACGCCGCACCGGTCGCTGAAACACCGGCCTCCGCCATCGAGGAACTGGCGCCCGAGATCAAGATCGACGACTTCCTCAAGGTCGACTTGCGCATCGCGAAAATCGTCAACTGCGAACTGGTCGACGGCTCGGACAAGCTGCTGCGCCTGACCCTGGACGCGGGCGAAGGCCGCTTGCGCAATGTCTTCTCCGGCATCCGCTCGGCCTACCAGCCGGAAGAACTGCTCGGCAAGCTGACGGTGCTGGTGGCCAACCTGGCGCCGCGCAAGATGAAGTTCGGCATTTCCGAGGGCATGGTCATGGCCGCCTCCGCCGCCGACGAGAAGGCGAATCCGGGCATCTACATCCTGAACCCATGGCCAGGCGCCGAACCTGGCATGCGCATCCGCTAAGCCCGCACAAGGACCGATGATGAATATCGTGGTGCGCGAAGCAACGAATGCCGATGCACAACTGATGGCCGAACTGACCCGCGCCGCGTGGGCCGGCAAGGTGGCGGCCTCGTCCAGTGGACACCACGAGACGGCGCAGCAGGTGGAAGAGCAATTGCGCCACGGCGGCGGTTTTCTGTTGCTGATCGACGACATTCCAGCCGGTTCGCTGCGCTGGATGCCGCTCGACAGCGATCCCGCCATCTGGAAGATTTCACGCATGGGCGTGCTGCCCGCCTACCGGGGCAGCCACGTTTCGCAACATTTGCTGGAAGCCATCATTCATCACGGCCTGTCGTGCCAGGCGGAGGAATTGCGCCTGGCCGTGCGGCGCGACCAGCGCAAGCTGATCGATTTTTATGCGGCCTTCGAATTCGACCTGGCCGAAGAACTGGAATATTCGCACGCCAACCCCGCCGAACCGGCGCCGATGGTGATGCGGCGTTTGTTGCGTTATTGATTTTTAGCAATTTCGCCCCGGACTTGCCGATACAACAACCCGCCAGGCGGCACGGCGCGGTAAAATACGGCCGGCTGACCTTACCTATAAGACACTCAGAAGAGAATATGAAACTGCCTGCAAAACACAACAACTACGTATCCGACCACACCTTGTTCATCGCTGAACTGAAGGCCAAGAATCCTGGCATGGAAGCGGGCCAGCAAGCGGGCCGCGCCCTGCTGTGGGACAAGCCGGCCGTCAGCATCGATGAGCAGGAGCGCCAGCTGGCGTCGGCCGTCAAGCAACAGGCTTACGTTTACCAGAACAAGAACTAAGATCTGGAACCGGCACGATGTTGCCTGAAGAGTCTGCAGTCACGCCGGAAGCCGACGCTTCCGGTGCCGGCGCAGTCATCGAGTCGCCCGAACCCGCCGCTGGCGGCGACGGCAGCGGCGACCCTGCAGCATCCGCCACGGCAGTAACGGACGCGGCTCCCGCCGCCGACCCGCTGGGCATCGCCCGCCTGTATGGCGAGCCGATGATGCGCATGCCGACGGATTTGTACATTCCGCCGGACGCGCTGGAAATCTTCCTCGAAGCCTTCGAAGGCCCGCTCGACTTGCTGCTCTACCTGATCCGCAAGCAAAACTTCAACATTCTCGATATTCCGATGGCGCAGGTAACCCTGCAATATCTGAAATATGTCGACCAGATCCGCGTGCGCAACCTGGAACTGGCCGCAGAATACCTGTTGATGGCGGCCATGCTGATCGAGATCAAGTCGCGCATGCTCTTGCCTTCGCGCAAGAGCGACGTCGAGGAAGATGGCGGCGACCCCCGTGCCGAACTGGTGCGCCGCCTGCTCGAATACGAGCAGATCAAGCTGGCCGCCTACGACCTGAACGCCATCCCGCAGTTCGAGCGCGATTTCGTGCGCACGCAGATTTTCATCGAGCAAAGCCTGACACCCACCTGGCCCGACGTGGAACCGGTGGACTTGCAGCAGGCGTGGCTCGACGTGCTGAAACGCGCGAAACTGACCCAGCATCACCGCATCAGCCGCCAGGAACTGTCCGTGCGCGAGCACATGTCGAGCATCCTGCGCCACTTGCAATCGTCGCGCTTCGTCGAATTCAGCGAGTTGTTCGACATTGCCGGCGGCGTGCCCGTGGTGGTGGTCAACTTCGTGGCCCTGCTGGAACTGGCCAAGGAAACCCTGATCGAAATCACACAGGCAGAACCGTTTGCCCCCATCTACGTCCGGCTGGCCTATTCGCCCGCCTGATCCCTTCCCTTTGTCACTGACCACCGTACAACGGGGTTTTAGCGAAAGCAATCCATGAAAATTATTTCCGACATCGAAGAATTGCGCGACCAGCTCAGCGGACAGCTGCGCACGGCGTTCGTCCCCACCATGGGCAACCTGCACGAAGGCCATCTGTCGCTGATGCGCCTGGCGCGCAAGCATGGCGACCCCGTCGTCGCCTCGATCTTCGTGAACCGCCTGCAATTCGGCCCGAACGAAGACTTCGAGAAATATCCGCGCACCATGGCGGCCGACATCGCCAAGCTGGAAAAGGAAGGCGTGTACGTGCTGTTCGCGCCCACGGAAAAGGAACTGTACCCGGAGCCGCAGGAATACCGCGTGCGCCCGCCCGATGATCTGGGCAATACCCTGGAAGGCGAATTCCGTCCCGGCTTCTTCGAAGGCGTGTGCACGGTCGTCACCAAGCTGTTCTCTTGCGTGGGTCCGCGCGTAGCCGTGTTCGGCAAGAAGGATTACCAGCAACTGATGATCATCCGCAACATGGCGCGCCAGTTCGCGCTGCCGACGGAAATCATCGCCGCCGAAACCTACCGCGCAGACGATGGCTTAGCCTTGTCCTCGCGCAATATGTACCTGTCAGAAAGCGAACGCGCGGAAGCGCCGGAACTGTTCAAGGGCCTCAATTTCGTCGCCGAGGAAGTGCGCAAGGGTAACCTTGCCGTCGGCGAACTGGAACAGGCGGCCATGCAGCTGCTGGACGGCCGCGGCTGGAAATCGGACTACATCGCCGTGCGCAAGCGTGCCAACCTGCAGGCGCCGAACGCCGCCGAACTGGCCGCCGGCGAACCGCTGGTGGTGCTGGCCGCCGCCAAGCTGGGACAGACTCGCCTGATCGACAATCTGGAAATTTAAGCGCCATCTCCAAGCGTCACCTCGACGGGGCCATTCGGTCCCGTTTCTGTTTCTGTTTCTTTTCCTTACTTCTCCATCCCCACCAGCTTGAGTTCGGCAAACAGCGGCCTGTTGCTGCCGCGTGCCGCTTGCAACATGTCATAGCTGGCCGCATCGAGCACGATTTCCTCTCCCGCCCACAGCTTGCGCTGGTTCGCAGGCAGCCTCAGGCTGCGCAGGATGGCCCGCGCCTGGGCCGGATCGGCCGCCAGCAGGCGGATGGCGTGCGCATGGCGCTGCGTACCCGTGAGTATCGGCAAGCCGCCCTGCGGGCCATGCTGGCTCAGGCTGACATAGTCATGGCCGCCCACGCGGTGCAAATAGGCATGCCGGCCATCGGCTTCGGCTACCGGCTGCGCGGCAGGCTCTTGCATCTCGACCGACGCGACGGGCGCAACGGCGGTTTGCTCCAGGCTCACGCCGCAGGCCGTTAACAGGGCCGTGCCCAGGGCGAAAAATAATACGGGTGCTCGGCGCATCGTGCGCTCCTTCTTGTCGGGGTCGGGGACAAAGGGGAAATACTGCAGCGATCATGG
Organism: Janthinobacterium kumbetense; assembly: GCF_023703445.1. Taxonomy (NCBI): domain Bacteria; kingdom Pseudomonadati; phylum Pseudomonadota; class Betaproteobacteria; order Burkholderiales; family Oxalobacteraceae; genus Janthinobacterium; species Janthinobacterium kumbetense. The sequence continues at coordinate 14,538 of NZ_JAMQGR010000018.1, forward strand.
GCCAAATTATTTGACGTGTAAAGTTAACTTTGGGAAATATTTCATTCCTTTGCGCAATTATCTGCAGGCAGCGGGATCTTGTCTGTCCGTACCCCGCATGCCTGGGACAATTGTTAATGCAATTTGCACACTGAAATCATCAAACCCACATTTATCCATCAATCAATAAAGATGACAATGGCTGCACTGGTTCGCAGCGACAACATGCGGGCCTCCCACCACGACAGGAGAACACCCATGAACACAGCAGCTATACCGGCCAAGGTCGCCATCGTCACGGGCGCTTCGCGCGGCATCGGCGCAGCCATCGCCCGCCGCCTGGCGCGCGACGGCATGCGGGTCGTCGTCAATTACGCCAGCGGCAACGTGGAAGCGGAGCAGCTGGTGGCGGCCATCGTGGCCGACGGCGGCGCCGCCATCGCCGTCAAGGCCAACGTCGCCGACACGGGCGAGGTGCAAGCCCTGTTCGATGCGGCCGAGGCGGCCTACGGCGGCGTCGACGTGCTGGTCAACAATGCCGGCATCATGCCGCCCGCGCTGCCGGCCCTGGCCGACACGGACGACGCCACCTTCGACAGCCTGTTCGCCATCAACGTCAAGGGCAGCTTCAACACCATGCGCCAGGCGGCGACGCGCTTGCGCCACGGCGGCAGCGTCGTCAACTTTTCCACCAGCGTGATCGGCCTGGCCCTGCCCGGCTATGCCGTCTACGGCGCCACCAAGGCGGCCATCGAGACGATGACGAATATCTTTGCAAAAGAGTTACGCGGCAAGAACATCACCGTCAACGCCGTCGCCCCCGGCCCCACGGCCACGGCGCTGTTCTTGCACGGCAAGACGGACGAAACGATACAGCGCATGGGCAAGATGGCGCCATTGGAACGGCTGGGCACGCCGGACGACATCGCGGCCGCCGTGGCCTTTTTGGCAGGGCCGGATGGCCGCTGGGTGAATGGCCAGACCCTGCGCGCGAATGGCGGGCTGGTCTGAGTTTTTTGCGGACGAAAAAAAACGCTGCCAATTCACATTGGCAGCGTTTTTCTTGATCGGTATCAAGCCGTGATCAGGCGCCGGCTTTTTCCAGCTTCTCGAAAATCTTGTTCAGCTTTTCATCGAGGGTCGCGGCCGTGAACGGCTTGACGACATAACCGCTGGCGCCAGCCTGGGCGGCGGCGATGATGTTCTCTTTTTTCGCTTCGGCGGTGACCATCAGCACGGGCAGCTTGGCCAGTGCGGGATCGGCACGGATATGCTGCAGCATCGTCAGGCCATCCATGTTTGGCATGTTCCAGTCCGACACGACGAAATCATACGATTCCGCGCGCAGCTTGGCCAGGCCCATCACGCCGTCTTCCGCCTCATCGACGTTGGCATAACCCAGTTCCTTCAACAGATTCCGGACAATGCGGCGCATCGTCGAAAAATCGTCAACGACTAAAAATTTCATCTTTGGATCAGCCATGAATAACTCCGTTGTTTCTGTAGCGGTTTGTTAATAATATCGACATGAATGCCGACATTATGGTCGACACTACGGCAGCAAGTTGTAGGATAGCATTTTCGTTGCTTTTAGGCGAACAAACTTGCCTCAGATCATATAAAACGTGGCTTACACGCGCAAAGCACGCATGCCATGCGCAGCCAGGTGTCCCAGCACCATGCCAGGCAGCGCCGTCAGAGCGCCGACCTCATGCGTAGCACCGACGGCGATCGCCTCGCGCGGCATGCCGAACACCACGCAACTGGCTTCATCCTGCGCAAAATTATACGCTCCTGCAGCCTTCATCTCCAACATGCCTTGTGCGCCATCCTTGCCCATGCCGGTGAGGATCACGCCGACGGCATTTTTACCGGCCGATTGCGCGGCCGAACGGAACAGCACGTCGACGGACGGGCGGTGGCGGTTTACCGGCTCACCCTGGTCGATCTTGGTCATGTAGTTGGCGCCGCTGCGCGTCAGGGTCAGGTGCGAATGGCCGGGCGCGATGTAGGCGTGGCCGGGCAGCACCCTTTCGCCGCCCGCCGCTTCCTGCACCGATATCTTGCACAGCGAATCGAGGCGGCGCGCAAACGAGCGCGTAAAGCCTTCCGGCATGTGCTGCGTGATCAGGATGCCGGGACAATCGGACGGCATCTGCATGAGGAATTCGCGGATCGCTTCCGTGCCGCCCGTGGAGGCGCCGACGATGATCAGCTTTTCGCTCGACGTCAACGGGCTGCGCAGCGCAGGCAGCGGCGCGGCCACCTTGTCGCTGGCCGACGGCAGGGTGCGCGCGCGGATGCGCGCCTTCGAGGCGGCACGGATCTTGTCGGCGATCATGTCCGTGTACTCGCGCATGCCGCTCTGGATGGAAATCTTCGGCTTGGTGACGAAATCGACCGCGCCCAGCTCCAGCGCGCGCATGGTGATTTCCGAACCGCGCTCGGTCAGCGACGACACCATCAATACCGGCATCGGGCGCAAGCGCATCAGTTTTTCCAGGAAGTCGAGGCCATCCATCTTCGGCATCTCGACGTCAAGGGTCAGCACGTCGGGGTTGGTCTGCTTGATCATCTCGCGCGCCACCAGCGGATCGGGCGCAGCGCCCACCACTTCCATGTCGGGCTGGCTGTTCACGATTTCCGTCATCACGCTGCGGATCAAGGCCGAATCATCCACGATCAATACTTTGATCTTCATAGTTATCCTTCCAGGCCTTGCGGCCCTTATTCTTTATTAAATTAGTACACCGGACAAAATCGCCGCAAGCCGCACGGCGCGACGCGCAGCAGGTTTGGTCTGGTGTTTGTCAGAACAGCTCAACTTCGCCGCCCACCGGCGCGACTTTGAGACGGCTTGCGTAATCGAGTTCGCGGCGCACCAGCGTATCGTTATGCGTCTGCATCAGCTTTTTCACCAGCACCTTGCCGCTGCGGGGGAAAAAATACACCTTGCGCGGGTGGATGTCATTGAGGTCTTCGGCCACCACGCGCATCTTTTCCGCCTTCAGATAATTGATGACGAAAGCCGCATTGCGTTCGCCCACGTTGATCGCCGTGAAACCGCGCAGCACGGCGCCGCCGCCGAACACTTTCGCTTCCATGTTCTCGCGCCGCGCGCCCGCCTTCAGCAAATCGTTGATCAGGATCTCCATGGCGTAGGTACCGTAGCGCATCGACGCGGAAATCGGGCTGTTCGGATCGCTGCCGCCGTCGGGCAGCATGAAGTGATTCATGCCGCCCAGGCCCGTGACGCGGTCGCGGATGCAGGCCGAGACGCAGGAGCCGAGCACGGTGACGATCAGCATGTCCTTGTTGGTAAAGTAATACTCACCAGGCAAGATCTTGGCGGCGTCACAATTGAACGTCCTGTCGTAATAGACGTTAGTGGCGAATTGCTCTTTGGATTCCAGGCTCATATTTCACTCTCATGTACGATGCGACGATGCCTTGGGCGCGGTGCCCCGAGGCTGATCGAGCTCATAGACTGTTTTACCGCGCAGCTTCAATGAATCCGACACGTACAGAAAATTCTCCGAATGGCCCGCAAACAGCAGGGCATCCGGCTTCATCAACGGCACAAAGCGCGACAGGATCTTGCGCTGCGTCGCCTTGTCAAAGTAAATCATCACGTTACGGCAAAAGATGACGTCGAACTGGCCCGTCACCGGCCAGCTGTCAGCCAGCAGGTTGAGCGGCTTGAAGGTGATCATCTGGCGCAGTTCCGGGCGCACCCGCACCTGCCCCTCGCGATCGCCCTTGCCGCGCAAGAAAAAGCGCCGCGCACGATCGGCCGGCATCTTGTCGAGCCGGTCCAGGTTGTAGACGCCATTGGCGGCCGTGGCCAGCACGTTCGTGTCGATGTCCGTGGCGATGATGGTGACGGGCGGCGTGAGCGTATTAAATGCCTCGCACACCGTCATGGCGATCGAATACGGCTCCTCGCCGGTGGAACTGGCCGAACACCAGATGGTGATCGGCCCGCTCAGTTTTTTCACATGCTCGGCCAGCAGCGGAAAGTGATGCGCCTCGCGGAAGAACGACGTCAGGTTGGTCGTCAGCGCATTCGTGAACGCTTCCCACTCATCGCCCATGCGGCCCGCTTCCAGGTCGTCCAGGTAGCGGACGAACGAGGAGATGCCGGTCGCGCGCAGGCGTCGCGCCAGGCGACTGTAGACCATCTCCTGCTTGCTGTCGGCCAGCGCGATGCCGGCCCGCTTGTAAATCATGGCGCGGACCCGTTCGAAGTCCTTGCCAGTGAAATCAAATTCCTTGACCGAATCCGTTTTAGTTTGCGGCATTTTGTTTTTACCTCTCTATGACTACTCTGACCAATGCCTTTGCAAGTATAACTAGCGGGACCGGGTTGGCGTCAGAACTCTTCCCAATCGTCGCCGCCGGCCGCCGCCAGCTTTTTCGCGGGCGGTGGCGTGCCGGCTTGCGCCGTCTTTGCCAACCGCCGTGTATTTGCCGCCACACTCGGTGCCGGCCGTGCAGCCATCTTGACTACTGGCGCGGGTGCGGGCACGGCCGCCTGCGCCCCGCTCTCGCCATCGAGCTTGAAGATGCTGACGGCGTCGGCCAGTTTCTGCGCCTGGTCCTGCATGCTTTCGGCCGCCGCCGCCGCTTCCTCGACCAGCGCCGCGTTCTGCTGCGTCATCTGGTCCATCTGCGCGATGGCCTGGTTCACTTCCTCGATGCCATGGCTCTGTTCCTGCGTTGCCGCCGTGATCTCGCCCATGATGTCGGCCACCTGCCGGATCGACGTGACGATCAGGCCCATGGTCTGCCCCGCCTCGTCCACCAGGCGGCTGCCCGCATCGACCTTGTCGACCGAGTCGCCGATCAGGCCCTTGATCTCTTTCGCCGCGCCAGCGGATCGCTGCGCCAGGTTGCGCACTTCCGACGCCACCACCGCAAAGCCGCGTCCCTGCTCGCCTGCGCGCGCCGCTTCGACGGCCGCATTCAAGGCCAGGATATTCGTCTGGAACGCGATGCCGTCGATGACGCCGATAATATCGACGATCTTGCGCGAACTGTCCTTGATGGAACCCATGGTATCGACCACTTGCGCCACCACCTTGCCGCCCTGCTCCGCCACCGACGACGCCGACACGGCCAGCTGGTTGGCCTGGCGCGCGTTGTCCGCGTTCTGCTTCACGGTCGACGTCAGTTCTTCCATCGACGATGCCGTCTCTTCGAGCGAACTGGCCTGCGTTTCCGTACGCGCCGACAGGTCCGCATTGCCGCTGGCGATCTCGCGCGACGCCACGGTAATCGTATCCGTTCCCTGGCGCACGTCGCTGACCGTCTGCACCAGGCTCGCGTTCATATCCTTGAGCGCCTGCTGCAAGGCGCTCGTTTCATCCTTGCCTTCGACCACCACGCGCGCCGTCAGCTCGCCGGCAGCCACCTTCTGCGCCACGGCCAGGGCGCCGGACAACGGCACCGTAATCGAGCGCGTGATGAAGATGGCGCACCAGGCACCGATCGCCACCGCCGCACCACCCAGGATGAACAGCACCGTCATCAGGCGCGCATCGGCCGCCAGCGAGTCGTCCATGAAGCTTTGCTGCGCCACATGCTGCAAGTCGAGCAGCTTGTTGATGTCGGCCAGGGTCGTCTTGTTCAAGGGATCGATGCGGGTGGCAATCACCTTCGCCGCGCCCTCGCTGTTAAACGCCAGTACCTGCCCCATCGCTTCCTTGAAGGCGGCATCGACTTCGCCGTCAACCTTGGCGATATTGGCCAGCAGCGCCTTCTCGCCCTCGGACAGGCCCAGGCTGGCCAGCTTGCCGCGCGCGCCGTCGTACAGCTTGCGCTGCTCGCGCACCTTGCCCTCTTCCACCTGCATCAGCCCCACATCGCCCTGCAGGCCGATATTGCGCATGGCGATACCGGTTTCCAGCATCGCGCTTTTCATCAGCGACGCCTGCGTATTCTTTTCGCTTGCCAGCTCGAGGCCCGTGAGCAACTGGGCCTTGTTACGGTAATTCAGTGCATTCGCCGAAACGATCACTACCACCAGGATGGCGAGGATGCTGCCAAAACCTATCCCCAGCCGGGTGCCTATCTTGAAATCGCGCAAACTCATTACAGTCTCCAATATTTATGTGAACGGCGCCCGTTCAACCGGACGGCACCGTGTTGTGGCCTGGTCTCTGACGGACCTTGCAGCCTGCCGGCGCGCCTCTAGTCGCACCGGTACATGCATATCTGTAGTGATTCTTTGCGTGCCAAAACGGCGGCGCACCAGGCGCCGCCTTGCTGCCATGCTGCCGCTTACGCCGCCAGCTTGTCGATCAGGCCCATCTCGCTGCTCGACATCAGCTTGTCGATGTCGACCAGGATCAGCATGCGCTCGTCGATGGTGCCCAGGCCGATCATGTAGTCGGTCGAGAAGGCGGTACCCATTTCCGGCGCCGGCTTCACCTGCTCCGGCGTCAAGGTGGTAACGTCGGAAACGCTGTCGACCACCATGCCGACGATGCGTCCGCCGATGTTCAGGATGATCACCACCGTGAACTGGTCGTACACGGGCGTGCCCAGGTTGAACTTGATGCGCATGTCGACCACGGGAATGATGATGCCGCGCAGGTTGATGACGCCCTTGATGAATTCAGGCGCGTTGGCGATACGGGTAACCGCTTCGTAGCCGCGGATTTCCTGAACCTTCAGGATATCGATGCCGTACTCTTCGGAGCCCAGGGTGAAGGCCAGGAATTCACGGCCGGCGATGTCCTTGCCGTCGCCCGCATTGCTTCCGGATGTTTGTTGAGTATCTGACATGGTGCGTTTTCCTATCTTTATCTATCGGTATTACGAAAAAATGGACTCGTCGGCCAGCTGGCGAGAGGAACGGATCAGGGCGGCGACATCGAGAATCAGCGACACGCCGCCATCGCCCAGGATGGTGGCGCCGGAAATGCCCACCACCTTGCGGTAATTCGATTCGAGGTTTTTCACCACGACCTGCTGCTGTCCCACCAGGTCGTCGACGAACAGGGCCGCCTTGCGCCCTTCCGTCTCGAGGATCACGCAGATGCCTTCCGAGGGACTGGTAAAGCGCGGCGCGATGTCGAACATCTGGTACAGCGGGATCAAGGGCAGGTATTCGCCGCGCACTTTCACCACCTGGCCCTTGCCACTGATGTCCTTGATATCCTCAACGGCCGGTTGCAGCGATTCGATGACAAAGCCCAGAGGCAAAATATACACTTCGTCGCCGACGCGGATCGACATGCCGTCCAGGATGGCCAGGGTCAGCGGCAGCGAGATGGAAATCGTCGTGCCGAAACCCTTCGCCGAACGGATGTCGACGACGCCGCCCATGGCGCTGATGTTGCGCTTGACGACATCCATGCCCACGCCGCGGCCCGACACGTCGGTGACCGCTTCGGCGGTGGAAAAGCCGGGCGCAAAAATCAGCTGCCACACGTCGGCGTCGCTCATCGTCTCGGACACGTCCAGGCCCTGCTGCACGGCCTTGGCCAGGATGCGCTCGCGGTTCAGCCCAGCGCCATCATCGGATACTTCGATGATGATGTTGCCGCCCTGGTGGCTGGCCGAGAGGAACAAGCGGCCCGCTTCCGTCTTGCCGGCGGCCACGCGAGCGGCCGGCATTTCCACGCCATGGTCGATACTGTTGCGCACCAGGTGCGTGAGCGGATCGACGATGCGCTCGATGAGGCCCTTGTCCAGTTCCGTGGCGGCGCCATTGGTGATGAAGTCGACCTTCTTGCCCAGTTTCGTCGCCAGGTCGCGCACCATGCGCGGGAAGCGCGAAAAGACGAAATCCATCGGCATCATGCGAATCGACATCACCGCTTCCTGCAAGTCGCGCGTATTGCGCGTCAGGTGGCTGACGCTGTCGAGGAGTTTTTCATGCAGCATCGGGTCGAGCGCGCTGGCGCGCTGCTCGATCATCGCCTGCGTGATCACCAGTTCGCCCACCAGGTTGATCAGCTGGTCGACTTTTTCGATCGAGACGCGGATCGACGACGATTCGGCGCCGGCCTTGTCGCCCTCTTTCTTGGCCGGTTTCTTTTCCTGCTCCGCTTCGGCCACGGCGCTGGCCACGACCGGCGTGGCCGCGGCGCCGGCGTTGCCCGCCTTGGCCGCGTCGGCGCGAATCTGTTCGAGCGGCTGGAAGAAACCGTAGCCCTGCTCGGCCTCGGTCTGCACGCCTGCGGCGGCGCGGATGTCCTCGAGCGGCTGGAAGAAGCCGTAACCGGGATCGGCCGCGCCCTGCGCGCCTGGCAGCGGGTCGAAGAAGCCGTAGCCCTGGGCTTTTTCCTGCGCCGCGCGGGCCGCTTCGGCTTCGCCTGGCGCCAGTGGCGGCGCCTGCGTGATCACCATGTCGTCCGGATTGAGCACGAAGGAGCAGATGGCCAGGATATCGTCCAGGCTTTCATGCGTCGTCACTTCCAGCACCTTGCGCGCGTCGGGCAGGCTTGATACCACGACGTCGCCCAGCAAGCCCAGTTCGGCCGCCAGCGCATCGACTTCGCGCGGCTCCATGGCCGGCAGCTCCAGGCGAATGCGATGGCCGCCGGCATGGCTGACGGCGGCCTTTTCCGCCGTATGGAAAGCCGGCGCGACGGGCGTGAGGGCGGCCACGGGCACATCCTGCGAGAACGACTGCAGCATCATGCGCACATTGGCCACGGCATCCTGGTCGACGGCGCTGCCCAGGCGGTGGCCGTCGAGCTGCATCTTGAGGATATCCTTGGCCGCCAAAAAGGCGTCGACGTGTTCCGCCGTCAGGGCCATCTGGCCCTGACGGATGCGGTCGAGCAGCGACTCGAGGATGTGCGTCACCTCGCTCATGTCGGAGAGGCCGAACGTCGATGCGCCGCCCTTGATCGAATGGGCGGTGCGGAAAATGGCATTCAGGTCTTCGGCGTCGGGCGCCGCAATATCAACGGCCAGCAGCAGCCGTTCTTTTTCAGCCAGCAGTTCTTCGGCCTCATCGAAAAAGACCTGAAAAAACTGGCTAATATCGATGGTCATAGGGTGACTCCGTCAATTGCATCGTTGTGCTGCGCGGCTGGCATCAGCCGATCACCTTCTTGACCACTTCGATCAGGCGTTGCGGATCGAACGGCTTGACCAGCCAGCCATTGGCGCCGGCGGCACGTCCCTTCGATTTCATCTCGTCCGACGACTCCGTCGTCAGCATCAGGATGGGTACCTTCTGGTAGGTCGGCAGTTCGCGCAGCAGCTTGATCAGCTCCAGGCCATCCATGCGCGGCATGTTCTGGTCCGTCAATACCAGGTCCACGGTTTGCAGCTTGGCTTTTTCCAGTCCATCCTGGCCGTCGACGGCCTCCACCACCTGGTAACCGGCGGCTTTCAGGCTGAACGCCACCATCTGGCGCAATGAGCTGGAATCGTCCACTGCAAGTATCGTTTTGGCCATCTTTGCTCCCACTTATTCCGGGCATCCTGCCCGAGTATTTGATTAATCAATCCATGCAACCACAAGCGTTCCGCACTGGCATGCTAGAACAGCTCGATGTCGCCACTTTCCAAATGCTGTTGACTGACAGCCTTGCGCAGCACGCTGCGCAACTCCAGGCTTTGAATCGCCAGCGCCATGCTGACCCGCCCCAGCAAGGCGACAATTTCTTCATTGTCGCTCTCCGGCAACATCTCCGCGCCATGCGAGCCCAGGGTTCCGAGGAACTCGCGCAAGCCCGTCACGCGCTTCAAGGTGCGCTCGATCAGCTGGCTGGTCATGTCCTGGAACTGCAGGCTGGTGATGGCGGCATTCACGTAGCCCCCCACCTCATCCTGCAACGCCAGCAGTTTTTCCCGCTGCTGCTCGGCCGGAATACCGCCGTCGAGCAGCAGAGCGATAGTATCTTGCTGCGCAGCAACAGCTGCGTGTATCGCCATGAAATTGAAGGACAGCTTCTCGATCGCCTCTTCCAGCAAGATGCCGGTCTGCACCAGGTCGGTTTCCACCTCCGTCAAGTGCTTGCGGCCATGGTCCGACACGCCAGACAGCAGGCGCTTTACATGCGAGCCAAGTATTTTCTTTCTTGTCATAAAGGTCTCATTGTTTCAATACACCACGCGTCGACAGCCTTGCGTGTTATTTTTTCGCCGCTACCGGGCTGGGGGCTGGCGCCGCCGCGGGCGGCGCACCGGCCGCCAGCCCTGAAGCGACAGCGGCGGCAGCGGCATCGGTCACCGGCAGCTCGATCGCCGAGCCATCGCGCAGGACATTTTCTTCCGTGCGTTTGTTCATGACGATGATGCTGATGCGCCGGTTGATCGGATTGAAGGGGTCGAGCTTGTCCAGGTGGGCGGCCGAGCCCAGCCCCACCACGCGCAATACTTTCTCTTCCTTCATGCCCCCAATCACCAGTTCGCGACGCGACGCGTTTGCGCGGTCGGCCGACAATTCCCAGTTGCTGTAGCCGGCATCGCTCATGTAGGGCGTCGAATCCGTATGGCCGGACAGGCCGATGCGGTTCGGCACTTCATTGAGCACGGAGCCGATGGCGTGCAGGATTTCCTTGGTGTACGGTTGCAGATTCGCATTGGCGAGCGCAAACATCGGACGGTTCTGCTCGTCGACGATCTGGATGCGCAAGCCTTCGCTGGTGATATCGAGCAACAACTGGTTCTTGTATTTTTTCAGCAGGGGATTGGCGTCGATGGTCGCTTCGATGCGCGCCTTGAGCGCCTGCAGGCGCTTGCCTTCCTCGCGTTCGAGCGCGGCCTTGGCCGAATTGAGGTCGAACGACTTGCGCTGCTGCTCTTCCTGCGCCTTGCGCACTTGCCCATCCTGGCGCGACAGGTCCTGGCCGCCGCCCTGGATCACGGAATTGCTTTCGCCGCTGCCGGAACCGCCCGCCATGGCCACTTTCAAGGGGGTCTTGAAGAATTCGGAAATGCCGTTCAAGTCGCCCTTCGAGGTGGAGCCCAGCAGCCACATCAGCAGGAAGAAGGCCATCATGGCCGTGACAAAGTCGGCGTAGGCGATTTTCCACGCCCCGCCATGGTGTCCGCCAGCCGTCTTCTTGATACGCTTGACGATAATCGGGCGCATGCCTTCATCGGCCATGGCGTCCCCCTTCCGTGTGCTGCAAATGACTCATGGTGTCCAGGCGTATATTCACTGCTTACTTCGTTTTCGATTTCTTGATGTGGTCTTCCAGCTCATTGAACGTCGGGCGCTCGGTCGAGAACAGCACCTTGCGGCCGAACTCCACGGCCAGCGCCGGCGCATAGCCGTTCAGGCTGGCCAGCAGGGTCACTTTCACGCACTGGAACATCTTGCTCGACTCTTCCAGCTTCTGTTCCAGCAGGCTGGCCAGCGGTCCGACGAAACCATACGCCAGCAAAATGCCGAGGAAGGTGCCGACCAGCGCGTGCGCGATCAGCATGCCCAGCTCGGCCGGCGGGATACCCACCGATTCCATCGTGTGCACCACGCCCATCACGGCGGCGACGATACCGAAGGCGGGCAAGCCGTCGCCCACCTTGGCGATCACGTGGGCCGGCACGGCGCCTTCGTGATGGTGCGTTTCGATTTCGTTGTCCATCAGGTTTTCGATCTGGAACGCATCCATATTGCCCGACACCATCAGGCGCAGGTAATCGGTCATGAATTCGACGATGTGGTGGTCGGCCAGCACGGCCGGATACTTGGAAAACAGCGGGCTTTCCTCGGGCTTGTCGATATCGCCTTCGATCGACATCAAGCCTTCCTTGCGCACTTTGCTGAGCACTTCGAACAGCAGCGACATCAGTTCCATGTACAGTTCTTTGGTATAGCGCGACCCCTTGAACAGGCTGGGCAAGGCGGCGATCGTCGCCTTGATGGCCTTGTTATTGTTACCAACAAGGAAGGCGCCCAGGGCGGCGCCGCCGATCATCAGCAGCTCCAGCGGCTGGAACAGCGCCGCCAGATGGCCGCCGGCCAACGCGAAGCCGCCAAAGACCGAGGCGCAGACGATGATGTATCCGATTATGACTAACAAGTGCCCTGACTCCCAATAATGGCCGGGGCTGTATGCCCGGCATGTTCAAACCTGTTCCTGTCTTCTGGCGGCTGCGCCGCCGGCAAAGACAGCGGCAAAAAAAGCAACCGGAAGTTAATTGAAATGCGCTGCTTTTCAATGCAATTCCGAGAAAATGCCGTGTGGAACTACAATAACGTGAGATTGCCCTACGGGCAAGCAAATAACGCAGACAATTGCTTAAAAGCACCATATGTAAAGTAAAGGGCCACCCTCTGTGGCGGCGATGGTCTTATCGGGCTCGCGTGCCGCAATCTGGAATTCGTAACTAAGAAGCATGCTACCGGGCAACATTTCCCTTTCCGCCTTGCGCCACAGGGCCGCCATCGCCGCTGGCGACAGGTAGGCAAAGACGGCGTCGTAGCGGCCGAAATCGAGCGCCTCGTAATCGCCGCGCAGGAAGCGCGCGCGGCTGCCCGCCAGTCCTGCGCGCAAGCGGCTTGCCAGCCACGGCAGCGGCGCCAGCTCGATGCCGGAAAACTGCCCGTCGGGCCGGCGCCGCGCCAGGTCCAGCACCAGGCCGCCCAGGCCGCTGCCGATATCGACCAGGCGCACGCCGGGACGGTCCGCGATCAGCTCAGCCACCGCCTGCCACACCTTCGGCCCCGACGGATAAAACGGTACTTGCGTGCGAAACGTCGACCAGTACAAACTCAGCAGGAAAACAAAAGCCGCCAGGAACACGGCCGGCGGCAAATCGAGCAGGCTGGCCGCCAGCAAGGCGGGCGCAAACAGCAGGCCGATGGCGCACCACCAGCGCGCCAGTCCCGCGCGCCACGTGATGAGCGCCGCCAGCATGCCCTGCACCAACGCCACGGCCGGCAACGACATGGCCACGCCGGCACGCGCCAGACCATATACCAATAGCAACATCAAGGGAAAGGCCAACACCTGGATCCGGATGGCCTTGAGCGCGGGCGCGCGCAGGATTTGTTGCAGCATGGGGCAGTCAAAGGAGGAAAACGCCAGTGTAAGCGAAAGCACCATGAAAAAACCGGAGTCCGGTCTGGCGACCGCTCCGGTTTTCACTGAGGCAATTATTCGGGCAGCTATTGAAGCAGCATCAGGCGGCGACGCCTGGCGGTGCGACAGCGGCCGCTTCATCGCGCGCCTTCTTGGTCTTGCCGGCACGCGAAGGCATGTGGCACAGGCCGCACACATAATCGGCGTTCAGGTCGAGGCAGTTGACGACAAATTTGCCGCCGCACTTGCCGCAGGGTGCCATGTCCAGCATCTTGCTGCTGAAAAAGCGCACCAGGGTCCAGGCCCGCGTCAGCGACAGCAGGGGCTCTTCACCCGCTTCGGGCGGCATCTGCTCCAGATACAGCTTATATGCCTTCATCACGGCTTCGATGCCGGTGGCGCCGGCGTGGTCGACGAGGAATTTGTGGATATTGATGAACAGCGAGGAATGGATATTCGGTTGCCAGGTGATGAACCAGTCGGTGGAAAACGGCAGCATGCCCTTGGGCGGCGAGACGCCCTTCAATTCCTTGTACAGATTCAGCAGGCGTTCGCGCGACAGCGAGACTTCGGTCTCCAGCAGTTGCAAACGGGCGCCCAGCTGTATCAATTCGATGGCCAGCTGAATTTCCTGCGCTTCCGATACGACACTTTTCTTGGCCATGCTGTGTACTCCACTACTGACTGATACTGACTGATACTGCCTAACAAGGTTGCCAGAAAAATGTTCAGGGCAAGGCGCGTTGCCGAAGACAGTACAAATGTACGGCGAGGCAATGCAACACCGCCATGGACGTTTTGATGGGAACCTTAAGCGATTTCTTCGACACCCTGGCCGGCCATCAGAATGGCAGCATGGGACTGGGCCAGCGAGCGGTCTTTATTGTAGTTCGTCAACATGCCCAGGATGGCGCTGTCGTCGAAGCGGAAGCGGGCCAGCATCATGTTGCCGCCAGCCAGTTTCAGGATCTGCGCATTGCTCATGCCCTCGATCAGTTCGGCGATTTCGGCGGCAATGCCCAAACGGAAGATGGCCGTTACTTTGTCCGCACGAATCATTTGCTGGGCCAGCATCAGGTAGCTCAGGTTAGCGTCGCGAATCTCAGCCATCATATCGTTAGCAGTCATTTCCATCTCCTCAATCCGTTGAATTCAGCTGGCGTTGTGTGTTGCCAGTGAGATACATTCTGCAGGAGCAACATTAAACGCAACAGAGGCAAAGCGCTGTATTTTTGGTCGGGGAATAGCGGATGGGATCGTAGGTGTTTGTCTGACAAACACCGCTCGATCATGGTCGCACGCCAGCAACGGCGCGGATGTGGGAGGTTGGCTCTGTGCCGGATTTGCCCGACTTTTGGCCTGTAAAAAATATCACTTTTTTACAACAACTTGATAAAAATCAAGCCTGCCTACTGAGATAACGGCTGCCTTGGCAGGAACTTTAGGGCTTTTTTGAAAAATATTTAAAAAAGCTGCATTCTTTTTCCGTCGGTTTGACGCCGTTCATGTAATCGTTGACGGCGGCGCCTGGCAAAACTTTAGGGCTATTTGAAAATATTTTTAAAAATCGTGATTTTTTTCGTTGACGCCCCACAAGCAGGCATTTTTTCGCCGCCTGTCCATGCCAGGAAACACGTTTTGCGACGGGGATTTGCTACACTGCCACTTCCGCGTGATACTTTAAGCCTCAAGCAATATCATGCCATCCAGACAAGTATCAATATGAAAGCCACCATGATTTCTCGACATGACTGCAGCGCGCGCGACCTCGACGATCCCCTGGCGCCCCTGCGCCAGCAATTCGACTTGCCGCAAGGCGTGATTTACCTCGATGGCAATTCCCTGGGCGCGCGGCCGAAAGCGGCCCTGGCCCGCGCCCAGCACGTCATCACGGCCGAATGGGGCACGGACCTGATCCGCAGCTGGAATACGGCCGGCTGGTTCGACTTGCCCAAGCGCCTGGGCGACCGCCTGGCCCCGCTGCTCGGCGCGCACACGGGCGAAGTGGTGATCACCGACACCACCTCCGTCAACTTGTTCAAGGCCCTGGCCGCCGCCCTGCAGATGCAGGCCAGCGACCCGGCGCAGGCCGCGCGACGCATCATCGTCAGCGAACGCAGCAACTTCCCCACCGATCTGTACATGGCGCAGGGCCTGGCCGCCTGGCTGGACCGCGGCTACCAGCTGCGCCTGGTCGACAGCCCCGAGGAACTGGCGCAAGCCATCGACGCCGACTGCGCCGTCGCCATGCTCACGCACGTCAACTACCGCACCGGCTACCAGCACGACATGGCCGCCATCAGCAGCCATTGCCACGCGCAAGGGGCACTGGCGCTGTGGGACCTGGCCCATTCGGCCGGCGCCGTGCCGCTGGACCTGAACGGCGCCGGCGCCGACCTGGCCGTCGGCTGCACCTATAAATACCTGAATGGCGGCCCCGGCTCGCCCGCCTTCATCTGGGTGCCGGAAAAGCACCAGGCGCGCTTCCGCCAGCCGCTGTCCGGCTGGTGGGGCCACGCCACGCCGTTTGCCATGGACCCGGGCTTCGCGCCCGCCGACGGCATCGCCCGCGCCCTGTGCGGCACGCAGCCGATACTCTCGCTGGCCCTGGTCGAATGCGGCCTGGAGATCTTCGCGCAGACGAGCATGGAAGCCATCCGCCGCAAGTCGCTGGCCCTGACGGACCTGTTCATCGCGCTGGTGGAACAGCGCTGCGCCAGCCATCCGCTGGGCCTCGTCACGCCGCGCGAACATGCGCGGCGCGGCAGCCAGGTCAGCTTCACGCACCCGCACGGCTATGCCGTGATGCAGGCGCTGATCGCGCGCGGCGTGATCGGCGACTACCGAGAACCGGCCATCATGCGCTTCGGCTTCACGCCCCTGTATACGAGCTTTGCCGACGTATGGGATGCCGTGGACATCCTGCGCGACATCCTCGACACACGAGCCTACGACATCGCCGCCAAGCGCGATGCGGTCACCTGAACCATCCCATGAGCGACGACAAGACTATGAACAAGGAAAACACCAGCGGCTGCCCCATGCATGCCGGCGCCCAGGACGCGCAGTGGCATGGCGCACAGATGGATTTCAGCGAATCTATGAGCTACGGTAACTACCTGGCGCTGGACCGCATCCTCACGGCCCAGCATCCGCTGTCGCCGAACCACAACGAAATGCTGTTCATCGTGCAGCACCAGACGAGCGAATTGTGGATGAAGCTGATGCTGCACGAAATGCACGCCGTGCGCGCCAACCTGCAAAGCGGCGATTTGGCGCCGGCCTTCAAGATGCTGGCCCGCGTGGCGCGCATCATGGATCAATTGGTGCATGCCTGGGACGTGCTGGCCACCATGACGCCGCCCGAATATACGGCCATCCGCCCCTACCTGGGCGCCTCGTCCGGCTTCCAGTCCTTCCAGTACCGCGAAATCGAATTCATTTTGGGGAACAAGAACGCCGCCCTGCTCAACGTGCATACGACGGCGCCGGAAAACTACAAAGTACTCGACGCCGCCCTGCGCGCGCCATCCGTCTACGATGAGTCGATCAAGCTGCTGGCGCGCAGCGGCTTGCCCATCTCCGCCGAGCGGCTGAACGCCGACTGGACCCTGCCGACCGCCTCCGACGCGTCGGTCAAGGCGGCGTGGCTGGAAGTCTACCGCGACCCGTCGAAACACTGGGCCCTGTACGAGCTGGCCGAAAAGCTGGTGGACCTGGAAACGGCCTTCCGCTTCTGGCGCTTCCGTCATGTGACGACGGTGGAGCGCATCATCGGCTTCAAGACGGGCACGGGCGGCACGGCGGGCGTGAGCTATTTGCGCAAGATGCTCGACGTGGTATTGTTCCCGGAGCTGTTCGCCCTGCGCACGGAGCTATAAAAATGCCAGACCAAATCTACTGCGCGGCGCGCCTTGCGGCCTGCGATGCTCACTGTGCATGCGCACAACTGCGCGTCTCGGCCACAATACGTTGCCGCTCGCTACGATTTTGTCTGGCATTTTATTTATAAGGAGAAATGATGTCGCCTCTCGTCCTGACCCTGGCCGGCCTGTGGAATTCGGGGCCGCAGCACTGGCAAACCCACTGGGAAGCGCGCCACCCGCAATGGTCGCGCGTGCCGCACGGGCAATGGCAGACGCCGGACAAGGACGCATGGGTGGCGGAGCTCGACCGCGCCATCGCCGCCTGCGAGCGCCCGCCCGTGCTGGCGGCGCACAGCCTGGCCTGCGCGCTGGTGGCCCACTGGGCGGCCAGCGGCTCGCCGCACAGGATCGCCGGCGCCTTCCTCGTCGCCCCCAGCGATGTGGAAGCGCCCTCCTACCCATCCGGCACCACGGGCTTTGCGCCGATGCCGCTGCAAGCCTTGCCGTTCCCCAGCCTGGTGGTCGCCAGCGGCGATGATCCCTACGTCAGCTTCGCGCGCGCATGCGCGTTTGCCGCGGCCTGGGGCAGCGATTTCACCCTGATCGGCGACGCCGGTCATATCAACGGCGACGCTGGCTACGGCCCGTGGCCGGACGGCGAGCAGCTGCTGCTGGACTTCTGCGCCGCGCACCAGCCCTGACCCGCAGGACACGCACCTGCGCACGATAGGCGCATATTTGCCCACAAGTAAGAACGCAGGCAGAATCGTGGCCTTTCCATTGCGGCGCCCCGGCGCCAGCCACACGATGAAACGTCTGCTTCTGCCCTTGCTCCTTTGCTCCGCGCTGGCCCACGGCGCGCCCTTTTATGAAGGCAAGAGCCTCGCCCATCCCGCCATCAGCGCATCCCAGGACAGCGGCTTCGATATCGCCTTCCTCAAGGAAAAGGATGGCGTCAACGGCTATTACTGCGAGTGCAAGAGCGGCAGCGCGAAACCGATTTTGCTCGACCAGTTCGGCAATGCCGTCATCCGTTCCGTCTTCTACGCCTCGCTGGACCAGGAAACGGACGACAGCGTGCAAACCATGCTGGTGCTGTTCCGCCAGGGCGACAAGAACGGCTTGCGCGCCTACCGCTACCACCGCAGTTCCGGCAAATACCGGCGCCTCGATGGCTTGCAGCCGGCCCTGAACCGCATCGCGGCGCAAAGCGCCAGTCCCAACGCGGGACTGGTCAAGGCCGCGCTGGCGAAACTGGCGCCGATGGACTACAGCGTCGCCCGGGGCAAGAGCGGCAATGCGGACTTCGACGCCATCGACCATACGCAAGGCACCATCGTCGGCTACTACAGCGATGACGGCAAGCCCGTGGCCGCTGGCGGCAAGGACGCCATCACCTACAAGAAAACATTCCTGAAAAAAGGTGACCACTACCTGACGGCCAGCTACACCCTGTACAGCGACGCGGGCGCGGGCATCCTGCCCAACTACCGCCTGTGGCAAGTGACGTGGGAAACGGCGCCGCGGCAGTTCACGGGCAGCGCAGACGGCCCGTCCGTCATTTACAGCCTGGCCTGGGACGATGGCTCGGTGGTCGAACGGGGGCAGTACGTGAAGGGCAAGCGCCAGGGACTGTGGGTACGCGAAGGCATGCACGAAGGCAGCGAAAAGGGACATTTCGTCAACGGCCTGCAGGAAGGCCTGTGGCGCTTCGATTATCCAAGGCAGAGCGAGAGCGGCATGTACCGGTCCGGCAAGCGCGAAGGCCGCTGGACGGTCGTCAACTATGCCGATGCAGAGGAAGTGACGGGCTTCGACACCTACACGGGCGGCCAGCTCAATGGCCCGCACGAGCGCAGCATGGGCGGCAAGCTGCAAACGCGCGGCAACTACGTCAACGGCGCGCGCCATGGCGCGTGGATCACGGAAGACGGCGACGGCAGCTTCATCGACGGCTTGCGCGACGGGCCGTGGAAACTCAGGCTCAAGGACAAGGTCACGCAAAGTGTCACTTTTGTGCAGGGCAAAAAACAGGGCGAGGCGGTCGACACGGATGCGCAAGGCGCGCTGCGCGTGCGCGACCACTACCAGGCCGGCGTGCTCGATGGCAGCCGCACGCGCTATCTTGGCCCGGCGGGCAAGGAATACGTGGTCTACACGGCCACCTACCGCAACGGCCAGCTCGATGGGCGCGAACAGGCGTTCGACGACAGCGGCAAGATCCTGCGCCTCGACACCTTGTGGGACAACGGCAAGAAGCAGGGGCTGGACGCGCGCTACTACCCGAACGGCAAGCCGGAACGCCTGGCCGTCATCGACCAGGGCCGCCTGCTCACGCACCTGCGCGAGTACTATGAGGACGGCCAGCTGTTCAACGACATCCACCGCTGCACCTTCCAGGAGTACGGCAGCACGCGCGACGACGTGTGCGAGTACCACCACATGTACTACCCGGACGGCAAGCCGCAGTCTTACTACGCCTTCCAGTACGGCCAGCGCCAGGAAGGATACGAGAACTACCCGAACGGCAAGCGCAAGGACGAACTGCTGGTCGACCGCGCCGCCGACACATCCGTCTTCAACGTGTATTACGAAAGCGGCCAGCTCAAATGCACGGAGCCGCGCAGCGGCCACAGCACGCGCACGGTGAATGGCCAAACCATGAACAGCTACGCGTCGGCCGACCGCGACGGCGACTATATCTGCTACCACCCGAACGGCAAGGTGGCCAGCATCTACACCTTCCGCAAGCGCGTGCTCGTCGATTGCGGCAAGCGCTACGATGACACGGGCAAGCAGACGTTCCCGGGCCCGGAAGGCTGTCCGCCCCCCAGGCAGGTAACCTACCCCATAGGATTGTGACGATGACGCAAGCAGAACGGCCGCAGTGCATCCAGAACCCCGAACGCATCGACGCCGTGGCGATCCGCGCCGCCATTGCCGCTGGCAAGCAGGTGCTGGTGCAGTTCAATACCCTGGCCGAACCGGGGCCGCTGCTGGCCGATCTCGACGCCCTGGCCGCCACTTGCGGCACGGCGCTGACCATCCGCATCTACGGCTACGACCCTAGGGTGTTCGATGCCAGCATCCTGCGCGCGCTGCCGCATGTGGCCAGCCTGTCCATCGATTATCACCGGCAAGCCATCCATCTGGAAGCACTGGGCGAGCTGCGGCATCTCAAGCGCCTGAGCCTGGGCGTGTACGAGCTGGCGCAAGCCGACATCCTGCAGCTGGAGAGTTTGCGCGGGCTCGAATACCTGCATCTGGGCGAGTCGGCCAAAAACAATATCGACCTGGCACCCCTGCGCCACTATACGCACCTGGCCAGCCTGGTCCTCGAAGGCCACCACCAGCGCATCGACACCCTGGCCGGCCTGCCGGCGCTGCACGAGCTGTCGCTGTACCGCATCAAGAACAAGGTGCCGCTGGATTTCATCTCGGAGATGGGCCGCCTGGACAGGCTGCTGTTGCAGCTGGGCGGCCGCGAATCGCTCACCCACATCGAGGCGCCGCTGCTGAAGAAACTGGAAGTGATACGCGTGCGCGGCCTGGAAACGCTGGGCGACATCGGCCGCTTCCCGTTGCTGCAGGCGCTATGGGTGGAAGACCAGATCAAGCTGCGGCAGATCGCGCTGGGGGCCAATCCCGTGCTCGAACGCCTGAACCTGCACACCTGCAAGACGCTCGACAGCCTGCCCGGCCTCGCCACCTTGCCCGCCCTGCGCCAGTTGTCGGCATCCGAGACCATGCTCGACATCGACGCATTGCTGGCGCATGGCTTGCCCGCGTCCCTGACGCATGCGCGCCTGCGCACCGGCAGGAAAACACGCGACGACGCCATCGCCGCGCAACTGGTACAACTGGGCTACGAACCGGCGCGCCCTGGCTGAAATCAGCGGCCGGCCGCCAGCTTGCGCTGCCACAGCGCCACGTCAATCATCACGCCATCCGCGCCCGTGTTGCGGATGTAGACGCGGTAGCTGCCCTGTCCCATGTCGCCATCGAGGTAGGCCGTGCGCTCGTTGCGCTGCAGCCTGGCGCCCTTGGCCAGCTGGCGGTAGCGCTCCACCACCGTGTCGAAACTGGCATAGCTGCGCAGCGCCACTTCCAGGTCGCGCGGCGGGCGGCCTTCGGCATGGTCCAGCACATTGTTCTGTTTCTTGCCCTTCAGCGTGAGCGGATAGGCAAACACGCCCGCGCCGGCCGACGTCAGCACCGTGGACTTATCGAGCAGCAGCGGCAGCAGCGCCGGCGGATAGGCGGGCGGCAGCTGGGCGCGGTTCCAGCCCGGCAGGGCCGGCTGCGCCAGCACATATTCGACGCTGGCGATCTTTTGCCCATCGGCGCCCGCTTCCTTGTCGCCCGCGATCAGCGCCAGCATGGGCGGCAATTGCCGGGCCCAGGCCAGCAAGGGCGCCGCTTCGCCGACCAGCATGCCCTTGCGGTGGAACACCGTCAACACCGCGCTCGGATCGGGATTGCAGACTTTCGCCAGCGGCTGGCCCTCGAGGTGGCAATGCCCGTTGACGAGGCCAAAAGCGATGATGGCGCCGCGCTTGTCGAGCAGCATGGCACCCCGTTCGCGGCCCTGCTTGCGGTCATTCATCGACGCCAGCAACTGGCGGCCGTCGGCCAGCACGGTGCGCGTGGCGTCGCGCTTTTCGCTGATCGCTTCGAGCGCCTGCGCCAGCAGCAATTCATCGTCTTCCGTGTAACTGCCGCGCGCGTAACCGAAGAAATCGAACAGGGCGGCCCGCACCTGCGCATCATCACTCAGGCGCGGCAAGGGGCCGCCGGCCAGCAGGGAGGACAGGCTTTTCCCGGCCGGCGCGGAGGGCGCCGCCGTGGCGCGGGCGGGCTGGGAGAGGACGCAGGCTGCTGCCAGCAAGGCGCCGCCCAGAGTACGGTAATTCGAAAAAATGATATGCATGATTCTGTCTGTCGGGGATTTGGCCGCAATTGCGGCCACGCAGGGCGCGCTGGCGATTCTAGCATGGCGCCAGCGCCCATGCCGTGCGGCTGGCGGACGGCGCATATGCCGGCGCGGCTGCTATGATGGCCGCAATGACGACACCAACCCACGCCTCGCCCCTGCTTGTCCTCCTGCCCGGCATGGATGGCACGGCCCGGCTATTCGACCGCTTTGACGCCGCCTTGCGCGCGCAGGCCGCCATCGATACCCTGGCCATCGCCTATCCGGCCGCGCCACTCGATTACGCGGCGCTGGAAGCGTTCGTGCGCGAGCGCTTGCCGCAGGACCGCCCTTTCGTCGTGCTGGCCGAATCGTTTTCCGGGCCGCTGGGGGCCGCCCTGCGCGCCGATCCGCCGCCCGGCATGCGCGCCCTGATCCTATGCTGTTCATTCGTGCGCAATCCGCGCCCGATGCTGGCGCCACTGCGCCACCTGCTCGGCCTTGTGCCCTTTGGCGCCATGCCCGGCTTCGCCCTGCGCCACGCGCTGCTGGCACCCTGCGCCACGCCGCAACTGCAGGCGGAACTGGCAGCGGCGCTGGCGCAAGTGCCTCCCAGCGTGCTGCGCCAGCGCCTGCGCACCGTGCTGGAAAGCGACGCCTCGCACAGCTTCGCGCGCGGCAGCCTGCCGGTGCTGTATCTGCGCGCCCGGCACGACCGCCTGGTGCCGCCGGCGAACGCCCTGCAGATACTGCGGCAGGCACCCGGCGCGCAACTGGCCGACATCGCCGCGCCCCACATGCTGCTGCAGGCGGCGCCGGAAGCGGCCGCCGTCGCCGTCGCCGCCTTCGTCAACGGCCTGTCAGCCGCGCAGGTATCCGCTTAAACGCGTGCCGGCCAGCACGGCCAGCCAGCTCAAGCCGCCCGCCAGCACGCTGAAGTAAATCGCCCGCAGCGGATGCTGGGGCAACAGATACGCGAGCACGGCCGCGCCCAGCAAGCCGCACAGCAGCGGCTTCACCCTGCCGGGCGGCAGCAGCGCCAGCACCAGGTTGGTACCCGCATACACGTAAAACACCAGCAGCAGCGCCAGGCCGCCGGCCACGCCGCGCGAGCCGAGGCTGCCGAACAGCTGCGTGTACAAATAAAACCCCAGCCAGCTCAAGGCAATAAACAGCAGACAGCCCAGCGCATGCGCGCCCAGGCCCGCCATCAGCCGGATCTTCATGGCTGCTTGAGTACGGGAATGAAGCGGTGGCCGCAGGCATGGCACATGAAGGTACGCGCATATTTGTCCTGCAAGGCGGCAGCCTCCTTGTCCCAATTGGCGACGAAGGTCGTTTGCGACAAGGCGATGGAGACGACGCCCCCTGCCACGAAGATCCAGAACAGGCCATTCGCGCCGGCCTGGTAAAAGACGACGGCGGCGATGACAAAAATGATCACGCCCAGCACGATCAGCCCTGCCTTCTGGTGGGTCTGCATCGTCGGCCCGGCGGCCTGGCGTGACAGCAAGGTCTGGCTGCGCGTATGCGCATGGCCGTGGATGAAATCGCCATCGATCCTGCCCGACATATGGGTAGAGGTGCCGGAAATGCCGGAGGCATGCACCATGGAGAGGCGTTGAATGTTGGAACTGTCACATGCCGGGCAATGCGCCATTGCTTTTTCCATAAATAAAATAATCGCGCACTGTAGCATAAAAAAAGCCGGCCCTTTCACGAGGAAAGGGCCGGCTTGATGACGTTTGCAGCTAAGCGATTACTTCGCCGAATTGAGCAGCAATTCGTTGAGGCGTTTCACAAAACTGGCCGGATCGGCCAGCGAACCGCCTTCGGCCAGCATGGCCTGGTCGAACAGGATGTTGGCCCAGTCGCCGAACTTGCCGCCTTCCGCATCTTCATACTTCAAGCGCGTCACCAGCGGGTGGTTCGGGTTGATTTCCAAAATCGGCTTCGATTCCGGCGCGTTCTGGCCGGCAGCTTTGAGCATGCGCAGCAGGTTGCCCGACAATTCGTTTTCATCGGCCACCAGGCAGGCTGGCGAATCGGTCAGGCGGAACGTCACGCGCACGTCCTTGGCCTTGTCGGCCAGCACGGCCTTCATCTTGCCCACCAGGTCGGCGTACGAAGTTTCCGTTTCTTCGTGCTCTTTCTTTTCCGCTTCATCTTCCAGCGCGCCCAAGTCCAGGCCGCCCTTGGCGACGGAGACCAGTTCCTTGCCTTCGAAGTCCTGGATAAACGACAGCATCCATTCATCGACACGGTCCGTCAGCAGCAGCACTTCGACGCCCTTCTTGCGGAAGATTTCCAGGTGCGGGCTGTTCTTGGCGGCGGCGTAGTTGTCGGCCGTGACGTAATAAATCTTGTCCTGGCCTTCCTTCATGCGGGCCACGTAGTCGGCGAACGAAGTGATTTGCTCGTCGCTGTCGTTGGCCGTCGAGGCAAAGCGCAGCAGCTTGGCCAGGCGCTCCTTGTTGGCCGCGTCTTCGCCGATGCCTTCCTTCAGCACCTGACCGAATTCCTTCCAGAAGACGGCGTACTTGTCCTTCTTGTCCTGCTCATCCGCGTTCGCCAGTTCTTCCAGCATGCCCAGCACGCGCTTGGTCGAGCCTTCGCGGATCACTTTCACGTCACGCGATTCCTGCAGGATTTCGCGCGATACGTTCAGCGGCAGGTCGGCCGAGTCGATCACCCCGCGCACGAAGCGCAGGTAGGTCGGCATCAGCTGCTCGGCATCGTCCATGATGAAGACGCGCTTGACGTACAGCTTGATGCCGCCGCGCTTGTTGCGGTCCCACATGTCGAACGGCGCCTTGGCCGGGATGTACAGCAGCTGCGTGTATTCGCTGCGGCCTTCCACGCGGTTGTGCGTGTGCGTGAGCGGCGACTGGAAGTCGTGCGACACGTGCTTGTAGAATTCGTCGTACTGTTCCGGCGTGATGTCGGCCTTGTTGCGGGCCCACAGGGCGCTGGCCTGGTTGACGGTTTCGAATTCGTCTTTCAGGACGGTTTCTTTTTTCTCGTCGTCCCACTCTTCCTTCTGCATCACGATCGGCAGCGAGATATGGTCCGAATATTTGCGGATGATGGACTTGATCTTCCAGCTCGACAGCAATTCGTCTTCGCCTTCACGCAGGTGCAGGATGATGTCCGTGCCGCGCGATGGCTTGTCGATCGATTCGATGCTGTAATCGCCTTCGCCGGCCGACTCCCAGCGCACGCCTTCGGAGGCGTCCACGCCGGCGCGGCGCGTTTCGACAGTGATCTTGTCGGCGACGATGAAGCCGGAATAGAAGCCCACGCCGAACTGGCCGATCAGGGCCGCGTCCTGCTGCTGGTCGCCCGACAGCTTGCCGAAGAATTCCTTGGTACCCGACTTGGCGATGGTGCCCAGGTGCGAGATCGCCTCGTCGCGGGTCATGCCGATGCCGTTGTCGGAAATGGTGATGGTGCGCGCATCCTTGTCGAAGCTGACCTTGATCTTCAATTCGTGATCGTTGCCGTACAGGGCGTCGTTATCGATCGCTTCAAAGCGTAACTTGTCGGCCGCGTCGGACGCGTTCGAAATCAATTCGCGCAGGAAGATTTCCTTGTTCGAGTACAGGGAATGGATCATCAGGTGCAGCATTTGCTTCACTTCGGTCTGAAAACCCAGAGTTTGCTTTTCGGAGACAGCCATTTTTACCTCATAGTCTTGTGGATGGGACGGATTCTACGGAGTTGGGGATGGTACAAGCGATTTCAAGAGCCCCAGCCGAATGTCCTGCAATGTCCAGTTTACCCCAGTGCGCGGTCGAAAAACGCCCAGATGCGCTCGTCCTGCACCGTGGCCAGGTTCAGGCGCATGCGGGTCGACGGCAGCTGGCGCGGCGAAAACAGGCTGCCCGGCGCCAGCACCAGGCCCTCGGCCAGCGCCTTTTCGGCCAATACATTCGTGTCGCAGCCCGCATCGGCCCACACGAACATGCCCGCCGAAGCCGGGTCGAAGCGCAAGCCCGCCTGCTCGACCTTGCGGTACGTGCCCTCGCGCACCTTGTCGAGCCGCGTGCGCAGGCGCTCCGCATGCTTGCGGTACAGCCCCTGCGAGAGGATTTTATACACCACGCGCTCGCCGATGTCGCTGGTGGTGAGCGTTGCCAGCATCTTGCGGTCGGCCAGGCGCTGCGCCCGCTCCGCAGAGGTGGCGATGAAGCCCACGCGCAGGTTCGCCGCCAGGCTCTTGGAAAAGCCGCCCAGGTAAATCACGCGGCGCAGCTGGTCCAGCGCGGCCAGGCGGGTGGCCGGCTGCACCGCGCCGCCCGGGTGCATGTCGCAATAAATGTCATCCTCGACGATGAGGAAATCGTGCTGTTCGGCCAGGCGCAGCACCTGGAAAGCCTTGGCCGCCGACAGCGACGTCGAACTGGGATTGTGCAGCACCGAATTGATCACATACAGTTTGGGACGGTGCAGCGCCGCCAGCTCGGCCAGCACGGCGATATCGGGACCGTCGGCCAGGCGCGGGATGCCGATGACATTCATGCCCATGGCGGCAAAAGCGCCGAACATCAGCCAATACGCGGGATCGTCGACGAAAATCGTTTCGCCAGGGCGGGCAAACTCGCGCGCCACCAGGTCCAGCGCCTGCATCACGCCCACCGTGGTGACGATCTGCTCGGGCGGACAGGCGATTTCCAGCCCCGCCAGCTTCAGCTGCAACTGCTGGCGCAACGGCAGGAAACCCTGCGGCGCGCCGTAGCCCAGCAGCAAACTGCCGGGCTGGCGGCTGACGTCGCGCAAGGCGCGCGCCACTAGGTCGCCATCGAGCCACTCGGCGGGCAGCATGCCGGAGCCTGGCGCGGACATCGTCGGCGTCTGGCGGAACATGTTACGGATCAGCCACACCACGTCCATCGGCTGCGCCGCTGCATCCTGCGCGCCAGCGGGCGGCAAGGGGGTGTTCAGGGGCGAGCGCTCGCACACGAAAAAGCCGGCGCCGCGCCGCGATTCCAGGTAGCCGCGCGCCACCAGCTTGTCGTAGCTGGCCACCACCGTGGCGCACGACACGCTCAGGCTGGCGGCGCACTGGCGGATCGACGGCATGCGCGCACCGCCGCGCAGCAGCTTGTCGTCGATGCGCGCCGCCAGCGAGCGCACGATCTGGTCGATCAGGGTTTCGCCCGAGACGCGCGACAGCAAAGGGAGTGTATTGCTCATATGGCCATCACAGTATGTGAAATTATGCGTGGAAGTGTATTTGTACTGTATTGCTATTGCACCCTAGGATAGCAGTATCGGGCCGTTTAATCCATGCCCATACCTTGTCACGCCAGCCTCGGGAATCCCATGCCTTCGCACACCAGCACCATCGTTTCCAACCATCCACCGCGCCTCGGCGCCGACCGCACCGGCCTGTTGCTGGGCTTGATCGCCGTCGCCCTCTTCAGCCTGACCCTGCCTTTTACGCGGCTGGCGGTGGCCGAACTCGACCCCACCTTCGTCGCCCTGGGCCGCGCCTTGGTGGCAGCCGTCCTGGCCGGACTGTGGCTATGGCAGCAGCGCGCGCCTATGCCGCGCCGCGAACAATGGCTGCCGCTGGCGCTCGTGTCGCTGGGCTGCGTATTGGGCTTCCCCTGGCTGACGTCGATCGCCATGCGCAGCCTGCCCGCCTCGCACGGCGCCGTGCTGGTGGGCATCCTGCCGCTGGCCACCGCCGTGTTTGCCGTATTACGCGGCAAGGAGCGCCCATCGCCGGGCTTCTGGCTGATGGCCCTGCTCGGCACGGCGCTAGTGGTGGCCTTCGCGCTGCGCCAGGGCGGCGGCAGCTTCCACCTGGCCGACTGGCTGATCTTTGCCGCCGTGCTGCTGGCCGCACTCGGCTATGCCGAAGGCGGGCGCCTGGCGCAAGCCATGCCGGGTCAGCATGTGATTTCCTGGGCGCTGCTGCTGGCCGTGCCATTTGTCTTGCCCGTGGTGCTGTGGAACGCCTGGCCGCAGCGCGCGCTGATGGCGCAGGCCAGCAGCGCGGCCTGGCTGGGCTTTGCCTATATTTCCGTGTTTTCCATGTTTATCGGTTTCTTTTTCTGGTACCGGGGCATGGCGCTGGGCGGCGTGGCGCGCGTGGGACAGACGCAGTTGCTGCAGCCTTTCCTCACCCTGCTGGGCGCGGCGCTGCTGCTGCACGAACCCCTGACGGGTGAAAGCCTGCTGTTTGCGGGCGCCGTGATCGCCGTGGTAGGGATCGGGCGCAAGCTGAAGTGACGCTCCCTGACGCCCATTTGCAACGCCGTTGCGCGTGCGGATGGGCAGAGCGGCGTGCAAGCCGTACAATACCGCAGCACCACGGCGACGCCTATCCGGCGCCGCTTGCGCATGCACCGCCACAAGCGGGCCAACAAATCCAGCCGGCGCAGCTCGGCATCTTCTGTGAGACTCGTATGAAAATTGAAAATCCGAATCCGATCCAATGGCGCTTTGCCGAACGCGCGGAACAGCTGCAAAGCTCGTTCATCCGCGAAATCCTGAAGATCACGCAGCGTCCCGAGATCATCTCGTTTGCCGGCGGCCTGCCCTCGCCCGCCACCTTCCCCGTGGAAGAAATGAAAACCGCCTTCGACAAGGTCCTGTCGAACAATGGCAAGGTCGCCCTGCAATACGGCCCGACCGATGGCTACCTGCCGCTGCGCCAGTGGATCGCCGATTCCCTGTCCGCCAACGGCAGCACCATCATGCCGGAACAAGTGCTGATGACGTCCGGCTCGCAGCAGGCACTGGACTTGCTGGGCAAGGTCCTGATCGACGAAGGCAGCAAGGTATTGGTGGAAACCCCCAGCTACCTGGGCGCCCTGCAGGCGTTTTCCGTCTACCGTCCCGAATTCGTTTCCGTCGATACCGATGACGAAGGCCTGGTGCCGTCGTCGGTCAACCCCGTCGCTGATGGTGCGCGCCTGCTGTACGCGCTGCCGAACTTCCAGAACCCGACGGGCCGCAGCCTGTCCGTGGCGCGCCGCGTGGAACTGGTGGAAACCTGCGCCCGCCATGGCCTGCCGCTGATCGAGGACGATCCGTACGGCGCCCTGAGCTACAGCGGCGAGCCGTATCCGAAGATGATCAACATGAATCCGGACGGCGTGATCTACATGGGCTCGTTCTCGAAAGTGCTCACGCCCGGCATCCGCCTCGGCTATGTGGTGGCGCCGATGCCGCTGGTGCGCCGCCTGGAACTGGCCAAGCAGGCGGCCGACCTGCACACGTCGCAGCTGACGCAGATGGTCGTGCATGAAGTGATCAAGGATGGCTTCCTGGACCGGCATATCCCCAGCATCCGCAGCCTGTACGGCAACCAGTGCCAGGCCATGCTGTCGGCGCTGGAAGAACACTTCCCGGCCGGTGTCACGTGGACCAAGCCTGAAGGCGGCATGTTCATCTGGGTTACCCTGCCGAAGCACATCGATGCGATGAAACTGCTCGATGAAGCCATCGCCAACAAGGTCGCCTTCGTGCCGGGCGCGCCGTTCTACGCCAACACGCCGGAAACGCACACCCTGCGCCTGTCGTTCGTGACGGTACCGCCGGAACGCATCCGTGTAGGCATCGCCATCCTCGGCAAACTGATCGCCGCAAAAATGTAATTGCACTCCCCACGCCCCGCCTGCCGCGGGGCGTGTCCCAGCTGCCCCAACTTCAGGGGGCACGCGTCTTTTTCGCCCAAAAACCGCCTTCACGACAGCAATTGCGTGTATTTATTTCCAAAAAATAGCATAAAAATAATATTTTACGACCTCGCACAAGGTCGATTTTTTTACCCAAAAAATTGGCAAGGCGGTATGATTTGACCGCTGTCGCAGATTTGAACCCGGCCAGCATCCCTGAAAGTGCAGCAAACGCTGGCATCGCAAAGTACATCGAGAAGGCCGGAAGCAATGAGTTCAGGCAGTGTGGGACATTTCCAGCGGCGCGAGGCCGCCATTTTGATTGTCGACGATGCGCCGGCCAACCTTGAGCTGCTGCGCAAGCTGATGAGCGAGCAAGGCTATCAAACCTATGTCGCCACGTCCGGCGAACGGGCACTGGCGATCGCTCAGCGCGCCCACCCCGACCTGATCCTGCTCGACGTGTTGATGCCGGACATGGACGGCATCGAAACGTGCCGCCGCCTCAAGCAGCACCCGCTGACGCAGGGCATCCCCGTCCTCTTCATGAGCGCCAAGACGGAAACGGAAGACGTGGTGGCCGGCTTCGACTGCGGCGCCGTCGATTACATCAGCAAGCCGCTGCGCATGGCCGAAGTGTGCGCGCGCGTGCGCGCCCAGTTGCAAATCCGCAGCAACAATGAAACCCAGCAGGAACAGGCCGAGCGCCTGCGCACCATCGTCAACAACATGGCCGAGGGCTTGCTGATCATCGAAGCCGATGGCCGCATCCAGTACACCAATCCGGCCTGCGACCAGTACCTGGGCTACCGCGAAAACGAACTGGCCGGGCGCTCCATCGGCGAGCTGCTCAGCCCCCTGGTGACGCAGGAATACCTCGATTACTTCACCATGCACGCGGCCAATCCGGAAAAAGCGCACAACCACGGCACGCGCGAAGTGGCGATCCGCCACCGCAACGGCGAGGCGCTGAGCATGGACCTGACCCTGACGCCCATGTATCTGCGCCAGCCCCTGTATATCGGCCTGCTGCACGACATCACGCACCACAAGCAGTCGGAAGACGCCTTGCAGCGCGCCGCCTATCTCGACCCGCTGACGCAGATCGCCAACCGCCGGCATTTCGACAGCTTCCTGGAAAAGGAATGGCAGCGCGCCGTGCGCGGCGGCGGCGTCCTGTCGCTGGTGGTGCTCGACGTCGACCACTTCAAGCTGTACAACGACAGCCTGGGCCATCCGGCCGGCGACAGCTGCCTGCAGCAGGTGGCGCAAGCCATCGCCTCGCACGCCGCACGCCCCGGCGACCTGGCGGCCCGCTACGGCGGCGAGGAATTCGTCCTGCTGTTCGCCGACACGGATGCCGAAGGCGCCCTGCACCTGGCCGCAGCCATCCGCGCGCACATCGAGGCGCTGCAACTGCCGCACCCGCGATCGATCACCTCGCCGTGGATCACCGTCAGCATCGGCGTGGCGACCATCCGCCCGCACCAGCTGGACGACCGCGAAGCGCTGTTCGTCGCCGCCGATCGCGCCCTGTACGTGGCCAAGGAAGGGGGCCGCAACCAGGTGCGCGTCACGCAATCGGGCAGCGCGGCCTGGGAGACGGTGAAAGCGCTCGTCCTGCGCTAGCCGGTCACTTTTCAGGATAGCCGGTGATGTCGGCGATTTCGCGGTACAGGGGCTGCAGCCGCGCATACATCTTGCAATACACGCGCCGGTACAGTTTTTCATAGACCTTGCTGTGCCCGGGATCCGGCTGAAATACCCTACCCTTGCGCGTCATGGCTTGCACGGCGGCGGGAAAGTCCGCATGCCAGCCCAGGCCCACGCTAGCGGCGATGGCCGCGCCCAGGCCCGAACTTTCATACACGTGGGCGCGCGCGGCGGGCAAGCCGAAGATGTCGGCCGTCAGCTGCATGGCCGCATCGCTTTGCGAACCGCCGCCCGCGATGCGCAGCTCCGTGATGGCGATGCCGCTGCGCTGCTCGATGCGCTCCTTGCCTTCGCGCAGCGCATACGCGAGTCCTTCGAGGATGGCGCGGTAGATGTGCGCGCGCGTATGCACGTCGCCAAAGCCGATCATGGCGCCCTTCGCTTCCGGCCCCGGCACCTTGATGCCGGGACTCCAGTACGGCTGCAGCATCAAGCCCATGGAGCCTGGCGGCACGGCCTCGACCAGGCGGTCGAACAGCGCTTCGGCGGACAAGCCCGCGCCGTCTTCGGCGGCCGCCGCCCGTTCGCGGTCGCCGAACTGCTCCTTGAACCAGTTGACCATCCAGTAGCCGCGGAATATCTGCACTTCCGTGCTGTAGGCGCCCGGCATGGCGGCCGGATACGGCGGAATGAAGCGCGTCACTTCCACATACTTGCGGTTGGTCGTGTTGATGGTGGCCGTGGTGCCGTAGCTGAGGCACGCCACGTGCGGTTCGACGCAGCCGGCGCCCAGCACCTCGCACGCCTTGTCGGCGGCGGCCGCCAGCAAGGGGGTACCCTCCGGGATGCCCGTCGCCGCGGCCGCCGCAGCCGTGATGGTGCCCATGCGCGTGCCCGGCGTTACCAGCTCGGGCAGCATGGCGCGTCGAATCGCCAGCGCCTGCCATTTCCAGTCGAAGCGCCCGGCCCAGGCGTGGCGCTTGTAGTCGAAGGGAATATACGCCACTTGCGAGCCCGTCGAATCGACGTAGTTGCCGCAGAGCCGGTGGTTCAGAAAACCCGACAGCAGCAGGAATTTGTGCGTGCGGCGCCAGATGTCGGGCTGGTGCGCGCTGATCCAGTTGATTTCAGCCTCGCGGCGGAAGTAGCGTATCGTGCCGTCGAGACGGGTGGCGCGGAAGGCGGCGCGCCACCACGGAGCCAGCCGGGGAATGTCGCGCGTGCTGCGCTGGTCCAGCCAGGTGATGGCGGGCCGCAACGGTGCGCCATGTTCATCCACGTTGACCACCGTGCCGCGCTGCGTGGTGACGGCCACGCCGGCCACCGAGGATTTGGCTATGTCCGTGCCGCGCCACAGCTGCTGGCACGCTTCGCATACGGCTTGCCAGTAGCCGTCGGCGTCGTGCTCGGCCCAGCCGGGGTGGTCGGAGTAATACGCTTCCAGGAAGACTTGCGCCTTGGCCGCCAGCTTGCCGTCGCGGTCGAACAGCAGCGCGCGCACGCTTTGCGTGCCATTGTCGATGGAGAGGATGTACGGGCCATCGCCCGCCGCAGAGGTCATGGCTCAGCCCACGCTGGCCAGCGCGGCGCGCAGCGCCTGCAGCAGCGCCTGCGGATCCTTGTCCGGCTGCGCGCTGAACACGGGCGCGTCCCAGTCCTGTCCCCGCACGGCCACCACGCGCAAGCGTCCCTGCGCATTCCAGGCCGGATACCAGCCCACGTCGACGATGTCGCCATTCGCGCACGTGATTTGCAGCAGGTCTTCGCCCAGATCGTCGGCGAGGGCATCCACGGGCTGGCGCAAGTCCAGCGGCGACAGGCTGTCGTAGGTGATGCGGGCGTCGCCCAGCGCCAGGGGCTGGCCAAACAGGGTGGTCTCGATGATGTTCTCCTCTTTTATAGTTTTTATCGTTGCTTCATGCGCCTTGCGGCACGCTGTAATGGCGGCGCCACAGGGCCAGGTAGCGCTGCTGCTCTTCCTCCCAGCGCACATCGTCCCAGCCCAGTTCCTGCTGGCAGATGGCGCGCAGGCGCGGCATGATAGCAAGCGCGCCGCCGGCCAGCTGCAAACCGAGGCGCGTGCGCCGCAGCAGCAAGTCGTCCAGGTGCTGCACGTCCTCGTTGCGCGCACCCCAGCGCAGCTGCGCCCATAAAGTCTGCGTGCCGGGAACCGGTGCCAGTTCGCCCTCCTGCGCCGCATCGCACAGCGCTTGCGCGGCCGCGCCATGACGGCCCAGCAGGCGTGCGCGCTGCTCGCCATCGAGCGCCAAGGCCTTGCCCGACAAGGGCGACGACGGGTCAAAGATCGGCAAGGGGCGCAAATCCGCCTGCCAGCCCGGCAGCAGCGGCGCGGCGCGGCGCAAGGCGTCGAGGGCGATCACGCGAAACGTCGTCAATTTTCCGCCCGCCACCGTCAGCAAGCCGTTTTCCAGCCATAGCGCATGTTCGCGCGCTTCCTTCGACGGGTCAAGCTGGCCGCTGTCGATCACGGGGCGCACGCCGGCAAACGTGGCCAGCACATCGTCTTCGCCCAGCGCCAGCTGCGGAAACTGCCAGCGCAGCGCCGCCAGCAGGTAATCGAGTTCGCCGCGCGTGATGGCCGGCTCCAGGTCCAGGCTGGCGCCGTGGTCGACATCGGTGGTGCCCACCAGGGTCACGCCCTCCCAGGGATACGCAAACACGGGGCGGCCATCGCGCGGGTGCATCAGGCTGACGGCTTGCGCCAGCGGCAAACGCCAGGCCGGCAGCAGCAGATGGCTGCCGCGCAGGGGCCGCAGTTTCGGCTGTTCTCCCACCTGGCCGCGCAAGCCGTCGGCCCAGGCGCCCGTGGCGCTGATCACCAGGCGCGCGCGCACTGTGAGTGCCCTGCCATCGACCGCATCGTTCAAGGTGGCGCCGGCGACCTTGCCATCGTCACGCAGCAGCGATGCCACGCCCAGGTAATTGACGGCCACGCCGCCATGGCGGCGCGCCTCCTGCAGCACGCGCAGCACCAGGCGCGCATCGTCCGTCTTGGCGTCCTGGTACAACATGCCGCCCCGCAGCCCATCGCGGTTGACATGCGGCGCCAGCATGGCGAAATCCGCCGCATCGACATAGCGGCGCGCGCGCCGGCCCGCCATCACGTCATAGATGGCCAGGCCCAGCATGAACTGGCGCCGGCCCGGCTTCCGGCCCGTGTAATCGCCAAAGGCAAAGCCCTGCGGCTCGACCAGCCCCGCCGCATCCGTCAGCAAGGCTTGCCGCTCATGCACCGACTCGCGCGTCAGCGCGAACTGTCCCTGCTTCAGGTAGCGCAAGCCGCCGTGCACCAGCTTCGAGGAGCGGCTCGACGTGCCCCAGGCGAAATCGCGCTGCTCGACCAGCAGCGCCGTCAAGCCGCGCCGCGCCGCTTCCAGCAGGATGCCGGCGCCCGTGATGCCACCACCGACGATCAAGATATCCCACTCGCGCGCCAGCAGCGCGGGCAGCCCGTCGCGGCGCCTGGCCCCGTTCACAAGCCGCCTCCCGCTTCAGGCAGCAGTTTGCCGGGATTCATCATGCCCTGCGGGTCGAACTGGCGCAGCAGCGCGCGCATGGCGGCGATGCCCAGCTCTCCCTTTTCCGCCGCCAGCCATGGCGCGTGATCCGTGCCCACGCCATGCTGGTGGCTGATGGTGCCGCCATTGGCGACGATGGCGGCGCTGGCCGCGTCTTTCAAGGCACGCCAGCGCGCCATGTTTTCCTCGAACGTGGCGGCCAGCCGGTACACATACGTCGTGTAGACGCTGGCGCCCTGTGCGTACACGTGCGACAAATGCGTGTACGCGTGCACCTGCTCGCCATGCTGCGCCAGCGCTTTGGTGCCCGCCTGCTCCAGCGCCGCCATCATGGGCGCCACGCGCGGCCAGTCGACGGCCGTTTCCACCGTGTCGATCACGTAGCCGTGTTCCCAGGCGCCGTTGCGCAGGTAGACGTTGCGAAAGCGCCCCTGCTTCCATTTATCTCCCATGTGCCGCCCCACGTGCACGCCCTTGTGCCGCCGCGCCAGCGCCAGGGCGCCGCGCAGGGCCGCGCGCGCCGGCCCGGCTTCGCCACTGACGCCCAGCATCAGCATGCACTTGCCTTCGCCGCAGCCGCGCAGCGACAAATAGCGCTCCAGCAAGCCCACCAGCTTCTTGTGCCCGGCCAGGGTCAGCATGGTCTGCGTTTCGAGCGCATTCGACAGGCGCAGCATGCACAGGGGCAGGCGCGACTGGGCCAGCGTCCGCACGGCAGCCTGCGCCTGGCCCCAGTCGGCGAAAAACACGGCGTGGAATGCTTCATACGGGGGCAGCGGCGAGACGCGCACCGTGGCCTGCGTCAGGATGCCCAGCCGCCCTTCGGAGCCAAGCACCATTTCGCGTAGGTCGATGCCAGCCGCGGAAGCGGGAAACGTGGGAATGCTCAAGGTACCGGCCGGCGTTTCCACTTCGCCGCCCGCGAACAATTGCTCGATGCGGCCATAGCGCAAGGATTGCTGTCCCGACGAGCGCGTGGCGATCCAGCCGCCCAGGGTCGAATACTCGAACGACTGCGGATAGTGGCCCAGGGTGTAGCCGTGCGCGCGCAACTGCGCTTCCAGGTCGGGGCCATACACGCCCGCGCCGAACGTGGCCAGCTGCGCTTCGCGGTCCAGGTGGCCCAACGCGCACAGGCGCACGAGGCTGAGCGCCAGCACGGGGCGCGGCCCCGCCGCCACCGTCAAATGCCCGGCCACGCTGGTGCCGCCGCCGTGGGGAATCACGGCCACGCACGCCTGGCGCGCATACGCGAGCAGCTGGCGCACCTGCAGCGCGCTGTCGGGAAAGGCCACGCCATCGGGCACGGCGCCGATGCGGCCATGGCGTAATTTAAACCAGTCGGGCAGGCTTTGACCGAGCGCATGGCGCACGCGCGTGGCAGGCAGGGTGTCGATCAGCGGATGCGGCGCCAGGCGCGAAGCGGGCACCTGCGCGCAGGCGTCGTCGAAGGTGGCATCGGCAATGGCGCTGCCCGGCCCCAGGCGCTCGCCCAGGAAGGCCAGCGCGTCCTCGCTCAGCGCATACGTGATGCTCTCGTCTCCCCAGCCATTCCAGCGTTGCATCGACATCCCCTGTGTTCGGCCAGTTGCGCGCCACGGCGGCTTGCTATACTGTTCTTGCCTGTTCAACAGCATATGCCGCCACAGGCCAAGGGTATTGGTTTTTCATGACAATCGCATTGTTCCATCATGACAAGCACTGACGGCCGGGTCGCCGGCGCCTATCTGCAGCCGCTGCTGGAAGCGGCCGGCGCGCACGGCATCCCCGTTGCCGCCCTGGCGCAGGCGGCCGGCGTGGCGCCGCACAGCCTGGAAGCGTCCGCAGCCAGCCTGGCAGCGCGCGACTACGTGCGCCTGCTCGATGCGGGCGCGCAACTGGCGGGCGATGCGCATTTCGGCCTGCACGTGGGCCAGCGCGTGCGCATGGGCACCTACAGCGCCTACGGTTTGATATTGCTCAGTTGCAGCAACGTGGGCCAGGCGCTGGATCAGACGGCCCGCTATGAACGGCTGGCGCACGACCTGGGCCGCTCGACCCTGCAGCGCGACGGCGCCGTCGCGCATTACCGCTGGGCAAGCAATTACCCGGGCGCCAGCCGGCACCTGGTCGACAGCGTCTTTGCCGGCATCCGCGTGTGCGGCGACTGGCTGGCGGGCATGCCGCTGCCGCCGGCCCGCCTGGCATTCACGCACGATGGCGGCGGCGAGCTGCTGCGCCACGCGGCGCACCGCGACGAATATGTGCGCGTGCTGGGCAGCCTGCCCGCCTTCAATGCCCCTGCCAACACGGCCACCTTCGATGCGCAATTGCTGGACTGGCCCGTGCCGAACGCCGACGTCAGCCTGTACCCCGTGCTGTGCCAGCATGCGGAACAACTGCTGGCGCAGCGCCAGGCTGAAACCGACACCGGCGGCGCCATCGACGCGCAAGTCCACGCGGCCATCGTCGCGGGCTTGCGCCACGGTTCGGCGCGGCTGGCCACCGTTGCCGCCGCACTGGCCGTCACGCCGCGCACCCTGCAGCGCAAGCTGGCCGACGCGGGCACCAGCTTCCAGGCCCTGCTGGACCAGGCCCGATACGGCCTGGCGCGCGATTATCTGCGCGCGCCGGATTTGTCGCTGGTCGACATCGCCTTCCTGCTCGGCTACCAGGAGCAAAGCGCGTTCAACCACGCGTTCCGTACCTGGGCGGGCACCAATCCCGGCGCCTGGCGCTTGCAGGAAATACAAGAGAGGCAGCTTGACCAGCAGCAAGCCCCATAGGCGTGCGCGGGGCATGCGCGGCGCGTTTTCTGGCTATACTGGCATAGTCAGGTTTTCCACGATCACTCCAACCCGCAATGCAAAGGATTAATATGCAACTCAAAGACAAAGTCGCACTGATTACCGGCGCCGCCAGTGGTATCGGCAAGGAAATGGCTATTGAATACGCGAAACAAGGCGCCAAGGTCGTCATCGCCGACCTGGCCCTGGAAGCGGCCAGCAAGACGGCCGAGGAAATCAAGCAGTCGGGCGGCCAGGCGTTTGCCGTCGCCATGGATGTCTCCAGCGAAGAACAAGTGGACAAGGGCGTGGCCGATGCCGCCGCCCACTTCGGCGGCATCGATATCCTGATCAGCAATGCGGGCATCCAGATCATCAGCCCCGTCGTCGACTACCCGTTCGAGCAATGGAAAAAGATGCTGGCCATTCACATGGACGGCGCCTTCCTCACCACGCGCGCCTGCATGCGCGAAATGATCAAGGCGGGCCGCGGCGGCGCCATCATCTACATGGGTTCCGTGCACTCGCACGAAGGCTCGCCGTTCAAGAGCGCCTACGTTGCCGCCAAGCACGGCTTGCTGGGCCTGGCCAAGGTGGTGGCCAAGGAAGGCGCCAAGGATGGCATCCGCGCCAACGTCATCTGCCCCGGCTTCGTGCGCACACCGCTGGTCGACAAGCAAATCCCCGAACAGGCGGCCCAGCTGAACATCAGCGAAGAAGACGTGATCAAGAAAGTCATGCTGAAAGACACCATCGACGGCGAATTCACCACCACGCAAGACGTGGCGCAAACGGCCGTCTTCCTGGCCGCCTTCCCGTCGAACGCCCTGAGCGGCCAGTCGATCGTTGTCAGCCACGGCTGGCACATGCAATAACAGTGACGCCCGCCCACATCGGCTGCGCGGCGCCCTGTGCGGCCTGCGATGCTCGCTGTGCTCCAGCACAGCTGCGCGTCTCGGCCACACATCGCTGCCGCTCGCGATGATGTGGACGGGTGCTTTTGCATCAGCGTATTCCCCCGGTATCTACCCCGAAAGTTCCCAATTGCAAGACAACACTTACCGCCACCCGCGCGCGGGCTGGCCGGGGCGCCTGTTTGCCGCGCTCGCCAATTCCACGCGCTTTGCCAACGCACGCCAGGCGATCATATCCCGCCTGCCCTTCCTGACCCTGCACAGCGACGTGCGCGACGTCGTCTACGTGAGCTGGCTGGTCGACGCCGCTGCCGCGCAGCAACTGCTGCCCCCCGGCGCGACCCTGTGGCAGCGCGACGGCAAGACGCCATTTACCGTGCTGACCTACCGTCACGGGCACTTCGGTCCGGCCCTGCTCGGCCCCTTGCGCCGGATGCTACCGTCTCCATTGCAAAGCAACTGGCGTGTATATCTGGACCACACGCCCGCGGGCGCGCCGGCAGTGCCCTGCGTGTACTTTCTGAAAAACATCATGGACAGCTTGCCGCATGCGCTGGGCACGCGGCTGTTCAGCGACATCCTGCCGACCCACCTGGCCGCCGGCATGACGCTGGAAGTCACGGCCACGCAAGCGCGCTGCAGCGTTACAAGCGGCGCCGGCAGCGCGCCATCGCTGGACGTGCAGGCGGACATCGTGACCGACCATGCCCTCGATGCCGGCTGGCAAGCGCTGTTCGGCAACTGGCGCGACGCCGTCGCCTTCCTCGCCTGCCAGGATGCGGCCATCGCGCACGTGCCGCGCAACGGCAAGCTGGTCTTCGGCGAAATCGACTTGCCCGTTGATCTGGATCAAGTACAAGCGCTGACGGCCTTGCGCGCCGACTGCGGCTTGCTGGCGCAATTGCCGCCCGTCTCCCAGCCGTTTGCCTTTCTCGTGCCCAAGGTTCCCTTCAAGGCGTTGTCAGAGCACCTGCTGTAGCACGCCGGCGCTCCCCCGTGCGCGGGGGCGTGGCGGAGCCTGCCTGGCCGCCGCGCCGCCGTTCCAGCTTGAACAAGGCCATCGCCTGCTCCAGCTGCAAGGTCTGGTCTTGCAGCGACGCCGAGGCGGCCGCCGATTCCTCCACCAGCGCCGCGTTCTGCTGCGTCACTTCATCCATCTGCGTGACGGCCATGTTGACCTGGCCGATGCCGTGGCTTTGCTCGCGCGAAGCGGAGGCGATCTCTTCCATGATGCCGTGCACGCCCTGAACGGCGCCCAGCATTTCGGCGCTGCTGGCGCCCGCCTGCTGCGCCAGCTTCGCGCCCGCCTGCACCTGCGCCAACGACGCCGTGATCAATTGCTTGATTTCCGTGGCCGCCGCCGCGCTGCGATGAGCCAGGCTGCGCACTTCGCCCGCCACGACGGCAAAGCCCCGCCCCTGGTCGCCGGCGCGCGCCGCTTCCACGGCCGCGTTCAGGGCCAGGATATTCGTCTGGAAGGCGATGCCTTCGATAATGCCCGTAATGTCGCCGATCTTCTTCGATGAAGCGTCAATATCGGCCATCATGCTCACCATCTGGCCGACGATCTCGCCGCCGCGCCCGGCCAGGCCGTGGACCTTGCCCGCCATGTCGCTGGCCTGCACGGCGTTGCCGCTGTTTTGCTGCACCGTGGCCGCCAGCTGCTCCATGCTCGACGCCGTCTGCTGCAGGGCCGACGCCTGCGCTTCCGTGCGGCCCGACAAGTCCATATTGCCGGCGGCGATTTCCTGGCTGGCCATGCTGATACGCAAGAAATTGCCGCGCACGTCGCCGACGATGGAATGCAAGTTTACGCGCAGCTGGCGCAGGGAGCGCAGCAGTTGCCCCATCTCGTCGCGCCTCGTGGTGTCGAGCTCGCCCGTCAGGTCGCCGCCCGCCATCACGTCGCAAGCCTGGCGCGCCTGCTGCAACGGTTGCAGCACGGCGCGGTGCAGGCTGTGCCAGAAATACAGGGTCGCGCCCAAGGCTACCACGGACAGGCCCGTCAGCCAGCCGGCCGCGCCGGCCGGCAGCAGGCCCGCATTCCACGCCAGTTGCAGCAGCAATACCAGGCTCAGCAAGCCCAGATTCCAGCCGATGCGCTTGCCCAGCGGCAAGTCACGCAGGCGCGCGAACCTGGCCAGCCAATCCGTCCGCACGGCCGCGCCCTGGCTGATGACGATGCCGTCGGCCTGCCCCGCCTTGATGCGCGCGTACAGGGCCGAGGCCTGCGCCACCTGCTGACGCGTGGGCTTGGTGCGCACGGACATGTAGCCGACGGCCACGCCGTCTTCCACCACCGGCGTCACGTTCGCCAGCACCCAGTAGTAATCGCCATTCTTGCAGCGGTTTTTCACCATGCCGCTCCACGAACGCCCCGAACGGATGGTGGCCCAGAAATCGGCGAACGCTTCGACCGGCATGTCCGGATGGCGCAGGATGTTCTGCGGCGCGCCGATCAATTCTTCCGCGCTGTAACCGCTGACGGCGATGAAATACGGGTTGGCATAGGTGATATTGCCTTGCAAGTCGGTAGTCGAGACGATGGTCTCGGTATCGCTCAGGTTGATTTCGGTATCGCTGACGGGAAGATTGAGTCGCATGGTCACATCCTCAAAGGTAGCCCGTGCAGGCACGGGGAAGCGGGCAAATGCAAGGCGGCAGGAAGCCGGCGGCAGTCTGCACCGATACATTAATTTTAATATCTAATTATTAATTTAAATCGGCAATTTTCACTGGCGAAATTGCCTTGCGAATCTGCAAATATTGCAGGCGGCAGCGTGGCCGCAGGGGAATGGCGGGAACGGCGCCGGAACAGCGTGACTGTCCCGGCGGCAAACAACGCGGCGGCTTAGCGCGGCACGTAGCGCCAGTTGGCGTTTTCCAGCATGAAGGTCAGTTCCGTCTTGATGGCTTCCGGACGGCTCGGCACGCTCAATTCCGTATCGCAGACCAGATAGCCCGTCTTGCGCTTGACCTCGCACTCGTTGATGGCCTTGACCTGCATGGTGCTCTGCGCTTCCTGCATCTGCACATCCTTGGCCGCTTCCGGAT
Source organism: Janthinobacterium kumbetense (assembly GCF_023703445.1). Lineage (NCBI taxonomy): Bacteria > Pseudomonadati > Pseudomonadota > Betaproteobacteria > Burkholderiales > Oxalobacteraceae > Janthinobacterium > Janthinobacterium kumbetense. Next base: position 55,849 of record NZ_JAMQGR010000018.1, read on the forward strand.
TGCGCGCCACTTCTTCCTTGGCCCAGGCGCGTATCATCGCTTGCGCCTCGGCCGGCGACGGTCCCGCGAATTTGGCATCCTTGCGTTCGACGCCCACCCAGGTACCGTTCTCGTTACGCAGCGGCAGTACCATGAAAGCATCGCGCATGCCCGCGCTCATGGCGACCAGGCACACCACTTCGCCCGGCACTTCCTGCGAATCCTGGCAGCCGGTCAAGCTGGTGACCTTGACGGCGATCGGTACCGTCACAGTCGATTGCATTTTGGCCCGGGTCTTGGCCACGCCCACCTGCACGGCGGCGTGGATTTGTTCGAGCGTCGGGATGGTGGCCGCCTGGGCCGGCAAGGCGGCAAACAGGGCGGCGGCGGTCAGGGCGAGGGAAGTCAGGCGCATGGGTGTCGAGAGTAGTGAGCAAAGGCCGGCAGTCTAGCACTTTACATAAAGACAGTTGTTTCTATTGAGAGTGATCGTCGCCATCGGGCGCGAGAAAGGCGCCGCCCCCGTCCGCCTGTCCGCGCAGGCGCAAGCCGATGGCGCGCAGCATCTCGACCAGCTCCCGCAAGCGCAAGCCCTCGTCCGTCAGCCGGTATTCCACCTTGACGGGCACTTCCGCGTAAATCGTGCGCGTCAGCAAGCCCGCCTCTTCCAGCGCGCGCAAGTCCAGGGTCAGCATGCGCTGCGAGATATTCGGCACGGCGCGGCGGATTTCGCTGAAGCGCTTCGGCCCCGCCATCAGATAGCTGAGCAGCACGATGCGCCAGCGCCCGCCCAGCAATCGCATGGCTTCTTCCACGGCGCAGCCGGAGACATTGTCTTTCATGGTTGGATTCCCACTTGGTATAAAAAATGTACCTATACCACATTATTCTGCCTTCTTCCAAATAGTAACCATCGCGATTAGACTGCCCTTCTTTTATCTCACCGGAGCTCCAGCATGGAAACCACCCTGATCTACAGCGTGCCGTTCGGCTGCTCGTTCGCCGCCATCGCCGCCCTCGAATGGAGCGGCTTGCCGTATCGCCTGGCCCGCGTGGAAGCGCGCGATCCGGCCAGCAAGCAGCATCCCGCCTTTCTCGCCATCAATCCCCTGGGCCAGACGCCCGCCCTGCTCACGCACGCGGGCGCGCCGCTGCTGGAAAGCATGGCGATCCTGCTGCACATCGCCGCGCGCGCACCCAATAGCGGCCTGGGCTTTGCGCAGGGCACGCCGCAATACGACCGCCTGAACAGCGTGCTGTCGTTTTTGCACACGACCTTCCACGCAGCCTTCATGCCCGCTTTCCAGGCCGCGCGCGCGCCGGAAACCGACGCGCGCGCGGCCGTCTGGCGCGAGATGGCGGTCGAGAAGGTCAACAAAAGCCTGGCGCACCTGGAGCGCCTGCTCGCCGGCCGCACCTGGCTCGCTTCCGATACCGCCCCCACCATCGCCGACGCCTACCTGGCCGCCACGGCGCGCTGGGCCGAACCGCTGCAGCTGGCGCGCCTGGCAGACTATCCGGACACGGCGCGCGTGCTGGCGGCGCTGGAACAGGACCCCGGCATCCGCTTTGCCCACGCCATCGAGGACGGCTTGCCGGCCGTCAGCCAGGGCGGCTTCCTGGGCCACGTGGCGCTCGACCAACTGGCACTGCCGGCCGGCTAACCGGCGGTCAACTCCCGCAGCAGGCGCGTCTTTATTGCTATGATGTCGGGCTGCCGGCGGTACAGCCGGCCACGTCAATACCATATCGATAACGTCGTCATAAAAATCGGGAGTTTGAATGAGTTTACGTCTGCTGCTCTTGGGAGCATTCAGTGCCGCCATGGCCACCACCGCCGCCGTGCCGGCTCTGGCTGCGCCGCGCGGTTTCACCGTGGAAGACATGGTTGCCATGGAGCGCGTGGGTAGCCCCGTGCTGTCGCCGGACGCCACGCGCGTCGTCTACACGGTGCGCACCACCAACCTGGACAAGAACCGCGGCAACACGCAGCTGTGGATGATCGACCTGCGCGCGCCGAACGCGGCGCCACGCCAGCTCACGCGCGGCGATGCCAGCGCCAGCGATCCGCAATGGTCGCCGAACGGCGACGCCATCTACTTCCTGTCCGGCCGCTCCGGCTCCTCGCAAGTGTGGCAACTGCCCCTGAACGGCGGCGAAGCGGCCAAGGTCACCGACCTGGCGCTGGACGTCGACACCTACCGCCTGTCGCCGCAGGGCGACCGCCTGGCCTTCAGTATGGGCGTCTTCCTCGATTGCGCGGACCTCGCCTGCACGAAGAAGCGCCTCGATGACAAAGCCAAAAACAAGGCCAGCGGCATGGTCTACGACCAGATGTTCGTGCGCCACTGGGATACCTGGGCCGATGGCCGCCGCAACGCGCTGTACTCGGCGCCGATCGACGCCACGGGCAAGGTCAGCGCCGCGCCCGTGAGCCTGAGCGGCACCCTCGATGGCGACGCGCCATCGAAACCGTTCGGCGACAATGGCGAATACCACTTCAGCCCGGACGGCAAGACGGTGGCCTTCTCCGTGCGCGTGGCCGGCCGCACGGAATCGTGGTCGACCAACTTCGATGTCTACACGATTCCTGCTATCGGCGGCCAGGCGCCGCGCAACCTCACGGCCGACAATCCGGCCTGGGATGCGAAAGCCACCTGGTCGCCCGATGGCCGCACCCTGGCCTATGTCGCCATGACCAAGCCGGGCTTCGAAGCGGACCGTTTTCATCTGGTGCTGATGGATGTCGCCACCGGCAAGAAGCGCACCCTGGCCGATGACTGGGACCGTTCCGTGGCCGACTTCCGCTGGACGCCGGACAGCAAGGCTTTCCTCGTCGCCGCCGATGACGTGGGCCAGCACCGCTTGTTCCACATCGACGCGGCCAGCGGCAAGGTCGCTGCGCTGACGGGCAAGGGCGCCGTGGGCGACTTCGACGTGCGCGGCAATACCATCGTGCTGGCGCAAGCGAATCTGGCCTCGGGCGCGCAGCTGTACACGCGCAAGCTCGACGCGAAGTCGGAAAACGCGCCGATGGTGCAGCTGACGAAGCAGAATGCGGCGGCCCTGGCCGACGTGCGTTTCGGCGAATATGAACAGTTCTCGTTCGCGGGCGCGAATGGCGAAACCGTCTACGGCCACGTCATGAAGCCATGGAATGCCAAGGCCGGCGAAAAGTATCCGGTTGCCTTCCTGGTGCATGGCGGCCCGCAAGGCAGCTTTGGCAATAGCTGGAGCTACCGCTGGAACCCGCAAGTGTATGCGGGCGCCGGCTATGCCACCGTCTTCATCGACTTCCACGGTTCCACCGGCTATGGCCAGAAATTCACGGATTCCATCAGCGGCGACTGGGGTGGCAAGCCGCTGGTCGACTTGCAGAAGGGCCTGGAAGCGGCCACCAAGAAGTTCCCGTGGCTGGACCGCGAGCGCAGCTGCGCGCTGGGCGCGTCCTACGGCGGCTACATGATGAACTGGATCGCCGGTAACTGGCCAGACGGCTTCAAGTGCCTGGTCAACCACGACGGCGTGTTCGACAACCGCGGCATGGCTTACGCGACGGAAGAACTGTGGTTCACCGAGTGGGAAAACGGCGGCCCGTACTACGACGCGCCGGCCAAGCACGAGCAGTTCAACCCCGTCAACTTCGTGAAGAACTGGAAGACGCCGATGCTGGTGGTACAGGGCGACCTGGATTTCCGCATCCCTACCGCGCAAGGCCTCGGCACCTTCACGGCGCTGCAGCGCCAGGGTATCCCGAGCAAGCTGCTGGTCTTCCCGGACGAGAACCACTGGGTACTGAAACCAGCGAACTCGCTGCTGTGGCATCACACGGTGCTCGATTGGCTCAATACCTACACTAAAAAATAAGCCTGTTCCAGCGTAAAAAAGCCGCACAGTTCGCACTGTGCGGCTTTTTTTCATCCATCAATTAAGCCAAATCAATACGCCATCAATACGTATTGAGCGCCTTGGCGAACTTCACGATCCACAAGCGGCTAGGACGCTCGCGGTCGTCGCCGCGCGCCACGCGGATGGTGTTGGCGGCGTTGCAGCCGGCCGCGCTGCTCGTGACGATGGTGCCGTTGGCATCGACCGTGCACTTGGTGACGTCAGCGCCATCGACTTCCACGCCATTCGCGTCAAAGATCTTCGTCTTCAGGCCGAAGTCATTGTCGTTGGCCAGCGCGATGGTGGAGTCGTCGATCAGGGTCAGGCCTTCCGCCTTTTCCGCCGCCCAGCCGATGGCGTTCAAGTCCAGCAGCAGGGTTTTCTTCAGCGGCGTGACGGCGGCCCAGTCGGCGCCATTCACGGCCGCGCCGCCCATGCTGCTTTTTTCCAGGTCCGAGGTCGTCGCGTTGAAGGCAGCGGCCGCAATGTCCGTGGCGCCCTTCAATTCGACCAGCATCAGTTTATTGAACACCTTGCCCGACGGCGCGGCACCCTGCTCGATGACGAGGAATTTGCCGCCGCCCAGCGCCACCATGTCGCCCAGCTTGGCGTTGCCCGTGCGGCCATCCTGGTAGTCGGCCGCATTCAAGGGATACGCATACATCTTGCCGCTGGTGCCCGTCACCGGGTCGAATTCGATCCAGCGCGTGAAGCGGGCGAAGCGTTCCACCTGCTCCGCCTTCTTCGTCACCGAATACATGGCCGTGCCGTCGCTCAAGGGGCTTTGCAGGAAGGCGTACAGCTTGTCGTTGCTCGTGTCGAGGGTCATGCCTTCCATGCCGCGGTTCGCGCGGCGCTTGGCGAACAGCGCCGGCAAGCCCTTGCCCGGCTCGTACTTGGCCTGGATGACGCCCGTGGCCGCATCGATCTTGATGATGAAGGGGCCGTATTCGTCCGATACCCACAGCGCATTGCGCTTCGCATCGACGACGATGGCTTCCGAATCGAGGCCGCCCGCGTTGAACACGGCCTTGCCCGTCGCGTCGAACTTCATCGCATCCATGACAGGAATCTCGGCCGAATTGCCGACCGCGCCCACGGGCACGGGCAAGCCCGAGCTGTTGACGGTGGCCGACACCTTGATCGGCGTGCTCGATGCCAGCACGGCGCCATTCTTGCCCACCGTGATCACGCCAAACGACGGAGTAAAACTGGGCGACGGGAAGATCTTGCTGCCGATGGTGCCCTTGCCCGAGGGATCGGGTACCAGCGGGCCGTCGCCGTTCGGGCCGCGGTCCGTCAAGCCATAGAATTCCAGGTCACCGGCCGCATTCTTGCCCTTGTAGGCCAGGCCCGAGCCGTACGACGGCAGGAAGCCGTTCGGGAATTCGCCCTTGATCTTCGCGTTCGCGCCTTCGTACGGCACGTAGAATTTGTCGGCCGCCTGGATCTGGTAGCGCGTCACGGTCACTTTCACTTCGCCCAACGGATTGGCTTGCGTCAGCGCTTCGTTGACGGGCGCGCCCGCTTTCGAGGCCAGGGTGTCTTCGAAATGCTCGCGCACGAGGGCGCGGCGCTCCGCATCGACCGTGCGGCCGGCGAATTTCGCGCCCACCGTTGCCAGATGCGCGGCCAGGGCCGTGTTGAAAGCTGCCGGGGCAGCGGCGAAGTCCAGGGTCTTGCCGGCCAGCGCAGCCTTCACTTCGGCCGTCAGCCTGATGCCGTTCGACGGATCGCTGTCGTCATCGAGCAATTGCAGCGCCAGCAGGCGGTTGACGACCTTGTCGTCCGCCACATTCGTGCTGGCGGCCAGCGCCAGCGGCGTGACGACGGCGCCGCACGGCGCCGAGCCCAGGGCCAGGCCACCCACGCTGAAGGCGACCGTCTCGCCCGGATTGCAAACGAATTCGCCCTTGGCATTGGTGCTGGCCTTGGCCGCGCTGCCCGCCACGTAATCGAGTCCTTCCACCGCGCCATCGAGGAACACGCCCGTCTGCGCCACGGGCTTGGAAGGCTCCGCCGGCGGATTGTCGCTGCCGCCGCACGCGGCCAGGGCCAGGCCGGCGGCGATGGCCAACAGGGTCAGTTTCGGGATCGGCGTTACGGCAGTATTCATGCATTCCTCGGCTAAGGTGGGTGGAGTAGCCGTGGAGCATAACTAATCAAAGTGACAAGGTAATGACAGCGGCTAGGCCTGTGGCATATCCGCCACGGGCCCGCCGATGCCGCCAAAACGGCCATCGGCCTGGCGCCGGAATTCCTTCGGCGTGACGCCCTTCACCTGCAGGAAGCGGCGGTTGAAGTTGGCCACGTTCTGGAAACCCACGTCGTAGCAGACGTTCGACACATACTGGTCCGTATCCATCAGCAGCTGGCACGCCTTGTTGATGCGCAGCCGGCTGATGAAATCCGTAAAACTGTTGCCCGTCGCCTTGCGGAAGAAGCGCGAGAATTTACTCAGCGACATGCCCACCTGCTCGGCCAGCATTTCCGCCGAAATCGGCTCGCGGTAATTGTCCGTGATGTAGTTGAGGACGGCATTCACCTTGGCCAGAGTCGCATCGTCGTCGTACGAACGCAGGGAGGCGCTCGACAGCAAGCGGTAATTGGCGGTGCGCGCCAGTTTGCTCATCAGTTGCACGAATTCGGCGAAACGCTCGGCGCCATGCGTGACGCGGATGCGCGCCAGGTGCCGCTCCGCTTCCGCGCCCATGTCGAAAAACTCCACGCCATAGCTGGAGCGCTCCAGCAGCGGCAGCAACTCGCGCAATTCGGGAATGACGCGCGCGGCGCCCGCCAGCGGCGCGTGGGCGAATTGCACGATCATGTCGCGCAGGGCCACGCCGCCTTCCGGCATCACGTTGGAAATCCAGTTGTGCGGCAGGCGCGGGCCCGTCAGCACCAGGTGGCCGGGCGAAAACTCGCCGATATAGTCGCCCACGAACAATCGCCCGCTGGTGGCGACGATCAGGTGCAGCTCGTATTCCTCGTGGCAGTGCCAGCGCACGCGCGAGCTGGGATAGCCGTGTTCCAGGTAATTGATGATGCCGTCATAGCTTTCGCGTTCCAGTTCGGGCGCCTTGCGCTCGCTGTCCTTCTGCCACAGGTGTTCCATGCTCGTCTCTCCCAGGCTGTCCCCGCCTGTGCCATCCAATGTACCTCAAAAAGCCTCACTCGCCAAAACGGCCCAGCGCCTGCTGGCGAAACTCCTTCGGCGTCATGCCCTTCAATTCCAGGAAGCGCCGGTTGAAATTGGCCACGTTGTTGAATCCCGCCTCGTAGCAGATGTTGCTGACATAGCGCTCCGTTTCCATCAGCAGCTGGCACGCCTTGTTGATGCGCAGGCGGTTGACGAAGTCCGTGAAGCTGTTGCCCGTGGCGTGGCGGAAGAAGCGCGAAAACGTCCGCTCGGGCATGTCCACCTGCTCGGCCAGCTGTTTCAGCGAAAACTGGCTGCTGTAATTGTGCACGATGAAGTTGATGGCGGAACTGATGCGCGCCAGGGCCACGTCGTCGTCGCTCGACTGCATGGGCACCGTCGACAGCAGTTGGTAGTCGCTGGTCTGCGCCAGTTCGCCCAGCAGGCTCAAAAATTCGATCAGGCGCGGCAAGCCGCTGCTGTCGCGGATGCGCCGGAAGCGCCGCAGCGACTGTTCGCTGACGCCAAAGAATTCCACGCCATGCAGGGCGCGCTGCAGCAGCGGGAAAATATCCTTCAACTCGGGCATGGCGGCGGCCATCGACGCCAGCGGCGCGTGCGAAAACTGGATCACCATGTCGCGCAAGGCCACGCCTTCCGGGGGCGTGCCGAGCGACACCCAGTTGTGCGGCACGCGCGGCCCCGTCAGCACCAGGTGGCCGGGCGCGAACTGGCCGATGTAGTCGCCGACAAACACCTTGCCGCTGCTCTCGACGATCAGGTGCAGCTCATACTCGTCGTGGTAATGCCAGCGCACCAGCGAATTCGGAAAGCCGTGCTCCAGGTAGCGGATGAAGCCGAAACTGCCTTTCGGCTCGAAGCCGGGCGTGGCGTCGCGCTGCTGTTCCAGCTCCATCTGCGGTTGCGGATATTCGGCCTTGCGTTGCATGGCGCGCCCTCCCCCGTCAGGCGACAATCTGTTCCAGCGCCGCGCGCGCGCCCAGCCCATACAGGCCGGCCAGCGACTGCCCCACCGCCTGCGTGAAGGCCGGTGTGTCGCTCAGGTCGCCGAACAGCTCGCGCAAGGACAGCAGCGCCGCGGCGTCCGCGCCGCCCTGCAGCGCCAGCGCGCGCAGGCGCACCGCGTACGGATCGTTCAACGGCATCTCGCGTCCCTGCTCGTCGTGGCCTTCCAGGTAGCGGAACCAGCACGCCACGGTAAACGCCAGCAGCGTGATGGCGCCGCCCCGGGCCAGCGCTTCGCGCACGGACGGCAGCACGAATTTCGGGATGCGCGCCGAACCTTCCGTGCCGATGCGCGCCAGCTGGTCGCGCACGGCCGGATTCGAGAAGCGCTCGATCAGGGTAGCCTTGTACCGCTCCAGATCGATGCCTTCCACTACATCCAGCAAGGGCGTCACTTCCTCATCCATCATGCGGCGTACGAGCAGGCGGATGCCAGGATCGGTCATCGCTTCATGCGCAAACGTGTAACCGAGCTGCATGCCAATGTAGCACAGGGCCTGGTGGCTGGCATTGAGCAAGCGCAGCTTCATCTTTTCATACGGCAGCACGTCGTGCGTCATCTGCGCGCCCACCTGTTCCCAGGCCGGCCGGCCCTGCGGGAATTCGTCTTCGATGACCCACTGGCGGAACGGCTCGCACACGACGGGCCAGGCGTCGACGATGCCGAAGGTCTCGCGCACGAGCGCCCGGTGTTCGTCCGTGGTGGCCGGCGTGATGCGGTCGACCATGCTGTTGGGGAAGCTGCCGTGCGTGGCCAGCCAGCGCGCCAACTCCACGTCGCGCAGGGCGACAAAGGCCAGCAGCATCTTGCGCGTCACGTCGCCATTGTTTTGCAGGTTATCGCAGGACATGATGGTAAACGGCGCCAGGCCACGCTGGTGGCGCAGGGCCAGCGCCGCGGCCAGGTAGCCGAACGAGCAGCGCGGCGCCTCCGGGTGCGCCAGTTCGTACGCAATGTCGGCATGACCGGCGTCAAACTCGCCCGTGCCCTGGTTCACGTAGTAGCCGCCTTCCGTGATGGTCAGCGCGACGATGCGCGTGCCAGGGTCGGCCAGCTTATCCAGCACGGCTTGCGGCTCGTCGGGCGCATACAGGTATTCGGCGATGCTGCCGATGATGCGCGCGCTATCGCCGGCCGCGCTGCGCTCGACCACCGTGTACAAGCCATCCTGCGCCTGCATGGCGTCGCGCATGGCCGCGTCATGCGCCAGCAAGCCCACGCCGCAATAGCCCCACTGCGCATGCTCCTGGCCTTGGAGCGCCAGCAAGTCGTCGAGGTACACGGCCTGGTGGGCGCGAAAAAACCCGCCCACGCCGATATGCACGATGCTGGGCACGAGCGCGCCGCGCGCATACGCTGGCACGGCCACGGTCCCTGGCAGCGTTGCCAGGTTTGCCTGGTTCAAGGCGATGGCGTCCATTACAGCGCTCCTTTCGCCGCCGCGTAGGTCTTGCCGGCGCGGTCGAAATAATGCACGAAGCCCGGCTCGAACGTCAGGTGCGTCTGCTGGCCCGGCTGCAGGCTGCTGCGCTCCGCGCCGCGCGACACCACCTGCACATTGTTCGGCAGGCGCACATAGGTAAGTGTTTCCACGCCCAGCGATTCGACCAGGTCGACGGTGACGGGCACGCTGCCCGGCTGCGCCGCACCCAGGTGCACGTGCTCGGGGCGGATGCCGACAAAACCGTCGGCCTGCGCCGCGCTGCCCGCCTGCGCCAGCAACTGCGGCGCCGCGTCGGCCGGCACCACGTTCATGCTGGGCGTGCCGATGAATTGCGCGACAAAGCGGTTGGCGGGACGGTCGTACAGTTCCAGGGGCGAGCCATGCTGCTCGATCTGCCCGTCGCGCAGCACCACCACGCGGTCGGCCAGGGTCATCGCCTCGACCTGGTCGTGCGTGACGTAGATGGTGGTGGCGCCCAGCTCGCGGTGCAGCTTGGCGATCTCGATGCGCGTCTGCACGCGCAGGGCCGCATCGAGGTTCGACAGCGGTTCATCGAACAAGAACACTTTCGGGTCGCGCACGATGGCGCGGCCGATGGCCACGCGCTGGCGCTGCCCGCCCGACAATTCTTTGGGCGTGCGCTCCAGGTACTTCCCCAGGTCGAGGATGGCGGCCGCCTTGTCGACTTTTTCGCGGATGATGGCCGGATCGACGCCGGCCAGCTTCAGCGCGAACGACATGTTCTGGAACACCGTCATGTGCGGGTACAACGCATACGACTGGAACACCATCGCCAGGTCGCGCTTGGACGATGGCAAGGCCGTGATGTCGCGCCCGTCCAGCGACAGCTTGCCGCCGTCGATCGGTTCGAGGCCCGCGATCAGGCGCAGCAGGGTTGATTTACCGCAACCCGACGGCCCCACGAAGACGACGAATTCGCCCTGCCGGATCTCCAGGTCGATGCCCTTGATGGCGCGGTGCTCGCCAAAGAATTTCTCGATATTGCTCAGTTGAAGGTAAGCCATGATGTGTGTCTCTATTCTGTAGTTTATTTGACTGCGCCAAAGGTCATACCCTGGACCAACTGCTTCTGGCAGAACCAGCCCAGCGCCATGATGGGCGCGATGGCCATCAGGGAAGCGGCCGACAATTTCGCCCAGAACAAGCCTTCCGGGCTCGAATATGATGCGATGAGCCAGGCCAGGGTGCCCGCGTTGGAAGCGCCCAGGTTCAGCGACCAGAACGATTCATTCCACGACCACACCATGCACACGAGGGCCGTGGAAGCGATGCCGCCCACGGACAGGGGCAGCACGACGTGGCGGAATTCGTCCCACACGGTGGCGCCATCCATGCGCGACGCTTCCAGGATTTCGCGCGGCAACTCCTTCATGCTCGTGTACAGCAGCCAGATCATGATGGGCAAATTCATCAGCATGAACATGATGGTCAGGCCGATGCGCGTGTCGAGCAGGCCGAAGTACTGGTAGCAGATATAGATCGGCATCAAGGCGCCCACGCCAGGCATGTAGCGCGAGCTGAGCATGAATTTCAGCAAGCCGATGGTGCCGCCCGTGGGAAAGAAAGCCATCGAGTACGCGGCCGGGATGGCAATCAGGAGGCCGATGGCCGTCGACAGCACGCTGGTAAACAGCGAGTTCCACGCGTAGCCGAAGTAATTGTCGCGCGCCAGCACTTCGCGGAAGCTGTCGAGTGTCGGCGTGAAAAACAGCAGCGGCGGCGTGGAAATGGCTTGCCCTTCCGTCTTGAAGGCCATCAGACCCAGCCAGAAGATGGGGAAGAACAGCAGCAGCGCGAACAGCCAGGCGGCAGCCGTACGGCCATATAAGTTAAGTTTGCTATGCATCAAGGTCTCCTTATTTCGACAGATTCTTGCCGATGACGCGCATCAGGAAGAAGGCGGCGATGTTGGCGATGAGCACGGCGAACAGGGCGCCGGCCGAGGCCGCTCCCACGTCATAGGACAGCAGTGCCTGCTGGTAAATCATGAAGGTGATGGTGGTCGTGTCGAAGCCGGGACCGCCGCCCGTGGTGGTAAAAATTTCCGCAAAGATCGACAGCAAGAAGATCATTTCGATCATCAGCACCACCGAGACGGCGCGTCCCAGGTGGGGAATGTAGAGGTAACGCAACTGCTGCAGATACGTGGCGCCATCCATGCGCGCCGCTTCCAGCTGTTCCCGGTCCATCGATTGCAGCGCCGTCATGAAGATCAGGCAGGCAAACGGCAGCCATTGCCACGAAACCATCATGATGATGGAAAACAGGGGGTGGGCCGACAGCCAGTCGACGGGCGTGGCGCCAAAGAACAGGCTGATCTGCGCGAACAGGCCGTAGATCGGGTTGAGCAGCATGTTCTTCCACATCAGGGCATTCACGGCCGGCATGACGAGGAACGGCGAAATCAAGAGCACGCGCACGACGGCGCGCCCCGGAAACGCTTCATTGATCAGCAAGCCCAGCGCCGTGCCCAGCACCACCGTGATCAGCATGACGGAAAACAGCAGGGTAAACGTGTTCTGCAGGGCCGGCAGGAACGAGGCATCCGTAAAGAAAAAGTGGAAATTGGCCAGGCCATGGAAAGGATGGCCGCTTGGATCGAGCATGGAATAGCGCACGAACGCGTAATACAGGGTGATCAGCAGCGGGATCACGGAAATGACGGAGACGGCGACCACGGCCGGCGTCAGCAAAGTCCGGGGGATAATGCGTTTCATAGGATTTCTCTTGGGGCAAGAAGGAACAATCGCCGGCAAAAATCTGGGGTCAGACCCGTCGGGTCTGACCCCGGCTTTACGCTATTGGAGCAAGCAAACTATGCAGCAGGCTTACTTGTAGTACCCGCCTTTGCGCATTTCCCGCTCGGCCGTCTGCTGCGACAATTCCAGCGCCTGGTCCACCGTCACCTTACCCAGCAACGCCGCCGCCATCTGCTGGCCGGCCGCCACGCCGATCACCTGGAATTCGGGGATCGACGCAAATTGCACGCCCACATATGGCGATGGCGGCAAGGTGCTTTGCACGGCGCGCGTGGTGGCCAGGGCCTTGCCTTCGGCGGCGGCAAATTTCGCCGCTTTCTGGAACTCGGGGCTCGCATACGTCGACTTGCGCGTGCCGGTCGGCACGTTGGCCCAGCTCGTTTCCTTGGCAACCAGTTTCACGTAGTCAGGCGAGGTGGCCCAGTTGATGAAGCGCTGCGCCTCGTTCGGGTGTTTCGAGCTCGACGGGATGGCCAGCGACCAGATCCACAGCCAGTTGGCGCCCCGCTCCGTCACGCCAACGGGCGACTGGGCGAACGCCACCTTATCGGCCACCTTGCTTTGCTTGGGGTCGGTGATGAAGGAAGCGGCGATCGTCGCATCGATCCAGATGCCGCACTTGCCCTGGTTGAACAGCGCCAGGTTTTCATTGAAGCTGTTGGCAGCAGCGCCCGGCGGGCCATATTTCTTCATCAGCTCGACATACATGTTGACCGCGTCTTTCCACGGCTTGCTGGTAAATTGCGGCTTCCATTTCATGTCGAACAACTGGCCGCCATAGGAATTGGCCATGGTGGTGATCAGGGCCATGTTGTCGCCCCAGCCCGGCTTGCCGCGCAGGCAGATGCCGTACACGCCGTTGGCCGGATCGTGCAGCTTGGCCGCCACGTCGCGCAACTGGTTCCAGGAAGGACGGTCCTCGATCGTCACGCCGGCTTTTTTGACCAGGTCGCTGCGGTACATGATCATCGAGCTTTCGCCATAGAACGGCGACGCGTACAGCTTGCCGTCGCCGGAGAGGCCTTCGCGTATGGCGGGCAGCAAGTCGTCGATATCGTATTTGGCGTCAGGTTTGATGGGGATCAACCAGTTTTTCTTGCCCCAGATGGGCGTTTCATACAGGCCGATGGTCATCACGTCGAACTGGCCGCCCTTGGTGGCGATATCGGTGGTCATGCGCTGGCGCAAGACGCCCTCTTCCAGGGTCACCCATTTGAGCTTGATGTCGGGATTGGCTTGCTCGAAGAACTTGCTGAGCTTTTGCATTTCGATCATGTGGCCATTGTTGACGGTGGCGATGACGAGGTCGGTTGCGGCGAAGGCGGACGAACTGAGGAAGCCGGCGCACAGCGCGGCAATGGCGGAACGTTTCATTGTGTGTCTCCAGTGTTTTTTGTCGTTGGCAATGCTCAGGTACTTAGCACCACGACCACAATGTAGCACCAGACTTTGATACTTTCTGATACTCCAAAACCGCAATTCGATACTCCTTTGCAAGCCCGCTATGCGCAAGAGTATCGACATTGGATAAAAACAACACTTTGAAAGAAAGTATCGTCACTTGTTCGTTTTGTATCAGGGTGGTTAAAAAAGCGCTGCTAGACTTGGTTTTCGGCATTAGACCGTGTGCGGTGACAGCCTTCCGGGGCGCCACCGCTACCACCTACATTTTTCTGGAGACCGCATGAACCGCACTGCATTGAAAACCTTGCCTGCCCTGCTCCTCGCCATCGCCAGCGCTTCCGCCATGGCCGACCCGATGTACCCATCCGACTCCGAAGGCTTCCACGGCTACCTGCGCGCCGGCGCCGGCAGCAATACGTCGGGCGACGGCGGTTCGCAAGGCTGCTTCGGCCTGGGTGGCAATACCATGAAATACCGTCTGGGCAATGAGTGCGACGCCTACACGGAATTCGGCTACACCAAATCCGTCGCCAAGTCCGGCGGCGTGAACTACCTGGCCACCATCTGGGTCAACGCTTATGCGCCAAACTCGGATTTCGGCGACAACAAGCTGGGCATCGTCAAGGCCTACGTTGAAGCGCAGGGACTCGATTTCCTGAACGGCGGCACGGCCTGGATCGGTAAACGCTTCTACTACCGTCCTGACATCCACATGCTGGACTTGCAATACATCAATATGAACGGCACGGGCGCCGGCCTGGACCGCATTCCCGCTGGCCCGGGTAAATTCTCGTACGCCTTCTTCAAGGACAACGACGTCAAGGTCGCGTTGCCAAACGGCGGCGTCAACACCAAATCGGCCGTGCGCCAGAACTTCATCTACGGCGAGATTCCCGTCAATGAAAACGGCACGCTGGACCTGGCCGCGACCTACATCATCGGCGAAGGCAAGGATGACGTCATCACTGGCAAGCGCAATAATGGCTGGCAGCTGTCGGCCTTCCACCGTCAAGGTAAAGTGTTTGGTGGTGGCAATACCTTCGGCGTGCAGTACGGCGTCGGTCCCGGCACGGGCAAGGGCGCGCAGTTCGGCGCTTCGGGCGACACCAATTTCGGTTCGGACGTCAAGCGCACGCGTATCTTCAATGACATGGCGATCCAGCCGATGGCCAACTTCGGCATGGAATTCGTCGCCCTGTGGCAAAAAGACGAGTCGAACGCCAAGGGTTCG
>NZ_JAMQGR010000019.1:0-70030 GCF_023703445.1 Janthinobacterium kumbetense
CGCTGGCGCTGGCGCTGGCGCCGCCGTCGGCACCGACGACGATGGCGCTCTGGCTGCCGCGGGCCGTCGGTGCCGGGTGGTGGCGCGCGTCGCCGCCCTCTGGTGCCGGGCGCCATGGCGTATCGGCCGCGATCGCCTCAATATGGTTGGCATAGCCACTCTCGACCGCCTGGGCGATCACTTGCTGGACATGCGCGATATCGCGCGGCGCCAGCGCCTGGCCAGCCAGGCCTTCCTGCAGCAATTCGGGTATGGGGCCGAACAGCTCAGCCAGGCCCTGCCTGGCCGGCGCCGGCAAGTTATTCACGCCCACGCTGTACACGCGCAGCACGACCAGCGCCGGCGCGTCGGCGCCGTCCTGCTGCAACGGTCCCTGCGTCAGGGTAAAGCGCGTACCGGCACGCAAGGTACGCACGGTCGAACGCGCCTGCCAGCGTTCGCCGCGCGCTTCGAGCGCCTGCATCCGCAGCAAGGCATAGCGTTCGGCCTGGGCCGCATTGGCATAGAAATACTGGCCTGGCGTGTCATAGCTTTCCAGCACGGGCGCGTTTTTCCCGCCCGGCGCCAGCCGCGTCGGCACGCTGGCGCTGACGGCCTTCTTGGCCTTGTAATCGTAGCTGAGCACGGTCGCCACCGCCGTGCGCAAGGCGTGTGCCCGGCTGAGCGCCTGGATGGCGTCGGCCTGCTCCATGGCCCGCGCGCCATGAAAACGGATGCCGCCGCCTTGCGCGCTGCTGGCGTCTTCCGGCACCGCGCTCAAGGCGCTGCTGTCAGCGAACAGTACCAGGCAATGGCCGCCCTCGTGTTCTTCGAAGCGCCAGGCCAGGCCTTCTTCGCCCAGCAGGCGCGTGACGAAGGCCAGGTCCGACTCGCGGTACTGGCAGCAATAGCTGCGCGGCAGCGCCTCGGCCATGAACGGCCCCGTGTCGCCGCTCCAGCGCCAGTCGGCTTGCGGCGCGTAAGCCTGAAACACGCTGTCGACGATTTCGATGACGCTCTTGTCTTGCCAGACGCGGCTGTTGCGTACCTGGCTCAACAGCCATAGCCACGGCGTCAGGCGCAGCCGGAAACGGGCCAGTCCGCCGTCGCTGCCCAGCATCGCCGCTGCGCTGACATAGCCGCTGAAGACAGCGCGGCTGCCGTCGGCCAGGCTGACGTGCAGCGCGGCCCGCTTGCCCAGCAGGGGCGCCAGCGCCACATTCGCCTGCGTGGACAGCACGATGACGTCGCGCACGCCCACGGCCTGCAACTGCTCGTCGGCGACAAACGCTTCCACCAGCCACTGCGCCGTCCCGTCGTCGCCGCCGTCCAGCGACAGCTCATACAACCGCGTCACGCTGCTGAAACCCGCGAGGGAAGCGTTGACCTGAGCGGCGCTGGCGGCGCTCATTTTTCGCCTTTCGCAGCAACTTTCTCCGCCTTGCATTGCGCATTCTCGGCATGGCCCTGGCAGGCGCGCGCGCGGCACGCGGCGGCGGCGTCGCGCTTGAGCGCCGCGCATTGCTGCAACTGGGTCCGCAGATCGGGAACGGTTTTCTTCGGCGTCGGCGCGGCCTGCGCGTGTGCCAGCAGGGCCGACAGCAGGGCGATATCGCTGTCTTCCGCGCGGCGGGCGGGCGTAGCCGCAGGCCCTTTCGCCGGCGGTTTTTTGGCTGCCGGACGGGGTGCCTTGGCCACCTGTTTCGTGACGGGTTGCGAGGCGGCGGCAGGGGGTGACGGCGTTTCCAGCGCCTTGCTCAGGACATCGCCGGGGTGCGCAGCACCCGCATTCCGGGCAGCGCCTGTGGCGGCTGTGGCGGCCGCGCCGGCATCGAGCATCTCGCTCAGGCTCTGCTGCGGTGCGGCGGCGCCGGGCGGCGCCTCGTCACGGATGCTGGCGACGACCGGCGGCGCTTCCACGGCGGCGGTGGCGACGGGCGGGGAAACCGGCGCCGCCGGCGCATCGTCGTCGCCAACCCGTTCTCCGCGCTGCCCCAGCCAGACGCCCGCTGCCAATAACAGCAGCAGCGCGCCCACGCCTCCGCGCAGGGCCAGGCTGCCGCGCCTGGCCTTCGCAGACGCGCCGGCGTGGCCACCCTCGAGCGTGCTCAGGATGCGGTTACGGTCGGCCTCCGCCTGCTGCGCCTGCGTCAACAGGCTGGGCCGGGCCGGGAGCCGGGGGCTATCGTCATGAGTTCGCAAAATGTGCGCTCCTGTAATATTTGCAAGACTTTACGCTATTCAACAAAATCAT
Source organism: Janthinobacterium kumbetense (assembly GCF_023703445.1). NCBI lineage: Bacteria > Pseudomonadati > Pseudomonadota > Betaproteobacteria > Burkholderiales > Oxalobacteraceae > Janthinobacterium > Janthinobacterium kumbetense. Next base: position 2,234 of record NZ_JAMQGR010000019.1, read on the forward strand.
GACGCGTGCCATAAAATCAACAGTGCGCACCCTCCGCACAATTGAAAAAAGCCGCCCTTAATTATCAGTTTTGTAAGATATACTTCCAGGCAATATCCATCGCAGCCCTGTTTTTCCCGATGGACAGCACCGTTCCCCGCAGCCAAACATTTCTTGATTGAGGTTAGCGTGTTCCTACTCGCGGTAGCGCTGTATTTCATCCTGGCATGCCTGATCAGCTGGCTGATCCTGTTCCCGGCCGGGCGCGATTTCGTGCTGCATGCCGTCGATGGCGCGGAGCAGCGCCTCACCGCCTGCCTGCAGCGCGTGACGAGGCGCCGGCAGATGGGCATGGCCAGCCTGGGACAGCGCAGCAGCGCGCTGTGGGCCCGCACTGCCGACTTGCTGCGCCGTCATTACCTGCTGTGTCTCGCGGGCGTGGCCGCGCTCAGCCTGCCGACCCTGCTGGCCCTGATGGCCGACAGCAAATCCATGCTGGGCGCCTACGATGTATCGACGCGGGAAATGAATATGCAGGTCGCCAGCCTGCTGCAGGGCGAACAGCTGGTGCCGCCCGTCGACCTGCCGCCGCTCGTGTTTGCCACGGAAGAAGTGCGCCAGGAGCGCCCGCTGCTGGTATCGGCCAGCCGCAACTGGACCTTGCTGAATGTGGAATACGCCCAGCGCTTGCTGCTGGTCTTCAAGATCATGAAGGAAAAACATGGCTACGAGATGGCGCTGCTGGAAGGCTACCGCAGTCCCGAGCGGCAAGACATGTTGGCGGGCATGGGTCCCAACGTCAGCAACGCGGCCGCCTTTCAAAGCTGGCACCAGTACGGCCTGGCGGCCGACTGCGCCTTCCTGCGCAATGGCAAGCTGGTCATTTCCGAGAAGGACCCGTGGGCCATGCGCGGCTACCAGTTGTATGGCGAAGTGGCCGAATCGGTCGGCATGACCTGGGGCGGACGCTGGAAAATGATGGATTTCGGGCATACCGAACTGCGCCTGCCCGGCGTAATGAAAAAACACTGAGGGGAGCGCGTATGGCGGGTCCGGTAATCAGATTGGGCGACAAGACATCGCATGGCGGCACCGTGCTGGAAGCATCGGCGGTGAGCGACAGCGGCGGCATCGGCATGGCGCGGGTCGGCGACAAGGTCGCCTGTCCCCTGCCCGGCCATGGCGTCTGCCCCATCGTCAGCGGCGACTCCAGCTTCATCGTCGATGGCAAGCCCGTGGCGCGCCACGGCGACAAGACCAGCTGCGGGGCGCTGCTGATCGCCAGCCAGCAAGCCACCATCGACCAGGCATGACGGCCCTGCCCATACGCGGAGGAGCCCGCTGATGCGCCCCTGGTTGCGACGCGGCCTGCTGACCGTGTCCGTCTTTGCGCTGAGCTGGACGGGCGCCATCGCCTATTGGCGCGACAGCACGCGCATGCCGACGCCGGGCGAACTGGCCGGCGCCATGCTGGCGCTACCGCTGGCCCTGCTATTGATGCTGTGGCTGGGTAAAAAACTGCTGACCAGGCTGCTGGCCGGGCCAGCCCTGGCGGCGCCGGATCTGGCCGCGCCACTCGAGGCCGAGGCGGCGACACCTCCCGCGGCACCGCTGCCGCTGCATATCGTGGCGGCCACCCTGCGCATGCCGGGCGGCGCCACGCCGTCAGAATTGCTGGCCGCCATGCGCTCCCGCCAGGCGCGCCCTGCACTCGACAGCCAGCTGCTCGATGAAGACGGCTATCCCCTGCTGTGCGGCAGGGTGGACGGCATCGACGAAGAAGAGCAGCAGCAAGTGCTGGCCGCCTGGCTGCGCGAGCATCCGCAGGCCGGCCTGGCCAGCGAACCGTTTCCCTTCAATCCGGAAGACGTGCGCGCGCTGGCCCTGGGCGCCGAAGTGCTGGCCGAACTGGTGGACGAAGCCCTGCAGCATACGCTGTCCGCAGGCGCACGGGCCTCGCCGGCCAGCGCGCCGCCCATGCTGCGGCTGCATCTGCTGATGCCCGCCTCGTGGAGCGCCGCCCAGCGCCAGGCCGGCGACGCCTGGCTGCGCCACTTGGCGCGCGAGCAGGGCTGGCCAGCGCAGACATTGCCGCCGCCCGCCGAAGCCGCCAACCGGCCACCCGCGCCGTTTGCCCTGTTGAACCAGCTTGCCGGGCACGCCGCGCCACCGCAGCCGCCCGGCCTGTCCATCGTGCTGGCCTGCGATTCGCACCTGGGCGAGCTGCGCGTGCATGTCCTGGCGAGCCAGGGCCAGCTGTTCAGCGCCAGCCAGGCGAACGGACAGATTCCCGGCGAAGGCGCGGCCGGCCTGCTGCTGGCCATTCCTGGCGCGACGGCGTCACCGGACGAGCCGGCGCCCGTCCTGCTGCACCGCGCCGCCACGGGCGAACTGCCGCAAGGCGCCAGCCAGCGCGGCCCGGCCGACAAGAGCATGCTGGCGGAACTGAGCCGGCAGGCGCTGGCGGCAGCCGGCGAAGATGCGGCGGCCGGCATCGCGCTGGTCAGCGCCGATACCGACCAGCGCGCCAACCGCATGCTCGAACTGATGCAGTGCGCCGGCGCCATCTTGCCCCAGCTGGACCTGGGCGAGCAGGTGCTGGGCGTCGGCACCGCATGCGGCCAGTGCGGCGCCGTCACGACGCTGGCCGCCTTGGCCATGGCGCGGCAGGCGGCGGCCGACGACGGCGCGCACGTTTTATGTCTCAGCAACCTCGATCCACTGCAGCGCGGCGCCCTCGTCATTGGTCCGCCCGCGAAACACGGCACCACCTGATACAGCGACGTCCCATTCACGCACCTTAACGGTTTGCACACTATAAAACTATGATGCAACGATTCTGGCACTCCCTGACTTCACGCACCAGCCTGCTCATCCTCGGCATCGCGGCCGCCATCCTGCTGCTGTTCGCCTGCGCCGTCATTTTCGACTGGCCGGCCATCCGGCTGCTGCCCTTGCTGGCCGCGGCGGCGCTGCTGGGCGCCATCGTGTGGTGGCTGCGCCGCCGCCGGCGCCGGCGCGAGGGTGCCAGCTTCAACAGCATGCTGGAGCAGCAGGCGGCGGGCGCCGCGCCCAAGGCCGGTCCGGTGCAGCGCGAGGAAACCGAAGCCATCCGCAAGCGCATGCTGGAAGCGATCAATACCATCAAGACATCGCGGCTGGGCCAGCTGTCGGGCGATGCCGCGCTGTATGAATTGCCGTGGTACATGATCATCGGCAACCCCGCCGCCGGCAAGAGCACGGCGATCGCCAATTCCGGCCTGCAGTTTCCTTTTGTCGACAGCAAGATCGTGCAAGGCATGGGCGGTACCCGCAACTGCGACTGGTTTTTCACCACCGACGGCATCCTGCTCGACACGGCCGGGCGCTACGCCATCAACGATGAAGACCGCGCCGAATGGTTCGGCTTTCTCGGCCTGCTGAAAAAGCACCGCAAGCGCGCGCCGATCAACGGCATCATCATCGCCGTCAGCATTGCCGAGCTGACCGGCAGCAAGCCCGAATTCGCCATCGAACTGGCCAAGAACCTGCGCCAGCGCGTGCAGGAACTGACGGAGAAGCTGGAAGTCCATGCGCCCGTGTACGTGGTCTTCACCAAGGCCGACCTGATCACCGGCTTCAGCGAATTTTTCCAGGATGCCGAACGCGCCGAACGCGACAAGGTCTGGGGCGCCACCCTGCCCTACAGCGTCAACAGCTCGAAGCAGGATGTGCTGGAGCAGTTCGACCAGCGCTTCGATGAGCTGTACGATGGCTTGAAGGACCTCAGCCTGGCCAATATGTCGCTGCTGGGACGCGAGCGCATGCCGCCCGGCGTGTTCACCTTCCCGCTGGAATTCAGTTCCGTGAAGGGACCGCTGCGCGCCTTCATCGCCACCCTGTTCGAAGAAAATCCCTTCCAGTTCAAGCCCGTCTTCCGCGGTTTCTATTTCACCAGCGCGCTGCAGGAAGGCGCCTCCGTCTCCGCCTCGTCGGAACGGGTGGCGCAGCGCTTCGACCTCAAGCCGCAGCAGCAGGAACACAAGACGGTCCAGGCCCAGGACCAGCACGGCTATTTCCTGCTGAACCTGTTTCGCAAGGTGATCTTCGCCGACAGGGAACTGGTGGCGCAATACGCCAGCCCGCGCAAGACACGCTTGCGCTATGCCACGTTTTTCACCGCCATCGCGCTGGCCGGCCTGGCGCTGGGCGGCTGGAGCTGGTCCTACCTGGCCAACCGCCAGCTGGCGGCCAACGTGCAGGCCGACCTGGAGCAAGCCATCAAGGTGCAGGACCAGCGCCTGGACCTGCAGTCGCGCTTCCAGGCCCTGGAAATCATGCAGGACCGCATCGAGCAGCTGGAAGCGTACCGCAGCAAGCGGCCGCTGGCGCTCAGCCTGGGCCTGTACCAGGGGGATTTGCTGGAGCGCAAACTGCGCGAGGAGTATTTTTCCGGCCTCAAGGAAGTCATGCTCGCGCCGGTGGCGCAGTCGCTGGAATCGTTCCTCGCGGAAGTAAACGCGGGCGCCGACCGGCTGCAGCCGCTGACGCCGGCACCTGCCGGCACGACGGCCGCTGCCACAGTCGGCACGGCAGCCGTTATGGCGGTCGGTACGACAGGCCAGCCCTTCAAGGATGCCGCGCCGACGAATGTGGAGGATGCCTACAACGCCCTGAAAACCTACTTGATGCTGGGCGACAAGTCACGCGCCGAAGCCGGCCACCTGAACGACCAGCTGACCCGCTACTGGCGCGGCTGGCTCGACGCCAACCGGGGCAACATGCCGCGCGAACAGATGATCCGCAGCGCCGAGCGCCTGATCTCGTTCTACCTGACGCAGATCGACGACCCGTCCTGGCCGCAGATCGAGAACAAGCTGGCCCTGGCCGACCAGTCGCGCGACAGCCTGCGGCGCGTGGTGCGCGGCATGCCGGCGCGCGACCGCGTGTATGCGGACGTGAAGGCGCGCGCCGCCACGCGCTTCCCGTCGATGACGGTGGCGCGCATCGTTGGCGAGCAGGACAAGGAACTGGTGCTGGGCAGCTATGCCATCCCCGGCACCTTCACGCGCGACGCGTGGGAAAAATACATCCAGCAGGCCTTCCAGGAAGCGGCCAACCGCGAATTGCAAAGCGCCGACTGGGTATTGAAAACGGCGTCGAAGGACGACCTGACCCTGGAAGGCAGCCCGGAACAGATCCAGAAGGCGCTGGTGGAACTGTACAAGACCGATTACGCGCGGGAGTGGCAAAAATTCATCCAGGGCGTCAGCATCCGCGAATTGAACGGTTTCGACAATGCGGCGCAGGCGATGAACCGCCTCGGCGATCCGCAAGCCTCGCCCCTCAACAAGTTGATCGAGACGGTGTACCAGGAAACCTCGTGGGACAACCCTTCCCTGCTGGGCCAGGGCTTGCAGCGCGCCCAGCGCGGGGCGATGGACTGGTTCCGCGAAACGGTGCTGCGCCAGAAGCCTGCCGCCGCGGCGGCGGGCCAGGCCGGCGGCGCCATGCCGATGGGCCCCGTCGGCCGCGAATTTTCCGGCGTGGCGCGCCTGGTGGTGGCACGCGACAAGGATGCCTCGCCCATGCGCGGCTACCTGGCGGCCCTGTCGAAGCTGCGCGTGCGCTTCAACCAGATCAAGAACCAGGGCGACACGGGCCCCGGCGCCAAGCAGCTGATGCAGCAGACGCTCGATGGCAGCGGCTCTGAGCTGGCCGACGCGCTGAAATACGTGGACGAGCAGATGCTGACCGGCATGAGCGACCAGCAAAAGCAGGCCATCCGCCCGCTGCTGGTGCGCCCGCTGATGCAGACCTTCGCCGTCATCGTCAAGCCCACCGAGACGGAAATCAACAAGGTATGGCTGGCGCAGGTGCTCGAACCGTTCCAGAAAACCCTGGCGCCGAAATATCCGTTCGCGCCCGACTCGCGCATCGAGGCGAGCAATGCCGACATCGGCCAGGTATTCGGCCCGGAAGGCGCCATCGCCAAGTTCTTCAACACCACCATCGGCCCGCTGGTCGTGCGGCGCGGCGACGCCATCAGCGCCAGGACCTGGGCCGCGATGGGCATCACCCTGGCGCCGCCGGTGGTGGCCAGCCTGCCCGGCTGGGTCGCCCCGCTCAGCGCCAACGGCGTGGCCACGGCGGCCGGCGCCGCCGAAGCGCAGACGCGCTTCGACCTGCAGGCGCTGAGCGCGCCCGGCGCCACCGAATATACGATCGAGATCGATGGCCAGGCGCTGCGCTGGCGCGGCCAGCCGCAGCCCTGGGTGCACATGGTCTGGCCCAATCCGCAGGGCGTGCCCGGCTCGCGCATCAGCGCCATCACGCCGGAAGGGCGCACCGTGGTACTGCTGAACGAACCGGGTCATTTCGGCCTGAAGAAGATGATCGACTCGGCCAGGCGCACGCGCAAGGAGGGCGGCGTATTCGAACTGAGCTGGGAGAACGGCGGCGTCACCGTGATGGCCAACCTGAAGATCGTGGCCGCGACCGCGCCGGCCGCCACCTCCGCCGGCAACCAGGGTTTCCGCGGCCTGAAACTGCCGGAATCGGTCGTCATCGGGGCGCCGGAAACGGCCGCCGCCATCGCCGGGAACACGCCATGAGCCGCCCTACCGTTACCCAGATCGGCTATTTCGGCAAGATCCCCAGCCGCGGCGACTTCATCAAGCACGGCGACAACCCGGCCCTGCTGAAGATGCTCGATGAGTGGCTGGCCAACGCCATGGAACTGATGACGGCCGATGCGCGCTGGAAGCTGACCTACGACGCGCTGCCGCCGCTGCATTTCGCCTTCATCGGCCCGCGCCGCGGCCGCGCCATCGCCGGGCATATCGCCGCCAGCAGCGATGCCTCGTCGCGCCGCTTTCCCTTCCTGATGATGGGCGCCATGGAAGTGGCGCAGCCGGCCGGCTTCGTGCCGACCAGTCCGCTTGTGCTGTCGCGCCTGTGGAACCGCCTCGACGCCCTGAGCGCCGAAATGTGCGGCGCGGCGGCCGGCGCCGCGCTGCCGGCCGCCGCCGCAGGCGCCAGCATCGAACTGGACTTGCGCGGCAGCGCCTACGATGCGGCATTCGACGATTTCCTCGGCTTGCAGACGGTGGGCGCGCTCGACGCCCTGCTGGCGCCCACGGGTTTTGGCGGTTCCGTGCGCCAGGTGCTGCTGGCCCTGGGCATGCTGCTGCAGCCCGTCATGGCCAGCAGCTCCAGCCGGCTGGAAAAAAGCCTGGAACTGCCGCTGCCGGCCGACCCGCTGTACCGCAACCTGGTGGCGGCCTTCTGGATGCACCTGATCGCCCCGTTCCTGGCGCGCGCCGATTTCGAACTGGCGCTGTTCATCACCCGCATCCACGGCCGCCATGCGCTGGTGCTGGGCTTTTGCGGCGCCTCGGCGCAGACCCTGCACGCCATCATGGAACCGCAGGCGGCGCTGGAACACCACATCGGTTTCGACGACCTGGCCTGGGTCGAGGAACACGCCAACAGCGACTACGCCATCAAGAAAGCCTCGAGCTACCTCGCGCAGCCCAACCTGTCACTCAAATCGGCGCACGACACGTTTCGTGCCGCCTTCATCGGGACCTGATCATGCGCCACCTCCGCCTTGCCATCCTTCTCAGCCTGGTATTCGCCCCGGCCGGCGCCAGCGCGCAAAGCGCCGCCGTGCCGGCGGCCGCTGTCTCGGCGCCCGCCGCCGCCACGCCGCAACCGGGCCAGGTCTTGGCCAGCGGCACGGTGCCGGACGAAGCGGCCAAGGCGGCGGTGCTGGTGCGCCTGCGCGAATTGTATGGCGCCGACAAGGTGGTCGACCAGATCGCCGTCGGCCAGGTCGCGCAGCCGGCCAACTGGAACGCCTATGTGCAAAAGCTGCTGACGGCGGACCTCAAGCAGATCCGCCGCGGCCAGCTGAAGATCGAAGGCAGCGTGGTCAGCGTGCGCGGCGAAGTGGCCAACGAAGCGCAGCGGCAAAAGATCGCCAGCGACTTCGCCACCAGCCTCAATCCCACGTACACCGTCAACAACGGCTTGCGCGTGTCCGCCTCCGAGCAGAACATCCTCGACGGCACGCTGGCCAACCGCACCATCGAATTCGAGAGCGGCAAGACCACGCTGACGCCGTCTGGCCGCGCCATCCTCGACGAAATGAGCGCGGCGCTGCACAAGCTGGCGGGCCGCAAGGTGGACATCATCGGCCACACCGACAACCTGGGACTGCGCGCCAGCAACCAGAACCTGAGCCAGGCGCGCGCCGAGGCGGTCAAGACCTACCTGGCCGGCAAGGGCATCGACGGCGACCTGCTCAGCGCTTCCGGACAGGGCCCGGACCGTCCCATCGCCAGCAATGACAGCGCCGATGGCCGCGCGCGCAACCGCCGCATCGAATTTCGCATGGTCCAGTAAGACCGCCACGCTTCCCGCAAGCTATCCGCCCCACTGCCGAGAACACACATGATTTCAGCCGACCAGCTCCTGCTTCCCATCAGCGCCGAACAGCCATGCGGCGTCGACCTGTCCTTCTCCACCGACTTCGACGCCATCGGCCAGGCGCGCAAGTTCGACGACCCCACGCTCGACCAGGGCGAGTGGGTCACCGACCTGAAGGAAGCCGACTGGGCCTTCGTACTGCAACGCTGCGCCACCCTGCTGGGCGAAAAGAGCAAGGACTTGCGGCTCGCCGCCTGGCTGGCCGAAGCTTGCGCCAGGCAAGACCATTTGCGCGGCCTGGGCGAAGGCTATCGCCTGCTGGCGGGCCTGCTGCGCCAGTACTGGGACCTGGGCCTGTACCCGCAGCCCGATGGCGACGACCACGAGCAGCGCATCGGCAACCTGAGCTGGATCCTGGCGCGCACACCGTCCCTCGTGCGCGCGATGGCGCTGACGGACAAGCAGTCGGGCGGCTGGTCGACGGTCGACTTCGAGACGGCGCGCAAGCGGGCCGCCAGCAACCAGGACGGCGTCAACGGCACCAAGCTGGTGGACATGGAGGCGGCGCGGCGCGGCACGTCGGCGCAGTTCCGCGCCGCCTTTGCCGCCGACGCCCAGTTCTGCCTGGACGCGCTGGCCGAGCTGGAACAGGCGGCCGATACCCGCCTGGGCAGGGATAGCCCGGGCTTTTCCATGGCGCGCGAGGCCCTGCAGGCGATACAGCTTGCCCTGCCTGCCGCCGCCACGGCCACTCCTGCCTCCAGCGTCGCCGCCGCGCCGATGCCGGCTGGCGGCCAGGCGGCGGTGGCCGGCGTGCCGGCGTTGCTGCCGGCGGCGCCCGGCGAGCTGCAAAGCCGCGCCCAGGCGCTGGCGCAGCTGCGCCAGGTGGCGCAGTACTTCCGCCAGACGGAACCGCACAGCCCCGTCTCCTACTTCGCCGACAAGGCCGCCAACGCCGGCGAGCAGAACCTGCACGAATGGCTGCGCGGCGTGGTCAAGGACGGCGCCTCGCTGGCCCACATCGAGGAGCTGCTGGGCATTACGCCCGGCAGCGGCCACTGAGCCGGCTAGACGCCTATTTGATCGTGTACCGGAACTGCCCCTGCTTGCCGGCGCTGGCCTTGATGCGGCTGATGCCCTGCCCTTCCGCCATGCGCGCCAGCACGGCTTCGGCGATTTCCGGCAGCAGGCTGCCATTCAGGATATTGTCGACATTGCGCGCGCCCGAATCGACTTCGGTGCAGCGCGCCAGCACCGCCTCGACCAGCGCCTCGTCGTAGAGGAACTCGGCCTGGTGATTGGCGGCGATGCGGGCCGCGATGCGGCCCAGCTTCAGGCCGATGATACGGGCCAGCACATCGTCGCCGAGCGGATAATAGGGAATCACCTTCAGGCGCCCAAGGAACGCGGGCTTGAAAACCTTCAGCAGCTGCGGGCGGATGGCCAGCTCCAGCTGCTCCGGCGTCGGCAACTGCTCTTGCGGCAGGTTCAGGCACGCCTGCATCATGGCGGCCGACGCCACGTTCGAGGTCAGTATGATGATGGTGTTCTTGAAATCGATCTCGCGTCCCTCGGCATCGTCCATCACGCCCTTGTCGAAGACCTGGAAGAACAGCTCCATGACATCGGGATGCGCCTTTTCCACCTCGTCGAGCAGCAGCACGCTGTACGGATTGCGGCGCACCGCCTCGGTCAGCACGCCGCCTTCGCCATAGCCGACATAGCCGGGCGGCGAACCCTTCAGACCCGACACGCTGTGAGCTTCCTGGTATTCGCTCATGTTGATGGAAATAAGCTTGCGTTCGCCGCCGTACAGCACGTCGGCCAGCGCCAGCGCCGTTTCCGTCTTGCCGATACCGGACGGGCCGACGAACAGGAACACGCCCTTCGGCTTGTCCGGGTCGTCCAGGTTGGCGCGCGCCGTGCGCACGCGCTGCGCCACCGCCTCGATCGCGTGGGGCTGGCCCAGCACGCGCTCCTGCAGCAAATCCTTCAGCCGCAGCACCGTCTTGAGTTCATCCTTGACCATCTTGCCCAGCGGGATGCCGGTCCAGCCGGCGACGATTTCCGCCACCACGTGGCCGTCGACCTGCACCGGCACCAGCGGCGTCTCGCCCTGCAGCGACGCCAGTTCGGCCTGCAGCGCCAGCAGCTCGCGCCCCTGGCCCGCGTCGGCCGGCTTGCCCTCCTCGAGCTGCCGGCGAATCGCCCGGATCTGTTCCGACAGCGCCTTTTCGCCATCCCAGCGCGCGGCCAGCTGCGCGTGTTCCTGCGTGGCGGCGCCGCGTTCGGCGTCGAGTTGCTGCAGCCGCGCGCCATGGCGCGCGCCGCCGCTCTCCTCGCGCGCCAGGGCCGAGGCTTCCGCATCGATGCGCTCGCGCCGGCGCGCCACGCTGTCGAGCAGGGCCGGCGTGGCGCTCTGCCCCAGCGCCACCCTGGCGCAGGCCGTATCGAGCACGCTGATGGCCTTGTCCGGCAGCTGGCGGCCCGCGATGTAGCGGTGCGACAGGCGCACGGCTTCGGTGATCGCCTCGTCGAAGATGCGCACCTTGAAATGCTGTTCCATCAGCGGCGCCATGCCGCGCAACATGGCGCACGCCAGCTCTTCGCTCGGTTCCTCGATCTTGACGACCTGGAAGCGGCGCGCCAGCGCGGCATCCTTTTCAAAGTACTTTTTGTATTCGCCCCAGGTGGTGGCGGCGATGGTGCGCAGCTCGCCGCGCGCCAGTGCCGGTTTCAGCAGATTAGCCGCATCGTTCTGGCCAGCGCTGCCGCCGGCGCCGATCATCGTGTGCGCCTCGTCGATGAAGAGGATGATGGCGTGCGCGCTCTTGCCCACTTCGGCGATGACATTTTTCAGGCGGTTCTCGAATTCGCCCTTGACGCTGGCGCCGGCCTGCAGCAGGCCCATGTCCAGCGTGTGGATTTCCACGCCCTGCAGGATGTCGGGCACGTCGCCCTGCACGATGCGCAGCGCCAGGCCCTCCACCACGGCCGTCTTGCCGACCCCGGCCTCGCCCGTCAGGATGGGGTTGTTCTGGCGGCGCCGCATCAGGATATCGATCGCCTGGCGGATTTCCATGTCGCGCCCGATCACGGGATCGACCTTGCCGGCGCGCGCGCGCGCCGTCAGGTTGACGGTGAACTGGTCCAGCGCCGGCGTTTTCGACGCCGCCGCGCCGGCCAATTCCCCCACGGGATCGCCGCCGGCGTCGCCCGCCTCTTCCTGCCCTGCAGCCGCCTCGCCGGTTTCCTGCGAACCCTCGGTCAGCTTGTCGAGTCCGTGCTTGATCTCGTCGAGCTTGAATTCGTGGAACAGCGCCGAGCCCCGGTAGGCCAGTTGCGCCAGTTCCGGCTCGGTCAGCAGCGCCTGCAGCAGGTGACCGCTGCGGATGCTCACCTGCCGCCCGGCCCGCAAATCGAGCGAAGCGATCAGCCAGGCATGCTCGAACAGTTTCGGCAGGCGCACGGAAAACACGGGCGTGCGCGCGTTGCCCGTCTGCAGGCGCGCCACTTCGGCGCGCAAATCCGCTTCCAGCATGCTCACGCTGACGCCGCTCCTGCGGGCAATCAGCACGAAATCGCTGCGCGGCTGCTCCAGCAAGGCGAGAAAGACATGCTCCAGGTCGACTTCATACTGCCCCAGGCCGACGCACAGACTGGCCGCGCGCGTGGCGGCCGTGCGGCAGGTGTCGTTCAACTTGCTGATCAGGGTTTTCAGGTTGATGCTCATGGGGCGGCGGTCCTTGTCGGGTGATGGTTGGCGAAATCGGTGGAGTGGCGCGCTCAAGCCGGCGCATGCAGTTCATAGCGGACATCGGCGCGGTCGCACGCCTCGCCGCCGGTGATCAGGAAACTGTCCCAGCCCAGCCGCCCGCCGCTGCGCGGCACTGCCAGCGCCGTGCCCTGCACGTCGGCGGCGCGCAGCACCAGCTGCACTTCGTATTCCAGGCACAGGCCGGTGAACATGGCGAGCATTTTCTCGAGCGCGAGAGCGGCCGCGCCGCCGGGCAGGAAAGCGTCGAAGTGGCGGCGGGCCAGGGGGCCGATGGTCAGACGCAGGCGCAAGTCGCGCTGCCAGACGCGCGCACCGACCATGGCGGTGGCGCCCAGCACGGCGTTGCTGCCGCCCAGCGTACTTTGCTGCTCGCGCGGCACGTCGTACCAGCAGCCGACAAACTGGCTGACGGCGACGCGCTGCCCGAAATACTCGGACAGCACCTGGCCAATCATCACGGCCGACGGCGGCCGGTGGCGCATGGCGGCGGCAAAGTAGCCCACCGATTCGTCGAGCACGCCCGTGCCGTCCTCCGCCAGGCGCTGGCGCAGCGAGGCGTTGCCCAGCCCTGCCAGCGACAGCAGCAGCGGCAGGAACTGGTCCTTGCCGTCGAGCTGATACTTGAGCTCCAGCCGGTACTTGCGCCAGGCTTCATAGAACAGGGCCAGGGCGCGGTTCGAGAACGTGTCGAGGAAGGCGCGCGGCCCCTCGTCCTTTTCATACAGCTGGTGCGTGGCGATGCGTTCCGTATAGTGCAGCGGCAGCGCGCCAGCGACGCCGAGAAAACCCATGAAGGCCGGCGTGACGCGCACGTATTTCAGCTGGGCGCTGCGCAGCGCCGCGCCCAGGGCGTTGACGTCCGTGGCCAATTCGCGCGGTTCGGGCGCCAGCGCTTCGATCTGGCTGGGGGCGAAGTCGAGCGAGACGGAATTCTGGAAGCGCAGGAAACTGGCCACCGCATCGTCGTGCGGCAAGCCATTGCGCCTGAGCCAAAGCTCCAGCATGCGTACCGCCTGGAAGTACTGGAAGCGGCAAGGCTGGGCAAACAGGCGCTCGATTACACTAGGCTCGAATCGCCGCTGCGTGGTTTGCATCGCCACAGCTCCTCTCCTGATTTTTTTGCCAGCACCACCAGCTGCGTGAAGCTGTTCGCATGCACATACAAGCCCAGGAAGCACTCGATCACATGCGCAAAGGCGTGGATGCCGCTGCCGACGAAGGCCTCTTCATCTATCGTCAGCCGCACTTCGACGCCGCGCACCAGGCAAGCGAAGGGATTGCCTGGCAGCCAGGCATTGGCGGCCTGGTGGGCGATGGCCGTGATGCCGCGGATTTGCCGCTGCGACGTGGCCGAGCGCGGCAAGTCGTACAGGGCCAGCATTTCCTGGAACGCTTCCAGGCCGCTGCCGGCCAGCGACAGGTGATTCAGCGACAGATGCGAAATCAAACGCCAGTGGGCGCCCCTGCCCCGTTCGAAACGGTGCGACTCGCTGGGTTTGCGCAGCAGGCTGATGCTGCGCACGCTGGAGCCACCTTCGAGAAACAGGTCGCCGCCGTGCAAGCCGTAGGTCAGCTGCGCCGGCAAGTCGCGGTTGGTGCAGCTCAGCTCCAGGCTGAGCGTGTCCGTTTCCACCGCGGCCGGATCGAAATCGATGTCGACGATCGAGATCTGCATTTCGTAGCCGGGACTCTTGCTGGCGATAATCTCGTCGCGCCGCATGACCCAGTAGTGGCCATCCCTGGCCGGGGTCTCGCCATGGCGCAGCGAATAGAATGGGCGGAATTCCACCACGGATTCGCCCTGCGGCGTCTGCCGCACCAGCTTGACCGAGTCGATGGCCTGCACCTCGAACGCATACGCGCGGCGCGCATCGGCCAGCACGGGGTAGCTGGCGGCCGTGTGCGTGAGGCGGATGGGCTCACCGCGCTGGCGGAACAGGTTGACTACCGGCGTGCAGCCCAGCAGCAGGTTGTGCGTGTTCATCGTCCCCAGCAGGCGCGCCGTGTTCGAATCGGTGCGCAAGCCGCTCAGCGCCAGGTGCAAGGTGATACGGCGGCTGCCGGACGGCAGCGCGGCGCACAGCGCGCCCAGGTCGATGTCGAAGAAATTGAATTTTTCGGGAAAGCAGAAATACTCGGTCAGCAGCCGGTAGGCCGGATGCGAGCGGGCGGAAAACGGGATCAGTGCATCGTCCTCGGCAAAGCCGGCGCTGCGCACGGGAATGCCGTCGAGCGCGACCCAGCTGCCGCTGCCGTCCGCCTCGGCATAGGCCTTCACGGTGCGCATGAACAGGGCGTCGCGCAGCGCCGCGCAAAACGAGGGCTGGCCATCGATGAACACGCGCAGCGACGCCAGTCCCAGCTGGCCCAGCGACAGCTGCGCGGCGCTCGACTCGATGGTGATGCGCACGCCCGAGGTGGCATTCGCCGGCAGCAGCACCTGTTCCGGCGCCTCGATGATGGCGGAAAAAGCCGCATGCGTGAGCGCCAGCGGCGCCACCGTCACGGGATAGGCGGTACGGAAGGTGCAGGCGACGCCTTTCACGGGGCGCGTCGTCAGCTCCGTGCCGCGGGCGATTTCCGCAGGCGCCGTCAGCTGCGCCGCTGCGGCGCCGTAATCCATGCGCGCGATCGAGCACGAGGGGAATGGCCGCAGGTAATGCGGATACAGCACTTCGAACAGCGCTTCGGTAAATTCGGGATAATCGTCGTCGATGCGCTTCGAGATGCGCGAATTGAGCAGCGCGAACGACTGGATCATGCGCTCGATGTGCGGGTCTTCGCACACCTCGCCGCCCATCAGCAGGCGGCCGGCGATCTTCGGGTAGCGCTCGGAAAACTCGCGCGAATAGCGGCGCAGGAAACCCAGTTCGCGCTCGTAATAGGGCAGCAATTCATCCAAGGTCAGGCTCCCGTGGACGCGGCGCGGCGCCCCTTGCTGATCGTGTAATGCAGGCTGGAAGGCTGCAGGATGGCGTCGAAGCTGACCGGTTCGTGCGCCGCATGCACCACCAGCAGCGCGCTGATGGCGAAATTGAGGCGGTTGATGGAGCCTTCCTCGATTTCCAGCGATGCGCGCACCTGGCGCAAGCGCGGCTCGTGGCGGGCGATGGCCTTTTCCAGGCACTGGCAGATATAGGCGCGGTCGTCCGTGCTCGACAGGCTAAGCCCGGCGAAATCGTTCAAGCCGTACGTGATGATCGACTTGCCGCACTCGGGAAAGGGTTTGAGCAGCGCCTCGGGCAGCACGGCGCGCGTGTTGAGCAGCGCTTCGAGGTCGCGCGCCACGGTGTCTTTCAAATCCTCGAGCGAAAGGCGCGAGACGGTGCCGCTGGAGGCGCCGTGCACGGGCGTATCCATCAGGCGGTCGAACAGGCCCGGCGTAAAACCTTTCATGGGCTTCCCGTTTCATGGGTGGCGTGGACGCCGCTGCCGGCGGCCAGGAAAGCCAGCGGCGGCAGCGCGCCGCTGGCGTACGCGGTCAGATGCGGTCAGGCTGTCTTGTTCGCCGACAGGTCCCAGCCGCCGGAGGTGTTGCCGCCCGAACCGCCACCCACTTTTTGCTGCGTATACTTCCACTTGACCTTCGAATACTTGAGTGCCAGGTCTTCGCCGAGAATGTCGCCCGCGGCCACCGATGGCGCCACGCTGCTGATCATCACATTCTCCAGTTCGATCTCGAAGTACTTGATGCGCTCGCCCTGGCCATCGGCGCGCAGGAACTCGAGCTTGGCTTTCGGGATGGTCTTGCCAGAGGAGCAAGTCTGCAGCAGCAGGGGGCTGGCGAGATCGGCCATCTTGGCGATGACGATATCCTTGTGCTCGGTACGTTCGGCGGTATGGCCACCGCCCGTCGAGGCGGTCGCCGATTTGGGTTGCAACACCTGCCACTGGACCGACTTGCATTCGATCCAATCTTTGTGGCTGTTATCCGTGGATTCGCCTTTGATGCCATCAATTTGCAAGTATACGTCGATTGCCATGTTATTCCTTTCAAGGGTGTGAAGAAAAATACATTACGATTTGGTCGACTGCGGAAGCTCCGCGACCAAACGGAGTGAAACGGACAATTCGTCGAGCTGGAAATGCGGACGCAGGAAGGACACGGCGCGGTACACGCCTGGCCGGCCCGGCACTTCCGCCACCTGCACCGAGGCTTCGCGCAGCGGAAACTGGGCCTTCTGTTCCTGGCTGGCGTTATCGTCGAGCAACACGTACTGCGTCAGCCAGCGGTTGAGGAAATCTTCCACGTTGGAAGCGGCGGCAAAGCTGCCGATCTTGTCGCGCATCATGGCCTTCATGTAGTGGGCGATGCGCGACACGGCAAAGATGTATTGCAGCTGCGCCGACAGCACGGCGTTCGCGTTGGCGGCGTCCGTATTGTATTTTTTCGCCTTCTGCGCCGACTGGGCGCCGAAAAACGCGGCATAGTCCGTGTTCTTGCAGTGCACGAGGGAGATGAAGCCCAGGTCGCTCAATTCCTTTTCGCGTCGGTCCGTGATGGCGATCTCGGTCGGGCATTTCAGCGCCACCTCGCCCTCGTCCGTCTTGAAGGTATGCGTCGGCAAGTCTTCCACCAGGCCGCCCCCCTCCACGCCGCGGATCGCCGCGCACCAGCCGTAATCCTCGAAGGCGGCCGTCAGCTTGGTGCCGAACGCGTAGGCGGCGTTGCACCACAGGTATTTCTGGTGGTCGGTGCCGTCGACGTCCTCGACGAAATTGAAGCCGTCGACCGTGGCGCCATCGAGCGGATTGAACGGCAGCCGGCCCAGGAAGCGGGGCAAGGTCAGGCCCACGTAGCGCGAATCTTCCGATTCGCGCAAGGATTTCCACTTCGCGTACTCGACCGTGTCGAAGACCTTGGCCAGGTCGCGCGGCTTGCCCAGATCGCTGTAGCTTTCCAGGCCAAACAGTTCCGGCGAGGCGGACGAGATGAACGGCGCGTGCGCGGCGGCGGCCACGTGCGACATCTGCTCGATGAAATACATGTCTTCCGGCTGGCGGCTGAATTCGAAGTCGCCCAGCAAGGTGCCGAACGGCGCGCCGCCAAAGGTGCCGAATTCCTCTTCGTAGACCTTCTTGAACATGGTCGACTGGTCGAACTCCAGCGCGCTCTGGAAATCCTTGACCAGTTCGCGCTTGGTCGCGTTCATCATCTTGATTTTCAGATTCGTGCCGGTAGCCGTGTTCTTCACCAGGTAGTGCAGGCCCGTCCAGCTGCTTTCCAGCTTCTGGAATTCGGGCGCGTGCATGATGGCGCTGAGCTGCGCGGAAATAAGCTGGTCCAGTTCGGCCACGCGGGCATCGATGGTGGCGGCCAGGTTGTTCGATACCACCACCGTGCCATCCATGACCTGGCTGACCAGTTCGGAAATCAGATCCTTGGCGCGGGCGTGTTCGACGCTGGACTTGGCCACCTTGCTCTGCTCGACGATCTGGTCGAGCAAGTCGATTTCGGCGGCGCCGGCAGCGCTCAATGCGGGGGTCAGTTGTGCGGACATATCAATCTTTCCTGACGTGGGAATGTTGTTCCAGCTGGGCCAGTTTTTCCGTGCTGTTGAGCACGTCATTCAGGATGTCTTCCAGTTTGTCGTTGCCGGCCAGCTTGTTGCGCAGGTCGGCCAGCTTGGTGCGCGCCTCAAGCAGCTTGCGCAGCGGCTCGACCTGCTCGACCACCGCTTCCGGGCGGAAATCGGCGATCGCGCGAAATTTCAGCTCGACGCCGAACTGGCCGCCAGCGGCGCCCAGTTCATTCGGCACGCGGAAGGTGGCGCGCGGCTCGATGCCCTTCATCACTTCATCGAAATTGTCGCGGTCGATATCGACGAACTTGCGGTCCTTCAGGCGCTTCTGCTCGAGTTCGGAATTGCCGCCGAAATCGCCCACCACGCCCACCACGAAGGGCAGCTCCTTGTTTTCGATGGCGTCGCCGATCTCGACGTCATAGGTCATCTGCACGCGTGGCGGGCGTACCTTTTGCAAGCGCTTCTGCACACTATCTTTTTTCGACATGACATCCCCTTCCCAAATATTGGCGGCATCGGCGATGCGCCTGTTGAACTGCGGCGTACCTGTGCCTGGCTGGCTACTTCAGGGCATTGAATGGATTGGCGCTGCCCTCATCGGCAGTGCGCTTGCTTGGCTGCTTGCGCGACGCGCGCACGGGCGGCTTGTCCGGCGGCGGCACCAGCACGGTTTCACCCAGGCTCTCGCGCAGCAGCTTGGCCAGGTCCTGCGATTCCGCGCGCAGCGGACCGGACAGGTTGTTCTGGCGGCTCAGGTCGGCCAGCGCCCGCGTCGACAGGCGCAGTCCGCTGATGGCGATCACGCTGTTGGCCAGCTTGTCGGCAGGATCGCGCACCAGCACTTCCTGGGCATTGAGGATGGCTTCACCATACTGGCCCGCATCGTAGCGGCTTTGCGCCATGCGCACCCAGGGCTGCTTGTCGGCGGGCGCCGCGGCGGCCGCCTCCTGCCACAGCGCCAGCGCCGCCGCCTTGTTGCCCGTGTCCACCGCCTGCGTGGCCTTGGCCATCAGCTCTTCCAGCGTCGGCGCCACGACGGGCGGCGGCTTGGCCACCGGCGCCGTACTGCAGGCGCTGAGGGTAAAAGCACAGGCGATAACTGCAAGCGTGCGTAGCGAAACCAGGCGTGTCATGTTGAGCTTTCCTTCAAAAAAGAAGACGGTTTTGGCGATTGAAAAGTTGCTTTTTATAGTTGCTAATTATTTATTTTTCGGAGCGTAGCATGATTTCAAAATTCACTGCGTTCGATAGAAAATACGCGAAAACTCACACTACTTACGCTAAAAACGTACCGTACGCACCATTCTTCAAGATAATGTTAAGGTTCTTGCA
Source organism: Janthinobacterium kumbetense (assembly GCF_023703445.1). Taxonomy (NCBI): domain Bacteria; kingdom Pseudomonadati; phylum Pseudomonadota; class Betaproteobacteria; order Burkholderiales; family Oxalobacteraceae; genus Janthinobacterium; species Janthinobacterium kumbetense. The sequence continues at coordinate 21,260 of NZ_JAMQGR010000019.1, forward strand.
GTTGCGAAAAAAGCACCAAGTTGCGCGATGCGAAGCATGATTTTCAGTCGCTGCCGCGCGCCTCACTGTGTCTGGCATAGAGGGCAATTCATGAGCATGGCAAACAAATTGTTATGGGGCGAAGGGCTGTTCCTGCGGCCCCAGCATTTCCAGCAGCAAGACCAGTACCACGAACAGCGCCTGCACGAGAGCGTCAAGGCGCTGCACCCGTACGCGTGGGGCGTGAACCAGTTGCAGATCGACCGCGATGCGCTGGCGAACAACAGCTTGCGCCTGCTGGAACTGTCGCTGGTCTTCCAGGACGGCGAAATCTACAACGCCGCCGGAAGCGATGACCTGCCCGACGCGCTCGACCTGGGCAACTTGCCGTCGTCGCTGCAATCTGTGACCTTCCACGCCGCCTTGCCGGCTTTCAAGCCATTCGGCGGCAACTTCGCCGCCAGCGGCCAGCCCAACAACGCGGCGCGCTACGCCCAGGCCAATCTCAGCACGCCGGACCTGTACACCCAGGCCGCGCAGGCCGAACTGACCTACCTGAAAAAAACCCTGCGCCTGGTCGCCGATGCCGAACCGCGCGATTCCTACGTCAGCTTCCCCTTGCTGCGCCTGCGGCGCCTGTCGACGGGCGGCTTCGAGCAGGATCCCGCCTTCGTGCCCCCCAGCCTGTCCATCCGCAGCGCGCCCCTGCTGTTCCTGCAGCTGCGCCGCCTGATCGACGCGCTGCAGGCCAAGGTCAACGCGCTGTATGGCCATCACCGCGAGCCGAGCAAGAGTGTGATCGAATTTCGATCCGGCGACATGTCCTCGTTCTGGCTGCTGCATACGGCCAGCGCGGCCTACGCCTCGCTCAGCCATTACTTCCATCATCCGGCGCTGCATCCGGAGCGCCTGTACGAACAGCTGCTGGCCCTGGCCGGCGGCTTGATGACCTTTTCACGCAGCCATGCGCTGGCCGACCTGCCGCCGTACCGGCATGCCGATCCCGGACCCTCGTTCGCCCAGCTGCACGCCATGATCCGCGAATTGCTCGACACCGTGATCTCGTCGAAATACTTCGCCATCGCGCTGACGGAAACCAAGCCGTCCTACCATCACGGCAAGCTGGACTCGGAAAAGATCGATGCCAAGACGGCGTTCTACCTGGGCGTGTCCGCCGACATGGCCGGCGTGGAACTGGTCGACGTGGTGCCGCTGCGCTTCAAGGTGGGCGCGCCGGACGACGTGGAAAAATTCGTCCTGTCCGCCCTGCCCGGGGTGCGCCTGCAGCATGCCCCGCAGGTGCCGGCCGCCGTGCCGGTACGTCCCGACATGTTTTACTTCACCATCGAGGCCAAGGGCCAGATGTACGAACGCATGCTGCAGGCGCAGTCGCTGCTGGTGTATGTCCCTTCCGGCATGCGTGAACTGAAACTCGAACTTGTCGCCGTCACTTCCTGAGGTCCAACGATGCACTCCAGCGCTCCCCCTTCCCTGATGTCCGGCAGCCAGGCCGCCTATGCCGCCAGCATGGCTGCCGGTCCCGGCACCGAACACACCTTGATGGACTTGATGTACGACGGTTTTTACGCCCTGTTCATGCTGAAGAACGGCAGCGGACCGCAAGACAATGCCGATTTCATCAGCAAGATGACGCACTTCCTCGATGAGTTCAGCCGCGGCGCGAAAAAACAGGGTGCGTCGGCGGACGACATCGACGCCGCCAAATATGCGTTCTGCGCGGCCGTCGATGAAATCATCCTGCGTTCGCCCTACAGCATCCGCGACGAATGGGCGCGGCGGCCGTTGCAGCTGGTGCTGTTCGGCGACCAGCTGGCCGGCGAAAACTTCTTCATCCGTCTCGAAGCGCTGCGCGCGCGCGGCAGCGCGCACCTGCAGGCGCTCGAGGTCTTCCACATGTGCCTGCTGCTGGGTTTCCAGGGCCGCTACATCCTCGAAGGCCCGGAAAAACTCAATTACCTGACGGCGCGCCTGGGCGACGAAATCGCCCAGATGAAGGGCAAGAAAACCGGCTTCGCCCCGCATGCGGAGCGGCCCGACCAGATCATCCACAAACTGCGCAACAACGTGCCGCCATGGGTACTGTGCTCGGTGTTCGCCCTGATCTGCGCACTGGGCTACCTGGGACTGCGCACCATGCTGGCCAAACAGACGCAAGCGCAGATCAATGCCTACAACGACATCGTCAAGCTGGCGCCGCGCGTGGCTAACCTGAGCATTACCCTGCCGTGATGGGCGACGCACAACAAACCCCCGCGGCAACGGGCCAGTTCGGCACGGGCCTGAGCCAGCATGCACGGCTCATCAGCCTGGCCACGGCCCAGCAGTCCGGGCAGCCGGAATCGCTAATGGCGGAACAGTTCGAGGGCCGCGAGGCCGTCAATGAACTGTTCCGCTTCGAGGTCGACGCCCTGAGCACCGCGGCCAGCCTGGACCTGGCCTCCTTCATCGGCGAGGAAATGACGCTGTGCCTGCTGCAGCCCGACGGCAGCCAGCGCGCCTGGCACGGCATCTGCACCGATTGCGCCTGGCTGGGCGCCGACGGCGGCGTGGCGCGCTACCGGCTGCGCCTCGAGCCGGCCCTGGCCCTGCTGCAGCTGCGCCGCGACAGTTACATTTTCCAGGACAAGAATGCGCGCGACATCGTCACCGAGCTGCTGGCCGACTACCCGCAGCTGCGCTTCGCATTCGATGTCAGCCAGGCGCTGGCCACGCGCGCCATCTGCACCCAGTACCGCGAAAGCGACTTCGATTTCTTCGCGCGCCTGCTCGCTGCCGAAGGCCTGAGCTGGCGCTTCGAGCACGACCTGCCCGGCGGCGCGCAGGACAGCGGCGATGGCCAGGCGCAGGCCAGGCACAAACTGGTGATCTTCGACAGCAAGGCCACCGCGCCGCAGACGCCTGGCGGCGCCGACATGCGCTTTCACGGCGTGCGCGCCACCGATACCGACGACGCCATCGACCGCTTCGGCGCGCGCCGCCAGGTGCAATCGAACGCCGTCAGCATCAGCAGCTGGGACCCGGCGCAGGTGACGGCGCCCGCCGCCGAGCAGGTCTCCAGCCTGGAGGCCGGGCAATTGCCGCAGCTGGCCGTGTATGACGGCGCCGGCGAGCGCCTGCACGCCGACCGCGCAGCGGCCGGGCCGCACAGCGAGCGCATGCTGCAAGCCCTGGAACTGGACAACAAACAGTTCGACGGCGCCGGCGCCGTGCGCCGCCTGGCCGCCGGCCACGCCATGCGCCTGCTGCAGCACGAGCAGCATGCCGATGGCGCCAACGCCTTCACCGTGCTGTGGGCCGAGCACCAGGCGCGCAACAATACGGGACCGGCCGGCGCCAGCCTGGACGGCATGCTGTCGAAGCTGGCCAGGACGGCCGGCCTGGGCGGCGTGGCCGACTGGATCGCCGGCCAGATCGAGCCGGGCACCTACCGCAACCGCTTCGGCTGCGTACGCACCAGCGTGGCCATCGTGCCGCGCGCCACCGCCGCGCGTGCACCGGCCGTGGCACTGGGTCCGCAGACGGCACTGGTGGTGGGCCTGGCCGACAGCGTGGCCACCACGGGCCGCGACCACCAGGTGCGCATCCAGTTTGCCTGGCAGCGCGGCAGCGCCGCCAATCCCGGCGGCCTGGCGCACAACACCGACCTGCAGGGCAACGCGCCCGGCAACGAGGCGTCCGGCGCCTGGGTGCGCGTGGCCGAAGCGCTGGCCGGCCCGAACTGGGGCTCGCAATTCACGCCACGCCTTGGCACCGAAGTGCTGGTCGACTTCATCGAAGGCGACATGGACCGCCCGCTGGTCGTCGCCCAGCTCTACACGGGCAGCGACACGCCGCCGTATGCGGCCGGCGAGGATTCTGGCGTCAACCACGCGGGCGTCCTGTCGGGCATGCACAGCCACAATTTCGATGGCGCCAGCTACAACCAGTGGGTGCTGGACGATACCCGGGGCCAGCTGCGCACGCGGCTTGCGTCGAGCAGCGCCGCCACCGAGCTCAATCTGGGTTACCTGGTGCAGCAAGGCGCCAGTTCGGCGCAACGGGGCAGCTACCGCGGCAGCGGCTTTGAGTTGCGCACCGATGCCTGGGCCATGCTGCGCGCCGGCGAAGGCGTGCTGCTCTCGACCACGGCGCGTGCGCGCCAGGGCTCCGGCGTGGCGTCGAGCCAGCTCGACACCAAGGAGGCGCTGGCCCTGCTGCGCGGCGCCTGTGAACTGAGCAAGGCGGTGGCGACATCGGCAAGCCAGCAAAAAGCCCTCGTCAGCAAGGATGCGAACCAGGCGCAGCTGGACATGGCGAAGCAGATCGACCCGCAGCAGGATGGCAAGTACCAGGCCAGCGTCGGCGGCCAGGAAGCCAGCAAGGCGGGCAGCGGCACGCGCGCGCCCGATACGGCGCAGCCCGTGGAACGCTACGCCCAGCCGCTCGTGCTGATGGAGTCGCCCAGCAGCATCAACTGGGCCACGCCCGCGTCGACCGTGCTGTTCGCGGGCCAGCAGCTGCACTGGACCGCGCAGGCCGACCTGCACATGACGGCCGGCCAGACGGTCGCCTCGGTGGCGGCCAACGCGGCCACGCTGTTCAGCCAGGAAGGCGGCATCAAGGCCGTCGCGGGCAACGGCCCCGTCTCGCTCGAAGCGCATACCGACCAGCTGGAAATCCTCGCCGATCAAGCCGTCACGGTGATCTCCGTGAGCGACAGCATCGACATCAAGGCCAACCAGAAAATCGTCTTGCAGGCGGGACAATCCTCGATCACGCTCGAAGGCGGCGACATCACCTTCCGCTGCCCCGGCCATTTTACGGTCAAGGGCGGGCAGCATCTCTTCAATGGCGGCGCCAGCGCCGCGGCCGGCCTGCCGCCGTTGCCGGACAGCCGCTTGAAACTGTTCGACGAAGGCTTCGTGCTGAAAGACCGCGACACGGGCGAACTGATGGCGCGCCAGCCGTATCGCGTCAAGCGCGCCGACGGCAGCATCGAAACGGGCATGACGGACGCCAGGGGCCTGACCCACATCGTGGCCGCTGCCGCCGTCGAGGCGCTGGTGATCGAACTGCTCAAGTCGCCGGGCCAGTTGCCCGAGACGGAGAACGGCCCTGACCAGGCTCCTGCGCCCAGCTCGGACACGCGCGCCAAGGCGCCCGCTCCCGGCACGACGGCCAAGGCGCCGCCCAACCCCGAACCGAAATTCAAGGCAACGGGTACGTCCAGCACCAGCCCCGTCGACAACAAGCAGCGCAAGGAAGTGCTGATCAAGCGCCCCGCCTGCTGGATCGCCGACTATGAAAAGGAGATTAGCGTCTCCAGCGTGCCGCGCTACAACAACACCTTCGGCGCCACTGGCGCGCCGCATAACTATTTCGACACCGTGCGCTACAAAATCTACGTGCCCGTCAAGTCGAATACCGGCATCATCGCCGAATTGCGCGTCAAGGTGATCACGGTGCTCGAGCCGGCCGACCAGGCGCTGGAAGACCGCGAGAAGGGCACCCCGCAGGCCGCCACGCGGGCCAAGCAGCGCGCCGCCGTCATCAAGTACGTCAAGGGCATCGCCACCACGGGGCTGGAAAGCCACTGGAACAATAAATTCCAGATGAAAATCAGCGATCCGGAATGCGGCACGCGCACCCTGCCCATCATCTACCGCGTCGTTTATGTGGAGAGCAACGAGCACTACGTCATGCAGATCCACAAACGCTACGACCGCGAAAGCGTGACGGGTACCATCATCGACGTGTCCGCCTCGACCGATGGTCAGACACACGCCCATGAATTCGGTCACTGCTATGGCTTGCCGGATGAATACTCGTATGTGGAAGGAGACGACGAGACCGTCAAATACAAGAAACCGGACGGCAGCTGGGATGCGCCCGTGCCTTCGCTCTCGGACGATGAGGAACCGGAACCGGCCGCTGCCAACATCATGAACTCGGCCGGCTCCATCGTCATCCGTGACCGGCATGCCTGGCAGATCGCCATCGAAGTGCAGGACTTGCTACGGACGAAAATAGGACGGCAGATCAAATGCGATATCATCCTGAACGGCTCCTAATCGCACTGCTCGCAGTGTCCCTACAACTCCCAGGAAACGCCATGCCGAACGACATCCTCTCCATCAGCGCCCACTGCATCGATAATCCGGCCTGCATTTTCACGGGCAGCGACATGCGCATCGAGGTGGTCATCAAGAATATCGGCAATGGGGAAGTCGGCTATCCGCTCCAATACATGCAAGCGCGGGGGCCCAATATGCGCCTGATCGACAACGCGAGCGAACAAAGCCAGGTATTGAAGACGGGCCTGGCCAATCACGCGCTCAAGCGCGCCTTCACCCCCATCGCGCCGGGCCAGTCGATTGCGCTGCAAAGCGTCATCAAGCACACCGAGCTGCGCATGTTCCGTACGGAATTCGTCGACGTGACGGCCGAAATCGGCGTCTCGGCCGGCATCCAGACGGCGGGCAGCGAGGAAGCGCTGCCGTTCAAGGGCGGCGCCAGCCTGAAGATCATCGGCAGGGATACGCTCGAACGCGAGGCGCAGCGCCGTTAATCCGCTAGCGCACCCGCATGCAGCTGGCGCCAGAACGGCGCGGCGGGCCAGCGCTGCTCCCAACCGTAGTACTGCTGGCGCTGCGCCAGGTAATCGGCGTAGCGCTGCGCCACCGTCTGCGCCACCGCGTCCAGGGCGGCGTGGCCGGCGATGGCGCCAGCGGCCGCCATGCCATTGGCCAGCGCCTTGACGATGCCTTGCGAGGTGACGGGATCGTAGGCCGAGGCGGCGTCGCCGATGGCCAGCCAGCCGTCGCCATACAGTTGCTCGAGGCAGTAGGACGGCGCGGGAAAACTCTGCACGCCGCCTGCCAGCGGCACGGCGCCGCAGGCCAGCGCAGCCGTATTGGACGCGGCCGCCAGCCCTTCCAGCCAGTGCGCGGCATGCTGCAGGCGCCGCGCCTTGACGGTGGCCGCGTCGCTGTAGAACGCCAGCAGCAAGGTGGCGTCGGGCAGATGGGCGCCATACCACCAGCCATGTTCGACCGCTTCCAGGTGCGTCAGGCCGGAACGGGGGGCGTCGGGCGCGGCGAAGCGCATGGCCAGGCAGACCAGCGGCAGCGTTTCGACCTTGCGGCTGCCGCGCTGGCGCGCGAAGACGGCGCGCGTGCCGCTGGCGTCGACCACCACATCGGCATGGATGCTGGCCGGTCGCGGGTGCGCGAGATCGCCCAGCATCAATTCCAGGGTAAAACCGCCGCCTTGCGCCGGGGCCGACGCGACCAGGCTGGCGCGCAGCAGCACTTCCGCCCCGCGCAAGCGCGCCTGCTGCGCCAGGAAGCCATTGAAACGGGATCGCTCCAGATGCCAACCGTGGCCCAGCGGATGCAGCAGCGCGTCGTTGTAGCCGCGCTTGTCGCTGCCCCACCAGGAACAGCTGCCATGGCAAGGCGCATGCGCCTCGGCGAAAAAATCCTGCGCAATGCCCAGCGCGTGGAATAGCCGGTTGGCTTCGGGCGGAATGCTTTCGCCGATGCGAAATTGAGCGTAGTCGCCCGCCTCGATCACGAGCACGTCGTGCACGCCATGCTGCGCCAGCGCCAGCGCGCAGGCGCAGCCCGCCGGGCCGCCGCCGATGATGGCGACCCGGTAGCGCTGCCGCGATGGCCCTGCCGCACCGGGACTGTCTGCGGCCGCCATCAGGGCTTCGGTTTCGGCTGCGGCTTCGGCCGGTACACCTTGTCGATGGCCGTGTTGCGCCAATACTCGACCAGGTTGCTTTCATCGCTGTCGAACAGGCTTTCGACTTCCAGGTAGTAATCCTTGCAGATGGCCTTTTCGCCCGCCTTGCGCGCAATCGCCGTGCTTTGCACGACCACGCCGATGCGGTGCCAGTTCAGCAGGAACTGCGCGCGGTCCTGGTAGCGGCCCACATGCATGGCGGGCCGGTCGATTTCCGCATTTTCCGGGGTGGTCGACGGCACCCCATCGGCCCGCGTGCCCTTGCCGCGCACGGAATAGCGCGGCGTCGCCAATTCGCCGCCATTGGCGACGACGTCGTCATACGTGTACACGGCCACGGGCCGCTGCGCCGGCCAGGAGGAATACAGCAAGGTATTGTAGCCATTGCCATTGAGCGCCGTGGCCGCATCGATCGCCTGCTGGTTATTCAGTACCGTGCCGCCGGGATTCGGATCGGGCAAATGCGTGGCGCACGAGTTGTAATCGGTATGCCACGGCAAGGCCATGAACTTCGACACGTCGCCGGGCTGCAGCTCGCCGCCGCGCAGCGGCATGTAGCCGGCGCCGAGGAAAGGCTGGTCCCTGACGGCGGCCGCGTAATCGAGATGCTGGGCATTGAGGCGGAACGGGCCGCCAGCATCATGGCGCCGCCACGCCTGCCGGTACAGGCCGGGGTCGCGCACGATAAAACCCATCTCGATGCCGGGGCTGTAGCGGCCGCCCAGGCAGTTGAACAGGACTGTACGGTCGAGCGCTTCGCCCGCGCCCAGCAGGAAATCGCCGCTGTCGGCCACATAATGGCCATGCGCCCACTGGTCCATGAAAAAATACTGGGCCCGGGTCAGGGTCAGCAGGCTGCTGCCCGCATCGCCCAGCGACAGCGGCATTTGCGGCTTCAGCGACGGCGCACCCGTCTGGTCGGGATGGCGGATGAAATTCATGATCGGGTAGGTCAGGCCTTCCGCCTTCATCTTGCCCAGCAAGTCGTGCTCCTTGATCGCCCTGGCCGGCAAGCTGGTCGTCCAGCGCTGCAGCGACGCCGCGTGCAGGATGGGCTGGACATCGGTGCTGAAATTGCTCCGGTAGCCCGCCTGGTAGCGGCCGTCCGCATGGACGGCGGGCCGCAGCGCCATCTTTTCCAGCCAGGTGCAATACAGGTCGTCCCACAGCGATACGACGTTCGCCGTTTGCGGCGCGTACGACGGGTCGCTCGAGATCACCCAGGCGCCGCCCTCGACGCTGCGCGCCGTGCCGTCGGCAAAAAGCAGCATGGCCGTGACGGGACCATCGGCCACGTCATCGAACCAGTTGTCGTTGTTGACATTGTCGTGCAGGACGGCGGCGGCCGAATAATTGCCTTGCGCGTCGAAGCCGCAGGCCTTGCCATAGCCGCCCAGCACCAGCAATCGTCCATTCTTTTCCGTCGTGATGGCGCCCAGCGAGGCGATGATGGCGCCAGGGCCCTGCGCCGGCGCGCCAGGCTGCCCGCCGCGCGGGAACGACACGGGATAGTCGGGCAGGCTGCGCACGGCGCCGCTGGCCGCATCCGCGCACGACGGCGGCGTCGATGTGTCGAACTGCTGCACGCCCTGGCGCGAAGCCTGCACGGTGCGCGGTCCGGGATCGATGACCAGCAGCTTCAGGCGCAGCGGGTCGGCCGGCGTGCCGAAGTGCGGCGAGCCTGGCGTGCCGAAGGCCGGATTGCGCAGGGCTGGCGCGCGCTGGTTTTCAAACGGCGCCACGCCGTCCCCACCCTCCCAGCTATTGGCTTTCTTGTTGGCCAGGTGCACGGTCCAGACGATGTCCTTGACGATCTTGCCATCGACCATGCTGCCGATGGCCACTTCGGCCGCCCCGCCCCGCCGGCCCAGCGGGTAGCTTTCCACGCCGTCCGCCGCGTCGAACGCATATTGGTAAATCCGGAAGCGGGCCGCCTGCCGCTTGAGCTTTCCGCCGGCGTCGCGCAACTCGGTGCTGGCGATGGTCGTGTCTTCCGTGCCGGGCCGGATCGGCAAGCCTCCCGTGCCATCCTGGCCATCGAGCGGCATGCCGGCCAGGCTTTCCGGGCCCAGATAGTATTCTTCGCTGTTGCCGACGCGGGCGATGCCGATGGCCGGGTGAATTCTCAAACCTGTGTATGCCATGCTGAACTCCTGATCATCAAGGGTGTCTGTGCCGGTTGGCCTGAGAGTCACGGCTGCATGCCGTCCCTGACCCACTGGTCGAAGATATCGATGCCTTCCTGCGGCATCGGCCCGTCGGGCGGCATCGGATGCGGCGCGGACATGACATACTCGCCTTCCCGCCCTCCCGGCGCGCGCAGGCGGTGCCCGGCGTCCACCCGCCATTTTGCGTTGCGGCTGTCATAGTCGTAACCGTGGATGGCCACCTGGATTTGCCAGGCAAACGCCTTCACGCTCGCATAGTCATTCAGGTACAGCCGCTGCACGCCCGTCGACTCGGGGTTCGACAGCTTGATCTTGTTCATGTCGGCCACGTAGCGGGAAAACAGGCCCTGCACATCGCGCTTGAAGCTGGTCCGTTCGTTCATGGCTTGCTCTCCTCATACGTGGGTTCGGCAGGTTTGCGGCGGTCGACGACCTGGATCACGGGCGTGGAAAAATCGCCTTGCCGTATCAGGCCGCGGCCCTTGTCATTCGTGGTGATGGCCGCCGTGATGCGCCAGGCCTGCCTGCGCTTCTTGGGAACCAGGCTGTCGACGATGCCGGTGATATCCGTTTCGATGACATATTTATCATGCTGGTGGGCGCCGGACAGGGCCCAGTGGCTGGTGCTGGTGACCAGGTAGCGGTCGCGGAACGCCTTGTCGCCGATGCGCGCAGTCACCTTGGCGGGATACAGGTAGATATCGGCCTGAAAACTGTAGTCCTCGTCCGCATGCGCGCGGTCCAGCACCATGTTCGCCCGCTTGTCGCTGGCCACCCGCCGCGCCGGGATCGTGTAGGCGCTGGTGACGGTGAGGTCGGGCCTGGCGACCGCGCCATCGGCCGCATCGTCGCTGAGCAGGGCGGCGAACAGGCTTTTCTGGTTGTCGCCGAATACAAACCCCGCCTGCTGGTGCCGGTCGATCAAGGCCTGGATATCCTTCTTGCGGGCAAATTCGCCGCCATAGCGCGGCTGGAAGCCATAGCCTTGCCGGAGGGTGTCGAAGTACAGCACCGCCTGGCCCATGTTGGCCGTGTAGTCGCCCGAATCGCTGCGCTGGGCATCGCCGCTGCCGGCGCTCCAGCCGACGGGCCGTGTCAAGCTGGCGTCCTGCTCGCTGCGCATGAACGCCGTGCGCCCGCTGCCGCGTATGCCGGCGTCGCCATGCTCGTCCAGCCACTTCTCGAAACTGTAATCGAGGAAATTATGGAAGGCATAGAACAGCGGATCGAGGCCGGCCGTGACGTTGTCGCCCATATTGCCGCCCATGTAGGTGGCGTGCATGTGATTGTGGATCTTCGTCTCCAGATTGCCGCCGCCCAGGCTGCCGTATTCGTCGCCGCCAAAATCGGCCCAATCCATGTAGTAGATCTGGTAGGCCAGCAAGTTGGGGGAAGCCGTGGCCAGCGAGCTGTCGAGCCCCTCCCTCTTGCGCGTGGCATCGTACAGCGGCGAATCGACATCCTCGAAGGCTTTCGGATAGCGCACGCCGGAAGGCTTGCGGGTGAAGTTCCAGTACGGCAGCGCGACGTTGCGCGTGCTGGGGCCCCGTTCGCCGTTCGGGTCGGCCGCCTGCAGGGCTTGCTCATAAAAGTACAGCTGCGCCCGGTGCCATTGCAAAAAGGTGTTCTTCTGGTGCTCGCACTCGCCCGGGAATTCCTCGTGGGCATTGTCCTCGGTCGCCACCTTGTCGATGAAATAAGCAATGTCGCAGCTGTTGCGCGTCGGGTCGCCCAGCAACTGCTTCAGCCTGTCGCCGGGCAAGGCCGCCTGGCGGTCATTGAAGACGTCGACGGAGGTACAGTTATGCACCCAGGCTTGCCACAGGAAGCCGCGCCGGTCATACACGTTTTCCTGGCTCTTGCGTTTCATCTCGCTCACCGCATGCTTGAAGGCGTCAAGCTCGGCCGGGGTCAGCTCATCGATATTCTTGCGGTAGCGCACGACGCGCGCACCGCCCGGCTCCGCCTGGGCCTGCAATTCCGGGCGGCAAGATACGCCAGCCTGCGCCTGTACCGCGGTGCAGACACCCGCGCACAGCAAGCCGGCCAGGAGGGGAAGGATGGAAGTTTTCATGCGTAACATGGGCAGTTGCTCCAAAGACAGGTTGGGAAAGGCGGAAGCGCGCCGGACGCGCTGCCGCCAGGAACGGTCAGTGTCCGTGTCCGCCCGCGTCGCCGCCGCCCTTGCCATCCGGCAGTACCACCTTGACGTTTTGCATCATGCCCTGGTCTTCATGTTCGAGGATGTGGCAATGCAGCACGTATTCGCCGATGTAGCGCTGGTAACGCGTGGCGATCTCGATCTTGTGCTTTTCGATCACCAGCAAGGTGTCTTTCCACGTGCCGATCAGGTCCTTGTATTGCGCATCGACCGCGCCGCCGTCGGTGCGGCTAATGCCGATGATCTGGAAGGGGTTGACGTGGATATGGAAGGGGTGGCTGCCATTCTTCGAAGCGAGCTCCCAGATCTGCTCGGTGCCCAGCACCAGCGTGTGGTCGACGCGGTGCGGGTCATAGACATACTTCAGCTCGGGTATCGGCGAGTCTTCCGGCTTGCCTTCCACCATGAAGCGGGCCTTGCCGCCCAACTTGGCGATATTGAAGGTCACATACTCCTTCTTCTTGCCGCGCATCGCGTCCTTTGCCGCCGCGCTGAAGCCCGCATGCGGGACGAACTTGCCGAGCTTGAGACCATTCTCCAGGTCGCCAAGGATCGTGCTCTTGACGCTATCGGGCAACTGGGCGCCGGGCAGGCTCTGGACGGCATTGCGCAACTCGGCCAGCAGGAAATCGCGCGGCGATTCGCCCGACCTGACGCGTGCGGATGCCTTGGCGTTGGTCCTGGCGGCGATCACGCCGATCAGGCGCGTGTTGTTGACGTCATGCATCGTCGTCATGTTGTTGACGTTGGTTTCCGCATATACGCAATAGGCGCCGGCTTTCGGCAGCGAGAACAGGATATCGCTGCGGTAGCCCGGCTGCAGGTAGTTCAAGGTCTTGGGGATGATCCTGTCGTGCGTCAAGCCGTCGCTGGCCACCTCGAACTGCGTGACGTCCTCGCCATCGCATAGCTCCATCACGTCCTTGTCCTGGTTGGCCACGCCCAGCGCCTTGAACAGCTTTTGCGGATCGTTCGCGCGGCGGATGCGCAGCACCACGGTTGCCTGAAAACCCGTGTCGATCATGCGCCAGCGGTACAGGCGCTGCGTCTTCATCTTCAGCACCGGCTGCACCTTGCCGTTGACGGAGGTATAGCGGCCCGACTTCAGCCAGGCATTCGGATCGTTGACCTGACCGAAATCCTCCAGCACGCCTACCCCGTCCGTGGCGCACGGCGTCGTCGGCGTCAGGCTGTTGCTGGGGCAGTCATAGGGAATTTGCTGCAGCAGCATCACCTCGCCGGCGCTGCCGCTGCCGTCGTCGGGCTGGAATGGCTTCAGTATCACATCGAGGTCGCCATTCGCCGTGGCACTCGGATAACGGTCGCCTTCGACCACCAGCGCGCCAGCCATGCCGCTGGCGACCTGCATCGCCGTCGCGCCATGCTGGTGCGGGTGATACCAGAACGTGCCGGCCGGATGGTCGATGGGAATATTGTATTCGTACTCGAAATCCACGCCAGGCTTGATCGATATCAACACGTTGTCGCTATTGCCCGAGGGCGAGACCCACAGACCATGCGAGTGCAGATTGGTATCGTTGAAGCAGCCAAGCGGACGCGCTGCATTGATATCGCTCGTCGCGCACTGCTCGTCCGGCAGCGCCGGCAACTGGTTATGCAGCTTGAAGCGCACGGTTTGCCCCGGCGCCATCACCACGGTGGGCGCCATGAAGGTGGCCGCATTCTCGTCGCGTCCATCGAGCGCCAGGCCGTCCGTCTGCTGGTAGGAACGCAGGCGCACCTTGTCATGCTTGGCCGTGGTCGGGTTATAGATGCTGCCGTTGGCATAGCGGATGTACAGGTCGTACGCTTTCTCGTACTCGTCGCGCTTGCTCGCCGCGCGGTTGGCGGGCCTGGCGCGCGCCTTCAGCTTCGGCGGCTCCTGCAGCAGGCGCAGCTCGAGTTTGGGCACGGACTGCAGGTTCAGGTCGACATTCAGATTGACCGTGCTTTCCGCGGCGAAGGCGGCACTGCAAGCGAACGGCATGGCGGCCAGGCACAGCGACACATACCTGCGGGGAAGGCGGTGGGACATGACAACTCCTCGATTGGACTGGACAATGGAAGCATGGCGGGGCATGCGTATTTTTATTAATAACATTGCCATTATCCATAATGACAAAGAGTCAATACTCACACTAAGTCACTTGTTGTATTTATTGCTGAGGTAACTGGGGCCGACGGGCGAGCTGGCTGCTGGAGCCTGAGATGGGGGGACGGCGTTGGCCGCTGCGCGGCCAACGGCCCGCGCGGAGCGCGGTGGTTGGGCGATTCGGAGAGGGCTGGGCCGGCACGGCCCAGCCCTTCGAATTCCACCGTTCCGTCCAGACAAATAAAAAAGCCTCCCGCAGGGGAGGCTTTTTTATTTGATTCTGGCGGAGACGGTGGGATTCGAACCCACGATACAGGTATAAGCCGTATGCATCCTTAGCAGGGATGTGCCTTCGGCCACTCGGCCACGTCTCCTAGCTGATTACTCAACTATGTCTCTGTAGCTAACTGCGCTGCAGCGACGAACGTCATAATATCGATTGCCCCCCCTTTGGTCAAGGGCGTGGGGCAATATTTTTGGATATTTAAGCTTTTTCCAGCTCGAACGCTTTATGCAGCGCGCGCACGGCCAGTTCCATGTACTTTTCATCGATCAGCACGGAGATCTTGATCTCGGAAGTGGAGATCATCATGATGTTGATGCCCTCTTCCGACAAGGTGCGGAACATTTGCGATGCGACGCCGACATGACTGCGCATGCCCACGCCGACGACGGACAGTTTCGACACTTTCGCGTCGCCCGTGATGCTGGCCGCGCCCAGCGATTCGCGGTTCGCTTCCAGCACGGCCAACGCGCGCGTGTATTCACCGCGCGAGACGGTGAAGGTGAAGTCCGTTTTACCGTCTACCGACTGATTCTGTATGATCATGTCGACTTCGATGTTCGCGTCCGCTACCGGTCCCAGGATGTGGTACGCCACGCCTGGGCGGTCGGGCACGCCGAGCACGGTGATTTTGGCTTCATCGCGGTTGAAGGCGATGCCGGAGATGACTGCTTGTTCCATGTTTGTATCTTCCTCAAACGAAATCAGGGTGCCTGAATTGGCTTCTATTTCCAGCGGCAACATCGGGTCGGTCAGCGACGACAGCACGCGCGTGGGAACACGGTAGTTGCCGGCAAATTCCACCGAGCGCGTCTGCAGCACTTTGGAACCCAGCGAAGCCAGTTCCAGCATTTCTTCAAAGGTGATGGTCTTCAGGCGGCGCGCCTCGGAGACCACGCGCGGGTCGGTCGTGTAGACGCCGTCGACGTCCGTGAAGATCAGGCATTCGGCCGCCTGCATGGCGGCGGCGATCGCCACGGCCGAGGTGTCCGAACCGCCGCGGCCCAGGGTCGCGATGTTGTCGTGTTCGTCGACGCCCTGGAAACCGGTAATGATGACAATCTTGCCTGCATCGAGGTCGCGTTTGACTTTTTCGTCATCGATCGACTGGATGCGTGCCTTGGTAAAGGCGGAATCGGTCTTGATCGCGACCTGCCAGCCAGCATAGGATACGGCTTGTTTGCCGATCGCCAGCAGTGCCATCGACAATAGGCCGACGGACACTTGTTCGCCTGTCGAGGCGATCATGTCAAGTTCACGGGGATCGGGTTGATCCATGATTTCCTTGGCCAGTCCAATCAGGCGGTTGGTTTCGCCCGACATGGCGGATGGCACCACCACGATTTGATGCCCGGCGTCGTGCCACTTGGCAACGCGCTTGGCGACATTCTTGATACGGTCAGTCGAGCCCATCGACGTACCGCCATATTTGTGGACGATTAAAGCCATAAGAGTGAAGTTTCCGCTCAAGAAGAATAAAAAAGGAGGGCTTTACTCTACATGCCGCAATGCAAAATAACAAGCTAAAAAGCGCATTAGCTCATACCGATTGCGTATATGGAAATAACCAATCCATGCAGTCCAGCTGGCTTGAGCAGCCGCTTGGCAGCCACCCCGGGAGTGGCCGTGGCGGCTGCCCTTACGCTCAGCAGGAGACCCAGCGCAAGGCGACGCGGGGACGATCCAGCAGGCTCAGGCAATGGCAATCGAGGCCAATACCAGCCGCGAACAGCAATTGTTGCGCCGCACAGACAAGGGGCAGGCGTTCGCGCTCCCAGGCGGGCACGTCAAACGCCTGGTAATGGTATTTCAAGCTCTTGGTGGGACGGTTCAAGGCCAGCTTCAGGCGCTCGCCACCCTGGCGGAAATCGATCGTCAAGGTTTGAGATTGCAACCAGGCAATATCGATGCCCTGCCCGCCCTCGTCCACCGCATCGAAATGCAGCACGCCGCCATATGCGGGAAACGCCAGGCTGGCCTCGCCTTTCCATGCAAACTCCTGGCTGGCTTTTTCCAGGCCGGGAATGCCCGCATCGTCACGCTCGCGCATGCCGGCCAGGTCGTCGAGTTTCGGCGTCAGGTACAGACGGTCGCGGTGGCGCCGCACGTGGCATTCGGGATGCGTGACCAGCAATTGCGCATCGGGCCGCGCCTCCAGCAGCTGCGCCAGCATTTCCGCCAGCCACGCCGTCGACGGCATGCGCAAGCCGCGCGTGCCGAACCAGTGGCGCAGCAGGTTGTAGCAGCGGTCCGCGCTCAGCGCGCGCAATTTCGCCAGCTCGATGCAGTCGCCGTCGAGACAGGCGGCCAGGTCCTGCGTCGCCAGTTCCGTCAACAGGCGCTGCGCCGATTGCGCGTGCTGGGCGCTGCGGGCGAAGCGCTCCTGGAAACCGGGAAACGCCTGCGCCAGCACGGGCATCACCTGGTGCCGCAAGGCATTGCGGGCGAAGCGCGGATCGTCGTTCGACTCGTCGTGGATGTGCGCAATCGCGTGTTTCGCCACGTACGCCTCCAGTTGCCTGCGCGACACGGGCAGCAGCGGACGCGCCATCACCAGGTCAGGATTGCCCAGCAGCTCGGGCGCGCTGTTGGCGCCATCCATGCCGGACAAGCCCGCCGTGCCGGAGCCGCGCAGCAACTGCAGCAACACCGTTTCAGCCTGGTCATCCTGGTGGTGCGCCGTCAGCAGCAGGCGCACGCCGTGCGCGGCGCACAGTTCGCCCAGGGCCGCGTAACGGCGCTTGCGGGCCGCCTCTTCCGTGCCCGTCTTCGCATTCTTTTCCAGCGTGACCTTGCGTGCCTCGAAAGCGATGCCCATGCCGGCGCACAACTGCCCGCAGTGGGCCAGCCACGCATCCGCGTTCGGGCTCAGGCCATGGTGCACGTGGAACGCGTGCAGGGCCACGCCGTGCTCTTGCGCCCAGGCATGCGCCAGGTGCAGCAGGGCCGAGGAATCGAGGCCGCCGCTGAGGGCGATGCCGACCGCTTCGCCGGCTTGCGGTCCGCAAGTTGCCAGCGCGCTGGCGAAGATGTCGGCGACGGTGGCGTTTTGTTGCTTTTTCATAAGACTCCTGGAATGCAAAGAGGGACAGGTGGCCAAACGAGTAATGTCGCTTGACTGCCTGTCCCTGGTGTTCTTGCTGCCGGCCTGCGCCGGCGATGGTTTACTCGCTCGGCGTGGTTTCCTTGAACTTGCCGTAGCTCAGCAGTTTTTCATGGCGCGCGGCCAGCAAGTCCTTGGTTTTCATGCCGTGGAACTGGCGCAGGGTGTCGGCCAGTGCGCGTTTCAGCAAGGTCGCCATCTGTTTCGGATCGCGGTGGGCGCCGCCCAGCGGTTCGTTGATGATCTTGTCGATCAGGCCCATGGCTTTCAGGCGGTGCGCCGTCAGGCCCAGCGCTTCGGCCGCGTCGGAGGCGCGCTCGGCGCTCTTCCACAGGATCGAGGCGCAGCCTTCCGGCGAGATCACGGCATACGTCGAGTATTGCAGCATCAGCACGGCGTCGCCCACGGCGATGGCCAGCGCGCCGCCGGAACCGCCTTCACCGATGATGGTGGCGATCAGCGGCACCTTGAGTTCCGCCATCACGTACAGGTTGTGGCCGATGGCTTCCGACTGGCCGCGCTCTTCCGCGTCGATGCCGGGGAAGGCGCCTGGCGTGTCGACGAAGGTAAAGATAGGCAAGTTGAACTTTTCAGCCACTTTCATCAGGCGCATGGCCTTGCGGTAGCCTTCCGGCTTCGGCATGCCGAAATTGCGCATGGCGCGCTCTTTCGTGTCGCGGCCCTTTTGATGGCCGATGACCATGCACGGCTGGCCGTTGAAGCGGGCCAGGCCGCCGACGACGGACAGGTCGTCCGCGTAGCTGCGGTCGCCATGCAATTCGTGGAAATCGGTAAAGATTTCATTCACGTAATCCATGGTGTAGGGGCGCTGCGGGTGGCGCGCGATCTGCGCCACTTGCCAAGGGGTCAGCTTGGCGTAGATATCCTTGGTCAGTTGCTGGCTCTTCTTGGCCAGGCGGTCGATCTCTTCCGAGATGTCGACGGCCGAATCGTCTTGCACGAAGCGCAACTCTTCGATCTTGGAATCGAGTTCCGCGATCGGCTGTTCAAAATTGAGGAAAGTCGTTTTAGTCATTGTACCTCCAGGTTTTACCGGCCACGGCGCCAGGGCGCGCGGCGTCATCTATGTTTATTTTACCGTACCGGCTGGTGCGCCGGGGGCTGTATCGGATGCGGCAGGGGTGGCTGCAGGGTCGAGACTGCGCCACAAATACCACGTCGCCACGGTGCGCCACGGTTCCCAATTGGCGGAAACTTCGCGCGCATCGCTGCGGGAAACTGGTTCGCCGGAGAAATAATTAACGCTGATGCCCTGGATCAAACCGGGGTCGTCGAGCGGCAAGACATTCGGCCGGAGCAGATTAAATATCAGAAACATCTCGGCTGTCCAGCGGCCGATGCCGCGGATTTGCACCAGTTCGGCGATGACGGCTTCGTCATCCATCTGGTCCCACTGGCTCGCGTGCACGCGCTTGGCCTTGAAATGGTCGGCCAGGTCGAGGATGTATTCGGTCTTGCGTTTGGACAAACCGCAGGCGGACAGTTGCTCGGCGCCTGCCTTCAATACTTGCGAAGGCGTGCATTTCGGGCAAGCCAGCAGCAGCTTTTTCCAGGCAGCATCCGCCGCCTTGGGCGTGATCTGCTGCCCCACCAGCGAACGGGCCAGGGTGGTAAACGGGTCGCTATGGCCGACCAGGTGCAGGTCGCCAAATTGCGGGATGAGCTTTTTCATGATGCGGTCGCGCTTCATCAGCTCGATCTTCGCCTCTTCCCAGTAATGCGGCACCTGGATCACCTGCGCCGCCACCGGGGCTTCCCCGTTTTCCCTGGACGTTGGCATCATGCGCGGCGCCAGTTGGTCGAGCCGTCAGGCTTGTCTTCAAGAATGATGCCCGCAGCCAACAATTCGGCGCGGATCTTGTCGGACTGGGCAAAGTCGCGCGCCTTTTTCGCCGCGCTGCGCGCCGCGATGGCCGCTTCGATGCCGGCCGCCTCATCCTGGCCACCGTCAGCGGCGCCGACGGTTGCTTGCAGGAATTGTTGCGGCGTGCGCTCGAGCAAGCCGAACACGCCCGCCAGGCCCTTCAATTGACGCGCCAGGGCCGGCGACTTGCTCTTGTTGACTTCCGTTGCCAGGTCGAACAGGGCGGCCACGGCCAGCGGCGTGTTGAAATCGTCATCCATCGCTTCGCGCACGCGCACGGCATGGGCTTCGTTCCAGTCGATGGCGCCCTCTTCCACCGCCACGTCGGCCAGCGCCGTGTACAAACGGGTCAGGGACAGGCGCGCGTCATCGAGGTGCACGTCCGAATAATTCAGGGGGCTGCGGTAGTGCGCGCGCAGGATGAAGAAGCGGATCACTTCGGCATCGAATTTTTGCAGCACTTCGCGGATGGTGAAGAAGTTGCCCAGCGACTTGGACATTTTTTCATTGTCCAGGCGCACGAAACCGTTATGTATCCAGTAATTGACGCTGGTATGGCCGAACGCGCCTTCGGATTGGGCGATCTCGTTTTCGTGGTGCGGGAATTGCAAGTCCGCGCCGCCGCCGTGGATGTCGAATTGTTCACCGAGCAAGGCGCATGACATGGCCGAGCACTCGATATGCCAGCCCGGGCGGCCCTTGCCCCACTTCGAATCCCATTTGACTTCTTCCGGCTCCGACTCTTTCGACGACTTCCACAGCACGAAGTCGAGCGGATCGCGCTTGCCCGTGTTGACGTCGACACGCTCGCCCGCGCGCAGGTCGTCGAGCGACTTGCCCGACAGCTTGCCATAGTGGGGGAAATTGCGCACGGCATAGTTCACATCGCCATCCGCACCCTGGTAAGCCAAATCTTTGGCTTCCAGCTGTTCGATCAGGCGCAGCATCTGCGGCACGTATTCCGTGGCGCGCGGCGTGTGGTCGGGCGTCAAAATGCCCAGCGCGGCCGTGTCTTCATCCATGTACTGGGTGAAACGCGTCGTCAGCTGGGAAATCGTCTCGCCGTTTTCCACGGCGCGGCGGATGATCTTGTCGTCGATGTCCGTAATGTTGCGCACATAGGTGACGTCGAAGCCGGACGCCTTCAGCCAGCGGTAAATGACGTCGAACGCCATCATCATGCGCGCATGGCCGATATGGCAATAATCGTAGATGGTCATGCCGCACACGTACATGCGAACCTTGCCCGCTTCCATCGGGACGAATACCTGCTTCTCGCGAGCCAGGGTGTTGTAAATCTTTAGATTGCTCATCGTGCTTTGCAAGTGGAGCGGTCGCCAGCCTGGCAAAACGACAGACAGGCGCGGACACCGGGGGTGCCGCGCCACAGAACTGCCGTGTGCGCCGAAGACTGTACGACCCGCTATATTGTTGTTCTTGTTTGTTAGAATTAGGGCGTTAGCGGTCAAGTATAACATTGATAAAAACCATACTGGCCCGATATGAATCAGGTTTTTACGATGTTCAACCGAATTTTCACTTCTTTACAATTAAAGCAAGTTTAAAGAAAAATAACGATCAAGGACGCCTTCATGCAAGAAATCAAATCGAAACGCCTGTCTTTCCTGGCCCGCTTTTGCACCCTGTTTGCCGGCCTGACCCTGGGCAGTGCCGTCGTGGCAGCCGCTCCGGCGACCGCCGTCGACCCAACGCCGCACGTGGCCCTGAAAACCAGCATGGGCGAGATCGTGCTGGAACTGGACCAGGAAAAAGCACCGAAAAGCGTGGCCAATTTCCTGCAGTACGTCAACAGCGGTTACTACAAGGGCACCGTATTTCACCGCGTCATCGATGGCTTCATGATACAGGGCGGCGGCTTCGACAAGAACATGAAGCAGAAACCGACGAAAGCGCCGATCAAGAACGAAGCGCAAAACGGCTTGCAGAACGTGACCTACAGCATCGCCATGGCGCGCACGGGCGACCCGCATTCGGCCACCGCGCAATTCTTTATCAACGTCAACGACAACGGCCCGCTCGACTACCCTGGCCGCGACGGTTTCGGCTACACGGTGTTCGGCAAAGTCGTCAGCGGCATGGACGTGGTCGACAAGATCAAGGCCGTACCCGTGGCGGACAAGGGCCCGCACCAGAACGTGCCCGTCACCCCCGTGGTGATCGAATCGGCGACTTTACTCAAGACAGCGCCCGCAAAACTGTAAAATAGCGTTTTTGCGGTGCCCGCCTGCCTGGCGCCGCTGAATCAATTATTCATCCAATTTATTAAGGATCATCATGACCTCCGTCATCATCACCACCAATCTGGGCAAGATCACCGCTGAACTGGACGCCGAGAAAGCGCCGAAAACGGTTGCCAACTTCCTGGCCTACATGCAAGCCGGCCACTACGACAACACGATTTTCCACCGCGTCATCGACGGCTTCATGATCCAGGGCGGCGGTTTCGAGCCAGGCATGAAACAGAAGCCAGCCGACACCACCGTGGAAAACGAAGCCAAGAACGGCCTGAAAAACGATACGTACACGCTGGCCATGGCCCGCACGTCGGATCCGCACTCGGCATCGGCCCAGTTCTTCATCAACATCAAGAACAACAGCTTCCTCGACTACCCAGGCCAGGACGGCTGGGGCTACGCCGTGTTCGGTAAAGTCACCGACGGCAAGGAAGTCGTCGACGCCATCCGCGCCGTGAAAACCTCGCGCGCCGGCATGTTCGCCGATGTGCCAGTCACCGATGTCATCATCGAAAAAGTCGAAGCAGTTTAATTCGGCCACTGCACCATGACTAACAGGCATTGCAGCGTTTGCGCCTCTCCATGTACATCACTTTTTGGGAGCGTTGAACGATGACAATGCCTGCCGCACTCTTTATTTCCGACCTGCATCTGCAGAGCTCGCACCCGCGCACCAGCGCGGCGTTTCTTTCTTTCCTGGAACACCATGCGCAATATGCGCAAGCGCTGTATCTATTAGGCGACCTGTTCGAATACTGGGCTGGCGACGATGACCTGGAAGACCCGTTCAATGCGCGCATGACGGCCGCCATCCGCGCCGTCAGCGATGCGGGCGTGCACGTCTACTGGATCGCCGGCAACCGCGACTTTCTTGTCGGCTCCGGCTTTGCCGCCGCCGCCGGCGCCACCCTGCTCAGCGAACCGCACGTGGCCACGCTTGCCGGCCGGCGCATCGTCTTGCTGCATGGCGACGCCGAATGCACGAAAGACGTCCAATACATGGAGTTTCGCGCCATGGTGCGCCAGCCTGCCTGGCAAAAACAGTTCCTGTCCATGCCGCTGGCGCAGCGCAAGGCAATCATCGACGGCTTGCGCAAAAGCAGCCGCGAGCACAATGGCGAAAAAACCATGGACATCATGGATGTCACGCCCGATGCCGTAGCGCAAGTATTTGCCGAACACGCGAGCACCGTCATGATCCACGGCCATACGCACCGCCCCGCCCTGCATAAAGTTGACGAAACCTTGCGCTATGTCTTGCCCGACTGGGAATGCGACGTGACGCCGCCACAACAGCCGCGCGGCGGCTGGATCGCCATCGATGCGCGCGGCAACATCACGCGCCATGACTTGAACGGCGACATCATCGACTAGGCGGTCGCCTACCGCCGCACGGGCGTTTTTCCGATAGCCGAACCCGCCTGGCCTTGCTGTAATCGCAGCATGCATACTCATTACGTCGGCACGGCCGGCTGGAGCCTGTCCAGCGCCGCCGCCAGCCACTTCCCCCTCGATGGCAGCCACCTGCAGCGCTATGCCCAGGTCTTGCCCTGCGCGGAAATCAACAGCTCTTTCTACCGCTCGCACCAGAGCGCCACTTACGCGCGTTGGGCCGCCAGCACACCCGAGCACTTCCGCTTCAGCGTGAAATTGCCGCGCAGCATCACGCACGAACGGCGCTTGCGCAACTGTGCGGCCGAACTGGATCGCTTTGCGGGAGAAGTCACGCAACTGGGAAATAAATTGGGCTGCGTGCTGGTGCAATTGCCGCCCAGCCTGCGTTTCGAGGCGGACGTGGCCGCGCAGTTTTTTCAGGCGCTGCGCCAGCGCTTCGGCGGCATGCTCGCTTGCGAGGCGCGCCACCCAAGCTGGTTCGCGGCGGAATCCACCGAACTGTTGGCCACGCAGCGCATCACGCGCGTGCGCGCCGATCCACCCGCCGGCCAGCCGGGGCCGCACGTGCCGACGACGGAAGTGGCCTACCTGCGCCTGCACGGCAGCCCGAAAATATACTATTCCGACTACCCGGCCGACTACCTGGCGGCGCTGGCCGCTGAATTGCACGCACAAACACAGGCGGACAACTGGTGCATCTTCGACAACACGGCGGCCGGAGCCGCCCTGTTCAATGCGCTGGAATTGCAGGCGCGGCTGATGGATGCAGCAGCCGCGCAATTGCTTCCCTAGGGCAAGGGTGCCTGGATCACAGCCTGCGCGGTAAAACCATACAGCACGCCATTGCCAATGGCGAAAGTGCTCAGTACAGGAGAACCCCAGCCTAGTTGCGGCGTAGAAATTACACCGGCGGTGTCAATTCTGCGTAGCGCGTCCTGGCTCCCCGTGTACAGACTGTCGTTGGCATCTATTGCCAATGGAAAATAGTCACTAGCCATCAGACTTCCGGTTCCCGGCGGACCATCCTTTCCATCGCTCCGCAAGGAAGTGCCGGCAAAATGGCTGACATCCCCATTCTGGGCCACCTTGAAGATCACATGATGCTGGACATCTTCAAAGTAGAGCGCTCCGCGGCGGTCGACGGCCAGACTGGCGGCTGAAATATAGTCGCGCGTGCCGGTCTTTCCATTCAGTGCCTTCATGGCATTCTCGTACGGCATAAACAGCGCAAACTCGCCGCCCGGAGGGCGCCGGTAGATACCATTGCCAGCATTGTGCACCCAATAAATATTGTTTTGCTGGTCGATCGCCAGCGCGAAGCGCGTGCCATGCGAAATTGGCAAATAATCAATACTGGATACCTCGCCCTGCTTGTTAATCTTGCGCAACACGAGCCGAGGCTGCCCATGGAACTGGTCAGCAAAATACAGGTTGCCTTCCTTGTCGAACGCCATGGCCACCGGCCCCTCCAGGGTCGCGGTGCCACGCCCGCCATCGACCCCGCCGTCTTTTCCCGCAATACCCGCAAAGGTACTGACCAGACCATCGGCCGTCACGCGACGGATGACCTTGTTGACATCATCGGCCAGGTAGACATTCCCCGCGCTATCGGCCACGACGGCTCTCGCGTAGCCCAACGTCAAGCGGGTGGCAGCACCACTACCATCGACGAGGCCGATATGTCCCGGCAAGGCCGGCAGGGTCGACAGCTTTCCATCCTGATCCAGCCTGCGCAGCATATGCCGGCCCAGGTCATATACGACCATGGCACCGGAAGGCTCCAGCACCATTTCAGTGAGCTGTTTGAAGCCTGGTGCCTGACCGTTCGCATCAGGCATGGCAGCACCGAGCAAGGTCGTCACCTTGCCGTCTGCCTGCACTTTCCGGATGCTGCCGCCGTCGGCCAGCAATAACTCGTCATCGCGGTTGAACTGCATGCCGCGAATGCGGAAAAAGCTGGCAGCGCCACCGATACCGTCGACAGAAGAATTCTGCGAGCGGTTCCCCGCCACCTTGACCGCCATGCCATTCTGGATGCGGAATAGATAAGAACCCGTGGCATCCGCAAAATAAACGCTGCCAGCGGAATCAAGCGCAAGTCGGCCCACTCGTTGAAAGTCGCTGCTGACTTCAGGCATGGGAGCAAATGTCCACGCCAGGGTGCTGACCACGCCGTTCGCAGCGACGCGACGTATGGCATTTTTATGCATATCGACCAGCAGCACATCGCCATTCACATCGATGGCCAGACTGCCAGGCAAGCCAAAGCGGGCTTGCTCTTTCTGCCCATCTACATACGCAGACGCCGGCTCAAGATCATCAACCTCACAACTGCTGCGCCGCTGGCCAGCAACCGTACTAACCACGCCGGCCGGCGTGATCTTGCGCAGCACGGCGTGACAGTAGTCACTCACATAGAGATTCGCCTGGCGATCAATTGCCAGACGGGAACCCTCGATGAAGGAAAACGTGGCGCTCGACACCGGGCCGTCATCCACGCCGCGCTTGCCCATCACGCCCGCATACACGCTCAAGCTGCCGTCAATTCCCATTTTATGGATGACCTGATTGCCCGCATCGGCGATATAGTAGTTACCAGCGGCATCGCGGACCATCCCTGCCATTTTTTGGATTTTCTCCTGCACCCCTGCCAGCACGACCGGCAGGCAACGCACGGCCAGGGTATTGACATCCGCGTTGCCCATGGTCGCCGCGCCTTGCGCGATGCTGCAGCCCAGCCCCTCGGAGGCGCTGTCGACCTTGCCTTCATAACTGGCGCCCGCCGCCAGCTTGCCGGCAAAACTGAACGCACCGTTGGCCGTAACGGTTACTTTATCCGCGCCGTTTGCCAGCACGACGCTGGCGCCTGGCAGCAAGCCGCTGACCGTGCCTCCCAGCAGGTATCGTGGCGTTTCGACAGGTGCTACGGGCATGGCCGTGCCACCGCTGGAACCGCCGCCGCAAGCGCTCAGTCCGGCCAGCAGGGCGATGCCACAGCTGGCGCGTCTGAACAGGTTTTGCAACTCGTCATATCGATTGATCATTGCTGCTTTCATGGTAAGTGGCGACGATATTCGCCAGAAGCTATCAAATAATTTTTTCAAACACGCAACATTATAGTTTCCACATGGTTAGAAATCATCGAACTGTTGACATTTGCATTTTCACTGTTATAGTTCACTACAACACCAACCCAATACATCACGGAGCTTCGATGCCTACAGCACTTTTTACGCGCCGCGCCGCCCCGCCCTTGTCGGAGCGCATCCCATGAGCGCGGAATGGAACGACAATAGCCCCATCTACCGCCAGCTCAAGGCCAGGGTGGTGGGCATGATGCTCGATGGCGTGCTGCAGTCCGGTGACGCCTTGCCGTCGGTGCGCCAGGTGGCGGCCGATTACCAATTGAATCCCATCACGGTCTCGCGCGCCTACCAGGAACTGGTCGACGATGCCCTGGTGGAAAAACGCAGAGGACTCGGTATGTATGTCTTGGAAGGCGCCCGCGACAAATTGCTGGCCAGCGAACGCGAACGCTTCCTGCGCGAAGAATGGCCAGCCTTGCTGGAACACATCACCCGCCTGGGCCTTGATCTCGATCAACTGCTGCGAGCGAGCCGCGACGGCGGCGCACACGGAGAGAACGCATGAATGCATTGAACAAGGACAGCGTCATCAGCGCGCGCGGCCTGCGCAAGCAGTATGGCAAGCAGGTGGCCATCGACAACATCAGCTTCGATATCGCGCCGGGGCGCATCGTCGGCTTGATCGGGCCTAACGGTTCCGGCAAGACCACCACCCTGAAAGCCATCCTGGGCCTGACGGGCTTCGATGGCGACTTGTCCGTGCTGGGGCGCGATCCCCGCGTGCAGCGCGACGCGCTGATGGACGACGTGTGCTTCATCGCCGACGTGGCCATCCTGCCGGGCTGGCTGCGCGTGGCCGACGCCATCGATTTCGTTGCCGGCGTGCATCCACGTTTCGACCGCAGCAAGGCCGAACGCTACCTGGCCCACACCAAGCTGGCGCCGAAGATGAAGGTCAAGGCCATGTCGAAGGGCATGGTGGTGCAGCTGCACCTGGCGCTGGTGATGGCCATCGACGCCAAACTGCTGGTGCTCGACGAGCCGACCCTGGGCCTGGATATCCTGTACCGCAAGCAGTTCTACCAAAACTTGCTGGAAGACTATTTCGATGAAAACAAGACCATCGTCATCACCACGCACCAGATCGAGGAAGTGGAACACATCCTCAGCGACCTGATGTTCATTCGCGACGGCAAGATCGTGCTGGCCTCGAGCATGGAAGAGGTGGGCGAGCGCTATATCGAGGTGATGGTGGGCCCGCAGCACGTCAATCCGGCACGCGCCCTGCAGCCGATCAGCGAACGCAGCGTGTTCGGCAAGTCCGTGATGCTGTTCGATGGCGTCGCCCGCACCCAGCTGGCTGCCCTCGGCGAAGTACGCACGCCCAGCCTGGCTGACCTGTTTGTCGCGACCATGAAAGGATCGTACCAATGAGTATTTCCCCTGTAAACAAGATGCAATGGCTGCTCCGGCGCGAGTTGTGGGAACACAAGGGCATGCTGGTGTGGACGCCTGCCCTGATCGGCGTCGTCATGACGGTGCTGGGCGCCCTGATGGCGGCCGCGACCGTCGCAAAGACCAAAATGCACACGGCGCTCATCGTCAATGGCGAGGAAATTTCCTGGAGCACCGTCTTCAATACGCGCACCTTTGGCCCGCGCCGCACGGAAATCATCGACGCCGTCGCCAACAACTATACGTACGCGGCCGCACCGCTGTTCCTGGCGCTGGGCTTCCTCGTATTTTTCTATTGCCTCAGCGCCCTGCATGACGATCGCCGCGACCGCAGCGTGCTGTTCTGGAAATCGCTGCCCATCTCGGATGCGCAGACGGTGCTGTCGAAAGCGGCCATCGCCCTGCTGGTCGCGCCGCTGATCGTGGCCGCTGCCGCCAGCCTGACGTCGCTGGCCCTGATCCTGATCCTCAGCGGCGTGCTGGCGGCCAACGGCATCCACGTGTTTGCCGAACTGCTGGGCTCTTCCGGCCTGTACCTGGGACCGCTGCGCGTGTTTGGCTTGCTGCCCGTGTATTGCCTGTGGGCCTTGCCGACTGTCGGCTGGCTGCTGATGGTATCGAGCTGGGCCAAGTCGAAAGTCTTCCTGTGGGCCGTCGGCGTGCCGTTGCTGCTGCTCATCCTGACAGTCTGGGCCGGCAAGCTGACGCAGACGGAAAGCGATGTCAGCTGGATACAGATGAATGTCATCGGACGTGCCCTGCTGGGCACCCTCCCCGGCAGCTGGTATCTGTTCGAACCGGAACTGCTGCCGCGCATGCACGCCCTGGCAGAGGGGGGATCGCACATGACACGCATCGATGTGTTCAGCAATTCCTGGTCCAGCCTCGCCTTGCCGGCCGTCTGGCTCGGCGCGGCGGCAGGCGCGGCGCTGATTTACGCCGCCATCCGCCTGCGCAGCTGGCGCGAGGAAGGCTGACAGCGCACTAGCTCTTCCCCCTCAAAAACGCCCCGCCCGTCGGGGCGTTTTCTATTTCTGCGCTGGCGAAACATCTGAAAATAATAACTACCTTTCTGATAGTGATTATTAAAAAATTCCCTCCCTGAATAACGACTATTCATTCGATAGCATCAGTTCGATATAAAAATTACAAATAATTATTTCTATCGTATTTTATTACCAATCAAATTTGATAATCACCATACAAAAAAGCAACAACTAGCAATTCGATAGCGATAGGGTTTTTTCGATGAAAGGCGCAGAAACACTGCAACCGGGTAGCGGATTCAGCCTGAAAGTCCCATTCCGTGACAATCCGTGATTATTCACTTGCGCAAAGCTTGACAGAATAGAGTCATGAAAAATGATAAAAATTGAATTGAAAGTTTCAAAATTGAAACTACCATCAGAGTGAGAGCTGGTGCGGCCTGCATGCAAATACCGCTATCTTTCTAGGTGTATCGGCTGGCAAGCCAGTTATCGGAAAAACAGGATGCAAGAAAATAACGCCATGCAAAACAAATGCAAAAATGGCATTTTAAATATTTCAGGGCCGACGTTCCATTACGCCAGCGTTTTTTTGCCAGTTATGTTTTACTTTCACCATCTGCATCGGCAATACCCAATTTCAACCACGGCCCAAGCCACGCCGGAGTAAGCAAGGAAACGAAACACATTATTGATTTTTTAATATCTTAAAAAATTAAACGAACATATAACCTTCTTCCGGAGAATTTCAAATGGCCACCACCCAAAATCCAGCACAAGTTCCCGTCAATGCCGAAGGCGCTGGCGTCAAGGTCGCTACGCCCGCTAAAAAAGCGGTCAATCCGAAAAACGGCGACCGCAAGCAATATGACGAAGACGAGCTGATAAAAGGGGCCGATGCCAGCTCGACCATGCCGCCTGAAAATGTCGTGGAAGTCACGGGAAGCGCCGATAGCGGCAATGCCGCTGCCCTGGGCACGGCCGCAGCGGTGGCTGCAGCCGCCTTGGCAGCCGGTGGCGGCGGTGCGGCCGCAGGCCAGGCCGGCAATGGCAGTGCCGATCCCGGCACGTCGCAAAGCGACAACAACGGCGGCGCCGCGGGCGCGGCAGGCACCGGCGCGGGCGCGGGCGCCGCCGGCATCCCCAGCGGCAGCGTCGTGGATGTCGCAGGAGCATCAGCTGGAGCGGGTGCAGGCGCCGGCGCCGGCGCTGCAGGCGGCCTGGGCGGACTTGGCGTGCTGGGCGCGCTCGGCGGCCTTGGCCTGGTAGCCGCCGCGGCTGGCGGTGGCGGCGGAGGCGGTGCCGCGGCCGGCGGTGCCGGCACCGGTGGCACGGGCACTGGCGGCACGGGCACGGGAGGAACCGGTGGCACGGGCGGAACGGGAGGAACTGGCGGCACGGGCGGCTCGACCGGCGGTAGCACGGGAAATCAATCCACGACGACGACCATTACCGACGCGGCCGTGCTGGCTGCAGCAGCAGCGGTCGCGGCGGCCAGCAATGCCCTGGCCGATGATGCCGCCGCCGCGGCAGCCGCCGCCACGGCAGCAGCTGCGCTGGCAGCGGCGAATGCGGCCACGCTCGCCGACCAGCAGGCTGCCGCCGCTGCAGCTGCAGCGGCAGCAGCCTTGCTCGCAGCCAATAACGCCACCAGCGACGATGTGCTGGCCGCCAGCACGGCAGCCGCCGTGCCCGGTGCACAAGCCGCTGCCACGGCTGCCACGACCGACGACAACGCGGCCGCGGCTGCTGCCGCGACCGCCGCCATTTCGCTGGCTGCCACCACGTCGGCACAAAATGCCGATGCGGCTGCCGTCACGGCCGCCGCCAACGCCGCCGCCGCGCACGCCGCTGCCGATGCGGCACAGACGCAAGCGGACCAGACCAACGCCCCCGCGCTGCAATTGATCGCCGATGCGGCCGATGTCGTCTCCACCGCCGCCAATACCCAGGCAGCGCTGACCGATGCGGCGGCGCTGGGCGTCATCTCGGCCAATGATGCCGCCGCCGCCGCTGCCGCCACGGCGCTGGCCAATGCCACGGACGCCGCAGCGCTGGACCTGGCGGCCACGGCCGCCGCCAATGCCGCCGTCACGGCCGGCATACAGGCCAGCCTGACGGACGCCGCCGCTCTGACAGTCATCTCCGATGCCGATGCGGCCACCGCCGCCGCGGCCGCCAGCGTGGCCGCCGCCACCGATGCCGTCGCCCTGACCGCCGCCTCGAATGCGGCCGCTACCGCGGCAGCGAATGCGGCAATCAACGCCAATGCCAGCGACGCCGCGGCACTGGGCATCGCTGCCACGGCGGCAGCGAATGCCGCTACGTCGGCCAGCACGCAAGCAGGACTCACCGACGCCGTGACGCTGACCATGGTAGCGGACGCCGCCGCCGGCGTCGCCGCCTGGGATGCCTCGATCGCCAACGCCACCGATGCCGTGGCCCTGCAGGCCGCCGCCGATGCGGCCGCCACGAACGCCGCAAATGCGCAGACACAAGCGAACATGACGGACGCGCCCACCCTGGGGCTGATCGCCGATGCCGCGACCCTGGCGTCAGATGCGGCGCAGGCGCAGGCCGACCTGACCGACGCGGCAGCGCTGGCCCTGATTTCCAGCGCCGATGCCGCCGCAGCGGCGACAGCGGCCACCCTGGCCGGCAACACGGATGCCGCCGCGCTCGACATCGCTGCCGCCGCTGCCGCCACTGCCGCCGCCAACGCCGTGGTGACAGCCAACCTGAGCGACGCAGCCGCCCTGCAGATCACGGCCGATGCCGCCGCCAACACCTCGACCGCCGCCGCCGCGCAAGCGGCGCTGACCGATGCGGCCGCGCTGCAAATCGTCTCCGATAATGACGCCGCTGCCGCGCTGGCAGCGCAAACCACCGCCGACCAGACGGATGCCGCCGCCCTGGCCGCTGCCGACGCGGCGGCGGCCAGCGATGCCGCGAATGCCCAGGCAGTGGCCGGTCAGACCGATGTAGTTGCTCTGCAGCAAGCTGCCGACCAGGCGGACGCGGATGCGGCGGCCGCCCATTCGCAAGCGAGCCTGCTGGACGTCAACGTCGCCCTGAATGCCTTCAACCTGGCCAACCTCGCCGCCCTGGCCGCCAACGTCACGGCCGGGCAGACCAGCGTCGTCGACCTGACGGCGACCGTCAACGCCTTGCAGCTCGACGCCGATGGCGCCGATGCCGATGCCAGCCTGACGGACGCCCTCTTCCTCGCCGGCATCTCCGCCGCCGATGCGCTGGCGGCGGCCGGCCTGCAGGCCACCGCCGAACTGACGAATGCCGATGCGCTCATCACCGCCGCTGCCGCTGCCGTCTCGGCGGCGGAAACAGCCGCCCTGCTGGGCGGGATCGACATCTCGGCCGTCAGCGCCGCGGCGGCGGCCCAAGCTGCCGCCACGGCAGCAGCGGCCACCGCCGCGCTGACCGATGCCGGCGCACTGGGCCTTGTCTCCACCGCCGATGCCGCCGCCGAACTTGCCGCCCAGGCCGCCGTCAGCACACTGACGGCCGCCAATACGCTGGCGCAAAACGCCCTGACCGCGGCACAGCTCGTGGCCGGCCAGACCGATGCCGCGGCCCTGGCCGTGGCGTCGTCGACCGCCGATGCGGCCGCCGCCGCAGCCGTCACGACGGCGGGCCAGACGGACGCCATCGCGCTGAGCCTCATTTCCAACGCCGATGGCCTGGCTGCCTCCTCGGCCGCCAGCCTGGCGGCGCTGACGGATGCCACGGCGCTGGGCATAATCTCGACCACCGATGCCACCTTGGCCGCCACCCTGCTGACAACGGCCAACTTGACGGACGCTGCCGCCCTGAGCCTGGCCGCCGCCGCGGCGGCCGCCGCCGCCAATACGGCGACGAATGTTGCCAACCTGACCGATGCGGTGGCACTGGGCACGCTCTCGGCCGCCGCCACCACGGCCGCCAATACGGCCGCCGCCACCGCCTCGTTGACGGACGCCACGGCCCTGGGCCTCGTCGCCACGGCCGACGCGGCACTCGCCGCCACGGCGCAGACGACAGCCAACCTCACCGATGCCGTGGCGCTGG
Organism: Janthinobacterium kumbetense; assembly: GCF_023703445.1. Classification (NCBI taxonomy): domain Bacteria; kingdom Pseudomonadati; phylum Pseudomonadota; class Betaproteobacteria; order Burkholderiales; family Oxalobacteraceae; genus Janthinobacterium; species Janthinobacterium kumbetense. The sequence continues at coordinate 53,922 of NZ_JAMQGR010000019.1, forward strand.
GCCTCGTCTCGACGGCCGCCAACACGGCCGCCAGCCTGGCTGCCACGGCGGCCAACCTGACGGACGCCGTTGCCCTGGGCACCGTCTCGACGGCCGCCACGGCAGCCGCCAGCACGGCCGCCGCCACCGCCGCGCTGACCGATGCCGTCGCCCTGGGGCTGACGGCCACCGTCGATGCGGCCGCCGCCACCGCCGCGCAAACGACGGCCAGCCTGACGGACGCCGTGGCCCTGGGCCTGGTGGCGACCGTGAATGCCACGGCCGCCGCGACCGCCGCCACCGTCGCCGGCCTGACCGACGCCGTCGTGCTGGGCACCCAGCATACGCTCGACGTCACGGCCGCCACCGTGGCCGCCACCAAGGCGGCGCTGACGGACGCGGCCGCGCTGACCACCATCGCCAACAACGATGCCGCGAGCGCCGCTGCGGCTGCCGCCTATTCGGCCGCCCATCCACTCGATCTAGTGGCCGCGCTGGCCGCCACCGTGGCCGCCACCACGGCCGGCCTGTCGCACACGGCGGCGCTGGCGGCGCAAGCCGACGATGCGGCTGCCGCCTCGACGGCCGCCACGGCTGCCGCCTCGCTGGTCACGCTGAACAATGCGATTGCCGCCGACAATGCCGCCACCGCCGCCGCCACGCTGGCCCTGACCTCGCAGGCTGCCGCCACGGCGGCGCAGCTGGACGACACTCTCGCGGCGACCGCCGCTGGCGTGGCCGCCACCTCGCTGGCAGCGGCGCAGGCAGCGCAAGCGGCCGATGCCGCCGCCGCCGCGACGGCAGCGACGGCAGCCAATGCCCTCGCCGCCCTGAATGCGGCCCTGGCCGCCGACGCGAATGCGGCAGCTACCGCCGCGGCTGCCGTCACGGCCAATGCAGCCACGGCCGCCGCCGTCGCCGACGATCTGGCCGCCGCCACGGCCGCCACCGTCGCCAATGCCTCGCAAGCGGCCGCGCAAGCGGCACAGCTGGCCGACAATGCGGCCGCCAGCGCCGCCACCATCGCCGCCAATGCATTGACCGCGCTGAACCAGGCACTGGCTGACGATGCGGCCGCCGCAGCCGCCGTCCTCAACTCCACCAACGCCACGGCCGCCGCTGCGGCCGCTACCGCCGCCGATACGGCCGCCGCCGCTGCCGCCGCCGTCGCCGCCATCTCGGCCGCCGCCACGCAGCATGCGCAGGCGGACGATGCCGCAGCAGCAGCCGCCGCCCTCACGGCGGCCATCTCGCTGGCCGCCACACAGGCCGCGCAGGCGGCCGACCTGGCCGTCGGCACGACGGCGGCGGCGGCAGCAGCCGCACTGGCCGCCCTGAACCAGGCCCTGAACGACGACAGCGTCGCCGCAGCAGCGGCCACGGCGGCCAACAATGCGCAAGCGGCCCTGAATGCGGCCACGACGGCGCTCAACGCGGCAATCCTGACGGCCAGCAACTCGCTTGCCGCCACCAATGCCGCCGTGGGCGCCGACGCCACGGCGGCAAGCACGGCAGCCGCCGCCGCGGCCGCGCAGATCATTGCCGACGCCGCGCTGCAAGCCGACGCCGGCCTGGCCGCCCTCGCCACGGCGGCCAACAATGCACTGGCCGCAGCCAGCGCCGCGCTGGCCGCCGACGATGCGGCCGCCAGTGCCGCGCACACGGCGGCCCTGTCGGCCGCCGCCACGCTGGCGGCGCAACTGGCCGACACGGCCGCCCTCAACGCCCATGCGGCGCTCAACGCGGCCATCGCCAACCTGAACGCGGCGGTAACGGCCGATACCAACGCTCTGGACGCCGACAATGACAAGACGCTCAAGCTGAACCTGCTCATCTCCGCGCAAAATGCGTCCGATGCGGCAGCCCAGGCCGACGCGAATGCGGCAGCCGCCCATGCGGCGCTGGCGTCGGCCCAGGCCGACGATGCAGCGGCCGTCACGGCTGCCAACAATGCGGCAGCCGCGCATGCGGCGGCCGTCGCGGCGCAAAATGCCGATGCCGTCGCGGCAGCGGCGGCGGCACAGGCAGCCATCTCGCTGGCCGCCACGCTCAATGCTCAGGCGGATGACGCCACGGCGGCAGCGGCCGCCACGGCCGCCGCGAATGCGCAGCTGGCGCTGAACGCGGCCCTCGCCGCCGACGCCAATGTCGCCGCCACCGCAGCTGCAGCCGCCGCCGCCCAGCTGGCGGCGCAAAACGCGCACGATGCCGATGCCGCCGCCGCGGCAGCGGCCGTCGCGGCCGCCATTACCCTGGCAGCCACGCAGGCAGCCCAGGCCGACGATGCGGCAGCCGCCCTGGCCGCGGCCAACGCCGCCAACGCCCAGGCAGCGCACAACGCCGCCGTCGCCGACGACCAGGCCGCAGCGGACGCAGCAGCAGCCGCCTCCCTCGCACAAGCAGCAGCGACTGCCGCAGCAGCCGCCGATACTGCCGCCACCGCCAGCGCCGCGGCGGCAGCAGCGGCACTGCTCGCCGCCCAGGCAGCACAAGCCGACGACACGGCCGCCAACCAGGCTGCGGCAAATGCCGCCGCCGCCACCGCCGCGCACACGGCAGCGATCGCCGCCGATGCCCTCGCCATCAGCACGGCGGCAACGGCAGCCACCGCCCTGGCCGCCGCCACCGCGGCGCAGAACGACGATGACGCCGCGGCAGCCGCAGCAGCCCAGGCCGCCATTTCGCTGGCCATCACGCAGCAGGCACAGGCCGACGATGCGGCAGCGGCAGCGGCTACCCTCAACGCCAACAATGCGGCCGCAGCCGCGCTGGCCGCCCATGCCGCTGATGCGGCCGCGCCGCTGGCCCAGGCACAGGCCGCCGCCTCGCTGCTGGCCTTCCAGGCCGCGCAAGCCGACGATGCCGCCGCCGCCAACGCGGCGGCAGCAGCGGCCCAGGCACATGCCAATGCCAATGCGGCCTACGCGGACGATGCGGCAGCGGCCCAGGCCAACGCCGACGCGCAGGCAGCCGATGCGGCCCTGGTGCAAGCGAACGCCCTGGCCGCGCAAACGGACGCCAGCGCCCTGGCCGTGGTGTCGGCGGCGGACGCCGCCCACGCCGCCGCCGTGCAAGCGCTGGCCGACCAGACCGATGCCGTGGCGCTCACCCAGGCCGCCGATGCGGCTGCGGCAGCCGCCCTGGCCGCGGCGCAGACTGCCAACCTGACGGACGCCACCGCCCTGCACCTGGCAGCCGATGCGGCCGCCGCCGCCGCCCTGCAGGCGCAGGCGCAGGCGGACCTGACGGATGCAAACTCGCTGACGGTGTCGGCCAATGCCGCAGCCGCAGCGGCGGCGGCAGCCCAGGCCCACGCCGACCTGACGGATGCGAGCCAGCTGTTCGTGCTCAGCCAGAACGCGCTGCACAACCCGCTGACGGTGAGCGACTTCAGCACCGGCCTGCCAGCCGCCGGCGGCGACGTGATCGACATGTCGGCCATCGCCCACCTGACGGCAGCGGTGGCGGTGGGCGTCAACCTGAGCACAGACTTTGGCAACGACAACCTGTTCATCTTCGATGGCACGTCCGTGTCGATCGGCGCGGCAGCCAGCGCCATCGCGGCCGACAACAGCGTCCTGTCGGGCCAGGGCTACATCGTCATCGCCGATGCGCAGAACAGCGGCGCCGTGACGGTGTATCACTCGAGTGACCTGAGCAACGCCAACGCCATCGACACGGCGCTGGTGCTGCTGAGCGGGGTGAACATCACGCAGCTGACGGCGGCCAACTTCATCGTCTGAAGCAGGGCACCCACGGCAGCGGGAGCGCACAGCGGCGCGCTCCCGCCCCACCTTGAAATGCGTCAGGCCTCGGGCCGGAAAAGTACGGGATGAGATCAAGCGGTTCCCCAGTATTGTCCTCACTGCCACGCATCGCGGCCCTGCTGATGGCCGCGGCCATGGCATCCCTGACGTCTTTCGCCCACGCCCAGGGCGCCACCGCCTGGAGCTTCGACCAGGTCTTGCAGCAGGCGCTGCAAAGCCATCCCGCCGTGCAGGGCAGGCGCTCGGCGCAGGCAGCCGCGCGCGCCGACCTCGATGGCGCGCAATGGCAGCGCTTTCCCAGCCTGTCGGCGGAAGTCCCCACCGGTTCGCAGGAAACGGGCGGCGTGGTGCGCATCGAGCAACCGCTGTGGAGCGGCGGGCGCATCGACGCCGGCATCGATGCCGCCAGCAGCCGGGTCGACGCGGCCGGCGCGGCCATCGAGGAAGAACGCCTGACCCTGTCCCTGCGCGTGATCGCCGCCTACACCGAGGCGTTGCGCCAGACGGCGCGCGTGCGTTCGGCCGAGGCGGGCCTGGCCGAGCACCAGCGCCTGCTGGACATGATCAAGCGCCGCGTGGTGCAGTCGGTCAGCTCGCAGACGGACCAGCGCCTGGCCGAGTCGCGCGCCTACCAGGCGGCCAACGACGTGTCGAATGCGCGCCAGGCGCTGGAAAACGCGCTGGCGCAGCTGTCGCAGCTGGCGGGCAAGCCCGTACGCCTCGTCAGCACCACCGGCATCGGCGTGGGCGAACCGCTGCCCGACGCCAGCCTGGAGCGGGTCATGCGCCAGGCCATCGACTATTCCCCCACCCTGCACCGCCTTGATTTCGAGGCACAGGCCGCCGATTCCGAAATCACCATGCAGCGCTCGGCCTACATGCCGAAAGTCGTGCTGCGCATGGAAAAGCCGACGGGCGGCATCAATGCCGACAACCGCACGCGCGCCATGCTGGTGCTGCAGGCGCAGCCGGGCGCCGGCCTGTCGGCCAAGGCGGGCGTGGATGCCGCCGTGGCCCGCCGCGAAGGCGCGCGCGCCGCGCACGACGTGGCCGAACGCGAGGTGCGCGAGCGTTTCACGCTGGACTGGAACGAGGCCGAGGCGAGCCGCCAGCGCCTGGGCAACGCGGGCGAGGCCAGCACCACCTCGACGCAGGTATTCGAATCGTATGCGCGCCAGTACGTGATCGGCCGCAAGAGCTGGAACGACGTGCTCAACGCCGTGCGCGAAGCGACCCAGGCGCAATTTTCGCTGGAAGACACGCGCGCGCAGGCGATCGCCGCCAGCCTGCGCCTGGCCGCGCAAACGGGCACCCTGGCCGGGCGCACGGCGCCGGCCGCGTCGGTGCGCGCCGATTGACCGCCACAGAACACGAACAGGAGACAGCGTGGATACCTCCATCAAACATGGCTTGCTGACACTCATCGAGCGCGCCGCCCGCCTGACGGGACAGCACGTGCCCGCCGCCCGCCTGGCCGACCTGCAGCGCCAGCTCGATGACGTCGACGACAACGGCGCCCCCGGCACGGTGTTGACCGCCATCTGGCAGGCGGCCGGGCTGGAAGGTGCGGCGCGCCCGCTGCACGAGCCGACGCCGGGCGAGCTGCCGTTCGCCGTCTACAGCGCCAGCACGGGCTGGGGCTTGCTGCAGTCGCGCGGTGCCGACGGCGCCTGGCGTGGCGAAGGCATCGACGGGCGCGCCCTGCAACTGGCCTCGCTGGCCGGCCTGGCTTGCGTGGGGCTGCCGCGCCGCAGCGAAAAAAGCGGCGCCCGGCCCGGCGCCCTGGCCCTGGTGCGCAACGCCCTGTGGCTGAAGAAAAGCGTGTTTGTCGACGCCGTGCTGGCCACGGCGCTGGTGACCCTGCTGACCATGGCCACCTCGCTGTTTTCCATGCAGGTGTACGACCGCGTGATCCCGAACCAGAGCTTCAGCACCCTGTGGGTACTGGTGGTGGGCGTGGCCCTGTCGATCGGCCTGGAATTCATCCTCAAGCAGGTGCGCAGCCGCATCGTCGACCACTCGTGCAATGACGTCGACCATGAACTGTCCGAGTGGTTTTTCCAGCGCATGCTGGGCATCCGCATGGAGGCGCGCCCCGCTTCCGTCGGCACCCTGGCGGCGCAGGTGAAAGGCTTTGAGATGGTGCGCGGCGTGCTCACGTCGACATCGCTGTTCGTGCTGACGGACGTGCCCTTCGCCGTGATTTTTCTCGCCATGATCACCATCATCGGCGGCTGGCTGGTGGTGGTGCCGCTGGTGGCCCTGCCGCTGGCCCTCGCGTGCGGGCTGATGTTCCAGCGCGCCATCGAAAGCCATACGCGCAAGAACCTCAACGCCAGCAACCGCAAGGCCGGCTTGCTGGTGGAAGCCGTCGACGGCGTCGAAACGCTCAAGGGCAGCAGCGCCGAATGGATGATGCAGGCGCGCTGGGCCGAACTGGTGGCCGAGAGCAGCCACGCCGAGCAGAATATCCGCGACTATGCGGCCCTGTCGCAGAACATCACGGCCGCCTTCCAGCAGCTGACCAATGTGGCGCTGATCTCCATGGGCGCCTGGTTCGTGGCCGAAAACCAGATGACCATGGGCGCCCTGATGGCCTGCACCATCATCAGCAACCGCGCCCTGATGCCCATCGTGCAGCTGCCCGCCGTGATGGTGCAATGGGCGCATGCGCGCGCTTCGATCGACGGCCTGGAACAGGTCATCAGCCTGCCCAACGAAGCCGACAATGCGCAGTTCGCGCTGACGCCGCGCAGCCTCGACACGGGCTTGCGCTTCGAACGCATCCGCTTTACGTATGGCGGCGCGCAAAAGGTGGCGCTGGAAGTGGAAAACCTCGCCATCCGCCCCGGTGAACGCGTCGGCCTGGTGGGCGCCATCGGCTCGGGCAAGAGCACCCTGCTGAAACTGGCCTCGGGCCTGTACCTGCCGGCCGAGGGGAAAGCCTACCTGGGCGACGTCGACATGGCCCTGCTGGCGCCGGCCGTGGTGCGCGAAATGGTCGGCTACCTGCCGCAGGAAACGCGGCTGTTCAGCGGCACCCTGCGCGACAACCTGTTATTGGGACTGGCCGACCCGGGCGAGGAAGCCATCCTGGCCGCCGCCAAACGCACGGGCCTGATCGAGCTGATACTGGGCCAGCCACGGGGACTGGCACTCGGCATCACCGAGGGCGGACGGGGCGTGTCGGGCGGCCAGCGCCAGTTGATCGCCGTCACGCGCCTGCTGCTGGCCAAGCCGCGCATCTGGCTGCTCGACGAGCCGACGGGCGCCATGGATGCGAAGACGGAAGCGCGCATCGTCGGGCTATTGGGCGAACTGGCGGCCGAAGGCGTGACCATGGTCGCCACCACGCACAAGAACGCCCTCCTGCCCCTGCTCGACCGCCTGGTGGTGCTGCAGGCGGGACGGGTGCTGCTGGACGGCCCGCGCGATGCCGTACTGGCCAAGCTGTCGGGCAAACCGCAAGCCGTTCCCGCTTCCGCGCCCGCGCCGGTGGTCCAGGCAGCGGCAGCGCAAGGAGCCGTCGCATGAAACTGGCCAAGGTCGAAACGAGGGAAGAAGCGAAACGGGGCCGGGTGCTGATCTGGAGCTGCACGGCGGCGCTGGCGGGCGTCATCGCCTGGGCTTCGTGGGCGGAGCTGGACCAGGTCACGCGCGCCAACGGCCAGGTGATCGCCAGCTCGCGCAACCAGATCATCCAGGTGGCCGATGGCGGCGTGCTGGCCGAGTTGCGCGTGCATGAAGGCAGCGTCGTGAAAAAGGGCGAATTGCTGGCCCGTTTCGACCGCACGCGGGCCGAGACGAGCTACCTGGAAAGCACGGCCAAGGCGGCCGGGCTGAAGGCGGCCGTGGCGCGCCTGCAGGCGGAAGTCTTTGGCGGCGCGCCGAAGTTCCCGCCCGAACTGCAGGCGTTTCCGGAATTTCGCGCCAACCAGCTGGCCCTGTTCAGCAAGCGCCAGGGCGCCGTGCAGGCGGAAGTGAGTTCGCTGGAAAGCGCCATGAAACTGATCAAGGAAGAGCTGGAAATGAATCTGCCGCTGCTGGAAACGGGTGACGTCAGCCGCGCAGAAGTGCTGAAACTGCGGCGGCAAGTGGTCGACATCCAGGCGCAGATCACCAACCGCCGCAACAAATACCTGCAGGATAGCCAGACGGACCTGGTGAAAGCCCAGGAAGACCTGGCCGGCGTGCTGCAAACGGTGACCCAGCGCAAGGAGCAGCTGGGTTCGACGGACATTTACGCGCCCACCGACGGCATCGTGCGCAACGTGCGCCTCACTACTCTGGGCGGCGTAGCCAAGCCGGGCGAGGAAATCCTGCAGATCGTGCCCACGGACGATGACCTGATCATCGAAGCGAAGGTCAAACCGGCCGACATCGCATTCATCAAGCCCGGCCTGCCCACGGCCGTGAAACTGGACGCCTATGACTACGGCATCTACGGCCGCCTGCGCGGCACCGTCAGCTACATCAGCGCGGACACTTTAAGCGAAGACAACAAGGGCAACGAGCAGCCGTACTACCGCGTGCAGATCAAGACCAGCGGGCGCAACCTGATAGGCAAGAATGGCGAGCCTATCCTGATCCAGCCCGGCATGACAGCCACCGTGGAAATCAACACGGGCCGCAAGACGGTCTTGCGCTACCTGACGAAACCGATCACCAAGACGTTCTCGGAGTCGATGGGAGAGCGGTGACGCAGCGGGCTGCGTCACTGGCCGGCTTCAAATGGCCGGTTTCAATCGACCGATGACGCTGGCCACCTTGGCCGTGATCATGTCGACCGCGGGGCCATTGGCGCCGTGCGGCAAGATGACGTCGGCATTGCGCTTGGTCGGTTCGATGAATTGCTTGTGCATCGGGCGCACGGTTTCCAGGTATTGCTCGATGACGCTTTCCACCGAACGGCCACGTTCCGTGATATCGCGTTGCATGCGGCGGATGAAGCGCACGTCGGAGGCCGTGTCGACAAAGATCTTCAGCGACATCATGTTGCGCAAGTCTTCGTCATACAGGGCAAACAGGCCTTCGATGACGATCACCGGCGCCGGCTTGACCAAGATGGTCCTGTCGGAGCGGTTGTGCAGCGTGAAGTCGTACTCGGGCATCTCGATCGATTCGCCATTGCGCAAGGCCTGGATGTGCTGCACCAGCAATGGCCACTCGAACGCCTGCGGATGGTCGTAATTCTGCTGCCGGCGCACTTCAGGGGAGAGGTGGGTCTGGTCGCAGTAGTAATCGTCCTGCATTACGACCGAGACCATGTCGGCGCCGAACGACGCCAGCACTTGTTGGGATACGGTGGACTTGCCACTGCCGCTTCCGCCAGCGACACCAATAACAAACGGTTGGAAGGAAATAGTATTCATGCCGAATGATACCGGAAACATGAGCGGTCCGACAGGGAGCGGCTGCAACGCCGGGCCTGTCACGCGCCATGCATCAGTCGCGCATACAGCTCGGCCACCCGCTCTGCCGTGATGCCGTCGCGCTGTTCCACGGCCAGCGGGTGATCCGTCGGTTCCAGCTCGATGGCCGGGCGCACGCCATCGTCGCGCAGGTGCACGCGGGTTTTCAGGTTCAGGGTGTCCGGATACACGGGCAGTTGCGTGCTGAGCCAGCCGAAGAAGGGGCCGATGTGCGCCCGTTTGGCGTCGTTGAAGCAGGCGTCCCAGGCGTCGAAGCTGTCGCCGCTCAGCGACACCCACACGCCCCAGCTGAACGGCTCGTCCGCGCCGTGCACGGGGATGTCGATGGTGGCGCGCACGAAACAGTGCGCTTCGTCGACGATGCAGGCGTCGCTGTCGAGCTGGCAGCGTGCTTCGCGTTCGGCGGGCGCCATCTGCTCGTACAGCCACGGCGCATCGGCGCCAAAGCTGGGCATGCCCGTGTGGGTCTCGCCGCAGGAGCGGCACAGGAAGGAAAAAGTCATGTGGTAAGGACGCTTATTCGAATTGTTTGCGGTGTTGCATGCAAAAAGTTACTTGGGGAAACCGTGCGCTTGGCATTCGAGCAAGATGATATTCTAAACAAGCCCAAGATGCACAGACGGGACGCATCGCGCCACGGGCATTGCATGCCTGGACTCTTTCAGTATCGATCGACTATTTACCTGGAATGAACAATGAACGAAGAAAAATTTTGGCAGCTGATAGAGCAAATCGACCGTGAGGCCCTGCAAGACGGCGACGCCGATGCCGCGGTGGAACCATTGACCGAAGCCCTCGCCGAGTTGCCGGTCAAGGACATCAAGGGCTTCGAAGAGTGCCTGGCGCAGGCACTGTACCGGCTCGATGGCAAGGTGTTTTCTGACCATGCCGGGGACTCGGGGAAGTCGGATGACAGTTTCCTGTATGCGCGCTGTTTCGTCGTCGGCTCGGGCAAGGCCACGTACGACAGCGTTCTGGCCGACCCCACACTGATGCCCGATCAAACGGACGCGTGGCTGGAGGAGCTGTTGAGCGTCGCTCCCGAGGCCTGGTCCGAGAAGACAGGGCGTGACACCGATGAATGGGATTTTACCGCCAGCGTCGCCTATGAAACCGGAAGCAATTCCGCCGCCTGGCCTGGCTAAGGCGGCAATGGACGCCATCGCCGCAAGCAGGGCGCATATCCAGCTGGCCGAAACCGATGCCGGGCAATGGGAGGCGCACATGGCGGCAGCTGAAGCCGTGTTGCGCAGCGCCTTGCAAGCGGCCCGGCAAGACACGGCCCTGATCACCTGCCTGGGCGCCGTGCTATGCGACCAGGGCAAGTACAGGGACGCCGTCAACGTACTGGAAACAGCGCTCAAGCTGGGCTCGACGGACAGCCATACCCATTACAACCTGGGGGTGGCCCTGGCGGGACTGGCAAAGCCGCGCAAGGCCATGGCGCAATTTGGCAAGGCGCAGGGTCTTGCCGCTTCAAGCCTGACCTGGACCGCCTATTTCGACCCGCAGGCCCAATAGGCGCGTACCCTGAAAACTATTCGAACTGCTTGCGGAACGCCTCGAACTGCGCCGCCAGGCCATCGAAATCGCTGCGCAATTGCAGCACTTCCTGTTCCAGCAGGGCCACCCTGCTGCCCTGCTGCGGCGCGCTGACGGCGCCAGCAAAACCGGCCGCCGTCTCGATCTGCGCCAGCGCCTCTTCGCCGCCCAGCAGATGGCCGTAGCGCGGTTCCTTAGCGCCGGGCGCGACGGCCAGCTTGGCCACCAGCGGCGGGTATTTGTCGATCAAGAATTGCAGGCCGGCTTCCACTTCCGCCACGGACTTGAATTCATGCACCCTGCCGCTGCGGCTGCGGATCTCGCCCGCCGTCTGCAAGCCGCGCAGCATCAATATCGTCAGGATGGCCAGCTTGTCCTGTTCCAGCGACCACTTGATGCGCATGCGGTGTTCGTACTTGGCGACACGCGCACCCGCCTGCGTGATGCCGTTGACGAATTTGCGCTGCATCAAACGCTGCAACACGTCGTAGACGGTTTCTTCGGACAGGGCCATGACGGGGTCGCGGCTCGATAGCTGGTTGCAGCCGTTCGTCAGCGCGTTGAGCGACAGCGGATAGCTGTCCGGCGTCAGCGCTTCCTTTTCGGCCAGCACGGCCAGCACGCGGATCTCGAAGGGGTCGAGCAGATTCGGATTGTCGCTGCTTTTCTCTGCTGCGTTTGCGTCTGTAGTCATGCCTGTATCCTTAATCAACCAGCTTGTTCATTTGCTCGGAATCAAATTTATCACACTCGGGCACGCCCTGGCAGCAGATGCCCGCCGCCTTCAGGGTGGCGAGGATGGTCTCGATGCGCTGTTCCTGCGCCACGGCGTGCGTGATCAAGCCTTGCAGGGCTTTCGACAGAGGATCGTCGCCGTTGGGCGTGACGCCATACGCGGCGAACAAATGGGCCGTGCTGCCCTCGCGCAGGGCGCTGACATCCTTTTGCACGATGTGCGCGGGGTTGCCGACGGCCGTGGCGCCGGACGGCACGGGTTTCAGCAGCACGGCGTTCGAGCCCACCTTGGCGTACTCGCCCACCGTGAAGCTGCCCAGCACCTGCGCGCCGGCGCCGACGATGACGCCCCGTTCCAGGGTCGGATGGCGTTTGCTGCCGCTGTGCAGCGAGGTGCCGCCCAAAGTCACTCCCTGGTAGATGGTGCAGTCGTCGCCGACGACGGCCGTCTCGCCGATCACCACGCCGAAACCATGGTCGATGAAGACGCGCCGGCCGATGACCGCGCCCGGATGGATCTCGATGCCCGTGATGATGCGCGCGATATACGAAATGAAGCGCCCTACCCACTTCAGGTGCCGCGTCCAGCACCAGTGCGCCCAGCCGTGCATGACGATGGCGTGCAAGCCCGGATAACAGGTCAGCACCTCCCAGCCATTGCGGGCGGCGGGGTCACGTTCAATGATGCTGTTGATATCTTCGCGCAGGTGGTGGAACATAATGACAATGAATAAGGTGGAACGCAAATGGTAGCGTATTCGGCGGCGTGCTGCCGGGGAGGCAGATAAACAACCGCCGCCTCAAGGGCGGCGGCATATAAAGAAGCGCTACAAAACGTTCAGGGCAAGGCGCATTGCCGAAGACAGTACGCAAGTACGGCGAGGCAATGCAACGCCGCCCTGGACGTTTTTTAGCCTTCTTTCGCGATCCGCTGGCGGCGGGCTTCGTACAGACAGACGCCGGAAGCGACCGACACGTTCAAGCTCTCGACGGAGCCGAACATCGGAATGCTGACGAGGATATCGCAGGTGTCGCGCGTCAAACGGCGCATGCCTTCGCCTTCGGAACCCATGACGAGGGCCGTCGGGCCCGTGAAATCGGCTTCGTACAAGCCTTTTTCGCCGTCGTCCGACGTACCGATCAGCCAGATGCCGCGTTCCTTGAGTTCACGCATGGTACGCGCCAGATTCGTCACGGTGATGTACGGAACGGTTTCGGCGGCGCCGCTGGCGACCTTGGCGGCCGTGGCGTTGAGGCCCACGGCGCGGTCCTTCGGCACGATGACGGCATGTGCGCCAACGCCGTCGGCCACGCGCAGGCAGGCGCCCAGGTTGTGCGGGTCGGTGATGCCGTCGAGAATCAACAGCAGCGGCGGGCCGTCGATGGCGTCCAGCAACTCATCAAGATTGCGCGCCAGCGACAGTTGCGAGGCAAACGCGATCACGCCCTGGTGGCGGCGCGTGCCGACGATCTTGTCCAGACGCGACGAGTCGACAGGCATGACGCGCACGTTGGCAGCCTTGGCGGCGGCGATCATGTCCTTCATGCGGCCGTCGACGCGGCTGGCATCGACAAAAATTTCTTCCACGGACGACGCTTCATGACGCAGACGCGAGGTGACGGCGTGGAAGCCGAAAATCATTTTATTCTTCATTATTTATCGTTTCTTCTTGCTTGTTTTTGATACAGATACAGTTTTTGCTGCTCGTGGTGCCGCCGCAGCGGGTGCCGCGGCTGGTTTCTTGCTGCGTTTCGGCGCGGCGGCCTTGGGCGCTGCCGCCTTCGGGGCTGCCTTGGCTGCAGGCTTGGCTTGCGCCTTGGCGCCGTTGGCACGGCCGCCGGAACCATTGCCGGGTTTGCCACCGTTGTTGACGCTGGTTTTGATCTCATGGCGCTGCTCGGTCGCCGGACCGGGCTTGACCATCGATTTCTTTTCGCCCTTGCGCTTGCCGCTGCCGTTCGGCTTGGCTGGCGCTTCTTCGCCCGCCAGTTCCGCATCGGTGACCAGGCGCAGGTCGATCTTGCGCGTTTCCAGGTCGACACGCGCCACTTGCACCGTCAGACGGTCGGTCAATTGATAACGCTTGCCCGTGCGTTCGCCGCGCAATTCATGGCGCGCGTCGTCGTACTGGAAGTAATCGGTGCCCAGCTCGGTGACGTGCACCAGGCCTTCGACAAACAGGGTATCGAGCTGCACGAAGACGCCAAACGTCGTCACGCCCGTGATGGTGCCGGTGAACTCTTCGCCCAGCTTGTCCTGCATGAAGTAGCACTTCAGCCAGGCTTCCACGTCGCGCGACGCTTCGTCGGCGCGACGCTCGTTGGCCGAGCAATGCACGCCCAGCGCGTCCCAGATCGTCAAATCCGTCTTCTTCGGCTTGCCGTCGGCCTTGTCCTTCGCCTGCTGCTTGCGCGTGGCGTTCGACACGTTCGTGTTCAGCACGGTCTTTTCGGACAGCTTCGGCTCGTATTTCTTGCCTTGCAGAATGGCCTTGATGGCGCGGTGCGTCAGCAGATCGGGATAGCGGCGGATCGGGCTGGTGAAGTGGGCATACGCCTCGTAGGCCAGGCCGAAGTGGCCGATATTGTCCGGGCTGTAGACGGCTTGCTGCATCGAGCGCAGCAGCATCGTTTGCAGCAGGGCCGCGTCGGGACGCGCCTTGATCTGCTGCATCAGGGTCTGGTAATCGGAGGCCGATGGCGTGTCGCCGCCCGTCAGGTTCAGGCCCACCTGCTTGAGGAAGGTGCGCACTTGCGTGAGCTTTTCCTTGGTCGGGCTGGCATGGATGCGGTACGTGCCGGGATGCTTGTTGCGCAGCAACAAATCAGCCGCGCAGACGTTGGCCGCCAGCATGCATTCTTCGATGATCTTGTGCGCTTCGTTGCGCGTGCGGGGGATGATCTTTTCGATCTTGCCCGCGCTATTGCAGACGATATACGTTTCCGTCGTCTCGAAATCGATGGCGCCCCGCTCCGTGCGTGCTTTCAGCAAGGCGCGGTAGACGGCTTCCAGGTTTTGCAGGTGCGGCAGGATGTCCGCGCGGCGTGCCGCTTCGGGTCCCTTGGTGTTGCCCAGCACGGCAGCGACTTCGTCGTAGGTCAGGCGCGCGGCCGAATGGATGACGGCCGGATAGAACTGGTACGCCTTCAGCTCGCCCTTGTCGCTGACGACGGCGTCGCACACGAGGGTCAAACGGTCGACGGCCGGGTTCAGCGAGCACAGGCCATTCGACAGCTTTTCCGGCAGCATCGGGATGACGCGGCGCGGGAAGTAGACGGACGTGCTGCGTTCCAACGCGTCGATATCGAGCGCGTCGTTCGGTTTCACGTAATGGCTGACGTCGGCAATCGCCACGATCAGGCGGAAGCAGTTGGCGCGGCCGATCTTGACGGGTTCGCAATACACGGCATCGTCGAAATCGCGCGCATCCTCGCCATCGATGGTTACCAAAGGCACGTCGCGCAGGTCGACGCGGTCTTTCAGGTCAGCGGCGCGCACTTCGAATGGCAGCTTTTCAGCTTGTTTGAGGGCGGCGGCGGAAAAGACGTGCGGCACGTTGAATTTGCGCACGGCAATCTCGATTTCCATGCCGGGATCGTCGAGCGCACCGAGCACTTCGACGATCTTGCCGACCGGCTGCTTGAAGCGCATCGGTTGCTCGGTCAGCTCGACGCTGACGATCTGGCCGGCCTTCGCCTTGCCCACCGAACCGGTGACCAAAATGTCCTGGCCGATGCGCTGGTCTTCCGGCGCCACGACCCAGGTGCCGTTTTCCTGGATCAGGCGGCCGATGACGTGGGTATTGGCGCGGTAGGTGACTTCGACGATCGTGCCTTCCGGACGGCCGCGGCGGTCCGTGCCGACGATGCGGGCCATGACCTTGTCGCCATGCAGTACTTTCTGCATTTCTTTCTCAGGCAGGAACAGGTCGGCGCTGGCGTCGTCGGGAATGACAAAGCCGAAACCGTCGCGGTGGCTGGTGACGCGACCGGCGACAAGCGCGCTCTGGTCGGCCAGGCTGAAAACACCGCTGGCGTCAGACTTGAGCTGGCCGTCGCGCTCCATCGCCTTCAGGCGACGGACCAGGACATCCATGGAATCGGCATGCACTTGCAGCGTTTTCCCGAGAGACTGCGGGTCGAGAGGCGCGCTGACGCTGCGGAATATGCCGAGAATGTCCTCCCGGCTGGGGATGGTGTGGGTATTTTGGCTCAAAAGTATTTCTATAGTTGTTATTGACAGTGATCAAACGGAAGACAAAGACCGATGACATCACCGTCAATATTGACACGGTGATGTCCGGTAGTGTACCGGAGGACGCCTTGGTTTGCCTAACGGACAGCGTAGCGGAAACCGAACAAGTGCCCCGCCGATGAAAAAAAGGAGAAAAGCTGCGCAATGCATTTGACTTCGGCAAATATTGCTCTATAATCTCGGTCTCTTGCAGCGACAAACCTTCACGGGGATGCAGTTGCAGGAAAGCGGTACAGGGTTGATGTGCAGTATGGAGCGAAAGCTCATCTGGCACAAAACTCTTCAAGTCGCTATAATAGCAGAATTGTTGTGAAGTTATTTTTCAACAAGTACTCGAGCAGTAAAAGTAATAAGTCACAGCAGCATCAGTGCCCACGTGGCGGAATTGGTAGACGCGCA
>NZ_JAMQGR010000002.1:0-788548 GCF_023703445.1 Janthinobacterium kumbetense
TTGACGCCAATCCGAAGATTGACGCTGCACTTACATCAAATGTCCACACTTATCGACTGTTAATTGTTAAAGAACTGTATTCGGTACTGCTTTCGCGCTATCGACAAAGCGTTGTGTTTGTCAGCTGCGAAGAAGGAAGAGTATGAAGCGTTTCGGCCATTTCGTCAACCTTCTTTTTACTACCCAGCCCCTGAAGGCTGTCCCTTTTGTGCCGCAAACCAGTGCGTCTCATCGGGGAGGCGAATCATATCAAAGACCGTCGAAGTTTGGCAAGCGCTTTTCCAGAAAAGCGTGCATGCCTTCTTTTTGTGCAGGCGTACCGAAGGCGGCCTGGAACAAGCGGCGCTCGTAGGCGACACCATCGGTCAACGTCGTTTCAAAGGCGCGGTTGACGCAATCCTTGATCATCATGGCAACCGAGGTCGGCATGGCGGCAATGGTCTTGGCGGCGGCCAGCGTTTCTTCCAGCAATTTATCTGCCGGCACGACGCGCGACACCAGGCCGATGCGCTCCGCTTCCGCTGCGTCGATGGTGCGCGCCGTCAACAGCAGATCCATGGCCTTGGCCTTGCCGATGGCGCGCGGCAAGCGCTGCGTGCCGCCCGCACCCGGCGTGACGCCGACCTTGATTTCCGGCTGGCCAAATTTGGCGCTGTCGGCGGCGATCAGGAAATCGCACATCATGGCCAGTTCGCAACCGCCACCGAGCGCATAGCCGGCCACCGCACCCACCACAGGTTTGCGCACGCGCAAGATATGTTCCCAGTTGCGGCTGATGTAGCCCTGGGTAAAGGTGTCCGGGTAGGTGTAATCGGCCATGGCGGCGATGTCGGCGCCGGCGGCAAACGCTTTTTCGCTGCCCGTGAGCACGATGCAGCCGATATTGTCATCCGCGTCGAATTTCAGCAAGGCATCGCCCAGCTCATTCATCATGTTGTCGTTCAAGGCATTCAAGGCCTTCGGGCGATTCAGGCGGATGAGCGCCACTTTGTCCTGGATATCGATGATCAAGTCTTCGTATTGCATATAGTCTCCTCTGGATGAACACGGTGACAACGATTGTAGCGGCTAACGGCAGCGGCGCGGCAGGTGCGCTGCTATTATTGTGAGCCTGATCATTTTCATATCGAGCAAGATATTTTCTCCTCCCTCTTCCAGTACTGCGCCCATTACCTGCGCGGCGACGGCAGCGCCGCCAGCGTCGATTTCCGCCGCCTGTGGTTCAGCAACGGCCTCAATTGCTTCGGCGCCCAGATCACCTCGCTGGCCCTGCCCCTGTGCGCGGTACTGTTATTGCATGCGACGCCGGAACAGATGGGCGTGCTGGTCGCCTTACAGGCGTTGCCGTTCGCCCTGTTCGGCTTGCCCGTCGGCGTGCTGCTGGACCGGCGCAGCAAGCACCCGATCATGCTGTTCAGCGAAAGCATGTCCGGCCTGGCCCTGGCCAGCGTGGCAGTGGCTTACTGGTGCGGCGTGCTGTCGATGCCGTGGTTATATATAGTAGGGTTCATCATCGGCACGGGCTTCGTCGTGGGCGGCGGTGCCGAGCAGGTGTTTCTGACTTTCCTCGTGGGCCGCGATGGCTTGATCGATGCGCAGTCGAAATTTGCCGCCACCGAATCGGCTTCGCGCCTGATCGGTCCCGGCCTGGCCGGCGTGCTGGTGCAAGTGCTGTCCGCGCCCGTCGCCATCCTGTGCACGGCGTGCGGCTATCTGATTTCCGTCTTCAATCTGCGCGCCATGAGCGTGCGCGACCCACGCCCGGCGCCATCCGACAAGCACGCCTTGCGCGACATCGCCGACGGCTTGCTGTTCGTGTGGCGCGAACCGCTGCTGCGCGCGCTGGCCTGGGGCGCCGGCATCTGGCACTTCCTGTTTTACGCCAGCATGGCCTTGACGGTGCTGTTCGCCACGCGCGACCTGGGCATGAGTCCTGGCGTGCTGGGCATGACGCAGATGCTGGGCGGTGCCGGCGTCTTGCTCAGCGCCTTCATCGTCAAGCCATTGACGAAGCGCTACGGCGCCGGCCGCACCATCCTGATCGGCCTGGCATCCACCTCCGTGTGCTTTGCCCTGACGCCGACGATTCCGGCAGCACTGTTCGGCAGCGCGGCCGCCAGCGCCGTGGCGTATGCCATATTGATGTTCTTTTTCGATTGCGGCGTGATGCTGTTCTTTATTCCCTACCTGGGCCTGCGCCAGAAGGTGACGCCCGATCCCATGCTGGGCCGCATGACGTCGACCATGCGCTTCCTGACGGTGGCGACGGCGCCGCTGGGCGCGCTGGCCGCCGGCTGGATCGCGGAACACTTTGGAGTGCGCAATGGTCTCGCTTGCATCGCGGCCGGCAGCATCCTGTTGACGGTGGCCATGGTGTGGGGCACGCCGCTGCGTAGCGTGCGCACCTGAAGCGATGAACGGGCATACACTGCTAAAAGATTGCCTTGGCGACACTATTCACGCCAAAGCCTGTGAGGTTTGATTTATATCAAGGTTTTAATTGATGTAAATCCATAAGCTGTCTTACATCACTTGAGGAGCACGCTATGTTTAACACCATCTTATTTCCCACCGACGGCTCGCCGTTGTCCGACAAAGCCGCCGAGACCGCCCTCGCCTTCGCCCAACTGAACAAAGCCAAGCTGGTCGCCATCAGCGTGGTGCAGCCCTTCCCGTTCTCGCCGATGGCCGACGGCGGCATCGTGCTCGACGCCAGCCTGTATGAACAGCAGATGCAGGAAGCGTCGCAACGCGCCATCGACAAGATCGGCGCAGCGGCAAGCGCTGCTGGCGTGCCTTTCGAAGGCGTGGTGGCCGTGTCGCCGAGCCCGCACGATGAAATCGTCAATGCGGCGCAAACCTACCATTGCGACATCATCCTGATGGCCTCGCATGGCCGCAAGGGCTTGAACAAGCTGTTCGTGGGCAGCGAAACGCAAAAAGTGCTAGCCCACACCCATTTACCCGTCATGGTCCTGCGCTAACCTTGCGCTAGCGCAATCCCCGCCCGGCGCCGCGAGACAATCAGCGCGCCGGCGCCTGCTTCGGCAACAACACCCACACGGCGCCGCTCTGTTTCATGCGGCCCGCATTCTCGGCCGCTTCCGCGCCAAAGCCAAAGAAATAATCGACCCGGATCGGCCCGCGAATGGCGCCGCCGGTATCCTGCGCCATCACCAGGCGCTGCATGGGAATTTCGCTATTGGCTTGCGTGGTGGACAAGAACACGGGCGCGCCCAGCGGCAGGAAGCGCGAATCGATGGCTACCGAGCGCTGCGGCGTCAGCGGCACGCCCAACGCGCCCTTCGGCCCCACTTTCGGATCGGGCAAGCGCTCTTCCTTGAAGAAGACATAGCTCGGGTTGGCGTTGAACAATTCATCCTTGCGCGTGGGATGGCCGGCAATCCACGCCTTGATGCCTTGCGCGGACGCCTGGCTCAGGGTCAGCTCGCCCTTGTCGACCAGGTAGCGGCCGATCGATTTATACGGATGGCCGTTTTGATCCGCGTACGCCACGCGCACGGTTTCCTGCGTATCGGTCAGCTGCACGCGCCCGGAACCCTGCACTTGCAGGAAGAACGCCTCGACTTCGTCATCCACCCACAGCAATTCCTTGCCCGTGACGGACGTGGCGCGCTCGATGTCGGCGCGGGTTGCGTACGGTATCACCTTCTTGCCGACCAGCTTGCCCCGCAAGCGCATGTTTTTCAGTTCCGGATACACGCCGGACAAGTCCACCGAGACCAGATCGTCAGGCACCTTGTACAGCGGTGTCTGGTATGGACCGCCGCGCTTGCGCGCGCCGTGCAGCAATGGCTCGTAATAACCGGTCACCAGTCCAGTATTGGCGCCATCGGCGGTGACGACTTGATTTGGCACAAAGAAGGTCTCGAAAAACAGGCGGATGGCCTTGTCGCTGTCGGCATTGACCTGGCGCGCAATCGTGCACGATTCCTTCCAGTCCGGCCGTTTCACCAGCACGCCGCACGAAGCCATGAAGGCGGGCCAGGCGGCGCGCATGTCGTCGCGGGCCCAGCCTGGCAAGGCGGCAAACTTGGCGGGCACGAAGGTGGGCGCCGCCACATCCGTGGCATCCTTGGCATCGGCCGGCTTGGCAGGCACAGGCTTGACGACGGTCGGCGCAATGGCGGGCGCCTTGCCGCTGGAAGCAGCGGGCGGCGCGACGGGCGGCGTGGTGCAGGCGGACAAGACAAGCGCGACGGCGCCGATTGAAACGGGTAGACTACCGCGTGTAAACAGACGGCTGGTAAATGGGCTGCGGGTAAATAACATAGGGATGCGTATGTGGATCTTGATGATAGAGGCGCTGGTGGCGTTCTTCTTGCTGGCATTTATAGTCTGGTGGACCATGTATTCGGGCAAAAAGCCCGCACCGCCGGCACGCAAGCAGCTCAGTGAAGAACAGGACGCCACCGAAAAACTGAAATAAGGGGCAAGCCCCCCCGGCGTTTCCTTAATGCAGGGTACGCGGCACCGACAGCACGAACTCGGGAATCGGCGCTTCGAACTGATGGCCGTCTTCGGCCACGCAGAAGTATTCGCCGTGCATCGAGCCTTGCGGCGTGCCCAGCATGGTGCCGCTCGTGTATTCGAACTGCTCGCCCGGCTGCAACAGCGGCTGGTGGCCGACGGCGCCCAGGCCGCGCACCTCTTCCACCTTGTTGTTCGCATCCGTGATGACCCAGTGGCGCGAAATCAGTTGCGCGCCAGCCGTGCCCGTGTTGACGACGCGGATCGTGTAGCTGAACACGTGCCGCCCCTGGTCCGGTGCCGATTGATCGGGCAAATATTGCGTTTTGACCGTTACCGTAAATTCATAAGTCGCCATCGTCATTCCTCTTCAGACATTGCCAGTCATATTGTGTGTCGCGCGCGACGCATTGGCCATCGCACGATGCGTATTCTGTATTTCACCTTACTTCAATGAGGCATGGTAACGGCGTCAGGCGTAAAATAGCGCAAATCGCATTTTCTATCCTTTGGCTACTTCACCATGACAACATTCCGTATCGCTCCCAGCATCCTGTCCGCCGACTTTGCCCGCCTGGGCGAGGAAGTGCGCAACGTCGTTACCGCCGGCGCCGACATCATCCACTTCGACGTGATGGATAACCATTACGTGCCGAACCTGACCATCGGCCCGCTGGTGTGCGAAGCGATCCGCCCGCACGTGCAAGTACCCATCGATGTGCATCTGATGGTCAAGCCTGTCGATCGCATTATCCCGGATTTCGCCAAGGCTGGCGCGAACATCATCACCTTTCACCCGGAAGCGTCGGATCACGTCGACCGTTCCTTACAGTTGATCCGCGACAATGGCTGCAAATCGGGCCTGGTTTTCAACCCGGGCACGCCGCTGCATTACCTGGAACACGTGATGGACAAGATCGACATCATCCTGATCATGTCCGTCAACCCGGGCTTCGGCGGCCAGTCCTTCATTCCGCAAGCGCTGAAGAAAATCGCCGAAGCGCGCCGCATGATCGACGAATCGGGCCGTGACATCATGCTGGAAGTCGATGGCGGCATCAAGATCGACAACATCGCCGCCGCTGCCGCCGCCGGCGCCGACACCTTTGTCGCCGGCTCGGCCATCTTCGGCAAGCCGGACTACAAGGCAGTCATCGACGCCATGCGCGCCGAACTGGCCAAAACGGTGGGCAACTGATGCAAACGGGCATGGTGAAAGACCACGTACTGGCTGGCGTGCGCGCCGCCATCATCGACCTCGATGGCACGATGCTCGACACCGTGCCCGATTTTCATGTCGCCATCAATGGCATGCGCGCCGAACTGGACCTGGCGCCCATCAGCGCCGACGCCATCAAGTTGATGGTGGGCAAGGGCTCGGAAAACCTGATCCGCACCGTGCTGGCGCTCGACTTCGATGACGCCGGCGTGGAACAGCGTTTCGAGCAGGCGATGGAGGGCTACCAGCGTCACTACCTGGCCATCAACGGCCAGTTCAGCACCCTGTATCCTGAGGTCGAAGCAGGGCTGGCGGCGATGCAGGCGGCGGGCCTGCGCCTGGCCTGCGTCACCAACAAGCCGATCGCCTTCGCCCTGCCCCTGCTGAAACTGAAAAACCTGGACCAGTATTTCGAGATCGTCTATGGCGGCGATTCGCTGCCGCAGAAAAAACCGCACCCCATGCCGCTGCTGCAAGTGTGCGCGGACTTCGACTTGCCGCCATCCAAAGTGGTGGCCATCGGCGACTCCTCGAATGACGCGCAAGCGGCCAGGGCTGCGGCTTGCCCCGTACTGACGGTACCGTATGGCTACAATCACGGACACTCTATACACGATACCGATTCCGATGGTATAGTAAAGACACTGCTCGAAGCAGCCCGTTTTATTGGCATGCAAAACTAACCGGCATACTGACCAAACCCAACACCATATCGTGAACACGTTTCTCATCAAAAAACACAATGTCACCCAAACCGGCTCGATTGAGGCCTGGCTTTGGCGACGCTGGCAATCCTGGCAGGCTTAAGGGCCGAGCCGTTACGATTGCTGCCGGTTGTACACACGTCGTTTGCGCATATTGCGCACGTTGCGTGTCCCGGCAAGTTTTTTGATAACCCACCGCAGGGTTTGTGCACTATGCACACTCATACCCTGACGGCATGGAGAGAAACATGACCGAACTCGAATTCAAATCGCTGGCCCAGCAAGGCTACAACCGCATCCCCCTGATCGCGGAAGCGTTCGCCGACCTGGAAACCCCGCTCACCCTGTACCTGAAACTGGCACAGTCCCAACAAGGCGGCAAGAACACCTTCCTGCTCGAATCCGTCGTCGGCGGCGAACGCTTCGGCCGCTATTCCTTCATCGGCTTGCCCGCCACGACCGTGTTGCGCAGCTATGGCAAACGCACCGAAATCGTCAAGAACGGCACCGTAATCGAAGAACACGAAGGCAATCCGCTCGACTTCATCGAACAATTCCAGTCGCGCTTCAAGGTGGCCCTGCGCCCCGGCATGCCGCGCTTCTGCGGCGGCCTGGCCGGCTACTTCGGCTACGACACCGTGCGCCACATCGAGAAAAAACTCGCCGGCGGCGCGCCGAAAGATGACTTGAAGCTGCCCGACATCCAGCTGATGGTGACGGAAGAACTGGCCGTCATCGACAACCTGTCCGGCAAGCTCTACCTGATCGTCTACGCCGACACCACGCAACCCGAATCGTTTTCGAAAGCGCAGCAGCGCCTGAAGGACTTGCGCATGATGCTGCGCCGCGGTGTCGATGCGCCTGTCACCAGCGCTTCCGTGCGCACGGAAACCATCCGCGACTTTTCCAAGGAAGATTACCTGAAGGCCGTCGCCAAGGCGCATGAATACGTGATGGCGGGCGACCTGATGCAGGTGCAGATCGGCCAGCGCATCCGCAAACCTTACGTCGATTCGCCGCTGACTCTGTACCGCGCCTTGCGTTCGCTCAACCCGTCGCCGTATATGTACTTCTATAATTTCGGTGACATGCAGATCATCGGCGCCTCGCCGGAAATTCTGGTGCGCAACGAGAAGACGGCGGACGGCGGCAAGAAAGTCACCCTGCGCCCCATCGCCGGCACCCGTCCGCGCGGCGCCACGCCAGAGCGCGACGCCGAATTGTCGGCCGAGCTGCTGGCCGACCCGAAAGAGATCGCCGAGCACGTGATGCTGATCGACCTGGCGCGCAACGATATCGGCCGCATCGCCGAAACGGGCAGCGTGCAAGTCACCGACCGCATGGTCATCGAAAAATACTCGCACGTGCAGCACATCGTCTCGAACGTGGAAGGCAAGCTGAAAGACGGCCTGTCGAACCTGGACGTGCTGCGCGCGACCTTCCCCGCTGGCACCCTGACGGGCGCGCCGAAAGTGCGCGCCATGGAAGTGATCGACGAACTGGAAATCACCAAGCGCGGCATCTACGGCGGCGCCTGCGGCTACCTGTCGTTTGGCGGCGAAATGGATGTGGCGATCGCCATCCGCACGGGCGTGGTCAAGGACGGCATGCTGTACGTGCAGGCCGCGGCCGGCATCGTGGCCGACTCCATCCCCGAAATGGAATGGCAGGAAACGGAAAACAAGGCGCGCGCCGTACTGCGCGCCGCCGAACAAGTGCAAGATGGCCTGGATGGAGGGTTTTAAGATGCTGCTGATGATCGACAACTACGACTCCTTCACCTACAACATCGTGCAGTATTTCGGCGAGTTGGGCGAAGACGTGCGGGTCTACCGCAACGATGAAATCACGATCGCACAGATCGAGGCGCTGAACCCGGACCGCATCTGCATCTCGCCCGGTCCGAAAGCGCCGGCACAGGCGGGCATTTCCGTGGAAGTGCTCAAGCACTTCGCCGGCAAGAAGCCGATACTGGGCGTGTGCCTGGGCCACCAGGCCATCGGCGAAGCGTTTGGCGGCAACGTCATCCGCGCCAAGCAAGTCATGCATGGCAAGACTTCCTTCATCGCGCATACGGGCGTGGGCGTTTTCAAAGACTTGCCCAGCCCCTTCACAGTGATCCGCTACCACTCTTTGGCGATCGAACGCGCCTCGCTGCCTTCCTGCCTGGAAGTAACGGCGTGGACGGACGACGGCGAAATCATGGGCGTGCGCCACCGGGAATACGATATCGAGGGCGTGCAGTTCCACCCCGAATCGATCCTCTCGGAGCACGGCCACGCCCTGCTGAAGAACTTTCTCGAGCGCTGATTTTCCGCGCACGCCACGGCGTGCCATCAGTGTCCTCCTGCGCCATCATTGAAGAAGGAAGCATCATGCCGATCACACCACAAGAAGCCCTGCTGCGCTGCATCGAACACCGCGAGATCTTTCACGACGAAATGCTGTACCTGTTCCGCCAGATCATGTCCGGCGAAATGTCGCCCACCATGATCGCCGCCCTCACCATGGGTTTACGCGTCAAAAAGGAAACCATCGGCGAAATCGCCGCCGCCGCGCAAGTGATGCGCGAGTTTTCCACCAAGGTGCCCATGGCCGACACCACCAACCTGCTCGACATCGTCGGCACGGGCGGTGACGGCGCGCACACGTTCAATATTTCCACCGCCTCGATGTTCGTGGCGGCGGCAGCCGGCGCGCGCGTGGCCAAGCATGGCGGGCGCAGCGTCTCTTCCTCGTCCGGCAGCGCCGACGTGCTGGACTCGCTGGGCGTCAACATCAACCTGCAGCCCGAGCAGATCGCCCAGTCGATCGCGCAAACGGGCATCGGCTTCATGTATGCACCGAATCACCACGCGGCCATGAAACATGCGGCGCCCGTGCGCAAGGAACTGGGCGTGCGCACCATCTTCAATATCCTGGGCCCCTTGACCAATCCCGCCGGCGCGCCGAATATTCTGATGGGCGTGTTCCACGCCGACCTGGTCGGCATCCAGGTGCGCGTGCTGCAGCGCCTGGGCGCGCAGCACGCCATCGTCGTGTATGGCCGCGACAACATGGATGAAGTGTCGCTGGGCGCGGCCACCATGGTCGGTGAACTGGTCAACGGCGAAATCCGCGAATATGAAATCCATCCCGAAGACTTCGGCATGTCGATGATCGCCAGCCGCAACCTGAAGGTGGCCGATTCCGTGGAATCGAAAGCCAAGATGATGGAAGCGCTGCGCGGCGAGCCCGGTGCGGCGGCCGACATCGTGGCCCTGAACGCGGGCACGGCGCTGTACGCGGCCGGCGTGGCCAGTTCGATCGAAGACGGCCTGGCGCGCGCGCGCAGCGCCGTCAGTTCGGGCGCGGCCCTGGCGAAACTTGCGCAATTCGTGCAGGTCACGCAACAACTGGGCACCCCGGCGCAAGCGTAAGCTGCCGCCCTCCTTTATAGAATAGCGACCATCATGTCCGACATACTCGATAAAATCCTGGCCGTGAAAGCCGATGAAGTGGCCAGGGCCAAGGCCCGCCGCAGCCTGGCCAGCCTGCGCGGCGACGTGGAAAGCGACAACGCCCTGCGCGCCGGCCTGCGCGGCTTCGAAGCGAGCCTGCGCCAGCACATCGCCGCCGGCAAACCCGGCATCATCGCTGAAGTAAAAAAGGCATCGCCATCGAAAGGGGTCATTCGCGCCGACTTCCGCCCGTCTGATATCGCCGCCAGCTATGCCGCGCATGGCGCAGCCTGCCTGTCCGTACTGACGGACGAGCAGTTCTTCCAGGGTTCCGTGGCATACCTGCAGCAGGCGCGCGCCGCCTGCGCCATCCCCGTGCTGCGCAAGGATTTCATGGTCGACATGTACCAGATCTATGAAGCGCGCGCCATGGGCGCCGACTGCATCCTCCTGATCGTCGCGGCGCTCGACCATGGCCTGATGGCGGAGATGGAAGCGTGCGCCCACGAACTGGGCATGGGCGTGCTGATCGAAAGCCACGACGGCGACGAACTGACGGCGGCCCTGAAACTCAAGAGCGCATTGATCGGCATCAACAACCGCAACCTGCGCACCTTCGAAACGTCGCTCGACACGACCATCAATCTCTTGCCGCGCATCCCGCAAGACAAATTGATCATCACGGAATCGGGCATCCACGGCACGGCCGACGTGCAACGCATGCGCGATGCGCACATCCACAGCTTCCTCGTGGGCGAAGCGTTCATGCGCGCGCCCGACCCCGGCGTGGAGCTGGAACGCCTGTTCAGTTAAACCATGGTAGGCTGGCGGTCATGAGATACGGAATTATCGTCCTTGCCGCCGCCAGCCTGCTGTCGGCCTGCCAGACTGCGGCCCCGCCGGCGGTGAGCACGCCCACGTCCACGCCCCCGCGCACGCCGGCCGCGAAACAACTCGCGGACAGCATCGACGCCTACAAGTCGCTGGTGGCGCAGCAGATCATGGCCGCCAACAGTGCCTACACGTTCAGCGGGCGCCTGCCGCCCATGCTCCCTGCCATCGTCGTGCTCGACCTGAGCGTGGGCCCGGACGGCGAGCTGAAAAGCGTGCACGTGCACCGTTCGCGCGACAGCGAAGCATCGGCCGCGGCGCTGGCCGCCGTGCGGCGCGTGCCCACCCTCTTTCCGCCAGCGGCACACCTGATGCGCCGCCACGCCCGGACCTTCGATTTCTCCGAAACCTTCCTGTTCAACGAGCAGTACCAATTCCAGCTGCGGACCTTGTCCGGTCCACAGTAAACGCGGCGGTATCGAGTTCGATGCGGTCGCGCCCCCGCTCCTTGGCCAGGTACAGGGCCGCATCGGCGCGCGACAACAGCTGTTCCAGCCCTTCCACCACCGACGCCTGGCTAGCGACGCCGATGCTGACCGTACACGGTGGCAGCCCTGTATGACTGGGCTCGCGCAGCAAGGCGCGGATGCGTTCGGCCACGCCCAACGCACTATGCGCCGGCATGTCCGGCATCAGCACGACGAACTCCTCGCCGCCGAAACGCGCCACGCAATCCGATTCGCGCAAGGCGCCCTTGATAACGGTGGCCACATGCGCCAGCACCCGGTCACCCACCGCGTGACCGTGGCGGTCATTGATCAATTTGAAGTAATCGAGGTCGATGCTGAGCAATGTCAACGGCAAGCGGCGGCGGCGCAGATTGTCTATCTCGCGCGCATAGGCGTCGCCAAAGCCGCGCCGGTTCAGCACCTGGGTCAGCGGATCGTGGGTCGAGCGGCGCTCCAGTATCTGCTGCAGGCGGCGCGTCGCCATCGTCATGAAGCCCACCGTCAGCAGCAGCGCCATGAAATTGGCGACCGCCAGATAGATGCCGGCCGGCGTGCCGGCCACCGTCAGGTTCACGCTGGCGCCGCCATGCAGCAAGGCAGACACGCCGCGCGCCAGCACCACGACGGCTTGCATCAGCATCAGCGCGGCAAAGAAAAAACTCGAGAAATGGCGCTCGCCGTGGCGCCACACCAGTTGCACCTGGCGCGCATAAAACAGGAAGACCAGCAGGGAAAAGACCGCCACGCGCGCCGAGAAATCGGGGTGCACCAGCAACCACCAGCTATTGCCGGCGATGGCCAGGGCAAGTATCAGCAGATAGGTGCGGCGGCTGGGCGCCAGGCCAAAGAATTTCTCCGTGCCCAGCATCGACAGGCCGATGCCGGCCACCAGCGCCGCATTGGCCGCGATCATGGACAATGCCGGCGGCAGCACCTCGCGGGTGCCGAACAGCAGGGACGCGCACACCAGCAACAGCAAGCCGGCCGCCCAATGCCCCAGGCCATGCACCTCGCGCCGGAAACTGCGATACACCGAGAACATGACGATGCTCATCGCCCCGCACATCAGCGTGGTCATCAGCATAATCGTTCGAGGATCGAGGGTTTGCACGTTGGGCGCGATCTAAAAGAGCGGTTCGGCAATTTTAGTTTAGTTAAAGAAAAATTAGTTCATTTGCAGTAAATATGATGGCAAGCCGCCAGTTTCACCGGATAAGTTGCATTTTGGAAATTGCTGCTTGAAATAGAAAACCGGCCAGTGACGGCCGGTTTTCTGTCTTACTGCATGAGCATCATGCCGCGCTAGGACGCTTCGGCCCCGTGGCTTTCTTCGGCGCCGGCAGCAGCGCCAGGCTGACGCCGGGCACGCGGTCGCCTTGCAGCACGGCCGCAAACGTCATCAGCTCGTCGCGGCGGAAGGCGTGGATGGCCACCTTGGCGCCGACGGCGTAGCGGCCCAGCAAGGTGTCCAGGTTGGCCGGGTTACCCGTCACGCGCAAGCCATCGATGGCCACCAGCACGTCGCCCGCCGACAGGCCGGCCACGTGCGCCGCGCCGCCCTGGTGCACCTGCGCCAGTTTGGCGTCGTTGCCGTCGCGGCCCAGGTTGACGTCCAGGCTGGCCTTTTCCGCCTTGCGCGCGTCGCTGTATTTCACGCCGAACGGCGCCAGCAGGCGCGCCAGCGGCACGTCGTCCGTGCCGCGGATGTAGCGCTCGAAGAAGGGCTTCATCCGCGTGCCGGCAATTTCGTCGAACAGGGCTTCGACTTCGGCCGGCGTCACGCCGCGGCCTTTGCCTTCTCCCTTGCCCTTGTAGAAATCGCGGCCATAACGCTGCCACAAGGCCTGCATCACGTCGTCCAGCGACTTTTCGCCATTCGTCTTGGCGCGGATCGTCAGGTCGAAGGCCAGCGCGATCAGCGAACCCTTGGTGTAGTAGCTGACGATGGCGTTCGGCGCGTTTTCATCCTGGCGGTAGTACTTGCCCCAGGCGTCGAAGCTGGAATCGGCCACGCTTTGCTTCGTGCGGCCGCTACCGCGCAGCACGCTGTTGACGGTTTTCCCCAGCAATTTGAAATAGGCCGCTTCATCGATCAGGCCAGCGCGCACCAGCATCAGGTCGTCGTAATAGCTGGTGAAGCCCTCGAACAGCCACAGCAGCGGCGAATAGCTTTCCGCCTGCAGGTTGTACGGCGCGAAGGCGGCCGGCTTGATGCGCTTGACGTTCCAGGTGTGGAAGTACTCGTGGCTGCACAAGCCCAGGAATTTCAGGTAGCCGTCGCCGATTTCTGTGCTGTTTGAAGCCGTCGTCGGCAGGTCGGCGCGCGCGCAGATCAGCGCCGTCGAGGCGCGGTGTTCCAGGCCGCCATAACCGTCGCCGACGGCCATGGTCATGAACACATAGCGGTCCATCGGCGCTTTCTTTGTCTTCGGCTCGAAGAAGGCGATCTGCGTTTCGCAGATGGCTTTCAGGTCGCGGCACAAACGGTCCAGGTCCAGGTTCGGCACCTTGCCCGTGACGACGATATCGTGCGGCACGCCATGCGCGGTGAAAGTGGCCAGCGCGAAGTCGCCCATCTCCACCGGGTGGTCGATCAGCTCGTCGTAGTTGGCCGCCTGGTAGCTGCCGAAGCCATAGCGTTTCGCTTTCAGTTCCGGCAGGGTGGTGGCCACTTTCCACGTCTTGCAGGCCGCATCCTTCGGCTGCACGATATGCACTTCATGCGGCTCGGCCTCCTGGCCCAGCACGCGCAAGAACACGCTGGTGCCGTTGAAGAAGCCGTGATTCTGGTCCAGGTGGGCGGCGCGCACGGACAAATCCCAGGCATACACGTCATACTCGACGGTCAATGAGCCCTTGCACGGGGCGGCTTGCCACGAATGCTTGTCCAGCTTGGTCAGCGCCACGGCCTTGCCATCGGACTCGGCGCGGATGCTGACGATATTGCGCGAAAATTCGCGGATCATGTAGCTGCCCGGGATCCAGGCCGGCAAGGCAAATACCTGACCGATGGCGGCCGGCGACTTGACGGTCAACGTCACCTTGAACATGTGACCGGCCAGGTCGGCGGCGGCAATGCTGTAGATGATGCCGGCGGCCGGTGTGGTTTTCACTGCGGTTTTTGCCGCGGCTTTGCTTGTGGCTTTGCCGCTTGCCTTGGCTCCCGCCTTGGCGGTGATTTTTTGAATCGGTGCTTTCTTCATGTTTTCCTCGTGTCTGGCATGGATGTTCTACAATCGCCCGGGCGCGCCAGGCGCCGGCGACAAATCGTCAGGTGTATCAATATCGCGCAAGATGCCGCTGTCGTCCACTGCTACTTCGCACACGGCATGGCTGTTGACGATGCTGCGCGCGCCCTGGTCGCCATCAAGCGCCAGCAGCAGCGGCAAGTGAAAGGCGCTGAACGCGACAGGATTGCCGCGCCGTCCCCGGAACACGGGCACGGCGATGCGCGCGCCATCGCCGATGGCGTGCGACAAGGCGGCGATTGTAGCCGCTTCCACACCAGGCATGTCGCCCAGGGCGATCAGCCAGCCCGGCGCACCGCGCACGTGAGCGATGGCGCAGGTGAGCGAGGCGGCCATGCCCGTGTCGGCATCATGGCAGACGCGCACCTCGCAGCCCAGCGCACCGAGCTGGCGCGCGACCTCGGCATCGTCGGGGCGCACCACGGCCAGCACGCGCGGCAAGGCAGCCAGCATGTTCCTCGCTGCCGCCACCACCACCGGCAGACCCGCGTGCGGTCCTTCCGCCAATGGCTGCAATAATTTGTTCTGCACGCCGGAAGGGTCGAACCTGCGTCCCCTTCCGGCTGCCAGCAAGATGCCGACCGTGCTCAAAAATCCGCTACCGTCATGCGGCCGCCAAATCGAATGGCAGCTTGCGCAGGCGCTTGCCCGTCAGCGCGAACAGCGCGTTGGCGAAGGCGGGCGCCAGCGGCGGCACGCCCGGCTCGCCCATGCCCGTCGGCGCATCGCCCGACGGTACCAGGTGTACCTCGATCACCGGCATATCGGGCATGCGCGGCACGGGGTAGTCGCCAAAGTTCTGCTGCTCCACCACGCCATCCTTGAGCGTGATGGCCGCGCCGGGGATGGTCATGCCCAGCGCCATCAGCGCGGCGCCCTGCACTTGCGCCTCGATCGTCAGGGGGTTGACGGCCAGGTTGCAATGCACGCCCGCCCACACCTGGTGCAGCTTGGGCGCGCCTTGCACCACCGACGCCGTCACCACGTAGGCCACCACGGAATTGAACGATTCGTGCATGGCCACGCCCCAGGCTTGCCCCTTCGGCAGCTTCTTCTTGCCGTAGCCGGACTTGGCCACGGCCAGGTTCAGGGCGGCGATGTGGCGCGTATGCTTGGCGTCGATCAGCTGCTTGCGGTAGGCGACGGGATCCATCTTCGCCACGTGCGCCGCCTCGTCGATCAGGGTTTCCATGACGAAGGCCGTGTGCGTCGAGCCGACGGAGCGCCACCACAGCACGGGTACGTTCGCCTTGGCCGTGTGCACGGACAGCTTCATCGGCAGGGTGTAGGGCTCTCCCATGCCTTCGACCATGGTGCCGTCGACGCCATTTTTCACCATGAAGGCTTCGAACGGCGTGCCGGCCATGATGGACTGGCCCACGATGGTATGGTCCCAGGCGAGGATTTTCCCTTTGGCGTCGAGGCCGATCTGCGCGCGGTGCACATGCGACGGCCGGTAGTAGCCGCCCTTGATGTCATCCTCGCGGCTCCACATCAGCTTTAACGGGCCGCCCTTGCCCGCCGCCCGGTACGCCTTGGCGACGTTGACGGCTTCGACCACGTAGTCGGACGAGGGCACGGCGCGCCGGCCGAAGCCGCCGCCGGCCATCATCGTGTGCAGGGTGACCTGCTCCGGTTTCAGGCCGGAGGTCGCCGCGATGGCCGCCTGGTCGCCCGTCTGGAATTGCGAACCGACCCACATCGTGCATTTGTCGGCCTGCAGGTCAACGACGCAATTGAGCGGCTCCATCGGCGCGTGCGCCAGGTAGGGAAATTCGTAGACGGCTTCGATCTTTTTCGGCGCCGAGGCCAGCTTGGCCATGTCGGCAGGTTTGGCGACGGTGCCCGGCGTTTTCGCCAGCGCCTTGAAGGTGGCCAGCTGCTTGTCGCTGCTGACCTTTTCCACGGCGCTCGTGTCCCATTCGATCACCAGCGCGTCGCGCCCCTGTTTGGCGGGCCAGTAGCCTTCGGCGATGACGGCCACGCCGCTGCCGCCACGGTCGGTTTTGACTTCCAGCACGTCCAGCACGCCCTTGATGGCTTTCGCCTTGCTGGCGTCGAATTTCGCCACTTTCGCGCCAAACACGGGCGGGCGCGCCACCATGGCCACTTTCGCGCCAGGCGGCTTGAAGTCGATGCCGAACTGCTGCTTGCCAGTGGATTTGGCGGCCGCGTCCAGGCGTTTTACGGGTTTGCCGATGATGGCAAAGTCGCGCGGGTCCTTCAGCTTGACGGTGGCGGGGACTGGCTGGCGCATGGCCGCGTCGGCAAATTCGCCAAACGTGGCCTTTTGTCCGCCGGGGCCATACAGCACGCCCTTGGCGGCGCGCACCTGGTCAGGGCTGACTTTCCATTGCGCGGCGGCGGCGCCCACCAGCATGGCGCGCGCCTTGGCGCCGATTTCGCGGTACTGCGTAAACGAATGGGCGATGCTGCCCGAACCGCCCGTCATCTGCATGCCGTAGGCGGCATCCTTGTACTGCTCGCCGGCAGGCGCCAGCGCGCCGTGCACCAGGCTCCAGTCGGCGTCGAGTTCCTCGGCGATCAGCATGGGCAAGCTCGTTTGCACGCCCTGGCCAAATTCCAGCCGGTTCACCTGCACCGTCACCGTGTTATCGGGGGCGATGTGCAGGAAAGCGTTTGGCGCGTACACGGGCTTGGCGGGTGCGGCATCGGCCGCCTGCGCCAGCTTGCCTGCGCCCGGCAGGAAAAAGCCCAGCATCAAGCCGCCGCCGGCCACTGCGCCCGCCTTCATGAAACCGCGCCGCGACACGCCATCCGCCACGGTAACAGGCGCCGATGCCAGCGCCGCGCCCAGGGTCACCCCGCCATGCTGCAATGCTTCCTGATTCAACCATTCGATACGCATGTCGCTCTCCTCAGGCCAGAGTCTTGGCCGCGTCCTTGATGGCAGCGCGGATCCGTTGATAGGTGCCGCAGCGGCAGATATTGCCGCTCATGGCGCCATCGATGTCGGCATCGCTGGGCGCCTTGTTGGTGCGCAGCAGCGCCGTCGCGCTCATCACCTGGCCGCTTTGACAGTAGCCGCATTGCGGCACGTCGTGCCGCACCCACGCCGCCTGCACGGCCTTGCCCACCTGGTCGTTCTCCATCGCTTCGATGGTGGTGATCTTTTGCGCGCCGACGGAGGAAATCGGCGTGATGCACGAGCGGATGGCCTGGCCGTCGAGGTGCACCGTGCAGGCGCCGCACAGCGCCATGCCGCAGCCGAACTTGGTGCCCGTCATGTTCAGGTTATCGCGCAGCGCCCACAGGATGGGCGTGGAAGGATCGGCATCGACCTGCGTGTCGCGTCCGTTGATATTCAGGGTAATCATCTGCTGCTTCTCCTTTTTGGAATTGTTATGGCGTCTACAAACAACACTTGATGATACGACAGCGGAAAAAAGTGCAAAAAAAAGCGCGCCTTGCGAGGGCGCGCCGTCCAGCCTTCCTGGCGACAGCCCGGATTACTTAATGGTCGAGAATTTCTGTTCCAGCGTTTTCGCATCGACTGCGCCCGGAATGCGGCTGCCGTCGGCAAAGAAGATGGCAGGCGTGCCCGACACGCGCAATTGCTGGCCCAGGGCCAGGATTTTTTCATGCGGATTGGCGCAGGTGGCGGCCACCGTGGCTGGCGCCTTGCCGTTCAACATCCAGTCATCCCATGCCTTGTTGCGGTCCGGCGCGCACCAGACATTGCGCGACTTGACGATGGAGTCCGGCGACAGGATGTTGTACATGAAGGTGTAGACGGTGACGTTGTCGATTTCCTTCAGCGCGTTCTGGCGGAAGCGCTTGCAATAGCCGCAGTTCGGATCTTCGAACACGGCGATCACGCGCTTGCCATTGCCCTTGACGGTCTTCATGGCGGAATCAAGCGGCAAGTCGGAGAATTTGATGCGGTTGACTTCGTCCAGGCGCACCTTGGTCAGGTCTTGCGACGTCTTGGCGTCGAAGACGTGGCCGACGAACAGGTATTGCGCGGCCTTGTCCGTATACAGGATGTCGCCGCCCGTGCGCACTTCGTACAGGCCGCCGTACGGCGTTTCCTTGACCGAATCGACCTTGGCGCCTTCGCCCAGGCGCGGCTCGATCAGCTTTTTGATGTTCGCTTCCGTTGGCGTTTCCGCGCCGGCGCACGACATCATCAGGCCCGAGGCCAGTACCAATGCGATTCTGCTCATTTTTATCACTATCACTTCTCCACTTGAAACGCCTGGCGGGACTCGCCTCTGGCCCGGCATCGTTATCTCTTTGACAAAACGATCGCCGCAGACCAGCTGCGGCGACCTTGAATTTTCACTGCTGCCATTATCCGGCGATATCTTAAGATTCGCTGATATTTACTGATGTCCCAATGCGTGCGCAATCATTTTCCGCTTCAGGGCCGGTAATTTATCCAGCAAGTTTAATCCCAAATTGCGAACCACGCGCAACGGCTCCAGGTCGGCGCCAAATAATCGCGCCAGGCCATCGGTGGCCAGCTGCATCAACAGCACGTCTTCCTTGCGCGCGCGCGCATAGCGGGCCAGCACGCGCTCGTCGCCGATGCCGCGGTGCGCTTCGCGTTCGCTGATCGTCTTGACCAGCTGCGCCACGTCGGCAAAACCCAGGTTCATGCCGTGGCCAGCCATCGGGTGCACCACGTGGGCGGCGTCGCCCACCAGGGCCACGCGCGGCGCCACCATGGCGTGCGGGCGCATCAGGGTCAATGGGAAGGCGCGCACCAGCTCCGGCTGCAACGGCGTCAGCTTGCCCAGTTTGTCGTGGCAGTAGGCGGCCAGGCGCGCGGCCAGGGCGTCGGCCGATTCGGCCATCAAGGTGTCGGCCAGCGCATCGGGCGCCGACCAGACCAGCGAGACGCGGTCGCCCGGCAGCGGCAGCAGCGCGACGATGCCTTCGCTGCCCGTGAACCACTGGTGGGCCGCGCCATGGTGCGGCTTTTCGCAGGCGAAGTTGCTGACCACGCCGCGCTGGCCGTAGGAGCGGTAATCGAGGCCGATGTCGCACTGGCCCCGCACCCACGACTGGGCGCCATCCGCGCCCACTACCAATGCGCAAGTGATGGTGTCGCCGCCATCGAGATGCACGATGGCCGAGTCGTTCGTCCATTCCAGGCGGCTGGCGCGGCCCTGCACCACGCTGACGTTCGGCGCAAATTTCAGGGCGGCGTCCAGCGCCTGGCCCAGGTTGCGGTCTTCGATGATCCACGCCAGCGTGCCCACATGGGCGCCATACGCGTCGAAACCGAGTCCGCCCGCCTGCGCGCCGTCGCCGTTGACCAGCATGGCGTCGACGGGCGCCACCCTGTCGGCCTCCAGAGCGCCCCATACCTTCAGCGACGACAGCAGCTGGTGCGCCGTGTGATTGAGCGCATACACGCGCACATCCCAGCTGGCCTCGACCGGCTTGGCGGCCGAAGGGGATGTGGGCGCGGGCGGGCTCACCGGGGATAACAGGGTGACGCTTTGTCCTGCCTGGGCAAACGCCAGCGCCGTGGTTTTCGCGATGGCGCCATTGCCGACGATGCAAACGTCGCTGTGGCTATGCATGAAGCGCCGCATGGTAGGGGGAGTGGGACTGTTCATGCGGCCATTATAGCGTTTGCCCCACCCTTTTCAGATAGTCCGGAAGTACAGGACGCGTGTCCCAGATCAAGCGATGCCATGAAAGACGGGCAGCACGTGGTCCGCGATCTCCTGCATCGTCTCGGCCAGCGGGCGGCGGTTCTGCCGCAGCTGCAAGCCGATGTGCCGCACGCCGGCGTCGCGCATGGCCGTCAACTCGGCGATCAGGCCATCGCGCCCCGTGCGGGCACCAAAACGGAAGCGCTGCAGCGGCAAATTCGGGTCTTCGTCCAGGTCCAGGTGGATGAAGCTGACGTAGGGTTTATCTTCCCCGGCGACGGCGCGCCATTGCGCCGAGCGCCGCGCATGGTCGTCCGGCGTACCCGGATAGGCGAGCCAGCCATCCATTTGCTCGCCTATCCAGGCGGGCGACTGCTGCGCCAGCCCCGCCACCAGCAGCGGCAAGGGCGCGGACGGCTTGGGCAGCAAACGGATGCCAGGCGGCAGGCGCCTCTCGCCCCAATCGCGCAGCATGGCCACCTGTTCGCGGAAGGCGGCGCCGCGCTGCTCGAAGTCGCGGCCGAAGACGGGATATTCGACAGGACGGTCGCCGCTGGCCACGCCCAATAGCAAACGCCCGCCGCTCAACTGGTCGACGCTGACCGCCGCTTTTAACGTCAATACAGGCTCACGCAGGGGCAGCACCACGGCGGCCGTGCCCAGCAAGATGTTCTCCGTGATGCCGGCCAGGTAGCCAAGATAAGTAAACACCTCGAAGACCTGGGCCGCGTCGCCGAAGGACGGGTCATACAAAGGCACGTCGCGCAGCCACAAGGCCCTGAAACCGAGGCGGTCGGCCAGTTTTGCCAGCGCCGCATGCTGTTGCAGGTCCGGTTCGCCCGGCACGCGGCCGGACGCCGCATTCGCCTGGCGTCCCGTGGACGACCAGTCATTATCGAGCGGCAGTTCCAGCCCGATGCTGAAACCGCCCTGCCCGAGCTTCGTCATGGCGCCCATATCAATCCCACTGCGGCGCCAGGCCGTCCGGATTGGCCAGGCGTTCGCCACGCTCCAGGGTCGCCATCTGCGCCATCTCGTCCGGCGACAGGGTGATGCGCTGGAAATGCAGGTTCGCTTCCAGGTTGGCCCGTTTGGTGGACGACGGGATCACGGCAAAGCCCTGCTGCAGCGACCAGCTCAGGGCCACTTGCGCCGGCGTCACGCCATGTCTTACCGCGATGGCCATGATGACGGGATCGACGACCACCTTGCCATACGCGAGCGGCATATAGGCCGTGATGTGGATGCCCTGGCTGCGCGCGAAGTCGATGACGGTGCGGTTTTGCAGGAAGGGGTGGATCTCGACCTGCTGCGTGGCGATTTCAGACGCGCCCACCGCAGCGATGGCTTGCCGCAGCTGCGCGTTGGTGAAATTCGATACGCCGATGGCTTTCGTCAGCCCCTGCGCCTTGGCGTCCGCCAGCGCCGCCATATACTCGGCGACGGGAATGGCGTCCTGCGGCGACGGCCAGTGGATCAGGGTCAGGTCCAGTTGCTCCAATTGCAGCTTGTGCAGGCTGTCCTTCAGGCTGGGAATCAGTTTGTCGCGCTGCAGGTTCTCGATCCAGATCTTGGTGGTGACGAACAGCTCGTCGCGCGGGACGGGGCTGGCGGCGATCGCCTGGCCCACTTCGGCTTCGTTGCCGTAGATTTGCGCCGTGTCGATATGGCGGTAGCCGACGTCCAGACCCGTGGTGACGGAATCGATGACGACCTGGCCCTGCAGGCGGAAGGTGCCCAGGCCGATTTCAGGGATGGCGGTGCGATTTGTGGTGGCGTTCATGCGGTAATCCTCTCAAGTCAATGTCGATGGCCACACTATGCGCCCATCCTTTGTTGAGAAAAATACCGCTGATATCAAATCATATTTGACCTACAAGCAAGTAAAACCATGTCCATGCAGGAAATCGGGGAAAAGTCGCAGCCGGCTCTTGCATTCCCGTTTTGGTCTGCTATAATTCGCCACCTTGGCCTGGTAGCTCAGTCGGTAGAGCAGAGGATTGAAAATCCTTGTGTCGGTGGTTCGATTCCGCCCCGGGCCACCAAGAATTCGTTTTACATTCAAAAACGCCACCTTCGGGTGGCGTTTTTGTTTATGGACTGTCTATACAACACGCAGGCCGTTTCCGGCCCGCAACCACTCCCCCGACGCCGTCAGCGCCGGGCAAACACCCCTCTTACCACATCAAATCATCAGGAATCTGGAACGCCGCATACGGATCGTCCTCGTCCACTTCCGTGCTGGCCTGTTTCACGCGCACGACGATGGCGGGGTCGCGTTCGGCGATCTTGTCGGCGATGATGCGCGGCACCAGTTCCACGGCGCCGTTCAGGCAGATGATGACCAGGCGGCCCGCCACCAGGTGGGCTTGCACGGCGGCCGTCACGTAGATGCGCTCGATCTTGTTATTAAATGTAAAGTTGTACGGCACGTCGCCGTTGTTGCCCTTGCTCTGGCGGTTCTTTTGCACCATTTGCGCGATCTGCGCCACGATGGCCTTCTGGTTGGCGGCCGCGTCGCGCTGGGCGTTCAGTTCGCGCGCCCGCTCGGCATTCTTGCGCTGGGTCTCGAGCGCGGCCAGGCGCACCTCGTCGACGCTTTGCGTGCCGCTCTTGCGCTCGTCCTTTTTCTGCTTGCTCTTGTCCTGGTTGGCCAGCTTGACCTTCTTCTTGTCGACCAGGCCGGCCTTTAAAAACTGCTCTTGCAACGAGACCATAACTACTCCGTATTGAGGGTACGCCGGCCAAGGCAGCGGCATCGGCCGGTGGAAAGACGCTAGCATAGCAAAAAACAGGGGCGCTGCCGCCGCAAGATGGCTGCCCGGGCCAGCCGGCGGGCGCGTTCTACCTGCCAGTAACAAAAAGACACACTCGAGTGGAAATTTTGTTGATAAATGTCATATAGTTAGTTACGTTTTGCATATCGGCATTCTCTGCCGATTGCATCGCCCCCTTCCACCGACTGCGTCTACAAGGATTTGCCATGAAACAATTAATCGCCCTCTGCATCGCCGCCGCGTTTGCCAGCACCGCCTTTGCCGCCGCACCGGAAGCGGCGCCTGTCGCCAAGACGGCCCAACAATCGAAGATGACGACCTGCAATGCGGACGCCGCCGGCAAGAAAGGCGATGAACGCAAGACCTTCATGAAGGAATGCCTGAGCGCCAAGCCGGCACCGGCCATGACGCAGCAAAACAAGATGAAAGCGTGCAATGTCGACGCCAAGGACATGAAGGGCGATGCCCGCAAAGCCTTCATGAAAGAATGCCTGAGCGCGCCGAAGAAATAAGCGCCTCGCCTATTTGCCCCACAACGCCAGCGTCGATGCTGGCGTTTTTTTTCACGGCGAGGCGTACGCCTGCATGAGGCGGTCAAGGAAACCGAACAGCTGGCCGTTCATGGCGTGCCAGTCGTGGCTGCGCAAGACCGCTGGCGGCTGCACGAAGCGGTGCGGCTCCAGCATGGCCAGTTCGGCTTCCGACGCGGCGATCAGCAGTTCGACCACCTCCGGCGTGAACTCCATATGGCACTGGAAGCCGTACACCAGCCTGCCGTATTCGATGATCTGGCGGGGGCAGCCTTCGCTACCGGCGATGACCTTCGCGCTGTCAGTCAGGCCAGGCATGTCGCTATGCCAATGTCCGGTTTCCAGCACATCGCCGAAGTGGGCGAATTTATCGTTTGCCCGTCCTTCCGCCGTCAGCATGACGGGGAACTTGCCGATCTCCTTTTCCGGGCTGTGCGCCTGGCGTGCTCCCAGGGCTGCGCCTATCAGTTGCGCCCCCAGGCAGACGCCGACGACCGCCTTGCCCGCCGCCGCACATGCGGCAATCAAGGCCTGTTCGGCCGCGGCGTCGAAATGCGGGCATTCCTCGCGCGTCGTTGACGGCGACTGCGGCCCGCCCATGACGACCAGCAGGTCGATGTCCGCAATGGACGGGGGCAGCGGCTCATGGGCGTGGACGCGGGAATACGTGGCCGCGTAGCCGCGCTCGCGCACCCATGTCTCGTAGGCGCCCGGCGCCTCGAACGCTTCATGCACGATGAAATGGACTTTCATGATGTTCCCTTTCTGTGGCGAGGAATTAAAAAACTATGGCCGGCCCAGCACCTGGGCCAGCACGCCGGCGAACGCCTGCGCGCCCGCTTCATCCATGCTCGACACGGTGATCCGCAATCCCTGCGCCGGCGCCTGCACGCCGAACGCTTCACCGCCGCGCACCAGCCAGCCATGCCTGGCCAGCGCCAGCACGGCCGCCTGGCTGCTGCCCGGCAGCGGCAGCCACAGGTTCAAGCCATCGGCGGGACTGGCGCAGACCAGGCCTTGCGCCGCCAGCGCATCGGCCAGGATGCCGCGGCGGCGCGCATAGTCTGCGCGGGCCAGGGCCACCTGCGCCAGCACGTGGGGCGACGACAGGCAGGCGCTCACGGCATCCTGCAAGAGATGGCTGACCCAGTTCGTGCCGGGCGCCAGGCGCAGGCGCAGGCGGCGGGCGGTCTGTCCGTCGCTGGCAACGACGGCCAGGCGCAGGTCGGGGCCGAATATCTTCGACACCGAACGGACCAGCGCCCAGCGCCGGGCGGCAGGGGGAATCACGTCCCGGTAGCCGGCGACGGACAGCAGCGAGAAATGGTCGTCAACGATGACCAGCACGTTCGGGTAGGCGGCCAGCACCGCGCGCAGCTGAGCCACGCGCGCCGCGCTCAGGCTGCAGCCGGTCGGGTTGTGTGCGCGCGGCGTCACGATGACGGCTTGCGCGCCTTGCGCCAGCGCCCGTTCCAGCGCCCCGGCCTGCATCCCCTCGGCATCGACCG
Source organism: Janthinobacterium kumbetense (assembly GCF_023703445.1). NCBI lineage: Bacteria > Pseudomonadati > Pseudomonadota > Betaproteobacteria > Burkholderiales > Oxalobacteraceae > Janthinobacterium > Janthinobacterium kumbetense. The sequence goes on from NZ_JAMQGR010000002.1 coordinate 24,888, forward strand.
CCACGCCAACGGCGTGCAGCCCCGCGATGCGCAAGGTGTTGATGCTGCTGACGAAGCAGGGGTCTTCCACGGCCACCTTGTCGCCCGCGACCAGGTACGCGCCCAGCAGGCGCTCGACCGCATCGACCGCCCCATTCGTCAGGGTGATGTCGTGCCCTTCCGGGCAATCGCCGGCCAGCCAGCGCCGCGCCAGGGCTTCCAGCGCCGGGTCCAGCGTGGCCTCGCCATACAGGCGCGGGCGGTAGGGCTTGCGCGCCAAGGCCGCGCCGATATCGGGCAGCCAGGCCAGGTTCGGATTGCCGCCGCCCAGGTCGGCCAGCGGCGAGCCGGGCAGCAGGCCTTCCTGCTCGCCGGGATCGCGCTGCGCGCGGATGGCCGTGCCCAGGCGCCCTTGCGTGACCGCGATCCCGGCCGTCACCAGGCGCTTGTACGCCAGCGACACGGTATTGCGGTTGACGCCCAAGGTCGCCGCCAGCTCGCGCACGGTCGGCAGCGCCTGGCCCGGCGGCAGTTCACCCGCCTGCGTCAGCGCGCGGATGCTGTCGAACAGCTGCGCCGCGGTTTTCCCCGTCATCTTCATGATGGTCTCAGACATGATATATTTTGGCATAGGACAATCATACATCACTGCGGCGACTCCTGCCGCTCATAAGGCTGACACAAGGCTGACACATGAACAATGACACTCCCCTGCCCACTCCCACCATGCACGCGCAGCATGGGCGCTGGCCGCAAGCCGTTTCCGTGGACGACTTCCGCCGCAATCTGGCGGCGGTGCATGCGCGCATGGCGGCCGCATGCCAGCGGGTCGGGCGCGATCCGGCCGGCGTGCGTCTGCTGCCCGTCAGCAAGACCAAGCCCGAGGCGAGCCTGCGCCTGGCCTATGCCGCGGGTTGCCGCCTGCTGGGGGAAAACAAGCCGCAGGAAGCGGGCCGCAAATGGGAAGCGATGGCGGACCTGGTCGACCTGCAATGGTCGGTGATCGGCCATTTACAGACCAACAAGGCCAAGCTGGTGGCGCGCTTTGCCAGCGAGTTCCAGGCGCTCGACAGCCTGCGCGTGGCCGAGGCGCTGGAACGGCGCCTGCAAGCGGAAGGGCGCGGGCTCGACGTATTCGTACAAGTGAACACCTCGGGCGAAGCCAGCAAGTACGGCTTGCCGCCGGACGAAGTGGCCGCCTTCCTGCGCCAGCTGTCCGCCTTCCCGGCGCTGCGGGTGCGCGGATTCATGACATTGGCCCTATTGTCGGCGGAAGCGGTGCGCGTGCGCCGCTGCTTCGTGCTGCTGCGCGAACTGCGCGACCGCCTGCGCCAGGACGCCCCGCCTGGCATCGGCCTCGACGAGCTGTCGATGGGCATGTCCGGCGACTATGAAATCGCCATCGAAGAAGGCGCCACCGTCGTGCGGGTCGGCCAGGCCATCTTCGGCGCGCGGGACACGCCGGACAGCCACTACTGGCCCACGGCGCAGACGGAGTAGGCGGCCCGACGCGCCCCGCAGGTAGCCGCGCAGTCAACCATGCCGAATGATCAAGATGACATGCATAAAGATAGCGCGTAATATTTTTACCATACTGCTCAGCTCGGCAGCACAGCTCCTGGGGAAAGGACGGCAGCGTGGCCGCGTCAAACGATCTCGCGCACTGGCGCGGACAGATTTTTTCGCGCCTGCTGCAGGTAGTGTTGCTGCTTGGCATCATCACCGCCATCCCCAGCGCCTTGCTGGCGGCGCGCGAAGCTATCTGGCCCATAGTCGCCCTCGACGTGCTGGCCATCGGCTGGATCGGTCTCATCTGGCATCTGCGCGCCATGCCTTACCGCTGGCGCGTGTGGCAATTCCTCATCGTCGCCTACCTGGTGGGCGTGGGCCTGCTGTTGAAAATCGGCCCCGTCAGCCAGATCTACATGATGCTCATGCCCGTGCTGGCGGCCCTGCTGCTGGGGATGCGGCCAGCCTTGTCGACCCTGGCCCTGACTTCGCTGACCATCTTTTTCCTCGGCTTGCATCCCGACGTCGCCCTGCACGTGCAGGGCGTGCCCGACTCCCCCGTGCTGCGCGCGCTGATCGTGGCCCTGAACTTCCTGTTCATCGCCGCCGTGCTGACCCTGTCCTGCGCCTTCCTGCTGCGCCACCTGGAACGCAGCAGCCAGGCCCTGTCGCAGCTGAACGCCGACCTGCGCTTGACGGCCACGGCGCTGGCCCGCCTGAATGACATGGTAATGCTCGCCGAAGTGACCGATGCCCCCGGCGGCGCGGCGCCGGCCACGCGCATCATCTTCGTCAACGACGCCTTCGAGCGCAGCAGCGGCTATGCGCGCGCCGAAGTGCTGGGCCGCAGCCTGCTGTTCCAGCAGGGCCCCGCCACCGATGCGGGCGAACTGGCGCGCGTCGCCGCCGCCATGGCCAACGCCCAGCCGGCCAGGGCGGAATTGCTCAATTACAACAAGGCCGGCAAGGCGTACTGGGTCGAAGCGGAACTGGCGCCGTTCACGGATGCGGACGGCAAGCAGACGCACTGGGTGGCCGTCGAGCGCGAAATCGACGAGCGCAAGAAATCGGAAGCGGACATCCACCGCCTGGCCTTCTACGACGTGCTGACGGGCCTGCCCAACCGGCGCCTGCTGATGGACCGCATCGGCCACCTGCTGGCCGCCGCGCCGCGAGGGAATACCATCAGCGCGCTGATGTTCATCGACCTCGACCACTTCAAGCACATCAACGACGCGCGCGGCCACGCCACCGGCGACGCGCTGCTGCGCCTGGCCGGCGAACGGCTGGCGCAGCTGATGCGCAAGGCCGACACGGTGGCGCGCATCGGCGGCGATGAATTCGTCGTGCTGCTGGCGCACCTGGCAGAAGACCTCGACAGCGCCGCCCGCGCGACGGCCCAGGTGGCCGAGAAAATCCGCGCCGCCATCGCGCGCGACTTCGATATCGACGGGCAGTCCTATCATTGCAGCGCCAGCATCGGCGTGACCCTGCTGCCGAAAGCGGGCCAGCAGGCGCACGACCTGCTGCGCGAAGCGGACATCGCCATGTACCGCGCCAAGGCAGAAGGACGCAACGGCATCGCCTTCTTTGAAGCGGCCATGCAGGCGGGCGTGGAACGCCGCCTGACCCTGGAACGGGCGCTGGCGCGCGCCCTCGATGCCCATGCACTGTGCATGCACGTGCAGCCGCAGGTCGACCGCCATGGCCGGGTGACGGGGGCCGAATTGCTGATGCGCTGGCCGCAGGCGGACGGCAGCCATATCGCGCCCGGCATCTTCATTCCCATCGCCGAGGAATCGGGGCTGATCGTCAGGCTCGGGCACTGGGCCCTGCGCGAGGCGTGCCGCGCCGCCGCCATGCTGGCGCAGGCCGGGCAGCCCGTCGCCCTGTCCGTGAATGTCAGTCCGGCCCAGTTTCGCCAGCCCGATTTCGCCGCCCGCGTGCAGGCGGCGCTGGCCGAACACGGCACGCCGGCCGGCGCCCTGATCCTGGAATTGACGGAAGGCCTGCTGATCGACCAGCGCGACGCCTCGCTGGCGCGCATGCGCGAATTGGCGGCCCTCGGCATCCGCTTTTCCATCGACGATTTCGGCACCGGCTATTCCAGCCTCGCCTACCTGACCTCGATGCCGCTGTACGAACTCAAAATCGACAAGCGCTTCATCGACGACACGCCGCACGATGCGCGCGACACGGCCATCGTGCAAGCGATACTGGCCATGGCGCGCCACCTGGGCTTGCGCGTGGTGGCCGAAGGCGTGGAAACGCAGGAGCAGGCCGACTTCCTGCTCGCCCACGATTGCGACGGCTTGCAAGGCTACCTGTATGCGCGGCCCATGCCGCTGAACGACTTTCCCGGCTGGCTGGCCCGGTATCAGGCTTAGCTTTCCGACATTTCCTGTACGAAACTCCTCCGCTAGAATACCGGCCTCATAGCCTGTACCTTCACCATCCCCTTTGATTAAAGTGATCCCCGATGCGTCTGGTTCTTCCCCTGCTGCCGCTCCTGCTGCTCTCTCTGCTCCCCGCCGCCCATGCGGCTCCATCCACCGCACCCACGCCCATCACCCTGGACCAGGCCATGGCCGATCCCGACTGGATCGGCACGCCCGTCGAAGCGGCATGGTGGGGCTGGAATGGCCAGCTCTACTACAAGCAGAAACGCCTCGGCTCGCCCCTGCGCGACACCTATCAATTGCCGGGCGCAAACGCCAAATTCAATAGCGGCAAGAAGGTCGACGATGCGCAGCTGGCCAATCTCGACGGCCAGCACATGGTGGTCAACCGGGCCGGCACGCGCGCCATCCTGCTGCGCAACGGCGACTTGTTCGAGCGCGACCTGAAAAGCGGCGCCTTGATCCAGATCACGCGCGGCGTGTCCGCCATCAGCGACCCGCAATACTCCGCCGACGGCGGCGCCGTGCAATACCGCAGCGGCACAGACTGGTTCAGCTGGAACCGGCTTGACCGCCTGAGCGCCCCCGTGGCCCTGTTGCGCGCCGTCAAGGACCCGGACGCCAAGCCGGAAGCGGACGCCCTGCGCGAACTGCAGCTGCGCCTGATCGTCAACCTGGCGCGCCAGAAGGAAGACCGCGACGCCAGCCGCGAACGCCGCCATGAAGAGCGCCGCCTGGACGCCACGCGCGCACCGGAACCGATCTACCTGGGCGACAAAGTCACCATTTCCGGCAGCGCCCTGTCGCCGGACGGCCGCTGGCTGCTGTTCGTCACGCAGGACAAGGCCGCCGAAAAGGGCAAGCTGGGCAAACTGGCCCGCTATGTCACGGAAACGGGCTATCCGGAAGCGGACGACGAGCGCACGCGCGTGGGCCGCAACATGCCGATCGCGCAAAGCCTGAAACTGGCCAACCTGCGCACGGGCCAGGTGCGCGACATCGCCTTCGATAACCTGCCCGGCATCGCCGCCGATCCACTGGCCGCCATGCGCGCCGACCAGAAACTGCCGGCCCTGAAAGGCAACCGTCCCGTGCGCATCGACGCCCAGCGCGACGGCATCGCCTGGACCGACGACGGCCGCAATGCAGCTGTGCGCATCCGCGCCATCGACAACAAGGATGGCTGGCTCGCCAACGTCGACCTGGCCAACGCCGCCCTGCTGCCCGTGCACCGCATCAGCGACGCGGCCTGGGTCAACCGCCGCGCCGACGAATTCGGCTGGCTGCCCGACAACGCCACCCTGTGGTATCTGTCCGAGGAAAGCGGCTACGCCCACCTGTACACGAAAACGGGCGCGGCCCCGGCGCGCGCCCTGACCAGCGGCCAGTGGGAAGTGAGCGCCGTCGAATGGAGCCGCGACGGCAAAACCGCGTATTTCATGTGCAACCGGCAGGCGCCAGGCACGTATGAAGTGTGCGCCAGCACGGCCAAGGAGGGCGGCGCGCGCGAAGTCACAGGCTTGAAAGGCGTGGAAAACTTCGGCCTGTCGCCCGATAACGGCAAGCTGCTGCTGCGCTATTCCACCAGCTATATGCCGGCCCAGCTGGCGACGATTTCCATTGCCGGCGGCAAGGCCAATATCCTGACGGATACACGCAGCGACGCCTTCAAGGCGCGCAGCTGGGTCATGCCGGAACTGGTGCAAGTGCCGTCCACGCATGGCGCGGCGCCGATCTGGGCCAAGCTGTACCGCCCGGCCCAGCTGGAAGCGGGCAAGAAATATCCCATCGTCATGTTCGCGCACGGCGCCGGCTACCTGCAGAACGTGACCGAGCGCTATCCCGTCTACTTCCGCGAACAGATGTTCCACAACCTGCTGGTGGAGCAGGGCTACATCGTGCTCGACGTCGATTACCGCGCCTCGCTCGGCTACGGCAGCGCCTGGCGCACGGCCATCTACCGCCAGATGGGTCATCCGGAACTGGAAGATTTCATCGACGGCGCCCACTGGCTGGCGCAGCAGCACCAGGGCGACATCAAGAACGTGGGCATCTATGGCGGCAGCTATGGCGGCTTCATGAGCCTGATGGCCCTGATGCGTGCGCCAGAAATCTTCAAGTCCGGCGCCGCGCTGCGTCCCGTGACGGACTGGACCACCTACAACCACGAGTACACGGCGAATATCCTGAACACGCCGGACGTCGATCCGCAAGCGTATAAAATCTCGTCGCCGATCGAATACGCCGACAAACTGACGGGCAATCTCTTGATCGCCCACGGCATGATCGACGACAACGTGTTCTATCAGGATTCCGTACGCCTGTCACAGCGCTTGATCGAGCTCAAAAAGGATAACTGGGAAATGGCCAGCTACCCGATGGAGCGCCACGGCTTCGTGCAACCGGAAGCGTGGTATGACGAGTACCGCCGCATTTATCAGTTGTTCCAGAGAACATTGAAATAAACCCCGATGCCCGCTTGATGCGGGCATTTTTCATGGACTCATTCAGTCAAACGGCACGGGCCGCGGCGTCGTATCCGACGATGGCGGCAGGATCGGCAGCACGATGTGCGGCTGCTTGCCCGTCAGGGTTTTCAGGAAGGCCACCAGCTTGCCATTTTCATCGGGCGTGAAGGTGCGGCCCAGTTGCAGCCGGCCCATCACGTCGACGGCCTGCGTCAGGGTTGCCGCTTCGCCATCGTGGAAGTAGGGATACGTCAGCTCCACGTTGCGCAGGGTCGGCACCTTGAAATTGAAGCGGTCCGCATCCTTGCCCGTCACGGCCGAGCGTCCCTCCGCCGTCATCGCCGTCTTGTACGGCTCGACGACGCCCATCTTCTGGAAGGTGTTGCCGCCCACGGCGGGGCCGTTATGACAGGCGATACAGCCGCTCGATTTGAACAGCTGGTAGCCGGCCAGCTCGTCTTTCGTCAACGCGCTTTTCTTGCCCGACAGCCATTGGTCGAAGCGGGAACCGGGCGTCACCAGCACCTCTTCAAAGGCGGCGATGGCGCGCGTGACTTGCTCGATGGTCAATTTATCCTGGCCAAACACTTGCCGGAACTCCGCGCGGTAGGCGGGAATCGAGGCCAGCACGTCGATGGCAAGCTCGTGCGTGAAAGCCATCTCGCCGGGATTGGCGATGGGACCGCCCGCCTGCTCCTGCAAATCCTTGGCGCGGCCATCCCAGAATTGCGCCACGTTCATGCTGGAATTGAGCACGGTAGGCGAATTGATGGGTCCGCGCTGCCAGTTATGGCCGATCGACGTCTTGATGTTGTCCGTGCCGCCCATGCTCAGGTTATGGCAGCTATTGCAGGAAATAAAGCCCGAGCGCGACAGGCGCGGATCGAAAAACAGTTTCTTGCCCAGCTCGACCATGGCCGGATTGGCCACCTTGGCGGCCGTGATCGGCTGGATCGGCTCCTTGTCGGCGGCGTGCAGCACGTTGCCGAAAGTCAGGCTGGCGATGAAGAGGAAGGGGGATAAGGTGCGGCGCATAGTCTAACTCCTGGAAACATTCCCGAATCGGCGGCGCGCGCCGGCGCGGGAATGCAGCGCACCGGCCCGGTTGCCACCCGTACATCGCTGGTTGGATGTTGATTTATATTAACTTTGACTAGTTAATAAGGAAAATGACCGGGATCAAGGTTCTGCCCAAGTGCGAATCGCGCTTGCCATTTACGCAAGCGTGGCACATGATGAGCGCATGCAAACGCCAACCTACTCCGCCCTGCTGCGCGCCGCGTGCGCCAGTTTCCTGCTGCTGGCCGCCAGCGCCTGCGGCAGCGCCCCCACGCAAGATGATGCGCCGCCCGCCCTCGGCAATGCCGGCTTGCTGGCGCAAATCCAGGCGGAAGTGGGCGCCGCCGCGTGCGATTCCACCCAGCAATGCCAGACCATCGCCATCGGCGCCAAGGCTTGCGGCGGCCCCGAGCGCTATCTGGCGTGGTCCAGCAAAAGCAATGACGGCAAGAAACTCAAGGCACTGGCCCAGGCGCAAGCCGAGGCAAGCCGCAAACAGCAGCAGGCGGACGGCATGATGTCGACCTGCTCCATCATCACGGACCCGGGCGCCACTTGCCAGGCAGGGCGCTGCGTGCTGCAAAAGAGCGGCCTGGGCGGCAGCTCGGCCATGTAAAAAAGCCGCTGATTCAGCAGCTTATGAGGTTCGGCAACGCGTCAGGACTGCAATTGCAAGGTCTTGACGATCTTGCTTTCCACCTTCTCGCCCGCGCCCGACATGGCATTCTTGCTTTCCTTGCGCAGGAGCAATAAATGGTCGCCGCTGACGCCATACTGGCGCGTCTCGTCCGTCTTTTGCGTAAAGCTGATGACGACAAAGGCGCGCCCGCTCACATCCACGTGGAAATGGCTGGCCAGCGGCGTGCCGTCCGCCGCGATCCACACATCGAGGCCGCCTTCGAACTTCTTCACATACTTGCGGTCTTTCTCAGGCACCTTGTCGAGCGACAAGGTAAAGCTGAGCAGGCGCGCCGGCTTGCCCTTATAGCTATCCATTTTTTCGCCGCTGAACACGGCTTCCTCGATTTCGCGCGACAGGGTATCCGCCGCCGACACCATGGAACGCAGCTCCGGCGCCTTCATTTCCCCCAGCGCAAAGCCGATCGGCGCCTTGGCCTTCGGATCCTTCACCTTGGCGCGCTGCTCGGCCTCCACTTTCGCCAGCACCTCCTTGCTGTACAGCACCTGCAAGCCCGCCGGCCCGCCCTCGACCGCCACCGTGGCTTGGCCGCTATCCTCTTCCGCCGCCTTGCCCTCGCCTTCGCGGCGCCAGGTTTTCGATTCGACCTGCGCCTTGATCGGCATCTGCCCCTGCAAGCGCGCCAGCGCCGCGTTCAACTCGGCCAACCCGTCGGCCCGCGCCGCGCCGCACAACAAACCGAACAAGCCCGCCACCGCCAGGCCTTGCACTCCAATACGTCGCTGCATCGCCACATCCCTTTCGCTCATACAAGGATGCCAAAACACCATGTTTTGGCCATCTGTTGCATTTGAACACAGCCAGCTCTGGTCAGGTGGAAAGTCTTTCTGCTATAATTCGCCGCCTTGGCCTGGTAGCTCAGTCGGTAGAGCAGAGGATTGAAAATCCTTGTGTCGGTGGTTCGATTCCGCCCCGGGCCACCAAGAATAAAAAAACGCCACCTTCGGGTGGCGTTTTCTTTTGTCCGCCACCGCCTTTCGCTCTCAGGCAAAACCGTACGCGTGACTTTTTTCTGTCGCCGCCGAACCCATTGTGCGAGAATGCCCCTCCCCACTGGATGGTGCGCATGATGATCAGACTCGCCGCAATCACAACCGGAATGACACTGCTGCTGGCAGCTTGCAAGCCCGCGGCCACAGTGCCCGCGCATGACATTCCTGCGGCAATGCGCCAGACCGCGACCACCCTGCTGCAGTCGAAACTGCTGCACGCGACCTCGATAGCCCTGGTTTATCGCGGCCAGGAGTTCATCCTGCATCAAGGCGAGCTGGAGACCGGCAAGGCCAATCCGCCCAACGATACAACGCTGTATGAAATCGGCTCAGTCAGCAAAACCTTTGCCGGCCTGCTGCTGGCGAACGCGGTGCTCGATGGGAAGGCGACGCTCGACGATCCCATACAAAAATACCTGCCGGCCGCCTACCCGAACCTGCAGTCGCAGGGGCAGCCCGTGCGCTTGCGCCATTTGATCACGCACACCAGCAATATGCCGGGCATGCTGCCATTGCAGGTGAACACCGTATTGCAGGACTTCACGGCGCACGCCACGCCGGCAAAGCTCAACGCAGCCTATGCCAACTACGGACAACCCCAATTCTGGCAGGACTTGCATACAGTCAACATCAACGGTCCGCTGGGCAAGGACTACGCCTATTCCAGCGCCGGCACCGAACTCGTTGCGCACGCGCTCGAAACTATCTACGGCATGCCCTATGAAGTGCTGCTCACGCAATTGCTCGCGCGCGAAGCCGGCATGCACGATACCAGGCTGAAAATCGCAGCCCAGGATGCCGGCCGGCTGGCACCCGGCTACCACAGCGACAATCCCGTCATCACGACACCGATGCCACAGCTGCCCTGGGGGGCCGCCGGCAACCTGAAGTCGACCATGCCGGACATGGCGAAATACCTGCGCCTGCAATTGAGCGCCCATCCCGCCGTCGTCGAATCGCACAAGCCGCTGCTACGCTTTCAGGATGACTTCAGCATTGCCTATTTCTGGAACATCGGCACGAATCGCCAGCTGGGCACGCATTACGTCCACCATGGCGGCGTGCCGCGTGCGCAAGGCTACGCCTACATCGTTCCCAAATATCAGCTCGGAGTCTACATCATCACCAACCAGAGCGGCGACGCCACCGCCGGCGCCATGGAAAGCGCGCTGGCGCATATTTTCGACACCGTGGCATCCATGGAAAGCGCGCAGTAGGCCGGGCCTTGCTTGGCACATCTTCGTGCCGCTGCTTCGATTCCGCCCCGGGCCAGCAAGAATGCAGCAGTACTGATCAAGACGCCACCTTCGGGTGGCGTCTTTGTTTGCTGGCGCCGAAAACAATAATGCCGTATGACAATATGACTTAAGTTACAATCATGCAATTTTATAAATTTCATCCCCATGACTCATTTGCGTTTTGTTTCAGCGACCAGCTTATTGCTCGCCTTGAGCGCCTGCGGCGGCGGCAGTACTTCACCGACATCGCCTCCCGCTCCTCCCCCGACACCGCCAACGCTGCCAACGCCCCTGCCGCCCGAGGTCAGCGCCGTTTCGCCGGCCAGGGCCAACATCGGCATGGTCACCATCTTTACTGTGACTGGCAGCAATCTGCCGGATAACATGCAGTTTGCGTTGACGGACTGCGCAGGTATCGCCGAGCTCAGCGGGGGTAGCAGCACGCAGCGTCAATTCAGCTGCACGCCGACCGGGCAATCGGGAGCGCGCCAGGGCGCAGTGTCCGCGAGCGCCGGCGCCGCATCGCCATTGCACAAGCTCTCCGTCGACTATCAGGCCATTGCCGCATTCGTCACCAGCCTGAATTGGCGCTACGCCGCCCTCAAATCTGATGGCACACTCTGGGGCTGGAACCCTCTCCAGCCCGTACCGGTCAAGATCGGCGACGGCTACGCCGATGTCGCAGTCAGCATCGCTGCCACCCTGGCCATCAAGAAAGACGGCTCGCTTTGGAGCTGGGGCAACAGCAATGACGCAGGCATCCAGGGCAATGGCACGAGCGGCTCAAACGCCACTCCTGTGCAGATCGGCAGCGATTTCGTCAAGGTCGTCGTCAAAGGCGAGAGAAGCGTCGCCGGCGAAAACGCCGAAGCCCTGAAAAAAGACGGCAGCCTGTGGGTCTGGGGCGCGCGTAGCCTGCAGCAACCCAACGCCATCGAACCGGAGCTGACGCCGCGCATGATAGACACGGGCTACGTGGATATCGCCCGTGGCAGTGGCGGGGCGTCACTGGGCCTCAAGCGCGACGGCTCGGTGTGGACATGGACCCAGAATCTGGCCAACCAGCCATTTACACCGGTCAAGATCGCGGATGGCTATGTTGCGATTGCCACCAGCTACGATGCGGTCTATGGCTTGAAGGCGGACCATTCGCTGTGGAACTGGGGCGGCAACGCGCCCAACCAGGCGCCCGCCGCCACGCCCACTGCCGCCACGCCGGTCAAGGTGGGAGATGGCTTCGTCAGCATATCGGCAGGCACTTATTATGCGCTTGCCGTCAAGTCCGACGGCACCTTGTGGGCAGGCGGCGATGGCAACAACGGCCAGTTCGGCGATGGCCAATTCAATCGCGGCGCCTTCCGGCAAGTCGGTACCGGGATTGCCGCCGCATGGGCTGGCAGCGCATGCTCCTTCATCCAGAAGACCGATGGCAGCTTGTGGGCGGCAGGCTTCTGCGACCTGGGGGATGGCAAATATGCGCGCTACATGCTCACGCCGGAACCCGTCACGCTGTAATTTTCCCTACTGCCCATCCGGGTCACCATCCTGGATTTAAGTGACATCAAAGGCCCGGCTCTGGCACAGCCATGGCCGTTTCAAGGTGACGCCAGCACAGGCGTAACTATTGAGAATGGACAAGTTCGATGAAGACTCTGGCAATTGTATTTAGCGCGTGTATGCTCGTCGTTGCCTGCGGTGGCGGCGGTGGCGACTCGTCGCCGGCCCCTGCAGCCCAGGCAGATTTGACCGTCAAATAAGCGTGCCAGGCAGCACCAGGCCCTCAGTCGCGGTGCTGCCACTCCAATTTGAACAGCCACAGCAACCTTCGGGTTGGCTTTTTTGTTTGTCCTTGCACAAAACCTCCACCCCGGCCCGCCGCTATGTACGCAAACGTACGGACTGCGGCTGTCCAAAAGCACATGCTGCAGGCAGACCACATCCCTTCCCGCCGCCAGCGCCCTGCGCGACACGGCGCAACGGCTACCTGATCCGATTCTCTCCGCCATACCGCCATGCGAAACTCGCGCCCGACGCCGTCGAGCCGTTCCGTACATCACGGCACACTGCCAAAGGATGCATCATGAAAACTACCCTGATATTGCTCGCGCTCGCCTCTACCCTCGCCCTGACCGCTTGCCAGCGCGAAGCGCCACCCGCGCCTACCGTCGTACAAGTCGTTCCCGGCCCTGCCGGCGCGCCTGGTCCTGCCGGCGCTACCGGTGCCAAGGGCGCCGAAGCCCCTGCCGGCGCGACGGGTGCCACCGGCGCCACGGGCCAGACGGGCGACAGCGGCATGCAAGGCAACGATGGCGCCAAGGGCGACGCTGGTGTTGCCGGCGATGAAGGCGCCAAAGGCGACACGGGCGCCAAGGGCAAGACGGGCGACACGGTGATTGTCGTTCCGCAACGCTGATACGCCTCACGCCAGACACCACAACGCCAACCCCTGCGGTTGGCGTTGTGCGTATGCGCAGTACCGCACAGTAACATCGGCCGCATCGGCCTACTCTGTTGTCATGACACAGGGAGATATCGCATGCTGACGATCATACTGCTGCTGGCCCTGCTGGGCCTGGCTTTACTGTTTGCGCCCGGCCCCGTGCGCCGCGCCTTGCTTGCGCCGCACCTGCTCGCGCTGTTCAAGCGCATCTTGCCGACCATGTCCGAGACGGAACGCGACGCGCTCGAGGCGGGCACTACCTGGTGGGATGCGGACCTGTTTTCCGGCCGGCCCGACTGGCCCAAGCTGCTGGCGTATGGCCGCGCCATGCTCACTGCCGAGGAGCGCCACTTTCTCGAGCACGACGTCGAACGGCTGTGCGAACTGGTCAACGACTGGGAAACGCAGCAGCAACTCGACTTGCCACCGCAAGCCTGGGACTACATGAAAAGCCAGGGTTTCCTCGGCATGATCATCCCGAAACAATACGGCGGCAAGCAATTCTCCGCCTACATGCATTCGCAAGTGGTGATGAAGCTGTCGAGCCGCTGCTCGGCGCTGGCCGTGACCGTGATGGTGCCCAATTCGCTGGGGCCGGCCGAACTGCTGTTGCACTACGGCACCGAAGAACAGAAAAACCATTATCTGCCGCGCCTGGCTGCCGGCACGGAGATTCCCTGCTTTGCGCTGACCAGCCCGTATGCGGGTTCCGACGCGGCCGCCATTCCCGACCTGGGCGTCGTGTGCATGGGCATGCATGAAGGGCGCGCCACTGTCGGTTTCCGCCTCAGCTGGAACAAGCGCTACATCACCCTGGCGCCCGTGGCGACCTTGCTGGGCCTGGCATTCCAGACCAGCGATCCAGAACACTTGCTCTCCGACAACGATGCGCCCGGCATCACTTGCGCCCTGATCCCCGCCAGCCACGACGGCGTGGTGATCGGCCGCCGCCACCATCCCTTGAACGCCGCGTTCCAGAACGGTCCCACGTCCGGTCAAGATGTCTTCATCCCCATCGACTGGGTCATCGGCGGCCAGGCGCAAGTGGGCAAGGGATGGCGCATGCTGATGGAGTGTCTCGCGGCCGGGCGCGCCATTTCGCTGCCCTCGTCCAGCGTCGGCATGGGCAAGATGGCCGTGCGCGGCACCGGCGCATATGCGGCCGTGCGGCGCCAGTTCAACATGCCCATCGGCAAGTTCGAAGGGGTGCAGGAAGCGCTGGCCCGCATGGGCGCCAACCTGTACTTGATGGATGCGGCCCGCACCCTGGCCGCGCACGCCGTCGACCTGGGCGAGAAGCCGGCCGTCATTTCCGCCATCGTCAAATACCACGTCACGGAGCGGGGCCGCGCGCTCGTCAACGATGGCATGGACATTCTCGGCGGCAAGGGCATCTGCGTGGGACCGAACAATTTCCTCGCCAGCGCCTACCAGCAAATCCCCATCGCCATCACCGTCGAAGGCGCCAACATCCTCACGCGCAGCCTGATCATCTTTGGCCAGGGCGCCATCCGCGCGCATCCGTATGTGCTCAGGGAAATGGCCGCCGTCAGCGAAAGCGACGGCCGCAAGGCCGTGCGCGATTTCGATGCAGCCTTCTTTGGCCACGTGGGCTTTGTCCTGGGCAACCTGGCACGGGGACTGTGGTACGGCCTGGGCGGCGCGCGCCTGGCGGCCGTGCCCGACGCCGGCGCCGCGGAACTGGCGCCCTATTACCGCGCCCTGACGCGGCTGTCGACGGCGTTTGCCGTCATGACGGATATGTCGATGTTCGTGCTCGGTGGCGAACTCAAGCGCCGCGAGCGGCTGTCCGCCCGCCTCGGCGACGTGCTGGCGCAGCTGTACCTGGCTTCATCCGTGCTGAAGCGCTACGAGGACGATGGCCGTTTCGCCGCCGACCTGCCCTATGTGCACTGGTCGCTGCAAGATGCGCTGGTCAAGGCGCAGCAAGGCTTGACGGGCGTGCTCGACAATTTCCCCGCGCGCGGACTGGCCGTGCTGCTGCGCACCCTGCTGTTTCCGTTTGGCCTGCCACACCGTCCGCCATCCGACGAACTGGGCAGCGAGGTGGCGCTGGCCCTGCAAACGCCGGGCGCCGACCGCGAACGGCTGCTGGCCGACGGCCATGTCGCCAGCGACGCCGCAGATCCCGTCGCCTGCGCCGAGCGGGCGCTGGCCCTGCTGCCCGACGTGCTGCACATCGAAAAACGCCTGAAAGACACGCCCGCAGGCGCAACCCTGCGGCACTTGCCGCAAAGCCTGTCCGCCATGCAACAGTGGCTGGCCGCAGCCAAGGCAGCAAGCTTGGTCAGCTGCCAGGAGCACAATACCTTGCTGGAATATGCGCGCCTGGCCGATGGCTTGATCCAGGTCAACGATTTTCCGGCCGACGCGGCGCAGCCAGCACACTTGCCCGTGCACGAGGCCGATACCGGCAGCCGCGCCGCCTAGGCAAATTTGCGACCTATACTGAATGGAGCGGGCGCGGTGCCCGCTCTTTGCAGAAAGGAGTCGATCATGACGCGCAAATTCATCGATTGCCGGGAATTTCCAAGCGACACACATTGCTCGGTGGCCATCTCGGCCGACAGCGAGGAAGAGCTATTGGGTATTGCCGTGGAACACGCGGTCTCGGTACACCATCACCACGACACGCCGGAGCTGCGCCAGCAGCTGCGTCAACTGTTCAAGGACGGCATGCCGCCCGAACACCTGCCCATGACGGGACAGGCCGGCAGCAGCGGGGCCTCGCACGCGCACTAGCCTGCCAGGGCTTGCGCCGGTTTCTGCAAGCGCAAGCCCAGCACGAGCGGCACCAGCGCCGCGTACACGACGATCACGGATAGCCAGACGGCGCCGGGCCAGTGCGCCCTGACGCCAAAGTAAATGCTGGAAAACACCAGCGGGCACAGCACGGACGCCAGGCTCACGGCCGAGGCCAGCACGCCCTGGAACTGGCCTTGCCGGTCCTCGGCAACTTGCCGCGTCGCCAGCGACTGCAAGGCCGGCGCGCCGATGCCGCCCAGGGCGAACACGGGCATGATGGCGAAGATCATCCAGCTGCGCGTGGCAAACGCCATGACGAGCAGCGCGACGCAGGCGCAAGCCACGCCCGTCAGGATGGTGGCGCGTTCGCCCAGCAGTTTCACGGCCGGACCGGGCAAGAAGGCCTGGGCCAGCGCCTGGCACACGCCAAAGGCGCCCAGCGACAGGCCGATCCACAGCCCGTTCCACGCGAACGCGTCGTGTCCCCACAAGGCCCAGCACACGCCATACACTTCCCCGGCCGCGCTGAAGGTAAAGAAGATGACGGTGATCGGCAGCAAGCTTTTCTCAGAGAAAACCCAGCGCAAGGGGCGCAAGGGATGCAATGCCGCCAGGTCGATTTTTCCGCGTGTCGGCGTTCGTGATTCGGGCAAGCTCAACCACGCCAGCAACAGATTGCCCGCATTCAAGACGGCTGCCGCCATGAACGGCAGGCGCAGCCCGTAATCGCCCAGCGCGCCGCCCAGCACGGGGCCGATGATGAAGCCTGCACCGAACATGGCGTTGAGCAAGCCGAAGCGGCGCGCCCGCTGGTTCTCGGCCGAAATATCGGTGATGTAGGCGGTGGCCACGGAAACGTTGGCGCTGGTCAACCCCGCGATGGCGCGCCCCAGCAGCAGCATCCACAGGCTGGGGGCGAAGGCGAGGAACAGGTAATTGACGGCCGCGCCCGCCAGCGACAGCAGCAGCACGGGACGCCGGCCCAGGCGGTCGCTCAACGCGCCCAATACCGGCGCAAAGATGAACTGCATCAGCGCGTACAGGGCCGTCATGATGCCGATATACGGCGCCACGTTATCGGCATGCGTGACGTCACGCAGCAACGCCGGCAGGATGGGGAAGACCAGGCCGATGCCGACGGCGTCCAGCACGACAGTGGCGAAAATGACGGGCAGCGCCGCCACGGGAAGGGATTTCTTCATATACTCAATCTAAATATGTACTCAGTACATAAATAGTATTCCCCATCTTGCCGCATCATCAAGCGTTATCTGTACTCAGTACACTTCGTGTATGATCGGAGCAACATGACGATTCCTGCCGACCTCCGCTCCCGCAAACGCCTTGCCACCAGGCAAGCCATCTCGAATGCCGCCACGCGATTGTTCTTCGTGCACGGCTTCGAGCAAGTGACGGTGGACGAGATCGCGGCGGCCGCCAGCGTGGGACGCATGACGGTGTTCAACCATTTCCCCCGCAAGGAAGACATGTTCTTCGACCGCGAGGAAGAGGGACGCGAACTGCTGCGCGACGCCCTGCGCCAGCGCGATCCCGCCATCGCTCCCATCGAAACCCTGCGCCTGCTGGCGCACCGCCTGGCGGCCGAGGACAGTCCTTACCTCACGTTTTCCGCCGCCGGCCAGGGTTTCATTGCCACCATCGAGGCCAGCGCTACCTTGAAAGCGCGGGCGCGGGCGATCCGCGACGAGCTGGCGCACGTGGTGGCGCAAGCGCTGGCCGACGCCACGGGGCGCGATGCAAGCGATCCCCTCGCCCACCTGGCGGCCAGCCTGCTGCTGGCCACCTGGAGCACCGCCCTCATCGAAGCGCACCGTGCCTTCGCGCAACATGGCGACGCGCAACTGGCCAAGGCCGGCTTCCTGTCCCTGGTGGACCGCGGGCACACGGGCTTGAACGCCGCCATGGCGGGCACGCCCTACGCCTGAAGCGGCAGCCCCGTCGTTCAGGCAGCCCAGCGTCTGTCGCAGCGCAAGCCTTCGCACTTCCTTGTTTCATTTGCCAGCACCTGGGCTTGCGTACCGTCTGGCGCCTTCCTATCATGAAACCACGCGCTGGCAAACGATGCATGCAGGCCGGCACGCGGGGACAGTCCTCCTGCTTCCCGTCACCATACCCATAACCGCATGCAGCCGCTGGGAGGTACACGATGAATACCTTGACGAACGGCCAGCTCAATGAGTTGCAAGCCTCATTGAGAGGGCAACTGTTACAAACGAACGACGCCGGCTACGACAGCGCGCGCGCCGTCTGGAATGCGATGATCGACCGGCATCCGGCCCTCATCGCGCGCTGCGCGGGCACGGCCGACGTGCGCACGGCGCTGGCGTATGCACGCGACCACGGCCTGCCCCTGGCCGTGCGGGGCGGCGGCCACAATATCGCCGGCAGCGCCCTGTGCAACGATGGCCTGGTGATCGACCTGTCCGGCATGCGCTCGGTGCATATCGATCCGCAACAGCGCCGCGCCCACGTCGAAGGCGGGGCCACCTTGCACGACTTCGACCACGAGGCGCAAGCGTTCGGCCTGGCCACGCCGCTGGGCATCAATTCCACCACGGGCGTGGCAGGACTTGCCCTGGGCGGCGGCTTTGGCTGGCTCAGCCGCACGCTGGGCCTGGCGGCCGACAACTTGCTGGCGGCCGATGTCGTCACGGCCGACGGCCAGTTCCTGCATGCGAGCGCGACGGAGCATCCCGACCTGTTCTGGGCCTTGCGCGGCGGCGGCGGCAACTTCGGCGTGGTCACGCGCTTCGAATTCCAGCTGCATCCGGTGGGGCCGCAAGTGACGGCCGGCCTCATCGTGTTTCCCTACGCGCAAGCCAAGGCGGTGCTGACGAAATACCGCGATTTCGTCGACGGCATGCCCGATGCATTGACCGTCTGGGCCGTCTTGCGCAAGGCGCCGCCGCTGCCCTTCCTGCCGCCGGAAGTGCATGGCCAGGACGTGCTGGTCCTGCCCGTCTTTTCACCCGTGCAATCTGCCGCCATGCAGGAAGCGATCGAGCGCATCGGCAGCTTCGGCCAGCCGCTGGGCATGCACCTGGGCAGCATGCCGTACACGGCCTGGCAACAGGCCTTCGATGCCCTGCTCACGCCGGGCGCGCGCAATTACTGGAAATCGCACAACTTCACGCAGCTCAGCGACGCGGCCATCGATACCGTCATCCGCCATGCCGGCAAGCTGCCGACGCCGCAATGCGAAATCTTCCTCGGCCTGCTGGGCGCGCAGGCGAGCCGGCCGGCGCCCCAGGATACAGCTTATCCGCACCGCGACGCCCTGTACGTGATGAACGTGCACACGCGCTGGGACGAGCCGGCCGATGACGCGCGCTGCATCGCCTGGGCACGCGAGTTTTTCAACGACGCGGCGCCGTATGCGACGGGCAGCGTGTACGTCAATTTCCTGACCGAGGATGAAAGCGGGCGCACGGCCGACGCGTATGGCGTGAACTATCCGCGCCTGGCGCGCATCAAGAAGCAATACGATCCCGCCAACCTGTTCCGCGCCAACCAGAACATCTGTCCGGCCGCCTAGGCTGCCACGGCGCAGCGCCTTGCAATCCCTTGATCCAGGGCAATGCAATGCGCTCGCCGCCCGCTTACAATCGCCGGCTTTGCCCCTCCTCCATGCGCCACGCTCCCGAACTTCTCCTGCCTGCCGGTTCCCTGGCCAAGATGCATGCCGCCTTCGACTATGGCGCCGACGCCGTCTACGCGGGCCAGCCCCGCTACAGTTTGCGCGTGCGCAATAACGATTTTTCGACCTTGCAAGCCTTGCAGGAGGGAATTGACGGCGCGCATGCGCGCGGCAAGCAATTCTTTGTCGCCAGCAATATCTTCGCCCACAACGCCAAGCTGAAAACGTATTTGCGCGACATGGAGCCGGTGATCGCCATGCGCCCGGACGCCCTGATCATGGCCGATCCGGGCCTGATCATGATGGTGCGCGACAAGTGGCCGGAGATTCCCGTGCACCTGTCCGTGCAGGCGAACGCCGTCAACTGGGCCGACGTGAAATTCTGGCACCGCATGGGCTTGACGCGCGTGATCCTGTCGCGCGAACTGTCGCTCGACGAGATCGAGGAAATCCGCCAGCGCTGCCCGGAAATGGAACTGGAAGTGTTCGTCCACGGCGCCCTGTGCATCGCCTATTCGGGCCGCTGCCTGCTGTCCGGCTACTTCAATCACCGCGACCCGAACCAGGGCACGTGCACGAATTCCTGCCGCTGGGATTACAAGGTGAAAAATGCCACCGAAGACGCCAGCGGCGACCTGGGCGGCATGCAAGTGGTGCCGCTGGAATTCCACCAGGCGCTGGCCGAGGCCGACAACAACGCGTTTTCCGCCCTGCACCAGCAGCCGCGCCACCCGCTGGCCGACCAGCCCTATCTGATTGAAGAAGCCCAGCGCCCGGGCCAGCTGATGCCGATCCTCGAAGACGAGCACGGCACCTACATCATGAACTCGAAGGACTTGCGCGCCGTGGAACACATCGAGCGCCTGGTGAAAATCGGCGTCGATTCGCTGAAGGTCGAGGGCCGCACCAAGTCGCTGTACTACGCGGCGCGCACGGCGCAAGTCTACCGCCAGGCCATCGATGACGCCGTCGCGGGCCGGCCTTTCGACATCGGCTTGCTGGGCCAGCTGCAAGGCTTGGCCAACCGCGGCTACACGGACGGCTTCTACCAGCGCCACCACACGCAGGCGCACCAGAACTACATGCGCGGCGCGTCCGAGGCGGACCGCAGCCAGTACGTGGGCGACGTGCTGGGCGTGACGGACGGCTGGGCCAGGGTGGACGTGAAAAACCGCTTTGCCGTGGGCGACCGCATCGAAGCCGTGCATCCGGGCGGCAACCGCGACTTCACCATTACCCGCATGCTGGCCGACGATGGCAGCGAGATCCAGGTGGCGCCGGGCAGCGGCCACTTCGTGCGCATCGAACTCGACGTGTCCCTCGACAAGGCCTTGCTGGCGCGCTATTTGTAACCGCCAGTCTGGAGCGCGGGGTGGCGAACCAGTATGTAAGTGTTTGATTTGACAAGAAAAATTCCCGCTGGCACGGCCTAAATAATTTGTTTAGGCTTCAACATTGCTATACGATACGGCCACCCTGCGCCCGGGGGCCTTATCGGATTCCCGTGCGTCCCTGACACGTTCACCGGAATCCCCGATGCCACCTGCCACCTCTGCCCTGATCACCAATGACGCCGTCGTCCTCGGCCTGCTCGCCATGACCCTGGGGGGCGTCTTCTGGACCGCCTCCCGCCAAAATGGCTTCTGGAAAAAGTTTTACACGTATATCCCGTCCCTGCTGATGTGCTATCTGATCCCGGCGTTGCTCAACACGTTTGGCATCATCGATGGCAACACGTCCGGCCTGTACGCCGTGGCGCGCGACTACCTGCTGCCCAGCGCGCTCGTGCTGCTGTGCGTGGCCATCGATTTCGGCGGCATCATCCGCCTCGGCCCCAAGGCCATCATCATGTTTCTCACCGGCACACTCGGCGTGATGCTGGGCGCCCTCGTCTCGTTCGAAGCCCTGCGCCTGATCCACCCGGAAACGGTGGCGGGCGACACCTGGCGCGGCATGACGACTGTCGCCGGCTCGTGGATAGGCGGCGGCGCCAACCAGGCGGCCATGAAGGAAGTGTTCGAAGTGGACGCCACCCTGTTCGGCCAGTTCGTCGCCGTCGACGTGCTGGTGGCCAACGTCTGGACGGCCGTGCTGCTGTTCCTGGCAGGCCGCGCGGGCGCCTTCGACCGCTGGACGGGTGCCGATTTGACGGCCATCAATGCGCTCAAGGACAGCATCGAAAGCTACCGCGCCCAGCACGCGCGCGTCGCCACCCTGACGGACATCATGATCATCCTCGGCGTGGGCCTGGGCGTGACGGGACTGTCGCACTTCCTGGCCGGCCCCATCATCAGCTGGATCAATAGCTTGCCCGCCGCATGGCGCCTGCAGGATTACAGCCTGACGTCGAACTTCTTCTGGATCGTCGTGCTCGCCACCACCTTCGGCTTGCTGCTCAGCTTTACCCGGGCGCGCAGCCTGGAAGGTGCGGGGGCATCGACCATCGGCTCGGCCATGCTGTACGTGCTGGTGGCCACCATCGGCATGCACATGGACCTCGGCGCCCTGCTCGACAAGCCGTTCTTGTTCCTGCTGGGCCTGATCTGGATCGCCGTGCATGGCGGCTTGATGCTGCTCGTCGCCAAGCTGATCCGCGCGCCCCTGTTCTTCATGGCCGTGGGATCGCAGGCGAACATCGGCGGCGCCGCGTCGGCCCCCGTCATCGCCAGCGCCTTCCACCCGGCCCTGGCGCCCGTCGGCGTGCTGCTGGCCGTGCTCGGCTACGCGCTGGGCACCTACGGCGCCTACATCACGGGCTTGATCTTGCGCAGCATGGCGGGGTGACGCTCCTGGCAGCGCGGTAACGACAACGCCAGCCTTCGGGCTGGCGTTGTCGTTGGTTCTCGAATCAGCTTGCTACCGGCCATCAATAGTTGCTAGGTAGAGACATAAAACATAAATAAATAATAACTTTGTGCTATATATGGCATGAATTGAGATAATATTTTAAAGCAACATATTTTCAAGAAAGTAAATTCTTTAATTGCTTTAAAAGCATCATCGCACGCAACAGGGCATCGCCAGCCTCCCCCCACTCATGAATGAACGTTTCCCCACTCCGTTGACTAATATCAAGTCAGTATGGACCGGCAGCATGCGTCCAACGCCCGCAGAAATGCGTGAGTTTCCTTACGATACGTCGTCGCCACTCCCCCATAAAAAGCTATTGGTATGCGCAGCGCCACGTGCATCGAGCAAACGCCTGGCCCGCCTGTTACTCGGCGCAGGGATCGGCGTGCCGCTGGAGTATTTCAACGACAATAGCGTGCAGGCGCTGACGGAGCGCTGGCAAATCAAGAAACAGGATTACCTCGCGCATATTTTTGCCAGGCGTTCTGCGAATGGCCTGTTCGCATCGAATATCCAGTTTCCCCAGATACAAAAGTGGCCGTATCCACACGACTTTACCGCCTTGTTCGAAGGAGCGACGGTCATTCATTTGATCCGCGACAACAAGCTCGCCCAGGCGGCATCCCTGGCGACCTGCATGATCACGGGGCGCTGGGGTTTCGAAGTCGCCCCGGTAACAAAAAATTACTCGACCTGGCGCCTCAAACTGGCGGCGCGCAAGGCCATGCAGCTGATTGCCGTGGATGAGCAACTCTGGCAGGACTGGTTCAAGCAACGGGGTATCGAACCGCTCGTCATCAGTACCGAACGTGTCAACCGGCACGATCTGACGCTGATCGATGACATCGCCGCCTTGCTCGGCGTCAATGCCGATGCGGCAAGCGCCCAACGCATGCTGGACGTGGACCAGGGCGCCTACCCAGGGGACCAGGAACTGAAATCGCGCATGCGCACGCTCGTCGAAGAACTTGCGGCACGCGGCTAGTCAACGCCCGGGCTTCCCCGTTTTCATTGAACACACACAACAAGACAGGACGAACATTGAATATCTTTATGGTGCACCCCACCACCCGCAATATCGGCAACGATCTCATCGGCTACGCTACGGCAGAGCTCCTCTATGAGGTGTTCGGAGCGGCCACCAATGTCGTCAGCATTCCTGCCTTGAAGGGACCGCAATTTGGCGGCCTGGTGCCACGCCAGATTTACGATATGAACCGCCTCGCCGACGCCGTCATCGTGGGCGGCGGGAATCTGTTTGAAAACGGCCAGCTGTCCTATGATGTCCAGGCCGTCAATGCCTTGCGCCGGCCGATGATGCTGATGGGGCTATCCCACGGCCGCATCACGGGCCGCGACGGGCAAATGGAAGACCGCACCGATGCGCTCAGCCCGACTGCGATACGGCACCTGGTCGAGCATGCCAAGGTGGCCATGGTGCGCGACACGGGTTCGCAGGAAATCCTCGCCGACCTTGGCGCCAAGGTGACGGTCGGTGGCTGCCCCACGCTGTACCTGCCGCCGAATGCCGAGGGCGAAGCCGCCAAGGGCGGCGTGATCATTTCCGTCCGTCACCCCATGCGCATGAGCGTTCCGGCCACCTTGCAGTGGCGCATCGCCGAAGACTTGCGCCGCCTGATTGCCGCCCTGCGTGCCGAATATGCGCAACCTGTCTACCTGGCTTGCCACGACTACATCGATCTCGAATTCGCGGCCGGCTTCCCGGAAGCGGCGCCCCTGTACTTTGACGAAGTCAGCCGCTACATCGAAGCGCTGCGCACCTGCAAGCTGCACGTCAGCTACCGCCTGCATGGTTTCCTGCCCTGCCTGGCCATGGGCTCGCACAGCATCAACCTGTCGTATGACGAACGGGGCCGCTCGATGCTGTCGACCATCGGCATGGCATCGTGGGATGTTGATCTGATGCAAAGTGGCGACTGCGTGAGCGCCATCATGGACCGCGCGCGCTCGGTCGCGCAGTATCGCCGCGCGCGCCAGGACGCCCTGCCGCTGATACAGGAGTTGCGCCAGATCACGGTGCGCGGCTTGCAAACCTTGCGCACCCTGGCATCGGAGCAATGAAGATGAGCGCTCCATCCTCGACACAGGGCGTGTGGCTCAAGTGTCACGTCCGTGAACTGGCCCCGTGGGCAACGATGACCGAGCGCGTGCTCAACGAAATTATTTCCACGGTCGAACAGATGAAGGGCGCCGCGGCAGCCCAGGTGCTGCACCAGCATGGCATCGAGCGGCTGCACGAAGTGATCGACACCGACGATGTGACGTCCTTGCGCAACCAGGTGCTGGAACGCTTGCGCCAGCCCTTGCTGGCCATGGCGACGGCCGTCGGCCGCCAGATCCTGGGCTGGGACGGCGATTTCTATGTGGATGACTATTTGATCCTGCGCATCAACTTCCCCTACGAAGTGGCGCGCAAGACCAATCCGGCGAGCGAAAATCCCGGCATTGGCCGCCTCAGCGCGACCGTGCGCGAGCAATTTCAGGCCCGTAAGGTCATTGACCCCGTGTACGCGCCGAAAGACTATCACCGGGGCCATCCGCCCGCCGCCTGGGCGCATGGCCCGCACATCGATAGCTGGGCCGGCCATTCGCGGGACGGACGCAATATCTGGTGGGCCATTGGCGAAGTGCCGGCGGAAGCGGGCATGGTGCTGTATCCGGAACTGGCCAACGCCTCGCTGCCCTGCGAGCGCCGCACGCTGTACCTGCAAGCGGGCTACCGCCTGCCGGTGCCGACTTATCTGCCGCTGGCGGCAGGCGAGATGCTGGTCTTCGATCCAGAAGTGCTGCACGGCACGCACCTCAATACGACGGACGCGACGCGCGTGGCCATCTCCATGCGCCTCAATGCTTCCCGCCCGACCTTCGATCCCGCCTGCTTTTACTCGCGCGAATTCTGGCGGCGGGCCGCCGATATCGAGCAGGGCCACGATGAAGTGCTGCACCTGCGACGCGAAGACAATTTCGGCGCGCCCGTCGCCGCCGCCCCCGTGCAGACGCCGGCAGCCGTTCCCGTCATTGCCGGCCAGCTCGACCAGGCGAGCGGCTTCATACACGGCCAGCTTCCTGCTGCCGGGCCGGACACGCAGCGCATCATCGTCGATGCCGCGCCGTATCGCATCATGCTGGTGCGCACCAGCGACGGCACCCGCGCCTACGATGCGGCCTGCCCGCATTACGGCGTGGACCTGGCCGATGGCGGATGCGACAGCGGCAAAGTATATTGCCCGGCCTGTGCAATCTCGTTCGACTTGCAAACAGGAAAATCGTCCTGCCCGTCATTGACACTGCAACCATATGACATCCGGCAAGACGGCGCAGCCATCCGCATCCGTGTTGCGCCGCCAGAAGCCGTGGCGACATGAGCGTCGCCCCCGTCAGCGTAATCATTTGCACCAGAAACGGCTGGTCCAGGGGCTTTCTCGACGACACCTTGCAATCGCTGCTGGCCCAATCCCGGCCAGCTCAGGAAATCTTGCTGATCGACGATGCCAGCAGCGACGGCACTGCCGCTTACGTCCACGCTGCCTACCCGCACGTGACCATCGTGCAGAATACGGGCACCGGCCTGGCGGCCGCCAGGAACACGGGAGTGGCCGCCGCCCGTTGTCCATGGGTGGCCTTCATCGACGACGATGACATCTGGCTCCCTGAAAAACTGGCCGAACAACTGGCACAGGCAGACGCATCCGACACGCCAGATGCGATTGTGTATGCATCGCAAGTTGCCACGCTTAACAGCCATGGCGGCAAACCCGTGGCCTGGGCAACGCCACGGCAATTTGCCGCCTGGCCTGCCTGCCTGCTGGGTTCTCCCATCCAGCCATCCGGCGTGCTGCTCAGCAAACGGCTGCTCTCCCGTATCGGGCCATTCAGCGAACAGCTGAAGGAAGGCGCCGCTTATGACTACTGGATACGCTGCCTGAGTGCCGGCATGTCCATACACTACAGTAGCAACGTTCTGCTGCACTATCGGCAACATCATCCGCAAATGACAGCAATGTCGCGCAAGCTCGATCATTTCCTGCATATCGACGCCATGCTCACGCCGCACCTTGCGCGACTGGCGCCAGCACTGGCCAACAGGATCCGCTCAGCGCGCAAGCTGAACAATCTGCGTTCCCTGCTGAACCATACCGGTATCCCGGCAGCAACACGTTACTGGCGCGCCAGCACCCCTTGCCCGGCGCCCGGCCTGCGCACTCTTTCCTATTTCTTGCTAGATACTGTTGCATGCCGGGCTCCGCACCGGATTCGCCACACGCTGCGGCAGCGCGCCATGCGGCTGCTCATCGGCAAGGAAACGCCCTTGCCCGGGCTGCGCCCGAAACGATCCGGACATCCCACGTAAAGGTCCGCAACGCCAGCACTCACGCTGGCGTTTTTTGTTTTCCGGTCATTTTTTCCACCAGACCACTATCTGCCTGGCCTCGCCGCCTGATGGGAAAGCGCGCCCCACAATGTAGCAGAAACCCCTCAAAACCAAATTTCTGCACCATTTTCGTGCGAAATCTGCGATGATAGTTGCCCAAATAACCGATTACCTCCATGGAATTCTGATGAAATACGCATCTGCTCACGAGTATGTCCAGCATGTCGCCGCACGCAATCCAGGTCAACCCGAGTTTCTGCAAGCCGTCACCGAAGTCATGGAGAGCTTGTGGCCGTTCCTGGAACAGCACCCGAAATACGCGGAACAAGGCTTGCTGGAACGCTTGATCGAGCCGGAGCGCGTGGTGATGTTCCGCGTGTCGTGGGTCGATGACCATGGGCAAGTGCAAGTCAATCGCGGCTACCGCATCCAGCACAGCATGGCCATCGGGCCGTACAAGGGCGGCATCCGCTTCCACCCGTCCGTGACCCTGTCCGTGCTGAAATTCCTTGCATTCGAGCAAACGTTCAAGAATGCACTGACCACGTTACCGATGGGCGGCGGCAAGGGCGGCGCCGATTTCGATCCGAAGGGCAAGAGCCCGGGTGAAGTGATGCGTTTCTGCCAAGCCTTCGTGAGCGAACTGTTCCGCCATGTGGGTTCGGACACGGACGTGCCGGCCGGCGACATCGGCGTGGGCGGGCGCGAAGTGGGCTATATGGCCGGCATGATGAAAAAACTCAGCAACCGCGCCGACTGCGTGTTCACGGGCAAGGGCGCCAGCTTCGGCGGCTCGCTGATGCGTCCGGAAGCGACGGGCTACGGCACCGTGTATTTCGCAGAAGAAATGCTGAAAACGCGGGGCCGCTCGTTCGAAGGCATGCGCGTGTCCGTGTCCGGCTCGGGCAACGTGGCGCAATACGCGGTGGAAAAAGCCATGGCCATGGGCGCGAAAGTCATCACCGTCTCCGATTCGAGCGGCACCGTCATCGACGAGGAAGGTTTCACGCCGGAAAAACTGGCCATCCTGATGGAGATCAAGAATCATCTGTATGGCCGGGTCAGCGATTACGCCGCGCGCACGGGCGTGCGCTTCGAGGCGGGCGTGTCTCCATGGCATGTGCCGGTCGACATCGCCCTGCCCTGCGCCACGCAAAACGAACTGGACATCGACGCTGCCCGCACCCTGATCGCCAATGGCGTGCAGTGCGTGGCCGAAGGCGCCAACATGCCCACCACTATCGAGGCAGCCAAGGCCTTCGAAGCGGCCGGCGTGCTGTATGCGCCGGGCAAGGCCAGCAATGCGGGCGGCGTGGCGACTTCCGGTCTGGAAATGAGCCAGAACGCGGCCCGCATATCGTGGCCGCGCGAAGAAGTCGATGCACGTTTGCTGCAGATCATGCAAGGCATCCACGCCGCGTGCAAGCAATACGGCACGCGCGCGGACGGTTCCGTCAGCTATGTGGATGGCGCCAATATCGCCGGCTTCGTGAAAGTGGCCGATGCCATGCTGGCGCAGGGTGTCATTTAACCCCAGGACAGATACGGGGAGCATCTTGAGAATTAACGACACCTGACAAAACCGTAGCGAGCGGAAGAGAGAGGTGGCCGAGAAGCGCAACCGTACTCGGGTACGGTGAACATCGCAGGCCGCCTATATCGACGCGCAGTAGGTTTGGTCAGGTGTCCTACGACATTTCAGGCTTCATCAAACTCTTGCGGCTGATGGTGCGGCCCGATACCATGAACTCGCCGTTGCCACGGTAGTGCAGGGTTTCGGGCAGCTTG
This sequence comes from Janthinobacterium kumbetense, assembly GCF_023703445.1. Taxonomy (NCBI): domain Bacteria; kingdom Pseudomonadati; phylum Pseudomonadota; class Betaproteobacteria; order Burkholderiales; family Oxalobacteraceae; genus Janthinobacterium; species Janthinobacterium kumbetense. The sequence goes on from NZ_JAMQGR010000002.1 coordinate 53,127, forward strand.
GGCGAGGTGGCCACGTGGGCTTTCACGCACTCGAAGATGAAGAAGCCGCCCTTCGGATTGCCCGCCACCTGGGCCAGCTTGCATTCGAAGTTGGCGTAGCACTCGGCGATCAGCGGCGCGCCCACCTGCTCGGCCGGCTGCGGCGTCAGGCCGAAGGCCGTGAACTTGTCCGTGTCTGCGCCGCTGCAATTGCCGATGGCGACCACCTGGTCGACCATGTCGGCCGTGGGCAGGTTGATCACGCATTCCATGCTGCGCTTGATCATTTCATAGCTGTGGTTGGCGTCGGAAATGAAGCAGCCCAGCAAGGATGGCGTGAATTCCATCAGCATGTGCCAGGCCATGGTCATGACGTCGCTTTCGCCCTGCCACGTTGAACTGACCAGCACCACCGGCCCCGGTTCGAGGAAGCGGCGGATGTCGGCGACGGGATAATCTTCTTTGTGGTAATTTTTCATGCAGTCTCCAGGACGCGGTACGCCACAGCATAGCCCAACGGCGCCTTGCCGGGCGCGCGGCTGGCCGATGGCGGCGCTCATCCGCGCCGCGATTTGTGCCGTTCATCGCAAAATTCTCCCCAATGGAGATGTTGCACAATAGAATACACTGATCAACTACTCAAGGAAACCGCCATGCGCCCTCTGTTCCTGTTGTCAGTCCTGTCCCTTGCCTGCCTCTCCACCCTCGCGCATGCCGACGAGCAAACCCGCACGGTCGGCGCCTTCAACGCCATCGATATCCGCGGCCCCATCAGCATCGAAGTCGAATCTGGCAAGGAGCAAAGCCTGCTGCTGCGCGGCGACCAGAAATTCCTCAGCGGCGTGATCACGGAAGTGGTCGATGGCGAACTGAAAATTTCCATGAAGGACAAGGACATCAAGAAAACGGAAGGCGATCCGCGCATCATCATCACCATGCCCACCTTGCGCAAGCTGATCGCGGAAGGCGCGGGCGAAAAGATATTGACCAAGCTCAATGGTCCAAGAGTCGACATCAGCTACAAGGGCGCGGGCCGCCTGGCCGCCGATGGCCAGGTCGACTGGCTGCGCCTGAAGGCGCAAGGCGTGGGCGAAGTCGATACGAAAGCCTTGCTGGCGAAAAACGTCGACGTCAATTTCGAAGGCATCGGCTCCGTCAAGGTGTATTCCTCGGGCGAACTGAACGCCGTGGTGCGCGGCATGGGCGAACTGACGTATTACGGCAAGCCGAAGATCGTGCACAAGTCGATCGCCGGCATCGGCAGCGTCAATGCCGCCAAGTAAGATTTCCTAAAACAACAAGGCCATCAGGCCAGGGGAGACCGCATGACCGCAACACCCGAAACCCAGGATAACGATGCGCCGCTGGTACTGCGCGAAGACGAGGGTGGCCTGGTCACCCTGCGCCTGAACCGTCCCCTGCAATTCAATGCCCTGTCGGAAGCCATGCTGGCTGCGCTGCAAGAGGCGCTGGACGCCGTCGCGCAGCAGCCGCACGTGCGCTGCGTGGTGCTGGCCGCCGAAGGCAAGGCTTTTTGCGCGGGCCACGACTTGCGCCAGATGCAGGCCACGCGCCAGCTTGCGTATTATCAAACCCTGTTCGCGCAATGCTCGCGCGTGATGCAAGCCATCCAGGCCTTGCCCGTGCCAGTAATTGCCCGCGTGCACGGCATCGCCACGGCGGCCGGCTGCCAGCTGGTCGCCAGCTGCGACCTGGCCGTGGCGGGCGCGTCCGCGCGCTTTGCCGTCTCCGGCATCAACGTGGGCCTGTTCTGCGCCACGCCCTCCGTCGCCCTGTCGCGCAATGTGTCGCCCAAGCGGGCCTTCGACATGCTGGTGACGGGCCGCTTCATCGACGCCGACACGGCCGCCGACTGGGGCTTGATCAATGAAACGGTGGCCGACGCGGCGCTCGACGACGCCGTGGCGCGCCTGGCGCAGCAGATCATGGCGAAAAGCCCGACGGCCATCCGCTACGGCAAGCAAATGTTTTACCAACAGCGCCAGCTGCCACTGGACGACGCGTATGCGTATGCGGGCGACGTGATGGCGCGCAACATGATGGAAGAGGATGCGCAGGAAGGCGTCACTGCCTTTTTAGAAAAGCGGCCGCCCGGCTGGGCGCGGCCGTAAAGCAGCTTAGCGCTGTTCCTTCATCTGCTGCTGGACAGAAAGACTCAAGGTGCCGAGGTCTTCCTTGCCCAGCAGCGGCAGTTGCGCCAGCAGCTGCATCAGGGCGGAACTGCCCGTCACGTCCAGTTCGGACGACTGCACCAGCACCGTGCCGGCGCCCGTGAAGTCGATCTGCTTTTCCTCGCCCGACAAACTGAAACCGGTGAGCGCGCCGGCGGCCGAGGCCCAGCCCTGCACGTGGGCGTAATCGTAGTGGTACGAGGGGCTGGGGCAATCGGCCCAGCCCAGCACGGCCTGCTCATCCACGCGGCACGGCAGTTCGAGGAAATGCACAGGGCCGTTCGACGAGGCGATGACCTTGCCCGTGCCGAGCATGGTCAGATAACCGGGCAAGGTCGATTCCTGGCAAATCACATCCTTCGTAAAACCCAGCAGGTTTTTCGCGCGGATGGTCATGTTGGCGTTGTCCAGGTCGTAGCACGCCAGGTCGTTGCCGTTGTCGCCCAGGATCAACTGGCCTTGCCCTTGCGCCACGACAAAGTGGTGCACGTATTTCGGTGCATTGAAGGCATTGCGCACGATCAAGTCGAGCACGCTGCTGCCCATGGCTTCGAAGCGCAGTTCGCCATAGAAGGCGATCATCTTGCCCTTGCGAATGAAGATCTGCTCCTTGACGTCGATGACATACGAAAAACGGTTCAGGTTATCGTTCTTCGGCAAGGTATCGGGATTGTAAATCGTCATGGCTTACCTTTCGCTCGCTTGGATGTAGACCGTGCCCTGGCCCGTGAATTTCACCTGGTACGATTCGCCGGACGCCTGGCCGACGAAGGTTTTCCAGTTCAAGTCCGTGACGATGGTCGAGCTCAACTGCCCCGTGTGGCCGATATACGCTTGCGGGTCGACAAACACGGGCACGTCCGGCGTGACGGGCAAGCCGATGGCATTGCCGTCCGACAAAATCGCCACTTCGCCCGTGCCTTGCAAGGTGGTGGTAAACAAGCCCTGGCCCGAGGCCATGCCGCGCACCACGCCCTGCACGCCGCCCTGGTTGCCGAGGAACATGGTGCCGGCCGTCAGGCGCGCATCGAAGGCCAGCAGGGAATCGCTTTCCACATAAAACGTTTCGCCGCGCACGGGGACGATGGTGACGAACAGGCCGCCCTGCGCGTAAAACACGCTGCCCGTGCCGCGCGCCGACATCAGGGCATAGCCCTCGTTCGTGACGGCGCGCATGGCCAGGCTTTGCACGCCCTGGCCGGCCAGGAAGGAACGGCTGAACGCCACGTCGCCCTGGTAGGACACCATAGCGCCCTTGCGCGCGAACACTTCTTCATTGCCGAGTTTGACCTCAAGCATCTTTTCATTGATTTGCTGATAGACAGGCATCGCGGGTCCTCGCTGACTTAACGTTCGGCGGGCTGGATGAACACCACGCCCTGGCCTGTGAATTTGTGCTGGTACGATTCGCCCGAGCTCTGGCCGATCATCGTGCGCCAGTTGACGTCGAAAACGAATTCCTGGCGGATATCGCCCTTGAAGCCGACGAAGGCGTCCGGGTCCACGCGCAGCGGGTGCGCGGGCGTCACTTCCAGCATGATCAGGTTGCCGCGCGAAATGACGGCCAGGTTGCCGTGCCCTTCGACGGTGGTGGAAAACAGGCCCTGGCCCGAACTGGCGCCGCGCAGACCCGCAAAGCTGGTGCCCGTCTTCAGGCTCGTGTCGTAGGCCAGCAGGCTGCTGCTTTCGATGGTCAGCTTTTCACCCGTCAACGGAATGACGGTGATTTCGGCCGCATTCTGCGCGAAAAACACGGTGCCCGTGCCGGCTGCCTGCATCACCTGCATGCCTTCGTTCGTCACCTTGCGCTTGAGCGCGCCGAACAGGCCCTCGCCGCCGAGCAGGGATTTTTCAAATTTGATGCTGCCCGTATAGGCGACCATGGCGCCGGCAATCGCCAGCACTTTTTCATCCTGCAGGCGCACTTCCAGCAGGCGGTCGGTATTGGTGCGGAAACTGGTCACGCGCGACTCCCCAAGAATGCCAGGGCACAAAGCCATGGCTATCCGACAAGATACCGTTGGCGTTACCACCATGCAAGTGCTATTCCTCCCGAACGGGGGTGGGTGAATAAAAAAAAAGCGTGCCCGGAGGCACGCCTTGCGTTCAAGCAAAGAACGGTTTACTCAGCCAGCACCGGCTTGGCGCCGCGCGCGTTCTGGAACAGCGGCACGGGATCGTTGGTATTGACCTCGACCACCGTCACGCCCTGCACCACGCCAGCCACCTGGTAGCCGACGGCGCCCAGGTGGCGCTTGCCTTCGGCCAGGTTGGACCAGCTCAGCGAGACAGTCGCCGTGCCGCCCGTGTAGGCCGTGCCCGGCATCAGCGCCTTGAAGCCGCCATTCGACAAGCCCGGCGCCAGCACCCACGACGACAAGGTGTAGTCGGCCTGGCCGTTTTGCGGCGCAAAGCCGATCACGCACACCTTGTAGGTGCCGGCGGCGGGCAGGCGCAGTTCCACTTGCTCATTGGAACTTTCATTGCCGCTGCTGCCGACCAGCACATTGGCGGCGTTGTAGACCTCCATGTCCATGTCGGTATTCGCGCCGCCCGTCGTTTCCGCATCGTAGGTGGCAAAGCGCGCCGCCAGGGTGCCGGCCGGGATCACCACATTGTGCACGTTCACGCCCGTGGCGCCGCCCGCCTTGCAGGCAGCCGATGCGGCGGCGCCCGTCGTCGCCTGGCCGATCGTGCGCGCCTGGCGCACGGCTTCGACGAGACCCGACTTGACGCCCACCAGCGCGCCCGAGAAGCCCGTGCCCAGGGTCAGCACCTTGCTGCCCGTGGCCGCTTCGCTGCTGACCAGCGGAATGGCCACCAGCGCCGTGCCGCGCGCCGTCAGCGGGCTGCGCACCGTGTGCGTGCCATCCGTCCAGCTCAGGGCGCCGTAGGTCCAGGTATTGGCCGGCGCCGTGGTGCGCGTCAGCTTGACCTGGTACTGGCCCTTGGCGCCCGGCGCCAGGCTCAGGCTCGTTGGCGTCACCGCCACCGTATAGCCCGGCAAGCTGGCAGAGACGTTGTAGACGGCGCTGCTGGCGCCCACGTTGGTCACCGTGCGCGTCAGGGTTTGCGTGCCCAGCACGTTGGCCGCCGTCAGCGACGCCAGGTTCAGGTTATAGGCCGCGATCGTACCGATGGCCTGGCACGTGGCGGCGCTGTAGACCTTCAGGTTCAGGCCGCACAGGAAGCGCGCATAGTCGATTTCCGACATGTCGTACACGAGGCCCGGATCGGCCGCGCTGTTCGGCGCGATGTGGCCGGCGCCCTGGCCCCACGGCAGCTGGCCCGAGTTCTTCGCCGTGGCATCCCACGACACGGAACCGTTCAAGCCGTCCGAATAGGTGCTGAAAGCCGTCGTCATCAGCGCCGACTTGATGGCCGCGGGCGACCAGTCAGGATGCTGCTGCTTGAGCAGTGCCGCCACGCCGGCCACGTGCGGGCTGGCCATCGAGGTGCCGGAATAGAAATCCCATTCGGCCGCCGGCGCCACGCCGCCTGCCGCCACGGCATCGCGCTGCGCCTGCGTCAGGTCGGCCGTCACGCCGGCCAGCACGTTGGTGCCGGGCGCCGAGAGATCCGGTTTCAGGATGTTCGCGTTGGCCACGTTCGGGCCGCGCGAGGAACGGTCGCTGACGATCGGCGCCTGCACCGTCGTGTCGGCGGTGGTGTGGATTTCGCCCAATGCCGCCGTGCCGTCGGGCGTCGCCGCCATGAAGGCCTTCAGCGCGTCGCCCTGCGCCTGCGCCAGGTGCACGGTCGACAGCGCGTGCGCCTGGTTGATGACGGTGTTGGCGCCGCCGGCCACGTTGGCGATGATCACGCCCGCCGCACCGGCCGTTTTGGCGTTCGCGCTCTTGTTGACCAGCACGTTGCCGCCACGGTCGCACACGAGTATCTTGCCCGCCACTTTCGCCGGGTCGAGATACGCCGACGTGGCATCGGCCACGCCGAAGCAGCGCAGCAAGTTGACATCCGTCGGCAGCACGCCGGCCAGGCCCGCGTCGCGCGACTGGATCAGCGGCAGCGCCGGCGTATTCGCATTGCTCGATGCGCCTTCCAGTTTCGTGCCGCTGCTGAGAGTGACGTTGGCCGCGTACAGGCGGTTGTGGGTGGAATTGGCCACCGTTGCCAGCCACGGGCTGATGTGCGACACGGGCGCCGGCACGTCGGGTGCGGGCGTGGCCGGGCCGGAATTGCCGCCCGATGTAGCGACAAACACGCCGGCCGCCGCCGCGCCAAGGAAGGCCACTTCCGTCGGCTCGTCGAAGGCGCCGCCGCCCGCGTTCGGGCCGATGGAGAAGTTGATGACGTTCACGCCATCCTTGACCGCCTGGTCGATGGCGGCCACGCTGTCGGCCGTGGCGCAGCCGTTGCGGCCCGTCGAGGCGGCCGTCCAGCACACCTTATAGGCGGCGATGCGGGCGCGCGGCGCCATGCCGGACGCCTTGCCCAGCGAGACGCCGTTCGAAGTGGCCAGGGCGCCATTGTTGCCGCCCGCCGTGGACGCCGTATGCGTGCCATGGCCGCCGTGCCCCGTCAGGCCGGCGACGGAATCGCGCGGTGACAAAAATTCCGTCCAGTGCAGCGCCGACGTGGCGGCGCGGTAGTAGCGCGCACCGATCAGCTTGTTGTTGCAATTCTCGGCGGAGAAACCTTCGCCCGTCTGGCAAGTGCCCTGCCAGCTGGCCGGCGGCGCGCCGTACACGACATTGTTGCCGCTGTGGCTAGGTACGCCATTCTCGTCCAGGCGGTCGGCAAAGGCCGTGTTTTCCGGCCAGATGCCGCTGTCGACGATGCCGATGATGATGTCTTCACCCGCGTGCGCCTTGCCGCCCAGCTGCTCCCAGATGCCGCCCGGCTTGTCCAGGCCCAGGAAGCTGGGCGTGTAGCTGGTGTCGAGCTGCAGGATGGAGTCGGCGCTGATGCTGGCCACGCCGCTGTTTTTCTTCAGGGCCCGCACTTCATCGTCCGTCAGCAAGGCGGAAAAGCCGTTGAAGACGACGCTGTACTGGTGCGTGATTTCAGCCGCGCTGACGGTGCCGGCCACGGCGGCCTGCTTGGTGTCGAGGTAGCTCAAATAGGCCTGCACATCGGCGGCGCCCACGTTGATGCGCGCGCCGGGGGCCGGCTTGGTGGCGGCCAGGCCGTCGACCTGGCCCGTGTAGGTGGCGGCCGGCTTGTCGACCAATTGCACGATGTAGGAGCGGCGTTCCTGCGCCTGCGCCGCTTGCGCCAGGCTGGCGGCCAGCAAGAGGATGCCGAGCGAAACGGGACGTAATTTCATCTTACGCTCCTTGCACGGTGGAGGCGGCGAACTTGCCGGTACGGCGGCGCGACAGCATGCCGATGGCACCCAGGCCGGCCAGCATCAGCATGTAGGTCGACGGTTCCGGCACGGCGCTGATGTTGATATTGTCGAGCGCAAACTGGCCCTGGTTGAAGGCGGGGAAATCGAGGGAATTGCTGCACGCGCCCGTATCGTTGAAGATGCACGCATTGAAGGTCAGGCCCGTAAACGCATAGTTGCTGAAGCCGCCCAGCAGGGAAGCGCTCTGGAAATGGTAATTGCCATCGCTGCCCTGGCCGGGAAACGCCAGCGAGGTGCTGATCACCTGGCCGTCGCTGAGGGTGCCGCTCAGCTGCAGCTGGCCCCAATTCTGGTTCGGCAAGCCGGACACGGGAGCGATAAAGGAATAATCGAAACCGGCCAGGGTGAATGCCTGGTGGTCGGCGCGCGTGAAATTCACGCCGCCATCGTTGAGGATAGCCAGGTAATTGCCGGTGGCGCCCTGCGGGCAGGCAGCGATATCGCACGACGAACCCACGCGGCCATCGAGGATGGCGCCCACGCCGCTGACGCCGCCGCCGGCCGCCGTCGTCGGGTCGGCCAGGAACAGCAGGTTGTAGCTCGACGTATTGAGCGTCTGGCCGCTTTCATACACGTCGGGACGCAAGTTGTCGAAAGTCAGGACACCGGCCAGGGCCGGTGCCGAGCCCAGCACAGACAAGGTGGCCAGCGCGGCAAGGACGGCGACGCGACCGCGGGTAGCGGGCGGATTGGCGGTGGCGGGCGATACCCGCGCATGTGATAAACGATTCATTCTATTCCCTTGATTGTTGTGGATAGATAGGTCGGCAGGTCTGACGCCCGCTTTCAGCTTTTTCACAAAAGTGTCAACAAATATAGCAAATCGTATAAAACAAATATCATATTTTTAATATCATTTATTTATTTTTTATCTAACTCCGCGAAACTTTGTTTTGTTTTATCTATGAAAGTTTGAGGAATCTCAACGTTACATTTGAACAACAAGAGCGCACACTGCAGACGTGCGCGCCAGCGTGCCGGCCCGACTTCAGATAAGCTCGAAAACCGCGTCTGCCGCACCATCATCTTCCCGTCACATCGCGGTACACCTGTTCCATCCTGGAACACTTGTCTCTCCCCGCCACGCGCCCGGCCACAGCCCCTGCAGCGATGGCATGAAGCTTGCACAACAAAGAGATCGACCGTGCTCAGGGAGCAGCATCATGGAACACCATCAATTTGGCGCCCAGGCAAGCGCGCACGCCCGGCCGCGCCGGACCGTCCTGCTGTGCTGCGCGCTGGCGCTGGCTTTTTTCCTGCTGGCCGCCAGGCTGGACCTGGCCGAACGGCTGACGCAGTCGCTCTGGCGCCAGGAACATTGGCAGCTCGATGAACTGGCCCTGAGCCTGCTGCTGCTGGTGCTGGCGCTGGCCGGCTTTGCCATGCGGCGCGGCCGCCAGGTGGCGCTGCTGCTGGCGCAAAACCGCGCCCTCACGCAGCGCCTGCTGCGCGCGCAGGAAGAGGAACGCTGCGCGCTGGCGCGCGAGCTGCACGATGAAGTGGGACAGGATTGCACGGCCATCCGCGCCGCCGCCAGCTACATCCTGCGCGCGCGCGAGGGCGACCAGGCGAACGTGCAGGCGTGCGCCGCCAGCATCGCCCGCTCGTCGGAAGCGCTGCACGCGATGGTGCGCACGATGCTGCGCCGGCTGCGCCCGCCCGTGCTCGACAGCCTGGGATTGGCGCCGGCGCTGCAGGCGCTGTGCGACAGCTGGACCCAGCAGCACGGCATCGCCTGCCATTTCGCGCCGCACGCCATCCCCGCCGGCCTCGACGACAGCACCGCCACCGCCATCTACCGCCTGGTGCAGGAAGGCTTGACGAACGTGGCGCGCCACGCGGGCGCCGACCGGGCCACGGTGGAATTGCGCGCCGATGCGCACGGCTTGCTGCACCTGGCCATCGAAGACAATGGCCGGGGTTTGCGCCAGGACAAGACGCCAGCAGACGGTTTCGGCATGCTGGGCATGCGCGAGCGCGTGGCCGGTCTGCGCGGCCATATCCGCTGGATCAATGCGCTGGGCAACGGCTTGCGCATCGAAGTGGCCCTGGCGGCACGGTGCGCGGCATGAGCGCCATGAACGCCATGCACAGCGGCATGCGGCCGATCCGCGTGATGCTGGTGGACGACCATCCCGTGGTGCGCACGGGCTACCGGCGCCTGCTGGAACAGGGCGGCGACATCGCCGTCGTGGCCGAGGCGGGCAATGGCGAAACGGCGTATGGCTTGTACCAGGAGCACGCGCCCGACGTCTGCGTGACGGATTTGTCCATGCCCGGCATCGGCGGCCTGGAATTGCTGCGCAAGCTGCTCGCGCGCGACGCGGGCGCCCGCGTGCTGGTGTTTACCATGCACGACACGCCCCAGCTGATCGCGCGCGCGTTTGACGGCGGCGCCTGCGGCTTCGTCAGCAAGCAGGCCGACCCGGAACACCTGGTCGACGCCGTGCGCGCCGCCCACGCGGGCCGGCGCTACCTGGACCCGCACAGCGCGCCCGGCGTGCTGCAAGGCACGGCCAACATGGAAGCGGACCGCTTGAGCAGCCTGAGCCAGCGCGAATTCGAAATCTTCCGCCTGCTGGCCGAAGGCCGCAGCGCTGCCGACTGCGCCCGCCTGCTGCACGTCAGCAGCAAGACGGTGGCCAACCACCAGACTTGCATCAAGGAAAAGCTCGACGTGCCCGGCCCCGCCGCCCTCGTGCACCTGGCGCTGCGCAATGGCATCATCGAGCAGGTCCATCCTTAAAACGCATAGCGCACGCCCACATTCACGCTGCGCGGCGCGCCGGCCGCATAAAACGTCGCATTGACCATCGGATACTCGCCGTTCACGGCGGGCAGCGGGCGGGCGGCGAAATTGCCGTTGGCGTCGAAACCCGTCGCACCCAGCTGGGCCGCCGTCGCATATTTCCGGTCGAACAGGTTATTCACCTGGGCAAACACGCTGAGCCGTGGCGTCAGCTGGTATTTGCCGTTCAGCTCGACCACGGCATAGCCGCCGCTCTTGCCCGCGCCCAGGTAGGCTGGGCCGCCAGCCTGGTGCACATTGTTTTCATTGCCGCGCGCATAGGCGCTGGAGACGGCCGTCATGGCCAGGCCCACCGTCCAGTCGCGTCCGCCCTGAATATCCACATGCGCCTTCAGGATATGGCTGGGCGTCAAGGGAATGCGCTTGCCGGGCGTGATGACGATATTGCCTTCCAGGCCCGGTGCTTCCGCATCGCTGCTGCTGTTGGCGCTGCCGTTGACGAGCTCCCGGCTTTGATACGTCGCCTGCAGCCACGTGTAGTTGACGCCGAAGTCCAGCATGCCCGCCTTGCCATCAAGCGCCAGTTCCACGCCCTGGTGGCGCGTCTTGCCGAAATTCTTGAAATAGCCAAACCCCGCCTGGTTGTCGGCCACGAACAGGATATCGTCGTGATTTTCCGCGCGGAACACGCCCGCGCTCCAGCGGGCCACCTCGCCCCACTGGCCACGCACGCCCGCTTCCCACGTCTTCGTGATGACCTGCTTTAATGGCGGGTCGCCGGCCATGGCGTTGGGCAGGCGGCACGGATTTTCCGGATCGGCGCAACCGAGCTCGATGGCCGTCGGCGTGCGGCTGCCTTCGTTGTAGCCGAGATACGCGCTGATGCCCGCGGCCGGCGCATACGCCAGGCCGATGGCGGGATTGAAGCGGCTGAAACGGTGGTCGCCGTCCAGCGAACCGCTGCCGCCGCCGGGCGTGATGGCGTCGCGGTTGCGCACCGTGCTGCGGTTGTAGCGGCCGGAGACGGTCAAGGTCAGGTCTTGATTCAACGCAATGCTGTCGCTCGCATACACGCTCCACGTGCGCATGCGCCCGCTCAAGTCGACCCGGTTGTCGACGGGCGTGCCGTCGTCATCGATTTCCGTGCCGTCGGCAAAGAAGTTCACAGGCGTGATGCTGCGGTCCGGATTCAGGTAGCCGAACTGGCTCGTCTGGCGGAACGTGGCGTGGCTCGTGTCATAGGCGGCGCCGGCCGTGACGGCATGGCGCGCTCCCGCCACGTCGGCCAGCGCGGTGAACTGGCCCGAAAGCCCATAGTTTTCCTGCCGCGTATGGCTGCGGTTGAGCATGCCATTGCATTTTTCGGCCGGCTCGTCGTTCAGCAGCACGTTGGCGATGCAGCGCCATTTCGGGAAGGGCGTATTGGCCGCGTTCGCCCCGCTGGCGGGAAAGCCCGTGTAGCCGGCCGCCGCCAGGGCCGCCCGCTCGGCCACGCCCGGCTGGTAGACGGACTGGTCGAGCGACTCGTCGTTCAAGTCGCCATTGAACGTGTGCGTGTCGATCTTGCGGTAGTACACATTGCCGGACAGCAGCAAGGCCGCGCCGGCCTGGTGCTTGCCCGTCAGGTTCAGCAGGGTCGATTTGTTCTGCGTCAAATCCGGCTTGGTATACACGCTGCGGTAATCGCGCGCCAGCAGGCGCTGTTCCTGCAAGCCGTTGCCCGTCAGCGCATTGTCCGCGTGGGCTACGGTAACGGCGATATCCGTGCGCGCATCGCTCCAGCCCAGCTTGCCAAACACCTGGCGCACGTCGGACGGCGAATCGTCGCGCCAGCCGTCTTCCTTGAAGCGGTTGCCCGTCACATACCAGTGCCAGCCTTGCGCATTGCTGCCGCCATGCTCGACCTCGACGGCGCGCCGTTTGTCGGAACCCAGGCGCGCTTCGATGGCGGTGCCGGGGCTGCTGCGGCCATCCTTGGTTTGCAGCGCCAGCGCGCCGCCCAGGGTATTCAAGCCGAACAGGGGGTTCGAGCCGGGCATCAGGGTCAGCGACTCGATGGCCATGCGCGGGATCAAGTCCCAGCTGACGACGTCGCCGAACGGCTGGTTCAAGCGCATGCCGTCCAGGTACACGGACAACCCTTGCGGCGTGCCCAGCAGGGGCGACGCCGTATAGCCGCGGTAGCTGACGTCGGGCTGGAACGGGTTGTTCTGTACCTCGTTCACGTAGACGCTGCCCAGGTTGCGGCGCAGGAAGGCGGAGATGTCGAGCGCGCCGCTGCGGGCGATCTGCTGCGCGCTGGCCGTCTGCACGGGCGCGGCCAGGGTGTCGCGCGGCTGGTCCACGGTGGGCAGCGGCATGCTGCCCGTGATGATGACGGTGGGCAAGTCACCCGAGGTGGCCAGGTTCGCGGCCAGGCTGGCTGCGGCCGGTTCGGCGGCGTGCGCCTGGCACAGGGCCATGGCGGCGGCGGCCAATAAAGTCAGTTTCATGCGTATCCCCAGTTTTATCGTGGTTTTTATTACTGTCCAGTATCGGACAGTCACCATCGGGGAACCAGGGAAAAACTCCCGCCGTGCAGGCAGACTTATCGCTGCAAGGGCAGGTAGCTCTGTTTGAGCTGGCGCAACACGAAACTCGATTTGCTGTGGCGGATGCCGGGAATTTTATATAAACGCTCGCGCAGCAGGCGTTCGTAGTCGCGCGTGTCGCTCACCGCGATGCGCAGATAGTAATCGTAGTCGCCCGAGACGAGAAACGCTTCCAGCACTTCCGGGATCATGGCCAGCGCGTGGCCGAATTCGAACAGGGCCTGGTCGGAATGGTCGTCCAGCGTCACTTGCACGATGACGGTGTCGGCCAGCCCCACCTTGGCCGCGTTGACGTTCACCGTGTAGCCTTCGATGACGCCATCGTCTTCCATGCGCTTGATGCGCGCCCAGCACGGCGACGAGGTCAGGCCCACCTTGGCGCTCAGGTCGTGCAGGCTGATGCGGGCATCCTGCTGCAGGGCCGTCAGGATGGCGAGGTCGAATTTATCCAGTTTCATTCTGTCATATCCTTATTTCACAGCAAATTTTACTGAATATCGCATTCTATACGAGAAAACCAGCAGCCTTTTCTGCCCCATCAGGCAGAAAATAAGGCCATGAAACCCGATCCCGCTCCCCTCCTCGCTCCCGCCGCCGACCTTGCGCCGCGCAACGGCGCCAGCACCCTGATCGACACCCTGCTGGCCCTGGGCGTCGACACCGTCTTCGGCTACCCGGGCGGCGCCGTGCTGCCCCTGTACGACGCGCTGCACGCGCAGCCCCGCCTGCGTCACGTGCTGGTGCGCCACGAACAGGCGGCCGTGCACGCGGCCGAAGGTTATGCGCGCAGCACGGGCCGGCCCGGCGTCGTCTTCGTCACGTCCGGTCCCGGCATGAGCAACACCACCACGGGCTTGCTCGACGCCCTGTGCGATTCGGTTCCCGTCATCTGCATCAGCGGCCAGGTGGCCAGCACCAGCATCGGCACCAACGCCTTCCAGGAATGCGATGCGCTGGGCATTTCGCGCCCCGTCACCAAGTGGAACCGGCAAATCCGCGCGGCCGAGGAAACGGCCGCCGTCATGCACGAAGCATTTATCCAGGCCACGCAGGGCCGGCCCGGCCCCGTGCTGGTCGATTTTCCCAAGGATCTGCAGCTGGCGCCCGTCACGCAGCACGCGCCGCTGCCGCCCGCCGCATCTGCCGCCGCCACGCCCCTGCCGGCAGCATCCGATCTGGAACGGGCCGCCAGCCTGATCGCCGGCGCGCGCCAGCCCGTGTTCTATGGCGGCGGGGGCCTCGTCAATTCCGGCCTGGATGCCTGCGCCGCCTTCCAGCAACTGGTGAAACTGGCCGCCGCGCCGTGCACCCTGACCTTATTGGGCCTGGGCGCCTTTCCCGCCTCGCACCCGGCCTTCCTCGGCATGCTGGGCATGCACGGCACCCTGGAAGCGAACCTGGCCATGCACCATGCCGATCTGATCGTCTGCGTCGGCGCCCGCTTCGACGACCGGGTCACGGGCCGCCTGGATGCGTTTTGTCCTGGCGCAAAGGTCATCCACATCGACATCGACCCGGCCTCCATACACAAGGTGGTGCACGCCGACGTGGCCTTGCGCGGCGATTGCGCGCCCATATTGGCCGCCTTGCTGGTGCAGCTGCGCGGACGCCTGCTGGCGGACCGCCAGCCGTGGTGGCAGCGCATCGACGCCTGGCGCGCCCAGGACAGCCTGGCGTTCGACGATACGCCGGAGGTGATCGCGCCGCAGGCGCTGATGCGGCGGCTGCAGGCGGCGCTGGACGGCATGGACGGCGGCGACGCCATCGTTTCCACCGACGTGGGCCAGCACCAGATGTGGGCGGCGCAGCACTTGCGCTTCGAGCAGCCGCGCCGCTGGCTCACCTCGGGCGGCGCCGGCACCATGGGCTATGGCTTGCCGGCCGCCATCGGCGCGCAGATCGCCCATCCGGGCAAGCGCGTCGTGTGCGTCAGCGGCGACGCGTCGATCTTGATGAATATCCAGGAACTGGCCACGGCGGTGCAGCACCGCCTGCCCGTGAAAGTGGTGTTGTCGAACAATGGCTACATGGGCATGGTGCGCCAGTGGCAGGAACTCATCCATGGCGGGCGCTACAGCCACAGCTACACGGAAGCGCTGCCCGATTTCGTCGCCCTGGCGCGCGCGTTCGGCTGGCAGGCGCGCACGGTGAGCCGGCGCGAGGAGCTCGACGCGGCACTGGCGGCCTGCCTGGCATCGGAGGGCCCGTACTTCCTCGACGTGCGCGTGCACGGCGCGGAAAACTGCTTCCCCATGATGGCGCCCGGCGCGGGGCACCATGAAGTGACCTTGCGCAAAGGCGTCGTCTACACCGGGTAACAAATCCTGTTCAACTCCACACCCTGTATATCCAGTAGCTTTCATCGTCGCGCATGGCGCGCGCCAGCTCGGTGGGGCTCAAGCCCGTGATTTCGCGCGTCTCGCGGCAAAAATGGGCCTGGTCGGCGTAACCGCCGCTGGCGGCGACGTCGGACCAGGACGCCGTGCCCTGCAGGATGGCGCCGCGCTCGTCGAGAAACAGCTGTTCCGCGCGGCGCATGCGGCGCAAGGTGCGCATGGGCTGGCCGGCCCAGGCCTTGATGCGGCGCTCGATATTGCGCGCGCTGCTGGCCAGGCCCGTCGATGCCGCCTGCACGGCCAGGCGGCGCACCCAGTCCTGCACGGCGCCGGCCGGATGGTCGCCGCTCTTGCGCGCCAGCGCCCAGCGCGGCGCGAGAAAATCCTCCACCAGCCTGACGCGGACCGCATCGTCGGGCGCCGCCAGCACGGCGTCCGACAGGGCCAGCCAGTCCCCATCGAACAGCGCGTCGAGCGGGCGGAACTGGTCCAGCAAGCCATCCATCGAGACGCCCGACAACGCATGCAGGGCGGCCGGGTAGAACATCACCACAAACGTATGCACGGGGCCGGGGTTGTAGCTGACCAGCGGATACGAGCGGGGGCCGCCGAACAGCGCGGGCGGCATGCGCACGTCCCGCAGCGACAGGCCCGGCGCTGCCGCTTCCACGTCGCCCGCGACGGTCCAGACGATGCTGCACATGGGCGCGGCGGGAAAGCGGTTCAGGCGCTGCGCCGGCGGCAGCGGCGCGCAGCCCGTGGTGTCGCGCACGAGGAAGGCGCGCACGCAGGAAGCGAGCGCCGTGCGCGGCGCGATCAGGCGGGTCAGGGGCGTAGGGGCGGCAGGCATGGCGACGATTGTACCGGCAATTTCCGGCCGCGCCCGATGTCGTATTCGTTCAAGACGCGGACGTGCAAGCGCGCTACAGTGAAGTCATTGTCGCCATCCACCAGGAGTACGCCATGCCCCCGCTCGACCACGCCGCCGCGCCCGCCACCACGGTCCTGCGCCAGATTCGCCGCCTGCCGGGGCCATTCGCCCTGCCCATCGTCGGCAACAGCCTGCAGATCAAGCTCACGCGCATCCACCGCGACGTGGAAGCGTGGGTGCGGCGCTACGGCCCCTACATGCGCGCCTGGTTCGGCCGCACCCTGGTGCTGGTGGTGGCCGACAGCGAGGCCGTCGCCGCCGTGCTGCGCGACCGGCCCGACGGCTTTCGCCGCCCCCTGAGCAGCTCCATCGTTTCCGAGGAGATGGGCGGCATCCCCGGCCTGTTCCTGGCCGAGGGCATGGAATGGCGCAACCAGCGCCGCATGGTCATGGCCGGCATGGCGCCCGGCGCCGTCAAGGCCTACTTCTCCGCGCTGGCGACGGTGGCGCAGCGCCTGCGGCGGCGCTGGCATCTTGCCGCCACGCAAGGCCAAGCGATCAACCTCGATGGCGACCTGAAACGCTACACGGTCGACATCATCGCCGGCCTCGCCTTCGGCACCGAGGTCAA
Source organism: Janthinobacterium kumbetense (assembly GCF_023703445.1). NCBI lineage: Bacteria > Pseudomonadati > Pseudomonadota > Betaproteobacteria > Burkholderiales > Oxalobacteraceae > Janthinobacterium > Janthinobacterium kumbetense. The sequence continues at coordinate 69,847 of NZ_JAMQGR010000002.1, forward strand.
TACGCTGGAAGCGGGCGAAGACGTGATCCAGCGCCACATGGACGCCATCCTGCCCGCCGTGGCGCGGCGCAGCCTGTCCATGTTCCCGTACTGGCGCTACGTCAAGCTGCCCGTCGACCGCCGCCTGGACCGCGACGTGGCGGCCCTGTCCGCCGCCGTGGCCGACCTGGTGCAGCAGGCGCGCACGCGCATGGCGCGCGACCCGGCACGCCGCGAGCGTCCGCCCAACCTGCTCGAAGCGATGATCGCCGCCGCCGACGAAAAGGACAGCGGCGTGAACGACCGCGCCGTGGCCGGCAATGTGCTGACCATGCTGCTGGCGGGCGAGGATACGACGGCCAATACGCTGTCCTGGATGATTTACCTGTTGCAACGCCATCCGCACACCCTGGCGCGGGCGCGCGAGGAAGTGCGGCGCCTGGCGCCCGACACGGCCCGCTTCACGATCGAGCAGATGGATAGCCTCGACTACCTGGGCGCCTGCGCCAGCGAAGCCATGCGCCTGAAGCCGGTGGCCCCCTTCCTGCCCGTGGAAGCGCTGCGCGACACGGTCATCGCCGATATCGCCGTGCCGGCCGGCACCCTCGTGTGGTGCGTGATGCGCCACGACACGGTGTCCGATGCGCACTTTCCCGACGCGCAAGCCTTCCAGCCCGAGCGCTGGCTGGCCGAAGGGGGCGAGGCGAACAACAAGCGCGCCGCCATGCCCTTCGGCGCCGGCTTGCGCACGTGTCCGGGCCGCTACCTGGCCTTGTTGGAAATCAAGATCGCCATGGCCATGCTGCTGGGCAGCTTCGACATCGCCGGCGTCGACACGCCCGATGGCGGCGAGGCGCAGGAACTGATGGGTTTTGTGATGTCGCCCATCGGCCTGACGCTGCGCCTGGCGCGGCCGCAGTGATACCATGGGGGAAGTCCCATTCATACGACCTCCCCATGACCATCCGCCTGGAATCGCCGCAGCAAGCCGACGTGCAAACCCTGATCGCCGAACTTGATGCATATCAACAGACCCTGTATCCGGCCGAATGCGTCTACTCGCTGGACCTGGCGTCCGTACCGCCGGACACCCTGCTGTTTGCCGTCGCCCGCGATGCGGCCGGCACGGCGCGCGCCTGCGGCGCCATCGTCGTCACGCCCGCTTTCGGCGAGGTCAAGCGCATGTACGTGCACCCTGACAGCCGGGGACTGGGCCTGGCGAAACGCTTGCTGGCCTTGCTGGAAGAACAGGCGCTGGCGCGCGGCTGCCGCTTGCTGACCCTGGAAACGGGCATCCACCAGCCCGAGGCGATCGCCCTGTACGCGCGCCACGGCTACCAGCGGCGGGGACCGTACGGCGACTATCCCGACGACCCATTCAGTGTCTTCATGGAAAAACCGCTTCAGGCGGCGGCATGAGCGCGCCCAGCGACAGCCTGTTTGACATCCGCGCGCGCCTGCGCGCCTTTGCCGACGAGCGCGACTGGGACCAGTTCCACACGCCGAAAAACCTGGCCATGGCCCTGTCCGTGGAAGTGGCGGAATTGGCGGAACACTACCAGTGGCTGGCCACGGGCGCGGATAGCGAACTGGACGAGGCGAAGCGCACGGGCATCCGCCACGAACTGGCCGACGTGCTGATGTACCTGGTGCGCCTGGCCGACAAGAGCGGCGTCGACCTGCACGCGGCCGTGCTGGAAAAGATGCAACTGAACGCACAGAAATACCCGGCGCAGCAGGTGCGCGGCGACGCGCGCAAATACAGCGAGTACTGATAGCGAGTACAGACACGCCCACCCGTGCGTGGCGGATGCGAAAAAAGGCGTAGCATCAAGCCATGCGTATTTATCGATTACTGCTGATCATAGGCTTGCTCCACGGCCCTATTGCGCTGGCGCAAACCGCGCCCGTGCCGCAGGTGAAGGTGGACGCCACGCGCGACCCCGTCGACAAGTCCTACCGCAAGATGCTGCAGGGCGTGGACCGCTTCGAGCGCGACCATGCGCTGGCGCCGCAGGCCGTGCTGCGCTTCCGCTTGCTGCCGCGCCAGCCCGGCGTGGACATGCAGGGCGTGCAGCTGCGCATCGCCGGCGACACGGTCAGCATCCCCTTGCCCTTGGCCGAAGACAACAGCTTTGCCCCCGTGCGCAATGCGCAAGCGGCGCGCGAAGACGCCGTGCTGCTGGCCAACCGCAAGGCCACCACCATGAGCTGGCGCGCGCAAGTGATCACGCCCGGCTTGCCGCCCGGCACGCGGCGCCTGGGCGACCTGCGCCTGGAATGCCGCGCCGGCATGGATTCGGGCCTGATCTCGAACGACCCGCAAATCATCGCCTGGCTGTCCAGCATGCTCTACAGCACAGATAAAGTGTGTTCCGAGCCGGATGGCAATTATCTGTTCTTCACGGACCGTCCCCTGTTCGGCGTGACCCTCGTGCACGGCGAGCGCCGCCTGGCGCTGCCGTTCACCATGCTGTACGCGGGCGGCGAGCAAACGCCCGCCTCGCTGCCCTATTGCGATTGCCAGGTCTTGCTTGACCGCACGTACTACGCGCCCTTGTGGGATAACAACTGGCCGGACGACACCCTGCTGGAATTTACTTACATGGACGAGGTGGCGCCATGAAGTGGCTGTCGCTGATCTTGTTGACGCTGCTGGCCGCCTGCTCCGGCACGCGCGCCTTGCAAGCAAGCAAGAATGTGCCCTACGCCACCCTGGAACAGACGGTGCAAGTGGGCAACAGCACGCGCGAACAGGTGCGCGCCGCACTGGGCGACAGCACGTCCATCCGTTTCGACAGCGGCAAGGAAGTGTGGATGTACACCTATCCGGCGGCCTCGGGCGCGCAGGGGGAATATGTGATTCTGTTTGGCGGGGATGGGGTGGTGAAGCAGGTGCGCGGCGGCGAGGTGTACCGGGTACGGAAGTGATTCCCGCCAGCATGGCGCTGGCGGGAGTGGCATGCTTATCGTGCCTTCAGCAAGGCCCGCGACGCGACGCCCGCGCCCACGCTGCGGCCCACGCCGGCAACCTTGCGCTTGGGCGACGCCTTCAGCTTGAAAATGCCGATCGACTGGGCCACGCTGTCGGTGCGCTGCGCCAGGTTGGTGGCGGCCGCGGCCGCCTGCTCCACCAGCGCCGCATTCTGCTGCGTGATGCCATCCATGTGGATGACGGCCTGGTTGACTTGCCCGATGCCCTGGTTCTGCTCGCGCGTGGTCGAGGAAATCTCGTCCATCACTTCCGTCACGCGGGCTACCGAGGCGATCACTTCCGCCATGGTGGCGCCCGCATTGCTGGTCAGCACGCTGCCCGCGTTCACGGTGGCGATCGAATGGTCGATCAGGTTTTTCACTTCTTTCGCGGCCGTTGCCGAACGCTGCGCCAGGCTGCGCACTTCGCCGGCCACGACGGCGAAGCCGCGACCGTGCTCGCCCGCGCGGGCCGCTTCCACGGCCGCGTTCAAGGCGAGGATATTCGTCTGGAAGGCGATGCCGTCGATCAAGCCGATAATGTCGAGAATCTTGCGCGACGACGAGCTGATCTCATCCATCGTGGTGACCACTTCGCTGACGATGGTGCCGCCCTTGGCCGCCACGGTGGACGCCTGCGCCGCCAGGTCGTTGGCCGTGGCCACATGGTCGGCGCTGTTTTGCACGGTCGACGTCAGTTCTTCCATGCTGGCCGCCGTCTGCTCGAGGCTGGACGCCTGCGATTCCGTGCGGCTGGACAAGTCCATATTGCCCGTGGCAATTTCCGCCGTGGTGATGCGGATATCCTCGAAGTTGGCGCGCACGTCGCCGATGATGCTGTGCAAGTTGATGTTGGTCTGGCGCAAGGCCGCCATCAATTGCCCCATGTCATCGTCGCGCACCTTGTCGATGACGCCCGTCAAGTCGCCGCCGGCCATCTTGCGCGCTACCGTGATGGCGTCGCCCAGCGGGGCGACGAGGGAATTGTGCAGATGGGCCCAGAAATACAGCATCAGCGCCACGGCGGCGGCGGCGGCACCGCTGAGCCAGCTGCGCGTGGCCGTGCTCGTGTCACCGTCGATATTCCACACGGCGCAACCGAGGATGGCCAGCACCACGCCGAAGACGATGCAATGCAGGGCCAGGTCTTGCGACAGGCTCAGCTTGCGCCATTCGGCCAGCTTGGCGGCCCAGCCCTGGCGCACGACGCGGCCATTGCGGATCGCCAGGTTGGCGGAATTGCCATCTTTGAAACTTTTATACAGGGCTGCCGCTTCGTTGATCTGCTCGCGCGTGGGCTTGGTGCGCACGGACATATAGCCGATCGGGCGGCCGCTTTCGATGACGGGCGTGATATTGGCGAAGACCCAATAGAAATCGCCATTCTTGCAGCGGTTCTTGACCATGCCAGTCCAGGGCATGCCCGTCTTGATGGTGTCCCACAGGTCGGCAAACGCTTCGGCCGGCATATCGGGATGGCGCAGGATATTCTGTGGCGCACCCAGCAGTTCCATTTCTGAAAAACCGCTGACTTCAATGAAATACTGATTGGCGTAATTGATGTTTCCCTGTAAATCCGTGGTGGAAACAATCGTCATGCCTTCATTTAATACGTATTCATTTTGCGTGATAGGCGTATTGACCCGCATCGTCGCTCCTCTATTTTTTTCAACTAGCATAACAAAAACATAAAAACAATATACCACATCAAGCACCCATGATATATCGCCTCGGCGACAGTGACGCCAGTCAAACAATTTAATAAAAGTCAATTTATTTATATTTTAGGATTTACTTTGATTCAACTTGATTGATTTTATTGAAATGCAAAATTTAAATTGCGTGCACATACAATAATTAATAAAAAATTATGTATCGATGCGACAGGCAATAAAGATGGCGTTTACGCCGATAAAAAGATGCAAAGGAGCGGCGGCCATTGCCGGCAGATGGCGATACCTGCCGCCAACCATAACGCGGCAACCATGTTTATTTCTTGAGGGAAAATAAAAACTGGCGCGAATGCGCCAGTGGGGGATGTGTCTCCAATCCGCGACACAGGCGCCGAAGCGCCCGTGGGGATGGCTTACTTGTACGTTTTACGGGGTGGCGACTTCGGACGCGGCGGCGCAGGCTTGCGCTCCGTCGTGCCATCGTCCAGGCTGATGCGCAGTTTCTGACCCGAAACGACAACCGATTTCAAGTGGTCGAGGATTTCCGGCGGCATGCCTTCCGGTAAGTCCAGCACGCTGTAGTTGTCAAAGATATCGATGCGGCCGATATGCTTGGCTTCCAGGTTCGCTTCGTTGGCGATGGCGCCGACGATATTGCTTGGCGTTACGGCGTGCTCACGGCCCACTTCGATGCGGTAGGCCGTCACGCCCGGGCGTGGACGTTCCTTCTTCGGCGCGCGCGGGGCAACTTCGCCCGCGTCCGCCGGTGCATCCTTGAACGCTGGCGCGGACTTGGCGGCGAACGGCTTGCGCGGCGCGGCTGGCGGCGCCAGGTCCGGTGCGTCGCCGTCGCGGCTGATACGCAGCTGCTGGCCCGCCACCCACACGGTTTTCAGCTGATCCAGCAATTCTTTCGGCATGCTGTCTGGCAAGTCCAGGACGCTGTAGTCGTCATAGATTTCGATGCGGCCGATGTTTTTCGAATCGATGCCCGCTTCGTTGGCGATGGCGCCCACGATATTGCCCGGCTTCACGCCATGCTGATGACCTACCTCAATGCGGAAGGTTTGCATGCCGGCGTCGGCCGGACGCTGGATGCGTTCCTTTTTCGGGAAGGCCGGGCGCTCGCTGCGCTCGTTGCGGTCGAAGCGGTCATTGCGTTCGAAACGGTCATTGCGTTCAGGGCGGTCAAAGCGGTCTTGGCGCGCAGGACGGTCGTCCTGCCACGTGGCTTGCTCGCGTGCCTTGTTTTTGTCCAGCAACAAAGGCACATTGCCACGCGCCATCTTCGCCAGGGCGGCGGCGATTTCGATGGCGGGAATGTTCTGTTCGCGTTCGAAATCTTCGATCAGCGACTGAAACTGCTCCAGTTCGCCCAAGGCCAGGGTTTCGCTGATCTGTTCCTTGAACTTGGCGATACGCACGTCGTTGACGGCCTGGATCGTCGGCAGTTCCAGCATGCCGATCGGCTGGCGGGTCGAGCGTTCGATGGCTTTGAGCAAGTTCTTTTCACGCGGGGTGATGAACAGGATCGCTTCGCCGCTGCGGCCGGCGCGGCCCGTGCGGCCGATGCGGTGGGTGTAGCTTTCCGGATCGTGCGGCACGTCGTAGTTGACGACGTGGCTGATGCGCTCGACGTCCAGGCCGCGGGCGGCCACGTCGGTGGCGACCAAAATGTCGATCTTGCCGTCTTTCAACTGCTGGATCGTGCGCTCGCGCTGGGCTTGCTGGATGTCGCCATTGATGGCGGCAGCCGAGAAGCCGCGGGCTTGCAGCTTGCCGGCCAGCTCTTCCGTGCCCAACTTGGTGCGGGCAAAGATGATCATGCCGTCAAACGCTTCCGCTTCCAGGATGCGGGTCAGCGCGTCGAGCTTGTGCATGCCCGACACCAGCCAGTAGCGCTGGCGGATGTTGTCGGCCGTGCCCGTCTTCGCGGCGACCGTCACTTCGGCCGGGTTCACCAGGTAGGTCGTGGCGATGCGCTTGATGACGGAAGGCATGGTGGCCGAGAACAGGGCCGTTTGATGGCCTTCCGGCGTTTCTTGCAAAATGCGTTCGACGTCGTCGATAAAGCCCATGCGCAGCATTTCATCGGCTTCGTCGAGTACCAGGGTTTTCAGCTTGGACAGGTCGAGCGAACCCTTGTCCAGGTGATCGATGACGCGGCCAGGGGTGCCGACGACGACGTGCACGCCGCGGCGCAAGGCCGACAGTTGCGGGCCGTAGCTTTGGCCGCCGTAGATCGGCAGCACGTGGAAGCCGGGGATGTGGGCAGCGTACACCTGGAACGCTTCGGCGACCTGGATGGCCAGTTCGCGCGTCGGTGCCAGGACCAGGGCTTGGGGTGAGCTTTGTTTCAGATCGATGCGCGACAGGATCGGCAAGGCGAAGGCGGCGGTCTTACCCGTGCCTGTTTGCGCCTGGCCCAGCACGTCGCGGTTCGCGAGCAATAATGGAATCGTCGCCGCCTGGATAGGCGACGGTGTTTCGTAACCGACATCCTTGAGCGCGCGAATCAGCGGCTCGCTCAGGTTAAGGTCGGAAAATAAGGAAATTGGTGTATCAGACATGAAATCACTCACAAGTTCGCTCGAATCGCCCAATGCGAAAGAGTGTATCTGCTAGTTTACTCTTTACTGGACCTTACCGGGTGGCTGCATGCCGCAGAACGCCGTTTTTTGCGCCATATCTACGTAAAAAAGCCAGAAAAATCGGCGATCCGCACGCATTTGGCGCGTGATTTTGCCAACATTAAACGATACACAACAATATGCCGGCTGCGCCTGTTCTGTGTGGCAACAGCTACGGCGGGCGCCTCGCCGTCACGGCGCCCGCCCCGGCTTCAGGTGCGCAAGAACTCCAGCAAGTCCTCGTTCAGCCTATCCTTGTGCGTCGTCGCCAGGCCGTGCGGCGCGCCCGCATACACGAGCAATTTGCTACCGATGATGAGCTCGGCAGTGCGGCGCGCCGAGGCGGCGATCGGCACGATCTGGTCGTCGTCGCCATGGATCACCAGGGTCGGCACGTCGAATCTGGCCAGGTCGCCCGTGAAATCCGTTTCCGAAAACTGCTTGATGCACAGGTAGGCGGCCGGCATGCCCGCCTGCATGCCTTGCCGCCAGAAACTGTCGCGCACGCCCTGCGACGGCTTCGCACCGGGCCGGTTGTAGCCATAGAAGGGCTCGCTCAAGTCGCGGAAAAACTGGCTGCGGTCGGCCTGCACGCCTGCGCGGATGGCGTCGAACGCGGACAGCGGCAAACCCAGCGGATTGTCGGCCGTTTGCAGCATCAGCGGCGGCACGGCGCCCACGAGCACGGCGCCGGCCAGGCGCTGCGTGCCATGGCGGCCGATGTAGCGCGCCACTTCGCCGCCGCCCGTCGAATGGCCGACGAGGGTGGCGCCCGTCAAGTCCAGCGCGGCGATCAGGGCGGCCAGGTCGTCGGCATAGGTATCCATGTCGTTGCCGCCGAACGGCTGGCTGGAACGGCCGTGGCCGCGCCGGTCGTGCGCGATGACGCGGTAGCCGCGCGAGGCCAGATAGAACATCTGGTCTTCCCAGGCGTCGGAAGACAAGGGCCAGCCGTGGCTGAAAACGACGGGCGGGCCGCTGCCCCAGTCCTTGTAGTAGATCAAGGTGCCGTCGGCGGTACGCAGGGTATTGCTCGATTGCAAGTCAGGGCGAGTCATGGAACGCTCCTTGTCGGTGGACCAGCAGCCATTGTGGCCCCAATCGGCTGGCGCGCGCCGCGCGCTACGCCAATGCATTGCGGTAGAGTAAGATTACCGCTGCTTTGCTTTCCCGTATTCACTTTTGGAGTTGTCATGCGTTTTCCCTTCGTCCTCGCCGCCAGCCTGTTCAGCACGGTTACCCTCGCCCAACCGCTCGTTGCCGAGGCGCCCCTGCGCGCCCACCTGTCCTTCCTGGCCGACGACTTGCTGGAAGGACGCGGCACGGGCCAGCGCGGCGGCGATCTGGCCGTGCGCTACCTGGAAACGCAGGCGGCCGTGGCCGGCTTACAACCATTGCCGGACGGCACGTATCGCCAGGCGCTGACCATCGTCGGCAGCAAGGCCTTGCCATCGAGCACAGTGACCTTCAGCGCGGGCGGCAAGACCTTGTCCCCCGCCTTCGGCCAGGACATCGTCTTTGGCGCGGCCAATGGCCAGCAGACAGTGGCGTTCGACGCGCCCGTCGTGTTCGCCGGCTACGGCATCCGCGCCCCCGAAGAGCAGTGGGACGACTTCAAGGGTGCTGATTTAAAAGGAAAAATGGTCATCCTGATGGTCAACGACCCGCAGCCGACCGTTGCCGAACCGAACCGCTTTGCCGGCAAGTCGCTGACCTGGTACGGCCGCTGGGTCTACAAGTACGAGGAAGCGCTGCGCCAGGGCGCCGCCGGCGTGCTGCTGATCCACACGACGGCGTCCGCGTCGTATCCGTGGTCGGTGCCGGCCAACGGTTTCGGCCATGAACGCTTCAACCTGGCCGGCGCGGGCAATGCGATGGAAGGCTGGCTGCAGGAAGACATGGCGCGCGCCCTGTTCCAGGCGGGTGGGCAAGACCTCGATGCCTTGCGCGCGCAGGCGGAAACGCGCGAATTCCGTCCCGTGGCCTTGAACGCCACGGTCAAGGTGGTCTTGAACAGCCAGATCCGCAGCATCGAGCAATTCAACGTGGCCGGCATCGTGCCGGGCACGGATCCGAAACTCAAGGACGAAGCTGTGATTTACTCTGCCCACTGGGACCACCTGGGCAAGGATGACGAAGGCAGCGCCCGCTCAGGGCAAAGCGACCACATCTACAACGGCGCCATCGACAACGCCTCGGGCGCGGCGGCCCTGCTGGCCATGGCGCAAGTTGCGGTAAAACAACCTGCACGGCGCACGCAGATCTTCCTGTGGCCGGCCGGCGAGGAAACGGGCATGCTGGGAAGCACGGCCTACACGCGCAAGCCCCTGTGGCCGCTGGCGAAAACGGCCGCCGACCTGAACCTCGACAGCATGAATTTCGTCGGCAAGACGCACGACATCGGCGTGGCCGGCGCCGAGCGCAGCAGCCTGTACGCGAGCGCCGCCAAGGTGGCCAAGCGCATGGGCTTGCGCCTGGCGCCCACCATTCCCGACCTGTCCGGCGCGTTTTACCGGGCCGACCACTTTGCGTTTGCCAAGGCTGGCGTGCCCGCCTTCAACGTGGGTTCGGCCGTATTTTCCGGCGACGGCTCGTTCGACTTCGTCAAGGAGCCGAAAGCGTCCGGCGAACGCCTGGTGGCGTTCAAGAAAGATTACCACCAGGTAACGGATGAATACCACCCGTCGTGGGACCTGTCGGGCATGGTGCAGCAGGCGCAGTTCACCCTGAACCTCGGCTATGAAGTGGCGAACGACAAGAATTTGCCTGCATGGAACAAGGGCGAAGCGTTTGGCAAGGTCAAACGCTAGGCGCCATGCAAAACACCGGCATGTGCCGGTGTTTTTTTAAGAGTGCTGGACAAAATGTTCAGGGCTAGGCGTGTTGCCGAAGACAGTACGAATGTACGGCGAGGCAACGCAACAACGCCATGGACTTTTTGTCAGGCGCTCTAAATTGCCATGATGCGTTTCAGGTCGATGAATGCCGTTTCATACAGGTGCTGGAACGCACCCACCATGACTTCTTCCACGCCTTCGGCCGCGTCGAACTCGCTGGCCCATTCCGCCACGCAGGAAGCGCCGCCCGGCTCGCCCGTGACGCGCAGAGTGGAGCGGTAGTTCTTGACGGGGATCGGCCCCGAGACGATGGTGTAGCTGTAGCTCTTGTCCGCCTCGCTGTAGCTTTGCAGGCGTTCGGCGATGATGGCGCCGTCCGTGGTTTTCAGGCGGCGCACGCGGCCGCCGTGTTCGGACAGGCTGGTCTTGATCGAGCTCGACCATTCAGCCAGCGACTGGAAGCCGCCGATAAAATCCCACACGCGTTCGGCGCTTGCCGCCAATGTTACAGAAACAATTACTTGGGCCATCTTTAATTCGGTTCCTCATCCAGGTTTGCCGGGCGTTGCCCGGCACAGCCGCTATTTTAGCGCCCATGCGGCTTTGTTGCTGGGCGCGTATTGGGCTCGAGAATAACAACTGGCCGGCCTGGCGAGGCAGCCTTACAGGTTTTCCGCCAGGAAAATCAAGGAATTGCCGTGCGCGTGGGCGGCGGCGCGCTGCTGGTAGCTGTCGCGGTGGGTGCAGTTGAAACCGTGCTCGGCGCCCGGGTAGATGTGGATTTCCACGTCTTGCCGGTCTTCGAAGCGTTCGGCGATCTTTTGCACGGCTTCCGGCGGAATGTGGCTGTCCTGGCCGCCGAAATGCATGAGCAACGGCACCTGGATGCGGTCGGCCAGGTCCAGCTTGTTCTGGATGCCGCCGCCGTAATAGGCGATGGCCGCGTCGACCAGGCCAGCCGCGGCCGTCTGGAACGACAAGCGGCCGCCAAAGCAGTAGCCGACGGAGGCCAGCTTGCCCGTCACTTCCGGACGCGCGCGCAGGACGGCGATGGTGGCGGCGATATCGGCGTCGGCGTGGGCATTGTCGGTAGCCTGCATGAGTTCGACGGCGCGCTTCCAGCCGTCCGCGTCATAGCCCAGTTCGATGTGCGCACCGGCGCGCCAGAACAGGTCGGGCACCAGCACCACGTAGCCATCGGCCGCGTACTGGTCGGCCACAGCGCGGATGTGCTCGTTGACGCCGAAAATTTCCTGTAACAGGATGATGGCGGGGCCCTTGCCCACGTGCGGCACGGCCAGGTAAGCCTGGAAGCTGCCGTCCGGGCCGGCGATATCGATCCACTGCGATGTTGTGCTCATAGAAACTCCAGTCTGAGGTTGGGGGGAATGCCACAGCCAGGCATGTTACTGGTTTTTCCCTCTTTCTGCGCCCACCCTTTGTCCTGGCTCAATACATCTCGCGCAGGTAAATCACCGGGCCCGACTTGAAGACGCCAAAGACGACGGTGCCCACGGTGCTGGGCAAGTACGCGATGCCGGGCACGGACACATCGACGCTGCCGGTCTTGCCGGCGCCGGGCGCCGCCACAATCAGGCGTCTATTCGGCGGCAAGATGCCCTTGTCGAACGTATAAGTAATAACCGTGTTAGCGGGGAATGCAAAGTCCTTGCACACCAGTGTTTTCTTGCAATTGGCAAACACCACCTGCGCGCTGCCGAAGGCGCTGATGCTGTCCAGCAGACTGGTGACCCAGGTCTTGCCGTCCCAGTACTGCGCCTGCACGGCCAGGCGCACGGGATAGCGCTCGGAACCGTAGTCATGCGGCACCATCAGGCGGCCCGTGAACACGGTCAGCTGCGCTTCCTTGCCATCGGCCGGCGCCGAGCTCACATTGCCAGCTGCCGGATAGGCATACGTCGCGCGCAGCAGCAGCCCCGTCGGCGATGCCAGCGCTGTCGGCTGCTTGGGCACGGCATAGGCGGCGGGGAAGCTGTAGGCGATGGCGCGCGTGGCAACGCCATTGGTAAAACTGGTGACGGGTACGCCCGTCACGGCCGCAGGTACTGTTGCCCCATCCGTCAGCGTGCTGCCCGATGGCGCCGTGGGCGGATATTTGTTGTTCCCCGTGGCCGCGTCATACGGGACCAGCGGCACCTGCGTTTTGTTGATGTCGGCATTCCTGGCGTCGAAGTTCTTCGTCTCGTTGCCGGCGGCCGTCTGGGCGCGGATGGTCAGGTCAAAGGGCTGGCGCGAATACACGGCGCGGTTGCCGGCGCACACGAGCGGCGCGCTGCACGGGAAAGGAAACTCCGTCTTCGCCCCCCCCGGGAGGTCCACTTGCTTGACGACCAGCTCCGTCACAAAGTGGTGCGGATAAAAGAGCACGGGGTCGCTCGTCCCCGGCGACGTCAGGCTGCTGCCCAGATAACCGTTTTGCAGCGCGGCCGTGAAATTGATCTGGCCCACTTCGGGCCAGACCAGCGGCGGCGCCGTGATGATGCCCCCTTTTTTCAAGAAATCGAGATCGCCGCCGACCGTCGGATTGGCAGGCGTGTTAACGTCCGGGTTTTCGTAGACCGGCGCCAGCAAGATATTGCCAAGCACGACTTTTTGCACGGCGACACCGCTTTCGTTGCCGAAATTCTTCGTCACGGCACCGGCCGCGTTGACGGCCGACAGCATGATGGTCGTACCGGACGTCAAGGGCGCCGCCGCCAGGCCCGCGCGCTGAATCGGCGCCAGCTTCGTGAACAGAAATTTCGCTGGCGCCACGATGACCGTGCCGCTGCCGCTCATGTCCAGGCCGTTATCGCTGCCGCTTTTCGGATTGTAGGCAGCCGTCAGGAGCAACGCTCCCGCGTCGGCATACAGCATGTTCGGCCTGGCCACGCCATCGGCGCCGAACGTCACATTCACCTTGGTGCTCGCCACGGCGCAGCTGCTCTGGTCGCTGCCAGCCAGGGCGACATAGCTATTTTGGACGCTGTCAAAGATGCGCGCAGGCAATGTTCCCTTGTCCGGATTGCTGTACCCGCAAGTCAGGTTCAATTGCTTGGTCTGGCTGGCGAACATGGGCACGCACACGTCCCTGTTGCCGGACGAGGTCTGCAAGGCGCTGATTTCCAGTACGGCCACGTCCTCCGCGTAGCGCGGAACGCCGCTTACCTGGAAGCCGCTGGAGAGAAAGCTGATCTGGCAATTGCTCGTGTTGCCGCCGCTCTTGCACACCAGCGCGCCCGTCGTGGCGGGCGTGCTGACCAGGCTCAGGGTGGCGATGCCCACCGTGGTCTGGCGCACCGTGACATTGGCGTTGACGCCGCTGGCATCGATCTGCGTCGACACGCCGCCCGGGCTGACGGTGACGCTGGGGCTACCCTTGTACACCGCGCTGCAGCTGGCGTCGGCGCAGGCAGTCACCGTCACCGTGGGCACCTGGCAAGTGAGCGCCGTCAGCGGGTGCTCGATCTGGAAATGGTGCAGTCCGCTCGGCGTGCCGGGCCCGCACTTCGGCCCCATCGGTTCATTGAAGGCCCAGCCGCTGTTGTTCGTCACGCAACTGCACGGGTTCGACGGTGTATACGCCTTGCAAGTGATGGTTTGCTGCACCCGGCCCTGCCAGCCCAGGGTGATGTGGTCGACCAGCGCATTGCCCGTGATATACGCGTTGGACGAGTCCAGCGTGACGTTGCCGCCCTCGACATTACCCTTCACGCCATTGCCGGAGGCGATGCTCAGGGAGCTGGACGCTTTCACGTCGCCCGTGACCAGCAGGCCCGAGGCCTTTAAGTCGATGGTCGGCGACGTCAGGTTGCCCTTCACCTGGCTGCCCGAACCGACTGTCAGCGAGGTGCTGGCCGTGATATCGCCCTGCACCTGGCTGTTCGCTGCCTCGATGCTGACGACGGGCGCCTTGGTGGTGCCATTCAGGTTGCTGCCCGAACCAAGGCTGAAGGAATTGACCGCCGTCACGTCGCCGGTAATCGACACGCTGGAACTGGTGGTGATGCTGCTGCCGTTGACGGGTCCCGTTATAGTCGAGCTGGAGCCGATGCTGACGTTGCCGCTGGCCTTCACGCTGCCCGTGATCGTGACCTTGGAATTGCCGCTGATCGAGCCGCCGCTGATGGCGCCATTCAGCGTCGAGCCGGAGGAAATGTCGATATTGCCCGTGGCCGTGATATTGCCCGTCACCTTCACGGGCGTGCCGCCCAGGGAAACGGACGCCGCCGAGATATCGGCCACGAGCACGGTGCCGCCCTGCGACCCCACCTTGAAATTGCCGCCCTTGGCCGTCAGGCTGCCGCCCGTGATCTTCAGGTTGGGCGGATTGACATTGCTGATGTCGATATTCTTGTTGGCCGTCAGGGCCGCCGTGCCGCTCATGCTCAGGCCCTGGTTGTAGTCGATGCTCACATCGCTGTTGACTGTCACGCCATAGCCGCTGGCGATGACGACGTTGTCGGTGCTGCCCATGATCAGGCTGGCGCACGTGTATTGGGTGCTGGACGCCGGCAGGGTGCAGCCGCTGACGGCGCCGCCATTGAAATTGAGCGTGGCCGCGTGGGCAAGGGTTGAGCCCAGCAGCAATGTCAGGGCGGCAAAAATGTGGAGTAAGCGCACGATATCGAGGAATCCGGTGGGTGGGGAGCCAGCGGGCGCGCGGATTATTTCATGCTAACCTACGCCATCGCTGTTGTTGCATTATGGCAGTATTTATCCCCCTCGCGCATATCGCATGATCAAGCAAAGCCCCAAAGAATTTCCCCTGCGCACCGTCGACATCATCGTCTATCCCGGCTTCAAGGCGCTCGAAGCCATCGGCGCCATGAAAGTGTTTGACTACGCCAACACCCATTTGCGCCTGCGCAATCTGCCCGGCGGCTACGACGTGCGCATCGCCTCGACAGCCGTCGGCCCGGTCGAGTCGGACACGCTGATGTCGCTGCACGCCAGCAAGGCGCTCGATGTGAACCGCCTGCCCGACCTGGCCGTCATCGTCGGCTGCCACCACGTCGAGCAAGTCTTGCAGGATATTCCAGCCCTCGCCGCCTGGGTGGCCGAGGCGGCGCCGCGCATCGATACCCTCGCGGCCCTGTGCACGGGCTGCTTCTTCCTGGCCGAGGCCGGCGTGCTCGACGGCAAGAGCGCTGCCACGCACTGGAGCGCCGTGGATAGCCTGCGCCAGCGCTATCCATTGATACAGGTCAATGCCGATGCGATTTTCGTGCGGGAAGGGAAATTCTGGACGTCGGCCGGCGTGACGGCCGGCATCGACCTGGCGCTGGCCCTGGTGGAAGACGATTTCAGCCGCGATATCGCGCTGGAAGTGGCGCGCGACCTGGTCGTGTATCTGAAGCGGCCCGGCGGCCAGTCGCAGTTTTCCGTGCACCTGTCGAGCCAGATGACGACGCACCCGACCATCCGCCAGTTGCAGGGCTGGATCATGGAGCATCTTGCCGAAGAGCTTACCGTGCCGCTGCTGGCGGCCAGGCTGGCCATGAGCGAGCGCAATTTTACGCGCGTGTTCCAGCGCGAAACGGGCACCAGTCCCACGGAATTCATCGACACGGCCCGCTTTGAAGTGGCGCGCCGCTTGCTGGAAGACAATGTGTCTTCCTTAAAACAGGTGGCCGTGCAGGCGGGCTTGCACAGCGAGGACAGGCTGCGCCGCCTGTTTCAAAAGAAACTCGCCATCACGCCGCGCGATTACCGCGAGCGCTTTTCCAGCACGGCGCGCTAGGCGCAGCGGGTATCAGCGCGGCTTGCCGTGACGCACGTGGCGCGTCGCCAGTTGACGGCTCTGCCGGGCCAGCGGCGTAAACAGGAGTGCGCACAGCAGATACGTGGCCAGCAGCGCCAGCCAGATGGCGGGCGTGGCGAGGCTGGCGGCATTGCTCCACCACAAGGCCAGCAGGGAAGACAGGGCCGCGCCGAGGAAGACGGGCAGCATGCGGCGCAAGGTCGCGAGGTAGGCAGTGGCAAACATGGACGGCTCCCGAAGCAAGGCGGTGATGTCTTCACACTAGCAGGGGCAGGCAGCGAAGTACAGCGCGCCGCCCTGCCCCGTCCGTCAAGTGTTGCGCAATGAGTACAGTCAGATAAAATTAATACAACACGACGGAACGGATCGATTCGCCGCTCTTCATCAGGTCGAAACCTTCGTTGATGCGCTCGAGCGGCAAGCGGTGCGTGATCAGGTCGTCAATGTTGAGCTTGCCTTCCATATACCAGTCGACGATCTTCGGCACGTCCGTGCGTCCGCGCGCGCCGCCGAAGGCCGAACCGCGCCATTCGCGTCCCGTCACCAGCTGGAATGGCCGCGTGGAAATTTCCTGGCCCGCCGCCGCCACGCCGATGATGAAGGACTTGCCCCAGCCCTTGTGCGTGCACTCGAGCGCCTGGCGCATCAGGGTCGTGTTGCCGACGCACTCAAACGAATAATCGGCACCGCCGTCCGTCAGTTGCACGATGGCATCGACGACGTTTTCCACTTCATTCGGGTTGATAAAGTGCGTCATGCCGAACTTGCGCGCGATGGCCTGGCGCGCCGGATTGATGTCGATGCCGATGATTTTATCGGCGCCCACCATCTTCGCCGCCTGGATCACGTTCAGGCCGATGCCGCCCAGGCCGAACACGGCCACGTTGGCGCCCGCCTCGACCTTGGCCGAGAACAGGACGGCGCCCACGCCCGTCGTCACGCCGCAGCCGATGTAGCAGACCTTGTCGAACGGCGCGTCGGAGCGGATTTTCGCCAGCGCGATTTCCGGCACGACGATGTAGTTGGAAAAGGTGGACGTGCCCATGTAGTGGAACAGCGGCTGGCCATTCAGCGAAAAGCGGCTGGTGGCGTCCGGCATCAGGCCGCGGCCCTGCGTGGAGCGGATGGCCTGGCACAGATTGGTCTTTTGCGACAGGCAGAACTTGCACTGGCGGCATTCCGGCGTGTACAGGGGAATGACGTGGTCATCCTTTTTCAGGGTCGTCACGCCCGGACCCACGTCGACGACGACGCCGGCACCTTCATGGCCGAGAATGGCGGGGAAGATGCCTTCCGGGTCGGCGCCGGACAGGGTGTAGTAATCGGTATGGCAGATGCCCGTGGCTTTCAGCTCGACCAGCACTTCGCCAGCGCGCGGGCCGGCCAGGTCGACTTCTTCGATGGTCAGCGGGGCGCCCGCTTTCCAGGCAATCGCGGCTTTGGTTTTCATGTGTGTCATTCCTGCTCGGTTTCAGATGCGCCATTATCGGGCGCCGGCGGGCGCCGCGGCGCAAGTGCCGGCGCGCTTGTCCGAAAACGCGGCGCATTTGTCCGATGCCACCGTACGTTTGCGCCAGCTCAAACTTCCCGCCGCCAAGACGCGCATTCTTGGCACAAGCCCATCCCCTCTTGAGCAGCCATTGCGTCGTTCCCGCAGGAGACTGACATGCGCCATTTCCTTTCCCGCTTGCCGCTGCCCTGGCTGGTCCTGCTGCTGGCATGCTGCCTGGCGCTGCTGGCTGCCTGTGGCGGCGGCCATCACCACCCTGCGCCGGGCGCCACCACGGGGAACCTGACGGTCACCCTCGGCGGCTTGCCGGCCGGCGTGGCGGGCGCCGTCACGGTCACGGGGCCTGCGTCGTACAGCAAGACGCTGACGGCCAGCACCACGCTCACTGGCCTGGCGCCCGGCGCCTACGCGGTTGGCGCCGCCAGCGTGACGCAAGGCACGGGGACGCTGGCGCCCACGCCCGTCACGCAGCAGGTGCAAGTCACTGCGGGGGCGACAGCCAGCGCCAGCGTCACGTATGCGGCAGCCACGCCGCTGGCTCTGCGCCTGCAGGAAGTGGCCAGCGGACTGGATGCCCCCCTCTTCCTCACGGCGCCGCCCGGCGACAGCCGTTTGTTCATTGTCGAACGGGCCGGCCGCATCCGCGTGGTGCAGAACGGCAGCCTGCTGGCCACGCCCTTCCTCGACATCAGTACGCTCACCACCACCAGCGGCGAACGGGGCTTGCTGTCGCTGGCCTTCCATCCGCAGTACGCCAGCAATGGCTATTTCTTCATCTATTACACCAGCCTGGCCGGCGACATCGTCATCGAGCGGCGGCAAGTGTCGGCCGGCAACGCCAACGTGGCCGATCCCTTGTCCGCGCTGGCCATCCTCACGATTGCCCATCCCACCTTCAGCAACCACAATGGCGGCTTGCTCAGCTTTGGCCCGGACGGCTATCTGTATGCGGGCACGGGCGATGGCGGCAGCGGGGGCGACCCGCCCGGCAACGCGCAAAACACGAATGTACTGCTCGGCAAGCTGCTGCGCCTGGACGTCAACGCCAGCAACGTCGCCCAGCCGTACGCCATTCCACCCGGCAATCCCTTTGCCTCGGCAGGCGGACGCCCTGAAATCTGGGCCTACGGCTTGCGCAATCCGTGGCGCTACGCCTTCGACATGCCGGCCCTGCTGCTGTATATCGCCGACGTGGGCCAGGCCAGCTGGGAAGAGGTCGACGTGCGGCCCGTGGGCCAGGCGGGCAACAACTATGGCTGGAACATCATGGAAGGCACGCAGTGCTACAACAGCCCCAGCTGCAACCAGACGGGGCTGGTCTTGCCCGTCATCACCTACGGCCACGATGCAGCCGGCGGCTGCTCGATCACGGGCGGCTATGTGTACCGGGGCGCAGCACTGCCGGAACTGGCGGGGCAATACCTGTATTCCGACTACTGCAGCGGCTGGCTGAAAAGTTTCAGCTACAGCAATGGCACGGCCTCCGCCGTGACGGACTGGGGCATCGCGAACGTGGGCAACATCGTGTCGTTCGGCCAGGATGCTCAAAACGAGCTGTACGTGCTGAGCGGCACAGGGAAAGTCTACCGGATCGCACGCAAATAGTGCCCCTGCGCGATGCCTGCAGCACACGGACGATGGGACGTTTTTCGACGGGACGCGGGGAACCGGCTAGAATTGGTTTTTTCCGCCGCGCCCTGCGCCCCAGCTCAAGAGAACACCATGGCCCGTTTGAAACTTGAATTCCCCGAAGACCAGTACTGCTATTCCTCGCAACTGACGGTACGCACGACGGACATCAACGCCGGCAACCATCTCGGCAACGATTCCATGATTTCCATGATTTCCGAGGCCCGCGCCCGCTTCCTGTTCGAATATGGCGTGCGCGACATCGAAGCGGACGGTACCGGCATCATCGTCACCGACCTGGCCACCACCTACCGCGCCGAAGCCCATGCACGCGACCAGTTGCTGTTCGAAGTGGGCGTCATGGATTTCAACAAGTATGGCGGCGACATCACCTTCCGCATCACGCGTCCGCGCGACAGCACCCTGATCGCCATGGCCAAGTCCGGCTTTGTGTTTTTCAACTATAAGCTCAGCCAGGTCGTGCCCATGCCGGAAGATTTCGGCAGCAAGTTCCCGCAGGTGAACTGGATCGATTGAGGCGCGGTACATTCCGGCCATCATCCTGTATGCTTGTCAGGATGATATGTAAAATTGACCTGCGCCGCGCCGGCGCCTGCCTGCTGGCCGCCCTCTGCGCGATGGCCGCCCCCGGCATCGGCCATGCCGCGCCGCAAACCGTCATCCTGTACGGCGACGACGACTATGCGCCATACAGCTATGTGGAAAACGGCGTCTTCAAGGGTATGTATGTCGATATCCTGCGCCAGGCGGCCAGCGCGATGCCCGCCTACCGGCTGGAACTGCAGCCGCGCCCCTGGAAGCGGGGCCTCGATGCGCTGGAAAAGGGCCAGGTTTTCGGCCTGTTTCCGCCCGGACGCAAGACGGAACGGCCCTACGTGCAGCCGTATTCGGCCATGCTGTACCGCGAATCGGTGGTGCTGTTTTGCCATGACGCCGTCATGCGCACGCCGCGCACGCGGTTTCCCGCCGACTTTGCCGGCCTGACCATCGGCGTCAATACGGGTTTTTTACTCTCGGAAAAACTGATGGCGCCGGCCCGCGAGGGACTGCTGCGCCTGGAAGCGGCCAAGGGCAATGAAGCCAATCTGAAAAAACTGGCCTTGCGGCGCATCGATTGCTACGCCAGCGACCGCGGCGCGGCACGCCACACGGCGCGCCGGCTGGGCGGCGAACTGGCCCGTTACGGCTTTGCCTTGCACGAAGTGCTGGAATTGTCGTCCGAAGCGACGTATATCGCCTACAGCGCGCGCAACACGCCGGCCTACAAGGCCGATTTCGTCGCGCAGATGAATGCCGCCCTGCTGGCCCTGCGGCATAGCGGCCAGCTGGCGCGCATCGAACACGCTTATTTGCGTTGATCAGCCCGGCACTTCGCGCCGCGGCAAGATCATTTGCGTACCGGACTCTTCACTTGCGCGCCGAACGTGCTCGCAAACCAGTCATCGATCATCTGCTTCTCATAGCGCAGCTTGTCGCCGCTGGAATAACGATTGATGCGCGTCAGATAGGACATATCGGACAGGGCCGCATCGGCGCTGCCGATGACCTTGCCATCTTGCTCCAGCACATAGTGCAAGCGTATGCGCGGCCAGTCGGCCTGGCCGGTCATCACGCGGAAATCCTGCGCAGAGCGCATGGCGGGATTTTCACGGCCAGCCATGTCCAGATCCGTCACATCGATCTTCAGGGTTAGCCCGGGCTTGAGCGCCTCTCCCCGTTTTGCGAAGTGCGCCGCCAAGTCCTTGAGGACATTCTCACGCTCCGTCCGATCGAAAGACACATCCGAGAATTGTTCCGGCTTGGTGAAATGCACTTCCGTGCCCGCCCAGGCGGCAGTGCTCGCCAGCAAGGCAAGACCAGCAATGAAGGTACGCGTCGTTTTCGTTTTCATGATGAGTCCTTTCAAGAATGTGGATGGCCTGCGGCCATTTTTTACTTCTCAATATAGCGCGATGCGTTTCATTCTAAAGGGAAACTAATACATTGTTACTTTTCTTGCACCGCGTAACGAACGAGGCTTCGTCCCACCGATTTTTTTTACAGATTCATTGGCAATATTAATTAAAACAAAGTATTGTCTTGAAAATATAGTTGCCTAAGCGATAAAGTATACATAGTGCCGGCAGCGTGGATTTAAAGTGCTTTTTTGATATGCATGTTGCATGAGTTTAGTCAATTATTCTTGCTTGTTGTTAATACTTGGCTGTCAGTCTACAATCGATAAAATGCGCCCGAAAAACGCGCAACGCCAGTAGTGGCGCACAGGCAAGCCTGGCGCGGGCGTCTCAGTATTGCGTCAGTTATGCCTTTTAGCGGAACTCGCCCTTATGTCATTTTTGTCTTCAGCATCGCCCAAGTTACCTCCCTGGAAAGTCCTGCTCGTCGACGATGAACCCGACATCCATGACATCACCGAACTGACACTGAGCCGTTTTCGCCTCGAGGGCCGCGCCCTGAGTTTCGTGCATGCCTACAGCGGCGCCGAAGCCAAGCAGGTGCTGGCGCGCGAAGCAGGCATCGCGCTGGTGTTTCTCGACGTGGTGATGGAGCGCGAAGACAGCGGCCTGGAAGTGGCGCGCTGGATGCGCGAAGACCTGGGCAACCAGTTTACGCGCATCGTGCTGCGCACGGGACAGCCGGGACAGGCGCCGGAAGAGCGGGTGATCGTCAACTACGACATCAACGACTACAAGGAAAAGACGGAACTGGACCGCACCAAGCTGTTCACCACCACCTTTGCCGCCCTGCGCGCCTACCGCGACATCATGAAGGTGGAAGAGGCGCGCCAGGCCCAGCTCCACTACCGCGAAGGCCTCGAGCGCGTCATCGCCGCCTCGGCGCACATCTTCAAGCAGCGCAACCTGCGCGACTTCGCCAGCGGCCTGCTGCAGCAAGTCGTCGCCCTGCTGCGCCTGGAAACGAGCATGCTGCTGCGCCTGCGCGGCGCCAGCGCCATTTCGGGCGAACAGGATTATGAAATCCTCGCGCAGATCGGCGACACGGACGACGGCATCCTCAGCCCTTCCCTGCTGTCGCAGCTGGACGACGCCAAGAGCAACAAGATCTCGCGCCTGCACGGCGACACCTATGTCGGCTATTTCCCGAACAGCAGCGGCAAGGCGTCCTTACTGGTACTCAAGGGCGTGGAAGAAATCTCCGACCTCGATGCGCAATTGCTGGAAGTCTTCTGTTCCGGCGTGGCGATCGCCTTCGACAACATCCTGCTGACGCAGGAAATCACCGATACCCAGGCCGAGCTGATCCTGCGCCTGGGCGACGTGGTCGAATCGCGCTCGCACGAAGGGGGCAACCACGTGCGCCGCATGGCCGAAGTGTGCCAGCTGCTGGCGCAGGCGTCCGGCATGTCGGACGAGGAAACCATGGTGCTGCGCCACGCGGCGCCCATGCATGACATCGGCAAGATTTCCACGCCCGACGCCGTGCTGCTCAAACCGGGCAAGCTGGACGCGGCCGAATGGGAAATCATGAAGCAGCATCCGACGGTAGGCATGTCCATCCTGGACGGCTCGCAGCGCCCGCTGCTGAAGGCGGCCGCCGTGATTGCCCACCAGCACCATGAAAAATACGACGGCAGCGGCTACCCGCAGGGCCTGGTCGGCGAGCACATCCACAAATACGCGCGCATCGCCGCCGTCGCCGACGTCTTCGACGCCCTCATGCACAAGCGCTGCTACAAGGACGCCTGGCCCCTGGAGCGCGTGGTGGGCTACCTGCGCGAAGTCAGCGGCAGCCACCTCGATCCGCAATATGTGGAGTTGCTGATTGCCAATCTCGACGAAGCGCTTGCGTTAAATCAACGTTTTCCAGACTAGCAGGCCCCACGAGCGATACGCACGCCGGCAAAACACGCTTCGGCCCACGCCCCCAACACGGGCATTCCGGGCCAAGCGGACCTGAAAAATGTCGAGGGCAAGGCGCAGCGACGCAGACAGTACGCATGTACGGCAAGGAGCTGCAACGCCGCCATCGGCATTTTCTCAGGCCCGCGTCTCCGGCCCGCCGCTTTTAGGTTTTCAAGGACACATCATTGAACCCGAGCGGGAAACGGATTTTATAGTGCAATCCCATGCCCGGCGCGCTGACCACCTTCACCGTGCCCCCCAGCGGCCCCGTCACCAGGTTATAGAGAATATGCGCACCCAGGCCGCTGCCGCCGGAACCCCGCTTGGTCGTGAAGAAGGGGTCGAACAGCTGGCCCAGGGTGGCGCTGTCCATGCCCATGCCGTCGTCGCTGTAGTCGAGTTCCAGCATCTCGCCGGCCGTGCGCACGCTGATCCTGATCTTGCCCGGCTCGCCTTCGACAAAGCCGTGCACCAGTGAATTGACCACCATGTTCGTGACGATCTGCGAGACGGCGCCCGGATAGCTGCGCAGCTGCACCTCGGGCGCGCAATCGATGTCCACCTTGACGGGCTTGCCCTTCAGCTTGGGCTGCAAGGACAGCAGGATTTCATCGAGGTATTTGCGCAAGTTAAAGCTGCGCAATTCGTCCGACGACTGGTCCACGGCCACCTGCTTGAAGCTGCGCACCAGCGCCGCGGCGCGCTGCGTGTTCGTCGTCATGATGCGCAAGGTCTGGTCGATGATGTCGAAAAATTGCCGCAAGCCATCTTCATCGAGCTGGCCGCCTTCCAGGTCTTCGCGCGTGAGCTTCAATTCCTGCACCAGGTGGCTGGTGGCCGTCACGCAAATGCCCAGCGGCGTATTGATTTCATGCGCCACGCCCGCCACCAGGCGCCCCAGCGAAGCCAGTTTTTCCTGGCGCACCAGTTCCGACTGCGCCTCCTGCAAGGCGCTCAGGGCGCTGTTCAGGGCCGCGTTCTGCTCTTCCAGCGCTTCCTTGGCCCGACGCATGGCGCTGTCGGCCTGGATGCGGGCCATCGCCACGGCCACGTGGCTGGCCATGAAGGCCAGCACGTCCAGTTCCGCCTGGCCATACACGACGGACGTGTCATAGCTTTGCACGATGATCACGCCATATTTCCGGTCGCCCAGCAGCATGGGCGCGCCCATCCAGCTGGCGATGCTGGTATTGCCCAGCGGCTCTTCCATCTCGCCGCTGGCCACCAGCGCCGCATAGCTGTCCGCATCGAGCAGGCAAGCCTGGCGCCGCGCCAGCACATAGGAACTCATGCCGATGCCGTAATGAAAGCGTTTCACGGGCGCCTGCGCATCCTTTTCGTCGACGAAATACGGGATCGTGATGTCCTTGTTGTCCGGGTGATACAGGGCGATGAGGAAATTCTTCGCCGTCACCAGCTCGCTGATGATGGCGTGCAGGCGCGTATACAAGGTCGTCGCATCGGATGCCTGCGCCGACAGGTTGGCGATTTCATACAGCGCATGCTGCAGGTTTTCCGCGCGGCGCCGCTCGGCCACCTCGTGCGCCAGCAGGGCCGTGCGCTCCTGCACCGCCTTTTCCAGCCGGTCCATGCTTTGCATGCCTTGCAGCGCGCTCGACACGTGCGTGGCGATCAGCGCAAACAGGGCCTGGTCTTCCAGGCTGAAGCGGTGCTGGGCGTCGTAGCTCTGGATGACGATGGCGCCCAGCACCTGGTGCTGCTGGTCCAGCAGCGGACAGCCGATCCAGTGCTCGGCCGCCGTGCCCCCGCCCCAGGCGCCGCCGCCGATGGCGCGCATGGCGTCGTCGTCGGCCGTCATCACCAGCTGCTTGCGGTTGACGATGACCCACGCCGTGGGCGACTGCGCGGCGCTGGCCAGGCGCACGCCCTCGTCCGGGTCGGGCGCGGCGTCGAATTCGTCGACAAAATAGGGAAAGCGCACGAGGCCGTCGTCGCGGTCGCTGAGCGCGACATAGAAGTTCGCCGCATACATGATGCGTCCCAGCGCCGCATGCACCGCCTGCAGGAATTCACTGATATCGCTGCAGGTGCTCGAGCGCTGCCCGATTTCCAGCAACACGGTTTGAACGGCTTCCAGGCGGCTGAGGCGGCTTTCCATGGGTGACTATGTACCTTGTGCAAGTATATGTTCTGAAAATCAATATTATCAGTTCAGCCCAACCTTGGCACGGCATAAAACGGAGAATCTTGTCTTGAGGCAGAGCAACACACGCCACGCGCGCATTTGCCACGCTGGCAATACAGTGGCAGACTAGGCCCCTTCCTACAGACCAGACCGTCCTCATGACTGCCACGCTACGCGCCTCGCTTCGCCCCTACACCCTCGCCGGCCTGCTGGCCTTTGCCGCGCTGGGCATGCCGCCCCTGTGCGCCGCGCCAGCCAAGGCGCCGGCGGCGGAAACGGCCGATGGCGGACGCTATTTCGGGCCCCTCGTCGCGGGCAAGATGCATGGCCAGGGCCGGCTCGAATATGCGAGCGGCGCATTTTACGAAGGGGGCTTCGCGCGCGGCGTGTTTTCCGGCCAGGGCAAGCTGCGCCAGGCGTCCGGCGTCGAATACGCGGGCGCGTTCAGTCAGGGCGCCTTCGATGGCCTCGGCCGCTACACCTCGCCCAAGGGCGAAATTTACACGGGCAACTTCGTCAAGGGCAGCTTCGAGGGCGTGGGCCGCTTCCAGGGCGCCGACGGCGCCACCTTCGAAGGCCATTTCAAGCACTGGCGCCCGCACGGCGCCGGCAAGCTGACCGACACGGACGGCACCGTCTTCGAAGGCGAATTCGTCCAGGGCCAGGTGCAGGGCAAGGCCACCGTCACCACCAGCGACGGCATCCATTACGAAGGCGAACTGAAAGACTGGAAATTCGAGGGCCAGGGCGTGCTGCGCACGGCCGAGGGCGACGAATACCGGGGCGGCTTCAAGAATGGCCAGTTCGACGGCAAGGGCGTGCTGCGCTACGCCGTGGCGCAGGCGGACGGCCGGCGCGAAGACAGCGGCAACTGGACGGAAGGCCAGCTGGACGACCCGGCCCTGGACAAGCTCACGCGCGACAATATCGAGCTGGCCCTGTACAACCAGCGCACCCTGCTCGACGGCGCCCTGGCGCGCATCGCGCCGCGCGATGCGGCGAAAAAGATCAATCTGTATTTGCTGGGCGTGGCCGGCGACGGCGCACAGGAAGTGTTTCACCGCGAAACGGCCTTCGTGCAGCGCCAGTTCGACCGCGATTACGGCACCGTGGGCCGCTCCTTGATGCTCGTCAACAGCCGCAACACGGTGGCGCAGCAGCCGATGGCCACGCGCACCAGCATCGCCGCCAGCCTCGACGCGCTGGGCGCGAAGATGGACAAGGCCAACGACATCCTGTTCCTGTTCCTCACCAGCCATGGCTCGCCCGAGCACGAACTGGCGCTGGCGCAAAACGGCATGGACCTGCACAGCCTGCCCGCGCAGGAACTGGCGTCCATGCTCAGGCACAGCGGCATCCGCTGGAAAGTCATCGTGATCTCGGCCTGCTATGCGGGCGGCTTCATTGCCCCCTTGAAAGATGACAACACCCTCATCATCACGGCCGCGCGCAGCGACCGCACTTCGTTCGGCTGCGACGACCAGAACGATTTTACGTATTTCAGCGAAGCGTATTTCAAGGAAGCCTTGCCGAAAAGCAGCAGCTTCACGGAAGCGTTCGACAAGGCCAAAGTGCTGGTGCAGGCGCGCGAGGCGGCCGATTTCCGCGAAGGCGGCATGGAAGCGGAAGAGCATTCCGAGCCGCAACTGTTCCAGGGCAAGGCCATCGCCGCGCAATTGAAGGCGTGGCGCGCCCAGCCGCGCTGACATGGGCACGCCCGCCCGCCTTTCTGTACAATAGCCGTCACCATGCGTAAATTCTTCCTCATTTTGCTGCTGTTCGTGCTTCCGCTCCAGATGTCCTGGGCTGCGGCGAGCGCGTATTGCCTGCACGAGGAAGGCAAGGCGGCGCAGCACCTGGGCCACCACAGCCACCAGCACAAGGCGGATGCGGACAAGCAGCCCGCGGGCGATAAAAAAGTGGCGGACCAGCAGAAAAAAAGCCAGCCGCACAGCGACTGCAACGTCTGCCACGGCATCGGCCACGCATGGCTGCCGGCCGGCTCCAGCCTGCCCATCGGCGACATGGCTTCCGTGAACGCGGACACTTCCCCCTTCTTTTACGCTTCCCACATCCCGGACGCTCCCAAGCGCCCCGACTGGTCGTCGGCCATCTAGGCCGACGGGACGTCCCCTTTTGTCATAACGCAATGCGCGCCCTGAAATAATCCGGGTGCAGGCCTGCGCGTCCCGTCGAATTCTTTTCCATACCTTGGAGAATTCGATGCACCGATCCATTTACCTATTGCTACTCTCTGCTGGCCTGCTGGCCGGCAACTTTGCCCACGCACAATCTGGCGTGGAACCCGCAGCACCCCTGACCCTGCCCGCCGCGCTGGCCCTGGCGGAGGGCGGCAACGCCACCCTGTCGGCCGCCCGCCATGAACTGGCGGCGCAAGGGGGCGCCCTGCAACAGGCGCGCGCCCTGCCCAACCCGGAATTGCAAACCGTGCTGGAAGACACGCGGCGCGCCACGCGCAGCACCACCGTGCAGCTCAACCAGCTCATTGAACTGGGCGGCAAGCGGGGTGCGCGCACGGCCGTCGCCCAACGCGGCGCAGACCTGGCGCAGGCGGGCCTGTCCCTGCAACAGGCGGACACGCGCGCCGCCGTCACGTCCGCCTTTGTCGACGTGCTGGCCGCGCAGGAAGGCTTGCGCCTGGCCGACAGCGCGCAGGCGCTGGCCGCGCGCGCCAGCGACATCACGGCGCGCCGCGTGACGGCCGGCAAGGCGTCCCCGGTCGAGGAAACCCGCGCCAGGGTGGCCGAAGCGAGCGTGCGGCTGGAACTGAACCTGGCGCGCAGCACCCTGGCCAGCGCCCGCCAGCGCCTGGCCGCCCTGTGGGGCAATGCCACGCCCCGCTTCACACTGGCAGAGGGACGCCTGGAAACCTTGCCGGAGCTGCCCCCCGCCAGCGAACTGGCAGCGCGCATGGCCCAGGCCCCTGCCGTGCGCCAGGCGCAAAGCGCGCTGGCCCAGCGGCAAGCCATGCTGGACGTGGAACAGCGGCGTTCCACGCCCGACGTCACGCTCAGCATCGGCATGAAGCGCTCGGAAGAGCTGGGCCGCAACCAGGCCATCATCGGCCTGGCCTTGCCGCTGCCCCTGTTCGACCGCAATGCGGGCAACAAGCTCGACGCCTTGCGCCGCAGCGACAAGGCCAGCGACGAGCTGGCTGCCGCCCGCATCGCCGTGCAAACGGCAGTGGCCGCCGCCAGCGAACGCCTGGCCACGGCCAGGCTCGATGTGGAGAGCTTGCGCCAGGACATCTTGCCTGGCGCGCAAAGCGCCTACGACGCGGCCAGCAAGGGCTTCGAGTTCGGCAAGTTCGCCTTCCTCGACGTGCTCGACGCCCAACGCACCTTGCTGCAAGCCAAAAACCAATACCTGCGCGCACTGACGGAAGCGCAGCACGCCGCCGCCGACATCGAGCGCCTGCTGGGCACGCCAGCTCCTCTGTAAGGAACACCATCCATGAACATCCCACGCAACAAAAAGCAGGCGATCGCCATCGCTTCCATCGCCGCCGCCGGCATCGTGCTGGCCGTTCTCATCCTCGGCACGGGCAATTCCAAGACCCCGCCGCCCGCCGCCGCCAAGGCGGAGGCGCATGCTGAAAAGAAAGACGAACATGGCCACGAAGAAGTGGAAGGCAAGCTGGAATTGACGGCGGCGCAAAGCCGCGCAGCCGGCGTCGTCATCGCCACGGCCGCGCCCGGCCGCATCAAGACGACGGTGGCCCTGCCCGGCGAAATCCGCTTCAATGAAGACCGCACGGCCCACGTCGTGCCGCGTCTGGCTGGCGTGGTGGAAGCCGTGCACGCCGACCTGGGCCAGCTGGTCAAGAAGGGGCAAGTACTGGCCGTCATCGCCAGCACGGAACTGTCGGAACAGCGCAGCGCACTGCTGTCGGCGCAGCGGCGGCTGTCGCTGGCCCGCTCCACGTATGAGCGCGAAGAAAAACTGTGGCGCGAGAAGATTTCGGCCGAGCAAGATTATCTGCAGGCGCAGCAAGCGTGGCGCGAAGCGGAAATCGCCGTGCAAAACGCGCAGCAAAAGCTCAGCGCGCTGGGTGCCAACTCCACCAGCAAGGGGCCGCTGAACCGCTACGACATCCGCGCGCCGTTCGACGGCATGGTGCTGGAAAAACACATCACGCTGGGCGAAGCCGTCAAGGAAGATGCGAACATCTTCGTCATTTCCGACCTGTCGACCGTGTGGGCGGAAATCGCCGTGCCCGCGAAAGACCTGGCCACCGTGCGCATGGGAGGCAAGGCGGAGGTGAAAGCGTCCGCGTTTGATGCCAGTGCGCAAGGCACGATCACCTACGTGGGCGCGCTGCTGGGCGAGCAGACGCGCACGGCCAAGGCACGCATCAGCTTGCTGAACCCGGACATGGCGTGGCGCCCGGGCCTGTTCGTCACGGTGGAAGTCGTGTCCGGCGAAGCGGACGCGCCCGTCACCGTGCAGAGCACGGCCATCCAGACGGTGGAAGACAAGCCCGTCGTCTTCGTGCAGGTGAAAGATGGCTACCAGGCCACGCCCGTGGTACCGGGCCGCAGCGATGGCAGCTTGACTCACATCAAGCAGGGCCTGGCCGCCGGCACGCCGTACGCGGCGCAAGGCAGTTTTGTCCTGAAGTCCGAGCTGGGCAAGGACTCCGCCGGTCACGAACACTGATCACGTCAAGGCTAAGGAAACCATCATGTTTGAACGCTTGATCCGCTTCGCCATCGACCAGCGCTGGCTGGTGATGCTGGCCGTGGCCGCCATGGCCGGCCTGGGCATCTACAGCTATCAAAAGCTGCCCATCGACGCCGTGCCCGACATCACCAATGTGCAGGTGCAAATCAATACCCAGTCCGCCGGCTATTCGCCGCTGGAAACCGAGCAACGCGTCACCTTCCCCATCGAGACGGCCATGGCCGGCTTGCCCAACCTGGAGCAGACGCGCTCGCTGTCGCGCTACGGCCTGTCGCAAGTGACCGTGATCTTCAAGGATGGCACGGACATCTATTTTGCGCGCCAGATGATCAACGAGCGCTTGCAGGAAGCGAAAGAAAGCTTGCCAACAGGCATCACACCGAAGATGGGTCCCGTTTCCACGGGCCTCGGCGAAATCTACCTGTGGACGGTGGAAACGCAGGACGGCGCGAAAAAGCCCGACGGCACGCCGTACACGCCGACGGACTTGCGCGAAATCCAGGACTGGATCATCAAGCCGCAGTTGCGCAATGTCACGGGCGTGACGGAAATCAATGCCATCGGCGGCTACGCCAAGCAATACCAGGTGGCGCCCTACCCGGAAAAACTGGCAGCCTACGGCATCAGCCTGCAAGACGTGGTGACGGCGCTCGAGCGCAACAACAGCAACGTGGGCGCCGGCTACATCGAACGGCAGGGCGAGCAACTGCTGATACGCGCGCCGGGCCAGGTGGCGTCCAAGGACGACCTCGGCAACATCGTCGTCGCCAATGTGCAGGGCGTGGCCATCCGCATCCGCGACGTGGCCGACGTGGTGCTGGGGCGCGAGCTGCGCACGGGCGCGGCCACGGAAAACGGCCGTGAAGTGGTGCTGGGCACCGTGTTCATGCTGATCGGCCAGAACAGCCGCGCCGTCTCGCAAGCCGTCGACAAGAAGATGGTGGAGATCAACCGCAGCCTGCCGAAAGGCGTGCACGCCGTCACCGTGTATGACCGCACGGTGCTCGTCGACAAGGCCATCAATACGGTGAAGAAAAACCTGCTGGAAGGCGCCGTGCTGGTGATCGCGATTTTGTTCCTGTTCCTTGGCAATATCCGCGCGGCCGTCATCACGGCCATGGTGATTCCGCTGGCCATGCTGTTCACGTTTACGGGCATGGTGCAATACCACGTGAGCGCCAACCTGATGAGTTTGGGGGCGCTGGACTTTGGCATCATCATCGATGGCGCCGTGGTGATCGTGGAAAACTGCGTGCGCCGCCTGGCCCATGCGCAGCAAAAACTGGGACGGCCGTTGACCTTGCAAGAACGTTTTCACGAAGTGTTTGCGGCATCGCAAGAGGCGCGCCGGCCCTTGCTGTATGGTCAGCTGATCATCATGGTCGTGTACCTGCCCATCTTCGCGCTGACGGGCGTGGAAGGCCGCATGTTTACGCCGATGGCCCTGACGGTCGTCATCGCCCTGCTGGGCGCCATGCTGCTGTCGATCACCTTCATCCCGGCCGCCGTGGCGCTGTTTATCGGCGACAAGGTGGCGGAGAAGGAAAACGCCATCATGCGCGCCGCCAAGCGCTGGTATGCGCCGCTGCTGGACAAGGTGATGCGCAACACGCCCGTCGTGCTGACGGGCGCGGCGGTGGCCGTGGTGCTGTCGGGCTTGCTGGCTACGCGCATGGGCAGCGAATTCGTGCCCAGCCTGAACGAGGGCGACATCGCCATCCAGGCCTTGCGCATCCCCGGCACCAGCTTGACGCAATCGCTGGCCATGCAGCAACAGCTGGAAAAAAAGCTGATGAGTAACCACAAGGAAATCGCGCGCGTGTTCGCCCGCACGGGAACGGCCGAGATCGCGTCCGACCCCATGCCGCCGAATATTTCCGACGGCTACATCATGCTCAAGCCCCGCGACCAGTGGCCGCAGCCAAAGAAATCGCGCGAGCAATTGCTGGCGGAAATCGAGGCGACAGCCACCAGCTTGCCAGGCAACAATTACGAGTTTTCGCAACCGATCCAGCTGCGCTTCAATGAACTGATTTCCGGCGTGCGCAGCGACGTGGCCGTGAAACTGTTCGGCGACGACATGGCCGTACTCGACGGCACGGCGGCGAAGATCGCTGGCGTGCTGGGCAAGATTGCGGGCGCCACGGAAGTGAAGGTCGAGCAGACGACGGGGCTGCCCATGCTGACGGTGCAGATCGACCGCGAGCAGACGGCCCGCTATGGCCTCAACATTGCCGACGTGCAAGCGGCGATTGCCACGGCCATCGGCGGGCAGGAAGCGGGCACCCTGTTCCAGGGCGACCGCCGCTTCGACATCGTCGTGCGCCTGCCCGACAGCCTGCGCAGCGACCTGGAGCAACTGAAACGCTTGCCCATCGCCCTGCCCCTGGGCGCGGCGGCGGAAGGCCGCGCGCGCTTCATCCCGCTCGGTGAAGTGGCCAGCCTGCACGTGGCGCCGGGGCCGAACCAGATCAGCCGCGAAGATGGCAAGCGCCGCATCGTCATCAGCGCCAACGTGCGCGGGCGCGACATCGGCTCGTTCGTGGCGGACGCCACGCAGCAGCTGCAAGCGCAGGTGGCCATTCCCGCCGGCTACTGGACCAGCTGGGGCGGCCAGTTCGAGCAATTGCAGTCGGCCACGAAACGCCTGGAGCTGGTGGTGCCCGTGGCGCTGGCCCTCGTCTTCGTCTTGCTGTTCGCCATGTTCGGCAACGTGAAGGATGGCTTGCTCGTGTTCAGCGGCATCCCGTTCGCCTTGACGGGCGGCATCGTCGCCCTGTGGCTGCGCGACATTCCCATGTCGATCTCGGCGGCTGTGGGCTTCATCGCCCTGTCCGGCGTGGCCGTGCTGAACGGGCTGGTGATGATCGCCTACATCCGCCAGCTGCGCGAACAGGGCATGCCCTTGCAGGAGGCGATACGCGTAGGGGCCATCACGCGCCTGCGGCCCGTGCTGATGACGGCGCTGGTGGCCTCGCTGGGCTTCGTGCCGATGGCCACTGCCACGGGCACGGGCGCTGAAGTGCAGCGTCCGCTGGCCACCGTGGTGATCGGCGGCATCCTGTCGTCGACAGCCTTGACCCTGCTGGTGCTGCCGCTGCTGTACCGGCTGGCGTACCGCAAGGAAGACGAGGTGGAAATGCACACCGCGCCCGAAGGCGCGGCGGTGTAGTCCTGGAACCAGGCGTAGCAAAATCGTAGCGAGCGGCTTCGAGGCTCGGCGCCCCCTTGTGGCTGAGAAGCGCAGCTGTACTCAAGTACAGCGAGCATCGGAGGCCGCAAAGCGTGCCGCGCAGTAGATTTTGCTAGCCTGGCCGGCGGTAGCCGCCTTCGATCCAGTTCGCGGCGGATGTCGCATTGAACTTGAAGGCAGCCGAGGTGCGCACCTTGGCGATCTGTTCGCCGTCGGCGTCGTAGGCGCTCAGTTCCGCATACGGGTGGTCTTCGTCGGGCACGATGTCGAACATCACCTTGATCTGCCCCTCGTCGGTGGCGACGAACAGGTTCTTGTGCAATTGCGCATGCAGCTGCTGCTCGTGGCGGCGCAGCACTTCCGACGCCGTCTTGACCAGCGTGTTGAACGCATTGACGTCGAGCGGCTTCGGGTTTTTCTTGTCGCGGCCCATGGTCCACGGGCCCACCAGGGCTGGCTCCGGTTCGCCATCCTTGATCATGGCCACGGCCCAGCCTTCATCTTCCTCGTTCTTGATCACGCGCGCCGTCCAGCCATTGCCTACCCACAGGCGCGGCTCCTGGATCGGGGCATCGTTGTCCTGCTCGGCTGCTTCGTCGGAAAAATCGGGGAAATCGGTACTCATGGCGGTGCTCGTGATGGAAGGTCGGGGCTAGCATGATAGTCGAAAACGCCCACCCGTGCCGCCTTGCCGCAAGCGCGACGGCACGTCATACAACACGAGGCAGCCTGCCGCCACGGCGGCTGTCAGCACATGGACATGGCAGGCCGGTTGGGCCAGGTCAGCGGCGGACCGGGCGGTACCCAGCGCGGGTCGATGGCCGGCAGCGGCGCATGGTAATTGAAGGGGTTGATGATGATCGGCGGTATCGCCGATGGCGCGCCGACGGGTTCGGCGCAGGACTGCGTGGCGCTACGCTGGCGCATGATGCGATGGTCAGGGGGGGATAGCGATTGATCCCCGGTATCTGCAAACAAAAGCATGTTGCCCTCCTTGCGAGACTGAGGTATTCAGTATAGGACGGCTTGCGCGCATTACAAGAAAAGAAATCTTGTTCCAGATCAGTGTTTTTCTGGCCCCCAGCGCCTTCCATACCGTGAAAATGACAGCCTGTCGCACGCCGCTGGCGGCAAGCCGGGCGCATCCCTACAGTGTGAGCATGCAACACCCCATCACCCACACATCGAGGCCTATCATGAAAAAACTGCTCACCTTCGTCCTCATCGTCATGCTCGCCTGCCTGTTCCTCGACAAGATCAGCGGCAGTGGCAGCGACATGCACATGCAGTTCAACGGCGACGATGTCGACGGGCCGCTGGAGTGGCTGTTCGGCCTGGTGTTTGCCGGCGGCGGCTTGCTGATCGCCGCCATCGCGGTGGTGTGCGCCGCCGTCATCACGGGAGTGGTCCTGGCCGGCGTGGGCGTGGTGCTGATCGCGGTGGTGGCGCTCTGCGTGGTGCTGGCGCTGGCCTTGAGCACGCCCGTGCTGCTGCCGCTGCTGATTCCCGTCGCCATCGTCTGGCTGATCGTCAGCCGCAACCGCAAGCAGGCGCAAGCGCGTCAGCACAGCCTGTAATCACTGCGCCATGAACTTACTGAGCACGCCGTCGCCGCCGCCGTCATTCTGTTCGATGCGGTTGCGCCCGCCCCGCTTGGCCCGGTACAGCGCCTCGTCGGCGCGCGCCAGCACGGCGTCGCAATCGGCATCGGTACCGGCCATGGCGGCCATGCCGATGCTCACCGTGATGGTGATCACAATGCCGCCATCGATGGTCAGCGAACTTTCCGCCACGCGCCGGCGCAGCCGTTCGGCGAACACGGCGGCGGCGCTCAGATCCGTGCCAGGCAGCAAGATGGCGAATTCTTCGCCGCCCACGCGACCCGGCACGTCGACCTTGCGCAGCGCCTGGCACATCAGCGCGCCCAGGTGGCGCAGCACGGCATCGCCCACCGCGTGGCCGTACTCGTCGTTGACGCGCTTGAAGTGATCGATGTCGAGCATCAGCACGCTGGCGCAGCTGGCCAGCTCGCGCTGCAACCGCGCATGCTCGTTTTCCAGCGCCGCCATGAAGTGGCGCCGGTTCGGCAAACCGGTCAAAAAATCCGTGGTGGCCAGTTGCAGCAGTTCCGCGTTCATGCGCTTGCGCTCGGTGATATCGAGCGAAGACACCATGACGAAATCGAGGCTGTCCGCATGGCCCGGCATCACCAGCAAGCTCAATTCATTTTGCCGCGCCGCACCATCGAGACGCACGAAGCTGCTCTCGCACTCGTACAGGTGGGCGCCGCCAGCCAGCGCCAGCAGCGCATCGCCAAAGCGCGGCAAGGCGCTGTCGTCGAAATTCTGCGCCAGGCCCAGCGCGCCGCGGCGCTGGTCGTCCTCGTTGGCGCGCACCTGCGCCAGCGCGGCGCCGTTCGCATCGATGATGCGCACCATCCCCGCCAGCCGCTGCAGCGCCTCCGGATGGGCCTGGAAATGGGCGCCCAGGTCGCGCACGCCCGCTTGCTCGAGAACATCGAGCGCGGCGCGCACGGCCGACCAATCCTGTTCCCACAGGGCCACGGGCGCATGGTCGTACAGGCTGCGGAAACGCGCTTCGCCGGCGCGCAGGGCCAGCGCCACTTGCGCCTGCTCAATGGCCATGCCGGCCAGGTGCGCCGCCTCGCTCAGCCGCGCCAGGTGCGCCGCGCCCGGCAAGGTGGGCTGGCGGTGATACGCCATCAGCACGCCCAGCAGCTTGCCCGAGCCGCCACGCACGGGTTCGGCCCAGCACGATTGCAGCTGGGCCCGCCACGCCAGTTCCATCGTCTCTTGCGCATCGGCAACGGCGTGCAAGTCGCCGACGATCACGCGCAAGTCGTCGCGCAGGGCTTGCGCGGCGATGCCATGCACGCCCTGCAGGGTGTCGAGGTCATGGCCATGGCTGGCCAGGTTGAAGAACGCGGGCAAGCCCGGCGCCGCGCCCAGCACCAGGCGGTGGCGGCTTTCATCGAGCAGCAAGATGCTGCACAGCATGGCGGGATGGTCCGCCTGCACGCTCAGCACCACGCTTTCCAGCACCCGTTCCAGCGGCGCGCCCGTGGCCAGCATTTCCAGCACTTGCCGCCGCGTATGCTCGCGCCGCTCCATCTGGCTGCGCTCGCTGATATCGCGAAACGTCCACAAGCGCGCCTGTTCATTGCCCAGTTGCATGCTGCGCACATATTGCTCGACCACCCGCCCATCGCGCAGGTGCAGCACGTCGCGCCGCTCGCGGTGGCCGTGCGGCGCATGGACGCGTGCTCCGAGGAAAGGCGCCGCCTGCTCCAGCTGGCTTTCCACATGGCGCACCAGCGCCGCGCCGTCGGCTTGCCAGTCGAGCGCATCGGGCACTTGCCACAGGTCGCGGAAGCGCCGGTTCGACGTGAAGATGCGGCCATCGATGTTGTCGACCAGAATGCCGTCGATGGTCGAATCGAGGATGCTGCGCAGCATGGCCTGGCTGCGCTGCGCCGCCTCGGCCATCGCCAGCACGCTCGCCTGCCCCTGCTCCAGCTGGCCCGTCAGTTCGCTCGAACGCGCCAGCGCCACTTGGGCGCGGGCGCGGCCCGCCGCCAGCAGCCAGGCGGTCAGCGCCAGCACGATGCTGGCCAGCAAGCCGGTCAAGGCCACCAGGCGGGGCCGCGCCAGCAGTTCGCCATCGAAACCGGGCATGGCGCGCACGCGCAAGGTCCAGGCATGGCCGGCGATGGTGATCGTTTCCTGCGCCACCAGGCTGTCCGACGCGGCAGACGACAAGGCGCCCTGCAAGCTGTCATACATCAGGGCCGCCTCGGCCAGTTGCGCGCCATCATAGATTTCCAGGTCCAGCTGGCGCGCGCTCTCGCCGCCCACGCCCGCCATCAGGTCGCCCATGCGAAATGGCGCAAAGACCCAGGCGCGCAAGGCGGCGCGCCGCTGCTCCACGCTGCCGTGCAGCAAGCTATTCTCATACACGGGCAGCACGATGAGAAAACCATGCGACTGGGCGCTGCCGCCATCCTGTACCAGGTGGATCTTGCCCGTCATGGCGGCTTGCCCCGTGTCGCGCGCCTGTTCGAGCGCGGCGCGGCGCACGGGTTCGGAGCCGATGTCGTAGCCGAAGGCCAGCAGGTTGCTCTCGCTCAAGGGTTCCAGATAGGTGATCGGCGCATGCCAGGCGCGCTGGCCGTGCGGACGCACGGCATAGCCGGGATAGCCTTCCGCGCGCACGCTCGCTTCATGCCGCGCCAGGGCGGCGCCGGACAACAGCGGCAGGTAGCCGATGCCATGGATGCCGGGAAAGTGGCGGTCCACCTGCTGCACCGCCAGGTAGGCATGAAATTCGCGGCGCGTGACTTCCTGCGAACTGGCATACAGTCCCTGCACCCCGTGCAGCACCTGGATATAGGTCTGCATGCGGCCGGCGATGTTGTTGACCAGTTCGTGCACGCGGAAATCAAAATCGGCCCGCACCTGCTGTTCGCTGGCATCGTGGGCATTGCGCCAGGCGCCATACGTCAATCCCAGGCACAGCGCCAGCACCAGCGCGGCCAGCACGCGCGGTCCCATCCAGTGCGACACTGGCCCAGCAAACCACGACGTAGACGCGCGTGTAGGCATGACAGGATGACAAGCAGAACGGATATCAAACCGCTTCACGGCCAGCGACGTGGCTGGCGGCGGGCTGCAGGACTACCATCGGTAGTCGATGAGAATGATAGTACGTTACAGCGGGCGGCCTTGCAATGCTGAATATTGTATTAAAAAAATCACATATTGCGCCAATGCAATGATGTGTGCTCCAGGAAAATTCGATGCCGTGAAAACAATCCACCACTCGCTGATATGATCGCCCCGCAATCCATCACCTGGGAGTCGCGTTTGCAACAGGATAGCTGGCAGGGAACACTCTGGCTGGCGCCGGACTTCGCCATCTTGCATGGCGCGGCGGGCGCCACGGATAACCACGCCCATTATGCGCACCAGTTGATGCTGAGCACCGGGGCGCCTTTCACGGCCGAGCTCGACGGCATCGTCCACACGGCGCGGCACTTGCTGGTCGATAGCCTGCGTCCGCACGCCATCCTGGCCGCCCCGGCGCCCATGTTGACCATCTATGCGGAGCCGCAGCGCCTGGGCGGCCCGGCCCTGCTGGCAGCGGCCGGCAGCGCAGGCATGCCCAGCCTGGACAAGCTGGCTGCCGCGCTGCAGGCGCAGCCGCGCGAAATCCTGGCCGACGCGCGCGTGCAGCGGGCGCTGGACCAGGTCGATGTGCTGCTGTCGGGCAAGGTCAGCGCGGCCGCCGTGGCCGAGGCGGCGCATTTGTCGCTGAGCCAGCTGGAACGCCTGTTCAGCGCCCAGCTGGGCTTGCCCGTGCGGCGGCTGGTGCTGTGGCGCCGCCTGCGCCTGGCCATCCGTTTCATCTTGCTCGGCAGCACCCTGACGGAGGCGGCCCACGGCGCCGGCTTTGCCGATGCCGCGCATTTTT
The DNA here is from genome assembly GCF_023703445.1 of Janthinobacterium kumbetense. Taxonomy (NCBI): domain Bacteria; kingdom Pseudomonadati; phylum Pseudomonadota; class Betaproteobacteria; order Burkholderiales; family Oxalobacteraceae; genus Janthinobacterium; species Janthinobacterium kumbetense. Next base: position 108,259 of record NZ_JAMQGR010000002.1, read on the forward strand.
CGCGCACCATGCGCAGCCTGTTCGGCGTGCGCGCCGACCGCAGCTTGCGCCAGCTCAAGGTCACGCTGCTCGATTGAGCGCATGCTTCAAGCCGGCCGGCAGCTCGGGCGCGCGCACGCCCTCTTCCGCGCGGAATGGTTCCAGCAGTTGCGCCCCGTACGCGGCCGGGTAATCGGGACGGCTGCCGATGCCCAGATCCTCGCCCCGCATGCGGTAGCCGGGCGCGTCGAAACGCGTGCCCAGCAAGCGGTCCCAGCAGGTAAAGAACAGGCCGAAATTCACGTCGCCGGCCGTGCCGTATTTCATGTGATGAAAACGGTGCAATGGCGCCCAGGCAAACACGTGGCGCAATGGCCCCATGCGCATGTCCACATTCGCGTGCTGCAGCAGCAGCTGGATCGCCACGGCAAACGCCAGCACGGCCATGACACGCTCCGGTATGCCCAGCAGCAACAAGGGCAGCATGCCGCCCGCCGCTTCCAGCAGCAGGTGCAGCGGGTGTTTCATCCAGCCGTTAAAACCGTACAGGCGCGTCACGCTGTGGTGCACGGCATGCAGTTTCCACAAAAAATAATAACGGTGGCTCAGGTAATGCACGAGCGTGATGCCGCAGTCCGCGATGAGGATGGCCAGCAGCAGCTGCGCCCAGAACGGCAACTGGCCGGGCCAGAACGGACCCAGCGCCAGGTGCCCGGCCAGCAGGGGGAAGATGGCCAGTCCCAGCAGGTACAGCGCTTCATTGACGAGCGCGTGCGCAATGTCGCGCCAGCCGTCGCCGTGATCGTGGTTCCACGCGCCGTCATACGGCAGGTAACGCTCGGCCAGAAAGGATGTGAGCAGGGCCAGCAGCAACAGCGGCGGCAAGACCCGGAGAGAGAATTGGCACAGCGCCACCAGCACGGTGGCGGCGCCGATGAAGCCGGCCCAGAAGACGGGGCCGTACAGCGCGGCAAAGAGGGATTTCATGGCAAGACGCTCCTGTGGCAAAAACCACAGCATGGCCTTGTCCCCCGCCCCGCCGCTTGAAGAAACGGCGCAAACTGCTTATTTGGCCGCCGGCTTCGCAGCCTTCCTCGCCGCGTACTGCTGGTAGCCATTCGCGCGCAGGGCGCAGGCGGGGCAGGTGCCGCAGCCATAGCCCCAGTCGTGCAATTCTCCCCGCTCGCCCAGGTAGCACGTATGCGTGCCGCTGCGGATCAGGTCGACCAGCGGCTGGCCGCCCAGGTCTTCCGCCAGGTCCCAGCTTTGCGCCTTGTCCAGCCACATCAGCGGCGTTTCCAGCTTCAGGCGCGTATCCATGCCCAGGTTCAGGGCCACTTGCAGGGCCTTCATCGTGTCATCGCGGCAATCCGGATAGCCGGAAAAATCCGTCTCGCACATGCCGCCGACCAGCACCGTCAAGCCGCGGCGGTAGGCCACGGTGGCGGCCACCGTCATGAACAGCAAGTTGCGTCCAGGAACAAAAGTGTTCGGCAAGCCGTTTTCCTGCATGACGATCTCGACGTTCTGCGTCATGGCCGTATCGGAAATGGCGGAAATCAGGGACAGGTCGATCATGTGATCCTGGCCCAGGCGGCTGTCCCACTCGGGCGACTGCCGGCGCATCTGTTCCAGCACGCCGGGACGCACGGTCAGTTCGATCGCATGGCGCTGTCCATAGTCAAAGCCGATAGTTTCCACGCGGCTATAGTGTTTCAAGGCCCAGGCCAGGCAGGTGGTGGAATCTTGTCCACCGCTAAAGAGCACCAGTGCGGAGTCCGTTGCTAGCATAATTTCTTTCTTTGAGTTTTGTTCTGTCCAATAGTGCGCGGGGAAACGAGATTCCCCATGCAAAAAATACTTATTCGTCCGCCATCAGTTTACCTATTCCGGTAACATGCAGTCAGCATTTACTCATCTGGAGCACCATGTTTTCTGCACGACCCATACGGCATACGGCTGCCGGCAAGGCGATACGACCACGAATTTTGGCACAAGTAGTGACAAAAGCAATGGGTCAACTGACACTGGCGGCCGCCGGCAGTGTCATCTTGCTGTTCCCCATCGCCCAGGCCGCCGCGCAGGAGGGTGCGCAACAGAGCGCGCAAGACGCGCCCGCCGACAGCGCCGCCACGGAAGCGGCGCCCGCCCCGCTGCAGTACGAGGTCAAGGTCAACGCGCCGGGCGACCTCGATGAGTTGCTTGAAAAAAACCTGGACCTGGAACGCTTCCGCGGCAACCCGCGCATGGACCGCGAGCAATTGCAGCGCCTCGTCCGTGATACGCCCGAGCAAGCCAGGAACCTCGTCGCCACGGCCGGCTACTATACGCCCGTCGTCACGGTGCGCGTCGATACGAGCGGCGCCAAGCCTGTCGTCATCGTCGACGTCGATCCGGGCGAGGCGGTCACCATCGACAAGGTCGAACTGGAATTGCGCGGCTTCGACCCCACGCCGCCGCTGGCCGCCAGCGAGCCCTACGATACGGAAGCCCTGAAGCGCAGCTGGTCGCTGAAGACGGGCAGCGTGTTTCGCCAAGCCGACTGGGAATCGGCCAAGCGCGCCCTGCTGCGAGAAGTGGTGCAGACGCGCTACCCGCGCGCCCAGCTGGTCGACACGCAAGCCGTGGTCGACCCGGAAACGCATAAAGTCTCGCTGCTGGTAGTGCTCGACAGCGGCCCCGAGCTGCGCTTCGGCGAGCTGCGCATCGAAGGCTTGAAACGCTACGATCCCAGCATCATCCGCAACCTCGACAAAATACGCCCGGGCGAGTACTACAGCGAATCGGCGCTGCAATCGTTGCAGGCGCGCCTGCAGGACACGGGCTACTTTGCCAGCGTGGAAGTGAGCGCCGACATGAGCAGCATCCTCAGCGAGCAGATCGAGGCCGGCCAGGAAAGCCAGCAAGCCGAGGCCGAAGGTGCCAGCGCCGCCGCCGAAGCCAAGCCCGTCAACCGCGGCCCCGCGCCGCTGCTGCCGCTGGTGGTGCGCGTCACGGAAAACAAGCAGCAGAACGTCAGCGCCGGTCTCGGTTTCAGTACGAACACGGGCAATCGTGCCCAGCTCAACTATGACAACCTGAACGTGTGGGGCACGCGCTTCAAGAGCGCGATCACCATGGAAACGAAGAAACAGGCGGCGCACGCCAATTTTTACTTTCCAACGACCGAGCGCGGCTACAACGACAGCGCGGGCGCCTCGTTCGAGCGCAGCGACATTTCCAACGAAATCACGGCCGTCACGACCATCTCGGCCAAGCGCAACTGGGGCGGCACCAACCTCGAGCGCAGCCTGACGTTCGAGTTCCTCAGCGAGGACAAGACGGTGGTCGGCCTGGAACAGACGCGCAGCAAGAGCTTGCCGCTGACCTATGCCATCACCAAGCGCAGCCTCGACAGCCTGCTGTTCCCCACCAAGGGCTATGTCATCAACGCCCAGGTGGGCGGCGCCCTGCTGCCCGTGCTGACGGACGAGCGCTTCGTGCGCGTGGCCGGCAAGGCCGTGTATTACCGTCCGCTCGGTGAAAAAGGCGAGCTGATCGTGCGCGGCGAAATGGGCGCGCTGGGCTCGAAAGAAAAACGCGGCGTGCCGGCCGTCTACCTGTTCCGCGCGGGCGGTGACCAGTCCGTGCGCGGCTATGGCTACCAGGAACTGGGCGTCAAGGAAGGCGACGCCACCATCGGCGGGCGCTACATGCTCACCGGCAGCGCCGAATACCAGTACTGGTTCAAGCCGAAGTGGGCCATTGCCGCCTTCTATGATGCCGGCAACGCGGCCGATACCGTCAAGGCGGCCATGACGCCGAAATCGGGCTACGGCCTGGGCGGGCGCTACAAGAGCCCCGTCGGCCCCATCAATGTCGACGTGGCGTATGGCCACGCCGTCCACGCCTACCGTTTGCACTTCTCTCTGGGATTCACTTTCTGATGTCCGATATTACTACCGAGTCCCCCAACGGCGCCGCGCCGCCACCGCCGGCGAAAAAGGCCCGCCGCTGGCCCCGCTATGTGGCGATCGCCGTCGCCAGCCTGGCCGTGCTGCTGGGCGCCGCCTTCTGGTTCCTTGGCCGCGAATCGACCCTGCAGATGCTGGTGCAAAAAGTGGCCAGCGCCAGCGGCGGCGAGATCGCCGTGTCGGGCGTGTCCGGCTCGCTGTACAACCGCATGCACCTGGGCCACGTCAGCTACCGCAGCAAGACGCAGCACATCACGGCCGAGAATATCGACATCAACTGGTCGCCGTTCCAGTTCTTCTCGGAAGGCATCGCCATCAGCGAACTGCATGTGGCCAGCCTGTCCGTGGAAAGCACGGCGCCGTCCGAGGAACCGTCGACGATGCCCGCCAGCCTGGCTTCGCCGTTCAAGATCGGCATTGCCGACGCGCGCCTGGACAAGGTGACCCTGGTGAGTCCGGGCGGCAACACAGTGTTTGAAAAGATCCATTTCACCTTGTCGGGCGACAAGACGCAATGGCAGCTGGAAGACGCCTCGGCCCTCACACCGTTCGGCCAGGCCACGGCCAGCGCGACGATTGCCGCCACACAACCGTTCAAGCTGTCAGGCAAAGCCGGCTTGACGCAGATCAACCCCGCCGCCGGCGAAAAACCGGCCGCCCTGGCCCTGCAACTGGGCGGCGATCTGAATGTGCTGAACGTCACGGCCAAGGGCAGCGCGGGCGCGGCCACGGCCGACGCCCAATTGGCGCTGGCGCCGTTCGACCCCGTCATCATCCTGCGCTCGGCCAGCATCAAAGGCCGCAACATCAATCCGGGCAAGTTTGACGCGACCTTGCCGCAGGCGGACCTGAGCCTGGAACTCGACGCCGCCATCGATACGCGCCCAAGCGCGCAAACCGTCTCGGGCAAGCTGGCCATCCTCAACCACGCGACACCGGGCCCCATCGACCAGCAAAAGCTGCCGCTGCGCCAGTTCGAGGCGAGATTAGGCGGCACCCTGACGGCGACCACCCTGGAGTCGGCCCTCATCGATTTCGGCACCGCAGGCAAATTCACGGGCAGCGGCAAGCTGAACCGCGACGCGGCCGATGCCCCCATCGGCAATGCGCAGCTGACCTTGCACACAGACAAGATCGACTTGCAGCACATTTACAGCAGCATCAACAGTACGAAGATCGTCGGCGATATCGTGCTCGACAGCGACGGCAAGACACAAACCCTGCGCGCCAAGCTGGGCGAAGCCAAGCTGCGCCTGGACGTGGAAGCCACCCTCGCCGACTCGCTCGTGCAATTGCGCAAGGCCACTTTGCAAGCGGGCAAAAGCAGCGTCAACGCGACGGGCCAGATCAGCCTGAAGGATGAACAACCGTTCAAGGCCGTGGCCAGCACCAGCCGTCTCAATCCCGCCGACTTCGGCGCCTTCCCCGTGGCCGACCTGAACCTCGACGTGCGCGCCAACGGCTACGTGGCACCGCAATGGCTGGCGAATGCGGATTTCACCGTGCGCCCCAGCAAGCTGCTCGACCAGCCCCTGTCCGGCAAGGGCAAGCTGACGGCCGATGCGGCCCATTTCAGCGGCATCGACGTGCAATTGGCGCTGGGCAAGAACAACGTGACGGCCAAGGGCAACTTCGGCGGCGCCGGCGAAAAACTCAACTGGAACGTCGATGCGCGGCAACTGTCCGCCCTGCAGTCCGACTTGCTGGGCAGCGTGCTGGCCAGCGGCGTGGTGCAAGGCACCATGCAGCAGCCGCGCACGACGTTTGTTGCCGATGCGAAAGGGCTTGGCTTGACCAGCGGCAAGCGTCCCGCACCGGACAGCGCCATCCATGCCAGCGGCGACATGGGCTTGACGGGGCCGAAACAGGCAGCGGAACTGAAAGTGACGGGTTCCTTGCAAAAGATCAATCCGGCCGCGTTTGGTGCTGCACTGCCCAACGGCAACGTCAACGCGGATTTCAACGGCAGCGGCCGCCTGAGCGGCGACTGGCAAGTGGCCCTCAACCTGGCCCTGCGCGAATCGACCTTGCAAAATGCCCCGCTGGCCGGCTACGCCAAGCTGTCGGCCAATGCGAAACGGATCGACAGCGTGGATACGGAACTGCGCCTGGGGCCGAACAGTCTGCTGGCCAAGGGCGCGCTGGGGGGCGCCACGGACAAGCTGACGTGGAAACTTGATGCGCCGCAACTGTCGACCCTGGGCCCCCGCTTTGCCGGCGTGCTGCAAGCGTCCGGTTCCGTCAGCGGCAAGATGGACGCGCCGGCCGCGCAGCTGACGCTCGATGGCCGCGATCTGACCTTCTTTGGCGACCAGCAATTGAAATCCATCAAGGGCAGCGCCAGCGTGGGCGCCGGCCAAGGCGCGCTCGACCCCATGGCCAGCAGCCTCGACATTACAGGCTACAGCACGCCCACCTTCAAGCTGGGCAGCGCCCGCCTGGCCACGACGGGCACGCGCGGCAGCCATACCGTGAGCCTGGCGGCGCGCAACGACGATTTCGATGCCACCGTGCAAATCCGCGGCAGCCAGAGCGGCGCCAGCTGGACGGGCACGATCGACAGCCTGCAAAACAAGGGCCGCTATGCGCTCGTGCTGCAAGCGCCCGTGCCCGTGAAAGTGGCGGGCCCTGCCGGCAGCGGCGTGGCAGGCCTGGGCCAGCCGGAGCAGATCAGCGTGGGCAACACCGCCATCAAATTGCCTGCGGGCAGCATCACCATGCAAAGCCTGGTCAAGAACGGTCCCCGCTGGACCAGTTCCGGCCAGGCGGCCGGCGTGGCGCTGACGTATCTGGCGCAAGTGATTCCCTCGCTGCAAGCCAATGCGCGCAGCGACCTGACCTTGGGCGCGCAATGGTCGCTCGACATGCAGGTGCCGACGGCGCAGCAGAAAGATCCCTCCCTGGCGGGCATGCTGCACATCTACCGCGAAAAAGGCGACGTGACGGTGGGTGTGGAACAGCCGCTGGCGCTGGGCTTGCGCACCTTCGACGCCCGCATGGATGTCGCCAACCAGCAACTGCGCCTGGCCGTGAAACTCGACGGCGCGCGCGCGGGGCAGAGCGATATCAATGCCACCGTGCAAATGCTGGGCGGGCGCATCAGCAACGACAGCGCCCTCTCCCTGACGGGCACGACCAGCATCGATACACTGGCCTGGCTGGCGCCGCTGACGGGCCAGCCGGGCCTGGAACTGGGCGGCGCCCTGAAAGTGGCCCTGTCCGGCAGCGGCACCATCGGCGCGCCGCAATTGAATGGCGACATCAACGGCAGCAAACTGCTGGTGAACTGGGCCGACCAGGGCTTGAAATTGCGCAATGGCGTGCTGCAAGCCAAGCTGGCCGGCGATCAATTGCAATTGCAGCGCCTGAGCTTTGATGGCGGCGATGGCAAGGTGCAGGCAGACGGCTGGGTACGCTTTGCGAATGGCGAAGCGAGCCTGGAACTGAAATTGATGGCGGACCGGCTGCAGGCGCTGTCGCGCCCCGACCGCACCTTGATCCTGTCGGGCAACAGCACCCTGGTCCGCAACGACAAGCGCTTCAGCTTCGAGGGCAAGTTCAAGGCCAACCGCGCGCTGATCGAACTGGCGCCGCAAGATACCCCCACGCAAAGCAGCGACGTGGTGGTGCTGGGCAAGGAAGTCAAGGGCAGCAAGGAAGCGCCGTCGCTGCCCCTGAATATCGACCTGGAATTTGACCTGGGCAATGCCTTCCACTTGCGCGGCATGGGCATCGATGCGGACCTGGCGGGCAATGTGCGCGCCAGGGTCATCAACCGCGCCGCGCCGCGCGTGACGGGCAGCATCAAGGTTGTCACAGGTCAATACGCCGCCTACGGACAAAAGCTGTCGATCGAACGGGGCTTGATCGCCTTCACGGGCGCCTACGACAACCCGTCGCTGAACATCCTGGCCGTGCGCAAGCGCCCCGAAGGCGAAGCCTTGTCGGAAACGAATGTGGAAGCGGGCGTGGAAGTGCGCGGCACGGCCCAGGCGCCGACGGCCAAGCTGGTGTCCACCCCGAGCGTGTCGGACAGCGACAAGCTGGCCTGGCTGATCCTGGGCCACGGCGCGGAAACGGCGGCCGGCGATGAAATGGCCTTGCTGACGACGGCGGCAGGCGCCCTCTTCGGCGGCTCCGGCGGCGGCTTGCAGGGCAAGCTGGCCAATTCGCTGGGACTCGACGAAGTGGGCCTGTCGCAGGCGCAAGGCCTGGAAAGCACGGTCGTCACCGTCGGCAAGCGCCTGTCCTCGCGCGCCTACCTGACGTTCGAGCAAGGCACGAGCACGGCGACGAGCCTGGTCAAGCTGCGTTACAAGCTGAACCGCCGCATCACCCTGCAATTCCAGACGGGCACGAACAATGCCCTGGACGTGCTGTACACGTGGGCGTTCGACTAATCAGACGTTGAAATGCAAGAAACAACAAAGGGCGCCTCGGCGCCCTTTTCTTTGATCTGCCGCAAAGGCAAAACTTACTCGGCCACGTCGAGGCCCCGCTCGATCATGCCTTCGACGTACGCGCGCAAATATTGTTCCAGCGCAGGGCCGGACAGCACGTTGGCCGTCAGCGCGCCATGGGGCGAGCCTTTCAGCACGCCGTCGTGATACACGCGCGCAATCCAGGCCACGTCCGTGCCCTGGGTGTAATCGAGTTCATAGTCGAACGATTCTCCGCTGACTTTGCGTGTGTAGACTTCCTTGACAATTGCCATCTAAAACAGCCTTTCTTGACGAGATTAACTGGGATGCGGGTGCGGCACGGGATCGTCCTGCGGCACCGGGTGCACGGGCCCCGGATGGTGCCCGGGCGCTTCTTGCGGCTCCGGCGCCGGCATGGGTTCATCGACGGGCGCCGGGTCGGGCGCGCGGTGGGCATGGATGACGGACATGGCTGGCCTCCCGGCGGACAAAAGAAGACCATACCACGAGATGCCCGCCGCCTGTCCATGTTTGCCTGCCGGCTTGACGTCCGCGGCCGGCGGCACGGCGTGACAAGGCATAGTGCTTGCATGCCATGTAAATGTCAACATGCAACTTTTACCGTTTGACAAGCATCGCCGCCCGTCCCCATCTGGCTTACAATCGCTGTTTTACCCGTACCCGATTGCATACATGGAAACCACCACCCTCGCCCTGCTGTTACTGGTCCCGCTGCTGGTCTGGCGCATTTATTCGCGCCTGAAGAAACTGGTGGCGCGCCAGAAGTCGCAGCTGTGGCGGCACTGGACGGTGGCAATCGCCTTCCCCGCGCTGCTGCTGTTCCTGGCGACGACGACGAAGTTCGACGTCCTGCCCCTGTCCAGCCTGGGCGCGGCCGCGCTGGCCGGCGGCTGGCTGGGCGTGCTGGGCTTGAAGCTGACGCGCTTCGAACAGGTCGGCAAGGACTTTTTCTTTACCCAGCACCGCTACCTGGGCCTGGCCATCACGATGCTGTTCATCGCCCGCCTGCTGTACCGTGGCATGGAAATCTACCTGAACTCGCGCCTCGACGTGCCCGTGCCGCCGCCACCGTTCGGCCAGAGCGCGCTGACGATGGCCGCCTACGGCCTCGTTATCGGCTACTACGCCGTGTATGCGTGGGGCCTGGTGCGCTGGCGCCAGCGCAACCAACCGCTGCAGGCGCCCGAATAAGTCATCCCGTCAGTAGTACTGGCACAGGCCTTCGCAGGTCGTCACCGACAGCGCCTGGCGTATCGTCGCCAGCGCCGGCGCCAGGGCGGGATCGAGGTCCTTGTCCGCATCAGCCAGGCTGGCCAGCAAACGCTCGCGCAACGGCGGCGCCATCAGCGCGACATTCGGCGCTGCGTACTGCGCGGCCGCTTCCAGCATGCGCTTCTTTTGCGCCACGTTCCAGAACGGCACTTGCACGAACTGCACCACGCCGACATACAGGGTGGTCGAGCCCTTGCTGAAGGCGCGCGCGCGCATGCGCTCCGTACCGCTCACTACCTGCAACGGCTGGCTACTGAATTCCTGCTCCATCAAGCCAATCAAGTGCGCATGGCAATGCATGCCAAAGGCAAAAAAAGTACTCATTTCATCGCCATAATTGGCCAGGTTCTCCGTTACCTGGTCATTGCGCGCCTGCTGCAACTCGGCGCCGGACAGCGGCAGCGGCCGCTCGCTGCCAAACGTGTAATACGCCTTGCCGATGTTGGTTGCCCGTTCGCACAGAGCCACGCTCGGGTTGATGTCCTGCAACGCCGCAACGGGCGCCCGGAACAGGCCCGGCGCATCGGTAATCCGGGCAATCAGCGCTGCCACTTCAGGGTCGCCCAGGCGCGGCAAGCCGCTTTGCAGCGTAGCCTTGGCCATCAGCGCTTCCAGGCGCGCGCTGGCTTGCTGGAAATCGGTATAGCTGTCGGCCCAGGCGGCAGGCGCCGCGAGGATGGAGGAAAGGCACAGCAGGCGGCCGAGGCGGCGCAACGGCATGGAAATCGACAGGGACATGGGATCAGGAAAACACTATTGGAAAATTGGCAATTATAGGCAATCTGTATCCACAGTGCATTTAATTATGTTTTACACCACGTTTTACCTAGGCGATGATGGTAACGCGCGGCCAGCGCGCCGCATAATCCTTGCTGGCGAGGCGCTGCGCATAGCCGTCCAGGCTGATGCGCGCCGGGTTGCGCCGTACCACCATATTGAACAGGTCATCGAGGCCATGCGGCGCGATGATGCCGATTTCGCCGTCAGGCTGCAGCGAGATGCCAACCGAGGTGGCAAACTCGGGCCAGGTAGCGATGGCGTCGTCGAGCGACCGCAGGGGCGGCACGGCGTAGCCGAACGCGTCTTCGAACCACAGGTGCACCCGCGCCTGGTTGCAAACCTCCCACGGCACGCCGGGCAGCACAGTTTCCAGGCGCTGGCGCAGCTGCGTTTCGCTTTCCGGACGCATATCGCAGGCATCGAAATACGCCACGTCGACGTCGCTCAAGGCCGACGCTTGCGCGTAGCCATGCAAGGCATCCCACACGAGGTTGCGCACGGCGCCGGCGCCGATGCAGCAGTGGGGCAAGCCCAGCTGCGCCACGGCGTGCAAGGCTTGCATGCACCACGGCGTGGCGCCGGCGATGGCGCGCAGGCGCGCCGCCAATGCTTCCTGCCGACTCATTCAGCTAGGGCCGGATCTGCGGCGCCACGCCGTCGTGGCTAACCATGCCTTCGACATTGCCGAAGTACACATCCAGGTCTTGCTTCGGATGGAAGTTGCGCAGCTTGACTTGCAAGGTGGTGGGGTTGATTTTGGTAAACGTGCCGGGGAAACACAGGCTGACCAGCTCGTCCGACTTGCCCTTGATCAAGTTCAAGGTAAAGTCTTCGATGCCATTCTTCCACGTATTGCCGGTGGTCAAAATGTACGACACCCACACGGCATTGACGAAGCCGCTTTCGCCCTGCTGGGCCGCCAGGCGGTTCCACGTCTTGTAGAAGGCCTTGTCGCCGCAGTATTTCTTTTCAAATGTATTGCCATCGCCCAGGTAGGACGCGCCCGGACCGGCCGCAACGAACGGCGCATATTGATGGCGCACGCGCACGACTTTGCCGGCAGGGAATTTCTGCTGCCACAGGTAGATGACTTTCACGGTCCAGGCCGGTACCCATTCCTCGTCGTACAGCTGGGCCAGCAAGCCTTCGCGGATCATGGTCTTGCTCTGCGCGGCCGTCAGCGGCGCCACTTTCTTGTCGAACGGCGTGTGCGAGGGGAAATACGCAATTTGCGCATCGGACAAGCCCAGCTGGCGCAAGCGGCCCGTCACGTCTTCGGCGTCGAGCTTGGCGACGAAGGTGGTTTTATATTCCTTGCGCTTGCCATCCACGTCGACGGTAAACTGCTGCGGCTGGCCATAATACGTGGGCGAGCCGTGGTAGCCGGAAGAGTATTCGGGCAGCGGGAAGAAGATCGTCTCTTCCACATCCGTTTTCGATTCGTTGAGGAACTCATACTCGACCTTGATCAATTCCGCGCTCACGCTGAGCACTTCCTTTTTCATGGCCACGGCATCCGTCTTGCCGAACAGGATGCCCCCAGCGCTCACGGAGCCGATGCCGTCGTTGGCCATGGCCGGCGCCGAACACGCCAGCGCCAGCGCGGCGGATGCCAGCAAGGTGCGCACCAGCATCACGCCACCTTGCCCGAGACGGGATCGACCCGGCGCTGCAGCACGAAAATCGGTTGCGCCCATTGGGTATCCTTTTTCTTCTTGCTCGTGATCAAAGTCAGTTCCGATGGATCGTAGACATCCGTGTTGTGCGTCAACGGCGTCGTCATCAGGTATTGCGCTTCCGTGTTCTTCAGGAATTCGCCAACCAGTTGAATGTTGCGGATATCGAGGTGGGCAAACGGTTCGTCGATGAAAACGAAGCCGCCGGAACCGTCTTCCGATTTCAGCAAGCCGATCAGCAGCACCAGCGATTTCATCACTTGCTGGCCGCCCGACGCTTCGCCATCGTTCATGCCGATGACGCCCTTGCCGTCGAACTTGAAGCGCACGTGCAAGCCCGCCTGCGACAGCTGCACGTCGTCGTTTTCCAGGCGCACGGGGTCAGCATGCACTTCGATGCCGGCCAGCTCGCCCAGCTCCTTGATATTCTTGCTGTAGGTCTTGATGGTGTAGCGCAAGCGTTCCATGTAGGCGCCGCGGGCATTGCCCGTCGCTTCGATGGCGCGGTTGTTCTGGTAGCGGCGCTCGTCCGTTTCTGACTGGCGGCCATGCAACTGGTCCGACAGGCGGTGGTGCTGGTCGATGACGGTGGCGTCGAGTTCCCAGTCGTCGCGCGCCAGGCTGTTTTGCAGGCTGGCCACGCGCAAGTCGACCTGGTGCGCATTCTGGTGCTCGGCCACAAGCGCCGCGCGTCGACCCGGCCTGCGCCAGCTTTTCGGCAAGTGGCGCCACGCATGGCGCAGGGCCAGCAAGGCGCGCGCATGCTCGGCGCGCTGTTCGATTTGTTTCTTGTAGCCCAGGCGCGAGCCCGCTTCCGCCTCGGACAGGGCCAGGCGCGCGTTTTGCCACACGGTATCGGCACGCGTGCGCGCCACGGTGGCGTTCTTCGTCAGGTTTTGCAGCTCGCCCAGGCGGCCGCCCACTTCCAGGCGCTCTTCCTTCAGCGGCTTCGAGTTGCGCAGCGCTTCGGCGAACTCTTCCTGGCGCGCACTGAGTTCCTTGGCCGCGTCGACGCCGGCGATGCGCGCTTTCAAGGCGCCCACTTCGGCCGCCAGCTTCGAAATCGCCAGGGTCAGGGTGTCTTCCTGTCCTTCCAGGCCCGGCAGGGAGCGCAGCAGCGCTTCCAGGCGGCCGCTGCGGCCAGCTTGGCCGAAGCGGTAGCGCGACGCTTCCACGAACAGCGAGCGCCCGCCGCGGCGTTCGCGGTGGTACGCCTCGGGCGTGATCCACTCTTCGTGGTTGCCCAGCTTGAAACCTGCTTCGACGGAATCGACGCGGGAAATGCGCGACAGTTGCTCGATCAGCCAGCTGGGCACGGGCGCGGAAAATTTCACCACGGCCAGCAGGCTCTCGTCTTTCGCCACCGGCGCCGTGACCAGGTCGGGCACGATGAAGTGGCGATAGCGCTCCTTCTCGGCCAGACGATAGGCGGCCGCCGCATCCTTGGCCTTGTCCAGCAACACCACCGAAGCGTAACCGCCCAGCACGCCTTCGACGGCGCCCTGCCAGCGGCTGTCCGTCACTTCGACGATGTCCGACAGCATCGCGTGGCCAATGCCCGCATCGCGCAGCGCGCGGCGCATGCCGCGCACATTGTCCGGCTCCGGCATGGCCGTCTTGCCTTGCAGCGCGGCAATAGTTGCCTGTTCGCCCGCGATGCGCGCCGCCAAGGCGTCGCGCTGCTGGCGCTGCTGCAGCAATTGCGCTTCCTTCTGTTCCAGCTGGGCCGCCACTTCGACGATGTCGCTGCCCGAGTCCGCCGCCAGCTTGTGCAAACGGTCTTTCTGCTCCAGCAGGCTGTCCAGCGGTTTGAGCTTGCTATTGATCAAGGACAAACGGCTCTGCAAGCCGATCGATTCCTGTTCCAGCAAGGTTTCGTTCATTTGCGCGTCGGACAGAGCCTTCGCCTGCGATGCCAGCGCGTTGCGTTTATCGGTCAGTTGCTGGTCCGCCTGCGCCATCGGTTTACGCGCATCGCGCAATTGACGGCTGGCCGTGGCCGCTTTTTCGCGCGCCTCGTGGTACTGCAGGCTGGGCAGCACTTCTTCCAGCAGGTTGCGGCGCTCTTTGTGCAACCCTTCCCACTGGTGGTAATTGGCCACGCGCAGGCGCAAGCCTTCCAGGTTGGTCTTCGACGCTTCCAGTTCCGTCTCGAAACGTTTCAGTTCCACTTCCGTGTCGCGCTGGTGGCGCTTGGCTTCGTCGTAGGCGTCCAGCACTTCCTTGTCGCCAAACACCTGGAACACCAGGTCGAGCAGCTGGCGCGGCGCATATTCGCACAATTTGTCCGTCTCGCCCTGCTCCAGCGCCAGCACTTTCGACATGGCGGGCGACAGGCCCGCATTGGCCAGGCGCTTGCGGTAATTTTCCACGCCGAGCCAGTCGTTGGCGTCCGTGATGTCCTCGATCTGCACATTGCCCGGACGCATCAGATACTGGCGCTTCCAGTCGCCGCCATTCTTCTGGATCTGGCAAAACAGGGTCACTTCATCGTCGCTGAAGAAGCCGGAACTGCGGAACGGGCGGTTCGACAGCTGCTTGCCCACGTTCTTGTTGTCGACCACGGCGCGCAGCCAGGCCGTCTGCTGGCCCGAGTGGCGCGCATAGTGTTTATAGGTGCGCCCCATCGAGCAATCGAGGCCAAACAGGGTACGCAAGGCGTCGAGCAAGGTGGTCTTGCCCGAGCCGTTCTGCCCCGCGATGGTGATGATCTTCGCGTCGAGCGGAATATTCTTGATGCGCTGCCAGTAATCCCAGTGCACCAGTTCAAGTGATTTGATATGAAACATGGGCGCTTTCAGTGAGGGAGGTCGGACGCGGGCTCATCGCCGTCGTCGGGCAGGTCGCCGATGTCGGCGGACAAGTCGTCCGCCAGGTCGGCGTCGGGCAACGTATCGCCGCTGACGGCCACCAGGCGCGCCGGCGCCCGCTTGAACACGTCAGCCAGGGCGCCGTTGATGATGCGCTCTTTCAAGACGTCCGTGTCCATCATCAGGTCCAGCAGCGGGCCTTCCAGGATGAAGTCGCCGCGCCGCTCGATGAAGCCCAGCTTGGCCAGGGTGCCCAGATTCATGTCCATGCGCGTCTTCTTGCCCAGCTTGTCGCCGAAGTCCGACAGCAGCGCCTTGTAGGAAATGCCGATCGACGCATCTTCCGCGCGCGGCAGCGGCTTTTCCGTGCCAAACATGTCGTTCTGGTCGTCGTCCGCGTGCTGGTGGGTTTCCTGGCGTTCACGCTTGGGCAGGATGATCTGCGCCCACAGCACCACCAGCAAGGCCACGCCATCGCGCGCCAGGCCGAAGTTATTGTTTTGCCACACGTCGCGCGCGCCGAAAATCTTCGGTTCGATGGTGCGCGTCAGTGCCAGGGTGACATGGTCGGCGTACACGTTGTCGAGCAATTTCAAGCCGCAGGCCAGCAAGCGCGCATCGATCTCGGCGCGGAACAGCTCGTCGGACAGCACGCGCTTGACGAGCTTATCGTCGCGGCGCAGGGTTTGATGCGTGAGCAGGCGCGCAATCAGGATTTGGGAATCGTCATTCATCAAAGGTGGCGCCATCTAAATCAAGTGAAACATTCAGTGAAAGCGAGGCGATCGACATGGCCGCCACGTGGGGGTCGGTCAGTTGGACCATCTCGTCGGTCGGTGTAAAGGTAATCGGCAAACGGGCCAGTTCGGCCGTGGATCCCTGCAAGCTCGCTTCGGAGACGTCGCCCAGCAGCGGCAGCATGGAGGCGCGGTACGAGGCCACGGCAAAGCTGGCCGGCAGCAGGGAATCCTGCACGGGCACCGATTTCGGCCCTTCTTCGCCGATGCTGGGGAAATTGCCCAGGCTGGCGAAGTTCGACAGGCGTTCGAGCAAGTCATCGAGTTCGAGTTGCATGGCGGGACCGTCGCTGATGGTGGTGGGCGCGTCCTCTCCGCTGGGCAGGCCCGTGTTGATGACACCCGCCGCCCGTTCGGACAGCAGTTCCGTTTCCGCCACGTCGATCATTTCGGCCGGCGTGGAGAACAGGGGGACGACAGGCTGGTCGATGGCGCCCTCGGCCAGGCTGGCCAGGTCGTCATGCAGCAAGAGCCAGCGCTTGATGTCCGTGGTCGACAAGCCCGACTGGCCCAGGTGCACCCGCTGGCGCTCGATCTGGTTCAGGGCGCGCGAAAACATGCCTTGCATGTTCAGCAATTTGCTTTGCGCGCGGCCGATCGCCTGCGCTGCCTTGTGCGTGGCGCTGTCCGCGTTTTCATCGGATGTGATCGCCACGAGGATCTCGGACCCCTTCTCGACCCAGTCGCAAGCCATGTTCCACTTCGCTTGCGCCGTGCGCAAACGGAATTCGGAACCGGAGGCAATCGCGTCGGAGAATTCTTCCGTCAAGTCCACCAGGCGGCCCAGCAAATGCTGCAGTTGCTCGACCGACACGCCACCGACGGCTTGCGCACCCGCCACCTGCGACAGCAGGAAACCCATTTCCGCTTCATCTTCCGTCTGCCCCAGGCCCAGCAAGCTGTCGATGGCGGACAGCACATTGCGCGCCATCGGGGTCACGCGGTACACGCCCTGCTGCGCATCCCAGGCCAGCAACTGGTTCGAGCGCAAGCGCAGCAAGACCGTTTCCAGGCTTTCCGGCAACAGGTATGCGAGTTTCGTATTGATATCGGCGCGCGTATAGGCGGACGTGGCCGCATCGGACGCGAGTTCGCGCAACACCAGCAGACGCACCAGCACGCCATCGAAACCGCCGTGGAACAAGGCCGTAAACACTTGCAGCAGGGGCTGCGCCCGCTTCAAGTGAAAAACTTGCTCAATTTCATCGGCCGAAATATTGGGCTGGAAATGCGCCTGCAAGGAATCGTGATGCTCTTGCTCTGTCTGATTTGCATCCGTAGCCACGGCTGCACTTGCCATTATATCAATCATTCTTTTCCGGATGAGTGTTCAGCGGGCGGCGCTGCGGGCTAACGCGGCGCTGCGGGGCGGGGGCGTCAGTATATCAGTTCTGACATGCAATTTAGCGCATGGGAGGGGGCGGTGCGGACATGGCGCAACACGGCCGGTGCGCCGTGCCGGGCCAGGAGGGTGAAATGGGGGGCCAAACACGGTATGCCTGGCCCCAAGCCATTAGTGAACACTTACTTCCTGACGATCTTTTGCAAGGTTTGCTCGACGTAATCGCCGTCTTCATCGGCGAACGTCACCTTCACGGGATACCATTCCAGCGACGGCGCCAGCCACAGGTCCACTTGCTGGCCCTTCTTGTCCGGCGGCGGCGCCTTGACCAGGTGCACGGCTTCCACCAAACCCTGGCCGGTGGCGACCGTCTCCTGCTTGACGACCTTGAAGGTCCACGGTTCGGCATCATGGCGGCCGGCAACGAAGAAGCTCCATTCCGAGCCGGGCGTGAATTTTTCCGGGGTGGCGCGCGCCACGCTGACCAGTTGCCAGACGGTGCTGTTGCGGTCCTGCTCGCCACCTTTCAGCGGATACGTTTCATCGCCCTCGCTGAAGACGATGCTCTTGCTGTCGCGCTTGAAGGTGGTCGTGGCCGCTTCCTTGCGGAAACGTTTTTCCACGAACTGCGCCGGCGCCAGGCCGTAATCGTCGACCGTGCCTTCGCTGCGCTGCTCCAGGATCTTGCCGAACAGGGCAGCCTTGGTTTCGGCCAGCAGCGAGTACTTGCCGTCGCCGGCGCGCCAGTTGCTGACCGATTCGCCGGACAGCGCAATGCCGCGCTGCTTCGCCTTGATCGAATAGACGAGGTCGGCCGACGGCGCCAGCTTGTACGGGCGCTTGATGACGGGATGGTCCACGGGCTCGTCCGCCGCCATGGCGGGCGTCAGGGTGGCCGCCAGCAGGCTGGCAGCCAGGACGCGTTTCAAGGTAGTCAAAGTAGTCATTTATTTTCCTGTTGATTCATTTACGGAGATCTTGGTCACGGTTTGCGTGGTCAGCGCCCCGTTCGCTTCGGTATTGCGTATTTGTACCGGATACCATTGCATGGACGGCGCCAGCCAGACATCGAGCTGCGACGAATACGTGCCGGGCTTCGGCGGCCGGCGCAGGTGCCACGTCACCAGGCGGCCCATTTTCGTGTCCAGTTCTTCCTCGCCCACCAGGTGGAAGCGGAACACGGTCGCTTCCTTTTCCTCGCCGACGAGAATATCGATATTGCCCACCAGCTGGTTGACGTCGGCACGGCCGATGGCGGCCAGCTGGAACGGCACGGTGGCCTTGTCCTGCGCCCCTTCCTGCCATGGCGCCGTGGCCGTCGTGGCCGAAAACGTGATGGCCTTGGCGTCGCGGTTGAAATGCGTGGCCGTTTGCGCGCGGCCCTTGCGTTTCTCCGTGGCCGTGACGGGCACGATGCCGCTGCC
The DNA here is from genome assembly GCF_023703445.1 of Janthinobacterium kumbetense. Classification (NCBI taxonomy): domain Bacteria; kingdom Pseudomonadati; phylum Pseudomonadota; class Betaproteobacteria; order Burkholderiales; family Oxalobacteraceae; genus Janthinobacterium; species Janthinobacterium kumbetense. Next base: position 126,734 of record NZ_JAMQGR010000002.1, read on the forward strand.
ATCGATCCGGCCCTCGCTCGTCAGCACCAGCAGGTTGATGCGCGTGATCAGCATGCTCAAGCCCACTTCCAGTTTCAGCTGATACGTATCGCCCCGGTTTTCCCACGCCATCGCGGCCACGCCCTGCCACTTGGTGCCGTCCGCATCGCGCCTGTCCACGTGCAGGTCGAACTGGGCCGACGCGGGCGCGTTCGTCTTGTAGTGGCGTGCCTGCTCGACGGGCGGTGGCGGCGGTTCGCTGGCCGGCGCGGGCGCGGCGGCCACGGCGGGCGCCGGCGCCGTGATGGCCGGAGCCGCCACGGCGGCCGGCTCGCTCGTGGCCGGGCCTTCCGGCACGTCGCTGACGGGCGCCGTCAACTGCGGCGTTTCGCTCGACGCCAGCTCCGTCGGCGGCGGGGGCGGCGGCGGCCTGGGCTTGGGCACGGGCCGCAGTTCGGGCGGCGGCAGCGGCACCACCGGCAGGGGCTTGGGCGGCTCGGCGATCAAGGCCATGCTGACCATCTGCGCATGATTCTGTCCCAGCGGCACCATGCTGGCGCGCGAGGTGAGCCATTCCAACGCCACGTAATGCAGTACGCCGATGACCGCGACAAAGATGACGGTGCGGCGGCGCGGTGGCGAAAAGAAGGAGTCAGGCATCATAGGCCGTAGTGTAACGCTTCCGCCCCGCTTCCCGCTTCTTGCCCGTGCTCAACTCTTAATGTTTTATGTAAGAAAATGTTGGCGGCATTGCGTCAGTTGCAAGCCGATATCTGCTACGCTAAGGCTATCCACCTACCAGGAGATTTCGCATGGCAAACCCGCAAATGCCCCAAATGCCGGGCGCAGCAGTTGTGACCGATACGCTCGACTTCGTCAAAAACCTGTGGGGCAGCATGAGCGTGCCCGGCATGGGCATGCCTGGCATCACGGCGCCCACCATGTCGGTGGAAGAGCTGGACAAGAAAATCAATGACTTGAAGGCTGTTGAAGCATGGCTGAACCTCAACACCAGCATGCTGCGCGGCAGTATCCAGGCGCTGGAAGTGCAGCGCGGCACCATCGCCACCTTGAAATCGATGGGCGCGTCCCTGGCGGCAGCCATCACCCAGCCCGGCGCCAGCGAAAAATCCGTGTTTGAATCGGTACCCTACGCGTCCGCGTTTTTCCAGCAAGCCGCACCTGCGGCGCCTGAACCGAAACCGGCGCCGACGCCCGCACCGCCACCCGCTGCGGCGGCGCCCGCCGATGCCGGCAGCCAGGCCGGAGCCCAGCTGGCCAATCCAAGTGCCTGGTGGAATTTGTTACAAGATCAGTTCACGCAGGCCGTCTCGACAGCGATGTCGCCCGACGCCGCCAGCGCGGCAGCGGCCAGCTTTGGCGGCGTGAGCAAAGCCAAGCCAGCGGCCAGCAAGCCGGCCAAACCTGCCGAAGCAGGCACGGCAGCCAAGGCCAAGGCCCCGCTGCGCAAGGCGCCCGCGAAACGCGCAGCACCCAAGGCTAAAGCACCAGGCAAGGCCTGATGTTTCAAGCCGGCAATATGATCAGGCGATACGATGAATGCGGATCGCCTCGATCATGTTGTCGGCCTGGCGTTTTACGTCACCGATCGTGATCAGGCCTTCGTCGGCCAGCGCCTTGGCGTGCTCGTACGAAGACTGGAATGTTTCCAGCGTGTCTCCCTTGGCGGCGACCGGGCGTACCCAGGCAACGGCGCCGACCTTCATTTTTTTGTATACTTCATTGACCACATCACGCATAGTTTCTTCCTTATTGTTGTAAAGCAACTCAAGCACGGGCGAACCCACGCTGGCCCCTAGTTTATCATCCGGCACGCTCACGCACGGCTTTTCCCCCTTTTTCCGCTGCCGGCGGCGCATTTTCCGGCGCCGCGACGGCGTCTTCCGGCCCGGGCGGCGGTGTCAGCTGCACCAGTTGCTCCATCAATTGCGCGAAGCGCTGCTGCCCTGGTGCAATTTTGTCTACATACAACAACACTTCCATGGCTTCGGCCGCCAAATCGGCCTGAAACCCGCGCTGCTGCAGGAAGGAAACGATGATTTGCGCGGAATTGAACAGGATGCGCAAGTTGTTCGGCAGTTTTTCGCGCGCCGCGCGCATCCAGGCGACCGCTTCGTTGAGCTTGTCCGTCTTCCACAGCAGCACACCCTTGTTCATCAGGTCCGACGCTTCCTTGCGCGAGGCGATGATCAGGCTCGTGCCTTCATCGCCCATCTTCGCCTTGTCGAAAATCTTTTGCACTTCGTCCTGCACCACCTGGTTGTCGTGGTTGTTCTTCACCACGTAGCACAGCAGGCCGGCCGGCGCATCCTTGACGCCGACGGCGAACAGCAGGGTGGCCAGCTCCATGCAGATGGCCTTCTCGGGCCGCGCCGGGTCTTCCAGCAGCATGGCTTCGAGCTCGTCGCCGCACTTGCGCGCGCGCCGGTAATCGCCCGTTTCGTGGTGCACCATGCCTTCCGTGATCTTCGCGCGCAAGCCGATCTGTTCGGGCGAGAATTCGCGCTGCGCCAGCAGCAGCCACTGCAGCGCCTCTTTCGCATCCTTCTTCAAACCGCACACGCGCGCCAGTCCCAGGTAGGCGTCCGGCGTCTTCATGACGGAAAACTCGCCGATGGAAATACACTTGCGGAAAGCCTTTTCCGCCATGCTGACATTGCCCACTTTCAGGGCCGCCAGTCCCAGGTTGCGCTGGCGCGGCACGGAATTGGGCGACAGGCGCGCCGCCTTTTCCAGCACGCCGCACGCTTCCTCGTGCTGGCCCATCAGCTGGTAGGCGACGGCCATCTGGTCGTAGGCGTCGATGTAGTACTTGTTTTCGACGATCACGCCCTGGAAGATCTGCCGCGCCGCCTCGTGTTCGCCGTTATTCATGCGTATCTTGCCCAGGCCCGCCTTGGCCCAGCTGTAATCGCGCTCGGCCAGCACTTTTTCGTACACGGCGCGGGCTTTTTCCGGCTCGCCGCTTTTCAGCAGCAAACTGGCCTTCATGCGCAGCAATTCCAGCTCGTGCAGCTTGTTGACCTCGATCTGCGCGTCGCACAGCTTGGCGGCGCGCAGATAATCCTTTTCCATGCAAGCCTGGTCGATTTCGCGGAACACCTGCTTCTTGTGCCACACGCGGTTCAGCCGCGTCAGCAGCACGCCTTCCGTGATCGGCTTGATCAGATAGGCGTCGGGCTGGTGCTCGGCCGCGCCCATCACGGATTCCACGCTTTTTTCGGCCGACACCATCAGCCACACGCTCGATGGCGCCGTCAGGTTGCGCACGCGCGTCTCTTCCAGCACTTGCTGGCCATTCTTGCCTTCGCCCAGGTTGTAATCGCACAGCACCACGTCGTAGCGCGTCTTGGCCAGCAGCTTCATGGCTTCGCCGCCGCTGGCCGCCTGGTCGATATGCCGCGCGCCCAGGTTGCGCAGCGATTCGCGCAGCAGGATGCGGATGCCGATGAAATCGTCGACCAGCAGATAATGTTTGTCGGCCCAGTCGGTGCTGCCCGCTTCGGCGGCGGTGGCGTGGCTGTCTGTCGTCATGGATTCCTCGTTCAGGGCAGGCGCAGGATGAAACAGCCGCCGCCCAACGCGCCGCCATTTTCCAGGGCAATGCTGCCGCTGCTGCCCCGGTGCTTGTGCATCTTTGCCACTTCGCTGGAAAAATACAGGCCCAGTCCCGTGCTGTTGGTGGAAAAATTCACGCCGGCCGCCATGCCATCCATGGCCTTGCTGCCCGCGTCCAGCAAGGCCTGGGTATAGCCGTCGCCATTGTCTTCCACGCGCAGCTCCAGCATGTCGTCGTGCTCCCGCACGGACAGGCGGATCGTGTCTTTCGTGTAGCGGATGGCGTTGTTGATGGCATGCGCGAGCACGCCGATGACCAGGTCTTCATCGAGGGTCCAGATCAGCTCCGGCGGACAAGCCGTCTCCAGCAGGATGCCTTTCGAGGCCAGCAGGATCTTTTCCTGGTCCACCACCTGGTCGATGACCTGGCTCACCAGTTGCGGCTGCACGTCGAAGGGGTAGCCGGGCTTGCCCACTTCCTTGTACAGGGCCAGCAGCTGGATCAGGTTATCGTTGAGGCGCTTGGTCTGGTACAGCATCTGCGCCATCTGCAGGTAGGCGGGGTCGGCCTGGGGCGCGGGCTTGGCCTGCTCGGCCGCCAGCAGCGACTCCAAGGTGCCGCTGACAACGCTGATCGAGTTTTTCATGTCGTGCACGGTCGACGCCAGGAACAGGAAAAGCTCGGGCGAGCTGTGTTGATCTTCCACCGGATATCTCCTTGGGGGCCGCGGCTTGAATATTGCCAAGGATAAATTATACCGCCAGCCTGCGGGCGCCTGCCAGCCAGGCGCAAAGTCCGTGACATGACGCAACAATGCCGCCCCCGCTGGCGCAGGGGCGGCATCGGCTTGACAAGGCGGCAAGATCAGCGGCGCGCGCCCGCCAGGCGTCTGACCACGACGATCATACGGTCGATTTCCTCGTACGTGTTGTAGAAGGCGAACGAAGGGCGCACGGTCGCTTCCACGCCGAAGCGGCGCAGAATCGGCTGGGCGCAGTGGTGGCCCGAGCGCACGGCGATACCCTCGTCATTGAGGGCGCGCCCCACTTCCGCCGGCTCGTAACCGGCCAGCACGAACGAGGCCACGCTGGCCTTGTCCAGCGCCGTGCCGATCAGGCGCACGCCGGGAATCGCCTGCAAGTGGTGCGTCGCGTATTCCAGCAGCGCGTGCTCGTAGGCGGCGATGTTTTCCAGGCCGATGCGCTGCACGTAGTCGATGGCCGCGCCCAGGCCCACGGCATCGGCGATATTGCCCGTGCCCGCCTCGAAACGGTTCGGCACGCCCTGGTAGACGGTGCGCTCGAACGTGACGTCGGCAATCATGTTGCCGCCGCCCTGCCACGGCGGCAATTGCTCCAGCAAATCCGCCTTGCCATACACGGCGCCGATGCCCGTCGGACCGAACACTTTATGCCCCGAAAACACATAGAAATCGGCGCCCAACGCCTGCACGTCCACGCGCAGGTGCGACACGGCTTGCGCGCCATCGACCAGCACGCGCACGCCGGCCGCATGCGCGAGCGCGATGATCTGCGCCACGGGCGTGACCGTCCCCAGCGCGTTCGACACCTGCGTCACGGACACCAGCTTGGTGCGCCCGTTGAGCAGCTTGCGGAATTCATCGAGGATGATCTGTCCGCTGTCGTCGACGGGAATCACGCGCAATGTCGCGCCCTTTTCCGCCACCAGCTGCTGCCACGGCACGATATTGGCGTGGTGCTCGAGCTGCGAGACGATGATCTCGTCGCCTCTGCCGATGTACTTGCGGCCAAAGGTATTGGCGATCAAATTAATGCCTTCCGTGGCGCCCCGCACGAAGATGATTTCATTGGCCGAGGCGGCGCCCAGAAAACTGGCCACCTTGGCGCGTGCCGCTTCATACGCATCGCTGGCGCGCGCCGCCAGCGCGTGGGCCGCGCGGTGGATGTTCGAATTCTCGTGCGCATAGAAATACGACACCCGGTCGATCACCGACTGCGGCTTGTGCGTGGTGGCCGCATTGTCGAACCAGGCCAGCGGCTTGCCGTTGACCCGCTCGGCCAGCACGGGGAAATCGCGTCGCACGGCGTGCACGTCGAACGGCGCCGGCGTCTGGTGCTGGCCAGGCGTCGTCACCGAGGGCAGCTCGGTCTGGAAATAGAACGCGGGCTGGCCACTGGCTGGCGAGACGGGCAGCTGGCGCGCGGGCGCCTGCTGCGGCGTGGCAAACAGGCCCTGCACATCGTCGGGCACCGTCTGCCCTTGCCCCTGCCGCGCCAGGCCATCAAGGCCATTGCCCGACGCGGGATAACCATGCGCGCCACCGATAAAATAATACGGCGACGGCGCAGCCGGCGCATTGATCGCCGACAAGCGCGGCGTCGGTACGGATGCGGGAGCCGGCGCAATAGGCGCTTCCAAGGGCGCCGTCACGGGCGGCACCTGCGCCGTCGCCACGCCGGGAGCGATGGCGGCGAACACAGGACCGGGTTGCGGCGGCGGACGGTTCGCATAGCGGGGCGCCGCATCGAGCACGCTGCCGGAACCGCCGAGGCTGGGAGATTTATCCAAGCCCGGCAGGCGGGCAAAGAATTCTCCCGCCAGGCGGTTCAAGGTCGCTTCGTCGGGTAAAAACGGGACGGCAGGCAAGCCCGCCGCGCCATCACTTGTAGGTGTCTGGGTAGTCATGGTATTTACCGATCTCCACGTCTTCCAGTACGGCCAGCGCATCATCGGTCAGCACGGCCAGCGAGCAATACAGCGAAATCAGATAGGACGAAATCGCGTGGCGGTTGATGCCCATGAAACGCACGGACAGACCCGGGCTTTGCTCGCCCGCCAGGCCAGGCTGGAACAGGCCGATCACGCCCTGGCGCTGTTCGCCCGCGCGCAGCAGGATGATCTTCGTCTTGCCGTCTTCTATCGGCAGTTTGTCGGACGGCACCAGCGGCACGCCGCGCCACGTGAGGAACTGGGAACCGAACAGGCTGACGGTCGGCGGCGGCACGCCGCGGCGCGTGCATTCGCGGCCGAAGGCGGCAATCGCCAGCGGGTGCGCGAGGAAGAAGCCCGGTTCCTTCCACACTTTCGTCAGCAGTTCGTCGAGGTCGTCCGGCGTGGGCGCGCCCGTCAGCGTAAAGATGCGCTGGTCGTCGTGCACGCTGGCCAGCAGGCCGTAGTCGGGATTGTTGATCAATTCGCTTTCCTGGCGCTCCTTGATCGTTTCGATGGTCAGGCGCAGCTGCTCCTTGATCTGGTCGTGCGGACTGCTGTACAGGTCCGACACGCGCGTGTGCACGTCGAGCACCGTGCTGACGGCATTGAGGAAGTATTCGCGCGGCTGGTCGTCGTAGTCGACGAAGGTTTGCGGCAGTTCCGACTCGTCGCGCTGCGAGCAGGCCACGCGCACGTCCTTCGGATTTTTCACGCGGTTCAGGCGGTAGATACCCGCTTCCACGGGCAGCCATTGCAGCAGGTGCACGAGCCAGCGCGGCGTGATCGTGGACAGCTGGGGGACGCTCTTGCTTGCATTGGCCAGCTGGCGCGCGGCGTTATCGCCCAGCGCGAACTGGTTCTCTGTTGCTTCTGCCATGACTACTCCTGATGAGAAAAGTGAATATGCTTATCTGAAAAACAAATAAAGTATCAAGCGTCTCCCCTGATCTCTCAACATGCTATCGCCATCAACGCGACGTTTTAATCCACCCGCTTTAATCCACCAATTCCGGCTCGCAACGCGCCATCAGTCCCGCCAGGCCGATGCCCAGCGCGCCGGCCAGCTTTTCCACCGTCAGCAGCGACGGCGTGGCGGCGCCCCGTTCGATTTCGCCGATGAACGAGCGGTTCAAGTCGGCCGCTTCGGCCAGGCGCTCCTGCGACCAGCCATGCCCTTCGCGCAACTGGCGCACGGCCAGTCCAAACTGTTTGATCAACATGCTGTCCTCATGGGTGGTGGGCAAAAGCGGGGTGGGATGGCGCCGGCAACTCCGGCAACTCCGGCGCCTCCTGCTGGTTATGCGCTTGCGTGACATGGCTGCCGGGCGCCACGCTGCGGGTCAGCCAGACATTGCCGCCGATGACGGAGCCCTGGCCGATGGTCACCCGTCCCAGGATCGTCGCCCCCGCGTAGATGACCACGTCGTCCTGCACGATGGGGTGGCGCGCCAGTCCCTTTTTCAGCACGCCGTCGGCGCCGGCGGGAAAGCGCTTGGCGCCCAGGGTGACGGCTTGATAGATGCGTACCCGTTCGCCGATGATGGCCGTCTCGCCGATCACCACACCCGTGCCATGGTCGATGAAAAAGCCGCTGCCGATGATGGCGCCCGGATGGATGTCGATGCCCGTCTGCGAATGGGCCACTTCGGCGATGATGCGCGCCACCAGCGGCGCGCCCAGTGCATACAAGGTGTGCGCCAGGCGGTAATGGATGATGGCCAGGATGCCGGGATAGCACAGCAGCACTTCGTCGACGCTGTGGGCGGCCGGGTCGCCATGGAAGGCGGCCGCCACGTCCGTGTCGAGCTGGGCACGGATGCGCGGCAGCGCGCGGGCGAAGCGCTGCACGATGGCCAGCGCCTGCTGTTCGATGGACACCGTCTGCTGCAAGCCGTGCTGGCGCGCGTGGTAACTGAGTTCGCGCCGCACCTGTTCGTGCAAGCCCGTCAGGGTCGTGTCGAGCGTGTGGCCGACAAAGAAATCCTCGCTCTCCTGCTGCAGGTCGAGGGGACCCAGGCGCATGGGGAACAGGGCCGCGCACAGGGCTTTGATGATGTCGTGCAAATGCTGGCGCGACGGGAATTCGCGCGCGCCGCACTCCTGATTGCTGGCCAATCCTTCGCGCCACTGCTCGCGCACGGCGCGCAATTCATCGACGATCTGGCGCAATTCCCATTGCGGCTGCGCGGCAAGGGAGACAGGGGGAATGGCTCGCTGGTTCATGGTGATCCTGAAGGGAGATTTAATCTTGCAGCCAGGGCAGCGCATGCCAGCGCCAGCCACCGCTGTGGCCGCGCTGCTGCTGCTCGTCGAGGTCGCCCTCGAAGCCTTGCGCGATATTGAAGACGTGCGTGAAGCCCGCCTTGGCCGCCGCTTCGGCAGCTGCGGCCGAACGCTTGCCGCTGCGGCACAGCAGCACCACGACGGCGTCCTTGCCGCCCACTTTCGCTTCCAGTTCGCGCGTAAAGCGGGGATTGCGGTTCATGGACGTGCCGGTCGCCCACGCCACGTGCAGCGAGGCGGGCACGTAGCCGACGAAGGTGCGTTCTTCATTCGTGCGCACGTCGACCAGCACGGCTTTGCCGGCCTGCACCAGCTGCCATGCATCCTGCGCACTGACGATGCCCGCATACGGCAAGCCTTGCGCCTGCGCCTGGGTACGCGCGAGATTGAGCACTTCGTCAAACGCCGCCTCGCCGTGCGCGGCGCGGGGATCGAAAATCAGTTCTGCAGCAGCCATCTTTCCACCTCTTTATTCCGTCGTCAAAAACCAGCACGAGCCCACTGTAGCGAACTTATGTTGTTCGGAAAACAAATTAAAAAGAGTTTGGAAAGCTGAAAAACGTATATGGAGAAATCGAAGGGGGAGCGTCTGGAAATGCCCAGGGCCAGGCGGAGTGCCGAAGACAGTACGAACGTACGGCGAGGCAGGACAACAACGCCATGGGCTTTTTCAGGCGTTCCGGCGGCGCTCGCGCAGCAGGAAGCGGGCAGGATCGAGCGCCTCCGCCAGTTGGCGCTCCAGCGGCAGCGGTTCGCCCTCCAGCTGGCAAGCCAGCAGCTCGGCCGCCAGCGGCGCCCAGATCAGGCCGCGCGAGGCATAGCCGAGCAAGCCGAACAGGCCGGGCCAGCGGGGCACGTCGCGCAGGCGCTCGCAGCGGCCTGGCACGCCGGGGTCGGGCAAGGCGCCCGCCAGCGGCAAACGGTCCGGCGCCACGCAGCGAAAGCCCGTGCGCCCGGCCAGCGGCGCCTCGAACGGGGCTACGCCAAGGATGTCGGCGATCTTCGCGATATTTTCTTCCTGGCTCGATGGGCGCAACGTGGTGTCCGCGTCCGCATCGTAGCTGGCGCCCACGCAGACGACACCCTGGTGCGCCGGCGTCATGTAGGCTTCGCGGCAGACGACGAACGGCAACGAAGGCAAGCTGCCTTCGGCCAGGTGCGTGACCTGCCCGCGCACGGCGTCCAGCGGCAGGCCGGCCGCCTGCTCGACATCCACGGCCCCCGTGCCCGCCGCCAGGATGACGGTGGGCGCGGCCGCGATCAGGGTACCTTGCGCATCGCGCACCAGCCATTCCTGATCGCCGCGTTCGAGGCGCAGGGCGCTGCTGGAAAAGCGCCGCGTGAGCAAGGCGCCGCAGGCATCGAGCATGGCGGCGCAGACGGAGGACGGGCGCGCCCAGCCGCCCTGTTCGAACCACCAGGCGCCATCGGGCGCCGGCGCGCCCAGCATGGCCGCCGCCTCGGGCGCTTCCAGCCAGCGGGCGAATTCGCGCGGATACAGGCCGCTGGCGGCGATCTGCCGCTGCACCTGCGCATGCGCGTCATCGCGCGCCAGCTGCAGCACGCCGCATTGCGCGCCATCAAAGGCGCTGCCGATACCGCCCAGGTCCTGCCAGTAGCGCAGCGAGTACAGGTAGGCGGCGCGCACCAGGCGCGTGGCGATATTGTCGTCCTTCGACAGCTGCGGCATGAAGATGCCGGCCAGGTTGCCCGACGCCTCGCTGGCCGGCTGTGCATGGCGTTCGATCAAGGTCACCTTCCAGCCGCGCGCGGCCAGGCGTTCGCAGGCGGCCGCACCGGCCACGCCCGCGCCGATGACGATGGCGCGCCGCTCGGGCGCCACGGCAGCCACGTGCTCTGCGCGCCGCGCATAAAACATGGCGCGCAAACGGCTCTCGTCGAAGACAAAACCGTTCTTTTGCAGCGCCATGCGCTGCGCCTCGTCCAGGTGCACGGCCTGCAGGCGGGCGCCATCGACCATCAGGCGCGCCAGCACGGGCGTGGCTGCCGGCACCCAGGCCAGATGCACTTCGTCGACACGCGCCGACAATTGCGCCAGGCAGGCATCGGGCTCGCCGATCAGCACATCGAGCGTGACGAGGCCATCGTGCGAGACCATGCGGTGCAGGCCCGGCACGCAGGGCGGCCACTGCGCGCGCCACTGCTCGGGCAAGTGGTTGGCGTCGACGGGACGCGGCGCCAGCGCGATGTAATGCACGCGGCGGCCGCCATGCGCCGCGCAGGCGGCACGCAAGCGGGCGCCGTCAAAATCCGTGTCGAGCAGGACCAGCGCGCGGCGCATCAATGCCCCGCGCGGCAAAAGCAGGCGGGCGCATGGTCGTCGACCATGCCGATGCCCTGCATGTAGGCGTAGATGATGGTCGAGCCGACGAACTTGAAGCCCCGCTTGAGCAAATCTTTCGACAGTTTGTCGGACAAGGCCGTCCTGGCGGGACGCTCGCCGGTCTGCCAGCTGTTGACGATGGGCTGGCCATCGACATACGCCCACAGGAAGCTGTCCAGGGTCTGCCCTTCCGCGCGCAGGCGCAAATAGGCTTGCGCATTCGTGATGGCCGCCGCCACCTTCAGGCGATTGCGCACGATGCCCGGGTCGAGCAGCAGCTGCGCCACCTTGTCCGGGCCATACGCGGCGATCTTTTCCGCATCCCAGTTATCGAAGGCGGCGCGGTAGGTGTCGCGCTTGTTGAGGATGGTTTCCCAGCTCAGGCCAGCCTGCGCGCCTTCCAGGTTCAGCATCTCGAACAGCCGGCGCTCGTCGTGGCAGGGCACGCCCCACTCCGTATCGTGGTAATCGAGATAACGGGGATTGGCCGGATTGGCCCAGGCGCAGCGGGTAATATTCATGGTCGTGTTCTTCATGTGCAGGCAAGTCTCAGTATAGTTTATCGGCCGCGCAGGAGGCGCCCCAGTTCCTGCAAGCCGTGCGCCATCTCGGCCGGGGGAATCGCCGCAAAGCCCAGCAGCAGCCCGGGCGGCGTGGCGCAGGCGGCGCCGGCGTCAGGGTCGGCATAGTGGCCCAGCGGGCGCAATTCGATGCCGCGCGCCAGGCCCGCGTGCGACACCGCTTCCTCGTCATGGCTGCCGCGGAAATACGCGCACAGTTCCAGGCCGCTGTCGGTCGGGCCACAGGCGAGCTGGTCGTCGAGTTCGCGCGCCAGGCCACGCACCAGCAGGTCGCGTCGCTCGGCATTGCTGTCGCGCGTGCGGCGGATATGCCGGCCAAAGTGGCCCTCGGCGATGAAGTCGGCCAGCGCCATCTGCGGCACGATGGCCGTGTGGCGGTCCATCACGGCCTTGGCCTGCACCAGCGATTCGGCCAGTGCGGGCGGCGCCACCATGTAGCCCAGGCGCAGGCCCGGAAACAGCACTTTCGACAAGGTGCCCACGTACACCACGCAACCGGCCCGGTCCAGGCTTTGCAGCGAGGCCAGCGGCGCGCCCGTGTAGCGGTATTCGCTGTCGTAATCGTCTTCCACCAGCCAGGCTTTGTTTTGCGCGGCCCAGGCCAGCAAGGCCAGGCGGCGGGGCAAGCTCATGCTCACGCCCAGCGGCATCTGGTGCGATGGCGTCACGTATGCCAGCTTCGCCTGCGGGCAATGCGCCACGCCATACGCCACGTCCAGCCCCTGCGCATCGACGGGCACGGGAAAGACGCGCGCGCCGGCCGCGCGCAGCGGGCCGCTGGCGCCCCGGTAGCCGGGCGACTCCATCCAGGCCGCGTCACCGGGCGCCAGCAGGATGGTCGACAGCAGGAACAGCGCCTGCTGCGAGCCGGAGGTGATGACGATCTGCTGCGGCGTGCACTGGACGCCGCGCGACGCCTTCAGGTACACGCACAGCAGTTCGCGCAGCGGCAGGTAGCCGGCCGGGTCGCTGTAGCCGAAATGGTGGTCGGGCCGGCGCCAGCGCCGCGCTTCCAGCCGGTTCCACACGTCGAACGGAAAATGGTCGATGCGCGGCATGCCGACGCGAAAGGCGCGCAGCGGCCCCCGGTGGAAAGCCACCTGGCGCATGGCCACCACCACGCCCTGCCCGCGCGCCGACAGCGGCCGCAGCAAGCCCTGCGCCGCGGCAGGGACGGGCAGCGGAACGTCGCGGCTGACAAACGTGCCGCGCCCCACGGCGCCATCGAGATAGCCTTCGGCCGCCAGCTGCGCATACGCATTGAGCACCGTCTGGCGCGACACGGCCAGCAGGCGGCAAAAGTCGCGCGTGGGCGGCAGCTGCATGCCGGGACTCATGCGGCCATCGAGGATGGCGGCCTTGATGGCCGCATACAGCTGGCGAAACAGCGGCTCGCTGGCGCCGCGCTGCAGCGGCAAGGCGGCGATGACCTGGTGCAGGTGGGAAACTGGCATGGTGGCATTCTTGAATTGGTAGCTTCAAGATAGCACTTATTGGCTGTTTTAAATAGCCAAGACTGGCGCTAAGATGGTGCATCCCCCTTCTACTCTTGCGGAGCACCCATGCATCAGTTTTTCGCCACCGTGGCCTGGCAGCGCGACGGCCAGGATTTCGCCGGCCAGCGCTACAGCCGCGGCCATGAATGGCAGTTCGACGGCGGCCTGACGGTACCCGCCTCATCCTCTCCCCTGTCCGTGCCGCTACCCATGTCGGTGGCGGCCAACGTCGATCCGGAAGAAGCGCTGGTGGCCGCCACGTCGAGTTGCCACATGCTGTTCTTCCTGTCGCTGGCGGCGCAACGCGGCTACGTCATCGACGACTACCGCGACGACGCCGTCGGCGAACTGGGCAAGAATGCCGCCGGGCGCCTGGCCATGACGCGCATCGTGCTGCGTCCGCGCATCGTCTTCGCGGGAACGCCGCCCTCGCCCGAGGCGCTGGCCGCGCTGCACCACGACGCGCACGAGCGCTGCTACATCGCCAATTCACTGACGGCCGACGTGGTCGTGGAAGGAGCGCACTAGATGTACACGCCCGCCACCTTCCGCGAAGAGCGCCTCGATGTGCTGCATGGCCTGGTCCAGGCGCATCCGCTGGGCGCGCTGGTGCGCCATGGCGCCGATGGCCTGTGCGCCGACCACCTGCCGTTCGAGATCGCCGCGCCCACGCTTGATGCACCATTCGGCATCCTGCGCGCCCACGTGGCGCGCGCCAACCCGCTGTGGCGCGCGGCCGGCGGGAGCGATGACTGCATGGTGATCTTCCAGGGGCCGCACGCCTACATCACGCCCGCCTGGTATGCGGAAAAGCAGCGCAGCGGCAAGGAGGTCCCCACTTTCAATTACGCGGTCGTGCACGCGCACGGCCCCTTGCGCGCCATCGACGACGCGGCGTGGCTGCTGGCATTGGTGGAGCGCCTGACGGCGCGCCATGAGGCAGATCAAGCCGCGCCTTGGAAAGTGGGCGATGCGCCGGCCGGCTACATCGAGAAACTCTTGAAAGCCATCGTCGGCATCGAGATTCCCCTCACGCGCATCACGGGCAAATGGAAGCTGGGGCAGAACCGCAGCATGCAGGACCAGGCCAGCATGGCGCATGGCCTGGCGCTGGACACGCAAGCCGGCGCGGCGCAGGCCCTGGGCGCGCTGATCGCCGCCAACGTCAAGTCAGCCAGCTGACGGCCGCCGAAAACGTCAAAAACGACAGCGCCGTCGACACCAGAATGATGCGGGCGATGTGCGCTGCGCAGTGCTCACGATGATGCGCAAGGCGCGAGGCGCGGCCCGGGACAACGCGTCCACCCTCACGCCAGCCAGCTGACAGCCGCCGAAAACGTCAAAAACGACAGCGCCGTCGACACGAGGATGATGCGGGCGATGCGCGCAGTATTCGCGCCGAAACGTTCCGACAGCAGCGAGACGTTGCTGGCGCTGGGCAGGCAAGCCACCAGCACCATGCAGGTCAGCGCAAACGGATCGAGCGGCGCGCCCAGCGCGATGGCCGCGTGGCCGATGCCCCACACCAGCAGCGGATGCAGCAGCAGTTTTTTCAGCGCCACGGGCACGTACTCTTTCATCGGCGCCGGGTCGGCCGTGCTCATTTGCGAACGGGCCAGCACGGCGCCGATGGTAAACAGGGCGACGGGCGAGGCGGCGTCGGCCAGCAGGCCCACCGTCTGCATCAAAGGCTTGGGCAAGGCCAGTTCCAGCCACGACGTCAGGGCGCCCAGCACGATGGCCCACGGCATCGGATTGCCCACCATGCCCTTCAAGGCATTCATGACGGCCGCGCGGCTGCCATGCGCGCCGCCGCTGCCGATGCGCGACAGGGCGATGCACAGCGAGCTGGTAATGAGCATGTCGACGACGATGGTGACGATGACGGGGCCCGAGGAGCGGGGACCGAGCAAGGTCAATAGCAGGGGCACGCCCATGAAACCCGTATTCGGGAAAGCCGCCACCAGCGCACCGAAGGCGGCGTTGTTCCAGTCGATGCGGTGGCTCAGGGTCGTGGCCGTGGTGACGCCCACCATGATCAGGGCGCACAGCAGGTAGACGCCGAACACGCTGGCATCGAGCAGCTGCGCGATGGGCGTGGCGGCGCCAAAGCGGTACAGCATGCAGGGCAGCGCGAAGTACAGGACAAAACTGTTCAAGCCGCCGATGGCGGCCAGCGGCAGCAGCTTGCGCCGCACGGCCAGGTAGCCGCACAACACCAGGGCGAAGAAGGGAAAGGTGATGGCGAGGATGGTCAGCATGGAGCGCCATTGTAGCGCGCTGCACTGGCCGGCCGCCTGGCGCAAAAAAAGGCCGCTCGCGCGGCCCAAGGAGGTTTTCGGAAAAACGCAGGCGGCCGGCTAGGGTTTGAGCTGGGCGCGGATCTCGCCGGCCGGATAGGCGGCGCTGTGCACGTTCACGTACAGGTTGCCGGCCTGGTAGCTCGCATACTGGGGCGGCGTGAGCATGGTGCCGGCCGGCACGGCAAACATGCCTTCGGCGGTTTTCACCAGCGGCACGATGACGGGGCCGTTGGCGCCGGCGGGCGCTTCATGGATGTGCGCGACGGTGGCCACCATGCCCGTGTAGCGCACGCCGCCGCTGACGCCGCGGTCTTGGGCGACGCGGATATTGCTGCTGCCGCTGGCCGTGCTGGTATTGGCCGGCACTTCCTGCGCGCCCGTCAAGGTGACGTCATGGCCGCCTGGGTGATGCGGACCGTGGGAACAGGCGCCCAGCAAGGCGGCCAGCGCCAGCACGCTGGCGGCGCGGTGTACGTGTTGTTGCAGTGTGCTCATCGCAATACTCCCTCAACGGACATCGGATCACGGATGGCGCCCTGCCCTGCCTGTACAGCCGAGCCGGGCATACGCCGCACTTGAGTTGCATAGTGCGACAGTAACACCATGCCGCCGTGTCCGCTTTGCTGTACGCCAAACTTGCTGCTCGCCTGCCAGCGCGCATTCAGGCCAGGTGGCCTTCCGCCACCCAGCCGCGGTTGGCGGC
Organism: Janthinobacterium kumbetense; assembly: GCF_023703445.1. NCBI lineage: Bacteria > Pseudomonadati > Pseudomonadota > Betaproteobacteria > Burkholderiales > Oxalobacteraceae > Janthinobacterium > Janthinobacterium kumbetense. The sequence goes on from NZ_JAMQGR010000002.1 coordinate 142,697, forward strand.
CGGCGCCTTCGGCTTGGGCGCGATGCCGCTGCTTTTTTCCGCATCGAGGATGATGCTGCGCATGCTGTCGCTGGCGGCAGGCCCTGGCGCGAACGCGTAATACTCGTCGTTGATGGGCAAGCCCGTCGTGGCGTCGACCAGCACCGGGTCGGCGGCCAGGCCCGTGTCGCGGCTGGCGATGACGAGGCTGGCGCCTTCGGGCGCGAAGTTTTCATTACCCCAGGCAATAAACGCCAGCAAGACAGGCTTGAAGGCGCGCCCGGACTTGGTCAGCACATAGTCGTAGCGGGGCGGCTTGGCGCAATACAGGCGACGCGTCATCAAGCCCCCTTCCACCAGGTCGGCCAGGCGGCGCGTCAGGATGGTGGGCGCAATCTTGAGGCTTTTTTCAAATTCGTCGAAACGCGTCTTGCCGTAAAACGCTTCGCGCAGGATGAGGATGCTCCACCATTCGCCCACCTTGCCCAGGCTGCGTGCGATCGGGCAAGGCAAATTATTAAAGTTGGTATGTTTCATGACCATCTCCTCACGTTGATTCAACACAACAATCGAAAAAGTATTTCAGTTGCAATACGGAAACTTAGTTACTATCATCTTGAAAGCTACGCTCACCCCATGATGGCGGCCTGAAAATACGCACAAACTCACACTTTTCTTGTTCCAGTACAATCATGGCTCGTTCTGTCCCCCTCAACCCGGTACGAAAAATGGTGTCAGCCTTGCCATGCGGCATCGCTGACCACGCCCGTTTTTCGCCAGATGTATCCAAGATGACTCCTTTGAAGCTTGCCGTACTGCCAGCCCTGTTTGCCCTTGCCGTTTGCCAGACCACCACCGCCGGTACCGTCTCCTCCGCATCGTTCCAGGCCACCTTCGTCGTCCACGATGCGTGCACCATCGTCTCGCAGCGCGGCAGCGCCCAGGTGCGCTGCCAGCACAACACGCCCTATTTTCTGCACCAGCAGGCAACGCCAGCGGGCGCCGACCTCGTCACCGTCACGTTCTAGAAATAAATCGTTGCCGTCACCGTGTCCTTGTAATCGCCAGGGCGCGGCGACACCTGCGCCGGCACGCGGCCATAGATCGTCAGCGGCACGCTGGCGCCCGTTCCCGTCCCCGTCACCATGCTCGTGCCCGCCGTGCCATCACCCCATGGCGCACCATCGAGGGTGGCGGACAGCAAATAGCTGACCTTGTCCGTCGTCACCGTGTTCTTCATTTGCCGGTTGGCCACATTGGCCGCCACGCTGCCGCCGTTCAGGGCAATCTGATAGGCATTGTTATTGACGCAGCGCACCGACAAGGTGCTGGTACTGCGCAGGTTACCCGTCAGGATGGAGGCGTTAGCAAACGCCATCGGCGTGGCCGTGATGGTGCAATCGTTGACGGCCGTGGCATTCACCGTGAAACCGAAGCTGCCGCTGCTGGCCGTGCACCCCTGCAGGTTGACGAGGCCATACGTGGTGTAGGTGTAGGTGCCGACGCCGGCAAAGCTCGACGTATAGACGGTATTGGCGTTGGCGACCGTGGGCACGGCGGCCAGGGCGGTGCCGGCAGGAATCTTCGCGTACACGGTAAAGGTGGTGGAATACGTGCCGGGCGGCGCCAGCAAGCCAGCCGACAGGATCATGCCGAAGGTCGACGGCGCGCCCGGCACGCCGGCGCCGCCCCAGATCTTCGCCGTCGCATACGAATTGTCCACGTACACGTTGTACTCCATGCGGTTGCTGCCATTGCCCAGCTTGCGCGGCAGGGCCGACGTGGAATTCGTGCCCAGCCCCAGCGAAATGCACACTTGCGCATTGGGCGTGAGCAACTGCCCCAGGTTCAGCGACGAAAACAGGCAGCTGAAGGTCCCCGTGGCCTGCGCCACGTAATCGGTGCCGGAAATCGGGCTGACGGTGCCGAAATCGATATTCGTCACGCTGACCGTGCAGGTGTCGGCCGCCTGCGCCACGCCGCCCCAGGCGCAGCCCAGCAGCAGGGTCAGCCATAGCAGCAGGCGGCGCATCAGCGGCCTGCCCCGGCGCTGGCAGCGGCGCAGCGCAACGGCCCGATCACGGGCAAGCCGCCCGCGGCCGGACGTACATAGGCAAAACGCAGCGTGCATGCGCTGTCGCCTTCGCCGACTTGCAACTCGTTTTGTTCGAGCAGGTCGTCGACGAAAACGATGCCGTCGAATCCCACCACCGTCTGCTTGCCGCTTTGCACGTGCAACACGGGCAAGCCCGTGGCCAGCGCCTTGCCCTGCGCATCCTGGACGATGACGGTGGCCGCGCTGTAGCGCTCGATGGGAAAGGCCGCCAGCACGCCCGCCAGGTATTGCGGCACGACATTGATATTGCTCACGGGCACCCGCGCATCAACATCAAGCTCATCCGTGGCGATGCTGACCTGGTTATTGCCATAGGGATTCAAATTCGGCACCAGCAGATAACCGCCCCTGCCCGTCACGCCGATCTGGCGGTTTTCATGCAGCACAGGAATATTACCCACGCCGCCCGTGGAGACCAGCGCAAAACCGTTGCCCACCTGGCGCGCCGCCTCGATATGGCCATCCATCAGCACCAGCGCGCCAGCCGCGCCCAGCGAAGAGGCACTACCCATGCTGCTGCTTTGCGTGCGCGCGCTCACGCGGCCGTCATTGCCCAGGTATTCCACTTGCGCCTGCCGGTAGGCATTGCTGCCCGCCGTGCCAGCCTGCACGCTCCAGCCGAAGCCGCCGCCAAAGTCCGCCGCGCGCTGCGCACTGACGCTGCGGCCGCTCTCGCCGTTTTGCCGGCTGCTGTTCACGCTGAGGGCCAGATTGTTGTCGAAAGCCATGCTCAAGCCAAAGTAAAAGCCCCGCTTCTCGCGTTGCCGCAAGTCCTGGAACAGGCTGGCGTTGAAGAACAGGCCATGAAACAGGGTGGCCGAATAGCCCACGGTGGCCAGTTTCGATGGCGGCGCGCCAGGCGTGCGGTAACTGATATAGCTGCTGCTGATACTGCTTCCTGCAGGCAATGGCAGGCTGACGGTGAGGCGGTCGGCCGCGCGCACCACGGGGCTGCCATCGCGCGAGGCCAGGTCGCCAAAGCCGGCGCTGGCGCGCACGCTTTGCACATCGACGCTGAAGCGCGGCCCCATGTATTGATAGCCGGCACCCAGCTGCGCACCACGGCTGCGGCCGGCGCTGGCCGACAGCGAGCCGCTCAGCACGCCCGCCTGGCCCAGCCGCACCAGCGCACCCGCCCCCGCCTGATACAGGCCGGCGGCCAGTTCCGCATGGCCTTCAAGGGTGAAGCTGTCGCTGACGCCGTGGCGGCCGGAAGCGCTGGCAACCAGTTGCCGTTCATAGCCGAACAGGCGGCGGCCATAGTCGCGCCGCACGGCGCCCGCCTCGACCGAGTAATCGCTCAAGCCGCTGGCCAGCATGCGCGTATCGACATACAGGGGCAGCACGGTCGTCACGCTGCGCCCCAGCGCATCGCGGGTGATAATGGTGGCTTGCCCTGCGCCATTGATGCCGGCCACCTGGTTCAGCACGAATGGCCCGCTGGGCACGCTGGCAGCATATTGCTGCACGCCATTGACATACAGGCTCAGCGACGAAGGCACGAGCGCCGTGCCATCGACGGAAGCAACGGGAAAGGTCAGCAAGTCGGGGCGCAGCTGGAAATTCTTGCGCCACTGCACGCCGCCGACGCGCACGGCGCGGCTCCAGCTCAGCGACGAAGAAATCAGGTCGCCCACTTGCCACGTTTGCAAGGTGTCGGGGTCGGCGTGGCTCCAGAAGGTGTCAAAGCGCATGTACTTGCGCTGGTCCGACCCCAGGTTCACCGTGCCGGTATTGCTGAAGACGCCGCTGTCATTGAAGTAGCGCAAGTCGTTGAAGATGGCGGCGCGCCGCGTCCGGCCCAGTTCCGCATAGGCTTCGTAATTGAGGACGGCACCGGGCGTGACCGTCGATGGCGGCGTCTGCGCCGCCGTGCGCGCGCTGATGCGGTAAGGCGAGCGCAAGTCGTCCACCACCCGCAGCGACACGCTCTGGCGCGCCGCATCATATTCATAGCTGAGTCCGGGAATCGCGTCGAGCGCCACCTCGGTCTGACCGGGTGCGACCAGGCGCGCGGGGTCCAGCCCCAGCTGCTGCAAGTTCGCCACACTGCTGCGCAAGCCTTTGCCCACCTGGGTAAAGCGCAAGATCAGCCCGGTTGACTCAGCATTCACAGTGACCTCCAGATACAGTTCATTCGGCGCCGCCGGATCGCTGGGCAAGCTGGCGGGACCCGGATCGGCGCCCGTCAGGCCCGCCGCGCCATCGGCCCTGGCCAGCGGCGCCATGACCAGCAACAGCCACGCTGCCAGTGCGCGTTTCATGGTGTGGCCGCTTGCGCCCGGGGCGCGCAGCAAGCCGCCCCGTCATGGCAGCCATGTTCAAGGTGTCGAAGTCTTGGCAATGAGTGCCTTGGCATTCACATTTACCGCAATACTCAACGGCCCATCCAGTTCGGCCTCCCTGGCAACGGGCAGGCGCCAGACGCGCATGCGTGCCGCCAGGACATAACCAAACAGCCCCTTGCTGATGACAAACTCCTTGCCCGCCGGGTTCGTCAACGTCATCGCACCGATCTGCGCATGGAAATTGCCGCTGTTCTTGATGCGCAACATCCACTCGCCCTGTTCGCGGAAAACTTGCCAGTCGAGCACTTCCTTCCCCGGCGCACCGGCCGGCAGCACGAACACGGGCACCGAATAGCGCAGGCGGATATCGACGCCGCTGCGGCCCGCCTCATCCTCGCGGCTGACTTCATCGATGAGCACGCGATACGTCTTTTCCTGCGCGACAGGGCCAGCCTGGGCACGCACGAGGCGGATGGTCTGCCGGCTGTTGGCGGCGATTTCGACGATCGGCGGACTGGCCACCAGTTCCTGCGTCGGCGCCAGCGTTTCCTCGCCATCGCGCTGATCCCAGACGAATACCCGCACTTGCCCGTAGATGGGCTGGTCGCCGAGGTTTTGCAGGGTGAGGCCGGCCGCATTCTGCGCCGCGCGCAAATTGAGCGTCACCGGCGAAATCTGCAGGCTGGCACCGTGCGCGCCCGCGGCGCAGCAAGCCAGCAGCGCCAGCACGCCTTTCATCAGGGAAACAACACCGGCCTTCACGCAGCGCCTGGCTTAAAAGTAAACGGTGGCCGTGATGGTCGACTTGTAGGTGTCGGGCGCCGGTGTCGCCTGCGGCGGAATATTGCCGTACACCGTGATCGGCTGCGAGGAGCCGTTGCCCGTGCCGCCGACGGTATTCGTGCCCTGGGTATCGCCCCACAAGGTGCTGCCGGCCGTCTGGTACAGATTGAATTGCACCGTCCCCAGGTTGCCGCCGGTACCGCTCAGGTAGCGCGTCGTGCCGGTCGAGCCGGTGCCCGTTCCCGCCGTCAAGCCCACGTTATACAGCGTGGTATTGGTGCAGGTGACATTCACGGTCGTATTGACGTTCACGGCAGTAGCCAGTACACCCTGACTTTGGCCAAAGTCGAGATTGGCCGCCGCGATGGTGCAATTGGCGATGATTTTCAGGGTGACGTCGAAGGTGGTATTGGCGCTGCCATTCAGATACACGGCTGCGTCGGCGCCACGCGGCAAGAGCGCCGTGGCGGCAATAGCCACGCTGGCGGCGACGATAAGACGGGGGAAAATAACTCGCAACATGATACCTCCTGATGATGGAACATCATTAATGAGCCCGCCAATTTGAGGGGCATCGAGGATAGTCACGGTATTGCCGGCGTTTTCTTGGGCACGCAAACCAGGACGACAAAATACAGGTGCCGGGAGTCAGGAACCCGGGGACTCCGGCACTTTTTGCAGCATTGGCAAAACAGATTTTTTGGCAATCGACATTGCTTAAAATCAATGCACGAATGAATTATTGGCGATCTGGGAAATCCGCGCTTCTTCTGGCGGAGAAACATCTTTTGAAACACGAGAAAAGCAGAAAAAAAAGAAAAAGCGAGGCATAATAAGCCACAACTTGCTATTTGGTTAAGTCATCCATGCCATGCCATTGACCAGCGAAACCATCAAAAAGAACATCTTGCTCGTGGACGATTCCGCGTTCGAGCAGCGCATGCTGATGGAGCTGCTCAGCGAGCAGCCCTATCGTTTCAGCATCGCGTTCAACGGCTACCAGGGCTACCAGCTGGCACTAGCCACGCATCCCGACCTGATCCTGCTCGATGTGCGCATGCCCGAGATGGATGGCTACACGGCGTGCCGTTTGCTCAAGGCCAATCCCGAAACGGAACAGATACCCGTGATCTTCCTCAGCGGCGCCGATGCCGCCAAGGAACGCATCATGGGCTTGCAGGTGGGGGGCGTGGACTACATTTCGAAACCGTTCACGCCGGAAGAACTGGCCGCGCGCATCCATATCCACCTGGGATTGATGCGTAAAAGCAACAGTACCCTGCCGGTGACGACGCCGATCAGCGACAAGCTGCAGCATCCCGACCTGGTCTTCGTTAATGCCGTAAAGCAACTTATCCTCGACAACCTGGGCAGCCTGCCCAACCTGTCCGAAATCGCCCGCAGCGTCGGCACTTACCGCGAAAAGCTGACCCTGATGTTCCGCGAGCAGACGGGCATGACGGTCTTCGCCTTCATCCGCGAAGCGCGCATTGCCCGCGGCGTGGAATTGCTGCAGCAGACGGACATCGACGTGCAGGATATCGCCCTGCTGATCGGTTTTCACAACGCGGGCAACTTCGCCACGGCCTTTCGCGAACGCATGGGCGTGCCCCCCAGCGCCTACCGCCAGCGCCTGCAGGAGCAGACGAGCCAGCGGCAGGCGGCGGGCGGCTAGAACTTGTAGTTCAGCTTGAGCGCTGCAACGCGTCCGCGCGGGTCGGCCTGGGTAAAGTCAAAGCCGGTGGAGGCATAGTCCCAGGGCGCGCGCTTGTTGGCCAGGTTTTGCACGATGAAGGTGACGTTCGCCTGTGGCGTCACCTGCCAGCTGCTGGTCGCGTCAAAGGTGTTGAAGGCGGCCACCGATTCATCGAGGTGCGTCTCCTGCGCATAGCTGCCCACATAGTTCCAGGTCAGGGTCGACGACCATTTGCCCTGTTCCCAGGTGGCCGACGTGACGCCGCGCCACTTCGGAATGGAACCGAAGTGATTGGTGCCGGCGCCATTGGTGAGCGGCGCGCCATCGGACAGCGGCTCGGCAAAGCGCAGCACGCGGCTCAGCTGGCCTGCCAGGGTCAGCTTGCCCCAGTCCTTGTCGACAAAGCGCTGGCGCAGGTCGATATCGATGCCCGACACTTCGCGCTGTCCCTGGTTGCGGAACTGGCGGTACAGGGTCGTGATGCGGCCATCGGCACCGCGCGTGATCTGTTGCGGCGCCGTGCCTTCATTCTCGAGGATGGTGGTGGCGCTGGCCGTGCCGATCACGCCATCCTGCTTGATGCGGTAGTAATCGAGGCCGATGCTCGAGCTGCTGGTGGGCGACACCACCACGCCCAGGTTCAGGTTTTTCGAGCGCTCGGGGCGCAGGTTCGGATTGGCGATCGTCATCACCGTCACGCCGCGCGCCTGCGTCGGCGTCAGCGGGTCGCGGGCATCGATCACGCTGGTATAGCTGACGGCCGTGCTGTCGGTGATTTCCGGCAGCGACGGCGCGCGGAAGGCGCGTGAAACGGTGCCGCGCAGCAACAACCATGGCGCCGCCTGGTAGCGCGCGCTGGCTTTCGGCGAAAAAGCATTGCCGAAGTCGCTGTAATGGTCGGCGCGGCCGGCCACGTTGACGGACAGATCCTTCACGACGGGCACGTTGAATTCGGCGAACAGGGCCGACACATTGCGCGAGCCGTTGATGATATTGAGCGCGGGGCGCAGTTCCGTGCCCGACAGCACGGCCGTCGAAGTTTGCGAATCCATCTTTTCGCGGCGCCATTGAGCGCCGGCGGCAAAGCCCAGCGGGCCCGCGGGCAAGGCCCAGATATCCTTGGCCGCCGAGAAGTCGAGCGTGTCGAGCGTCGATTCGGCCGGGCGCAGGGTCGACAGGCGCAGGCGGTTGCGCACCGCTTCGCTGTTTTGCGATTGATCAAAGAAATTGTAGCTGCCTTCGGCCAGCACTTTCTGGAATTCGTAGCGGTTGACGAAGTTCTGTACCGTTTCCTCCAGCTTGCTGCTGGAATGGGCCACGGCCGTATCCCAGTCCCAGCCCGCCCAAGTGCCCTTGGCGCCGGCCAGCGCGCGGTAGAAGGTGACGCGGTCCTGCTTCAGGCGCGGCCCCAGGTCGAACAGGGTGGCCGTGAAGGGCAAGGGCGTCGTGCCCGGATTGTTCGGGTGCCCCACGGGCAGCACCACGGGGATGGTGTCGAGCAGCTTGGTGCTGTTGTTCCACACGCGCGTGGCGTTATTCACGCTCAACGGCGCGCTGAAGGTCTGGTCGGCGCGCGAATAACTGTGCAGCAAGTCGACATAGGCTTCCGTGTCCGCGTTCAGCTTGAGGGTGCCGCGCAGCGACGAGTGGATGCGCTGGATGCCCGGAATCAGCGTTTTATACGGCGCCGGATTGTAGGCCAGCACCTGGCCGCTGCGATCAGGATTGATATCGTTGTACGGCACCAGTTGCAGCGGGCCGCGCACGCCGCCCAGGGTCTGCGTGGGATCGTTGCCCGCGTAATTCGTGACAGCCCAGCCCAGGCTGCCGCGCTGCTGCTGGCGGTAATCGGCATCGCGCAGCCATGCCACGTCGCTTTGCTGCAGCTTGTCGCGCTGCTGCGCGTCGACCGAGAAGACCACGCTGTAGCCATCTTCCTCGAGCTTGCCGAAACCCGTTTGCAACGCCGCGCTCTTTTCATGCTGGCCCGTGCCTTGCGTCGAGCCGCCCCATTGCGCCGTGATGTCCGTGCCCGTGAATTCCTTGTACAGGATGATGTTGACCACGCCGGCCACGGCGTCGGAGCCGTACACGGACGAGGCGCCATCCTTGAGCACTTCGATGCGCTGCACGGCCGCCATCGGCAGGCTGTTCAGGTCGACGAAGGTCTGCTGCAAATCCTGCGCCGTGGCATAGCTGGCCACGCGGCGGCCATTCACGAGGATCAGGGTGTTTTGCTGGCCGATGCCGCGCAGCGACAGGCCCGAAGTGCCGGCCGAGAAACTGCCCGTATATTGTTCGTTGTAGCTGTTGCCGCTGTTGGCGGAGATGGCGCGCAGCACGTCCGACACGCTGGTCTTGCCGCCGGCTTTCAATTCCTTGGCCGTGATGACCTGCACGGCGCTGGCGCCCTCCTTTTCGCTGACGCGGATATTCGATCCGGTGACATTCACGCGCAGCATGTCGTCCTCGGCATGGGCAAGAGTGGTGACAGCGGGAAAGGCGGCGGCGATGGCAAGACTGATGGCGAGTGGTTTGAACATGGTTTCCTCTTATTGGGATTGCAGCCTTTTTCCGATAAAAAAGGCCGAGCAGGGGCACGCGGACCGGGTGGGCCAGCGGGCAAACGACAACGAAATGGATGGAGTGACTTAGGGGATGCGTGGACGGGCACGCATCGGCATCCACTGCGCCATGCATTGCATGGTCAGCTGATGACAGGTAGCGTAAAAACTGGCAGAAGGGGTAGAACGCAACATAAAAGACACCGGTAAGCGGGGAAAGGCCACTATATCCCGGCGTCTTTATCGCGTGAACGAATTAAAAATTGATTGTATATACGATTTGAATCTAAGGACTTGTCGTTTGACAACATTCAAGCATCGGCATGCGCCACTGGCGCCAGCGCCGCCCGGCGCGCCTGCACGCTCCACCAGTACCAGGAAACCACGGCATTGACCCAGTAAGCCGCATACAGCACGGCCGTCAGGTGCAGGCCGCGGCTGTAGTACAGCGGCACGGCCACGGTGTTGACCAGCAACCAGAAAGCCCAGGTTTCGATGCGCCGGCTCATCAGCAGGAATTGCGCGATGATGCTAAATACCAACACTGCCGAATCGATGAACGGCGCGTAGGCATTCGTAAAGCGGTGCAGCAGCATGCCGTAGATCACCACGGAGGCGATGCCGGCCGGCACCACCCACGCCAGGCTGCGCCAGCCCGTGCGCGTGATCGGCAACGGCTTGCCGCCGGCGCCACGCCGCCATTGCAGCCAGCCGATGACGCAGGTGACGATGAAAAACAGTTGCAGCATCACGTCGGCATACAGGTTGACCTGGAAAAACAGCACGGCAAACAGCACGCAGCCGACCATGCCGATCCACCAGGAATGAATATTATTGCGTCCGGCCAGGATGATGGAGGCAGTCATCAGTACATTGGCGGCGATCTCGAGCGGGGCAGTCAAGCGGTCTTCCTTTGCGGGGCAGTGGTGGCACCGCGCCACTATAGCCGATTACACTGTACGGTGTTCGCCGCGCCGGAGGCGACTTCCATGGGGGAAAGCGGCAAAAAACGCGCAAACATCGAGGAAATGCGAACCAGGCCCGCCTTCCGCAGCCTCAGCCCTTGACTTCCGCGGCCATTCTGGCAAATTGAATATCAAGTTGAAACTCCTGGAAACCTCCACATGCGCATGCGCCATCTCCTGTTTGCGGCAATGCTCGGCATAACTGCCCTGCCCGCCGTGGCTTGCCGCATGACGATGGCGCTGGAACAGTGGCCGCCATATATCTACCGCGATGCCCGGGGCCGCTTTACGGGCCTGGACTTGGAGTTGCTGCAAGCCATTTTCAAGGAAGCCCGGTGCACCCTCGTCACCTTGCCGGAATTGCCCACCGCGCGGCGCCAGCTGCTGTTCCAGAAAGGGGGGCTGGACCTGATGCTGGCCGCGTCCGAGACGCCGGAACGCCAGTCCTATGCCCGCTTTTCCCTCTCGTACCGCGACGAAGCCGTGGGCCTCTTCAGCAAATCCGGCGCGCCCGCCGGCCACCGCCAGATCGCCAGCTTCGCGCAGCTCATGCGCGGCAACTCGACCTTGCTGGCGCCCAAGGTGGGCTGGTATGGCGCGCAGTACGCGGCGGCCCGGCCGGCGCTGGAAAAGGCCGGCCGCCTGAATGCGTTCGGCAGCTTCCAGCAAGGCGTGCGCATGCTCGATGCGGGCCGCGCCGACCTGCTGCTGGGCGACGTGCTGGCCGTGCGCCACGAAGCGCGCCTGCAGGGCGTTGCCTTGAACACCCTGCCCTTCCTCATCCTGCGCGCCCCCGTGCACCTGATGCTCAATGCGCGCACGACCAGCGCCGACGACCTGGCGCGCCTGAACGCCGCCATCACGCGCCTGGAACAACGCGGCGCGCTGGCGGGGATACGCAGCAGCTACGAAGCGCCGTAGCCGCGGTCAGCCCTTGCTGGCCGCTTCGAGGATTTCCAGCTTCGTTTCGCGGCCGTTCTTTTGCACGCCCTGCGCCTTGTCGTAGCTTTCGATCAGCGCGCGGTACGGCGGCACGATGTGGTCCGTCATGATGGCGGCAAACTCCATCGCGTCGGCGCGGTTCCAGGTGCTCATCACTTCAGCCAGCACGGCATACGTGTCGATCGGCACGGCGCCCGCCTGCGTCACGCGCGCCATGGTGATGTCGGTGGCCATCTTCGACCAATTGCCCGAGGCGTCGATGATGGCAAACACCTTGTAGCCGGCCGCCAGCGCGCTGATGGTGGGGAAAGCCATGCACACGCTGGTGAGCGTGCCGGCGATCAGCAGGGTCTTGCGACCCGTCTTTTCGATGGCTTCGACCCAGGCCGGATTGTCCCAGGCATTGATCTGGCCCGTGCGCGGGATGTAGACGGCTTCCGGGTTGAAATGGTGGATTTCCGGGATCAGGGGGCCGTTCGGACCGTCGGGCACGGAAGCGGTGGTAAACGTCGGCAGTTTGGCCAGGCGCGACAGCTTGGCCAGCGCCGTGACGTGGCCGCGCAGCACGTGCTGCTCGATGTCGCGCACCAGCTGGAACAAGCCGCTCTGGTGGTCGATCAGCAGCATGACGGCGTCGTCGGGATCGATCATCGGCGGCAAACCTTGGAAGTTGGCGGGGGTGCTCATGGTGGTCTCCTCAAAAAACCATGCCGCGGGATGCGGCATGGGTACGGCACAAAGTGACTTACTTCTCGATGCGGGCGAAGCGGCCGCTGTTGAAATCCTCGAACGCCTGCGCGATTTCCGCTTCGCTGTTCATGACGAAGGGGCCATGGCCGACGATGGGTTCATCGATCGGCTCGCCGCTCAGCAGCAGCACCACGGCGTCGTTGTTCGCTTCGATGGTGATGCTGTCGCCATCGCGCTCGAACAGCGCCATCTGCGCTTCGCGCACCACGCTCTCGCCGTTGACCAGCACCGTGCCGTGCAGGACGATCAGCGCCGTGCTCCAGCCTCGGGTCACGGGCAGCTGCGTCAGCTTGCCCTGGGCCAGGCGCAGGTCCCACACCTGCATCGGCGAGAACGTGCGGGCCGGGCCATGCTGGCCGTCGAAGTCGCCGGCGATCACGCGCACGGAACCGGCATCGTCCGGCAGCGCCACGGTGGGAATCGTGTCGCTGGTGATGGCCTGGTAGCCGGGCGCCGTCATCTTGTTTTTCGCTGGCAGGTTCACCCACAGCTGCACCATTTCCAGGGTGCCGCCCGACTGCGTGAAGGCGGGCGAGTGAAATTCTTCATGCAGGATGCCGGCGCCGGCCGTCATCCATTGCACGTCGCCGGGACCGATCACGCCGCCCTGGCCCGTCGAATCGCGGTGCGCCACTTCGCCCTTGTAGACGATGGTCACCGTTTCAAAGCCGCGGTGCGGGTGCGAGCCGACGCCGGGCGGACGGGTGCCGGGCGCAAACTCGGCAGGGCCTGCATAGTCGAGCAGCAGGAATGGGCTCAGCTGCTTGCCATGGCCGTTATACGAAAACATCGAGCGCACGGGAAAACCGTCGCCGACCCAGTGCTGGCGGGGTGCGCTGTAGATACCTGTGACTGTGTTCATCTCGATCTCCTGTTGGGGTTTGCATTACGATGAAGACAGAATACGCTTGCAACGATGCAGGCGGTAGACGGTAAAATATGCCATCAGCGTTCCAAAAATAGAACGATCAAGGAGGCGGCATGCAGGATCTGAATGACTTGTATTACTTTGTGCAGGTGGTCGACCATGGCGGTTTCGCGCCGGCCGGACGCGCGCTGGGCATGCCGAAATCCAAGCTGAGCCGGCGCATCGCCCTGCTGGAAGAGCGCCTCGGCGCGCGCCTGCTGCAGCGCACAACGCGACATTTTTCCGTCACCGACGTGGGCCAGACGTTTTATGAACATTGCAAGGCCATGCTGGTGGAAGCGGAGGCGGCACAGGAAGCCATCGAGCTGACGCGGGCCGCGCCGCGCGGCACGGTGCGCCTGTCCTGCCCCATCGCCCTGCTGCATACGCTGGTGGGTCCCATGCTGGCCGGTTTCATGCGCGCGCATCCGCAGGTGACCCTGCTGCTCGAAGCAAGCAACCGCCGCGTCGACCTGGTGGCCGAAGGCATCGACGTGGCCATCCGCGTGCGCCCGCCGCCGCTGCCCGACAGCGACCTGGTGCTGCGCGTGCTGGCCGAACGCAGCCAGTGCATGGTGGGCAGCCCGCTGCTGTTCGCCGGCACGCCCGCGCCGCAGGCACCAGCCGACCTGGCCGACTGGCCCAGTCTGGCCCTGGGCGTGCCGCAACAGCACTACCAGTGGGATTTGCATGGCCCGGACGGCGCGCGCGCCCAGCTGCGCCACGTGCCGCGCTTCGTCACGGGCGACATGCTGACCCTGCGCGACGCGGCCGTGGCCGGCGTCGGCGTGGTGCAGCTGCCGACCATGATGATCACCGAGCAGGTGGCAGATGGCAGCCTGCTGCCGCTGATGGAGCAGTGGCGGCCGCAGCGCGAAATCATCCACGCCGTGTTCCCGTCGCGGCGCGGCCTGCTGCCGGCCGTGCGCGCGCTGCTCGACTACCTGGCGCACGGCTTCGCCGCGCTGGAGGAAGAGTGAGGGTTTTCAGGTACGATGGCGTACCCTCCCATCGCCTGGATGCCGCATGCGTTTATTGATCCTGTCGGACCTGCACCATGAGCTGTGGCGCGACGAAGCGCCGCAAGGCGACCTTGCGCTCAGCTGTCCCGATGCCGTCATCCTGGCCGGCGACATCGACACGGGCGCCCGCGCCGTCGCCTGGGCCGCCACCGCGTTTGCGGGGCTGCCGGTGCTGTACGTGCATGGCAACCACGAAGGCTATGGCCACCACCTCGACAAGGTGCGCCAGGAGCTGCGCAGCGCCTGCGCCACCACGGACAACGTGCACTTCCTCGACTGCGGCACGCACGTCATCACCGACCAGGCGGGCAACGCCGTGCGCTTCCTGGGCGCCACCCTGTGGACGGATTTCCGCCTGCTGGGCGACGACACGCGCCAGGCGGCCATGCGCGACGCGGAAGCCGTCATGAACGACTACAAGCGCATCCGCCTGGCCAACATGGGCTTTCGCAAGCTGCGCGCAGCCGACACGGCCATGTTCCACGCGCAGCAAAAAGCGTGGCTGGCGCGCGAACTGGCGCAGCCTTTCGGCGGCAGCACCGTCGTCATCAGCCACATGGCGCCGTCGCTGCTCTCGGTCGACGATGCCTACGGCAGCGAAGGCTGTTCGCCCGCCTACGCCTCGCGCCTGGACGAACTGGCCGCGCAGGCGAACCTGTGGGTGCATGGCCACATCCACGCTTCGCGCGATTACCACATCGGCCGCTGCCGCGTCATCTCGAACCCCTGCGGCTACAAGACGCGCAGCGGCACGCCGCAAAATCCCGCTTTTGATCCGAACTACATCGTCGACCTGCCGGCCCGCTAATCGTCAGCTTTGAGGCGGCCCGCCAGCCATTGCTGCAGGCGGTGCTTGCCGGCCCGGCGCGCCGCGCGCGGCGACGCTACCGACTGGTGCACGCCGGCGCCGCCGCGCAGCCTGGCGGCGGCCACCAGCGGATTGCGCGGCTTGGGCGTGGCTTTCACTCTGATTTTCATGGTATTTCCTTTCAATCCGGTCGTCCAAAACAAAAAACCCCGGCGAGTTTCCTCACCGGGGTTTGAAGGACACCGGCTCGGGATCGGCAATGCTGCCGATGGCCCCGAGCGTCATGCGCGGGGCTAGTGGTCGTACAATTTGCTGCCAGCCTGCTCGAACATGGGTTTCCTTTCCTTTATCTGGTTAATCTGCACTGCGGACGCTGATTCTGCGCCGTATGCTGCAGTGCGTCAACCGCTTTTCATGGCGCATGCGCCAACGTTGTTATTTTGTCGCAGCCTCGCCAGTCATGGCTTGTTCCTTGGCGATGCGGGCGTCGAGCTTCGCTTCATTTTTGGCAGCGTAGTTGCTGCACGCCTGCGCATCGATGAAGGGATTCGGCGTGACGCCTTCCAGCAGTTGCGTGAGCTTGCGGTCGCCGCCGGAGTGGTCGGGGTGCGCCGAGATCAGGATGTCGCACGGCAGCCTGGCGAAGTCCTGCATGACGCGGCGAAAGGCCGGCGTCAGGTCCGCATGGCGTTCATCGGCCAGGTAGTGAAAGTCGTCGGCCGCCACCGGCGTGAGGCTCGCGCCAAACACCACGTTCAGGCACTCCTGGCGCTCCGCATCCTCGCACGACACCCAGGTCCAGCTGGTGCTGCCCGGCGTATGCCCAGGCGTATGGCGCGCCGTGATGGTCACGTCGCCCAGTTGCAGGGCTTCGCCATCGGCGATCTCGCGCACGTTGTCCACGGCCGGCATGGGATCGATTTCGCCCGCTTGCGGATCTGCGGCAAGCACCGCTCCCGCGCGCAGCGCCTCCGCTCCCAGCGGGCTGGCGATCACTTGCGCGCCGCTGTCGCGGGCCAGGGCGGCGATGCCGCCCGAATGATCGAAATGCGCTTCCGTACTCAGGATGAACTTGATGTCTTGCAGGCGAAAGCCCAGCTCGAGGATATGTTCCTTGATGGCGGCCACCGATTGCGGCAATGCGCCATCGATGAGGATCAAGCCTTCGCGCGTGTCGATCAGCACCACGCTCAAGCCGCCCACGCCCACGTAATACGTGTCGCCGTGGATGCGCGCCGGTTGCTGCGGGCGGTTCCACTGCGCCGCATACGGCGAGGCGATCGGCTGCGTCAGGGGATCGACGGCGGGCGTGGCGGCATGCGCCGTCAACGGCAGCGCCATGGCGGCCAGCGCGATACTGAGCAAGGTCTTGGGAAGGAAGAAAGGCGGCATGCGGCTCCAGGAAGATAGGCAGTATGAATCAATGCCACAGGGTAACGTCGCTACCCTCGCGCGGTCAAGCAGACGGACGTGGCGACTTGCGCTACGATAGAGGCCCATCGACTGCCGTGCGCCTTGCCGCGCCCAATGCCATGCGTTTGCTGATCCTGTCCGACCTGCACCTGGAAGTCTGGGGCGAAGACACGCCCGCCATCGACCTTGCCGCCTGCCGCCCCGACGTGGTGATCCTGGCCGGCGACATCGACACAGGCAGCAATGCCATCGCCTGGGCCGCGCGCACCTTCGGCGCCCTGCCCGTGCTATACGTGCATGGCAACCACGAAGGCTACGGCCACCAACTCGAACGCATGCAGGACGCCGTGCGCGACGCCTGCGCCAGCGCGAATGCGCACGGCGCCAACATCCGCCTGCTCGACGGCGACGCCGTGGTACTGAACGGCGTGCGCTTCCTCGGCGTCACGCTGTGGACGGATTTCCTGCTGTTCGGCGCGCAGCGCCGGGAAGAAGCGCTGAACGCGGCGCAAGCCTACATGCCCGACTACAAGCGCATCAGCACGGGCGGCGACACGCCCCGCCTGCTGTGCGCCAGCGACACGGCGCAGCTGCACGCGCAGCACCGCGCCTGGCTGGAGCGGCAGCTGGCGCAACCGTTCGATGGCAAGACGGTCGTCATCACGCACATGGCGCCATCGATGCTGTCGGTGGAAGCGCAGTATGCAGACAACCTCGGTTCGCCCGCCTTCGCCTCGCAGCTGGACGCGCTGGTGGCGCAAGCGAACCTGTGGGTGCATGGCCACATGCATGCCTCGCTCGACTACCGCATCCAGGACTGCCGCGTGGTCTGCAACCCCTGCGGCTACAAACGGCCGGACGGCACGCCCGAGAACGAACGTTTTGACACAGGCTTCATCGTCGACCTGGCCAGCGCGGCTTAACGTTTTCCATAGCGCAGCTGCACCACGCCGCTGGGCAGCTGGCGCGTGCCGTCCAGGCGCCAGTCGCTGCGCGGCAAGCCATCCTCGAACAGGCGCACGCCCCGGCCCAGCACCACGGGCAGCACGGACAAGGTGACACTGTCGACGACACCGTCGCGCAAGCCGGCGCGGATGACCGCACCGCCATCGAGGTACACGTGGCGGCAGCCTTCCGCTGCCAGTCCCTGCAGCACTTCCCGCACGCTGCCTTCGCGGCGCTGCTCGCCATGGCGCGGCGCGAAGTCGCGGTGGCTCAAGACCACCACGCGCTTGCCCGCATACGGCCACGGCTCGAAGCCCAGCACGGCGTCATACGTGGTGCGCCCGATCAGCAGGGTATCGACCTGCTCCATCAATTGCGTGTAGCCGGTGGCCTCGGGCGAGTCGGGGGCCAACTCGGCCAGCCAGGACAGGTCGCCGTTTTCCCCGGCGATGCAGCCATCGAGGCTGATGCCGAGAAAAACGCTGACGAAAGGTTTTTGCATGAGTGCTCCTTGATTTAATTCTACGGTGTAGAATTATGCCCATGAAAACCCTAAAACTTCAAGCCATGGAATCTCCCGTGCGCCGAGCGGGTCGTCCCCGTCGCGCCCTGCCCGCACTGGACAACGCCAGCATCCTGCACGCGGCCCTGGCCCTGCTGGAAGAAAAAGGCGAGGCGTTTTCCATGCGCGCGCTGGCACAGAGCCTGGGCGTCGACGCCATGGCCCTGTATCACTACTACGCGGGAAAAGAGGAATTGTTGCTGGCCTTGATGGCGCAACGTTTTGCCGCGCTCGACCCACGCCAGCCGCCGTTTACGCGGCGCCAGGCAGCGCCACGGCGTGTGCTGGCGCTGTGCGCGCTGTACCTGGAACTGGTCAGCGCCACGCCGTATTTCGTGCGCCTGATGGCGCGCGGACTGGTGGAGCAAGCCGACGTGGCCGAGCGGTTTATGGCACTGTTCGAGCTGGCCGTCGACGGTCTCGCGCTGGACAAGAAAACCCGCTTGCGCGGGCGCGATGCGCTCGTCGATTTCCTGCACGGCTATGCGCTGGCGGGCAGGCCGGTGGGCGAGACGCAGTGGCACGCCTCGGTTTCCCTGATCCTGGCCGGCATGCAGGCCAGTGTTGAAACAAGCGCTTAATTGAACTGCTTGAAATCCGGCTTGCGCTTCTGGAAGAAGGCCGTAAACGCTTCCTTCGCCTCGGCGCCGCCCAGCATGGCGCTGAACAGTTTGTTTTCGTCGGCGATGGCGGCCTTCATCGGCTCCATGCGGCTTTGCTTCATCAGGCGCTTGGTGGCGCGGATCGAGGCGGCCGGCAGGGCCACCAGCTTGGCAGCCTGGCCTTGCGCGAAGGTCATCAGCTCGTACAAGGGCACGACCTTCGACACGAGGCCCATTTCCAGCGCCTCGCTTGCCGGGAAGGACTCGCCCAGCATCAGCTTTTCCGCCGCGCGCGGGTAGCCGGCCAGTTGCGTGAGCAGCAGGCTGGAACCGAATTCCGGGCACAGGCCCAGCTGCGTGAACGGCATCGAGAAGCTGGCATTGTCGGCCGCGTAGACCAGGTCGCAATGCATCAGCAGGGTGGTGCCGATGCCGATGGCCGGGCCGGAAACGGCCGCCACCACGGGCTTGCTGCTGCCGTACAGGGCACGCATGAACTGGAACACGGGCCGGTCGTGGTCGAGCGAGCCATCCTTCGGGCGCGCTGTCTTCATGAAGTCATCGAGGTCGTTACCGGCCGTGAAAATCTCGCGCTTGCCGCAGATCAGGATGGCGCGCACGTCGTCGTCCGTCTCCGCCGCCACCAGCGCATCGGCCAGGGTCTGGTACATGGCGCCCGTGATCGCATTCTTGCGTTCCAGGCGGTTGAATTCCAGGGTCAGAATGCCCTCGCTCTTGCTGCACACAATATCCATGTCGTCTCCAAAAAGATAAAGGGCGCCGGGGTAATCCCGCAGCGCCCTGTTTTATTGCTTTAGCCCGTCGAACTTAGACGCGCTCGAAGATGCCTGCTGCGCCCATGCCGGCGCCCACGCACATCGTGACCATGCCGTACTTCTGCTTGGTACGCTGCAGCGCGTGGATCACGGTGGCTGCGCGGATGGCGCCGGTGGCGCCCAGCGGGTGGCCCAGGGCGATCGCGCCGCCCATCGGGTTGACCTTCGATGGATCCAGACCCAGGTCGCCGATGACGGCCAGCGCCTGTGCGGCAAACGCTTCGTTCAGCTCGATCCAGTCCAGCTGGTCTTGCGTGATGCCGGCGGCGGCGCATGCTGCAGGAATGGCG
Organism: Janthinobacterium kumbetense; assembly: GCF_023703445.1. Lineage (NCBI taxonomy): Bacteria > Pseudomonadati > Pseudomonadota > Betaproteobacteria > Burkholderiales > Oxalobacteraceae > Janthinobacterium > Janthinobacterium kumbetense. The sequence goes on from NZ_JAMQGR010000002.1 coordinate 162,165, forward strand.
AATTTCGGACCGATGCCCATGATTTCCGGCGGCACGCCGCGCACGGCGAACGAGGAGAATTTCGCCAGCGGGGTCAGATTATGCTCGCGCAAGATTTTTTCGCTGACGATCAGCAGCGCGCCGGCGCCGTCGGACATCTGCGAGCTGTTGGCGGCCGTGACGGAACCCTTGGCCGCGAAGACCGGTTTCAGTTTTGCCAGCGACTCCATCGACGAATCGGCGCGCGCGCCTTCGTCGGTGTCGACGGTGCGGCGCGTCACATCAACCTGGCCGGAAGCCAGGTTCGGCGTGCGCGTGATGATTTCCACAGGCGTCGTTTCCGCCTTGAAGAAACCGGCTTGCTGCGCGGCGATGGCGCGGCGGTGCGATTCGACGGAGAACGCGTCCTGCTGTTCGCGCGACACTTTCCATTGCTGCGCCACTTTTTCGGCCGTCAGGCCCATGCCGTAAGCCATGCCGATGTTCTCGTCGCTGAACATGTCGAGGTTCATCGACGGATGGTGGCCCATCATCGGCACCATCGACATCGATTCGATGCCGCCGGCGATCATCACGTCGGCTTCGCCCACGCGGATGCGGTCGGCCGCCATGGCGATGGCCGTGATGCCCGAAGCGCAGTAGCGGTTGACGGTGACGCCGCCCACGGTTTTCGGCAAGCCGGCCAGCAGTACCGAGTTACGCGCGATATTGAAGCCCTGCTCCGCTTCCGGGAACGAGCAGCCGATGATGGCGTCGGTGATCAACGCCGGGTCCAGGCCAGGCGCTTGCGCCAGGGCCGATTGCAGCACGCGCACCAGCAGGTCGTCCGGGCGGGTGTTTCTGAACATGCCGCGCGGCGCCTTGCCGATCGGGGTGCGGGTTGCAGAGACGATGTACGCGTCTTGAAGTTGTTTGCTCATTTTATGCTTTCAAAGATGTTGAACGAGGTTCGTGTTCTGTCGAATGTCCGGGGTAGAGGCTTATCGCTTCTGCGACAAATACCAGTCCACCGTCACCTGTGCCGCCAGCGTGCCTTCGGAGTCGAAGATATCGACTTCCACGGGAAACGCCACCTTGCCGTCCTGCGCCAGCTGCGCCTTCAGTGCAGCCAGGTCGCCCGGTACCCGGCCTTCGGCGCGCGTCGCGCCCCGGGCCACCTTCTGGTACTGGATGCGCGACTCCTTGGCCACCGGGCGCAAGCCCAGTATCAGCTCGGCGAAGCCGCCAGCCATGGCAGCGCCGGAAGCCGTTTCGGCCAGGGTAAACAAGGCGCCCGCATGCTGCGTGCCCAGGTGATTATTCAGTTTTGGATCTTCCGGCAGCGACACCTTCGAGGTGCCGGCGCCGATGTCGTCGATGCTGATCCCCAGCAGCCGCACGAAGGGCAAGGTGTCCATCATCTGTTGTTTGATACGGTCATACACCATGCTTGGCCTCACGCGCAGTAATACTCTAAAAACCAGGGACAGGATCGTCATCGACGTTGTGCTTAGTTGCGTACCGGTTTACCGGTTTGCATCATGCCCATGATCCGTTCCTGGGTTTTCGGATGGTTCAACAGCTCCAGGAATGCCTTGCGTTCCATATCCAGCAGCCACTGTTCGCTGACGAAGCTGCCCTGGTCCACGTCGCCGCCCGATACGATCTCGGCGATCATCTCGCCCAGCTTGAAATCGTGCGCCGAAATGAAGCCGCCGTCGCGCATGTTGACCAGCTGCGCCTTGATGGTGCCCCAGCCGTAACGGCCCGTCACCTGGATCAGCGACGGCAGTTGCGGACGGAAGCCCGCGTCGAACATGGCGCGCGCTTCGACCTTGGCCACGTGCAGCAGCTCATAGGCGTTGAACACGATCACGTCGTCTTCCTTCAGGTAGCCCATTTTCTTCGCTTCCAGCGCCGATTTCGACACGTTGGCGGTAGCTGCATTGGTGAAGCCCGTTTTCAGGAATTGCAGGATGTCGTTACCCTTGGCTTCCTTGTAGGCGCGCTGCGCCGCTTCCTTCAGGCCGCCGCCGGCTGGAATCAGGCCCACGCCCACTTCCACCAGGCCGATGTACGACTCGATCGAGGCCACGCGCTTCGACGCATGCAGCGCCAGCTCGCAACCGCCGCCCAGTGCCAGGCCAGCGACCGCGGCGATCACCGGCACGTTCGCGTATTTCAGCGACATGAAGGTGTTCTGCAGTTCGGCGATGATCGGATCGACGGCTTTCACGCCGCCTTGCATGAACGCCGGCAGGGCCGATTGCAGGTCGGCGCCGGCCGAGAAGGCGCCGCCTTCGGCTGCGTCGGCGTGCCAGATCACCAGGCCCTTGAAGTTCTTTTCCGCTTCGGCCAGCGCCAGTTTCAGGCCATTGATCACGCCTTCGCCGATCACGTGCATCTTCGTCTTGAACGAGATGATCAATACATCGTCGCCCGTATGCCAGACGCGCACGGATTCGTCTTCGAAGACGGTGGTGCCGGCGGTCTTGCCGTCGATGGCGCCGCTGCCCAAGTTGGTGCCAAAAACGGGCGCGCGGAACGGCTGGCGGTCGTACACGGCCAGGGTCGAACGTGGCACGAAGCTGTTCGACACGGCGGAGTACGAGCCTTCCGGCGTGTGCACGCCGCCTTGTTCAGCGACCGGGCCTTCGAAGACCCAGGCTGGCAGCGGTGCATTGCACAGCGCGTGGCCGGCGTCGATGTCTTCCTTGACCCAGTTGGCCACTTGCAGCCAGTTCGATGCCTGCCACGTTTCAAACGGACCCACGTTCCAGCCGAAGCCCCAGCGCATGGCGAAGTCGATGTCGCGCGCATTGTCGGCCACGGTGTCCAGATGGATGGCGATGTAGTGGAAAGCGTCGCGGAAGATCGCCCACAGGAACTGGCCTTGCGGGTTCGTCGATTCGCGCAGCGCCTTCATCTTCTTGACCGGATCCTTTTCCTTCAGGATGCGGGCGATGATGTCGGCAGCCTTGGCGCCGCCGGCCACGTATTCACCGGTGGCGAAGTCCAGGCGTTGGATTTCCTTGCCGACCTTCTTGTAGAAACCTGCGCCGCTCTTCTGGCCCAGCGCGCCTTTTTCCACCAGCGATGCCAGGACGGCCGGCGTCTTGTAGACGGCAGCGAACGGGTCGTTCGGCAGGTAGTCCTGCATGGTCTTGATCACATGGCCCATGGTGTCCAGGCCCACCACGTCCGCCGTGCGGAAGGTGCCGGACTTGGCGCGGCCCAGCTTGGCGCCCGTCAAATCATCGACGACGTCCACGGACAGGCCGAATTTTTCGGCTTCGTGCACGATGGCCAGGATGCCGAACACGCCAACGCGGTTGGCGATGAAGTTCGGCGTGTCTTTGGCGCGGACCACGCCCTTGCCCAGGGTGGTGGTCAGGAAGCCTTCCAGCTGGTCGGCGATCTGCGGCTTGGTGAACTCGGTCGGGATGATCTCGACCAGGTGCATATAGCGCGGCGGGTTGAAGAAGTGCACGCCGCAGTAGCGCGATTTCAGGTCGGCGTCGAAGCCTTCGGCCAGCTTGGTGATCGACAGGCCCGAGGTGTTCGAGGCGAAGATCGCGTTCGGGCCGATGTGCGGGGCCACCTTCTGGTACAGGTCGTGTTTCCAGTCCATGCGCTCAGCGATGGCTTCGATGATCAGGTCGCAACCGGCCAGCAGGTCCAGGTTGTCTTCGTAGTTGGCGACCTGGATCAGCGCGGCGTCATCCTTGTTGCCCAGCGGCGCAGGCGACAGCTTTTTCAGGTTCTCGATGGCGCGCAGCACGATGCCATTCTTCGGGCCTTCCTTGGCCGGCAGGTCGAACAGCACGACCGGCACTTTCGCGTTGATGCAATGGGCGGCGATCTGCGCGCCCATCACGCCGGCGCCGAGGACGGCTACTTTTTTAACGATGAAATTGGTCATATTTTCCTCAAGTCTTAGAACAGGTCTGCGTCGAGTGCCATCAGGTTGGCCGAACCGGAACGCGCCTGACGGATCAGGGTTGCCGTTTCAGGCTGCAAACGGGCGAAGTAGAAACGTGCGGTAGCCAGTTTGGCGGTGTAGAACTTGTCGCCGCTGGATTCTTTTTCGAGGGCGATCTTGGCCATCTGCGCGAACAGGTAGCTGTAGATCATGTGGCCGACGACGCGCAGGTAAGGCACGCATGCCGCGCCCACTTCGTCCGGATTCTGGAATGCCTTCATGCCGATTTCCATGGTCAGCTTGGTGACTTTGTCGCCCAGGTCGCCCAGTGGCGTAACGAATTCGCTCATCGCTTCATCGGTACCGTTGTCTTCGACGAAAGCCTTGATCTTTTCGCCGAACTTGCGCAGCTTGGCGCCGTTGTCGCCCAGGATCTTGCGGCCCAACAGGTCCAGCGACTGGATCGTGTTCGTGCCTTCGTAGATCATGTTGATGCGCGCGTCGCGCACATACTGCTCCATGCCCCATTCCGAGATGTAGCCATGGCCGCCGAACACTTGCATCGCGTCCGAAGTGGCGATCCAGGCGTTGTCGGTGATGAAGGCCTTGATGACAGGCGTCAGCAGCGCCACTTCATCGGCCGCTTCCTTGCGCACGTCGGCGTCTGGGTGGTGCAGTTCGCGGTCGATCTGCAGCGCCACATAGGAGGTGAAAGCACGCGCGCCTTCGGCGTAGGCTTTACCGGTCAACAGCATGCGGCGCACGTCAGGGTGCACGATGATGCGGTCGGCCGGCAGTTCCGGGTTCTTGATACCGGACAGCGAACGCATTTGCGTGCGGTCCTTGGCGTAGATCAGCGCGTTCTGGTAAGCGATTTCCGTCAGGCCCAGCGACTGCATGCCCACGCCCAGGCGGGCCGCGTTCATGAAGACGAACATGGCGTTCAGGCCCTTGTTCGGCTGGCCGATGATCCAGCCTTTCGCGCCGTCCAGGTTCATCTGGCAGGTCGAATTGCCGTGGATGCCCATTTTTTCTTCGATGGCGCCGCAGGTGATCGGGTTGCGCTCACCGACCGTGCCATCCGCGTTCGGCAGGAATTTCGGCACCAGGAACAGCGAAATGCCTTTCGAGCCTTCCGGCGCGTCCGGCACGCGGGCCAGCACCAGGTGCAGGATGTTTTCCGCCATGTCGTGCTCGCCGGCCGAGATGAAGATCTTGTTGCCGGTGATGGTCCAGGAACCGTCCGCCTCAGGCAGCGCTTTCGAGCGCAGCAGGCCCAGGTCGGTGCCGCAGTGCGGTTCGGTCAGGCACATGGTGCCCGTCCATTCGCCCGACACCAGCTTCGGCAGATACACTTCCTTCTGGTGGTCGGTGCCGTGTTCCTTCAGGCACTCGTAGGCGCCGTGCGACAGGCCTGGGTACATGGACCAGGCCTGGTTCGACGAGTTCAGCATTTCATAGAACGAATTGTTCAGCACGACAGGCAAGCCCTGGCCGCCATATTCCGGATCGCACGCCAGGGCCGCCCAGCCGCCTTCAACGTACTGCTTGTAGGCTTCCTTGAAACCTTTCGGCGTGGTCACGCTTTTCGTGACGGGGTCGTGGTGGCACCCTTCGCGGTCGCCGGAGTGGTTCAGCGGGAACAATACTTCGGAGGTGAATTTGCCGCCCTCTTCCAGCACCTGGTTGATGATGTCGGCATCGACGTCGGCGTACGACGGCATTTGCTTCAGTTCTTCTTCCACTTGCAGGAACTCATGCAGGACGAATTGCATATCCCGGATTGGCGCGACGTATTGACCCATAATTTTCTCCTGAAGGCGATTAGCTAAAGTGTTGTACTTGTAAGTGCGTGTGCGTTGTTGCGGATACTGCCTGACGGCTTATTTGCTTGTGACGGAATTCTGGTACGACGCCAGCAGGCGGACAAAACCCGCTTGCGCCCGTTCGATGCTGCCCGGCACGCGCAGGAAGCGCGCATCGTGATGCAGGGCCAGGATCAGGCCATACATCTCGTACACCAGCTGCTGGGCATCCGTGTCCGCTTTCAGGTCGCCCGTGGCGATCGATTGCTCGACACAGCGCAGCAGCGCGCCCTGCCAGGCCCGCACCATGGCCACCAGGGCTTCACGGATGGGACCGGGACGGTCGTCATACTCGACGGCGCCGCTGATATAGATACAGCCCGATGCGATTTCCACGCTGACCCGCTTGACCCAGCGCGCAAACATCGATTGCAGGCGCTGGATGCCGCGTGGTTCTTTCATGCTGGGAAAAAAGACTTCTTGCTCGAAACGATAGTGGTAAAGCTTCAGCACTTCCATCTGCAAGTCTTCGCGCGAGCCAAAGTGGGCAAACACGCCCGACTTGCTCATGTTCATTTTGTCCGCAAGCAACCCAATGGTCAGGCCTTCCAGGCCGTCGCGGCTGGACAAGTCCAGCGCCACGTCGAGGATGGCTGCACGGGTCAGTTCGCCCTTGCGCATGAATTTGACTGAAGTATTCAAGAGGTCCGTTCTAAAAGTGATGTTGCCGATTTGGCGGACTGAAGCGAGGGTAAAAAAAAGCACGCTTCGAAAAAATCCGAACGCTCGTACTATTATCCACTACCACGTAAAAGTCAAACGGGAACTTTAGAGCCGGCGTTCTATTGGTGCAGCGCAGCATTTTCAGGCTGCGTGTTTACAGCGATTTCAGGAGGGCAAAAGCGTCGCGCGCCCTTGCCGCTCCACATCAGGCGAGCCTCAGGAAAGGTCGCCTGCCTTGCTCAATTGACGGCGATCGCGCTTGGTCGGCCGCCCCTTGATGGTGGTGCCTGGCTCGCGGAACAGCTTGCGCTCCTCGGCCAGCTGCTCGCGGCGGGCGATGCTGGCCGGCGTTTCCCCGTACAGCAGGCGCGCCACAGGCGCCGCGCCGCGCTTGTCGGACAAGCCCAGCACGGCCACTTCCCATGTCTCCGCGCCATTGTCGATGGCCAGCTCGTCACCCAAGCGCAGGCTGCGCGCCGGTTTCACACGCTCGCCGCCCACTTTAACTTTCCCCGTGTCGACGGCCTCGCTGGCCAGCGAGCGCGTCTTGAAGAAGCGCGCCGCCCACAGCCATTTGTCCAGCCTTACCGTTGTCATCTCATTCATGCGTACTTGCCTACTGAAAAAATGCGCATCACCAGCCGGTACACGAGAAACGCGGCTTCATAGCCGATGCGCCGGAAACGGCCGATGTGCTTGAAATCATCCTGGTGAATCACGATGCCGTCGGCGACACCCTGCTCGATGTGCTGGCGCAAGCTTTGCGCGAACGCCACATCCTTGATGACCACGTTCGCTTCCTGGTTCAGGAACAGGCTCAGCGCATCGATGTTGCTGGAACCGACCGTCGCCCAGTCATCGTCGACGACGGCCACCTTGGCGTGCAGCTGCGTCTTGCGGTATTCGACGATTTTCACGCCGGCGGCCAGCAGCTTCGGATAAAACGAATGCGCCACGGCGTCCTGCATGCGGAATTCGCCCACGCCGATCAACAGCACCACGTCCACGCCCCGCTGGGCCGCCTGGGCCAGGGCGCGGCGCAGCTTGTGGCCGGGCGCGAAATACGGGTTGGCCAGCATCACGCTTTTCCTCGCCTGGCCCAGCGCCTGCAGATAGGCGCGCTGGATGGTGCGGCGGTTGCGCAGGTTATCGCGCACGACAAAGCCGGCCACCACCGGGTTCTTCGCCAGCTCCTTGCTGACGACGCGCATCTTGCGGTACAGCTTGATACGCCGCACCAGGTTCATCTTGCCCAATCTTGCCCACTGCGCCTGCACTTCCTCGTGGATGGCGTCCACCAGCGGGCCCTTCACCTGCACGGCGAAATCCCAGCGCGGCGCTTCCAGGCTGATGTTGTGGTCGTAGTCGCAAAACATGTCGTCGTTGATATTGATGCCGCCCACCAGCGCGATTTCGCCATCGGCCACGCAAATCTTGCGGTGCGTCCGCGTGATGCCGCGCCGGAACCACGGATTGAAGATGCGGTGGTGCACGCCCGCCGCTTCCAGCTCTGCATGCATGGCGTTGACCCGGCGGTTGCCCGTGCCGAACCAGTCCGTGATCATGCACACCAGCACGCCGCGCGCGGCGGCACGCTTGAGCGCATCGAGCACCAGGGCGCCCGTGGCGTCGTCGGCAAAGATATACGTTTCAAAATACACTTCCGAGCGCGCGCCGTCGATGGCGGCGATCAAGGCTGGAAAGTAATCGGTGCCGCAATACAGCAGCTGGATGTCGTTGTGGGCGATGAAATTGACTGTGCGCATGCCGGCAGTCTACGCGAGTTTCAAAGCAGCAACTATCGGCGCGTGGTCCGACAGTTTGGCCCACAGGGTGCCGTGCATCACTTGCGCGCCTTCCACGTGGAAACCGCGCACATAGATGCGGTCCAGGCGGAACCACGGCAAGGCGGCGGGAAAGGTGCGCGCCGGCACGGGGATCGGCGTTTTCGTCTGGCGCCGCGCCAGGGTGCGCACCAGGTCGCCCAGGGCCGAGTTCGACGCGCGCTGGTCAAACACTTCCACCACGCCAAGCGCATTGCGCAGCTTGTCGCTGAGCGTGTTGCGCCAATCGTTGAAATCGCCCGCAATGATGACGGGCTCGCCATTCGGCGCCGATTCCATGACGGCGTCGATCAGCGCCTGCGTCTGGCGGCCCCGCCCCGACTCGAACAGGCCCAGGTGGACGACGTAGCAATGCACGTCGGCCTGCGGCGTCTTGAGCACGCAATGCAGGATGCCGCGTTGCTCGTAGGCATGGTCGGACACGTCGTGGTTGGTTTGCGAAGCGATGGGAAACTTGCTCAGCAAGGCGTTGCCATGGTGGCCATGGTCATATACGGCATTCATGCCGTAGGCGGAATGGTGCTCGGGGCCGGCAAAGAACTCGTGCTGCGACGCTTCCGGCCAATGCTTGTGGCCGTTTTTCTCGGCGCCATAGCGGGCCGCGTTGCGGTCGTGCTTGCCTTGCACCTCTTGCAAAAAGACAACATCGGCATGGAACAGGGCAATCGCCTGCTTTAAAGCATGCACGCGGGGCAAGCCCCGCACGGAGGAGACACCCTTGTGTATATTATAAGTTGCTACGCGGATTTTCATGCATTGATTCTACTCCCAGACAGGCCCCGCGCGGCGCCGGCGTAGGTGCGCGTGCGCACCTAAAACCCACAATCAGGCCAGCATGCGTCCCACGCCCGCCGTCACGCTGACGATCAGCGCCGTGATGCCCGCCGCCCAGACGATCTTGACCAGCAACGGCGCGCCGCGCCAGGCCACGGTGCGCTTGCCCTTGGCAAACGCACCCGGGTGCAGCAGCCAGCCGATGGCCATCAGCGGCATGCCGATCGGCGGCGTGCGGCCGGGCACGGTGGAGCTGAACAGCAGGAAGATAAAGCACAGGCAAAAAACGATGCCCAGGGTGCCCAGCAGTTTTTGCTGCGCAGTCAAATGTAACCAGTTCAACATGGAATGCTTTCTAGGGAAATCAGGTGGGACGCGCCAGACCCGTCATGGCCGGCAATTGCAAGATCGCTTCCGCGTTGGACGACGAGAAACAGCGGTCGGCCGCCGCCAAGTAAGGCAGCCACGCATGCTGCAAATGCTCGCGCGGACTCAGGGTGACGGCGATGTCGCGCGGCACTTGCACGCTGAACACGTGTTCCGTGTTGCGCGTCACGCCCGGCGCATAGCGGTGGCGCCAGATCGGATAGATCTCGTACACATTCGACAAGTTCCAGTCGCGCAGCACGATATCGTGCCCATCGACAACGATGCCGGTTTCTTCCGCCAGTTCGCGCGCGGCCGTCTGCAGCAGCGGTTCGTCGACAGCGTCGACGGAACCCGTCACGGATTGCCAGAAACCGGGTTGGCCCGCGCGCTCGATCAGCAAGACGTCTAGGTCAGCCGTATGGATGACGACCAGCACGGAAACGGGAATTTTATGGCTCATATCAAGAATGAAAAAGGCGCCTCGCAGCGCCTTTTTTTGCCTCAGCAAGTAGAACGGTAGCGGCTGCCTGGGCAGCCGCATGCTTCATTACACTACTTTTGGCTCGGTGCTGCGCAAACGGATGTGCAGTTCACGCAGTTGCTTCTCGTCAACTTCCGACGGCGCATGGGTCAGCAAATCTTGCGCGCGCTGGGTTTTCGGGAAAGCGATCACGTCGCGGATCGATTCGGAACCCGTCATCATGGTCACGATACGGTCCAGGCCGAATGCCAGGCCGCCATGCGGTGGCGCGCCGTATTGCAGGGCGTCGAGCAGGAAGCCGAATTTCAGCTGCGCTTCTTCGGCGTCGATCTTCAACGCGCGGAAGACCTTGCTTTGCACTTCTTCGCGGTGAATACGGATCGAACCGCCACCCAGTTCCCAGCCGTTCAAGACCATGTCGTAGGCCTTGGCGATGCAGGCGCCCGGATCGCTTTCAAGCATGTCTTCATGGCCGTCTTTCGGCGCCGTGAATGGATGGTGGGTCGCCGTCCAGCGGTCCGCTTCTTCGTCATGCTCGAACATCGGGAAGTCGACCACCCACAATGGCTTCCACACGTCTTCGAACAGGCCGGCTTTCTTGCCGAATTCGCTGTGGCCGATTTTCACGCGCAGCGCGCCGATGGCGTCGTTGACGACCTTGGCCTTGTCCGCGCCGAAGAAGATCAGGTCGCCGTCTTGCGCACCCGTCTGCTCCAGGATCGTGGCCAGCACGTCGGCAGGCAGGAACTTGACGATCGGCGACTGCAATCCTTCAGGGCCCTTGGCTTTCTCGTTGACCTTGATGTAAGCCAAGCCCTTGGCGCCGTAGATGGCGACGAACTGGGTGTAGGCGTCGATTTCCGAACGGGGCATGCTGCCGCCTTGCGGTACGCGCAGGGCGACCACGCGGCCGCCCTTCATGTTGGCGGCGCCGTTGAAGACCTTGAATTCGACCGACTTCATGACTTCGGTCAAGTCCGTGAAGGCCAGCTTGACGCGCATGTCCGGCTTGTCGGAGCCGTACAGGCCCATTGCTTCGGCGAAATCCATCACCGGGAACGGGTTCGGCAAGTCGATGTTCAGCGTGTTCTTGAAGACGACGCGGATCATGTCTTCGAACAGGTCGCGGATTTCCTGTTCCGTCAGGAACGAGGTTTCGCAATCGATCTGCGTGAATTCAGGCTGGCGGTCAGCGCGCAAGTCTTCGTCGCGGAAGCACTTGGTGATCTGGTAATAACGGTCGAAGTTGGCGACCATCAACAGTTGCTTGAACAACTGTGGCGATTGCGGCAAGGCAAAGAAGCTGCCCGCGTTCACGCGCGACGGCACCAGGTAATCGCGCGCGCCTTCTGGCGTCGACTTGGTCAGCATCGGCGTTTCGATGTCGATGAAGCCCAGCGCGTCGAGGTACTTGCGCACTTCCATCGTCACCTTGTAGCGCAGGCGCAGGTTGTTTTGCATTTGCGGGCGGCGCAGGTCCAGCACGCGGTGCGTCAGACGCGTCGTTTCCGACAGGTTGTCGTCGTCCAGCTGGAACGGCACGGGCACGGAAGGGTTCAGCACTTCCAGCTCCGAGCAGACCACTTCGATCTTGCCCGATTTCAAGTTGTTGTTGATCGTGCCTTCGATACGGTTGGTCACGACGCCCGTCACGCGCAGGCAGAATTCGTTGCGCACGGCTTCGGCGACCTTGAACATCTCCGCTTGTTCCGGGTTGCAAACGATTTGCACCAGGCCTTCACGGTCGCGCAAGTCGATGAAAATCAGGCTGCCGTGGTCGCGGCGGCGATGTACCCAGCCGCACAGGCTGACGGTTTGTCCCAGCATGGCTTCGGTAACGAGGCCGCAGTATTCAGTACGCATAGACATAAAATTCTCAGTTCAGGTTAGTGAGTGTTCAATCCGGCCACGTCCCGCATGGGACGCCTGCCTTTATTCTTTGGCTGCCGGGGCCGGTACAGCAACAACTTCCGCAGGCGCCACCACGCCCATCGAGACGATATATTTGAGCGCCGCATCGACGCTCATGTCGAGTTCGACGACATCGCTGCGCTTCATCATCAGGAAAAAGCCCGATGTCGGATTCGGCGTCGTCGGCACGTACACGCTGACATAGTCGCCCACCAGGTGGTTTGCCGCATCGCCGCCCGGCACGCCGGTCAGGAAAGCGATGGTCCAGGAGTTCTGGTGCGGATACGGCACCAGCACGGCCTTGCGGAAGGCATTGCCCGACGGGGAAAACAGGGTATCCGACACTTGCTTGACGCTCGAATACAGGGAATTGACGATGGGTATGCGTTGCAGCAATTTTTCCCACAGTTTCACCACGTAATTGCCGACCAGGTTATTCGTCAGCAAGCCCGTGAAGAACACGATCAGTACCGTCAATACCGTGCCCAGGCCGGGAATGGTGCTCAGCGCGGGAATCTGGCGGCCGAACCAGACGCTGGGCTGCGTACTGCCGGGCACCAGCAACAGCGACTGGTCCATCGTGCTGATGACCAGATTCAGGACCCAGGCCGTAATGGCCAGGGGCACCAAAATCAGTAATCCGGTAATAAAGTATTTACGCATCGGTTTCTCGGTAAGGGATCGTATCGGCGCGGCGCGCTTTTCAGTCCGCTTTCGGCGCAGCGGCAGCCGGGGCGGGCGCAGGGGCCGCGGCAGGCGCGCTCTCTGCTGCCGGGGCGGGTTTGGCGTTATCGGCCGGGCCCGTCGGAATGGCCGTGGTGGGCGCCGTGCCGCCGCGGAAATCGGTCGCGTACCAGCCGGTGCCCTTCAATTGGAAACCGGCGGCCGTCAATTGCTTCTTGAAACTGGGCTTGCCGCACGACAGGCACACCGTCAGTACTGGATCGGAGATCTTTTGCAAGACGTCCTTGGCAAAACCACACTCGTCACAACGGTAAGCGTAAATCGGCATCTCTACTCCGAGAAAATCATCAAAAACCCTGAATTATAAAGCTTTTCCTTTGTCGCCAGCGGAAATTGCCCCGCCCGCCTCAGTCCGCCCGGCGGCGCCAGCTCATCCAGCGCTCCTTGCCGGCGAAGACGGCGATGGAATCGTCGACGGCGTCGTCGGCCAGGCAATCGAAATGCGGCGCCAGCAATTCCTGCAGTGTCTCACGCGATATGCCGAACGGCGGCCCCTTGGCATTGTCGTCAAAGAAGAAATAGCCGGCCAGCATGGCACCGGGCGCCAGCAGCTGCGCCCAGCGGGCCGCCACTTGCGGCCACATGGCGCGCGGCATGGCGCACAGGAAAGCCCGTTCATAGATCAGGTCCAGCGGCGCATCGGGTTCCCAGGCAAAGAAATCCGCTTCCACCACCCGCCCTGCCCGCTCACCCAGCTGGATGCGCGCGGCCGCCACGGCGGCCGGTGAAAAGTCGATGGCCGTAGCATCCCAGCCGTGTTCCAGCATGAAGACCAGCTCATACGCCGAGCCGCAGCCGGGAATCAGGCAGCGCAGCGGCGCCGGGCTGCCGGCAACGAAGCGTCGCAGGCGCGCGGGCACGCCGCCGTGGTCCCAAGGCGTGAATTGCTTCTCGAAACGCTCGTCCCAGAAGGCGGGCGAGAGCGGGTCGCGGGTATGGAAGTCAGCCATCACTTACGTCCTCAGCCAGTTAAAACGGCAGTTGATGCCAGCGCATGAACACTTGCAAGCCCAGCGCGCCGAGCGCGAAAGCGCCCACGAAGTAGACGATAAAGCTCAGCAGGCGGTTCGTCTGGCGTTGCTCTGCGAGCAAGGTTTTCATCAGTTCCACCTCGTTTTCGCGCGGTTCGCCATGCACCGTCAAGGCCTGGTGCAGCAAGCGCGGCAGTTGCGGGAAGATGTGCGCGTAGCGGGGCGCCTCCGCGCGCAGGCGCTCCATGAAGCCTTGCGGCCCCACCTGGTTGCTCATCCATTTTTCCAGGTAGGGCTTGGCCGTTTGCCACAGGTCCAGTTCCGGGTCCAGCTGGCGGCCCAGGCCCTCGATATTGAGCAGGGTCTTTTGCAGCAGCACCAGTTGCGGCTGCACTTCCACATTGAAGCGGCGCGAGGTCTGGAACAGGCGCAGCAACACTTGCCCAAAAGAAATATCTTTCAGCGGACGGTCGAAGATGGGCTCGCAGCAGGCGCGCACGGCCGCTTCCAGCTCATCGACGCGCGTATCCTTCGGCGCCCAGCCCGATTCGATATGCGCCTCGGCCACGCGCTTATAGTCGCGGCGGAAGAAAGCGAGGAAGTTTTGCGACAGATAATCCTTGTCGTAGTCGTTCAGGGTGCCGACGATGCCGAAGTCCAGCGCGATGTAGCGGCCGAAGGATTCGGGCGCGATCGACACGAGAATATTGCCCGGATGCATGTCCGCATGGAAAAAGCCATCGCGGAACACTTGCGTGAAGAAAATCTCCACGCCATCGCTGGAGAGTTTACGCAAATCCACGCCGGCCGCCACCAGGCGCTCCGTCTGCGACACGGGAATCCCATACATGCGTTCCATGACGATGACGCTGCTGGAACAGTAATCCCAGTGCATTTCCGGCACCAGCAGCAAGTCCGAGTTGGCGAAGTTGCGGCGCAGCTGGCTAGCGTTGGCCGCCTCGCGCATCAGGTCCAGCTCGTCGTGCAGGTATTTGTCGAACTCGCCCACCACCTCTTTCGGTTTCAGGCGCTTGCTGTCGGCCCACAGGCGGCTGGTCCAGTCGGCGGCGATATGCATCAGGGCCACGTCTTCGTCGATCAGCTTTTTCATGCCTGGACGCAAGACCTTCACGGCCACTTCGCGGCCATCTTTCAGGGTGGCGAAGTGCACCTGGGCAATCGAGGCGGACGCCACCGGTTCGCGCTCGAAGCGGGCAAACAATTGATCCGGGTGCGCGCCCAGGGACTTGGTGATCTGGGCGACGGCCAGGTCGGAATCGAACGGCGGCACCCGGTCTTGCAGGCGCGCCAGCTCTTCGGCGATGTCGAGCGGCATCAGGTCGCGCCGGGTCGACAGCACCTGGCCAAATTTGACGAAAATCGGACCCAGCTCTTCCAGCGCCAGGCGTAGGCGCAAGCCCCGCGGCGACGACAGGTCACGCCAGAAAATCAGGGTATCGATCAATTTGGCGGTGCGGGGAACTTGCAGACCAGAAATCGCTATCTCATCCAGGCCGTACTTGATGGAAACACGGATGATTTTAAACAGGCGCAGGAATTTCAATATCATGTAGACAAATCCGGTGAGGAGGGCTGCGGCTGGACGGCGGCGACCGCCTTTTCCAGCCGGGCAAGGCGCTTGGCCAGGCGTTCGACGTCATCGCGCACGCGTGTCACGCCAGCGGAATACTCTTGCAGGGTAGAAGGACGGATCAGCATGGGCTGTTCGTCGAGAAAATATTCGGCCACGTTTTCCGCCAGCTTTTGCTGGCCCGTGCGCACAAAGGCGGCCGCATCCTTCGCGCCGGAAACGAGGCGCGTGGCCAGCATGGGGCCGACGACCTTTTCCAGGTCGTGCTCGGCCTCCCAGCGCAAGCCCTTGCTCAATTGGGAAATCGCATTGGCAAACTCGGCATCGCCTTCGATCTTGACGTAGGAGAACGCCCGCTCGCGGTTTTGCAGGATCAGCGGCACGTCGGACAATTTCACGCGGATGGTGACGTTGGCCGGCATGTCGGCCGGCGCCGCTTCCAGCATGCCGGCGCTGTCGACGCGCAGACGCAAGGCCACGGCGCCCGTGTCGATGCAGGCCAGCTTGCCGGCGTGCACGGCCAGTTGCTGGCGCGCCCACGGCTCCTGCGCCAGCAAGTGGTTGATTGTCGCGATGACGGGCGTCATCAGGGAGAGATCGGAAAGTGGTGCCATCTATATACTGCGCGCCGCGCGCGCCCCCAAAAAGAAAAAACCGCCCATCAAACAAGGTGGGCGGTTTCGATCTTACCAGTTCAGCAGGAAATATCTGTCAAGCATCATGCATTCCGCATGGACTTAAGCCATTATTCAGCAAGTTTTTACAATTAATTCAATTGCTGGATGCCTGCCAGAACCCAGCCGCTATTGCCGCTGACGGGTTTCGACATATTCCACACTTCCGCGAACGGTTCCGCTGCGGCGCCCGGCGCCGAACGGATCAGGCCCGTAAACTTCACGCTGGCCAGGTAGTCGTTGACGCTCGTTTCGATCCCCAGCAGTTCGGCATCGACGGTGACGACATCCGTAAAGTCTGGCTGCGCGCCCCGTTCCTGGATTTGCATGCGCAGTTCCGCATACACTTCCGGCGACGTGAATTCGCGGATATCGTTGACGTCCGCCTTGTCCCAGGCCGCTTGCAGGCGAATGAAATTGCTTTTCGCGTGGCGCAGGAAGGCGTCCTTGTCGAAGTCGCTTGGTACGCCCCATGGCGCGGCAGCCGGCGCCGGCTTGTCCAGGCCTACGCCGGACGAGACGGGTTGCAGCGGCGGCAGCGGCGGGATGCGCGAACCGATGTCAGGCACGTTGCCCGCTGGCGCAGGCTGGTTGCCGCCAAAACCGGCAAACGGCGCATTGCCGCCGGCATTATTGTCGCGTTTGCCACGTACCATGCGGTAGATGAAGAACGCCACGCCGGCCAGCAAGGCCACCATCAACAGGGTGCTGATCATGCTGGCCAGGGCGCCGCCCAGGCCAAAGTGCGACAGCAAGGCGCCCAGACCCAGGCCCAGCAAGGCGCCGCCCAGCAAGCCCTTCCAGCGGCTCGGTGCCTTGGCGGCAGGGGCCGGCGCGGGGGCTGGCGCAGGTTGCGCCTGGCGTGGCGCGGCGGCCGGCGCCGGGGTTGGTGCCGGAGCAGGCGCCTGGCGGCCCACGTTTTGCGACTGGCGGCCAAACGAACGGCCACCGCCCATGGGACGGGCCAGCGCCTCGCCCAGCATGGATACCGTGGTCGCGGCCAGCATCATGCCGACCATAAATTTCTTCAATTTCATTCCATCTCCTAAAATCACCGGCTTGGTGAGTTACAGCTTGAGTTACATCTTGATGCCGGTATGCAAAGCGGCAATGCCTGCCGTCAAATTGTAGTACTGCACCCGCTCCAGGCCCGCCGTTTCCATCATGGTCTTCAGCGTTTCCTGGTCCGGATGCATGCGGATCGATTCTGCCAGGTAGCGATAGCTTTCCGCGTCGCCGGCGATTTTCTGTCCGAACCACGGCAAGACCGAGAACGAATACAGGTCGTACGGCTTTTGCAGGGGCGCCGCCACCTTGGAAAACTCCAGCACCAGCAGCTTGCCGCCCGGTTTCAGCACGCGGCGCATTTCCGCCAGCGCCACATCCTTGTGCGTCATGTTGCGCAAGCCAAAGGCCACGCTGACCCGGTCGAAATAATTGTCGGGGAATGGCAGTTTTTCCGCGTCACACAACAAGGTGGGGGTGAGCAAGCCGCGATTCAAGAGGCGGTCGCGGCCTACGCGCAACATCGATTCATTGATATCGGTCAACCAGACTTCGCCGGTAGGGCCCGCCTGCTTGGCGAACGCCTTCGACAGGTCGCCCGTGCCGCCGGCGATGTCGAGCACCTTGAAACCGGGGCGCACGCCCGCGTTGGCAATGGTAAACGTCTTCCACAGACGGTGCAGCCCGCCCGACATCAAGTCGTTCATCACGTCGTATTTGGCAGCGACGGAATGGAACACCTTGGCGACTTCGCGCACTTTGTCGTCTTCTGCAACTGTTTTGTATCCGAAATGGGTCGTATTGGTCATGGTAGGCAGTCTGTTTGAACTTGGGAGCATTATACAAGCGGCAGGCGCATTTCCCCGTGACGCCGGAGAAGGTATTGCCTTTCCACTGCATTCGCAGCCAGCATGGCTGCCCGGGCATACGCCGCCAGCGCTCTTGGGCGGTCGCCCTGGCGGCGCAGCAAGTCGGCCCGGGCCGCGTGCAGATAATGCGAATTGGCAAGGCTTGGCACAGCTTCCAGGCGTTCGAGCCACGCCAGGCCGTGCTCTGTGCCATGCGCCATCGCGCAGGCGATCACGGCATTGAGCAAGATCAAGGGTTCCGGCTTGTGCCGCAGCAAGGCGCCATACAGGGCGCTGATCTGGCGCCAGTCCGTCTGGCTGGCCGTGACGGCCCTGGCGTGCAGGGCGGCAATTGCCGCCTGCAACTGGTATGGCCCCGGCGCGCACGCCGGCAAGGCTTGCGCCAACACGGCCAGCCCTTCGGCAATCAAATCCGCCTGCCACAGGCGGCGGTCCTGCTCTTCCAGGGTCAACAACTGGCCTGCGGGCGAGAGGCGGGCCGGGCCGCGCGACGCTTGCAACAGCAGCAAGGCCAATAGCCCCTGTACTTCCGGCTGGCCGGGCTGCAGGCTGTCGAGCAGCCGCCCCAGGCGCAGCGCTTCCGCGCACAGGTCGGCGCGCAGCAGGCTATCGCCGCCGCTGGCGCAATAGCCTTCGCTGAACACCAGATAAATCACGTGCTGCACTTGCGCCAGCCGTTGCGGCCAATCCTGGGCCGGCGGCAACTCGAAAGGGATGCGCGCTTCGGCGATCTTGCGCCTGGCGCGCAATAGCCGCTGCGACAGGGCCGCTTCCGCCACGCCGAAGGCGCGCGCGATCTCTCCCGTGGACAAGCCACACAGGGTGCGCAAGGCCAGCGCCACCTGCGCCTCGGGCGCCAGCGCGGGATGGCAGCAGATGAACAGCAGGCGCAGGCGGTCGTCCTCGATGGCTTGCGTTTCATCAAGCATGGCCGCCGGCAGACAGGACAGCACGGCCTCGGCCTCGCTGACGCTCTTGCCCGCGCGGCGCACGTGATCGAGGCCCGCGTTGCGCGCCACCGAGCTGAGCCAGGCCGCGGGATTGGACGGGATGCCCGCCTGCGGCCACAGTTCCAGCGCCTTGCGGCACGCTTCCTGCAACACATCTTCCGCCAGGCCCAGGTCGCCGAAACGCCGCATCAGGCCGGCCAGCACCCTGCCCTTTTCCTGGCGAAAGACGTGTTCGACGGCCGCAATGGCGTCGCCGGCCATGTTTATGCCGTGACAGGCCGCACTTCGATGGTGCCCAGGGAAGCCGCCGGGCAACGCCCGGCCCAGGCCAGCGCCTCGTCCAGGTGGGCGCAGTCCAGCAGGTAATAGCCGCCCAGCTGCTCCTTGGTTTCCGCGAACGGCCCATCCGTGATGACAGGCTTGCCGTTTTGCACACGCACGCTGGTGGCGTTGCGCACAGGCGCCAGCTCGGCGCCGCCGCGCATCACGCCCGCCGCCTCCAGGTCCTGCGTATAGCTGACAAAGTCGGCCATCAGGCTGGCCATCTGGCCCTCTTCCATGGCGGCATAGCGCGCCTCGTCGGCGTAGATCAGGATCATGTATTCCATAGTCTCTTCTCCAAAAGAAAAATGCCCGCAAGCGCGGGCATCCATACGACGAACGGGGCGGCGGCAATCCGACAAGATTACCGCATTATTTTTTCTAAACACCTAAAAAACCGTAGCGAGCGGAAGCAAGTTGTGGCCGAGAAGCGGAACTGTGCTTGAGCACAGTGAGCATCGGCGGCCGCAAATGGCGACGCGCAGTAGGTTTTTCAGGTGTTTTAATGTTTGTGCCCGCAACTGGGTCCATGGACATGACCGCCGGAAGATTGCTTGACCGTCATGTCCGCCTTGGCGTCGCGGCCGCTGTCGCCCGGGTAACCGGCGGCTGCCAGGCGATCCAGGTAATCCTGCCACAGGGTCGCTTGCTCGGCGCCCAGCTTGTACAGATATGCCCAGGTGTACAGGCCGGAATTGTGGCCATCGCTGAAGGTGGGCTGCACGGCGTAGTTGCCGACCGGCTCCAGACCCGTGATGCCGACCAGACGCTTACCTAATTGCAAGGTTTCCTGGCCCTTGCCATGGCCCTGCACTTCGGCCGACGGCGAGTACACGCGCAGGTATTCGAACGGCAAGGCAAATTCGCTGCCGTCGTCGAACGCCACGTCGAGCACGCGCGACTGGTTGTGCACGATCAAGCCGGTGGGTTGGGGTGTTGCTGCTTTTTCAGTCATGACAATACTTTATGCGGATAAACGTTGAAGGATGGCGTCGCGCAAGGCCGGCAACAGGGCGCGGCGCGCGGCCAGCACCTCGGGCGCCGTTTCGCGCTGGATCACCGCCCAGCTGGGGTTCGGGAAATGCGCGTCGTCGCGGTAGCGGGGAATCACGTGCCAATGCACGTGCGGCGTCATGTTGCCGAAACTGGCGACATTCACCTTTTCCGGCTGCATCACTTCCCGCACGGCCAGTTCAACTTGCCACACGACTTCCATGACGTAGTTGCGCTCACCGGGCGTCAAATCCGTCATTTCCTTCACGTGCTTGTTCCAGATCACACGGCAAAAGCCGGGGTAGCTAGGGTCGTCGACAGCCACGACAGACAAGCGCTCGCTGCGCCACAGCAAGGTCTCCAGAGCCTGCTTGTTGGCGTAGCCGTCCAGCAAGTTGCACAGATCGCAACTCGTAGACATCACACGAGCACCCGTTCGATGCCGCCGTCATTGGCGCGTTTCACGTAATCCGGCATCCAGTTCTCTCCCAGCAAGTGTTTGGCGATCTCGACGACGATGTAGTCGGCCGTCGTGCCCGAATCGTCATTGTAGCGCGACAAGCCTTGCAGGCACGACGGGCAGCTGGTGAGGATTTTGACGTCGCCCGTGAAACCGTCGCCGCGCAGCTTGTCGGCGCCCTTGACCATCTCTTCTTCCTTGCGGAAACGCACTTGCGTGGAGATGTCCGGGCGCGTGACGGCCAGCGAACCCGATTCGCCGCAGCAACGGTCATTCTTCTCGATCTTCACGTTGTCTACCGTGCTGATCAGGGAATTGATGGTCTTGCCCGATTCCTGCAGCTTCATCGGATTGTGGCATGGCTCGTGGTACATATAACGGGTGCCGTTGACGCCTTCCAGCTTGACGTTTTTCTCCAGCAAATACTCATGGATATCCATGATGCGGCAGCCGGGGAAAATCTTTTCAAACTGATACGTCGCCAGCTGGTCGTAGCAAGTGCCGCACGACACGAGCACCGTCTTGATGTCCAGGTAATTGAGCGTATTGGCCATGCGGTGGAACAGGACGCGGTTATCCGTCATCATCTTCTCGGCCTTGTCGAACTCGCCCGCGCCGCGCTGCGGATAACCGCAGCACAGGTAGCCCGGCGGCAAGACCGTCTGCACGCCCACTTCCCACAGCATCGCCTGCGTGGCCAGGCCCACTTGCGAGAACAAACGTTCCGAACCGCAACCGGGGAAGTAGAACACGGCTTCCGTATCGGCCGTCGTCGTCTTCGGATTGCGGATGATCGGAATGACCTTGTCGTCTTCGATATCGAGCAGCGCGCGTGCCGATTTCTTCGGCAGGTTGCCCGGCATTTTCTTGTTGATGAAGTGGATCACCTGCGCCTTGACGGGCGGCTTGCCCGTCGATGGCGGCGGCGCTTTGGTTTGCTTCTTGGCAAATTTCTTCAGCAAGTCGTGGCCCAGGCGTTGCGCCTTGTAACCCCAGCCGATCATGACCTTGCGCGTGGCGTTGATGGTCACGGGATCGGTGGCGTTGAGGAACATCATCGTGGCCTTGGTGCCCGGATTGAAGCTCTTCTTGTCCATCTTGCGCAACAAATTGCGCATGTTCATCGACACATCGCCGAAGTCGATATTCACCGGGCAAGGCGTCACGCATTTATGGCATACCGTGCAGTGGTCGGCCACGTCCTCGAACTCTTCCCAATGCTTGATGGAAATACCGCGGCGCGTCTGTTCTTCGTACAGGAAGGCTTCGATCAGGGACGAGGTCGCCAATATCTTGTCGCGCGGCGAGTACAGCAAGTTGGCGCGCGGCACGTGGGTCGAACACACGGGTTTGCACTTGCCGCAACGCAAGCAATCCTTGACGCTGTCGGCGATGGCGCCGATATCGCTTTGCTGCATGATCAAGGACTCATGCCCCATCAGGCCGAACGATGGCGTGTAGGCATTGCGCAAGTCGGCGCCCATGCCCGGCAGGTTCAGCAATTTACCCTTGTTGAACCGGCCTTCCGGATCGATGCGCTGCTTGTAGCTGCGGAATTCGCCGATCTCTTCTTCCGTCAAAAATTCCAGCTTGGTGATGCCGATACCGTGTTCGCCGGAAATCACGCCATTGAGCGAGCGGGCCAAAATCATGATACGGCCCACGGCTTCGTGGGCGTCCTGCAGCATTTCGTAATTGTCCGAGTTGACGGGCAAGTTCGTGTGCACGTTGCCATCGCCCGCATGCATGTGCAGCGCGACGAACACGCGGCTACGCAAGATGCGCGCGTGAATCGCCGTCGCCTCGTCCAGGATCAGCTTGAACGCGGCGCCGTTGAAGATCTGGCGCAGCTGGGCGCGGATCTCTTGCTTCCAGGTAATGCGCACGGTGCGGTCCTGCACCACGTCGAACAGGGTGGCGTCCGGCTGCGTTTCCAGGCGCGCATCGAACACGGGCAGCAAGCGTTCCATGCCCAGTTCGGCCAATTCGCCTTTCACGTCCGCCAGCGGACGGTCCAGCTGGGCCAGCAGATAGGTCCAGCGGCTCGTCACTTGCGCCAACAGCTGCTGCGCCTGCTCGGCGCGGTCGCCCAGCATTTCCGCATCGTCGACCCGGTCGTCGGACGCATCGTCGCTCTTGCCTACTGGCAAATTACCCTTGCCAAAGAATTCGCTGAGGGCCTCGGCCAATTGCAGTTTATTCTTGATCGACAACTCGATATTGATGCGTTCGATACCATCCGTGTATTCACCCATGCGATTGAGCGGGATCACGACATCTTCATTGATCTTGAACGCATTCGTGTGCTTGGCGATCGCCGCCGTGCGAGCCCGGTCGAGCCAGAATTTCTTGCGCGCTTCCGGGCTGACGGCGACAAAGCCTTCACCCACGCGGGTGTTGGCGATGCGCACCACTTCCGATGCCGCTTGCGCGACGGCATTTTCATCGTCGCCGACGATGTCGCCGAACAGGGCCATTTTCGGCAGCACGCCCCGCTTCGACTTGGTGGCGTAGCCGACGGCGCGCAGGTAGCGCTCGTCCAGATGCTCCAGGCCCGCCAGGCGGATGGTCGTGTATTGCTCGCCTTTCGCTGGCAAGCCGTCGAGGTAATCCTTGATTTCCACGATCGACGGGATCGCGTCGCGCGCCTGGCCGAAGAATTCCAGGCAGACGGTGCGGGCGAACTTCGGCATCTTGTGCAGAATCCAGCGCGCCGACGTGATCAGGCCGTCGCAGCCTTCCTTCTGGATGCCCGGCAAGCCGGCGAGGAATTTATCGGTGACGTCCTTGCCCAGGCCTTCCTTGCGGAACTTGCGGCCAGGAATTTCCAGGATTTCCGTCTTGAACGGCGCGTTTGGTTTCGTCGCGTCGCGCGTGCTCGGGTGACGCCATTCCAGCTGGAAACGTGCCAGTGCGATATCGTGGATCTTGCCCAGGTTATGGTCGAGGCGCGTGACGTCGAGCCAGTCGCCGTTCGGGTCGACCATGCGCCACGAGGCCAGGTTGTCCAGCGCCGTACCCCACAGCACGGCTTTCTTGCCGCCCGCATTCATGGCGACGTTGCCGCCGATGCAAGAGGCGTGCGCCGACGTCGGGTCGACGGCAAACACGAAACCAGCCTTTTCCGCCGCTTCCGACACCTTGTTCGTGATCACGCCGGCGCCCGAATTGATGGTCGCGTATTCGTGCGTGAGGCCCGGCAAGACCGTCATTTCCACGGCGCCCAGGGTGATGAGTTTTTCCGTGTTGATGACGGCCGACATCGGCGTCAGGGGAATCGCGCCGCCCGTGTAGCCGGTGCCGCCGCCGCGCGGGATGATGGTCAGCCCCAGCTCGATACAGCCCTTCACCAGGCCGGCCATTTCCTCTTCCGTGTCGGGCGTGAGCACGACGAACGGGTATTCCACGCGCCAGTCGGTGGCGTCCGTCACGTGCGACACGCGCGTCATGCCGTCGAAGCGGACGTTATGCTTTTCCGTATAGCGTCCCAGTACCTTGACCGTGCGTTTGCGCAAGTCGTAGGTCTTGCGGAATTCGTCGCCAAAGTCGGCCACGGCCTTGCTGGCCGCTTTCAGCAGCAGCTCCACGTTGGCGCTGCGCGCTTGCGCCACTTCCGGCGCTTCGCCACTGGCGGCCACGTCGCCGCCGGCCGCGTCGATGGACAGGCGGCGCTTGTCGACTTCGGCCAGGCGGTGATGCAAGGCATCGATCAAGCCCTGGCGGCGCTTCGGGTTGTCGAGCAAGTCATCCTGCAGGTAGGGATTGCGGCGCACGACCCAGATGTCGCCCAGCACCTCGTACAGCATGCGGGCCGAACGGCCCGTCTGGCGGGCGCCGCGCAGCTCGTCGAGCAGGCGCCAGGAGTCCTCCCCCAACAGGCGTATGACGATCTCGCGATCGGAAAACGACGTGTAGTTATACGGGATTTCGCGCAGGCGGCTTGCTGCGGGACCATTCGGCGTTTCTGCCAGTAAAGCTTGGATATGTGCGGGAGCGTTCATGGAGTGTGGTGACGATGTGGACTGGACCCTAAAGGCCCATTTTATCTTATTGCGCCGCACCATGCGGGAACAGCCTTATGCCGCCCAAGGTTTAAGCACCGCACCCGTCACCATAGCAAATACGGAAAAGCCCTATTTTGCATGAATAAAAAATCAGTGTTGATCATTTTTCGACGCAAAAATGCCAAGAATCAGAGTCTGCTGCAAACTATCGAACTGCCCAAAAATGGGGCAAAACGGCGTTGCATTACGCCCCGTTTGCGCCCACTTTACGCCAGCATTTGTCCAATCCGGTGCCATACGCCATCGGGCACGTTCAGCAGCAAGCCCGTCATGGTCAGGTAGCGCGCGCACTTGCCGACGGCCATGTAGGCCACGCTGGGCCAGAACGGCAGCTTGAGCCAGCCGGCCAGGGTGCACAGCGGGTCGCCCACGATGGGCAGCCAGGCCAGCAGCATGGTCTTGGCGCCATAGCGGGCCAGCCAGCGGAACCAGCGCGTGTCGCGTTCCTTGGCAAACGCCTGCTTGGCCCGGTAGCCCATCCAGTAGTCGACGACGCCGCCCAGGGTGTTGCCCAGGGTGGCGACGCCGATGGTGGCCCAGAACAGCGCGGGATTGGCCTTGATGACGGCAAACACGGCTGGTTCCGAGCCGAGCGGCAAGAGGGTGGCGGAAATAAAGCTGATCAGAAAGACCGATGTCAGCCCGACTTCCGGTGCGGCGATCAGCTGCAGCAGCCAGGCGATTGCGGATTCGATCATGGAACACTTCGCGATGCAGTAAGGCTCTCCATTATAATGAAGAGCAGCTTGCGCGCCGCACAATCCGCGCCGGCCGGCACAGGCCTACCCGCCCGCAGTTCCACAGAGCATTATTGTCGCCAGGCTATCCGCCGCGGCGCCGCCGCTATCGCCCGACACGCTCCAGACCCTTTCTGGCCCAGAATCACTTGCTTGCAGACTATGAACATCGACTACCTCAAGAAAATCCTGACCGCCCGCGTCTATGACGTCGCTACCGAAACGCCGCTGGAACTGGCCCCTGCCCTGTCGCAACGCCTGAACAACCAGATTTACTTCAAGCGCGAAGACATGCAAAGCGTGTTCAGTTTCAAGATTCGTGGCGCCTACAACAAGATGTCCAAGCTGAGCGAAGCGGACCGCAAACGGGGCGTGATTTGCGCCTCGGCCGGCAACCACGCCCAGGGCGTGGCCCTGTCGGCCGCGCGCATGGGTTGCCGCGCCGTCATCGTCATGCCGACCACCACGCCCCTGGTGAAGGTCGAGGCGGTCAAGGGGCGCGGCGGCGTGCACGTGGAAGTGGTGCTGCACGGCGAGTCGTACACGGATGCCTACAACCATGCGCTGACCCTGGAAAAGGAACAGAAGCTGACCTTCGTGCACCCGTTCGACGATCCGGACGTGATCGCCGGCCAGGGCACGATCGGCATGGAAATCCTGCGCCAGCACGCCGGCCCCATCCACGCCATCTTCGCGCCCATCGGCGGCGGCGGCTTGATCGCCGGCATTGCCGCCTACGTGAAACAGATCCGTCCCGACATCAAGATCATCGGCGTACAAAGCGTCGATTCGAACGCCATGGCCCGTTCGCTGAAAGCGGGCGAGCGCGTGACCCTGAACGACGTGGGCCTGTTTGCCGACGGCACGGCCGTGCGCCTGGCCGGCGAGGAAACCTTCCGCCTCGTGCAGGCGTATGTCGATGAAATCATCACTGTCGACACGGACGCCATCTGCGCCGCCATCAAGGACGTGTTTACGGATACGCGCAGCATCCTGGAGCCGTCCGGTGCGCTGGCCATCGCCGGCGCCAAGGCCTATGTGGAACGGGCCAGCCTGACCAAGCATCCCGTCAACAATGAAACCCTGATCACCATCGCCAGCGGCGCGAACATGAATTTCGACCGTTTGCGCTTTGTCGCGGAACGGGCCGAACTGGGCGAATTCCGCGAAGCCGTGTTTGCCGTCACCATGCGCGAACAGCGTGGCAGTTTCAAACGTTTCTGCTCGCTCATCGGCGCGCGCAACGTGACGGAATTTAATTACCGCATCAGCGATGAAAAAGCCGCGCACGTGTTCGTCGGCATCCAAATTGCCGACCGACATGAATCAAGCGTGCTGGCGAAGACTTTCGAGGAACACGAATTCAAGACCCTGGACCTGACCCACGACGAGCTGGCCAAGTCGCACATCCGCCACCTGGTGGGCGGCAAGAGCCGGCTGGCGCAGGACGAGCTGCTGTACCGCTTCGAGTTCCCCGAGCGCCCGGGCGCCCTGATGCGCTTCCTCGACAGCATGGCGCCGAACTGGAATATTTCCCTATGTCACTACCGCAGCCAGGGCGGCGACGTGGGCCGCATCCTGATCGGCCTGCAAGTGCCGCCCGATGAAATGGGAGAATTCGCCCGCTTCCTCGATACCCTGGGCTACCGTTACTGGGATGAAAGCAGCAATCCCGTCTATAAGCTGTTCCTGGGGTAAGCATCACCTCCCGGCGGCGGCTACTCGTCGTCGGGAGAATTAGGCTACCATGCGTGCTTGACTGAATTCACGCCACACGACCATGACCACCACCAACGACCTCGCCGAACAATCCCCGCTGGGCAAAAGCTCCGCCTACCGCACCGATTACGCGCCGGAACTGCTGTTTCCCATTCCCCGCCAGGGCAAGCGCGACGAGCTGGAATTGCGCGGTACATTACCGTTCTTCGGCCTCGATATCTGGAATGCGTATGAGCTGTCGTGGCTGAACCAGCGCGGCAAGCCGCAGGTGGCGATTGCCAAGGTCAGCGCGCCGGCCGATTCGCCGAACATCATCGAATCGAAGTCGTTCAAGCTCTATTTAAATTCGTTCAACCAGACCAGGCTGGACAGCCCGGATGCGCTGCTGGCCCTGCTCAAGCAGGACTTATCGAAGGGCTTCGGCGCGCCCGTGCAAGTGGAACTGACCTTGCAGGACGATTTCGGCAAGCTGAAAATGGGCGAATTCGACGGCGTGCTGCTCGACCGCCTGGACCTGGAAATCACGCAATACACGCCCTCGCCGCTGCTCTTGAAGGCGGCGCTCGATGAAGCGCCGGTGGAAGAAAAACTCGTCTCGCATTTGCTCAAATCGAATTGCCTGGTGACGGGCCAGCCCGACTGGGGCAGCGTACAGATCGAGTACGCAGGACCGCAGATCGACCAGGAAAGTCTGTTGCGCTACCTGATCGGTTTCCGCGAACACAACGAATTCCACGAGCAATGCGTAGAGCGCATCTTTGTCGATATCTTGCGTCAGTGCAAGCCTCAAAAACTGTCCGTGTATGCGCGCTACACGCGCCGTGGCGGCCTCGACATCAATCCCTGGCGCAGCAACTTCAGCACCGGGGCGATGCCGGGCAATCTGCGCAATGCGCGCCAGTAACGCCAAACAACACCCCGCAACCATGCCAACAGGAATGTTGGCTGTGTTTTAAAACAACGTTGCAGTAGTGCCGCAGAGCATGTCAAAGACGCTGAAAAATCGGAAAATCGGCATTCGGCGGCGGAAAAACCGGCGCACCGCGTGTTTTTAATCAAGAAATAGCCGATACACGCCGATGTTATTTTTTTGCTAAAATGATGACCATGTGGGCTGTAGCGCCCACTGCGCCCGCAGCGGGCGTATACTGTTGAGAATTGGCGTTACAGGCCGCCGAAACAGGCCTATAATTCGGCTCGCAAGCCCTCTGCGCATTGCACCATTTCATTGAGTGTCATGACTAATCTTAGCAAAATATTATCCCTCGAGAACGTCCTGCTGGACCTGGAAGTCTCCAGTAAAAAGCGCGCCTTCGAGCAAGCCGGCCTGATCTTCGAAAACAATTACGGCATCGCCCGCTCTACCGTCTCGGACAATCTGTTTGCCCGCGAACGCCTGGGCTCGACCGGCCTGGGTCATGGCGTGGCCGTGCCGCATGGCAGAGTCAAGGGCAGCAAAACCTTGAAAGCGCCCCTGGGCGCCTTCGTGCGCCTGGCCGAGCCGATTCCATTCGAATCGCCCGATGGCAAGCCCGTCAATCTGCTGTTTTTCCTGCTGATTCCAGATCATGTCACCCAGCAACATCTGGAAATCCTGTCGGAAATCGCCGAAATGTTTTCCGACGACGCCTTCCGCACGGCATTGGCCACGGATCCGGAACCGAAATCCGTGCATTCGCGCATCGTCAATTGGCAACCCAGTCTGCAAGCGGCAGGTTAAACTTCAGGTATTCCTCCACTCCTGAAGAAGACTGCCATGTTGCAAACGCCGCTGACGATACAACGCCTGTACGACGATAATCGTGAAAGTCTGCAACTGGGCTGGTTCGCCGGCTTCCCCGGCGGCGAGCGCCTGATCTCGGGCGACGTCTCGTCGGCCGCCGACCAGGTGGGCCACTTGAACCTGATCCATCCGGGCCGCATCCAGGTCTTCGGCCACCAGGAAATCAATTATTACCAACGCCTGAAGGTCAACACGCGCACCCACGTGATCGGCGAACTGATCGCCGGCGGTCCGCCCGCGCTGATCATCGCGCAAGGGCTGGAAACGCCGCCCGACATCCTCGCCATCTGCGACGAACAAAACATTCCCCTGTTCTCCACCCCGCTGCCGGCCGCGCAAGTGATCGACTTCCTGCGCGTCTACCTGTCGAAAAAACTGGCGCAACGCATCATCATGCATGGCGTGTTCATGGACGTGCTGGGCGTGGGCGTGCTGATCACGGGCGACTCGGGCCTGGGCAAGAGCGAGCTGGGGCTGGAACTGATCTCGCGCAGCCACGGCCTGGTGGCAGACGACGCCGTCGAATTCTCGCGCATCGCGCCCAACATGATCGAAGGCCGCTGCCCGCCCCTGCTGCAAAACCTGCTGGAAGTGCGCGGACTGGGCTTGCTCGATATCAAGGCCATCTTTGGCGAAACGGCCGTACGCCGCAAGATGCGTTTGAAGCTGATCGTGCATCTCGTGCGCCGCAACGCGCTGGAAGAAGAAGTCGAGCGCCTGCCTTTCCTGTTCCCCACGGAAGACGTGCTGGGCTTGCCCGTGCGCAAGGTCGTCATCCCCGTCGCCGCCGGCCGCAACATCGCCGTACTGCTGGAAGCGGCCGTGCGCAATACGATTTTGCAACTGCGCGGCATCGATACCTTGCAGGAGTTCATGGAACGGCAACGACTCGCCATGAGTGGCGATTAATGTTGCCAAGGAGTTCGCCCTTGCAAGGGCGAACCGTTACGCAGGCGGAGAGCCATGCTCTCCGCAACCCCTGCAGCACCAGAGATTGGCAATCAGCGGGGATTAATCAGCAAGAAGCACGCCCTCTTTTGTTTAACCAATACTACAGTCCAAATTGCAATAATTTGTAAAGATAGTTGCCCTGGGAGCGGAGCGCCGGTCTTTATTGTATGATCGGGTTATGCATATCGTCCTTATCACCGGAATATCCGGCTCCGGTAAATCCGTCGCGCTCAATGTGCTGGAAGATACCGGTTACTATTGTGTCGACAACCTGCCACCGGCCTTGCTGCCCAGCCTGGTGCAGACCCTGCTCGACGAAGGTACACCGCAACTGGCCGTCGCCGTCGATGCGCGCAGCGCCGAGTCGCTGACCAGCCTGCCGCACAATGTGGCCCTGCTGCGCGACCAGGGGCACGACGTCAAGGTCATGTTCCTGACAGCCACCACGCATTCGCTGGTGGCCCGCTTCTCGGAAACGCGGCGCAGCCATCCGCTGTCGCACGAATTGCGTCCGAACCAGAATCCGGCCAGCCGCCGCACCCTGATCGAGTGCATTTCGGAAGAGCGCGAACGCCTGTCGACCATCGAACAGCTGGGCCATGTGATCGACACGTCGGAACTGAGCGCCAACAAGCTGCGTGCCTGGATCAAGGATATCGTCGCCTCCGAACGCGCGCCGCTGACCCTGTTCTTCGAATCGTTCGCCTTCAAGCTGGGCGTGCCGCTGGACGCCGATTTCGTTTTCGACGTACGGGCCTTGCCGAATCCCTATTACGACCTGGCCTTGCGCCCCCTCGATGGACGCGACGCACCCGTGATCGCCTTCCTCGACGCGCAGCCCAGCGCGCTGGAACTGCTGGCCGACATCCGCGCCTTCATCGAGAAATGGCTGCCGTCATTCAAGTCCGACAACCGCAGCTACCTGACGGTAGCCCTCGGCTGCACGGGCGGCCAGCACCGCTCCGTGTACATGGCGGAGCGGCTGGCGCAATATTTCGGACCCAACGAGCGCGTGGTTCTACGCCACCGCGAGCGCAGCTAGTTAATCGAGGTGGCGCAGCGGATGCGCCGCAGCCGGCCAGACGGGCGTAAAGAAGCGCGCCACCATGGCCGCGTCGACTTCGTCCAGGCTGGCGGGGTTCCAGCGAGGGGCATTGTCCTTGTCGACCACCAGCGCGCGCACGCCCTCGAGCACTTCGCCATGTTCGAAATTATGGCGTACCACCGTGCGCTCCAGGCGCAGGCAATCGGCCACGCCCAGGTGGGCGCCCCGCTGCAGCAATTCCAGGGTCACCGACATCATCAAGGGCGAACGCAGGCGCATGGCCGCCAGCGCCTTGGTGGCGAACGCGCCGTCGTCCTGCGCCAGCGAGGCCATGATGGCCGCCACGGAGCCGGCGCTGAAATGGCGGTCCAGCGCTACGCGCGCCGTGGCCAGGGGAGAAACGCCTGCCTCGGCCTGGAATGGCGCCGCCAGCGCCTTGATGGCCACCGGCAAGGCCTCGCCCGGCGTCGATTCAAACAGGTCCAGCAGCGCCCCCATCTGTGCTTCGGGCAGGTAGACATCGGCCAGGCCCGTGTACAGGGCGTCGGCCGCGTTGATCGTCAAGCCCGTCAAGCCCACGTACAGGCCCAGCTGGCCAGCCAGGCGGGACAGGAAATAACTGCCGCCCACGTCCGGGAACAGGCCGATATTGACTTCCGGCATGGCCATGCGCGTGCGGCCCGTCACGATGCGCAAGCGGTTGCCTGGCCCGGCTTGCGCCACGCCCATGCCGCCGCCCATCACCACGCCATCCATCACGGCGATATACGGTTTCGGGTAGAAATGAATTAAATGATTTAAAGCATATTCTTCCGTAAAGAAATCTTCCAGCAAGGCGCTGCCGCCTTGCGGCGTGGCCAGACCCGCATCGTAAAAGAAACGGATGTCGCCGCCGGCGCACAGGGCCTTGTCGCTGCTGGAGCGGATCACGACGGCGTCCACCTGCGGATCGTCGCGCCAGGCCAGCAGGGCCGCGCTCAGCGCGCGCACCATCTCCAGCGACAGGGAATTCAAGGCTTTCGGACGGTCGAGCACGATGTGCCCGGTGCGGTTGCGGATGGAAGTCTGGACGAAGTCGCTCATGGCAGGCAGGAAAGAAGTGAAAGTGCGAATATTCTAATGCCTGCGCGGGGAACATTGCGTTCCGCTGGGCGCAAAAAAGGGCGCAATGTGCGCCCTTAGTTGATCACAACTGCTGGAAGCGGGTGGCCTTAGACGGCGACGACGGCTTCTTCCTCGGAGTTGTCTGGCAGATGCTTGATCGCCTCTTTACCGTGCCCTTGCACTTTGGTTTTGTATTTCATCACTTGCCTATCGAGCTTGTCGATCAGGGTATCGATCGCGGCGTACAGGTCGTGCGCCAAGCTTTCCACATAGACAGTCTTGCCGCTCAAACGCAGGTTGACTTCAGCCTTTTGACGTTTTTCTTTCTCTTTGAGGTTATCCACGGTCAGAATCACGGCGATATCGATGACTTGATCGAAATGACGTTTCACGCGCTCCAGCTTCGTTTGTACGTATTCACGGATGGCTGGTGTCACTTCGAGATGATGTCCGCTGATGGTGAGATTCATACACACTCCTAAAGATGATCGGGTTCGTGCGGTCCATCCTATCCGGCCCGCAGAGGAACCGAAAAAAACTTACAAACACTTACGCAGGCTCACTGGCGGAATTTTTAATGCTTCCCGGTATTTGGCAACAGTACGTCGCGCAATCACCATGCCTTGTTCCCCCAGCATGTCCGCAATCTTACTGTCGGATAAAGGATTTTTAGGGTCTTCTGCTCCTGTCAGTTGCACGATCAATGCCCGTATCGCCGTCGATGACGCTTCGCCCCCCGCTTCGGTGGCGACGTGGCTACCAAAGAAATATTTCAACTCGAACATGCCGTGCGGGGTCAGCATGTACTTTTGAGTTGTTACCCGCGAGATAGTACTCTCGTGTAAACCCAGTGTATCAGCTATTTCACGGAGCACAAGGGGGCGCATGGCAACGGCCCCATGCGAGAAAAAGTTCTTTTGTCTTTCTACTATCGCCTGCGCCACGCGCAGGATCGTGTCGAAGCGCTGGCGCATATTCTTGATCAGCCACTTGGCTTCCTGCAACTGTGCGCCCATGGCGCCCTCCCCCTTGCCCTGCTTGAGCAAGTTGGCGTACATGGCGTTGACGCGCAGGCGCGGCATGACGTCGTTGTTCAGGGTGACTTGCCAGCCATTGCGCGCGCGCTTGACGACGACGTCGGGCACCACGTAATCGGACACGTCCGAGGCGAACACGGCGCCCGGATGCGGATTGCACTGGCGAATCACCGTCTGCGCTTCGCGCAAGTCTTCATCGTCGCAATCGAGGGCTTTTTTCAGCTTGTTGAAATCGCGCTGGGCAAACCAGGCCAGGTGCTTTTCCACGATCACGAGGGCCATGCGCCGCGTCACCATGGCGATGTGCGGCAAGCGCTTGATTTGCAGAGCCAGGCATTCGGACGCGTTGCGCGCGCCCACGCCCGGCGGATCGAAACTTTGCAGCAGCGACAAGGCCGTGCGCATCTCGTCGGCGTCGATTTCCAGCTCTTCCGGCAGGCGCGCCAGGATGTCGTCGAGCGACTCTTCCAGGTAGCCATTGTCGTCGAGCGCGTCGATGATCAGCTCGACCAGCGCGCGGTCGCGCAATTCGAGCACCGTCACGCGCATCTGCTCCATCAGGTGTTCGCGCAGAGTGCAGTGATGGGCCTCCAATTGCGGACGCGAATCTTCGTCGTCGGGCGCCTTGCCCCGGCTCGCCTCACTCCAGTCGCTGTCGCCGCCATCCGCGGCGGCCGGGCTGTCGCCCCCCTCGCCGTCAAACGCTTCCGCTTCGGCCGGCGCTGCGGGCGCCTCCTGGCCTGGTGGCTGGGGCGGCGCTTCGGCCGGTGCGGCCGTGGAGCTCAAGGCCCCGTCGGACAGCAGGCGCAGCGAGCGGTCGAGCGGATCGTCGAGGCGTTCGAGCAAGGGATTGTCCGTCAGCAATTGCTCGAGTTCCTGGTGCAATTCCAGAGTAGACAATTGCAACAGGCGTATCGATTGCTGCAACTGCGGCGTCAGTGCCAGGTGCTGCGAAGTGCGCAGCTGCAATGATTGTTTCATTGGCTTACATGCGGAAGTGTTCGCCCAGATAGACCCGGCGTACCGACTCGTTCGCAATGATGTCGTCGGGGCGTCCCGACGCCAGCACCGAGCCCTGGTTGATGATGTAGGCGCGGTCGCAAATACCCAGCGTCTCACGCACATTATGATCGGTAATCAGCACGCCGATATTGCGCTCCTTCAAGAAACGCACGATGCGCTGGATCTCGATCACGGCGATCGGATCGACGCCGGCGAACGGCTCGTCGAGCAGCACGAAACGGGGATCGGTGGCCAGCGCGCGGGCGATTTCCACGCGGCGGCGTTCGCCACCGGACAGGGACAGCGCCTGGTTCTCGCGCAGCTTTTCAATCTGCAAGTCGGCCAGCAATTTATCCAGCCGCTCCTCGATCTCGGCCTTCGTCAGCGGACGGCCTTCGACGGTCTGGATTTCCAGCACGGCGCGGATATTGTCTTCCACCGTCAGCTTGCGGAAGACGGACGCTTCCTGCGGCAGGTAGGACAGGCCCATCTGCGCGCGGCGGTGGATCGGCAGGCTGGAGATATCCACGCCGCTGATATCGATGCTGCCGCCATCGGACGGCACCAGGCCGACGATCATGTAGAACGAGGTGGTCTTGCCGGCGCCGTTCGGGCCCAGCAAGCCCACCACTTCGCCGCATTCGACTTGCAGCGAAACATCATGCACGACTTGCCGCTTGCCATAGGTTTTTTGCAGCCCGCGAACGATCAGGGTGCTGCCGCAACGTGTATTTTCCATTATTTCTTTCCTGGCGCGGGCGTGGCCGGCGCTTTCTCCGCTGCCGGCGCCTTGGTCTTCGGCTGGATCACCATGCGCACGCTGCCGCCATCGGCGGTGCTGGTGCCGCTGTTGGAATTTTCCATCGCAAATTCTTCCTTGCGGCTGTCATACGAGATGAAAGCGCCATTGGCCACATCGGTGACTTTCGCGCCTTCCAGGCGCGTCAGCTTGGCTCTGGAAAACAGTTTCACCACTTCCGTCTTGTTGTCGTATTCCACGCGCTCCGCTTCGCCTTCGACCCACAGGTCGCCCGCGCCATCGCGCTTCTGGCGGAAGGTCGCAAGCTTGCCGGGATCGGCCCAGAAGGTGATGAACTGGTAGCCTTGCGGGTCTTCCGTGATCAGGGCCCGGCCCGCCTTCATGGTCAGGGTCCCCTTGACCAGCACGACGTCGCCCGTCAGGGTGCGCACCTGCTTGACGTCATCGACGTGGCCGCTGCGTGCCGTGATGACGGCTTCCTTCTCGGAATCGGCCTTCTCGGCATGCGCCACGCCCATGATGGCCAGCGAAAATACGGTCAACAGCAAGATGTTCTTCATAGTATGGTTTCCTTGTTTCATTCTGTCATTTTGCCGCCGCGGCCGGGCGCGGTTTCGGCGGGAGGACCATGCGCAGCGCATTCTGCACTTCCACCACGCCGGTGGCGTTATTCGCCTTCATGCCGATGCCATTGATGCGCGAGGCGCCCGTCAGGATATCGACAGGCACGTCCGTTTCCATTCTTTCCTCGTCCGGGAACACCGTCAGCGCTTCCGTCTTGACCGTCAGGTTCTGCGCCTTCGGACTGGCCACGCGGTCGATCACGACCTTGCGGTGCAGTTGCAGCCGGGTATTGTCCTGGTCGATATGCGCCTGTTCCGCATTCATGTTCATCGGCGGCATGCCTGGCGTGAGCTTGCGCACGAAGGGCTGGTCGATATCGGACGAATCGTCCAGCGGATAATGCGTGAGCTTGGTGCCCGACACGATATAGCTGGGCTTGCCCGTCAAGTCCATGCGCACCATGCTGAAATTGGTGATGAAATAGTCGGGTTCATCCAGATGCTTGCTGGCCGTGATGTCCTGGCCATTCTTGTTCATCACCTCGAGCAGCCAAAAGCTGCCCAGCGCGACGACAACCGCGCCCAGCACGGTAAAAATCATGCGCCAGCGATGGGCGCCTCCTGGCTTACGCATAGGGCTTCACTCTTTCAAAGGTCACTGGCGAGGCGGCGCGCCTCACTCCAGGAACGGCGCCATGACGCGCGCATAGTTGTCCTGGGCGCGCAGCAGGAATTCGCAGATCTCGCGCACCGCGCCGCGGCCGCCGCCGGCCTGCGTCACATGGTGGGCCAGGCCCTGCGCCTCCGGACGCCCGCCCGGCACGCTGACGGCAAAGCCCACGCGCTTCAGGATGGGCGCGTCGATGACGTCGTCGCCGATATAGCCGCATTGCTCTTCCGTCAAGCCCGTCAGCGCCAGCAATTCGCGAAACGGCGTCAGCTTGTCGTGGCCGCCCTGGTGCACATGGGTAATGCCCAGGTCTTGCGCGCGGCGCGCCGTGATGGCCGAGCGGCGCGCGCTGATGATGGCCGTCTGCACGCCCGATTCCTGCAGCAGCTTGATGCCCAGGCCATCATACACATTAAACGTTTTCATCATCTCGCCGTCCGGGCCGAAATGCAGGCTGCCGTCGGTGAGCACGCCATCGACGTCAAAGATCATCAGTTTGACCTTGGCCGCCCGCGCCAGGTTGTCCGCCACGCTGTCCATCAGATCACCTTCGCTTGCGTCAGATCATGGATATGCAGCGCGCCCACCAGCTTGCCGTCGGCATCGACGACCAGCATCTGGTTGATGCGGAACTGCTCCATCACGGCCACGGCGTCGACGGCCAGGCGTTCGGGCGCGATGCTGCGCGGCTGCGCATGCATGACGTCGCGGATCGCCACTTGCGTGAAATCCTGCACGCGCTCGAACATGCGGCGCAGATCGCCATCCGTAAACACGCCCACGGGGCGGTTGTCCGCGTCGACGACGGCCGTCATGCCCATGCCTTTCTTGGTCATTTCCTCCAGCGCCTGCAGCAAGGAAGCGTCCACGGGCACCTTGGGTACGCGTTCGCCGCTGCGCATGACGTCATGCACGTGCGTGAGCAAACGGCGGCCCAGGGCGCCGCCCGGGTGCGAGCGGGCGAAATCTTCTTCCTTGAAGCCGCGCAAGTCGAGCAAGGCCACGGCGATCGCGTCGCCCAGGGCCAGGGTGACGGTGGTGCTGGCCGTCGGCGCCAGGTTCAGCGGACACGCTTCTTTCTCAACAGAAATATCCAGGTGCACGTCGGCCAATTGCGCCAGGCTCGAATTGGGCTTGCCCGTCATGGAAATCAGCACGCCGCCCATACGCTTGACGACGGGCATGATGGCCATCAGTTCCGATGATTCGCCGGAGTACGATATGGCAATAAAAGCATCGTCCGAGGTGACCATGCCCAGGTC
Source organism: Janthinobacterium kumbetense (assembly GCF_023703445.1). Classification (NCBI taxonomy): domain Bacteria; kingdom Pseudomonadati; phylum Pseudomonadota; class Betaproteobacteria; order Burkholderiales; family Oxalobacteraceae; genus Janthinobacterium; species Janthinobacterium kumbetense. The sequence continues at coordinate 199,227 of NZ_JAMQGR010000002.1, forward strand.
GCCATGGGCCGCTTCGGCCGGATGCACGAACAGGGCCGGCGTGCCGGTGGAAGCGAGGGTGGCGGCAATCTTGCGCGCAATATGGCCGGACTTGCCGATGCCGGAGACGACGACTCGTCCCTTGCATTGCAGCAACATCGCCACGGCGCGGCCCACGCTGTCGTCCGTGGCCAGGCGCGCATGCAGCGCAACGATGGCGTCGGACTCGATCTGCAAGGTGGTGCGGGCCAGCGCGACAGCGCGCTCGGTCGTCGCTTGCATGTCAATTCGATCAAAAGCTTTCAGCATTGTTTTTTCATGGGTTACACTCATGCCCAAAGTATAAACGAATTAGGAAAGCAAAAAACTTGCCAGTCACAACAAACAACGATTTCCATTGACCGTACCGGGCAACCCATGTTTTCCTCGCTTGAACTGACCCTGATGTTACTCGGCAGCGCCGTGCTGGGCGTGGTCGCTTTCAGAATGTTGCATTTGCCGCCCATGCTGGGCTACCTGGCCGTCGGCATCGTCATCGGCCCCCACGCGCTGGGCCTGGCGGCGGAAAACGAGGCCAGCCACACCTTGGCCGAGTTCGGCGTCGTCTTCCTGATGTTTTCCATCGGGCTCGAATTTTCTCTTCCCAAGTTCCTCGCCATGCGGCGCATCGTCTTCGGCCTCGGCATGGCGCAGGTGGTCACCACCATCATCGCCACCGTCGTCTTCGGCTGGTTTGTCGCCCGCTACCTGTCCGCCTACATCCACCTGAGCTGGCAAGCCGCCTTCGCCCTGGGCGGCGCGCTGGCCATGTCGTCGACGGCCATCGTCTCGAAAATGCTCACGGAGCGGCTGGAACTGGAAAGCGAACACGGCCGCAAGATCATCGGCATCCTGCTGTTCCAGGACTTGGCCGTCGTGCCCCTGCTGATCCTGATTCCCGCCCTCACCCGCGATTCGGACAACCTGGCCGAAACACTGGCCTGGGCCGGCGGCAAGGCCCTCGTGGTGCTCATTTTGCTGCTGTTCATCGGCCAGAAGATGGTACGCGGCTGGTTGACCATCGTCGCCAAGCGCCGCTCGCAAGAGTTGTTCATGCTCAACCTGCTGCTGATTACCCTGGGGGCGGCGTGGATCACGGAACGGGCAGGATTGTCGCTGGCCCTGGGGGCCTTTGTTGCCGGCATGCTCATTTCCGAGACGGAATTCAAGCACCAGGTGGAAGAGGATATCAAGCCTTTCCGCGACGTGCTGCTGGGCCTGTTCTTCATCACCGTCGGCATGCTGCTCAATATCCGCGTGGTGTTTGAGAACTGGTGGCTCGTGCTGCTCTTGCTGTGCGGCCCCGTGCTGCTGAAATTCGCCCTGATCGCGGGCCTGGCCCGGCTGTTCGGCTCCAGCAACGGCGTTGCCTTGCGCACGGGGCTGGGCCTGGCGCAGGCGGGCGAATTCGGCTTCGTACTGCTGAACCTGGCCGGCGGCATCAAGCTGATGGACCCGTTCGTCGTGCAGGTGGTGCTGGCGTCGATGGTGCTGTCGATGCTGGCGGCGCCCTTCCTCATCGCCAAGTCCGACGCCATCGTCATGAAACTGGCGGCCAACGACTGGATGATGCAATCCTTGGCGCTGACGAAGATCGCCACGCGCACCATGGCGTCGCAGAAACACGTGCTGATTGCCGGCTTCGGACGCAGCGGGCAAAGCCTGGCAACCCTGCTGGCGGAAGAAAAGATCGAATACCACGCGCTGGACCTGGACCCGGAACGGGTGCAGGAAGCGCAGCTGGCCGGCGCCCACGTGTCGTACGGCGACGCGGGCCGGCGCGAAAGCCTGGTAGCGGCCGGTATCTACCGGGCCAGCGCCGTGGTGATCACGTACGCCAACACGCCTTCGGCACTGAAATTATTGCATTTACTCAACGAAATGGCGCCCACCTTGCCCGTCATCGTGCGCAGCCACGACGATACCGACCTCGACCAGCTGAAGAAGGCGGGCGCGGCCGAAGTGGTGCCGGAATTGATGGAAGGCAGCCTGATGCTCGCTTCGCACGCGCTGATCATGATGGGCGTGCCCCTGCGCCGCGTGGTGCACCGGGTGCAGGCCGCGCGCGAGGAGCGTTATGCCTCGCTGCGCGGCTATTTCCACGGTTCCAGCGATGCGGGCGACGATGCCGAGCTGGAACGCCTGCATACGGTCACCGTCAGCGACGGCGCGCACTGCGTGGACTTGCCCTTGAGTGCGATCGACGTGGCCGGCTGCGGCGCGTTTGTCACGGCCATCCGCCGCGGCCGCGGCCGCCTCGACGTCACCCCCGAGACGCAGCTGGCCAGCGGCGACGTGGTGGTGCTGCGCGGCACGGCCGACGCCGTGGCCAAAGCGGAAACATTACTATTAAAATAACTATTCGGACGGTGCCTGCCAGCTGATGACCTTGTTGCGGCCATCGGCCTTGGCCTGGTACAGGGCCTGGTCGGCGTGCGCCACCAGTTGCTGCGCCACCGTTTCGATCGGCAGCAGCGCCGCGTCCGCTTCCAGGCTGGCCACGCCGATCGAGACGCTGACCCACGCTTGCGCGCTGCCCGGCAAGTCGAACATGGTGCCGGCGATGCTGGCGCGGATGCGTTCGGCAACGAACGTCGCACTGTCGAGGTCAGCGTCGATCAGCAGCACGACGAATTCCTCGCCGCCGAAGCGGCCCAGCGCATCGGAGCGCCGCAATTCCGTGCGGATGCGCGTGGCCACTTCGCGCAGCACTTCATCGCCGCCCTGGTGGCCATAGGTGTCATTGACCAGCTTGAAATGGTCGATATCGATATACATGCATGAAATGCAATAATTCTGGCGCCGCGCGCGGGCGATTTCTTCCAGCAGCCGGCGGTCGATATAACGGCGGTTGTAGACGCCCGTCAAGGAATCGGTCAAGCCGATGTATTTCAGCATTTCATTGCTGATCACGTTTTCCAGGCAAATGGCGATGATGGAAGCCATGTGCTTGATGAAATCCGTGCCCAGCACGGGCGTAAAGCGCGTCACGTCGCTGCTGGCCAGGTTCAGGCTGCCGATCAGGCGCTTGTTGCGCAGCAAGGGCACCAGCGCCACGCTGCGCAGGGGCGAGTCGATGCCCGGGAAACGCGGGCCATGCACGGCGGCATCGAAGGCGCCCAGCAGCGGCAGCGGCGGCAAGGCCGCTTCGCCCTCGGCCACGGGCGCCGACGGGGCAAAACCCAGCTCCGCCACGGCATGTACGAACAGCAACTGCGGGAAGGCGCTGAAATCGACGCCCAGCTTTTCCATCACCAGCACGATATCGTCATCCTCGTCGAGCAGGCTCAAAGTGACGCCGTCGAGGTCGGAAATCACGGGCAAGGTGCGGAAAATGGTGCCGATCAGTTCGGGAAACGTGGACGCGCCGACGATTTCCAGATCAAACGCCTGGTGGCGGCACATGATGTCGTGGTTGCGCTCGACCTGTTCCAACAGGAAAGCCATGCGCGCCCGCAAGGCCTGGTTTTCGGCTTCGAGGCTGGCAATGCGCGGGTCCGGCGGTATTGCTTGATTCATAGAAACCTTAAACCCTTCTGTGCGGGCGCCATGCTTAAAATGCCAGTTCGAAACCGATGTCCTGCCCCACTACGATACGCTCATCGCCGCCTTCGGTGACGATGGCGTTCATGCCGAAGCAGATGGCGCCGTCAAGCTCGGGCTTGGCGCGGTAGCCATGCATGACGTCGAGCGGGTCCGGTCCGGGCACGCCCGTGGCCTGGTCCACCGACGGAATCGGGCAGCGCGAGCACGGCTTGACGGGTTTTAACACGGTCGCGCCGAATTGCAGGAAGTCGGCGTAGTCTTCCTCGAAGGCGCCGATATCGCCGATGACGAGGTTGGGACGGAAACGGTTCATCGGCAAGGCCTCGCGGCCGGCGGCACGCAGCTTGTCATTGACATCGGCTAGCGAGGCGCTGCCGGCGATCAGCACCGGATAGCCATCGGCAAACATGGTCGAGGCGGCCACGCCATCCGTCCACTTCGTGCTGGTGGCGCGCACCACGTCCGGGTGAAAGCGCACGAGGCGGCACGGCACGCCGATGGCGTTGGTAAACCAGGTGGCCGTGACGTCGTCGCAATCGTAGGCGCGCACGGTATCGTCCCACACTTGCACGTCCAGCATGGGCGCCAGTTGCGGATGCGGCAAGCCCAGCTCGATTTCCAGCCGCAACATGCCCGGCGCGCGCAATTCCAGGGTGGTGGCCTTGATGGACGGCACGATCAGCGCCATGCGCGGATGTTCGCGCTGCGTCAGGAAGCGGCCGTGCTCGTCCACCACCATCCATTCGCGGTCGAACACGTGTTCGCTCATCAGCCCTGAGCGCGTCAGGACCGCCTCACGCAAATGGATGCCGGCGCACGATTTGATCGGATACAGGATGATGTCGGACAGGATAGCCATGGACAGGGGAGAAGGAACAGTGTTGCTGCTTCAGCCAGGAAGTTATTCAAAAACGAAGTATGGCAGCAAAGCGGGCAAGCGTAAATCCGCCAAGCCCAGCCGCAGTGGCCGGGCCGGCGTGACGGCGATCAATACGTGTAGAAAATACGCTGGATTTCTTGCGTACTATTGGTTTTGGTCAAGGCCAGCATCAGCAGGATGCGGGCTTTTTGCGGGTTCAGGGTGTCGGATACGACACTGTCGAGTTCATCGTCGTTGGCTTCGCCATTGCGCGCCACAATGCCCTGGCCAACGCGGCTCGAACGCACGATCAGCACGCCCTTCTGGCGCGCTTCCACCAGGGCCGGCTTCATTTGCGCGGCCACGCTGCCGTCGCCCACGCCCGCGTGGATGATGCCCTTGGCGCCGGCGGCGATGAAGGCGTCCATGCCGACGCGGTTCATGTTGGCGTAGCCGTAGACGATGTCCACTTGCGGCAAGGCATCGAGCTTGCTGATATCAAATTCCGATTCCAGCGTGTGCTTGCGCGTCGACTGGCGGTAGAAGAAAGCCTTGCTGCCCTGGATGTAGCCGAGCATGCCCAGTTCCGGCGACTTGAAGGTGTCGGTGGTCGAGGTGTTGGTTTTGGTCACTTCGCGCGCGGCGTTGATCTGGTCGTTCAAGGCCACCAAGACGCCCTTGCCCACGGCTTCCTTGCTGCCCGCCAGCATCACGGCGTTGTACAGATTGATGGGGCCGTCAGCCGAGATGGCCGTCGACGGACGCATGGCGCCCACCACCACCACCGGTTTATGGCTCTTCACGGTCAGGTTCAGGAAATACGCCGTTTCCTCGATGGTGTCGGTGCCGTGCGTGACGACCACGCCATCGACATCGCTCGAGGCCAGCAGCACGTTGATGCGCTTGGCCAGGGCCAGCCAGTGGCTATTGCCCATGCTTTCGCTGGCGATCTGGAACACTTGCTCGCCTTTCACGTTCGCCACTTTTTTCAATTCCGGCACGGCCGCGATCAGGCGCTCGACACCCACGGTGGCCGAGGTGTAGCCGACGGTGGTGGTGCTGTCGGCGCCGCTGCCGGCGATGGTGCCGCCCGTGGCCAGGATCACCACATTCGGCAATTTGACGGCCGCCTGCTGCGCGCGCGCGGGGGAAGCGGCGATAAAGCCCATCAGCATGGTAGCCAGCATCAGCTGTGCACAAGAATGGAATTTGCGTGAAAACATGGTGCTCCCGTGAGGTGTACTGTCAAAAATAACAAAGTCGTGTGCAAATTATATGTCATCCATGCCAGGGCAAATCCCGAATTCATGTGTATCGCGCAAACGTGCGCGCCTTCCCTTGCGCTACAGTGGCGCCATGTCCACACTGCCGCCCATCCGGTCTTGCCTCCTCCTGCCGTTCGTCTTGATGGCGCTCAATGCCTGCGCCACGCAAATCGAACTGCGCACGGCGGCGCAACAGGAACAATGGGGGCGTGAAGCGGCCAGCCAGGGGGACTGGACACAAGCCATGCGCAACTACGCGGACGCCGTCGGGAACGTCGAACTGGGCCACGGCGATCTCGCTTGGCAAGCACGGCTGCACCACCAGGCGGGACGCGCCGCCAGCGGGGCCTGCCGCTACGATGCGGCCGAATTTCATTTCCGCCAGGCCATCGCGCTGGCGAAACGCAGCAAACAATCGAGCGCCCTCGACTACAAGGCGCTGATCGACCTGTATGAACGCGAGGGCAAGGCGACGGAAGCCTTGGCCGTGCGCAATGAACTGGGGTTTCATCAATCGTGGGCACTGGGCGCCTTTGCCGACCTGGAATCGCTGCCGGCGGGCAAACCTTGCGGAGTTGCTCGATGAATATCGCACGCACCTTGCTGGCCGCCTCCACCCTCTGCGCCACCATGGCGCCGGCGCGCGCCGTCGAAGCACCGCTGCCCTTATGGGAAGCGGGCGTATTGGGCGGCACGGCCGTCACTCCCGCCTATCCGGGCGCCAGCGAACGCTCGATGCGCAGCCTGGCCCTGCCCTATCTGATTTATCGCGGGAAAGTCTTGCGCGCCGACCGCTCCGGCGTGGGCGCGCGCCTGTTCAATACGGAGCGATTCGATTTCGATATCGGTTTTGCCCTGTCCTTGCCGGCCAGGTCCAGCGACGTGCCGGCCCGGCGCGGCATGCCGGACCTGGGTACCCTGGTGGAATTTGGCCCGCGCCTGAAAATCAGGCTGGCCGAGCCGACGCAGCACAGCCGCCTGGGGCTGGAGCTGCCCTTGCGCGCCGTCATCGAAGCGCGCGGCGGCCTGCGCCGCCAAGGCACCACCTTCGAGCCGCGCCTCGTCTACGCGCTGCAAGACGGGCAGCAGGCCTGGCACGTCGATGCCAGCGTCGGCGCCGTGCTGGGCAATGCCACCATCAACGATTACTTGTATAGCGTCAGCCCCGCATTTGCCACCGGCCAGCGCCCCGCGTATGCGGCAAAAAGCGGGCTGATGCTCACGCGGCTGGGCCTGGGCGGTTCGTACCGGCTGCAGCGGGACTGGCGCGCCTTTGCCTTTGTACGCTACGACACTTACACAGGCGCCGCCAACCGCGCCAGTCCCCTGCTGCGCCAGAACAGCGGCACCTCGGCCGGCATCGGCCTGATGTGGACGTGGCAACGTTCAAGCAGCCTGGCGCGGGGCCCGGACGACTAGCGGCTAGACGGCTTAAAACTCCGTCGTGGCCGACAACATGACCGTGCGCGGCGCGCCCAGGCCCAGGCTGGTCCATTGCGGCAGCGCCCAGTACGCCCTGTTGCCGACGTTCGTCACGCTGGCGCGCACCGTCAGGGGCCGACCCGCCGCCTTCGTCGCATAGCGGGCGCCCAGGTCAAACACGGTGCGGCCCGGTACGGACATCGAATTGTCGGCATTGATATATTGCTTCGATGCCGCCGTCGCGTTCGCCGTCAGGGTCACGCCAGGGATGGCGGGCGTATCCCACTCGACGCCCAGCTTGGCTTGCAGCTTGGGCACGCCCGTCGCCTGCTTGCCCTGGTTGGCGCCGCCCATGGTCTTGCTCAAGACCGGGTCGACATACGCCACGCCGCCCATCAGGCGCACGTCGCGCAGGGGCGAGCCGAAGAAGCCCCAATCGATGCCGCGGTTGCGTTGTTCTCCGCCAAAGGAAAAGATATTGCTGACCGGGTCGACATAGCTGCTGGGCCGCTTGATTTCATACACGCTGACCGTATGCGCGAACTCGCCCAGGTCGACCTTGACGCCAAGCTCCGCCTGCTTCGATTTGTATGGAGCAAAGACCTCGCCCGAGTTGGCGGCCGTCAACGGCGCCGTGGCGCCCTGGCTCAAGCCTTCGATGTAGTTGCCGTACAGGGACACCGTTTTGCTCGCCTTGACCAGCAGGGCGACGGCGGGCGTGGTGGCGCTTTCGTCATAGCGCGAGGTGCGCGCGCCCGTCTTGATGTTGAAGTTGTCGCTGAGCACTTCCTGACGGCGCAAGCCCACCGTCAGCTGCACGGTGTCTTGCGCAAAGGAAAGTGTATCGACCAGGCCAAAGCTGGCCAGGCGCAGTTCCGCCTTGGAAATTTGCGGCGCGTCGAAGCGCGTCGCCGGGCCCCAGACGGGATGGTAGATATTCGTGATCCAGTCTTTCGCCAGGGTATTCCTGCGCCCATACTGTTTGTCCGTGTGGTGATAATACGTGGCGTTGACGGCCCATTGATGGCCGATATCGCCCGTGCGCAACTTGCCCCGCAAACCCGCTTCCGCCGACTGTTTTTCCACGTCGAAGCCCAGGTCGGCGACGTTGGTGCGGTAATCGCCGGCCGTGTTGAATACCTGGATCAGGTAGGCGCCCGTCGACTGGTAGTCGGCCCGGCTGGCGCCCACGGCCGCATACGCCATCACTTGCGCGTTCAAGTCCAGTTCGCCGCGCAGCATGGCGCCCTTGTCCTTGGTATCGTAAAACGCCCAGCTGGGATTGAGCAGGGTTTCCGCTTTCGGCGGACGCGGCACGGGCAAGCCGGGGGCCAGGTTGACGCCCCGGTTCAAGCCATCGGCGCGGTCCTCGCTGTGATACAGGTCGGCGGACAGGCGCGCGCCATTGCCACGCCAGTCCAGCCCGACCGAGACGAGCCGGGTCTTCTTTTTCTGGTGGTCGATGGCGCCGTCGCCGTCGCGGTAGACACCGTTGACCCGGATGCCGAATTGCTGATTCTCGCCAAAACGTTGGCCCAGATCAATATGCCCGCCCCATTGCGAGTCCGACATGTACGACGCCGTCACGCGCGCCAGCGGCGCATCGCCCGCGCGCTTGGGCACGAGGTTGATGCTGCCGCCCACGGAACCACCCGGTGGCATGCCGTTGAGCAAGGCCGATGGCCCTTTCAGCACCTCGATGCGCTCGAACATTTCAGGCGACGTGCGGTAGTACGGCGAAATGCCGTACAGTCCGCCAAACGCGACGTCGCCGATATTCGAGCTGAAGCCCCGTATCGAATAATTCTCGCCGATGATGCCCGTCATGCCGCTGCTGAAGACGGTAGGGTCGGCGGCGGAAATCACGTCGGTGATGTCGCGCGCTTGCCGGTCTTCGATGAATTTATCCGTATAGCTGATGGTGTTGAACGGCGTTTCCATGAAATCCTTGTCGCCAAGAAATCCCACGCGGCCGCCGGATGCCACTTGTCCGCCTGCGTAGGCATCCGTCACGCTGTTGCCCTTGCCCCACACCGTCACGGCCGGCATGGTGGCGGCGGCTTCGGCGGCGGCGCTGTGCGCCGGTTCGCGGCGCACCGTGTAGCTGCCATTGCCCTCGCGCACGGCTTGCAAGCCATGGCCGCGCAGCAATTCGTAAAAGCCTTCGGGTACGCTGTAGCTGCCGGACAGGCCGGCGCTGTTCTTGCCTTGCAGCAAGCTAGCCTCGACCGTCAATTCGACGCCTGCCTCGGCCGCGAAAGTGTTGAGCGCCAGGCCCAACGTACCGGCCGGCACGCTGAACGCTTGCCGGGCCTGGCCCGCCGCCGCTTGCGCATAGGCCGGCGGGGCCGCCACGCCCAGCGCCCCCACGGTCAAGCCCGTGATGAGCGCCAGTTGCACGGCGGTGGCGATACGACTCAGGTTCAAGGCGGGAAGATGGCGGGTTGCCATGCGTTGGGTCATAAAGTAAATCCTTTCAGAAGGGATGATTGCTTGTTCTCACCCTATCTCCCGAACGAAAAGGCAAAACCCTCAATGCAAATACGACTCATTACGAAAATAATTTATCTCACTGATAACCCTTGAGCACGTCGTCGATCACCCGTTTCAGCGACGTCACGCTGGCCGCCGTGATGTACCAGGCATCCGCATCGACGAAGACCACGCGGCCGTTCTTCCACGCATTCGTCTGGCGCAACAGCGGATTGGCCATCTGTTCGGCCGTCATGACGGGACGGTGTTCCATTACGGCCGTGCGGTCCACCACATAGATGATGTCGGGATTGGCTTGCTGGATGAACTCGCTGGAAATGGGCTGGCCATGCAAGCCCGCCTCGATGGCCGAACTGGCAGGTTTCACGCCCAGCGCGTCGAAAACAAAACCGTAGCGCGACCGCACGCCGAAGGAGCTGAAGGCGCCGTTGTTGTGCAGCACGATCAGCGCCTTCTCGGGACGCTCCTGCGTCACCTTGCGCGCATCCGACACCTTCGCATCGAGCTCCGCGGCTTTCCGGCTGGCAATGTCTTCCTTGCCGAAGATGCGCCCCAGTGTCAGCAAGTGTTGCTTGACCACCTCGATGTGCTTGCTCTCGCTGTTCTGGTAATCCACGTCGAAATGCACCGTGGGCGCGATCTGGCTCAGTTCCTTGTAGTGGTTGGCCTGGATCGACGTCATCAGTATCAGGTCGGGCCGAAGCGCATGGATATGCTCGAGATTCGGCTGCACGATGGCGCCCAGGTCGCGGATGCCCTGGTCTTCCTTGTAGCGGGTAAGAAAGTGCGGCACGTAATCCTTCACCATGCCGGCCACGGGCACGCCCAGCTGGTCGAGGAAATCGACTTCGTTCATGTCGAGCACGGCCACCCTCTGCGGACGATGTGTGAGCACCGTCGTGCCCAGCTTGTGCTCGATGGTGATGGGCGCAAACGCCTGCGGTGGCGCGGAGGCGGCAGGCGCTGGCGGCGTCGTGGCTGCCTTGTCGGTGCAGCCTTGCAGGACGGCCATGGCGGCGAACAGCACGGCCAGCGCGCAGCGGGGTTTGTTGCAGATCATGTCAAGCTCCTGTGGGGGTGAAGTAATTGCAGACGCAGCCGCGCTCGTCGCGCACGATGTGGAAATCGATGTCGTACAGGGCGCGCAAGCGTTCCTCGGTGACGACCTCATGGGCGGGGCCGGAAAAGCGCACGGTGCCGCCCTGCATGGCGACGATGTGGTCCGAATAATTGGCGGCGAAATTGATGTCGTGGATCACCAGGATCACCGTGCGGCCCTGCTCGTCGCACAGGCGGCGCAGCGCGCGCATGATTTGCACGGCGTGTTTCATGTCGAGGTTGTTGAGCGGCTCGTCGAGCAGCAGAATATCGGTCTGCTGGGCGATCGTCATGGCCAGGAAGGCCATCTGCCGCTGGCCGCCGCTCAGCTCATCGACATACGCCAGGCGCAGATGCTCCAGCGACAGGAAGGCGATGGCGTCATCGATGGCTTGCCGGTCCTGCTCTGTCAACGCGCCTCGGCTGTAGGGAAAGCGGCCGAAGGCGACCAGCTCTTCCACCGTCAGGCGCAAGTGAAAATCGGGCGACTGGCGCAGGGTGGCCACGAGTCGCGCATAGTCCCGGATCTGGATGGCTGCAATGCTGCGCCCGTCTATCATAATCTCGCCGCCTTGCGCTTCCTGCAGACGCGCGATGAGCATCAGCAAGGTCGTCTTGCCGGCGCCGTTCGGGCCGATCAAGGACGTCACTTTTCCCCTGGGAAACTGCGCGCTGACCTTGGCCAGTACGCGCTTTTCGCCGTAGCTTTTGTCAATCTGTTTGACGTGGATCATGCTGTGCCTCGGGTGCGGACCATGAGCGCGAGGAAATAAGCGCCACACACCAGGTTGACGAGGATGCCAACCGTGGTCCGGTAGTTGAAAACGTGCTCGACCAGCAACTGGGCGGCCAGGAAGATGACGATGGCGATGGCGCAGCCCAGCGGCAAGGTGACGCGATGGCGCGCCGTGCGGGCCAGGGCGTAAGTCGTGTTCGCTACAAAGATGCCCATGAAGGCCGTCGGTCCCAGCAAGCTCGTCGACACCGCCACCAGCACGGCGATCAGCGCCAGCTGCAGCCGCACCATGCGCCGGTAATCGATACCGAGCGAGATGGCCTGTTCGCGCCCCAGCGCCAGCACGTCGAGCGCCGGCAAGGTTTTCAGCACGGCCACGCAGGCGGCGCCCGCCAGCACGGCCGAGTACAGCAACTGCACGGGCTGCGCCTTGTTGAACGAGGCCTGGCTGAATCCTTGCAAGATGGCAAATTCACCGGGACTGATGCGCAGCTGGATGAACTGGGTAAATGTGCCAATCACCATCGTCAGCACGAATCCCAGCAGCAACAGGAAATACACGTTGTTCTTGCCATCACGAAACAGCCAATAGTGGATGGCCCAGGAATACGCGAGCATCAGCGCGATCGACACGACAAAATTGCCGTTCTGCCCCAGCAGCACGACGCTGTGCATGCCCATCGCGAGGATCAGCAGCGATTGCAGCAGCAAATACACGGCTTCGTAACCCATGACGGCCGGCGTCAGGATGCGGTTGCCGGCGATGGTCTGGAACACAATCGACGAGACGGCCACGCAAACGCCGCCGATGACGATGGCGGCCAGGCGCGACATGCGCTTGGGAATGACGTAATCGACATCCAGATTTGCGCCGATGAAAAGGAAAGCGAGCGCCAGGGCCAACACGGCCAGCCAGAGCATGCGCTGGTTCAAACGGCGCCTCATCGCCGCCCCCGGATGATCAACATGAGGAACAGCACGCCCCCCACACCCCCTGCCGTCAGGCCGATGGGCACTTCGAATGGATAGATCAGCAAGCGCCCCGCGATGTCGCAGGCGAGCAGCAGCGACGCGCCGCCCAGCGCGACAATGGGCAGGGTGCGGTCCAGCTTGTCGCCGTAGCGCAAGGCCACCAGGTTGGGGATGGCCAGCCCGACAAACGGGATCGCCCCCACCGTGATCACCGTGGCCGCCACCGTGACGGCCACCAGCATCAGACCCAGCGCCACCGTGCTCCCATAGTTCAAGCCCAGGCTGGTAGCCATGCCCTCGCCCATGCCCAGCACCGTAAAGCGCTGCGCATACAGATACGTGAGGGCAACGATGGGCAGGATCAGATAAATAATTTCATAGTTGCCCTGCACGATCTTCGAGAAATCGCCCAGCAGCCAGCCCTGCATGCTTTGCAGGATGTTGTTGCGGTAAGCATAAAACTCGGCCACGGCGCTCAGCACGCCGCCATACACGAGGCCGATGACGGGCACGAGTATCGTGTTCTTGAAGCGGATGCGGCGGATCAGGGCCACATACACGAGGCTGGCGGCAAAGCAGAAGGCCAGCGCGAACGCCATCTTGCCGGCCGTGCCCGCCGCGGGCGCCACGGTGAGCGCCACGAGAATGCCCAGCTTGGCCGCGTCGAGCCCGCCCGAGGTGGCCGGCTCAACAAATTTGTTGCGCACGATGTGCTGCAGGATGACGCCGCACACGGACAGGCCCACGCCCGTCAGCACGAGCGCCGCCAGGCGGGGCAGCCGGCTGGCCGTCAGGGTCAGCCATGCATCGGCGGACGGCGCGTCGGACGAGGACAACAGCTGTGCCCACTCCATCTGCCTGGCGCCCACCAGCAAGGACGCGCAGCACAGCAGGAAGAAGACAAAGAACAGACGCGCGCGTGTCAAATGCGGGACTCCGTGCCAGCCTGGCGGGCGGGCGCGGCGATGCGCCAGCCCTTGGCCGCCTGGCGCTGGGCCAGGAAATGCGCATACAGGCCGTGCTGCGCGCGCAAGGTGGCTGGCGCGCCTTGCTCGCGGATCACGCCACCGTCCAGCACGACGATCTGGTCGGCCATGGCCACCGTCGACAACTGGTGCGCGATGACGATCACCGTGCGCTTGCCGCGCAGCCGCGCCAGCGCTTCGGCGATGGCGGCCTGGTTTTCCGCGTCAAGCGCGGCCGTCGCCTCATCGACCAGCAAAATCGGCGCATCCTTGACCAGGGCGCGGGCAATCGCGATGCGCTGGCGTTCGCCGCCGGACAGGCGCGCGCCGCCCTCGCCGACCAGGGTATCGAGTCCCTGCGGCAGGCGGGCGATGATCTCGGCCACACCCGCCTGGCATGCCGCTTCCCGCACCTCGGCATCGGTGGCGCCGGGCTTGCCGATGCGAATGTTGTCGCCGATGCTGCCCTGGAACAGATAACTGTCCTGGAATATCTGGCTGATCTGGCCAGCCAATTGCTCGCTGGACATATCGCGCACATCGACGCCGCCCACCAGCACCGCGCCTGCACTGGCGTCAAAGAAACGCGCGATCACGCGCACCAGGGTCGTCTTGCCGGAGCCGGACGCGCCGATCAGCGCCGTCATGCTGCCCGGCGCAATCTGCAGGTTGATGCTCGTCAAGACGTCGGCCTGATCCTGTGCATAGCGAAAACCTACGCCGCGCAATTCAACGGCGCCATCGCGCGGCGCTTGCGGCTTGTCTGCTTCCGGCAGCGGCTGCACGGCGAAAATATCGCGCGCCGCGTCGAGCGGACCGCGCGCGCCGCGCAACACTTCGCCATAGCTGGCCACTTCCTGCAGCGGGTCGACAAAGCGCACCACCAGCAGCAAGGCCACGATGACGGCGATGGCGTCGCCCGCGCCGGCAGCACCGCCCGCCAGGCTGTCAAGCCACAGCGCGGCGGCGGCCAGCAAGGCGGCAAAGATGGCTTGCACGGTCCAGGCGTTGAGCACGGACGACAGCGCCGACAGGTAAATGAGCCGCGTGCCCGCGTGGCGCTGCGCATCGATCGCTTGCTGCAGGAAACGCGTGCCGCCGCCATCCCCGTTGCCATTGAATGCGCGCAAGACGGATTGCGCTTGCGCAAACTCAACGAGGCGCTGGCTGGTCTGGGCAAAATGGTGGTGATAGGCATCGTCGGCGCGCTGGCCCAGGTGCGCGGTGAGCCGCAAGGCGCCGGCCAGCAGGGGCAGCGCCAGCAGCGCGATGAGACCCAGCTGCCAGTGCAGCGCGAACAACGCGACGACCATCACGACGGGCGTGACGGCGCCGCAGATGACGGGTGTCAACACGTGGGCGGGCAGCTGGGCCACGTTCATCATGCCTTGCGTGATGACGTGGCCCAGTTTTGCCGTGTTGTCCGGCGTGAACCAGCCGACGGGCAGGCGCGCCACGTGGTCGCCCAGGCGCTGGCGCGCCCCTTGCAGCACCGTCACTCCCACGCGCACGCCGGCCTTTTCCACCTGGCGCCGCCAGGCCCAGCAGGCGACCAGCCCGGCCAGCAGCACCAGCAGCCACAGGACCGCGCCGCCCACGTCGCCGCCCAGCAGGCGGCCCAGGGCCAGCACCAGCGCCGTGATGGTCAATCCGCTGAGCACGCCATACGCGAGCGCCATGGCACAGTAGCGGCGGAACACGGGCGCGTCATCACCCAGCAGTTGAATAAACGTTTTCAGCATGGCAGCACCGCGTCTTCCTGGAAATCCTGATAGCCGCCCAGCGCCCACAGTTGCGCATAGCGGCCCTTGTCGGCGAGCAAGCCGGCATGGCTGCCCTGTTCGACGATGGCGCCGTTCTCGACGACGACGATGTTGTCGGCATGCATCACCGTGTCGAGCCGGTGCGCAATGATGAGCAGGGTGCGGTCCCGGGCAAAGCGCGACAGCGCGTCCTGGATCGCCACCTCGTTTTCCGCATCGGCCGCGGCCGTCGCTTCATCGAGCACCAGCACGGACGGGTCGAGCAGCACGGCACGCGCGATGCTTACGCGCTGCAACTCGCCGCCGGACAATTGCGCATCTTCGCCGATGACGGAATCGTAGCCGCGCGGCAAGGCCAGGAGGCGTTCATGGATATTTGCCAGGCGCGCCGCCTGTTCGATCTCTTGCATGCTGGCCGATGGCCGGCCCAGCGCGATGTTCTCGCGCACGCTGGCGTGGATCAGGCGCACTTCCTGCAGCACGAAACCGATGCGCCGGTACAACTCGGGCGTGGCGATGTGCCGCAGGTCGACGCCGCCCAGGGTGATGCGCCCCTCGGTCGGGTCGAAAAAGCGCAGCAGCAGCCGCGCCAGGGTCGATTTGCCGGAACCGGAAGCGCCGACGATGGCCGTCACCGTGCCGGGCTGCAAAGTCAGCGTGATATCCGACAACACCTTGTTGTGCCCATCGTAGGCATAACTGACGCCTTCCAGGCGGATCTCCGTGCCGTCGGGCAACTGCTGCTCATCCGGCGCCGGCTGCGCCAGCACGGGCGTATCGAGCAAGGCTTGCACGCGCTGGGCCGCTCCCGTGGCGTTGTTGAGGTCATGCGTCAGGTAATGCAGTAGCAGCATGGGCGCGGAAATGCCGGGCGCCACGAGGGCGAACGGCAGGATATCGACGGGCGCCATCCAGCCCAGGGCCACGAAGGCCGTACCGGCAAGCACCACCACGCCCAGCACGGCGACGGGCGCGATCAGCGCGTTGGCATTCGCCATCGAGCCGACCAGCGGACGGGTAAACGCGGCAAACGCCTCCGCAAACGCATCGACGGCCGTGCGGTAGCTGCCGTGCGCGCGTCCCGTGGCGCCAAACGCCTTGACCACGGGAATGCCGTTGACGAATTCCACCACGGCATTGTTGATGCGCCCCATGCCGGCGACGAATTGTTCCATGTTGCCGCTGCTGGCTTTCATGGCGCGGCCGAAGAACAGGAAGAAGCCGGGAAATGGCAGGATGGCGATGAGGGCCAGGCGCCAGTCCATGGCGAACAGGTAGATGACGGAAATGGCGATGGCGCCCACGGCGCGCCCCGTCGTCGTATAAAAGTGCGCCGTGAGGCTGTGCAGGGTATTGATGTCGTCCTGCATCGCCTGCTTGACCTCGCCCGAGGCCCGGCTGGTGAACCAGCCCAGCGGCACCTGTCCCAGGCGCTGCATGGCTTGCAGGCGCAATCGATGCGTGAGGTGGTTGTCGGCCAGGTGTGCGGCCAGTTCGCCTAGCGACATCAGGGCCATGCCGAGGAACAGGCAGGCGACGCTGGCGATGATGACCGGCCACACCTCGCCGTGCGCCAGCGCAGGGTCCAGGGCGATGTGCGCCAGCCGTGCGATGCCCGCCAGCGGCACCAGGGTGAGCATGGATCCCGTGCCGGCCAGCACGGCGGCGGCGATCAGGCGTCCGCGGATGGGGTGCAGTATCCGGCTGATCGGGCCGGGCTGGCGGCGTTGGCTACGCATGGGAAAAACGGGAAAAAACGTGCATAAGGTCAATGAATAAGGGTGGCTCTCACCCTATATCCCGAACGAGAATGCAAAACCCTCAATCGGGCCCGGAAAATTGTCAGGCAGCGGCCTGGGGTATGGCTTGCACCGTCACCCAGTAGCGCGTGCGCGCGAGGATTTGCACGGGCAAGGCCAGCGCCAGGTTATGCAGCGCGCGGTCCGTGTCGCGCAGGGAAAACACGCCATTGACGCTCAAGCTGGCCACGGCCGGGTCGCAGCGCAGCAGGCCGGGGCGATAGCGGGCCAGTTCCGCCAGCAAGTCGTCCAGGCGCATGTTGTCGGCCACCAGCACGCCCTTCGTCCAGGCCGCCGCGCTGGCCGGCACGGGGGCGGCCGATTGCACGATGTCTGCCGAGAAGATGGCGCCGTAGCCCGTGGCGATGCCCACGGCGTGGCCGGGCGCATGCGCGAGGCGTATTTCGACGGCGCCCTCGAAGACGGCCACGCGCGACGTGTGTTCGTCTTGCCGTAAAGTAAAACGCGTGCCCAGCGCCTGCACCGTGCCGTGGCGGCCCTGCACGCGGAAAGGCCGCTGCGCCGGGTCGGGATCGTGCGCCGTGGTGACGAGGATTTCGCCGCTGCGCAGGATCAGCAAGCGCTCGCTGGCGTCGAAGCGCACGTCGATGGCGGACGCCGAGGCCAGCATCACGCGCGTGCCGTCAGGCAAGGTAATCTCGCGGACCTCGCCCGTGGCCGTGCCGTGGCCGGCCGTGGCCACTTGCCAGGCATCCGTGCCGCGCAGCATGTACGCCATGCCGCCCACGGGCAGCAGCACGGCCAGCAGCTTCAGGGCACGGCGGCGGTTCAGGTAGGCGGCGGGCGCCGGTTCGCGCAGCGCGTGCCGGGCCGCATCGCGCGGCACGCTGTGCAGTTTGCCCTCGAACGCTTGCAAACGCTGCCAGGCGATGGCGTGATGCGGATGGGCCGCGCACCAGCGGGCACAGGCAGCCCGGTCTTCGTCGCTGGCGTCATCGGACCACAGGCGCGCCATCCACTGGGCAGCCTGCTGCACGACGGCGGGCGCGATCACCACCTCCATGGCTCAGGCGTCCGGCGCGTGCATGGCCTGGTAGCAGGCCAGCAAACCGGCGGCGATGTATTTTTCGACGGACGAGACGGACACCTGCAATTCGGCGGCGATGTCGCGATAGCTGAGGCCATCGAGTTTGCACAGCAACAGGGCCTTGCGCGCCTTGGCGGGCAACTGGTGCAGCACCGCATCGATTTCCGTCAGCGCCTCGATCACCAGCGCGCGCTCTTCCTCGGACGGCGCCAGCGCCTCGGGCACCAGGGCCAGCACTTCCAGGTAGGCGGCCTCGATCTGGCGACGGCGGTACAGGTCGATGACCATGCCGTTGGCGATCTGCGTCAGGTGACGGCGCGACTCCCCGGCCGGCGGCATGCGCCCCGTCTTCATCAGGTGCAGGTACACATCGTGCGCCAGGTCGGCCGCATCGAAGGCATTGCCGAGTTTACGGCGCAGCAAGCCACGCAGCCAGTGATGGTGGTCGGTGTACAGACTGCTGACTTGCTGCTGAAGCGCTAACTCGGCGGTGCTCACGATACCCTTCCTGTCGCCAACGGCCGGCAAGAACAGGCGCATCGGATTATAAATGAGAATTATTCTCATTGTACGCCGAGTGACGAGGAAAACGCAATACGGCGACGGGCAGCAAACGCCCTCAGCCCTGCTGCCGGACGGGCCTGAACAGCCTGAACGCGGCCCACAGCGAAGGCCGGTAGACGTGCAGTGCGGCAGCGAGCAGCACGCCCCACGCCAGCGGAGCAAGCACCCCCAGGCGCTGGGCAAAAAACGCGTGGCCCGCCGCCAGCAGCGACAGCAGGACGGTGCTCAGGTACAGCGAACGGCGCGGCAACGGACGCCAGACGCGCATGCCCAGCTCCGTCTTGACGACGAAATACACGAGGAAGCCCAGCAGTTGAGACACGGCGGCGCCCGTGGCGCCATGGCGCGGCACCAGCACGGCGCCCACCAGCAAGGTGCCCAGCAAGCCGGCCGCAAAGGCGGCGATGGAAAATGCCGGACGGCGGGCCAGATTGATGCCGACGCCGGTCACTTCCGCCAGGGCATACAGCAGCGGCTGGCCAACCGTGGCCACCGCCATGTACGCGACGCCATGATAGTTGGGAGGCAAGACCCAGCCGATCAGCCAGGCCAGGGCGCCCGCCAGGCAAAAGCCCACCACCACGATGGCCTGCGCATGGCGGCAAATGGCCGCAATATTCGACAGGCCGCCGCCGGCCGCGGCCCACTTGTGTACTTGCGGTATCCAGACAATCGTAAAAATCGATTGCACCAGCCAGGCGCCGGCGGCCACGCGCGTGGCCAGCGCATAAATGCCGAGTTCGTCAAAGCTGGCAAAGAAACGCAGCAAACCCATGCCAGCCGACAACATGAACATATAAAAAATCCCGCTCACCAGCAGGGGCGCAGCCTCGGAAAGCAGGCGCCGCAGCAGCACCCGGTCCACGGCGGTGTTCCAGGCTTGCGCCAGCGATACGCGCGCATGCCACAACAGCCATAGCGTGACCAGCCAGGTGGTGGCCACGACCAGGCTTGCCAGGTGCACGAAATTGCGCTGCGGATCCCACCACAGGACAGGCAGCAGCAACAGCAGCGACATTTTCGGCAATACCTGCGCCAGGCTGAATACCCAGGCGCGCTCCTGCATGCGGAACAGCTGCGCGATCAGGCGATTGGCCAGAGCGCTCAGCATGCCGGCGGCGAACAGGACAGCCAGTGCAGGTTGCGCCACATCAAATAACAGTTGCGCTACGGGCGCGGCAAACACGAGTATCACGGCCAGCGCCACGGGCGCGAGCAGCACGGCCGGCAGCAGGCACGCTTTCAGCAAGCCGCTACGCGCGGTGCTGTAATGGTATTCATGCAGGAAAGCCTTATCCAGCCCCAGTGACAGCAGCAAACCGGCCACCGTGCATGCGGTCATGAAGAAATCCAGCTTGCCGATGTCGGCAGGCGGAAACAGCCAGGCCACGGCAGGCACGGTGGCCAGGCCGCACAGCAGCGACAAGATGGGGCCGGCTGAAAAACCCGCGAGACGGTTCAGGCGCATCGTTCAGCCGGGCCGGGCATCTCAGCCATGCCTGTCGTTGGAGAAACGATAGGGCACCGTGTCCGAATCGGCCGGCACGCGCCAGTGGTCCGGCGCATCATAGCGATACGCATGGTCCACCGCATTGACGAGGATGGCAAGAGTGCTGCAGTAATTTTGCACGCCATGCCAGACGCGCGGCGGCACGACGAGCAGGCCGGGACGCCTGGTGCCCAGCTTGAATTCGTTGAGCATGCCAAAGGTGGGCGACTCCTCGCGCGCGTCGTACAGCACCACGCGCATCTGGCCCGCCGCCACGAACAGGCGGTCCGTCGTGATGGCATGCGCATGCCAGGCGCTCAGTCCGCCCGGCTCCAGGGTCGAGGCGAATATCTGGCCTATCTGTGCCGCATCGGGCACCCATTCGGTGCGGAAAATTTCGGTCAGGCTGCCGTACGCCGTCAAGACAGGCTTGATTTCCTGAAAGATCACGCCATCGATCAAGGAAGGCGTTGCCGGCTTCCATTCCTTGGTAATGCTGACGCCATCCTGCTTCGCGCCAGCCAACAACCAGTTATCTTTCTCAACCACCAGATTTACCCCTAGAATTTTTATTAAAATGCTCTTATGTATTGCAACCGTATTATCTATCGCTGCGACATGTCCTTCAATCCCCGGCGGCGGCGTAATTCACGTAAAAATGTGCCTTTGCGCCAATATTTGAGCCAGAAGCCGGGATGCGGCGGCCACAGCCCCAACATATAGCAAAGACGGCGTGACAATGCTTTCATGGCCGTTATCGCGGACTGTAGCGGTGCAATAAGACGCTCACGGCCCACCTTGCCATACAGCGTGGAGACAGCCTGCAGAATATTCAGCGGATCCTGCATGTGCGCCCACCAGAACGCATGCTCGGCGTGTTGCCGCTCCAGGTAGGCATTGCTGCGGCTGCCAGACTGGATCAGGATGGCGCCGATGCGGGAGTGGGCCAGCATCGGCCGTCCCGCGCGATACACGCGGTGCAGCCAGGCTTGCGACGGCCAGCAGCGCACTTCCCATGAGGGCTGCCATGGGCCGATCTGCAGGGCCAGCTCGCGCCGCATGATCCACAGGGTAGCGGGCACGTCCATCCACGGACGGTACGGTTGCACGCCGTCCGCCAGCGCCCCCACCATGTGATATCCCACCGGCAAAACCACCAGTCCCTGGCCAAAAGCCAGGTCGGCCCCGGTGCGCTCGAGGACCTCGATACTGCTTTGCAAATGATCGGGCAACCACAGGTCATCGTGGTTCAGGAATGCCAGATAGGTGCCGCGGGCCAGGCTGACGCCGACATTGTTGGGCCCCGTCTGTTCGCCGTAATTGGTTTCCAGATTCACAAAGCGGATGCGCGCGTCGCCGAACGCGGCGACCACCTCGGCGGTATCGTCGGTGCAGCAATCGCCGACAATAATCAGTTCCCAATCCTGCACGGTGCTGGCGAGTGCCGACTGAATAGCGTACCCGAGGATATTGCTCCGGTTGTACGTGGCCATGACGATGGAAACGAGCGGCGGTTTCTCCGGCTGCATGGCAGGCCTTTTCAAATAGACAAACAAAAAATGCCGCCCAAGTGCATTGAGCGGCATTTCGCAATGGACGAATGCAATATGTTGCTGGCGCTTGCCAGCAAGCATCTGTCCTTAGACGTTGAACAGGAAGTTCAGCACGTCGCCATCCTTGACGACGTATTCCTTGCCTTCGGCGCGCATCTTGCCCGCTTCCTTGGCGCCCGCCTCGCCCTTGTAGGCGATGAAGTCGTCATAGGCGATGGTTTGCGCGCGGATGAAGCCGCGTTCGAAGTCGGTGTGGATCACGCCGGCCGCCTGCGGTGCGGTGTCGCCCACATGGATGGTCCAGGCGCGCACTTCCTTCACGCCTGCCGTGAAGTAGGTTTGCAGGCCCAGCAGCTTGTACGCGCCGCGGATCAGACGGTCCAGGCCTGGCTCTTCCATGCCCATGTCGGCCAGGAAAGCGCCCTTGTCGGCGTCGTCCAGGTCGGCGATTTCCGCTTCCAGCGCCGCGCAGATGGCGACGATAGGGGCGTTTTGCGATTGCGCATAGGCCGTCAGCTGGTCCAGCAGCGGGTTATTCGTGAAGCCCGAGTCGGACACGTTGGCCACGAACATGGCCGGCTTGGCCGTGATCAGGCACAGCGGCTTGATCAGTTCCATTTCATCGGCGTCCAGGCCCATCGCGCGCACGGGTTTCGCGTCGTTCAGGTAAGGCATCATGCGTTCCATGATGGCCAGCAACTTGGCCGCATCCTTGTCGCCCGAGCGGGCTTTCTTGTTTTCGCGGTGGATGGCCTTTTCCACGGTGCCCATGTCGGCCAGCGCCAGTTCGGTCTGGATGACTTCGATATCGTCGAGCGGGTTGATCTTGCCGGCCACGTGGATGACGTTGTCATCTTCGAAGCAGCGCACGACGTTGACGATGGCGTCCGTTTCGCGGATGTGCGACAGGAACTGGTTGCCCAGGCCCTCGCCCTTCGATGCACCGGCCACCAGGCCGGCGATGTCGACGAATTCCACGATGGCGTTGACCATGCGTTCCGGCTTGACGATGGCGGCCAGCGCATCCATGCGTGGGTCCGGCACTTCGACGACGCCGACGTTCGGCTCGATGGTGCAGAACGGATAGTTTTCAGCCGGGATGCCGGCTTTCGTCAGTGCATTGAACAGGGTGGACTTGCCGACGTTCGGCAAGCCGACGATACCGCATTGGAGACTCATGGGAAAACCTTTAAATAATCAATTTTGCCGGCAAGCGGCTGGTGCAAAAACGGCCTGTACAGGCGTTTTCTGGATAATCTTGCTGTAATAAATCTGGTAAGGGTCAATTGTACCTCTATGCACCCTACTCTTCAAAAAAACCGCCCTCTGTGCCGCTAACTGTCGCCATCCCCGTCGTCCGGCTGCGACGCGTCGAATTCCAGGATGTCGCCGGGCTGGCATTCGAGCATCTCGCAGATTTTCGACAGGGTATCGAAACGCACGCCGCGCACCTTGCCCGACTTTAGCAGCGACAGATTCTGTTCCGTGATGCCGATGAAGGCCGCCAATTCCTTCGATTTCACTTTTTTCCTGGCCAGTACCAGGTCGAGGCGCACGACGATGCCCATCAGATGAACCCGCTGTTTTCATCGGCCAGGCGCTGGCCTTCATGGAGGATTTGCGCCAGCGCAAAGAACACGGAGCACAGCAGCAAGGTCCACAAGTCGCTGCCCGTGACGTCGACCACCAGGCGCAACTGGCCCGCGCCCTCTTCCAGCAAGCCGAACAGCATGCCGCGCACGGTCGGCTCCAGCAGGGTCAACAGCGTTCCCAGCAGCAAGCCGCCCGCGAAACGGCGAAAGTGCGCCGCCACCTGCGGCGTAAAGTACACGCCCTGCTCGAACTGGCGCAGGACCCGGGCCAGCTGGCGCACGGCATCGCCCAGCACCAGCAAGGCCGGCAAGGCCAGCGCCAGGCCCAGCACCCGCTGCCACCACGGCATGGCCGCCAGGTGCTCGAATGGCTGGCTCTGCAGTTGCAGCATCAACTCGTACATGCCGGCGCCACCCAGTGTCCCATGCGCGGCCGGCGCAGGCGCCAGCCAGCCCAGCACCGTCAGCAGCAGGTACAGCACGAAGAACGTCGTCACGCCATGGCGCACGCGCCGGCTCAATACAGCGGGGCCTGACTGATTTTTTTTCATATTTAAAAGTATACGAAAGTACAAAGTGCCGTTAGAATAAATTATCGTAAAACAATAATTAAATCATGTTTTGCGACCATTTTAACATGTTCACCCTATCCTATCGACTGGAGACACCATGAAAACCCTGCTTGCCTCACTCGTTTGCAGCACCGCCTTCTTGCTCGGCGGCACCGCCCGCGCGCATGACTTGAACGCCATGCTGCAGCAGGCGCTGGCCGACAGGAGCGTGCCGGCCATGGCCATCCTGCTCATTCGCGACGGCAAGATCGATGCGCAGGCGCAGGCGGGCGTGCGCGCCAACGACGGCCATGACGCCGTACGCGCCGATGACGTGTGGAATATCGGTTCCGACGGCAAGGCCATGACGGTGACCCTGATCGCGCGCCTGGTGGAGCGGGGCGTGCTGTCGTGGGATGCGCCGCTGTCCAGCATGCTTCCCGCGCTGAGCGCCGGCATGCGCGCCGAGTACCGCGACGTCAACCTGATGGACTTGCTGGCGCACCGCGCCGGTTTACCGCCCAATCCGGACGAGGACTGGATCAATTCCACCTACACGGATGCGCGCCCCTTGCCCGTGCTGCGCCTGGAATACGCACAGCGCGCGCTGGCCGACGCGCCGGTGGCCGCACCGCGCGGCGAATCGCATTATTCGAACAGCGGCGCCATGATCGCCGCCGCCATTGCGGAGCGGATCACGGGCAAGACCTATGAGGAACTGATGCAGGCGGAAGTATTCGGCCCGCTGGGCATGCAGGCCGCGTTCGGTCCCACGGTGCTCGGACAAAACCTGGGCCACAAGGAAGGCAAGCCGATCGCCGGCTTGATGGCCAGCAACCCGCTGATGATGGCGCCCGATGGAGAAATCCACCTGAGCATGGCTGACTGGGCCAAGTTTGCGCTCGATCAACTGCAGGGCGAGCAAGGCAAGGGCAAGCTGCTGAAACAGGAAACCTATGTCTTGCTGCATACGGCGCAGGGCGACACGAACGCGGCCCTGGGCTGGGGCGTGATGCATTTCCCGCCCCAGGCGCCACAGCGCGTGCTGACCCACCTGGGCTCGAACGGCTACTGGCACGCGCTGATCGCGCTGGCGCCCGGCAGCGGCGACGGCTTGCTGATCGCCGCCAACGCGGGTGAAGGCAGCAGCGCCCAGGCCAGCCAGCAGCAGATGGCGAAAACCATCATGGCCGGCTTCGGCAAGGCGGGGAAATAACTACGCGGTGTGCAACTTCATGGTTGCCGCCTCGAACTTGCCCTCGACGATCAGCGGCATGACTTGCAAGGATTTGTCGATCGCCTGCTCGATCAGCTCCTGGTCTTCGCGGCGCGGGCGGTGCAGCACGAAATCGGCTACCTGCTGCTGCAGGCTCAGGGTGCGCGGATGGCCGATGCCCAGGCGCAAGCGCCAGTAATCCTGCGTGCCCAGCGCGGCCGTGATGTCCTTCAAGCCATTATGGCCGCCGGCCGAGCCGCCCTTCTTCAGGCGCGCGATGCCGGGCATCAGATCGAGTTCGTCGTGCACGACCAGCACCTCATCGGCGGCGGTCTTGAAGAAACGCGCCAGCGCGCCCACGGACTGGCCCGAGCGGTTCATGAAGGTCAGCGGTTCGAGCAGCCAGACTTCGTTACCGCCGATGGAGGTCTTGGCCAGCATGGCGTTGTAGCGCGAATCGCGCTGCAAGCGCGTGCCGGGCAAGCTGTTGGCGAGGTTGTCCACCAGCCAGAAGCCGGCATTGTGACGGGTTTGTTCGTATTCGGGTCCCGGGTTGCCGAGGCCGACGATCAGGCGTATGGGCATGGCTGTGTCTGCAGTGTAAAAACGTATTATCGGTGAAAACAGGCAGAAAAAAACCCGTCCGGAGCGAACCGGACGGGTTTTTCCTTGCGACTACCGCATTGCTGCGGCGGCAAAATTACTTCTTGTCAGCAACAACTTCAGCAGCAGCGGCTTCAGCAGCAACGTGGCCAGCCGGTACCGAAGCGGTAGCGATGGTCAGGTTGGCGCCGTGGGTGACAGCGGTCACGCCAGCTGGCAGGACCAGGTCGCCAACGTGCAGCGAGTGACCGACGTCGATGTTCGACAGGTCAACGTTGATGAATTCTGGCAGTTGGCCTGGCAGGCACGAAACTTCGATTTCGTTGGCTACGTGGCTGATGGTCGCGCCGTGCAGTTTGACTGCTGGGGAAACGTCAGCGTTCGTGAAGTGCAGAGCAACTTTCACGTGGATAGCTTGCTTAGCGTCAACGCGTTGGAAGTCAGCGTGCAGAACCAGTTGTTTGTATGCGTGGACTTGGAAGTCGCGCAACAGAACTTGCTGGGAAACGCCGTCGATTTCCAGGTCCAGGATCGACGAGTGGAACACTTCTTTTTTCAGCGCGTGGTACAGGGCGTTGTGATCCAGCGAGATCAGCACTGGGGCTTCAGCGCCACCGTAGACGATACCAGGGGTTTGGCCGGAAATGCGCAGGCGGCGGCTCGCTCCGGAACCTTGCAATTCGCGTTTAAATGCGATAACTTTCATGTGAAACTCCAAGAAGAACAAGGCTTGCGCCTTGTGTTATGAAGATTCCCGCGACCAGGAATCTTCGAAAATGGGCGCATACGCGCCCCGAAAACTAAAATACTACGGCGCAACAGGCAAAAAGCCGGTCGCGCCGCAGGTGACGTCTGTTGCTGCTCTTGTCGAATTAATCGATAAAGAGGGAAATAACCGAATCGCCCTTGATGATGCGCTTGAACGTCTCGGCCAGCAGCGGCGCGCACGTCAATTGACGGATCTTGCCGCAGGCCAGGGCCGCTTCGGACAGGGGGATCGTATCGGTCACGACCAGTTCATCGAGTGGCGAGGCCGAAATACGGTCAATCGCCGGGCCCGACAGCACCGCGTGCGTGCAATACGCCACGACTTTTTTCGCGCCGCGCTCTTTGAGCACTTCGGCAGCCTTCGTCAGGGTGCCTGCCGTGTCGACCATGTCATCCATGATCACGCAGTTGCGGCCTTCGACTTCACCGATGATGTTCATCACTTCCGACACGTTCGCTTTTGGACGACGCTTGTCGATGATGGCCAGGTCGCAGCCCAGGCGTTTTGCCAGGGCGCGCGCACGTACCACACCGCCGACGTCCGGCGACACCACCAGCAGATCCTGGTAGTTTTTCTTTTGCAGGTCACCCAGCAAAATTGGCGAAGCGTAGATGTTGTCGACTGGGATATCGAAGAAACCTTGAATCTGGTCAGCGTGCAAGTCCATGATCAGGACGCGCTCGACACCAGCTTCTTCCAGCATGTTCGCCACCACCTTGGCCGAAATTGCCACACGCGCGGAGCGTGGACGACGGTCTTGGCGGGCGTAGCCGAAGTAAGGAATCGCGGCGGTGATGCGGCCAGCGGAAGCACGTTTCAAGGCATCAACCATCAGCATGATTTCCATCAGGCTGTCGTTGGTTGGAGCACAGGTGGATTGCAAAACAAAAACATCCTTGCCGCGTACGTTTTCGTTAATCTCGACCATTACTTCGCCGTCGGAGAATTTCGAAACGTTTGCTTTACCGAGAGGGATGCCGAGGTTTTTTGCGACCCCCTCTGCCAACGCTGGATTCGCGTTGCCGGTAAAAACCATCAGGTTTTCGTAAGCCATGGGAGTCCCAAGAGGTGATATAGAAGTCTTGAAAAGCACTAACCGGGCATAGGCCCGGTCAGTCATTGTTTAGAATATGCCGCGTGGCGACATATCTGCTTTTTCCCGTACTGGACGCCAACTTCGCATCGACAGACTACGGTGAAATGGTGGCAGGGGAAGAAGGATTCGAACCTTCGCATGCTGGAATCAAAATCCAGTGCCTTAACCAGCTTGGCGATTCCCCTACGTTACTGACTGCTTGCCGTCATGTTGGCCAGTATTATACCGACTATTTGACGCTAAGCAAAATCTTTTTTTGCTCTTCACAACACCGTGAGCATCGGGTGGCAATTCAGCGCTTTTGCCTTCCAGGCGATCCAGACTGGTGGCACATTGCTGAGCACCGCATCCGCTTCTTCCTGACTGCCAAACGCACTAAACACACAAGCACCGGAACCAGTCATCCTGGCCTCACCGTAAGCACCCAGCCATTCTACCGCATCTGCTACCGGCTTGAAAAGACTGCATGCCACTTGCTGTAAATCATTCTTACCAAACCCGCCCGCATCGTTCCCTTCTGCGAGGTGCCTGGAAAAGTCCGCTATTGTGACGGGTTCGGTATTTCTCGTCAAGCCTTCCGCGCAAAAAATTGCGGCGGTAGGTACTTGCACGCCCGGCTCGATCACCACATACCAGCATTCGGGCGTGGCGACGGGCTGCAGGGCCTCGCCCACGCCTTCGGCAAAGGCGTTTTCGCCAAAGATAAAAAATGGGATATCGGCGCCCAGCGGCAAGCCCAGCGCCATCAATTCCTCCCGGCTCAAGCCCGCTTGCCAGAGGCGGTTCAAGGCCATCAGGGCCGTGGCCGCATCGGACGAACCGCCCCCCAGGCCGCCGCCCATGGGCAGCACCTTGTCGATGGCGATATCGACGCCGCGCGGCAAGGCGCCCGTGCGGCGCAGCACTTCCGCCTGCAGCAGTTTCGCGGCGCGGATGATCAGGTCCTGCTCTTCCGGCACGCCGGCCAGCGCCGTCACGCGGCGGATCAGCGTGTCGTCGCGCAGCGCGAAGTGCAAGGTGTCGCCATGGTCGAGCAACTGGAACACCGTCTGCAGCAGATGGTAGCCATCGGCGCGGCGGCCGTTAACGTGCAGAAATAAGTTCAGTTTGGCGGGAGCCGGGCAATGATTCAAGGTCGTCAATGTCATGGTGCAGGTGTGGATGGGGCGGCATCGAGCACGATGCGCAGCGAGACGGCATCGGCCTGCGCGCTGGTGGTGCGTTCGGCATCGATACGCCGCGGTTGGGGCAAGGCGCCCGGTGTATTCTCAGCAGCATCTTGCCACGACACGTAGCGCAAGCGCCAGCCGTCTTTGGTTGTCACGCTGTCATTGGCCGGTGACGCGACGAAGCGCTTGCCATCGGCGCCCACGGCATAACCTTGCAGCCAGTCGCGCAAGCCCGACACGGGCAGGGACCAGCCCAGCATCTGCGCGCTCAGGGTATCGACATCGGGCGCGCTGCGCGGCGCCTTGCCGCTTTGCGTCAACACGGCCTGCTGCGGCGTGACGGCGATCGTCGCCAGGGTGCTGCCGACGGGCGTATACAGGGTCACATCCGTGCGCGCGGCCGTCTGCAGCCAGTTGAAATTGACGGTGGCCGATTCGGGCTTGTCATCTTTCTGGTACACGACGTTCAGGCGGCCCGTCAGCTCCACCTGTTCGCGGTAGGGCGCGACGGCTTCGCCCGATGGCGCGGCGCCGGATGAAAAGGGAGAAGTCAGGGTCGAGCAGGCCGAGAGGGCCAGGCACAGGACCGTCAGGGGCAGGAAATGTTTGGGCATGGGTTTGGACATGGGCACAAGGAAAAACCAGCGCCATGGCGCTGGTTTCTCATAGTTGAGTTAATCGGTTCAATCACAAACTGACATTCAAGCGCGCCAGGGTGCTTTTCAGCGCATCGTTTTTCGGATCCTTGCCTTGCGCCTCGCGCCACAGCTTTTGCGCTTCGGCCTTGTCGCCCTTCTGCCACAGCACTTCGCCCAGGTGGACGGCGATTTCCGGATCGCTGCGCACGGCATAGGCGCGGCGCAGCGCGTTTTCCGCGGCCGCCAGGTTGCCCATGCGGAACTGCACCCAGCCCATGCTGTCCATGATGAACGGGTCGCCCGGCGCCATCTGCAAGGCTTTTTCGATCAATGCATGGGCTTCCGGCAGGCGGATACCACGTTCGGCCAGCGAGTAACCGAGGGCGTTATACGCGTGCTGATTGTCGGGCGCCAGCGCCATCACACGGCGCAGGCTCGCTTCCATCAGCTCGAGTTTATCCAGGCGCTCGGCCAGCAAGGCATAGTCGTACAGCAGTTCCGGATTATCGGGGAAGCGCAGCAAGGCATTTTCCAGCACCGTATAGGCGCTTTGCACGTAGCCGGCATCGCGCAGGAATTGCGCATCGACCAGCAGCACCTGCGCCTGGCTTGCCGGATCGTCCGTTTCGATTTCCGTCAGCGCCTTGCGCGCCGCATCGAGATTGCCACCACGGGCGATCAGCTGGGCGCGGCGCAAACGCGCCTCGACATAACCGGCGGACGCGCTGTTGTCGATCTTGTCCAGCCAGGCGATGGCGCCGGCCGTGTCACCGCGCGTTTCGGCGATCTGCGACAGTATCATCAGGGCCTTGAACGGATCGCGCGCGTCGCCAGGGGATTTGTCGAGCACGGCCAGGAAGCGCTTGAAGTACTGCTCCGCGCCCTTGGTATCTTCCAGCTGCAACGCCACGATGCCGAGCGCATACAGGCCGCCCAGGTTGTCGGGCTGACTTTTCAGCAGCAGCAGGAATTGGTCGCGCGCCGGCTCCAGCTGTTTTTGCTCGACCAGCAGGCGCGCATACGCGCCGCGCACCTCGACAGCGTCCGGATTCTTTTGCAGGAAGGCGGCCAGCACCTTGCCTGCCGCCTCGGGTTCGCCCGTCACCTGCGCCAGGGTCAGCGCGGCCAGCTCGGAGTTCGGCTTGATCGCCAACGCCTTGTTCGCTTCGCCGATGGCGCGTTCACGCTCGCCTATCGACAAGGCGCCCTGCGCCAGCACCAGGTGGGCTTCGAACATGTCCAGGTAGGGCTGCACCAGGCGCGTCACCATCGAATAGGCATACAGCTTGTCATTCGAACGCGACAGGATTTGCTGCATCTGGAACAGGGCCACGCCGCGCGCGTCCGGCGGTGCATTGGCCAGGCGCTCGGCAAAAATCGGTTCCGCTTCTTCGATCTTGTCCGTCAAGACGACGAAGCCGAGGAAGAACTGGGTGGCCTCATCCGATTCGGGCGCCAGCTCGCGCCACAGGCGGATGGCCGCCAGCGCTTCGCCGCCCTGCTTGGCGGCCAGTGCCATTTCGGAGGCGCGGCGCGCCAGGCGCGGATCACGCGTCTGCTGCGCCGCCACCATCATCGTCACGTACGGCCCTTGCCACTGGCCGCTCTTGAATTCCATTTCAGCCTTGGTCAGCTTGTACAGCAAATCGCTGCTCAACTCGACCTTGGGCAGCTTCTCGCCCTTGGCGTCGTCGCCGGACTCGGTACCGGCCGCTTGCGGCGCAGCGGCCGCAGCGGGGCTGGCCGCCCCATCGGCGGGGGCAACAGGCGTCTGTGCCATGGCATGCGTGGCCATCAGGGCGGACAAGGTTACAATGGCGAAAGCGTTTTTCAAAGGCTGATCCTGGCTAAACGGCAAAGTTTGATTCTACGCCCAACGCGGCTATCGCGTACTTCACGTATGTAACGAAATATATACGTCGTGGCGGCGTAGCGTGCCCGGGCCAGCCATCGGCCGGCGACCCGCCTGTTTTTTACCCGGTTTTCCATCATTCGAGCCCTATGCCAGAATTGCCAGAAGTCGAAGTCACACGGCGCGGTGTCGCGCCCCACATCGAAGGGCGCGCCGTGCGTGCCGTCGTGCTGCGCCGCGACGGCCTGCGCTGGCCCTTCCCCCCTGCCCTGGGCGAACAATTGTCGGGGCAAACCATCGGCCTGACGGGGCGGCGCGGCAAATACCTGCTGATCCACTTCCGCCACGGCACCCTGATCATCCACCTGGGCATGTCGGGCCATTTGCGCGTGCTGCCCACTGGGACGGAGGCGCAAAAGCACGACCATTTCGACCTCGTCGTGGAAGACGCGGACGGCAGCAGCCAGGTGCTGCGCATGACGGATCCGCGCCGCTTCGGCGCCGTGCTGTGGCA
The DNA here is from genome assembly GCF_023703445.1 of Janthinobacterium kumbetense. Taxonomy (NCBI): domain Bacteria; kingdom Pseudomonadati; phylum Pseudomonadota; class Betaproteobacteria; order Burkholderiales; family Oxalobacteraceae; genus Janthinobacterium; species Janthinobacterium kumbetense. Next base: position 230,817 of record NZ_JAMQGR010000002.1, read on the forward strand.
TGACGAGGCCGACGGCCCGCTGGATGGCCACGCGCTGCTGCGCGGTCTGGGCACGGAACCGCTGGAAGGCGGCTTCACTGGCCAGCTGCTGTTCGAGAAAACGCGCAACAAGGGCACCAACATCAAGCAGGTGCTGATGGCGGGCGACATCGTCGTCGGCGTGGGCAATATCTATTGTTCCGAAAGCCTGTTCCGCGCGGGGATCAACCCGAAGACGCCAGCCCGGCGCATCGGCCTGGCCCGCTATGAGAAACTGGCGCAATCGATCCGCGACGTGCTGGCCGAAGCCATCGTGCAGGGCGGCAGCACCCTGCGCGACTTCATCGGCGTCAACGGCCAGTCCGGCTACTTCCAGCAGACGTATTTCACGTACAACCGCGCGGGCAAGCCATGCCGCGTGTGCGGCGCGCCGATACGGCAAATCGTGCAGGGACAGCGTTCCACGTTTTACTGCGTGAATTGCCAGAAATAGCCACACTCACAGAGGGAGCCAGATGGTCAGAGACTTGGAACAATACAGCGCATGGCGGCAGGACGTGCAGGCCGCCTTGCAGGCATACCGGCAAGCCGCCAGCGCGGCGGGCCTGGTCGACGGCGCCTCCGCGCTGCGCCTGGCGCGCTGTGGCTCCCGTCTGACTGACGACCGCCTGTCCGTGGCCTTCGTGGCGGAATTCTCGCGCGGAAAATCCGAGCTGATCAACGCCATCTTCTTTGCCGGCTATGGCCAGCGCATCCTGCCCTCGGGCGCGGGCCGCACCACCATGTGCCCCACCGAGCTGCTGTACGACGCGGCCTGGCCGCCATCGATCCGGCTGCTGCCCATCGAGACGCGCGCCCAGAACCTGTCGACCAGCGACTACCGCGACCTGCCCGCCGCCTGGACCGTCCTGCCCCTGAACATCGAGGCGGGCGGCGACATGCAGGAAGCCATCCGCCAGGTCAGCCTGACGAAAAAAGTCAGCGTGGCAGAAGCGGCGCGCTACGGCCTGTACGATGCCGACGACGCGGACGCCCCCGCCATGCTCGACGAGGACGGCCAGGTGGAAATCTCCATGTGGCGCCACGCCATCATCAACTTTCCCCATCCGCTGCTGAAACAGGGCCTGGTGATTCTCGACACGCCCGGCCTGAACGCCATCGGCACGGAACCGGAACTGACCCTGAACCTGATCCCGAATGCGCACGCGGTGCTGTTCATCCTGGCGGCCGACACGGGCGTCACGCGCAGCGATATCGAAGTTTGGCGCAACCATATCGGCGCCGGCGCGGGGCGCCTGGTTGTGCTCAACAAGATCGACAGCATGTGGGACGAATTGCGCGGCGATGCCGAGGTGGCGCAAGCCATCGAACGCCAGCAGGCCAGCGTGGCGCATCTGTTGACGCTGGATGCGGGCCAGGTGTTTCCCGTCTCGGCGCAAAAGGCCCTGGTAGGCAAGATCAACCATGATGCGGCGCTGCTGGAAAAGAGCCGCTTGCTGCCGCTGGAGACGGCCCTGTTCGAGGAGCTGATCCCCGCGCGCAAGGACATCATCCGGCGCCAGCTGGCGTTCGACCTGGACGCCATCGAGGCGGCGCAGCAGGTGCAGGCGGCGGCCCGCGCGCGCGGCATCGCCGAGCAGCTGCACGAGCTGCACAGCCTGCGCGGCAAGAACCAGAGTGTGATCGCACACATGATGCGGCGTATCGATATCGAGAAGAAGGAATTCGACAGCAGCCTGTTCAAGCTGCAAGCGACGCGCGCCGTATTTACCCGCCTGTCGACGGAGCTGTACACGAGCCTGGGCATGGACATCGTGCGCGACGATATCGACGGCGTGCGCACGGCCATGCAGCGCAGCCGCTTTTTCACGGGCTTGCGCGAAGCCGTGCGCCAGTATTTCGAGCGCATCACCCGGAACCTGGACCGTTCGGAAGGCAAGACGGCCGAGATCACGGAAATGATGAACGTGATGTACCGCAAATTCGCCACCGAACATGGCCTGGCGCTGGCCTTGCCGATGCCGTTTTCGCTGGCCCGCTACCGCCAGGAGATCGCCGATATCGAAGCCGTGTATCACAAGCAGTTTGGCACGGCGACCTTGCTCACCACCAGCCGGGTCGTGCTGATGGAGAAATTCTTTGACACCATCGCCTCACGCGTGCGCCGCAGTTTCACCAACGCCAACGACGACGCCAGCGCCTGGCTGAAAGTCATCATGGCGCCCCTCGAAGCGCAGATCGTCGAGTACAAGGAGCAGCTGAAACTGCGCTTTGCCTCGATCCAGCGCATCCACGACGCCACGGGCAGCCTGGAACAGAAAATCGCCGGCTTCGAGGCCAGCCTGGCGGCGCTCGAACGCGACAAGGCGCAGCTGGCGCAATTGCTCGCTGCCTTGCGCACGGCCAGCGCCACATAAAACACGCAACAACACGCCACAAGATACTGGAACCCTGCATGAAACGTCTGCTGCATCCGCTCTCGCCCGCCACGGGCGTGGCCCCCATTGAAGATTATATCGACCCGACTTTTTCCGCCACCGTCATCGCCTGGCAAAAGCAGCATGGCCGCCATGCGCTGCCATGGCAAAACACGCGCGACGCCTACCTGATCTGGCTGTCCGAAATCATGCTGCAGCAAACGCAGGTCACTGCCGTGCTGAGCTACTACGCGCGCTTCCTCGAACGCTTCCCCACCCTGCGCGATTTGGCCAGCGCGCCGGTGGAAGACGTGATGGCGCAGTGGAGCGGCCTAGGTTACTACACGCGGGCGCGCAACCTGCACAAGTGCGCGCAGCGCGTGGTGGCCGAATACGACGGCGTCTTCCCCAGCGACCCGGCCTTGCTGGCCGACCTGCCCGGCATCGGCCGCTCGACGGCGGCCGCCATCTCCGCTTTTTCCAGCGGCACACGCGCAGCCATCATGGACGGCAACGTCAAACGCGTCTTCGCGCGCACCTTCGGCATCGATGCCTATCCCGGCGAAAAACGGGTCGAGGAAGCCATGTGGCGCCGTGCCGAAGCGCTGCTGCCAGAGACCGGTATCGAAGCCTACACGCAGGGCCTGATGGACTTCGGCGCCACCCTGTGCACGCGCAGCAGCCCCGATTGCGGCCGCTGCCCGCTGCAGCCGCGCTGCGTGGCCTACGCTACGGGCCGCACCAAGGATCTGCCGGTGCGCAAACCGAAGAAAACCAGCCCCGAAAAACACGCCGTCATGCTGGTCATCATCGACGATGGCCAGGTGCTGCTGGAACAGCGTCCCGGTTCCGGCATCTGGGGCGGCTTGCTGTCGCTGCCGGAACTCGATGGCCACGTGCTGGCCGGCGAGGACTGTCCGCGCGACATCGATCAGGAGCTGCTGGCGCACGCCGTGGCGCCGTTTGGCGCAATCGAAACGCAGGAACGACTGCTGCCCATCGTGCACGTGTTTACCCACTACAAACTGCACATCGTTCCCTGCCGCATCACCCTGGCGCGCCGCCTGGCGCTGGCCGGGGAAGCGACGCACGTCTGGTACGACGGTGCAAAAATTGCGGACGCGCCGCTGCCCGCGCCCATCAAGAAACTGCTGCTGGACCTGTTCGGCGATGCGCGTTCGGCGCAGCGCAGCATGTTCTAGTGCGGCATTTTGTACTGCTCGCGCTGGCGGCGCTGTGTCTGCACGGCGCCCACGCGGCGAACGACCTGCCCGAGGTAAGAATTGGCGTACTGGCCTACAAGGGCGGCGACGCCGTGCAGCAGGACTGGTCGTACGTGACGCGCCACCTGCAAGCGAGCATTCCCGGCATCCGTTTCATCCTGGCCGACTACGACCAGGCGGGCCTGACGCGCGCCGTGCAGTCGCAATCGATCGCCTTTGCCATCACCAGCAGCGGCCATTACGTGGCGCTCGAGCACAGCGATGGCGCCAGCCGCATCGCCACCCTGGAATCGCCATGGACGGAGTCGCCGCGCCAGGCCATCGGCTCGGCCATCGTCGTGCGCAGCGCGTCGCCACTGCATGACCTGGCCGACCTGGCTGGCAAGAACGTGATGGCCGTGGCGCCCGACGCCTTTGGCGGCTACCAGATCGCCGCGCGCGAACTGCGCGAAGCGGGCATCGATCCCGCGCATGATTTTGCCAGCCTGCGCTATAGCGGTTTTCCGTCGCAGCAGATCATCGACGCCGTGCGTGCGGGGCGCATGGATGCGGGCATCGTGCGCACCTGCCTGCTCGAACAGATGGTCGCGCGCGGGGAAGTGCGCGCCGAGGAACTGCGCGTGATCACCACGCGCCCGATTCCCGGTTTTCGCTGCGCCAGCTCGTCGCGGCTGTATCCGGACTGGCCCTTCGTGGCCCTGCGCCAGACGCCGCCCGCGCTGGCGAAAAAAGTGGCGCAAGCCCTGCTGGCCATGCCCCGCACGGAGGAAGGCTACAGCTGGACGGTACCCAGCGATTACCAGATCGTCGATGAACTGTTCCGCGACCTGCGCATCGGTCCCTACGCCTACCTGGACAAGCTGACGTTCGAAACGGCGCTGCGCCGCTACTGGGGCTGGATGCTGCTGGTGCTGGCCCTGCTGGTGGCCTGGGCCGTGCACACGGTGCGCGTGGAATACCTGGTCAGCCGGCGCACGGAGCAACTACGCGCCGCCCAGCACCAGCAGCGCGCGCTGGAAGAGCAGGCGCGCCAGCGCCAGGCCACGCTAGACCACACGGCGCGCCTGGCGATTCTGGGCGAAATGGCCAGCGCCATCGCGCATGAATTGAACCAGCCGCTGGCCGCCATCGGCAATTTCGCGCGCGGCATGGCGCGCCGCATCACAGCGGGTCGGCTCGATGCGGCGCCCCTGCTCGACGGCGCGCAGGAAATCGCCACGCAAAGCGAACGCGCGGGCGCCATCATCCGTCACATTCGCGCGATGGCGCAAAAGCGTCCCGCGCACAGCACCGCCTTCGCCCTGGCCGACGCCGTGGAGCAAGCCGTGGCCCTGTTCCGCGCAGCCCATCCGCAAGCCAATATCAGCTGGCGCCACGAGGCGGTCAGCGCGGCACCGCGCGTGCTGGCCGACCCGCAGCAAGTGCAGCAGGTGCTGCTCAATTTACTAAAAAATGCGCTCGATGCGCAGCTGGAAAACGGCAATCCGCAGCACCCCATCGGCGTGCTGCTGCACCGCGAAAACGGCGCCTGCACGGTGGCCGTGCGCGACGCCGGCTGCGGCCTGGAAGCGGCGCAGATGGCGCGCCTGTTCGAACCCTTCTTTACCACCAAGGCCGAAGGCCTGGGCCTGGGCATGTCGCTCAGCAAAAGCATCATCGAATCGTTCGGCGGCAGCCTGTCGGCGCACGCCAACGCCGATGCACCGGGCTTGACGGTCTGGTTCCGCCTGCCCGAAGATACTGGCCTGGGAGCCAACAAGGAAACACCATGAATGAAAGCGATGCGATCATCTTTGTCGTCGACGACGACGCCGCCATGCGCCGCTCGCTGGCCTATCTGTTCGATTCGGCCGGCTGGAAAGTCGAGACGTTCGAGTCGGCACGCGACTTCCTGCAGCGCTACGCTGGCCATGTGCCGGGCTGCCTGCTGCTCGACGTGCGCATGCCTTTGATGAGCGGACTGGAACTGCAACAGGAGTTGAACAACAGGACCGGCCACGCCATCTCCCTGCCCGTGATTTTCCTCAGCGGTCACGGCGACCTGGCCATGGCCGTGCAGACGATGAAGGCGGGCGCCTGCGATTTTTTGGAAAAGCCGTGCAAGGACCAGGTATTACTGGACGCCGTCAGCCGGGCCGTGGCCCGCAGCGTGGAAGAAAGCCGCAACGCCGCCAGCGCGAATACGGCGCAATCGGCGCTGGCCAGGCTCACCGCGCGCGAGCGCGAAGTGGCGTTGCTGATGGCCGAAGGCAAAGCCTCGAAAGTCATCGCCCGCGAGCTGGGCATCAGCGACAAGACAGTGCAGGTGCACCGCCATAACACGATGGAAAAACTGGGCCTGCATTCAGCAGCCGAGGTAGCCCGGCTGCTAATGGCCAGCGGCGAAATCTAGAACACCCAACCCAACCTACTGCGCGTCGTGATTTGCGGCCTGCGATGCTCACTGTGCATTCGCACAGCTACGCTTCTCGACCGCACCTCCCTTCCGCTCGCTACGGTTTTGTTGAGCGTTCGTTAAGCCCGCACGATGCGCGCCGGCAGCCCCTGCCGCACCGACGTGCCCGAGACGGGATCAACAAACACGTTCTTGTCGCCGCGGCTCGGGTCCGTCAATCCCAGGTCATTCAGGTTGATGCCGGCGCCGATGGCCGGTTCATCTGGCTGGCGCAGCTTGCCGATACGGTGGGCGCGCGCACCGTGCTCCTTGTGGCCGAAACCGTGTTCGACGGCGATCACGCCCCGCTGCACGCCATGGCGCAGCATCACCGTGGCCCTGGCCCTGCCTCCCGGCGTTTCCAGGTAAATGGCATCGCCATTTTCCAGCTTCAAGCGCGCCGCATCGTCGGGATGCACGGCGACCGGGTTGTCCGGATGGATGCCGCGCAAGCGCCGCGCACCGATGCTGTAGGAGTTCTGCAGCGCCGATTTAAAGCTGATCAACTCGAACGGCCACTCGCTGGCCGGATAGGTCTTGCGCACGGGCGTACCGTCGGCAAACGCCGCCACTCGCCACGCGGGCGTGCCGGGGAATCGCTTGCCGCTCAAGCTGTTCTTGCTCACGCCCAGGCCTTCGTTGTACAGCATCATCGGTTTCAGATAGCGGTGCGTGGACCAGTCCTGCGGATACGGCGTCTCGTCGATCACGGGTGCAGGCGCTGCCGGCGCCTTGGGATTCGCCGGTGGCGGCAGGCGCAGGCCGAACATTTCGCCATAGCTCTGGTAGCGCCCTCCCCGCGCCAGCATGAAGGCCACCTTGCGCCACTCTTCCGGCTTCAAGGTGCGCTCCAGTTCGGGGCGGATGCGGCCCACGCCGGACAAATCGATATCGTCGTCGCTGGCCTCCGGCACGGCCGTCTTGCCCTGCCAGGCGATGTTGGCGCCGCCGCGCAGATACCAGTCTTCCGCGCGCTGCAGGGGGAAGCGCTGGCCATCCATGTCCTGCAAGGCCTCCGGACCGAAACCGGGCAAGTCCATCGTTTTCGCCAGCGCGATGAAGAACGATTCCATGCAGATGGTCTGGCCGTCCGGCGTCTTTTGCACGCGCGGTTCGACCACGGGCCAGCGCGCCGTGCTCATTTTGACGGGCATGCCGCCCCAGGCGCCAGCCCAGCCCCAGCTTTCGTACAGCAAGGTGTCGGGCAACAGGTAGTCGGCAAACGCCGAGCTTTCATTGATGAAGGGGTCGATGGCGACGATCAGGGGAATCTTCTTCGGATCGGCCAGCTCTTTGCCGATCTGCGCGCGCAAGCCCGTGATGCCGTAGACGGGATTGCAGCTCCACAGAATCAGCGCCTTCAGGGTGTACGGGTAGCCGTTCATGGCGCTGGTCAGCCACTCGGTGGCCAGCGCGGGCGCATTCGGATACCACGGTGCCTTCGCCGGATACGCCTTGCCCGCTTCTTTCTTCAGCTTGAATTCCGAGGTTTTTTCATACGGCACATTGCGCCCAATGGGCATGCCGGCCGCCTTGATCTCGCCGTCGAAACTCTCGAGGTTATAGCGCGGACCGGGTCCCGCATCCTTGAAGCTGCCGCCGTTGACCAGGGTGCCGCCCTTGCGATTCAGGTTACCGATCAGGGTATTGAGCATGACCAGCGCATACGCGTTATAGAATCCCGCACCCGACATCATGCCGCCGTGCGCATTGACGGCGGCGCGCTTGCCATGGCTGGTGAGTTCCTGCGCCAGCCCTTCGATGATGTCGCGTGAAATGCCGCAGGCCGCCGCGTATTCATCCATGCTGTGGCGCTGCGCTTCCTCGTTGAGCATCGTCATGGCCGTCTTCAGGTGCAGTGGTGCACCCACCACGTCCAGCGGGCCGTCGAAGAACAGGCGCGCCTCAGCCTTGGCGGCATTGTGTGGCACGATCGCTTGCGTGGCGGAGTCGATCACGCAAAAGGCGTCGCCATCCTTGTAGCGCTCTTCTTCCGACAACTCCACCGCGCCCATATCCGACGCGCGCAGGTAGCGGCCATCGCGCGGATGGCCCTTCTCGTTGATGATCAAATGCGTGGCATTACACCAGGCTGCTTCGCCCGCCGCTTCCGCCACCTTCAGGTTCGGCTGCACGAGGAAGTTGCGGTCATAGCGTTCATGCTCGATGATCCAGCGGATCATGCCCATGGCCAGCGCGCCATCCGTGCCCGGCTTGATCGGCACCCAGCGGCTGCGGTCGCCCGCGGCCAGGCTGTCCGCGTTCGTCAGCACGGGGTCGACGACGACGTAGCTGAATTCGCGCTTGCCCGACCTTGCTTTCGCGATCAGGGTGCCCTGGCGCTTGAACGGGTTGCCCGCATTGCCCGGCGCCGTGCCAACGAATATACAAAATTCCGTATTTTCCAGGTCCACTTTCGCGTGCGGCATCTTCTTCATGTCGCCGAACATGGCACCCGAGCCGCTGCGGTAGGCGCCGCCGCAATACGAACCGTGGTTGACCAGGTTCAAACTGCCGTATGACTGCTTGAAAAAGCGCGTGCCGAACGCCAGACGGCCATCGTCGGTACTGCACATCAGGCCCACCTGGTTCACTTGCGGGCCCAGTTCCGGCTGCGTCGGATCGATCGGCTTTTCCAGCTCGCGCAAGGCGCGCAGCCCCTGCACGTGGCCTTCGCCAAACAGGTCGCCGCCTTCCGTCACTTCCTTCACCAACTGGTCGAAGGCGATCGGTTCCCACTGGCCGCCGCCGCGCGGTCCCACGCGCTTCATGGGCGCCAGCACGCGGAACGGCGACTCCATCTGTTCCAGCACGCCGTTGCCGCGGCCGCAAGCCGTCGAACGGCCCTTCAGCCCCTTTTCCTGGAAGCGCGACAGCGACACAAAGCTGTCGCGGATCGAGGTTTGATACGGCAGCGCCGGGTCGGCCGACAGGGGGCTGTAGGGATTGCCCGCCACGCGCAGCACCTTGCCGCTTTTTTTATCCAGGCGCACGCGCACGCCGCAAAACGTGGTGCAGCCCATGCACATGGTGTAGCTCACTTGCTGGTCGGGATTGACCGTCAGCTTGCCCGTGGCCGTATCGACGGAAAACTCGGGCGGCAGGGAATTGCCATGCAGTTTCTGCATGGGTTTATCCTTGCCCAGCGCATGGTCGACCATGCGGCCGGCCGTGGTGGAAAAGCTGGCGGCAAACGCGGCCAGGCCGCCGCCGATGGCGCCGTAGCGCAACAGCTTGCGGCGTTTTTCGTTTTCGTCGTCAGGGACGTCGTTGTGTGCGTTGTGGTGTATTTGATCGTTCATTTTTGACTCCTCAGTGCGTGGCCATGACGGGACGGCTGCGACCAGCGACGACGCGTCCCGCCCATGGCAAAAATTCCAGCATCAGCAACAGCAGCGCGATCCACAGGCCGGCCGTGCCAATAATGCCCAGCAAGCCATCGTTCCCCATCGGCAGGTGGTAGTCGTACAGGCCTGCGCCCGTCTTCGGAATCGTCTGGCCGCCGATAAAAATCGTCCAGCGCATCATCCAGGCGCTATGCAGCGCGATCAGGCCATTGGCCAGGCCACTCGTGGCCGGACGCCAGATGGCCAGCGCCATCGGCACGATGGCCGACAGCACGGCCCATACGGCCGTGAACTGCCATTGCGGCATGCCCGCCACCTGCGTAAAGGCCATGCTGTGGCTGGCGCTTACGCCGGAAAGACTGACGAACAGCCAGCCGCCGCCCAGTGCCAGCACCAGCGCCAGCGACAGGGCCAGCGCGCGGTTCAGCGATACTTCCAGCGCCTTGTCGCGGCCCGGCAGGAAGCGGTTGAACAGCAGCGCCAGGCCCACGGCCCCAACAAAGGCCGTGGCGGCAAATTGCGCCGGCAGGAAAGGCGTGAACCACAGGGGACGGGCACGCACCACCATCACTTCCATGCCCGTGTACAGGCCCACGACGAAGGCGGCCAACAAGGTGAAGGCAGCGGCGACGCGAATGGCCCGCAAGGATGTGGCGCCGCCGCACCCCAGCAAACGGTAGGCGAAGGCCAGGCGATCCTGGCCCTGTCCCCGTGTGGCGAAGTCCACGCGCAGCGCCAGCCACGCGTACAGCATCAAACAGCCCAGATACAGGGGGATGAAGAACGAGCCCCACGACATCCACGACTGCGGCTGGAAGTAAATATAGAAATGGTAGAAGCGGCCCGGCCCGTGCAAATCGGCCAGCAGCGCCACGGGCGCCGTCATGCCGCAGACGAGGGATGCCAGCAGCGCGATGCGTCCCAGGCGTTCATACGCCTTGCGGCCAAAGACGAAGTACGGCAGCGTCAGCATGAAACTGCCATAACTGAGGCCGATGAGGAAAAAATACTGCACCGCCCACGGCAGCCATGCCGCTTCGCGCGTGACGTTGAGAATTTCGGTGATGTGGCTGTCCATGGTTTATTTCCCGTGTTTGCTCGGTTGCCAAAGAGTCGCTTCGCCCTCGACGTGGCCGGCGAAGCGCGTGTCCAGTCCCAGGTAAAACACGTGGGGCTGGGTGCCCTGCTCGGGTTTCAGCACCTTCACCTTGTTCTCGGTCAGCAGCTGGTGCACCACGCTGTCCGGGTCATTCAGGTCGCCGAAGATACGCGCGCCGCCCACGCAGGTTTCCACGCAGGCAGGCAGCAAGCCTTCATCGACCCGGTGCGCGCAGAACGTGCATTTGTCGGCCTTGCCCGTTTCGTGGTTGATGAAGCGCGCGTCATACGGGCAGGCTTGCACGCAGTAGGCGCAGCCCACGCAGCGGTCGCCATCGACGACGACGACGCCATCCTTGCGCTGGAACGTGGCGCCGACGGGACAGACGGGAATGCAGGGGGGATTGGCGCAGTGGTTGCACAGGCGCGGCAGCATGTAGGTGCCGCAGCGGTTCTCCTCCTTGACTTCATAGGTCGAGACGACGGTGCGGAAGCTGTTTTCCGGCACGGCGTTTTCCATGATGCAGGAGACCGTGCAAGCCTGGCAGCCGATGCATTTCTGCACATCGACCACCATCGCCCAACGCTGGCCGCCTTCGCCCTTGGTGGCCGCCTTGCTGGGAAGCGGCGCGATGGCCGCCCCGATGGTTACGGCTGGCAAGGCGCGCAAGAAACTGCGGCGCGATTCAATCATGGCACTCTCCTTGACTATGGGCGGCAAACCCTTGTTGACTTGCTGCCATGATAGAAAAGAAGGCGCTACGGGGGTATTGGGATGATAGTGCGGGAGCCTAGATGATCATGCCGATTGACAGGAGCGAAAATGCGGAGTAGGTCGGATTAGCGGGGCCGCCGAGGCGCGCAAGCGCGTAATCCGACAACCTTGTTGGCAGGGATGGTGGTGGTGTCGGGTTACGCCGTTCCGGCTAACCCGACCTACAACTCATCCAGAGAATACAGCCTGCGGTGCTCGCGGATCGCGTAGCGGTCCGTCATGCCGGCGATGTAGTCGGCGATCTTGCGCGCCTGCTGCGTGACGTCGCCATCCCTGAGTTGATAGTCGGGCGGCAGCAGGGCCGGTTCGGCCATGAAGCTGTCGTACAGTTCGCGCACGATGCGGCTCGCCTTCACGCGCATGCGGTTGACCTGGTAGTGGCGGTACAGGTTCGCGCGCAGGAACCGCTTGAGCTCCGTCGCATCCTTGCGCATGGCGTCCGAAAAACGGATCAGCGGGGGACTGGCGCGCACTTCGCTGACGTCGCGCGGAGCGGCGTCCGCAATCAGGGAAGTCGACGTGACGATCAGATCGTCGGCCAGGGCCGTGATCAGGCGGCGCAGGGTTTCGTAGATGGCGCGCCGGCCCGACAGGCCGGGAAACGCCTGCTGCACGTCGCGCCACAGGCGGCCGAAGAATTCCACCTCTTCCAGCTGGGCGATGGTAATCAGGCCGGAGCGCAGGCCGTCGTCGATATCGTGGCTGTTGTAGGCGATTTCATCGGCCAGGTTGGTCAGCTGCGCTTCCAGGGTCGGTTGCGTGCGATCGATGAAGCGCTGGGCCACGGGGCCCAGTTCGCGCGCATGCGCCAGCGAGCAATGTTTCAGGATGCCTTCTCGCGTCTCGAACATCAGGTTCAAGCCATCGAAGGCGCCGTAGTGCTCTTCCAACGTGTCGACCACGCGCAGGCTTTGCAGGTTGTGCTCGAAGCCGCCGTGCGCCTGCATGCACTCATTGAGCACGTCCTGGCCCACGTGGCCGAACGGCGTGTGGCCCAGGTCATGCGCGAGCGCGATGGCTTCCACCAGGTCTTCGTTCAGGCGCAGGTTGCGCGCGATGGAGCGGCCCACCTGCGCCACTTCCAGGCTGTGCGTCAGGCGGGTGCGGAACAAATCTCCCTCGTGATTGAGGAACACCTGGGTCTTGTACTCGAGGCGGCGGAAGGCAGAGGAATGGATGATGCGGTCGCGGTCGCGCTGGAACTGGCTGCGCGAGGCGTGCGGCGCCTCGGCAAAGCGACGTCCCTGCCCCTGTGCCGAATGGGCTGCGTACGGGGCGAGGAAGTCTTCGGGCAGCATGTTATTGCACTCCGGCGGCCAGGGTGGCCAGCACCAGTTCATGCGGTGCGGACGTGATGTTCGGGCTGCCCAAGGGTTTCAACAGGATGAACTTGATGGCGCCGCCCTCGTTCTTCTTGTCCACCTCCATCAGTTCCAGCCAGCGCTCGACACCGAGGTCCGGCGCCTTCACCGGCAGGCCGGCGGCGGCGACCAGCGCGCGCACGCGCTCCACGGCCGCCTGGTCGATATAGCCCATGCGGCACGACAGGTCGGCCGCCATCACCATGCCGCAGCCGACGGCTTCGCCGTGCAGCCAGTGGCCGTAACCCAGGCCCGCCTCGATGGCGTGGCCGAAGGTGTGGCCGAAATTCAGAATGGCGCGCAAGCCGCCTTCGCGCTCGTCCTGGCGCACCACGTCGGCCTTGATCTCGCACGAGCGGGCGATGGCATAGGCCAGAGCGCCCTTGTCGCGCGCCATCAGCTTGGCCATGTTCGCCTCGATCCAGTCGAAAAACGCCGCATCGATGATGGCGCCATGCTTGATCACTTCGGCCAGGCCGGCCGACAGCTCGCGCGCCGGCAGGGTTTCCAGGGTCGAGGTGTCGGCGATCACGGCGCGCGGCTGGTAGAAGGCGCCGATCATGTTCTTGCCCAGCGGGTGGTTGATGCCCGTCTTGCCGCCGACGGAGGAATCGACCTGCGCCAGCAGGGTGGTGGGCACCTGCACGAAGCCGATGCCGCGCATGTAGCTGGCGGCCGCATAGCCGGTCAGGTCGCCGATCACGCCGCCGCCCAGCGCCACCAGGGTGGTCTTGCGGTCGCACTTGTTGGCCAGCAGCGCGTCGAAGATCTGCATCAGGCTGGCCCAGTTTTTATATTCTTCGCCGTCCGGCAGGACGATGCTGATCACCTCGCGGCCATCGCTGGCCAGCGCCGCCTGCAGGCGGCCCAGGTACAGGGGGGCGACGGTGGTATTGGTGACGATGGCCACCTTGTGGCCGCTGATATGGCGCAGCAGCGCGTCGGCGTCGGCCAGCAGGCCGGGACCGATGGCGATCGGATAACTGCGCTCGTCGAGGTCTACGCTCAACAACATTTTGGATTGCTCGTTCATCGAAGGCTCTGCATGAATGACGCAATTGGGCGAAGCCTCGCATTCGAGGCTGGCCAGCTGCATCAGGATGGTCTGAACCATCGATTGTACGTTAGGACGGCCCGTGTCGATCACAATGTCGGCCACTTCCATGTAATGGGGCTCGCGCTGGGACGTCAATTCTTCCAGCTTGCGGCGCGGGTCGGCCGTCTGCAGCAGCGGGCGGTTCTTGTCATGGCTGGTGCGCGCGAGGATGTTGCTGACGCTGGCGCGCAGGTACACGACCGTGCCCCGCTCCTTCAGATAGGCGCGGCTGTCGGCGTTGAGGATGGCCCCGCCGCCTGTGGCCATGACGATGCCTTCCTGGGCGCTCAGGTCACGGATGACCTCGGCCTCGCGCCGGCGAAAGCTGGCCTCGCCCTCGATTTCAAAGATCCACGGGATGGTCGCTCCCGTGCGTGCCTCGATTTCGTGGTCGGAATCGACAAAGCGCAAGCCCAGCTTGCGGGCCAAAATGCGCCCGATCGTGGTTTTGCCTGCGCCCATGAGGCCGACAAGAAAGATATTACTGTTGGAAATTTCGGACACTTTTTATATCAATCAGAAAATAAGCAGGCACCGCCTCTACGGCGCCCGTTTCCCCTTACGTCAAGGACAGGAGAATGTCAGTCTAAACGGGTAACTGGTGGCGTTACCCAGCGGCGTCGTCACTGTTACATTAAACGTGCTGACCACATTCGCTACACAATTTGTCGGCGTCAGGCTGTTAATTGTAACGGCATGCCGGCCTCCCTGGTTACCTTGAATGTTGCCTCCGGTACGGTCATCCACGCCAAGCGTGTTGTGCGGATAGATATTTTGTATGCTGTCCGGAGTGATGGATCCAACGCCATTGATCATATTCGTGATCGCGACCGTGGTCCCGGAAGGCATGGGGTTTTGATGCAAATCGCTGAATCTCAAGCTGAATTGACGCACTGCAGCGGCTGAAACGCTCCCAAGATCATAGGTGCTGCGATCCAGGCCGACCTGGGCCGACTGATCGAACAGCGTGACATTTTCGGGACGGCTGCCGCTCAGGAAGATGGCGATCTTCGCGAACAACGTCTTGCTGCCGTCCGAAGTGCTGGCGCAGACGGTGGCAAGACCGGGCCACAGGCTGTCGGCCGTGCCGCCATTGCTGGCATCATTGCAGGGCGTGACAGGTGGATTGGTGGCCACACGCGGGTTCTGGCTGCGGAAGTCGACCGAGCAGCCGCCGTTCATGGTAGTGCAGCCGCCCATGCTGGACGAGCCGATGGCGCCCAAATTGCTCTGAAATGCCACCGGCGTGCCGTCAGGAACAGGGTTGCCCGCTTGGTCTGCCAGCAAGATAGTGACGGTCGTGGCAGGGGTGCCTACGGGGCTGTCATACGACCAGCCTTCCACGCTGGACTTGACGGAGCTGAGCGAAAACGCCGTTTGCACAGGCAAACCCGTCGTTACCAGGATGGAATCGGACAAGGTGGAAATGCCAGAGGCCAGGCTGGCCTTGACGCGGAAGGTGGTCGGGGTGGTGCCGGAACTCACGGTGGTGATGACGTCACCATTGGCATCCGTGGTGTCTTTCACTTTATTGAGCGTCATGCCAGGGCCGTTCAACAACGAAAACGTCACTTCCTGGCCGACCAGCGGTTTGTTGAAAGTATCGAATACGCGGAAAGTGAGCGTAGCCATTTCCGTGCGCGCTATGCCGCCCTGCCCTTGAATCACGATCGATTTGCCTACCGGACTGACGCTGGAAAATTGTACCGATGCCGGCGCGACGCGGCCGATCGGCAGCGTCGCGTGATACATGGAAGCGCTGCCCGCCACTGTGGCATTGACCATATCGTAGTCATTGCAACCCAGGTCACGGAAAACAGCTGTGGCCTTGCCATTGACTACCGGCACGCCGCTGGTCACGCTAGCCTTGCCGGCCTGCACGCAAGTCGAACTGAAATTTACCGTCTGGCCTGAGCCGGTGTACAGGCCGGTGCCAGCCATGACATCAACCGTGACGTTGGTGGTGCCATAGGCCGGGATGCTGGCGGGCGAAAACCGCAGGTTCTCCGCACTCAGGTCGGTGGCACCCAGTACATAATTGATCTGGCTGCTGGCAACGACACCATTGACCGTCGTGGTCGCCCGCAACGTGGCGGCGCCGCTGGCCGACAGACTGAAAGGACGCAGCGTTACGCTGGCCGTACCTGTCGCATCGGTCAGTGCCGTCCCTACCGATGGTGACATCACTGCCATGGTATTGTCAGTCGAGAATGCCACCAACACGTCGCTGATCGGTTTTCCGTTCAAATCGGTCACCAACGCCTTGGCCGTCAGCGGCGCGGCGCTCGACAGCGCGTTACTGGCGCTGCCGCCGTTAAGCAGCGATAGCGTCATTTTGGCGCCCGATGCCTGGGCCGCCTTGATGTCATAGCTGGCCTCGCCGCTTACCGTGGCGGTGCCTGCCGCGACAGTGGCCGTCAGCTTGCCGGCACCGGTGACCGTCGCATTCAAGGCCGAGACGGTGATGCTGGCATAGCCCTTGGCGTCGGTCAGCGCCGTGCCGTTGGTTGACGACAACGATACCAGCGTGGCATCGGCTGAAAACGTGACCACGGCATTGCTGACAGGAACGCCATTTTTATCGTTGACGAGCGCCTTGGCCGTCAGCGGCGTCGTGCTGCTCAATGCATTGCTCGGCTGGCCAGCGGCGTTCAACAGGCTTACCGTGACCGTCGCGGCCACGCCGCCCGTCGTGCCGCCACTGCTGCCGCCATCGATGGTCGGATCACCGCCACCGCCGCCACAGGCGGCCAGCAAGGCGCCCAGCGCCAGCAAGACCAGCCAATTCGATACCCGACTCCAATAAGTGTTGCTCCAAGATACATTCCGCATAGTCGCCATCAGTCCGCTTTCGTTTGCATTGTTACTTAAACGTAAAGATGTGACATTAACGTGTTGCTGGCCGATCTGCCACTATTTTCGGCGTAATAAACACCATCAGTTCGGTTTTTTCTTGACTGCGGCCCGTGCTGCGGAAAAAAACACCAAGTACGGGGATGTCGCCCAGCAGCGGCACCTTGCTGTCCGTGCCCCGCTCGGATTGCTGATAAATGCCGCCCAGTACCACCGTGCCGCCATCTTCCACCATCACTTGCGTGCGCACGTGCTTGGTGTCGATGGCGAAGCCGGAGCGGGTTTCCTGGCCCACGCTATCCTTGTTGACATCCACTTCCAGCACCACGTTGCCGTCCGGCGTGATCTGCGGCGTCACTTCCAGGCGCAGATTCGCCTTGCGGAAGGTGATCGACGTGGCGCCGCTGCTGGTGGCCACCTGGTACGGCAGCTCGATGCCCTGTTCGATCAGCGCCAGCACCTTGTCGGCCGTCACCACGCGGGGGCTGGAAATGATCTTGCCCCTGCCGTCCGCTTCCAGCGCGGACAATTCCAGGTTCAGAAAACGGTTGGCGGCCGCCGAAAACAGGCTCAGGGCGAAACTGGCCGGCTGCAAGCCATTGATGCTGGCGGCCGGCAAGTTGACAAATTGCGTGTTCGGCACGAAGGCGCCGGCGCCGGCCACCGTTTGCCCCGTCGCCTCGCCCACGCCCTGGTAACTGCCGCCGATGGCCGCGCGGCGCCCGCTGCCGCCCAGGGAAAATCCGGGCACCTGGCCCGCCGCCAGGCGCTGGTCCGTAAAACCCAGGCGCGCGCCCAGGTTGCGGCTGAAACTGTCATTCGCCTCGACGATGCGCGCCTCGATCATCACCTGCCGCGTGGCAATATCTGTCTTGGCGATCAGCTGACGGATCTGTTCCAGGCGCGCCGGCACGTCGGTGACGAACAATTGATTCGTGCGCGGCTCGATCAGCACGCTGCCACGGCGCGACAGCAGGCGGCTGCGCCCTTCTCCCGCGTCCAGGGCGAACACCGTGCGGAACGCTTCGGCCTTCTGGTAATTGAGCTGGAAGATGGCTGACTGCAAGGGTTCCAGTTCGGCGATCTGCGCGCGCGTTTCGAGCTCCAGCTTTTCGCGCGCCAGCATTTCCTCGCGCGGCGCGATCCACAGCACGTTGCCATTGCGCCGCATGTCCAGTCCTTTCGCCTGCAGCAGCACGTCAAGCGCCTGGTCCCACGGCAAGTCGCGCAGGCGCAAGGTCACGTTGCCCGCCACGCTGTCGCTGGCGACGATATTTTGCCCCGACGCATCGGCCAGGATGTGCAGGGCCGCGCGCACGCCCACGTTCTGGAAGTCGACGGAGATTTTCTCGCCGGCATACAAACGCGGCGCCGACACGTGCACCACGGCTTCCTGGGCAAGGCTGCTGACGTGCAGACACAGCATGGCGGCCAGCAGCATGCGGTGCGGCCTCATGGCACCGCCTCGGGCAGGCTGGCCTTCGCAGCCGCCCCCGCCGCCTGCAAGGCCAGGCTGCCGCGCCGCTCGCGCCAGGGACCATCCGCCTCGCGCAGCAGTTCACGGTACTGCACCGCCTGTTCACTGATATCCGTCACCACGCCGTGGTCTTGCCCCAGATACTGGCCCACCGCCACCCGGTACACGCGCTGGCCCGCCAGCAGCAGCGCGCTCAGGCGCCCGTCCTGTTGCACGCTGCCGACCATGCTGATGGCCGGCAAAGCCACGCTTTCCAGCGGTTCGCGCACGCGCCGCGGGTCGGGCCCCGCCACGGCGCCCCGTTGCCCCGGCGCGCCGGCGGACGGCAAGGCGCCAAAAGGATCGGCCAGAGCGGCGGCCTCGTACGGCTGTGGCGCGACAGCGGCAAGCGGACGCCATGCGGCAACGGATGCGCCCGCCTTGGGCGCCAAGGCGGCTTGCGCCGCCCGTTCCGTCGCTGCGGGCAAGCGATACGCGTGCAGCACGGCATCGAGGGTCAGCAAGCGATCCTTGCCGAGGGTCAAGGCCAGCCCATGCACCGTGACGATGCGCGGCAGGCGTGCCAGGTCCGCCAGCAGCGCGCCCATGGCGTGGTAGCCGCCGCGCAACTGTATGGCGATCGGCAAGGCGACATACGGCGCTTGCGGCTGGGCCGCACCGGGCTTGAACAGGGAAAATTGCAACCCGCGCGACTGGCCTGCGGCATTGATCTGCGTCAACAGCAGCGCCATCGCCTGCTGGTCGGGTAGTTGCTGTTCCAGCAAGGCCAGCTCGGCGCCGGCCTGGCGTTGCTGTGCGCGCCAATGCGGCAACTGCTGCGCCCTGGCTTGCGCCGACTGATAAGCGGCGCGCAAGCGAACCTCCTCGCCTTGCCCCGCCTGCATGGCCGTAAACAGTCCATCCAGCCACGCAAGGTGCAGCAGGGCCGCCGCCAGCGTCGCGGCCAGGGCGGCGCAAGCGAGGCGCGCGGATAGCGGCCACAGCGACGCGATCTTCAAGCTCAGCATGATCAACCTCCAGGACTAGGGTGCCAAAGCCAGCCGTACCGTCCATTCCACGGCGCCATCGGCCGCGCCGCGCACTTCCACCAATTCCGGCCGGGACCAGGGCGCCGCCTGTTCCAGCCCCAGCAGCAATGCCGCGACCTTGTCCTGCGACGCAGCCTGCCCCTGCAAGCGCACCATCGTCGTTTCCTGGCGCACACTGTGCAAGGCCACGCCAGCCGGCATCGCCCGCGCCAGCGCGTCCAGCATGCGCACCCAGGCATTGCGTTGCTGTTGCAAACTGCCCATGGCTTGCTGGCGCAGCAGCAGCGCCGCCGTCTCGCCCTGCACCCGCTGACCCGCGACAAGCACGGCATCGACTTGCTGCATGGCACTGCGCCAGCCCTCCTGGCGGCGCAGTTGCGCGTCGAGCTGGTACCGCAGCCAGGCCCCCGTCGCCACGGCCAGCAGCAGTCCCAGCAGCGCCCCGCCCGCCAGTTGCCACAGCAACAGCTGAATACGCCTGCGCCGTGCCGCGGGGCGATACGGCAACAGGTTGATGCGCTGCACTTGCGCCCGGACCGTCATCGGGCGTACCTGTGCAGGGCCAGGCCCCAGGCCAGCTGGTAGGCCACGCCACCGTCGGGCAGGGCTTGCCAGCCACCCTGCGCGAGCGCCGCCTGCAAGGCCATTGCCTCGCTATCCATGACGACGGCCTGCAAGCCCGCCGCCGTGGCCGCATCGAGACGGCGCTGTACGCTGGCGCGCCGCGCCGCCACCAGCAGCACGTCGACCTCCTGGCCTGTTGCGCCAGCCAGCGGCGGCGCGGGGCCGAGTATGAAAAAATCCAGGCTGGCGTCTTCCAGCGCAAACGGCATGTATTGGGCCGCTTCCAGTTCCACGAGGATTTCCAGCTGTTCCTCCGGCAATCCGGCGGGCAGGCGGATCGCATGCGTGATCAGGGCCGTGGCCGGCATGGCCAGCGCCACCCGCGTGCAGGCGCTGCCACTGTCGCGGTGGGCCTGGCGCAAGGCATCGGCCAGGCCCTCCGTGTCCTCGACATTGCCTTCCAGTATCACGCCGGGCGTCAGCGCAGCGGCGCCGCAATGCCGGCACGACAGTCTTCCCCGCCGGCGCCTCAACTCGACCACGCGCACGGCATCGTCCGCGATGTCGACGCCCAGCAAGCCGATGCCAAGAAAATTGCTGATGGACATGTTTTTCATAGAGAAACGTCAGCGTGGGAGAGTTCCTGCCATCCGACAGCCTAGTCCCGGCGGCGCCGGCTTGTAAATGGATTTCAGGCCGGAGTCTGCGGCGCGCGACGCCTATCTGGCCGGGCCGTGATCTGGCGCAGAATAATTGTTACCAAATCCTGGTTGCCAGCGGGCCAATACACGCTTATATAGAGTATCGGCAAGTTTCAACACTCTCCCCCGGCCAGCGCCACGGCGCGCTGCCACCCCGGCAAGCTCGCTTATAATTGGCCGGCATAATTAACCGAAAGACATACGACGCATGACATCTTCAAAATCCGCTGGCCCCGCTGGCTCGAAGCCGCCCACCAAGGGCAGCAAACCCAAACGTTTCCTGCTGATGGCCCTGGTATCGCTGCTGGGCCTGGGCATCGTCGGCGTCTTGCTGGTGGTCTTTGGCCTGGCCATGGCATATCCGAACCTGCCGGCGCTCGATACCTTGACCGATTACAAGCCAAAGATGCCGCTGCGCGTGTTCACGTCCGACAGTGTGCTGATCGGCGAATTCGGCGAGGAACGGCGCAACATGGTGCACATCAAGGATATTCCCGATGTCATGAAGAAAGCCGTGCTGGCCATCGAGGATGACCGCTTCTATGAGCATGGCGGCGTCGATTACCTGGGCATCACGCGTGCGGCCCTGCACAACCTGACGGGCGGCGCCAAGCAAGGCGCCTCGACCATCACGCAGCAGGTGGCGCGCAATTTCTTCCTGTCCAGCGAACAGACCCTGAAACGCAAGGCGTATGAAGTCTTGCTGGCCTGGAAGATCGAGAAAAACCTCAGCAAGGATCAGATCCTCGAAGTGTATATGAACCAGATTTATCTGGGACAGCGTGCCTACGGCTTCGCCTCGGCCGCGCAAATCTATTTCGGCAAGAATATTCAGGATCTCACCGTGGCGGAAGCGGCCATGCTGGCCGGCTTGCCTAAGGCGCCGTCGGCCTACAACCCCGTCGTCAATCCGAAACGCGCGCGCATGCGCCAGCAATACATCCTGCAACGCATGGCCCAGCTGGGCTACATCACGCCGGCGCAATACGAAGAAGCGAAAAATGAAGAGCTGAAAGTGAAAACCGACAGCAGCGCCTTCGGCGTGCATGCGGAATATGTGTCGGAAATGGCGCGCCAGCTGGTCTACGAGCAATTCAAGGAAGATACCTATACGCGCGGCCTGAACGTCTACACCACCATCACCAAGGCCGACCAGGACGCCGCCTACATCGCCTTGCGCAAGGGCGTGATGGATTACGAGAAACGCCACGGCTACCGCGGCCCGGAAGCGTATATCGAGATTCCAAAAACCAAGGCCGAAGCCGATGACGCGATCGAGACGGAACTCGCCGACCATCCGGACAGCGACGACATCATCGCCGCCATGGTGCTGCAAGCGTCGCCCAAATCGTTGCAGGCAGTCACCTCGGCCGGCGAGGAAATCACGATTACCGGCCCCGGCCTGACGTTCGGCGCGGCCTGGCTGTCGGAAAAAGCGGCGCCGAACCGCCGCATCAAGCGCGGCGCCGTGATCCGCGTCATGCAGGAAGGCAATACCTGGGTCTTGACGCAGATGCCGGAAGTGCAATCGGCGTTCGTCTCGGCCAGCACCACGGACGGCGCCATCCGCGCCATGGTGGGCGGCTTCGACTACAACCGCAACAAGTTCAACCACGTCACGCAGGCGTGGCGCCAGCCCGGTTCGGCCTTCAAGCCCTTCATCTATTCCGCTTCGCTGGAACGGGGCCTGTCGCCGGCCACCATCATCAACGATGCGCCGATCTCGTTCGACGCGGGCCAGACGGGCGGCCAGGCATGGGAACCGAAGAACTACGACAGCAAGTACGATGGTCCGATGACCATGCGCAAGGGCTTGATGAAATCGAAGAACATGATTTCCATCCGCATCCTGCACAAGATCGGCGCCAAATATGGCCAGGAATACGCGACGCGCTTCGGCTTTGACGCGGACAAGAACCCGCCCTACCTGACCCTGGCCCTGGGCGCCGGCAACGTGACGCCGCTGCAGATGGCGGGCGCGTATGCCGTGTTCGCCAATGGCGGCTACAAGATCAACCCGTATCTGATCGCCAAGGTGACCGATAGCGACGGCAATGTCTTGTCGCAAGCCAAGCCGGACCTGGCAGGCGAGGAAGCCAACCGCGTCATCGACGAGCGCAATGCCTTCATGATGAACAGCATGCTCAACGACGTCGTGCGCTTCGGCACCGCGAACAAGGCCATGGCCTTGAAGCGCCCTGACCTGGCCGGCAAGACGGGCACGACCAACGATTCCATCGACGCCTGGTTCGCCGGCTACCAGGCCAAGCTGGTGGGCATCGCCTGGATCGGCTACGACCAGCCGCGCAACCTGGGCAACCGGGAAACGGGTGGCGGCCTGGCCTTGCCGATCTGGATCAGCTACATGGCGAAAGCCCTGAAAAGCATTCCCGTCGAGGAACGCGCCGTGCCGGAAGGCCTGATCCGCGTGGGCGACGAGTATTACTATGCGGAAAATCCGCCGGGCACGGGCGTAGGCAGCCTGGAAGGCGCGGCGCGCGGCACGCCGGAGGAAGAAAAGGCGAAAGAAGCCGTCAAGAACGAACTGTTTTAAGATCGTTTGATGCAAAAAGGGCAGCCTGAAGAGGCTGCCCTTTTTTATGACGCACGGCTAAGACAATTACTTCAATACGACTGCCGTGCCTGCCTGCTCACTGGCCATGGCCGACAGGGCCGCAAACAGTTCCGAGCCGTCGCGCGTGTTGCGCCATTCGCCATCCACGCGCTTGTAGTGGAAACCGCCGGAACGGGCCGCTACCCACATCTCGCGCATGGGGGCCTGGCTGTTGACGATGATTTTCGTGCCGTTATCGATGAATTCGATTTCCAGCACATTGCCGCTGCGGCTGCATTCGACGTCGAGCACGTCTTCATCGTTCAGCCGGTCCAGCGCCGCCTCGATCTGGGTCAGGGTGGCTTCGGCCAGGGCCAGGAATTCCGATTCGCTCATGCTACACTCCAAAGATCTTAATCAAACCGTGATTCTAATCGTGAAGTCATCCTCAGCGTTTTATATCGGCACCGCCATTGTGGTTTCTAGCGTCCTGGCCGGCTGCGGCCAGCCCGGCCCCCTATACCTGCCCAAGCCGCCAGCGGCCAAGGGCGCGCCGGCAAAAGGCCCGGTCGAACCGGCGCCCGTGCCGCCGCCACCGGTCATCGTGCCAGCCACCTAAACGGCACGCACCGGGGTGGCTGCGTTGGCCGCCCTGGCGCTTTTGACTCGCTTGCTCCAGGCGAAATACACGCGAATTAGCAGCAGTAGCGCGACGATGGAGCCGAACAGTATCGGTTGCGCGAAATTGTGCTTGCCCGCCTTCATCCACCAGAAGTGCAGGATGCCCAGCGGCGCGATGATGTAGATCAAGCGGTGCAGCCACTGCCAGCGCTTGCCCCCCAGGCGTTTCACCATGCCGTTCGTGCTCGTGACGGCCAGCGGGATCAGCAGTACGAAAGCGATGAAACCCACGGTGATGAACGGCCGCTTGAGTACATCCTTCCACATTTCCTGCACATCAAAAAAGTGATCGAACCATAAAAAGGTGGTGAAGTGCAGTGTCGCGTAGAAAAACGCGAACAGGCCCAGCATGCGCCGCAGCTTGATCAGCCAATTCCATTGCGTGAAGCGCCGCAAGGGCGTGACCGCCAGGCTGATGCACAGGAAATACAGGGTCCAGTCGCCCGTGCCGCGCGTGATGAATTCCAGCGGCTCCACCAGTTGCCCCGTGTACGTCAGCCAGACCATGCGGGCAAACGGCAGCAGCGCCAGCAAGAAGATCAGGCTTTTGAATAGCGACAATTGTCTCGGCGTGGGGTTGAGGGCCATGGTCTTTCCTTAAAAGAACTTCTTCAGGTCCATGCCCGCGTACAAGGAAGCGACATCGTTGTAGCCATTGAACATCAGGGTCTTGCGCTTGCGCGTGAGAAAGCCGTCTTCGCCGATGCGTCGCTCGGAAGCCTGCGACCAGCGCGGATGATCGACGTTCGGGTTCACATTCGAGTAAAAACCGTATTCGGACGGCGCCGACAGGTTCCAGGACGTGCGCGGCTGTTCCTTGACGAAACGGATCTTGACGATGGATTTGGCAGACTTGAAACCATATTTCCACGGCAACACCATACGCACGGGCGCGCCATTCTGGTTCGGCAAGGTTTCGCCATACATGCCCAGGGTCAGCAGCGCCAGCGGATGGTTCGCTTCATCGATGCGCAAACCTTCCGTATACGGCCATTGCAGCACGCGGCTGCCCACGCCCGGCATCTGTTTCTTGTCGGCCAGGGTGATGAATTCCACATACTTGGCATTGCCCGTCGGTTCGACCTTCTTGATGATTTCCGAGAAGGAATAACCGACCCACGGGATGACCATCGACCAGCCTTCCACGCAGCGCAGCCGGTAGACGCGCTCTTCCAGCGGCGCCAGCTTCAGCAGCGCATCCAGGTCCAGGGTCATGGGTTTCTTGACTTCGCCTTCGATGCTGACCGTCCACGGACGCGGGCGCAGGGTGCCCGCGTTTTGCGCCGGATCGCTCTTGTCCGTGCCGAATTCGTAGAAATTGTTGTAGCTGGTGGCGTCTTTATAGGCCGTCTGTTTTTCCAGCGCCGAATAGGCGGGATTCAGTTTGGCAGCCAGCTTGGGATTGGTGCCCTGCGCGAAGGCTTCGCGGCTGGCCATTTCCAGCAAGGCCGCGCTGGACATCGTGCCCAGCGCCACTTGCTTGATGAAACTGCGGCGCGATTCGAACACGGCGCGCGGCGTGATTTCGGAAGAATACGGCAACTCAATGCCGTTGGGACTGCGCTTGATCAACATGGCGGCTCCGGGAAAAGGTGATTATTTGTACCTTACACCAGTTTTCCCGGGCCGTTCATGACGCTTCTGTCATGCAAAAAACAATTAAAGCTTGCCGTAAGAATGCAAACCAGAAAGGAACATATTCACGCCCAGGAAGGCAAACGTCGTCACCAGCAAACCCACCAGCGCCCACCACGAGGCGACGCGGCCGCGCAAGCCTGTCATCAGGCGCATGTGCAGCCAGGCTGCATAGTTGAGCCAGACGATCAGCGCCCACGTTTCTTTCGGGTCCCACGACCAGTAGCCGCCCCATGCTTCGGCCGCCCACAGGGCGCCCAGGATGGTCGCTACCGTGAAGAAAGCGAAGCCCACGGAAATGGCCTTGTACATCACGTCGTCGAGCACTTCCAGCGACGGCAGGCGGTCGACCAGGTAGCCGCTCGATTTGAGCAGGTAAGCCGCCGCCACCATGGCCGACAGGGCGAAGGTACCGTAGCCGATGAAGTTGGCCGGCACGTGGATCTTCATCCACCAGCTTTGCAGGGCCGGCACCAGCGGCTGGATTTCGGCCGCGTCGCGCGTGACCGTGTACCACATCAGGAACACGACGGCCGCCGAAATGACCAGCATGACGAAGGCGCCCAACTGGCGCGTCGCGTAATGCTGCTCGTAATACAGGTAGAACATGGCCGTGATCAAGGAAAACAGGATGAACACTTCATACAGGTTCGACACGGGAATATGGCCCACGTCGGCGCCGATCAGGTAAGACTCGTACCAGCGCACCAGCATGCCCGTCAGGCCCAGCACCACGCCGGCCCAGCACAGCAGGGAGCCGACGGACGAGCCGAATTCCGAGCGCGCCACCAGGCCGATCCAGTAGAACAGGGTCGACAGCACGAACAGGGTGCCCATCCACAGGATGGCGGACTGGCTCGACAAGATGTATTTCAGGAAGAATTTCTGATTCGCCATCTCCAGGTGGCCGGCGTACAGCTCGATGGCGAACAGCGACAGCACGGCTGCCACGGGGATCAGCCAGCGCACGGGCTTCCAGTACCAGCCCAGCCACGCGAACGTGGGCGCCGCGGCCAGCAAGATGGCTTTTTCATAGATATCCATGAAGGCGCCAAAACGCATCAGGCCGAACAGGGAGGCTGCCAGCAAGCCGGCGCCGTACAGCCAATCGATCAGGCTCAGGCGCTTGAAAAATCCTGGTTCCTGCGTATATATTTGCTTGTTTGCCAATTCCATCATTTTCTCCATTCCCGGCGACGCGCAAGCGTCCCGGACACAGCGCAGCTTACGCCGATTGCGGCAGCTTTGCCTTCAAGTTCTCAAATTCTTTTTCAAAATCCAGGGTCTTGCGTTGCGTGCTCATGGCCATCAAGGCCTCGCTGCCGCCCTCGCCATCCTTGATCCACACCCACAGGCGGCGCTCGCGGATATAAAACATGGAAAATACGCCGATCACGAGGAACAGGCAACCGAGGTAGACAACGCTCTTGCCCGGCGACCGCGTCACTTGCAGCACGGACGCCTTGATTTCCGTAAAGTCGTCGAGTTGCAGATACACGGGCGCGCCATAGAAGAAGCTGTCGGACAGCGCATTCGTGGCCAGCTGCAGGAAGCGGCCGTGCTTGTCATCGGCCTCGATGGCCTTCAAGCCATCCTGGGCGCGCGCCGCCTGCCACAAGTCCCACAGGCTGCCATTCAAGATCTTCATGAAGATATCGGCCGCTTTTTCTTGCTCGGCGGCAGGAATTTTCTCCAGGAAACGTGAAATGGCGAGGAAACCGCCCTCTTGTCCATTGCCGGCAAAGATGCCCAGGCTCTTCGCCGCCGATTCCTGCAACTGGCTGCGCAAGGCTTCCGCGCCCGCCTGCGGCATGGCGCGCGCCGCATAGCGCGTGGCGGCTTGCTGGCGCAGCGCGGGATCCTGCAGCGCGGCACGCAAGCGCATCCATTCGTTCACGCTGTAATTGTCATCGGCGGGAATGCGCAGATAGCTGAACGGATCGCTGGGGTTGACGCGCATGCCTGCCAGAAACACCGTCGTGCCATCCACGGCGACCGGCTGCATATAGTTCTGGTATTCGCGCGCCTGGCCCGTCTTGTCGCGCAATTTGTATTGCACCGAGGGGCCCACGTTCTTGAGATCCTTGTTGTTCGCGTTCTTCGCGGCGGAACCGAGGCGCTTGTCCAGGCCGACGGCGAATTTATCGTTAAAACTTTCCGCCTTGTTGACGGCGCGCACATCCTGGCCCGCGCTGAGGTTTTCCACGTTGAAGGGACGGAAACCCGACCATTCCACCGTGTAGGAATTGCCATCGCTGCGCTCAAGCGGCGTGCTGCCGCCCACTTCGCCGCCGATATCGAAGCGTTTCGTCGTCTTGCCCGTCATCGGATAACCCGTCAACTTGAGCTTGCTGCCGCCATCCTCAAAGCTGGACTGGTACAGGGCCAGGCCCTTGTAAAGCAGCGGCTGGTTGACTTTGATAGTCGCAGGGAAACTTTCACCCGTTGCATGGTCGGTGATGACGACATCGCTGGCAAACAGCTTCGGCATGCCCGTGCTGTAAAAATCGATGTGGAATTTCTTCAACAAGATCGTGATGGGCAAATCCTGGATCAGCACGCCATCGGCCTGGGGAATGATGGCCGTGTTGCTCGACGAGCCTTCCGGGATCATGGTATTGCCGCGGAACGTGGGGTTCGACAGGCTCAGGCGGTGCTGGGCCGGAATGTCGGCGATCACGCCGCTGCCGGAAAACGGCGTCTTGCCAAAGAACCATTGCTGTACGCGGATCGGCATTTCCGAGTCGAGCAAGCCGCCCACGCAGATGATGACGATGGCGCCGTGGGCAAAGATATAGCCCCATTTATTGGCGGCGCCCCGCTTGGCCGCCACCAGGGTGGCGTTGTCCTTCTCGACCACCTTGGCACGGTAGCCGGCGTCTTTCAGGCGCATCACCATCTGCTGCGCCAGCACGGCGCGCGGCAGCGGCGCCTGCCATTCCAGCTTGTGGTGGAAATTGCGCAGGGATTGCTCGCGCACATTGTCACGCCAACTGCGCATATCCTTGAGCATCTTCGGTGCATTGCGCACGATGCACAGCGAGGTCGAGGCGACGAGGAAACCCATGATCACGAGGAACCACCAGGCCGAGTACACGGAATACAGGCTCAGCTTGTCGAAGACGGCGAACCAGAACGGACCGAACTGGTTCACATAATTGGGCATGGGCTCGTTTTGCTTGAGCACGGTGCCGATGATGGAGGCGACGGCAATCAGGGTCAGCAGGCTGATGGCAAAGCGCATCGACGAGACCAGCTCGACGAATTCAGCCAGGCTGCGGCGTTGGGTCTTTAACTCGATTCCGGTCGTGCCTGTGCTCATACGTGGATACTCATACGGGATATGCAATCTTCAAGAAAATGTGGCATGGAGCTGATAGTTTCTCCGCGCAAGGCGGCAGCATACTCCTGTTTGGCCCCTGCCATAAAAAAGGGCAGCCTGTTGAGACGGCCGCCCTCGTTCATGCGCGCTGGTGCGCCTGGCAATCTCTTGCCACTATGAAAACTTACTTCAGGCCGGCGATGTAATCGGCAACGGCGGCGATCTCGTCATCCGACATGCGGGCGGCGATGGTGTGCATTTGCGCGCTGTTCTTGCGGGCATCAGCCTTGGTGCTGCGGAACATGGTCAGCTGGGCCACCGTGTAATCCTGGTGCTGGCCGGCGATGCGCGGGTACTGGACGGGAATGCCATTGCCCGTCGCGCCATGACAGCTGGCGCAGGCGGCAACTTGCTTGGAAGCAATACCACCACGGTAGATTTTCTTGCCCAGGTCGATCGTATCCTTGTTTTTCGCGGCGCCCGGCTTGGACAGTTGCGCGCCCAGGTAGGCGGCGATATTCTTCTTGTCGGCGTCGCTGAGCATCTTCGCGTACGTCGTCATGACGGGCTGGCTGCGTTCCGGCGTGGTGAAGTCGACCAATTGCTTGTAGATATAGCTTTCGTGCTGACCGGCCAGTTTCGGATTGACCGTGATGGTCGAATTGCCGGCCGCGCCATGGCAGGAGACGCAGGCAGGCAAGCCGCGCGCCGCATCGCCATCGGCGTACAGGGTGGCGCCCTTGGCGGCGTCGGCCTTGACGGCCGGTTTCGCTGCTTCGACCGCGGAGGCAGTTGTCGATACAGCCAGCAATGCGAGCAGCATGGATTTGATAAACGGTGAAAACGCACGATTCATTCAGGCACCCTGAGACAGTGAGAAATTAGTGGTGGACATTGCCGCGCCCTGTGGATTTTTGCTTTATTTTCAGGGCCGCAAGCCGCATCGCTGCTACGCCGGCAACAATAAACAACCCCTTATTGTACAATAGCTTCTTGGCGTTATCGCTCCCTTATCGCTCCCTTTTGTTGCTTTACTACTCCCATGTCAAAACTCTGGCAAGCCCGCTTCTTTACGACCGTCAACCAATTGCGTGACCTGCCCGATACCACGGTGCCGGAAATCGCCTTTGCCGGCCGCTCCAATGCCGGTAAATCGACCGCCATCAACATCTTGTGTAATCAGAAAGGCTTGGCGTTCGCCTCCAAGACACCTGGCCGTACCCAGCACATCAACTACTTCTCCATCGGCGGCGCCCACGTGGCGCAGCACCGCAAGGATGCCACCATCGTCGAAGAGATCGAATGCCTGCTGGTCGACTTGCCGGGCTACGGCTACGCGGAAGTATCGGGCTCGGCCAAATTGCACTGGCAGCGCCTGCTGGGCGACTACGTGCAGCGCCGCGAGCAATTGGCGGGTTTGATCCTGATCATGGATTCGCGCCGCCCGTTCACCGACCTGGACATTCAAATGCTGGAATGGTTCGCCCCGACCGGCAAGCCGATCCACTGCATCCTGACCAAGGTCGATAAGCTGAACCGTAATGAATCCGTGAATGCCTTGCGCCAGGCGAAAGCCAAGCTCGACAGCTATGTGGATGAAGACGGCGTCGGCTTCCCGTTCACCGTGCAACTGTTCTCGGCCCTGAAACGCGTCGGCATCGACGAAGCCAACGACAAGATCATGGAACTGGCCGGCATCAGCGAAGACGGCGCGGCCCAGATGGTCGAATTGATCGACATGGAAGACGACGTCGAGCCTGAATCGGACAAACCGGCTTGATCGAGATCAACGCTGCGTAAAAAAAGGCTGCCCGTTCACACGGTGCAGCCTTTTTTATTGCCGTCAGTTTGACGGGCGCCTAGCGCCGTCCCGGCCCTGGCCGCTTCTCGGAAAAGAATTCCTGGCGCAGGAAAGCCATCAGCTCGGCCGTGTCTTCCACGCGGGCGCTGAGGTTGACGTTACGCCCCAGGCGACGCGATTCCCACACGAAGTCGCCCGGTTTTTCGGCACGGATCAGCTGGATCATCTTCTTCAGGATGGCCGTTTCGATATCGGGCTCATTGCCCAGCTCCACTTTTTCCTGCTTCAGCCAGTTGCGCTTGAAGTTGCCATTCCAGCCCTTGAACTTGACTTCCGCGCTGAACGAGGTCTGGTTGACGATGGAAAACACGCCGCCCGAATCCTCGCGGTCGCTGCCGGAATTGCGTCCCTGGGCGCCGGCGATATTCGCCTTGGCCACGCGCATGGCGCGGTCGTTTTCGCTTTCCTCGGCCGGCGGCGCGGGATTTTGCGCCTGACGCTGCTTGCGGCGCTGCTCGATCATCGAACTCATGTCTTCAGCGGGCGGCGGCGGCAACGGCACTTTCGACACCAGCGGCGGCGTGAAGGTTTCCAGTTTCGGCTTGTCGCGCGGCACGTCTTTCGTGACCACGCGCTTGCTCGGCGCCGGTGGCGGTTTGACCTTGGCCACTTTCGTGTCCTTCGGTTTCGGCGTGGGTTTCGGTTGCGGCTTCGGCTGCGGCTTGTCTTTCAGCGGCGCAATGTAGACCATCGCGCTTTCCTTCTTCGGCGGCGGGATCTTTTCGATCTTGTCGCTACGCAACAGGACATACGCCGCCAGCAGCACGTGCAGCAAGACGGACACGCCGAGCGCCACCTTGCGCATGGTGCTGGTCTTGGACCCGTAGGCCGGTGGTGGCTGGATGACTTGCCCGCAGGTGGGGCAAACATCGGAATCGGCAGCCATCAAATGGGTCGTGTCATGCAAAATGAATCGTGCTTTCTGTGTAGCGACAAAAGTAATCTTACAGGGCAGCCATAGTGCCAGAGTCCCTTGCTTTTGGGAACACTTCCTCGGCATTTCCAACCCGAAGCGTACAGGATAGCGACTTTCCTTGCAGCGGTATCAGCGTACCCTAGCCATCCCTTGACGGTTGTTACCGTATGTATCACGGCCCATACAAAACCGGCGCCGCATTCACTCAGGAACGGGGCGCCGGTGCTGGCCGTATGGCGGATCAGGCCTTGTTGTCGAGCGCCACCAATTGCTCGTCCGTCAACGGTCCCGTACCGCTGTACTTGTCCAGGAACAGATAAATCACGGGGGTGATGAACAGGGTAATCACTTGCGAAAAGAGCAATCCCCCGACCACGGCCAGGCCCAGCGGCTGGCGCAGCTCGGCGCCGGCGCCCAGGCCCAGGGCGATCGGCAAGGCGCCCATCAAGGCCGCCGCCGACGTCATCATGATGGGACGGAAACGCAGGATGCAAGCCTGGCGGATGGCCTCCGCCGGCGCCAGCCCGTCGTTGCGCTGCGCATGCAGGGCGAAGTCGATCATCATGATGGCGTTTTTCTTGACGATGCCGATCAGCATCAAAATGCCGATGATGGCGATCATGGTCAGGTCCATGCCGAACAAGCGCAAGGTCAATAGCGCCCCCACAGCTGCCGATGGCAAGCCGGCCAGGATGGTCAGCGGGTGGATATAGCTCTCATACAACACGCCGAGCAGCACGTAGATCACGGCCAGCGCGGCAATGATGAGGATGATCTGGCTGGACTGCGAGCTCTGGAACACGGCCGCGTCGCCGCCGTAGCGCGTGATGATGGAGGCCGGCAAGCTCATGTCCTTGGCCATCGCGTCGATCTTGCCCGTGGCGATGCCCAGCGGCACGTCCGGCGCCAGGTTGAAGGCGATGGTAACAGCCTGCAACTGCCCCTGGTGATTCACGGACGTGGGCCCGATCGTGCGTTCCACGTAGGCAATACTCGACAGTTTCACCAGTTCACCCGTCTTGCTGCGCACGGACACGCGCGTGAGCGCATCGTCGTACTGGCGGTCTGCCGTGGCCGCCTCCAGGATCACGTAATAGCTGGCTGCCGACGAATAGATGGTCGACACTTGTCGCTCGCCAAAAGCGCTGTACAGGGCCGTGCGGATATCGGACATTTGCACGCCCAGCAGATTGGCCTTGTCGCGGTCGATCCTGAGCGACGCCTGCAAGCCCTTGATCTGCGAATCGCTGGTAACGTCGCGGAAGGCCGGATCCGTGCGCATGCCGGCAATAAACTTTTCCGCCCAGTCATTCAAGGCGTCGGGACTGACGCTTTGCAAGGTGTACTGGTAGCGGCTCTTGCTCTGGCGTCCGCCCAGCTGCAAGTTTTGCACGGGCCGGAAATACACGGCCATGCCGGGCACGGTGCTCGTCGCGCGGCGCAGGTTTTCCAGCACCACCGGCATTTTCGGCCGCTCGTTGCGCGGTTTCAAGACCATGAACATGCGTCCCGTGTTGCCGCCGCCGACGAACGAGGTCACATCCTGCACGCTGGGGTCCGCCTTGAGCACGGCCGCCACGCGGGCTTGCAAATCCTGCAGTGCCGCCGAGGAAATGTCTTCCGACGCTTCCGTATTGACCTGGATCTGGCCCAGATCTTCTTCCGGGAAGAAACCTTTCGGTATCGTGGCGTACAACAGCACCGTCAGCGCAAAGGTACACACGGCAATGAACAGCACCACGTTGCGGTGCGCCAGGGCCTTGTCGAGCAGATGCACGTAACCGTTGCGCAACTTCGTGAAACCCGCTTCGAAATGGCGGCCGATGAAGGTTTTTTCGCCATGGCTGGGGTCGCTGTCATTATGCTCGCGCGAATCGGCCGGCAGGAAGCGGCTGGCCAGCATCGGCACCAGGGTCAGCGAGACGATGGCGGACACCAGCACGGCCAGCGAGACGACAACGGCGAATTCATGGAACAGCAAGCCGATCACGCCCGGCATGAAGAAGATGGGAATGAACACGGCCACCAGCGAGACGGAAATCGAGATGATGGTAAAGCCCATCTCTTTCGCCCCTTCCAGGGCCGCGCGTATCGGTTTCTTGCCCATCTCGATATGGCGCACGATGTTTTCCAGCACCACGATGGCATCGTCGACGACCAAGCCGACGGCCAGGGTAATGCCCAGCAGCGAGACGTTGTCGAGGCTGTAGCCGAGCCAGTACAGCAGGGCCAGGGCGCCCAGCAGGGAAATCGGCATGGTGACGGCAGGAATGAAGGTGGCGGCCGCGCGGTGCAGGAACAGGAAGATCACCAGCACCACCAGCACCACCGTCAGGGCCAAGGTCAAATTCACGTCGTGGATAGCTTCGCGTATCGACAGCGAACGGTCGTTAACCAGACTGATCTGTATCGATTGCGGCAATTGTTCCTTGAACCCAGGCAACAAACGGCGCACGCCATCGACCACTTGCACGGTGTTGGCATCCGGTTGGCGCTGCACCATCAGGCTGATCGAGCGCTCACCGTTGAAACTGCCGACGGCCTTGATCGATTGAAAGCTGTCTTCCACCTCGGCCACGTCTTTCAGGCGCACGGGCTGGCCATTGCGGCTGGCGACGATCAATTCAGCAAAATCGGCCGCTTTCATCATTTGCGGATTGCCCTGGATGGTCAGGGTCTGGCTCGGGCCGTCAAGGATGCCCAGCGGGGAATTCGTGTTCGACGTGCGCAAGGCGGTGGCCAGCTCGTCCATCGTCAGGTTGCGCGCATTCATCAGGTCGGCACGGGCGCGCACGCGCACGGCAAAGCGCTTCTGGCCATTCACGATCACCTGGGCCACGCCAGGCAGGGTCGACAGGCTCGGGGCGATCAGGTTTTCCGCATAATCGTTGAGATCCGACAAGTTCAGCGATGGCGACGTCATCTGGATGAACAGCACCGGCGCATCGGCCGGATTGACCTTGCGGTAGGATGGCAAGTCCGTCATTTCCGTCGGCAACTGGCGCTGCGCGCGCAGCAGCGCGGCTTGCACGTCGACGGCCGCCTCGTTGACATTGATGCTGGCGTCAAATTCCAGGGTCAGCGAGGTATTGCCCAGCGTGCTCGTGGACGTGATCAGGCTGAGGCCGGAAATGGTGGAAAATTGTTTTTCCAGCGGCAAGGCCACCGACGAGGCCATGGTTTCCGGGCTGGCGCCGGCCAGGTCGGCACTGACGTTGATGACGGGCGTGTTGTAGCTCGGCAAGGCCGCTACGGGAATTTGCAGGTAGGCCAGCACGCCGGCCAGGATGATGGAGAGGGACAGCAGCACCACCATGACGGGGCGGCGGATGCTCAGTTCGGACAGGTTCATGCTGGCTTGCCCTGCGGTGCGGCGGCGCCATCGGCGGCCTTGTGTTTTTCCGCCAGGCGCACCTTACTGCCTGGACGCAAGTTCTGCTTGCCATCGACGATGACTTTTTCATCGCCTGCCAGGCCCGTGACGACGGCGCTCGGCCCGAACGCGTACACGCGGGTAATCTTGCGCATCTTGGCCGTACTGTCCGCCTCCATCGAGTACACGAAGGTACCGGAAGTACTCGTGATGATGGCGTTTTGCGGGATCACCAGCGCATCCTTGAGGGTGCGCACGGTCAGCTGCGTATTCACGTACTGGCCTGGCCACAGGTCGGTGCCGCCATTATTGAAACGCGCCTTGATCCGGATCACACCGGTGGCGGAATCGACGGCATTGTCGATAAAGTTCAGTTTGCCGTCGAGCTGCTTGCCGCCCGCATCGGACAACAGCGCCGTGACAGGCACCTCGCCCGCCTTTTGCGCCGCCAGCAAGCCGGACAGGCTGCTTTCCGGCAAGGTGAACGACACGTCGATCGGGTCGAGCTGGGTGATGCTGGTGAGCGACGTGGTCGGCTGCACCAGGCTGCCCGCATAGACATTGATGGCCCCTACCCTGCCCGCCTGCGGCGCGCGCAGGACGGTGTAGCTGGAGTCCACCTGGGCGGCGCGCAAGGCGGCCTGGTCGGCAGCCAGCAAGGCGCGTGCCGCGTCGAGCTGGCTTTGCAGGGTATCGACGGCGCCTTGGGCAATAAAGTTCTTGCTCAGTAAATCCTGGCTGCGCTTGAGCTGGCGCTCGAGGTCCTGCACCGAGGCGCGGTCGCGCAAGACCTGCGCCTGCGCCTTGTCGACATTCGCGTGTTCGCTGCGCGCATCGAGAGTGAACATCAGCTCGCCCTGCTTGACGAACTGGCCTTCGCGGATATGCACCTTGGTAATCGTGCTGGTCGTCTGCGGGTGCAAGTCAACGCTGCTGATCGGCATCACGCTGCCATTGGCTTGCAGCACCATCGGCACATCCTGGCGCACCGGAACGACCACGCTCACCGTCGTCGGCGCCTGTCCGCCCTTGCCCCCTTTACCATCCTGCCCACCGCTCGCCGCGCCGGGCTGATGATTGAAATACCAGATGCCGCCGCCGATACACAGGGCCGCACCCACGAGGATTGCCAGACTAGTCTTTTTCATTGTTCTGTCACGCTGTCGCAGCGCAGGGCTGCTGGTTGAAGGTAGTTGCCAGGGGGCATAAAGCACAATATTGTCGCACGGAAATGCTCACTTTCCTGCGTAATACTCAGGCACGATGAGGGTGACTTCCAGTCCACCGTCGACATGATTGAGCAGTGAAACCGTGGCGCCATGCTGTTCGGCGATATTGCGCGCGATGGTCAGGCCCAAGCCCGTGCCGCCCGATTCGCGCGAACGCGAAGTCTCGATGCGGTAAAACGGTTCGAACACTTTAGCCAATTGATCTGGCGCAATGCCTGGCCCCCCGTCGCGGATGCGGATGCGCGCGGCACCCGGGATGCGCTCGACGGCAACCTGCGCGTACAGGCCATATTTGACGGCATTGTCGATCAAGTTCACCAGGCAGCGCCGCATGGCGATCGGGCGCGCCATCAAGGCCATGCCTGCCTGCCCGTTGAGGGTGACTTTCTGGCCGGCATCAGCCGCGTCGGAACAGACGCTATCCAACAGGGAATCGAGGTCGAGCGCCTGCATCGCTTCCGTGCTATCCATCGAGCGGGCCAGGTCCAGCCCTTCCTTGACCATGCTCTGCATGGCTGACAGGTCGCCCACCAGGCGATCATACAATTCCGTATCGGCCACTTTTTCCAGGCGCAGGCGCAAGCGCGTCAGCGGCGTCTGCAAGTCGTGCGTGATGGCCGCCAGCATTTGTGTCCGCTGGGAAATATGCTGGCGGATGCGCGCCTGCATGGCATTGAAGGCGGCGCTGGCCTGGCGGATCTCGCTGGCGCCCGACAGGGTCAGCGGCGGATGGTTGATGTCGTTGCCCAGGTCTTTCGCCGCCTGCGCCAGCTGCTTGAGCGGGCGCATGGTCATGCGCGTGACCAGGTAGGCGAGGATGGCGATGCTGATCAGGAAAGGCAGCAAGGTCATCCAGTCGTTGTGTTCATTGAACGGCGGCTGCTGGCGCGGCGGCAAGACCATCAGGCGCAGCACGTGGCCATCCTGCATGCGCACGTCGAGGTTTTCGCACGTGCCACCCCATGGCTTGGCGGCAAACATGCCCGGCGTCTGGCGCGGTTTGACGCAGGCGGCCGGACGTTCGGCCAGCGCGCTGACCTTGAAACCTTCACCCAGCTTGGCTTGCAGCGCGGTGGAAAACTCCGTCGGCGCGCCGGGCGTATGTTCCGTTTCGGGACGCAGTTCCAGGCGCACGCTGCCCTTGTTGGCCACTTTCAGGTAGGCGGCGCGCGAGGCCAGCGGCACCACGTCGGCCGCCATCACCAGCTGCTCGGCCCGCTCGACGGCGTGGTAGTCGCGGTATTGCTCGATGGCGCGCTGGCGCTCGCCCACGGCCAGCCACTGCGTCAGCGCGGCCGATGCGACGATGCCGATCAACAGGAACATGAAGACGCGGCCCGTCATCGACCCCAGGAAGGCCTTCACGCGTGGGGCTCCACATTGACCTGGCCGGCCAGCACGTAGCCGCCGTTGCGCACGGTCTTGATGATTTGCGGCAAGCGGGCATCTTCACCGAGCTTTTGCCGCAGGCGGCTGATCTGGATATCGATCGAGCGGTCGAACGGGTCAGCGTCGCGGCCCTGCGTTAGGTTCAGCAGCTGGTCGCGGTTGAGCACGCGGTTCGGGTGTTCCAGGAACACGCGCAGCAAGCGGAACTCCGCGCCCGACAGCATGATCACCAAGCCGCTGGGATTGACCAGGTGGCGCGCCGTCAAGTCCAGGGTCCAGCCGGAAAAGCGGATTTGCTGCGCCTTGTCCGATGGCACGTTCGACGGCATGGCATGGCTGCGGCGCAACACGCTGCGTATGCGCGCCAGCAATTCACGCGGTTCGAACGGTTTCGGCAAGTAATCGTCGGCGCCCATTTCCAGGCCCAGGATGCGGTCCAGCGGTTCATTGCGCGCCGTCAACATGATCACCGGCACCGTCGATTGGGCGCGCAGCTTGCGGCACAGGGTCAGGCCATCGTCGCCGGGCAGATTCAAGTCCAGCACGATCAGGTCGGGCCGCGTTTCGTCGAGGATTTTCCACATGGCCGTGCCATCTGCCGCGCCCAGGGTGCGGTAGGCGTTCGTTTCCAGGTAGTCCGCCAGCAAGCTGCGGATATCGCGGTCATCGTCGACGATGAGAATTGTAGAAGTGGGTTCCATGGTACGAATTATCCCCACTTCCCCCGGCCTTGCACAGCGCATTTGTATCGTCTTGTATATAGGAGACCCGAAGAAACATATAGATACAAACTGTCTGGCAGCGGACACTTCGGGGAAACATGGCGCGTCCAACATGGATTCATGTGCAGCAGCATGTACATCCCTCACTTTTACAAAGGAATCCAGATGAACGCCTCAATGACAACCTTGCGCAAGAATTTGATCATCGCCATGAGCGTACTCGGCATGGGTGCGGCATCGCTGACCGTCCACGCCCAGGAAGCGGCCGCCAGCGCGCCTGCCGCCAGTACCAAGATGCAACACGATGGCCAGCACCGCGGCGGCAACCCGGCCGAGCGCATGGCCAAGTACCAGGCCCGCCTGCACGACAAACTGAAGCTGACGGCCGCGCAGGAACCGGCCTGGGCCACTTTCACGGCCGCCAATGCGCCGAAAAAACCGATGGGCGACTGGAAAGCCAAGCACGAAGCGATGGCCAAGCTGTCGGCGCCGGAACGCATGGAGCAATGGATCGCCATGTCGAAGGAGCGCATCGCGAACCAGGAAAGCCGCCTGGCCTCGCTGAAAACCTTTTATGCCGTGCTGACACCGGAGCAAAAGAAAGTGTTTGACGACAGCGTGCCTGGCGGCAAGCACGGCGGCCACCGCGGTGGGCACCGTGGCGCTCACGACGGCATGCAGCAGCATCCCAAAGCCGGCTAAGTTGTAGCGGGTGTAAACACAGAAAAAGCCTGCAATGCAGGCTTTTTCTTATTGACGAGACAAGTGACCGCTTACTGCCCGTCGAGCTTGCGCAAGGAGGTCAGGAAGGTGGCGGCGTTCTGGAAACCGATCACGCGCGATTGGGCGATTTCCTGTCCTTGCGGGTTGAACATGATGATGCCCGGCGGGCCGAACAGCTGAAAACGTTTCAGCATGGCCTTGTCGTCGGCATCATTGGCCGTCACGTCCACTTGCAGCAGCACGGCTTGCCCCATCTTCTCGCGCACGGCGGGATCAACGAAGGTCAGTTTTTCCATTTCGATGCAGGACACGCACCAGTCCGCATAAAAGTCCAGCAGGGCCGGCTTGCCATTGAGCTGGGCCAACGCCGCATCGAGCTGCGCCACGGTCTTTACGCGCATAAACGGTTGCGCATGCACTTGCCCGCCGCCGAGGTGGGCCAGCGGCGCCAGCGGATCGCGGCCACCGCTGGCCACGCCCACCAGTTGCATCGCGCCCAGCACGGCAAATACGAGGCCGAAGGCCTTGGCGATCCAGGCATTCTTCGCGCCGCTCTTGCCCACCAGCAAATACATGCCATAGCCGACGAACAACACCGTCCAGCCCAGCATCTGCACGGCGCCCGGCAGAACGGGCGAGACCAGCCACCAGGCCACGCCCAGCTGCAGTACGCCAAAGAAGCGCTTGACGGCGTCCATCCAGGCGCCGGCGCGGGGCAGCAAGGTGCCGGCCGACACGCCCACCAGCAGCAGAGGCACGCTCATGCCCACCGCCATGGCAAACAAGGCGCTGCCGCCGATGACGACGTCGCGCGTCTGGCTGATGTACAGCAAGGCGCCGGCCAGCGGCGCGGCCACGCAGGGTCCCACGATCAGGGCGGAAATGGCGCCCATGACGAACACGCCCGCCAGGCGGCCAGATGATTGCTGGTTCGACACGGACGTCAGCTTGCCTTGCAGGAAAGCCGGCACTTGCAGCTCATACAAACCGAACATCGACAGCGCCAGGCCCGCCATCAGCAGGGCAAAGAAGCCCAGCACCCACGGATTTTGCAGCTGGGCCGCCAGGCCTTCGCCTGCCAGGCCGGCCGCCACGCCCAGCGCCGTGTAGACGATGGCCATGCCCAGCGCGTACGTCAGCGACAGCAGCAAGCCGCGCGAACGGCTGACCTTGGTGCCATCGCCGATGATGATCGACGACAAAATCGGCACCATCGGCAGCACGCACGGCGTAAATGCCAGGCCCAGGCCCAGCAGCATGAACAGGGGCACGATGACGAGCAGCTTGCCGCCCTTCAGGGCCGCTTCGATCTTGCCCGTCTCGCTTTGCGCGGGCGCAGGGCTGGCCGCCACGGGCGCTGCCGCTACCGGCTCGGGCGTGCTGGTGATATTGGCCTGGGGAATGCTCATGACGGACACGCCAGGCGACGCCTGCGCCTGCGGGCCGTTGACGGCGGCCGTGTCGACTGCCGGCGCGGCCGGCAAGGCGAATTTCGACGGCAAGCCGCCCGGCGCCATGCTCTGGCCGCCGCCACCGCCCACCAGCTGGGTCGTGGCATCCTGCGGCGCATAGCACAGGCCCTTGTCCGAGCAGCCCTGGCCCGTCGCCTTCAGGGTGAACGCGCCACCCGCCTCCACGGGAATGGTGATGGTGAGGGTCTGGCGGAAGGTTTCCACGTTCTTCTGGAAAGTGTCGTCGAACTTGACCTTGCCCTTCGGATACACGGGCGTACCCAGCTTGGCCCCCACGGCTTCGAACTTGAAGCGCTCGTGGTACATATAGTAGCCATCGGCAATCACATAGGTGACGGCGATGGTGGACGGGTCCTGCATGCGGGCGGAAAATTTAAACGCCAGCTCGGGGTCGAGGAATTCATCGTCGGCACGGGCCTGGGTGGCGCCAAAGACGGCCATGGCCAGCAGCATACAGGTAGCAAGCCAGATCAGCAGTTGATGTAGGGGAGCGGCGCGCGCGGTGGCGCTGGAAGGGAAACGGGACATGAACAACCTTTTTCTGCGGCATCAGCTGTGCCATTCGACAAGAGTCGCGCGGAGCAGGCAGCGCTTGTGCCGGGCCGGCGCGAAAGAAGAATAGTACACCGCAGCAAGGATAGCTGCAGCAGAAAACAAAAAAGCCAGGCTAGGCCTGGCTTTCTTAGATGCAATTACTGGGATTACTCGCCAGCAACTTCAACTGCTTCGGTCGTATCTGGACGATCCATCAGTTCAACGAACGCCATAGGAGCGTTATCGCCGACGCGGAAACCCATTTTCAGGATACGCACATAACCACCGTTACGGTTGGCGAAACGTGGGCCCAGTTCAGCGAACAGTTTGACGACCATTTCACGGTCGCGCAGGCGGTTGAAGGCCAGACGCTTGTTTGCCAGGGAGTCGGTTTTGCCCAGGGTCAGAATTGGCTCGACAACGCGGCGCAGTTCTTTTGCTTTTGGCAGGGTGGTTTTGATCGCTTCGTGACGCAGCAGCGATACTGTCATGTTGCGCAGCATTGCCAGACGGTGGGACGAGGTACGATTCAGTTTACGGAGGCCGTGACCGTGACGCATGATAAATCCTTTCGGTGAGTGTTTAAATTCCAGCTCTTCGATCAATGAGGCAGAAGCTTCATCGCGGGCCGGTTTGGTGCTACAAAATAAAAGCCTGGGACACCTGTCCCAGGCAGTTTGCTACAACTACGTATTACTTTTCCAGGCCGGCAGGCGGCCAGTTTTCCAGCTTCATGCCCAAGGTCAAGCCGCGCGATGCCAGCACTTCCTTGATTTCGTTCAGGGACTTG
Source organism: Janthinobacterium kumbetense (assembly GCF_023703445.1). Classification (NCBI taxonomy): domain Bacteria; kingdom Pseudomonadati; phylum Pseudomonadota; class Betaproteobacteria; order Burkholderiales; family Oxalobacteraceae; genus Janthinobacterium; species Janthinobacterium kumbetense. The sequence continues at coordinate 272,371 of NZ_JAMQGR010000002.1, forward strand.
CGGCCCAGGTTTGGCGTTTTCAGCAGTTCGTTTTCCGAACGTTGGATCAGGTCGCCGATGTAGTAGATGTTTTCCGCTTTCAGGCAGTTCGCCGAACGCACGGTCAACTCCAGGTCGTCGACTGGACGCAACAGGATAGGATCGACCAGCGGAGCGCGCGATGGCGCTTCGGCGGCGGCTTCCGTGCCTTCCAGGGCAGCGAACACATTCAACTGGTCCACCAGGACGCGGGCCGACTGGCGGATCGCTTCTTCCGGCGAGATCACGCCGTTGGTTTCGATGTTGATGATCAGCTTGTCCAGGTCGGTACGCTGTTCAACGCGGGCCGATTCAACGAAGTACGATACACGGCGCACTGGCGAGAACGACGCATCCAGGATGATGCGGCCGATGGTCTTGTTCGTGTCTTCCGACAGGCGACGCACGTTACCAGGAACGTAGCCGCGGCCTTTTTCAACCTTGATCTGCATGTCCAGCTTGCCACCAGCGGTCAGGTGGGCGATCACGTGGTCAGGGTTGATCAGTTCGACGTCATGCGGCAGGTCGATGTCGGAGGCCAGGATCGCGCCTTCGCCTTCTTTTTTCAGGGTCAGGGTTACCGAATCGCGGTTGTGGACTTTGAAAACCACACCCTTCAAGTTCAGCAACAGATCGACGACGTCTTCTTGCACGCCATCGAGGGAGGAATATTCGTGGACGACGCCAGCGATCGTCACTTCGGTCGGCGCGTAGCCTACCATCGACGACAGCAGAACGCGGCGCAACGCGTTACCCAATGTGTGGCCATAGCCGCGCTCGAACGGTTCCATCACGACTTTGGCGTGACCTGCACCGAGAGCTTCAACATCGATAATACGTGGCTTCAACAAACTGTTTTGCATGAAATGTCCTTTTCAATACCCTCGGCTCATTACACCGATAAGGCTGATGGCATTAGTAAAACGCCCACTCAAGAAAGTGAGTGGGCGGGAGTCTTGCTAACTACTATTAACGCGAGTACAGCTCGACGATCAGCGATTCGTTGACGTCGTTAGCGATTTCGTTACGCTCTGGCAGGGACTTGAAGGTGCCTTCCATTTTCTTGGCATCAACCGAAACCCAGCTAGGCATACCAACTTGTTCAGCCAGCGACAGTGCTTCAACGATACGCACTTGCTTTTTCGATTTTTCACGAACAGCAACGATGTCGCCAACTTTGACTGCGTACGAAGCGATGTTCACAACGATACCGTTCACGGTGAACGCTTTGTGGCTGACCAATTGACGCGCTTCAGCGCGGGTCGAGCCAAAGCCCATGCGGTAGCAAACGTTGTCCAGACGCGTTTCCAGCAACTTCAACAGCGTTTCGCCGGTGTTGCCTTTACGACGGTCTGCTTCAGCGAAGTAGCGGCGGAATTGACGTTCCAGCACGCCGTACATGCGCTTGACTTTTTGCTTTTCGCGCAGTTGGTTACCGTAGTCCGAGGTGCGGGCGCCGGATTTGACACCGTGCTGGCCTGGCTTGACGTCCAGTTTGCACTTGCTGTCCAGCGAGCGACGTGCGCTCTTCAGGAACAGGTCTGTACCTTCACGGCGGGAAAGTTTTGCTTTAGGTCCGATATAACGTGCCACGATACTTCCTTTTTTTAAATGATAACGCCCCAGCCACATGCATGATCAAACACACTGATGCGGTTAGGCGCTAGTCTGATTTGGTTTCAATCAGACGGTGGCTGAAAACGAAAAACCCGTCAAACAGAATTTGACAGGCAAGAACAGCCGGGCAGTATAACCGTTTCCGGCTCCCTGCTCCAGCGTTTTCACACAACTGTACTGAGTTACAACAGACAGCAAAGCAGCTGGCGCCGAAGCGCCCTCTGCAACACTATCTTAGATACGACGACGTTTCGGTGGACGGCAACCGTTGTGCGGTACCGGCGTCACGTCCTGGATCTCGGTGATCTTGATGCCCAGGTTGTTCAGCGCGCGAACGGCGGATTCACGACCAGGACCTGGGCCCTTGATACGTACTTCCAGGTTCTTCACGCCACACTCAACAGCCACTTTACCAGCGGCTTCCGCGGCGACCTGCGCTGCGAATGGGGTCGATTTACGCGAACCCTTGAAGCCTGCACCGCCGGAGGTAGCCCACGACAAGGCATTGCCTTGACGATCGGTGATGGTAATGATGGTGTTATTGAACGAAGCGTGGACATGCGCGATGCCTTCAGCGACGTTCTTTTTAACTTTTTTACGCACGCGTGCTGATGCGGCGTTATTTTGCGACTTAGCCATAATTATTCCCTAGCGGATTATTTTTTCAGCGATTGAGCGGCTTTACGCGGTCCCTTGCGGGTACGTGCGTTCGTACGCGTACGCTGGCCACGGCAAGGCAGACCCTTACGATGACGCATGCCGCGGTAGCAACCCAGATCCATCAAACGCTTGATGTTCATGGACAGTTCACGACGCAGATCGCCTTCGACGATGAATTTACCTACTTCATCGCGCAGCTTTTCCAGTTCGCTGTCATCCAGATCTTTGATCTTTTTGTTGGTTGCTACACCGGTCGATGCACAGATTTTCTCTGCGCGTGGACGGCCCACACCGTAGATGGCCGTCAGGCCGATAACGGTATGCTGATGATTTGGGATATTAACCCCTGCAATACGTGCCATTTGTTATTCCTCGATTAACCTTGACGCTGCTTGTGACGTGGTTCCACGCAGATAACGCGGACTACGCCTTTGCGCTTGATGATCTTGCAGTTGCGGCAGATCCGCTTGACTGATGCGAGAACTTTCATTTTTGGGCTCTTTCTTTCGCTTCTTTGGTTTGATTCAGTGTGTTACTTGGTACGGAACACAATGCGGGCTCGGCTCAGGTCGTACGGCGTTAACTCCACCGTCACCTTGTCTCCAGGGAGAATGCGAATATAGTTCATCCGCATTTTACCTGAAATATGCCCGAGCACCACGTGTCCGTTCTCCAGCTTCACTCGAAATGTTGCATTTGGGAGATTCTCAAGAATCTCGCCCTGCATCTGTATGACGTCGTCTTTTGCCATTCGGTATGTTTACCGCGCTTAACGCGTCGGAATTCCGCCCTTGAAATTTGCTTTGCGCAGCAGTGAATCATATTGCTGCGACATCACGTAGTTCTGTACTTGCGCCATGAAATCCATGGTGACAACTACAATAATCAATAAAGAAGTACCGCCGAAATAGAATGGTACTTTCCACTGGGCTTGCATAAATTCCGGCAATAAACACACCAGGGTGATGTAGACTGCGCCGGCAAGTGTCAAGCGTGTCAGGATCTTGTCGATGTAACGGGCTGTCTGTTCGCCTGGACGGATCCCGGGAATGAACGCACCGCTTTTCTTCAAGTTATCCGCTGTTTCCTTGCTGTTAAAGACCAGCGCTGTATAGAAGAAACAGAAAAACACGATCGCCACTGCGTACAACAGCGCATGGATAGGCTCACCAGGCCCCATCGATGCTGCCAAATCTTTCAAGAACCGCACCGCAGGGTTAGCGTTGTCGGCGCCCTTTGAAAACCAGTCCACGATAGTGGCCGGGAACAAGATGATCGAAGAAGCAAAGATCGGCGGGATCACGCCGGCCATGTTCAGCTTCAACGGCAAATGGCTGGTTTGACCGCCATAAATCTTGTTGCCTACCTGGCGCTTCGCGTAATTGACCAATATTTTGCGCTGACCACGTTCGACGAATACGACGAAGTACGTTACCAGTGCTACCAGGATCACGATGAAAATCGCGCTGAAGCTGCCGATCGAACCATTCGACACCTGAGTGAACAAGCCACCCAACGCCGACGGCAGACCTGCTGCAATCCCGGCAAAAATGATGATCGAGATGCCATTCCCCAAGCCACGCTCGGTAATTTGCTCACCCAACCACATCAAAAACATTGTTCCGGTCAACAAAGTGACGACCGTCACGAAGCGGAATGCAAGACCAGGTTCCAACACCAGACCAGCTTGCGACTCCAGTGCGACTGCAATGCCTAACGCTTGGAACAGTGCCAGGGCAACCGTGAAATACCGGGTGTACTGGGTGATCTTGCGACGACCTGCTTCGCCTTCTTTTTTCAACGCTTCCATCTGCGGTGACACGATCGACAGCAATTGCATGATGATCGAGGCCGAGATATAAGGCATGATACCCAGCGCAAACACTGTAAAACGAGACAAGGCACCGCCCGAGAACATGTTGAACATGCCCAGGACGCCGCCTTCGTGCTCCTTGAACAGCGAGGCTAATTGTGTCGGGTCAATCCCGGGAACCGGGACGTGAGCACCGATACGATAAACCACCAATGCGCCAAGCAAAAACCAGAGCCGTCCCCAAGGGAAACCGGCCGCTGCACTTTTAGCAAGTTGTGGATTAGTCGCCAATTTTCGCTCCGATCAAGCTGTTAGCGGTCAACTCAGGCTACCGAGCCGCCGGCTGCTTCGATGGCTGCTTTCGCGCCAGCGGACACTTTCAAGCCCTTCAAATTCACCGCTTTGGTGATTTCGCCGGACAAGATCACGCGCACGTCACGGGCCAACACGCCCAGAACGCCAGCTTGCTTCAAGACCAGAATGTCGACATCGCCAACAGCCAGGTTGTTCAGATCGGACAGGCGCACTTCAGCTTTGAAGGTTGCGTGCATCGATTTGAAACCGCGCTTAGGCAGACGGCGTTGCAGAGGCATCTGACCGCCTTCGAAACCGACTTTATGAAAGCCGCCCGAACGCGATTTCTGACCTTTGTGACCACGACCCGAGGTTTTACCCAGGCCGGAGCCGATACCGCGACCGACGCGACGCTTGTAGTGCTTAGCGCCTTCGGCTGGTGCAATAGTATTCAATTCCATGATTTGCTCCGTTCGTGTAAGCCCGAAGGCTTACCCGACAACTTTAACGAGATACGATACTTTATTGATCATGCCGCGTACGGATGGGGTGTCTTGCAATTCGGAAACCGAATTTACACGACGCAGACCCAGACCGCGCACGGTAGCGCGATGCGATTCGCGCGTACCGATCAAGCCCTTGACCAATTGCACTTTGACTGTGTTTGTCATTTTGTCCACCTTAAGCCAGAATGTCTTCGACCGACTTGCCGCGTTTGGCAGCGATATCGGAAGCAGTGCTCATTTTCGACAGGCCGTCCAGCGTAGCGCGTACCAGGTTGTATGGGTTGTTCGAACCGGTGGATTTCGCCACCACGTCCGTCACGCCCATCACTTCGAAGATAGCGCGCATTGCGCCACCAGCGATAACGCCAGTACCAGGCTTAGCTGGGTTCATCAGGACCTTGGAGGCGCCGTGACGACCAACAACCGTGTGATGCAAGGTACCGTTTTTGAGCGGTACTTTGATCAGGTTGCGACGGGCTTCTTCCATTGCCTTCTGCACGCCAACTGGCACTTCTTTCGATTTGCCCTTGCCCATGCCGACGCGGCCATCGCCATCACCAACTACGGTCAGCGCGGCGAAACCCATGATACGACCACCCTTGACCACTTTGGTCACGCGGTTGATCGCGATCATTTTTTCGCGCATGCCATCATCCGGCTTGTCGCTTTGCATTTTTGCTTGCATTTTTGCCATGATTGATCCTTAGAACTTCAGACCGGCTTCGCGTGCGGCTTCTGCCAACGCTTTCACACGGCCGTGGTAACGGAAACCGGAGCGGTCAAACGCAACTTCGGTAATCCCTGCTTTCAACGCTTTTTCAGCGACGCGCTTGCCGATCAAGGCTGCAGCAGCGGCATTGCCGCCTTTGCCGGATTGGCCTGCCAGTTCAGCGCGAACTTCCGCTTCAGCCGTCGAGGCCGAAACCAGGACTTTAGCGTCCGGGCTGATCAGGTTGGCGTAAATGTGCAGGTTGGTGCGATGCACCGACAAGCGATTTACTTTCAATTCCGCAATCTTGATGCGGGTTTGGCGTCCGCGGCGAAGCCGTGATTCTTTCTTATCCATCGTCAGCCCCTAATTACTTCTTCTTGGTTTCTTTAAGCTTAACCACTTCGTCCGCATAGCGAACGCCCTTGCCTTTATAAGGCTCAGGAGCGCGGTAAGCACGAACTTCAGCGGCTACCTGGCCAACCTGTTGACGGTCGATACCTTTAATCAGGATCTCGGTCGGGGTTGGTGTTGCGCAGGTAACGCCAGCTGGCATGTCATGCACTACAGGGTGCGAGAAACCCAGGGACAGATTCAGCTTGTCGCCTTGAGCTTGCGCCTTGTAACCCACGCCTACCAGGTTCAGCTTTTTCTCGAAACCCTTGGTGACGCCAACAACCATGTTGTTGACCAGTGCGCGCAGCGTGCCGGACATGGCATTGGCTTCGCGGCTGTCGTTTGCCACGTCGAAACTCAGGGTTCCTGCATTGTTTTCCACTTTGACCTGGCCGGTGAGGGCCTGGGAAAGTACGCCCAGCGGGCCTTTTACGGTGATCGCTTGTGCGGAGATGGCGACTTCGGCGCCAGCTGGCACTACGATAGGCATTTTAGCTACTCGAGACATGTGTAACTCCTTAAGCCACGTAGCAAATAACTTCGCCGCCGACACCGGTAGCGCGTGCTTTGCGGTCAGTCATGACGCCTTGCGGAGTCGACACGATCGCCACACCCAAGCCATTCATCACAACAGGGATCTCGTCTTTACCCTTGTAGACGCGCAGACCCGGACGGGACACACGCTCCAAGCGCTCAATGACGGGACGGCCAACATAATACTTCAAACCGATTTTCAGTTCCGCTTTGCCACCAGCTTCGGCAACAGCGAAATCTTCAATGTAACCCTCGTCCTTCAGGACGCTGGCAATCGCAATTTTGACTTTCGACGATGGCATGGCCACGGTCGTCTTTTGCACGCCTTGTGCATTGCGAATGCGGGTCAGCATATCGGCGATAGGATCGCTCATACTCATTGCATATTCTCCTATTACCAGCTTGCTTTTGTCATACCCGGAATTTCACCACGCATGGCGAATTCACGGAGCTTGATACGACCCAGACCGAATTTACGGAATGTGCCGCGCGGACGACCAGTGATGGCGCAACGGTTACGTTGACGCGTCGGGTTCGAGTTACGTGGCAGCGCCTGCAATTTCAGGCGAGCTTCGTAGCGCTCTTCTTCCGATTTCGATTGGTCATCGACGATGGCCTTGAGAGCTTCGCGCTTAGGGGCGAATTTCGCCACCAGGTCAGCACGCTTGATCTCACGATTAATCAGTGACAGTTTGGCCATGATCAGTTCCTGAAAGGGAATTTAAAGGCGGCGAGCAAAGCTTTGGCTTCGTCATCGGTCTTAGCGGTTGTCGTGATGCTGATATTCATACCGCGCAACGCGTCAATCTTGTCGTATTCGATTTCAGGGAAAATGATCTGTTCCTTGACACCGATGTTGTAGTTGCCACGACCATCAAATGCACGGCCGTTCACACCACGGAAATCGCGTACGCGCGGCAGAGCCACGGTAATGAAGCGATCCAGGAACTCGTACATGCGAGCGCCGCGCAGGGTGACCATCGTACCGATCGGGTAACCTTCACGGATTTTGAAGCCTGCGATCGCTTTGCGGGACTTGGTGGTCACTGGCTTCTGGCCGGCGATCTTGGTCAAGTCAGCAACTGCGTGCTCGAGAACTTTTTTATCCGCGATAGCCTCACCAACACCCATGTTCAGGGTGATCTTGGTCAGGCGTGGAACTTCCATTACCGACTTGTAACCAAACTTGCTGGTCAGGTCGGCAACGACTTTTTCTTTATAGAATTCTTGGAGACGTGCCATGATTTCTTAAGCCTTCACTACTTCGCCGGAGGATTTAAAGATGCGAACTTTCTTGCCGTCCACTTCTTTGAAACCCACGCGATCTGCCTTGCCAGTCGCTGCATTAAACAATGCAACGTTGGACACGTGAATTGGCATGGTCTTATCGACGATACCACCAGTTACGCCAGTCATCGGGTTTGGCTTAGTCGCTTTTTTAGCGATGTTAATGCCGTCAACCACGATATGTTCAGCATCGATACGCTGCTGTACCACACCACGTTTGCCCTTGTCTTTCCCGGTCAGAACGATGACTTCGTCGTTTTTACGAATCTTATCCATTACGACTCCTTACAGGACTTCCGGTGCCAGGGACACGATTTTCATGAACTTCTCAGTGCGCAGTTCGCGCGTGACAGGTCCAAAAATACGGGTACCGATCGGTTCCAGCTTGGCGTTCAACAGAACGGCGGCGTTGCCGTCGAACTTCACCAGGGAACCGTCTTGGCGGCGAACACCTTTAGCGGTGCGCACAACCACGGCGTTATAAATTTCACCTTTTTTGACACGGCCACGTGGCGCAGCAACCTTAACGGTTACCTTGATCACATCGCCAATGCCAGCATAACGGCGCTTGGAGCCGCCCAATACCTTGATGCACATTACTTCTTTGGCACCGGTATTGTCAGCCACTTCGAGCCGGCTTTCAGTTTGAATCATAGTATTCTCTTTCCCAACTTAAGCCGAAGAATCCACACAATGTAGACCCACGGTCAGTCTTGGTCCCGCCAGAGCCGCCCTGCTGGGCTTCACTGTTTGGGTGCATGACCTTCATACATCAACTGACCGCGAATGCTACTGTCTGTGGCCAGACACTTTGCGGCGTTACATGAACGAAGCCCGCAAGTATTACATACAATTTGCGGGCCTGCAAGTACTAATTAAAAGCCACCGCCGAAACGGTGGTTTTTATTTAAACGGTTGGTGCGGCTTGAACCACACGTGTCACCGTCCATGCCTTCGTTTTGGAGATCGGGCGACCTTCCTGGATCTCGACCGTGTCACCGGCCTTGACTTGGTTGGTCTCGTCATGCGCGTGATACTTGTTCGAACGCATGATGATCTTGCCATACAAAGGATGTTTTACGTGGCGCTCGATCAGAACGGTAACGGTCTTGTCCATCTTGTCCGAAACCACTTTACCGATCAGCGTGCGCTTGAGCGACTGTTTCACTGGTTCGTTCATTTGGCTTCCTTCAGATTCATTACCGTCTTCACACGCGCGATATCGCGGCGTACCTTCTTGAGCTGCGAAGTGTTGCTCAGCTGCTGCGTAGCGATTTGCATGCGCAGGCCGAACTGTGCCTTCAACAGGTCATTCAGCTCTTTTTGCAGAGCTGGCTGGTCCTTGCCGCGGAGTTCAGATGCTTTCATATACAACTCCAATTATTGGCCGACTTGGCGGATGACAAACGTCGTCGCCAGTGGCAGTTTAGCGGCGGCAAGACGGAATGCTTCCCGTGCCAGCGCTTCATCAACGCCATCCATTTCGTACAGTACTTTACCTGGCTGAATTTCAGCGACGTAGTACTCAGGATTACCTTTACCGTTACCCATACGGACTTCAGCCGGTTTGTTCGAAATCGGTTTGTCCGGGAAAATACGGATCCAGATACGGCCACCGCGCTTGATGTGACGCGTCATTGCACGACGCGCCGCTTCAATTTGACGCGCAGTGATACGACCGCGCGCAACTGCCTTCAGACCGAATTCGCCAAACGACACGGCGGTGCCGCGGCTGTGCGAAATACCGGTATTACGGCCTTTCTGCTCTTTACGATACTTTCTGCGTGCTGGTTGCAGCATGATTATTCTCCTGCTTTCTCAGCTGGTGCTGCTGCGGCGGCCGGTTTAGCGGCGGTACGCACACGTGCACCTGGTGCTGTGGATGGTTTCGCACCGGCACCGGCTGGACGTGGACGGCCAGCTGGCTTGCCATCGTCACGGCGTGGGCCGCGGCTTTTCTTCTCGTCAGCTGGGGTATCGATGACTGGTGCATCGCCGTTAGGCGCGCGGTCACCTTTGTATACCCACACCTTGACACCGATGATGCCGTAGGTGGTCGACGCTTCGCTGGTACCGTAGTCGATATCGGCGCGCAGGGTATGCAGAGGCACGCGGCCTTCGCGGTACCACTCTTTACGTGCGATTTCGATACCGTTCAGACGGCCGGACGACATGATCTTGATACCGAGAGCACCCAGGCGCATTGCATTTTGCATTGCACGCTTCATGGCGCGGCGGAACATGATCCGTTTTTCCAGCTGCTGAGCGATCGAGTCGGCGATCAGTTGCGAGTCGATTTCTGGCTTGCGAATTTCTTCGATGTTCACGTGAACAGGTACGCCCATGATCTTGGTCAGCGCGGACTTCAGTACTTCGATGTCTTCGCCTTTTTTACCAATGACCACGCCTGGACGCGAGCTGTAGATCGTGAAGCGCGCGTTCTTGGCTGGGCGCTCGATAACGATGCGGCCAACGGAAGCGTTCTTCAGTTTCTTTTTCAGGTAAGCACGTGCTTTCAAGTCTTCGTTCAGCATGGCAGCGAAATTACCGTTGCCTGCATACCAGCGCGAAGCCCAGTTACGGGTGACCGCCAGACGGAAACCGGTTGGATGAATTTTCTGACCCATCGTGGCTCCTTAGTTACCGACAGTCACGTAAACGTGACAGGATTGTTTCGAAATACGGTCGCCACGGCCTTTTGCACGCGCGGTGAAGCGCTTCAGGACGGGGCCCTTTTCGACGTAGATCGTTTTCACGAACAATTCGTCGATGTCCGCGCCATCATTGTGCTCGGCATTCGCAATAGCGGATTCCAGAACGCGTTTGATGATCGCAGCACCTTTTTTCGGGCTGAATTGCAAGATGTTGAGTGCAGCGTCAACTTTCTTGCCACGGATCAGGTCAGCAACCAGGCGGCCCTTTTGGTCCGACAGGCGCACACCTTTGAGGATAGCTTTAGTTTCCATTATTTCTTAGCCTTTTTGTCAGCTGCATGGCCCTTGAACGTACGGGTCAGTGCGAATTCGCCGAGCTTGTGACCAACCATGTTTTCGGAAACATAAACCGGCACGTGCAGCTTGCCGTTATGCACCGCGATCGTCAGGCCGATGAAGTCAGGCATGATTGTCGAACGACGCGACCAGGTTTTGATTGGCTTTTTGTCTTTGGCTGCTTGCGCGGCTTCAACTTTTTTCACCAGGTGGGCGTCACAGAACGGCCCTTTTTTCAATGAACGTGTCATGTGCTACCCCTTATTTCTTGCCGCGGCGCGAGACGATCATGGAAGTAGTACGCTTGTTGCTGCGTGTCTTCTTACCCTTAGTCTGTTGGCCCCAAGGCGAAACTGGATGACGACCAGCTGCTGTTTTACCTTCACCACCACCGTGCGGGTGATCGACCGGGTTCATGACCACACCGCGAACGGTAGGACGAACACCGCGCCAGCGCATCGCACCAGCTTTACCGATTTTACGCAGGCTGTGCTCGGCATTGCCGACTTCACCAACCGTTGCACGGCACTCGATGTGCACGCGACGTACTTCACCCGAGCGCAGACGCACTTGAGCGTAGGTACCTTCACGTGCCATCAGCACAACGCCAGCGCCGGCGGTACGTGCCATTTGAGCACCTTTACCTGGCAGCATTTCGACGCAATGCATCACGGTACCGACTGGGATGTTACGGATTGGCAAGCAGTTACCCGATTTGATCGGTGCTTCCGAACCGTTCATCACGCTGTCGCCAACGGCCATGCCTTTGGTTGCGATGATGTAGTGACGTTCGCCGTCGGCGTAGCACAACAGAGCGATATTCGCGGTGCGGTTTGGATCGTATTCGATACGTTCCACTTTCGCTGGAATACCATCTTTGGTGCGCTTGAAGTCGATCAAGCGATAGTGTTGCTTATGACCACCACCGATATGACGGGTGGTGATGTGACCGTTGTTGTTACGACCAGCGGTCTTGGATTTCTTTTCAACCAGGGCAGCGAACGGACGACCTTTGTACAGGTCGGCATTCACCACCTTTACCATGCCGCGACGGCCTGGCGAGGTTGGTTTCATCTTAACGAGTGCCATTATGCAGCCTCCTCGGAGAAGTTGATTTCCTGGCCAGGCTTCAGGCACACGAAAGCACGCTTGGTATGGTTACGACGACCGTTGAACTTGCCGGTGCGCTTTTGCTTACCTTCGCGGTTTGCAGTTTGCACGGACAGAACTTCAACCTTGAACAGCAGTTCGACCGCTGCCTTGATTTCAGGCTTGGTTGCATCCGGCAGTACGCGGAATACAATTTGCTCGTTCTTTTCCGCGACCATGGTGGCCTTTTCGGAAATCACGGGCGCCAACAGCACCTTCATCAAGCGTTCTTCGCTATGTTTCAAAATCGCGCTCATGCCAGCATCTCCTCAATCTTGGCCAATGCAGCTTTGGTGACCAGGATCTTCTTGTAGAACACCAGGGACATCGGGTCTGCGTGACGTGGCTCAACGACGAGTACGTTAGGCAGGTTGCGCGATGCCAGTTCCAGGTTTTCGTTCAGAACGTCGGTGATGATCAGAACCGAATCAAAGCCCAGGCCGTTCAATTTTTGCGACAGCAGCTTGGTTTTTGGCGCGTCGATCGTCAGATCGTCGATGACGATCAGGCGCTCTTCGCGAGCCAGCTGCGACAGGATCGAGCAGATACCTGCGCGATACATTTTTTTGTTCACTTTGTGGGTGAAGTTTTCGTCAGGCGAGTTCGGGAAAATCCGACCACCGCCGCGCCACAGTGGCGACGACGACATACCAGCACGCGCGCGGCCGGTACCTTTTTGGCGCCATGGCTTTTTCGTCGTGTGGTGAACTTCTTCACGGTCTTTTTGCTTGCGGTTACCACTACGTGCATTCGCTTGATAAGCGATGACGACTTGGTGGATCAGCGCTTCATTGTAGTCACGGCCGAAAATCGTATCGGCTGCAGCAACGTTCGAGGCGGCTTGACCTTGCGCATTCAGAAGCTTGAGTTCCATCGTTTAAGCTCCCTTCTTGGCTTTGGTTTTGATGGCTGGCGAGACAACTACCTGGCCATTTTTCGCACCTGGAATCGCGCCTTTGACCAGCAACAGCTGACGGTCGGCATCGATACGGGCGATCACGAGGTTCTGGATAGTACGGTTAACGTCACCCAGATGACCGGTCATGCGCTTACCAGGGAAAACGCGACCTGGATCTTGTGCCATACCGATGGAACCTGGAACGTTATGCGAACGCGAGTTACCGTGCGTTGCACGGCCAGAAGCGAAGTGGTAACGTTTGATAACGCCTGCATAGCCTTTACCGATGGTAACGCCTTGCACGTCGATCTTTTGACCGACTTCGAACAGGGAAGCAGCGACAACATCGCCAGCTTTCAGTTCAGCGGCTTTAGCAGCGTCAACGCGGAACTCTTTCAACAGAGTACCGGCTTCAACACCAGCTTTAGCGTGATGACCAGCAACAGCTTTGGTCACGCGGGAAGCGCGACGTTGACCGAATGCGACCTGAACAGCGGAGTAACCATCTGTTTCAGGGGTTTTGATTTGCGCAACACGGTTGTTCGATACGTCCAACACGGTGACAGGAATCGAATCCCCTTCATCCGTGAAAATGCGCATCATACCAACCTTGCGACCGAGAAGGCCTAGGCTCATTTTTTCTCCATTCCCACCTGCGATTGGGCGGGGCTTGTTTAACTACAAAGTAACGTAGGACTCAAAAAAGACGAATCCATACCGAAGCCGGCTAGTATATAGCACAAAAACCCTTGACGCAACAAGTTAACACGAGGTATGTCAAAGTGTTGCGCGACGCCCCTGCAGGAGTTGTCGAACACCTCCCGCAATTGTCGCAGCGCCTCGTCAAAATGAGCATCCATGCGCCCTGACGCCACAAAAAGAAGGGCGCGGACCAGGCCTGTGCCCCGTCCGCGCCCATGCGTCATGCGAGTCGCTGGTCTAGCCGTTGCAGCGCTCCAGGCAATGTTGGAGCAGGTCACGGCAAATCGGGCTGCCGCCCAATGAACCGGTGCAGCCAACATAGCTGCTGTCGCAGCGCGAACGGCATTGCCAGACATCCTCACTCGCCGCGGCATACGCGTAACCGGCACTCAGGCCACAGGCGAAGAGGAAAAAAGCCAGTTTCTTGATCATGGTGCTGTCTCCAGATTGTTATGTTGGAATGAAAGGAACTGCCCGGTGGCGGCAAGCCATCCTTCCTGCCGCCCGCTATTACTCCCGCAAACCGCAACACACAATACCGTGCTGCCCGGAAAGCAATACCAAAGACTACCGTAAACAATACCAACTTAAAACCAATTATTTTCCAAATCAGCAATCTTTTTCATGCCTCACTGGAGCAGGCTCTGACGATTGCTGCCCTCCCCTGCCTACCTGATACCAGTCCACCTTGCGCGTCGCCACCATGATGGCGGCCAACACGGCGAACAGCAGGATGCTGCCCATCAACAGCGCATTGTTTTCCGAGCTCAGCAAGCCATACAGGGCGCCATACAGCACGGTCAGCGCCACGCCGAAGCCGATGCCGCGCCAGGCGTTGTGCAGCACGTGCACCAGGTAAAAGCTGGTCAGCACGATGCACGCGGCGCTGGCGATCAGATAGGCGGCCAGGAAGGCGATATGCTCGGCCAGGCCCACCAGCAGCAGGAAGAAGATCACCAGCGACAGGCCCACCAGCAAATATTGCACCGGGTGGATCGGCAGGCTTTTCAGGATTTCAAAGATGAAGAAGGCGGCAAAGGTCAGTGCCACGAACAGCAAGCCATATTTCGTGGCCCGGTCCGACTGCGAATACACGTTCACCGGCTCGATGAAGCCCACGCTGAAGCGGTCGATCTGGCCCAGCGGGGCGCTGTCGGGCACCTTGAATTCCCCTTCGATCGTGCTCAGTTGCGTTTGCGCATTGGTGGCCAGCGACGAGATATTCCACGCTACATTGAAGCCCTGGGCATCGATCTGGCGATTCTTCGGCGACGGCAGGAAGCGCCCGCCAAACTGCGGATGGGGCCAGTTCGACTTGATCTGGATCTGACTGTTCTTGGCCACCGGCACGAAATGCTGGCGTTCGATGCCATCGAGGCCCAGGTCAAAGCTGAAGCGCACCTGTTGCGGCGCCGCCAGAGGCATGGCGCCCAGCGGCGCATGCAAGCCGCTGCGGAAGGCAAGCAGGTCGGTACCCTGCTCGAACTCGATCTTTTGTCCGCCCCAGTCGATTTTCGGAATATTGCGGATGCCGCGCACGTCCTCGATGGAGAGGGCGACGAAAGGCTGGCCCAGGGTCACGCGCGAGTCCGGCGACTTGCGCGGCAGTTGGCTGCTGGCCGGCACCGTGAAGTCGCCCTTGAAGGCATGCTGGCCGCTGTAGACCAGCACCTGGTGGATGCCGCGGTAACGGCGATCCGTCTCGATGTTGCCGTTGATCTGCAGATCGTTCGGGTACACGAGCAGGCGACGCTGCACCAAGCGGCGCAGCAACTCCGTGCGCGCAGGCGCTTTCGCTTCCTTGTCATCACCCTTGGCCACTTCCACGCGCTCTTCGTACTGCTCCGTGTAGGGAATCACGAGGATGGGGCCGATGATGGTTTGTTCGCGCACCGAATCGGCGGCGATGCTGTTGACGGCTTCCTGGCGGAACTCCATCCGCTCCTTGATCGTTTCCTGAATCATCAGCAAAGGCAAGCCGATTAACAACATCAGGCCGAACACGATCATCGCTTTGACTAAGAGAGTTTTTTGCATGGCGCATCCTTGAAGTAAGGCGGCCAGTGTAGGAAAGCTGTATGCGCTGACGATGCAGTCTGTGTGAAGCCTGTAAATATAGTGCGCTAAGCCAGCGGCAGACACAGGCACGCGCAGGCACCGCCTTCCGCATGATTGAGCACCTCGACCGTGCCGCCATGCAGGGAAGCGACCTCGCGCACGAAAGGCAGGCCCAGGCCCGTGCTTTTACCGGCGCTCGGGCGCGGCAAGGAGTAGAAGCGCTCGAAGACGCGTTCGAGCGCATATGCGGGGATGCCCGCGCCGCGGTCACGCACGGCAATTTCCACCTGGCTACCCTGGCGCCGCGCCGTCAGGTCGATGCAGCTGCCGGGCGGGGCAAAGCCGGCCGCGTTATCGAGCAAGTTGCCCAGCGCCTGGCGCAGCAACAGGAGGTCGCCCGCCACGCTCGCCTCGTCGTGCTGCAGTTGCAGACGCACGCCGCGCGCCGCCAAGGTGGCAGCCGCATCCTGCGCCACTTGCGCCAGCAAGGGCGCCAGCGCGATGCGCTCGGGATGATCCAGGCGCTGCTGCTTTTCCACGCGCACCAGGGCCAGCAGCTTGTCGATCAGTTGCCGCTGGCGCGCATTCTGCTCCAGGATGCTGGCGAGAAACTGGCGACGTTCGGCCGGCGGCATGTCTTCCTGCAGCAACTCGGCCGAGGCCTGGATGGCGGCGATCGGGCTCTTCAATTCATGCGCCAGCGTGTGCATCAGCTGCTCCACATACTCCTTGCCCTCCAGGCGCGTGCGCATCGCCTCCAGCGCCCGCCCCAGCGTGCCGATCTCATTCTGGCCCAGTGTCGGCAGCGCCACCTTGCGCCCGGCTTCCACATCGCCGATGTAATGCATCAGTTTGCCCAGCGCATGGTGCAGCCACCAGGCGAATGCCAGGCCGATCAGCAGCGACAGCAGCAACAGCACGGCGCCGCGCTGCAATATCTTGCGCTGGCTGCGCTCGACAAACGCTTGCACGCTGGCATTCGGCTTGGCCACCGTCAGCACACCGATCACCTCGTTACCGTCACGAATCGGCGCGGCCACGTGCATGACCGTCGACATCTCGTCGTCTGGCCGGCTGCGCGTGCTGCGCGCGCCATACTTGCCCTGCAAGGTGAGGTACACGTCATTCCAGCGCGAATAGTCGCGGCCCACGTCGCGCCCGCTGGAATCGAACAGCACGATGCCATGCCGGTCCGTGATGGTGATGCGGTAATCGAGCGTGCGCTTTCGCACGCCATTGATATTGACGTCCACACCATGGCGCGCGTAATCCTGCATGCGTTCGGCCACGGGCGACTGCGCCAGGCTGCCCGCCTTCACGTCGGGCGCCACCAGGCTGGCCAGCAGCTGCGAAGTATCAACCAGGGTGTCTTCCAGGGTCGAGCGCACACCGGGCTTGACCTGCTCCATGAAGACGTTCAGCAGGAACCATGCGGCCAGCCCGACGATCAGGAAGTAGCCGAGCAGGATGCGCAGGCCGATCTTCATGCGCCGGCCAGGCTGTAGCCGAGGCCACGGTGGGTGTGGATGGGGTCGACTTGCGCATCGATGGCGCGCAGCTTGGCGCGCAGCGATTTGACGTGCGCGTCGACGGTACGCTCGAGCGTGTCCGGCGCCCCGCTCCACACGCGCTCCATCAGCTGCGCGCGCGACAGCACGTGGCCGGGATGCGCGAGCAGGGTTTTCAGCAACAGGTATTCATAACGGGTCAGGTCCAGCGGCTGGCCGTGAAAGAGCACCTTCGCCTCCAGCGCGCGCAATTCGAAGCGCGCCGACGCGGCGACAGGCGCGACTATCGTCATGCCAGTCTCGCGGGGAGCTTGCGCGACACCTGCGCGGCGCAGGATGACGCGGATGCGCGCCACCAGTTCGCGTGGCGAAAACGGTTTCGTGACGTAATCGTCGGCGCCGATTTCCAGGCCGACGATACGGTCGATCTCATCGCTGCGGGCCGTCAGGAAGATCACCGGCACCTCGGAAAACTGGCGCAGCCGGCGGCACACTTCCAGCCCGCTCATGTCGGGCAAGCCCACGTCGAGCACCACCAGAACGGGCATCTGCGCGGCTTCGCCGGGCGTTGGGCGCAACGCGGCCAGGGCTTGCTCGCCCAACATCACATGGCGCGGCGCAAAGCCGTCCGTGCGCAAGGCATAGGCGATGCTGTCGGCAATCGCCTGTTCATCTTCCACGATCAGGACAGTCTTGGACATGGCGGCGGCACGCAGTAGTGGACAGACCCGGAGTATCCCTGAAGCACGCAAGCGGCGTCAATCGCGCGCCTTGCGGTGCGCCGGCAAAAAGCCACCCACCCTAAAAAACTTATAGTATATTTATCGCAGCATGACTCCACTGATACACCGTGTCCAACACCCGTCCGAGGAGACTATGAAGAACCATACCATCAGCCTGCTATGCGCTGTCAG
The DNA here is from genome assembly GCF_023703445.1 of Janthinobacterium kumbetense. Classification (NCBI taxonomy): domain Bacteria; kingdom Pseudomonadati; phylum Pseudomonadota; class Betaproteobacteria; order Burkholderiales; family Oxalobacteraceae; genus Janthinobacterium; species Janthinobacterium kumbetense. The sequence continues at coordinate 290,424 of NZ_JAMQGR010000002.1, forward strand.
CCTGCTGGCCGCCTGCGCGGCGCCAGCGACGATCACCACCTCCAACGCACAACAAGACGCCTGCAACGCGGCCGAACTCAAGGGCCAGTTTGGCGAAGCGGAACTGGCTTGCGTACAGGCGCTGCGCAACGCCGAGCAGGCTGGGGCCAGCGCGGACATCCTCTCGCAGCGCCAGTACAACCTCGGCCGCATCAAGCGCTTGCAAGGCAAGAATGCCGAAGCGGAGCAGCTGTACCGGCAAGCCCTGGCCACGGAAGAAGCGGCGCAGCCACGCAGCGATGCGCGCGTTGGCCGCCGCATGGTGGAACTGGCGTCGGCCCTGGCCGCGCAAGGCAAGTGGCAGGAAGGCACAGGCTATCTGGAACGCGTGCTGCCGTTGCTGCCGAAGCTGTCATCCGCGTCGCGCACGTATTCGGCGGAAGTGTTGCGCCAGTACGCCAGGCAGCTGCAAGGCGGTCCGCAGGCGGCACTGGGCGCGCGCTTCGACGCGGTGGCGGCCAGCCTGCAATAAGAGACGCCCGGAGCCCGGCCTACGGCTGGGCGACGTGGATGCTGGCCTTGATGTGCTTGAGGTGGGCCACGATGGTGAACGTCATCACCACCAGCAGCGACCAGGAGCTCCATTTGCTGACATGCACTACCGACCAGGCGCCAAGCTGGTTCGGATAGCGCCACACGCCCCAGAAAGTGCTGATGTTTTCAGCCAGCCAGATGAAGAAGCCGACCAGCACGAAACCGAGCAGCAAGGGCATGCTGCGGTCGCGGTCGAGCGGACGGAACACCACGGTGGTGCGCGCATACAAGCCCAGCGCGCAGGCGGCCAGGTACCAGCGATAGTCGCCGATGTAATGATGAGTAAAGAAGTTGGCGTAGATCAGAACAGCGATCAGCACCGCCATCCAGTACGGCGGATGATGGCGAATCCGCATGTCGAGCAGGCGCCAGGTCTGGATGATGTAGCTGCCGACCGCCGCATACATGAAGCCGGAAAACAGGGGAACGCCGAACACTTTGGTATAGGCAAAGTCGGGATAGCTCCACGACTGGATCGTCCCCGATACCTTGAATACTTCCAGCGCAAAGCCCACCGCATGGAACAGGCAAATGGCTTTCAGCTCATCCCACGTTTCCAGTCCGCTCCAGACCATCGCCGCCTGGATCGCCAGCGCCACCAGCAGCAGCACGTCATAGCGCGGCAGGCCGAACAGGCCGGCGCGCGGCACCAGGAACACGGCAGCAAAAAACAGCCCCACAAACAGGCATGACCTCGCCTCCTTGATGCCGAAATACAGGAATTCGGTCAGGAAGCGCGGCCAGCCGCGCAAGCGCTGGCGTGGAGTCGCATTTAACAGGTGGGTATCGAGGGCATTGAGCATGCAGCAACTTTATCGATGGGCTGCAGCACTGTAAAGCGATTTTGCACGCAGATAGGTGGCGCCAGTACTGGGCAGCACCAATAGCAATGGGGCCGGGCGCACTCACGATCGTGAGCAGGCCCGGCCCCATCATCAGGCAGCGGGACACCCCGCCGGCCTGGAACAGCTGTCAATACCTGATGCTACGGTATTGTCAGCTGCCCTGAAAACTCTTATTGCAGTTTGATTTCGACATCAACACCAGCTGGCAGGTCCAGCTTCATCAGCGCGTCAACGGTTTTGTCCGTTGGGTCAACGATGTCCATCAGGCGTTGGTGCGTACGGATCTCGAACTGATCGCGCGAAGTTTTGTTGACGTGCGGGGAACGCAGCACATCGAAACGTTGAATACGGGTAGGCAGTGGTACTGGGCCTTTGACGACAGCGCCGGTGCGCTTCGCGGTTTCAACGATTTCCAGAGCGGACTGGTCGATCAGCTTGTAATCGAAAGCCTTCAGGCGGATACGGATTTTTTGGTTTGGTGCCGACATGATATTTCCTTAAAAGAACGAACCGCGCAGTCTGCACGGCAATGAGGTCATACGGGAATTTCTGACGCTACAACCGTCAGGGTCGACATGATAGCACCAAAATGCTTGCCAACCCCGGCAGTTGAATAAAAAGAAGGGCGCCGGGCGACGACGCGTCTTCTTTTCTATCGCTTAATAATTAGGCGATGATTTTTGCAACAACACCAGCGCCGACGGTACGGCCGCCTTCGCGGATAGCGAAGCGCAGACCTTCTTCCATCGCGATCGGGTTGATCAGCTTGACGGTGATCGACACGTTATCGCCTGGCATGACCATTTCTTTGTCTGCTGGCAACTCGATCGAACCGGTTACGTCCGTCGTACGGAAGTAGAACTGTGGACGATAGTTGTTGAAGAATGGCGTATGACGGCCGCCTTCGTCTTTCGACAGAACATAGATCTCGCCGGTGAAGTGAGCATGCGGCTTGATCGAGCCTGGTTTTGCCAGAACTTGACCACGTTGCACGTCTTCACGCTTGGTGCCGCGCAGCAGCAGACCAACGTTGTCGCCTGCTTGACCTTGGTCCAGCAGTTTGCGGAACATTTCCACGCCGGTGCAAGTCGTTTTGACGGTATCGGTGATACCGACGATTTCGATCTCTTCGCCGACTTTAACAATGCCGCGCTCGATACGACCGGTCACAACGGTACCGCGACCCGAGATCGAGAACACGTCTTCTACTGGCATCAGGAAGGCACCGTCAACAGCGCGCTCTGGCGTTGGGATGTAAGCATCCAGCGCATCGGCCAGACGCAGCACTGCGTCAACGCCCATTTCGCCTTCTTTGCCTTCCAGCGCCATACGTGCCGAACCTTTGATGATTGGCAGGTCGTCGCCTGGGAATTCGTACTTCGACAACAGCTCGCGCACTTCCATTTCAACCAGTTCCAGCAGCTCTGCGTCGTCGACCAGGTCGCACTTGTTCAGGAACACGATGATGTATGGAACGCCAACTTGGCGGGCCAGCAGGATGTGTTCGCGGGTCTGTGGCATTGGGCCGTCAGCTGCGGAGCACACCAGGATCGCGCCGTCCATCTGGGCAGCACCGGTAATCATGTTTTTGATGTAATCGGCGTGGCCTGGGCAGTCAACGTGCGCGTAGTGACGCGTTTCCGTTTCGTACTCGACGTGGGCGGTGTTAATCGTGATACCGCGCGCTTTTTCTTCTGGAGCTGCATCGATCTGGTCGTATGCTTTAGCTTCGCCGCCGAATTTCTTCGACAGAACCGTTGCGATTGCAGCGGTCAGCGTGGTTTTACCGTGGTCGACGTGGCCGATGGTGCCGACGTTGACGTGCGGCTTGGTCCGTTCGAATTTACCTTTTGCCATTTTATTCTTCCTTAGAACAATGATTTAAATGTAGGGACCGGCATTCTCGTGAAAGCCGGCCCGGAACTTCTATTACTTAGCTTTCGAGCTTACGATTGCTTCAGTCACATGCTTAGGTGCTTCAGCATAGTGCTTGAATTCCATCGTGTAAGTCGCACGACCTTGGGTCGACGAACGCAACGACGTAGCGTAGCCGAACATTTCCGACAGAGGCACTTCGGCCTTGATGATCTTGCCGCCACCGCCAGCAATTTCATCCATACCTTGCACCATGCCGCGACGCGACGACAGATCGCCCATCACGGTACCGGCGTAGTCTTCCGGCGTTTCCACTTCCACGGCCATCATCGGCTCCAGGATGACTGGCGATGCTTTGCGGCAGCCATCTTTGAATGCCATCGAAGCGGCCATGCGGAATGCATTTTCGTTCGAGTCAACATCATGGTACGAACCGAAGAACAGCGTGACTTTCACGTCAACGACTGGGTAGCCAGCCATCACGCCCGAAGTCAGCGTGTCGCGCACACCTTTTTCAACTGCAGGGATGTATTCGCGAGGAACGGTACCGCCCTTGATCGCGTCAACGAATTCAAAGCCCTTGCCCGGCTCTTGCGGTTCGATCTTCAGAACCACGTGGCCGTATTGACCACGACCACCCGATTGCTTGACGAATTTGCCTTCCGACTCTTCGCACACTTTACGGATCGTTTCGCGGTAAGCCACTTGTGGCTTGCCGACGGTGGCTTCAACGTTGAATTCGCGCTTCATGCGGTCAACGATGATGTCCAGATGCAACTCGCCCATACCGGCGATGATGGTCTGGCCCGATTCTTCATCGGTACGCACGCGGAACGATGGATCTTCTGCTGCCAGACGGTTCAGCGCCAAGCCCATTTTTTCCTGGTCGGCCTTGGTTTTTGGCTCAACCGCTTGCGAAATCACTGGCTCAGGGAAGACCATGCGCTCCAGAACCACGCTTGCCTTGTCGTCGCAAAGCGTATCGCCAGTGGTGGTGTCTTTCAGACCCACAACGGCGGCGATGTCGCCAGCGCGCATTTCCTTGATTTCTTCGCGTTCGTTCGCTTGCATCTGCACGATACGGCCGATACGCTCTTTCTTCTGCTTCACGGAGTTCAACACCGAGTCGCCCGAATTCAGGGTACCCGAGTAGCAACGGATGAAGCACAGCTGACCCACGAACGGATCGGTTGCGATCTTGAACGCCAGCGCCGAGAATTTCTCGTCGTCGTCAGCTTTACGCTCGACAGGCTGTTCATCTTCATCCAGACCAGGTACTGGCGGAATGTCGATTGGCGATGGCAGGTACTCGATGACCGCGTCCAGCATGGCTTGCACGCCTTTGTTTTTAAAGGCGGTACCGCACAGCATTGGAACGATTTCGCTGGCGATGGTACGTTGACGCAGAGCAGCCTTGATCTCGGCTTCCGACAGGTCGCCTTCTTCCAGGTACTTGTTCATCAGGTCTTCCGACGCTTCAGCAGCGGCTTCAACCATGTTCTCGCGCCACTTGGCAGCATCAGCGGCCAGGTGCGCAGGAATGTCTTCGTATTCAAACTTCATGCCTTGCGAAGCGTCGTCCCAGATAACCGCTTTCATCTTGACCAGATCGATAACACCGGTGAAGACGTCTTCAGCGCCGATAGGCATCTGAATAGGTACTGGGTTGGCTTTCAGACGCGAACGCATCTGATCGTAGACCTTGAAGAAGTTGGCACCGGTACGGTCCATCTTGTTCACGAAGGCCAGACGTGGCACTTTGTACTTGTTAGCCTGACGCCATACCGTTTCCGATTGTGGCTGCACGCCGCCGACTGCACAGTAAACCATGCAGGCGCCATCCAACACGCGCATCGAACGTTCCACTTCAATGGTGAAGTCAACGTGGCCTGGGGTGTCGATGATGTTGATGTGGTGAGCTGGGAAGTTGTTAGCCATGCCTTTCCAGAAGCACGTAACAGCAGCCGAGGTAATCGTGATACCGCGCTCTTGCTCCTGTGCCATCCAGTCGGTGGTGGCAGCGCCATCATGGACTTCGCCCAGCTTGTGGTTCACGCCTGTGTAGAACAGGACGCGCTCGGTCGTGGTCGTCTTACCTGCATCGATGTGAGCGGAGATACCGATATTACGATAGCGCTCAATGGGGGTCTTGCGGGCCATAATTAATCCTAAATGAATGGACAAAACCGAGCAGCATTTTTTTGCAAAAATGAGCCCGGCCTCGAACAACAGATGCTTGACAGCCGCCTTGCGGTAGCTGGCTTTATATTAGAAGCGGAAATGCGAGAACGCTTTGTTCGCTTCAGCCATACGATGGACTTCGTCGCGTTTTTTCATCGCGCCGCCGCGGCTTTCAGCCGCTTCCATCAGCTCACCGCCGAGGCGTTGTGGCATCGATTTTTCGCTGCGCTTGTTAGCAGCTTCACGCAACCAACGCATGGACAGAGCCATACGACGGACTGGGCGAACTTCGACCGGCACCTGGTAGTTTGCACCACCGACGCGACGGGATTTCACCTCAACCAACGGCTTGGCGTTGTTGATTGCGGTAGCAAAAACTTCGAGTGGATCTTTACCCGATTTTGCTGCGATGTGCTCGAAAGCACCGTAGATGATGTTTTCTGCAACCGATTTCTTACCGGACAGCATCAGCACGTTTACAAATTTAGCGACATCAGTGTTGCCGAATTTTGGATCTGGCAAAATTTCGCGCTTGGGTACTTCACGACGACGTGGCATATCAATTCCTTTCAATCTTCAGTTGAGCGCGCGTTCTTCGCACACTCGCGGACGACCATCATAGTCCTCCACTTACTCGACCAGATGCGGTCGACTACATTCACTTAGCTAGTTGCCACTGAGCGAAACTTGGGTTTGCTGCGTACAACCTATTACTTCTTGCCTGCTTTAGCGCGCTTGGTACCGTACTTCGAACGCGATTGCTTACGGTCTTTAACGCCTTGGGTATCCAGGGCACCGCGAACCATGTGGTAACGCACACCCGGCAAATCCTTAACGCGACCGCCGCGCAACAGCACAACACTATGCTCTTGCAGGTTATGGCCTTCACCGCCAATGTACGAAATGACTTCGAAACCATTGGTCAGACGAACTTTAGCGACTTTACGCAGAGCCGAGTTAGGCTTCTTTGGAGTCGTGGTGTAAACACGTGTGCAGACGCCACGTTTTTGCGGGCTGTTTTCCAGCGCCGGCGATTTGCTCTTCACGGTCAAAGCGACGCGTGGATTGCGAATCAATTGATTGATGGTTGGCATCGTTATAAATCCAACAAAAAACTACGATTAATAACCCGGGCAAGATGCCCGGCGACTAAAACCTCGTCCCGCTTTCATCTACTGCGCACCGGAGGCGCCCGCAGCCACTCGATAAGGAGCGGCCATGAAATGCCAAGCAATACGTAAACGATGAGCAGAATAAAATCGAGAACTCGCTAGTTTAGACCTTGTGTTACAGGGGGTCAATCAGTTTACCGCTTTTTGCTATAAAAAAAGGCAAAAAAGCGGCATTTTTGTGGCATTTTGACTAATCTTTGGGGGCGGCGTGCGGGTGCCGGCACCTCGCAGCGCTTGATGATTTGGCATTCTTTCTCTACAACCAAGCGTCGGGGCCGCACATTCTTGTATGACCGCAAGACAACAAAAGGATTGATAATAGCGGACATTTTTCGCTGCCCTCCTTTATGCGCCCCTTGCTTCGCCCCGCCAATCTGTTCCTGCTGCTGACCTACGCCTTGCTGACGGCCGTGCCCTTCATCCCCGCGCTGCTGGGACGTGCACTCGAGCATCCCTGGCAGATGCTCACGTTCGAACTGCTGGCCTGGCTGGCCGTCTGGAGCGTGTTCAAGCGCCCCGCATATTTCCACTGGCTGCTGGTGCCCGCCTTCCTGGCCCTGCCGACGGAAATCTACCTGTTCATCTTCTATGGCCAGGGCATTTCCACGCACCACCTGGGTATCATCTTCGAAACCAGCCCCAAGGAAGCGATGGAATTCCTCGGGCAGAAAGTATGGCTGATGGGCGCCGTCATGCTCGGCGTGATCGCCTGGTGCGCTGCCAGCTGGTTTGCGGCCGCGCGCACGCGCGACCTCGACTGGCGCGGCAAGACGCGCCCAGCCGCCTTCGTGCTGTTGCTCCTGCTGGGCGGTTTCTGGTGGTATGGCTACGAATTCGGTTTCGACGCCAAAGTCCTGCACAGCGCCCCAGCATCGGCCAAGGCCGGCAACTCGGCGGCCAGCGGCAAGGCGGGCGCCTCCGGCTTCGGCGACGCCAGCTCGGCCGATGACGAAACGGCCGAGGAAGACGAGGAAAGCAGCAAGCCGGAAAACGCCAGCATCGCCGGCGCCGATGAGACGGGCCTGGGCTGGCCCAGCCTGCCCCACTGGGCGCGCCTGCCCTACGCCTTCGACACCGTCAGCAATTCCTGGCCCTTCGGCCTGGCTGCGCGCGGCTTCGATTTCTACAAGGAGCGCAAATACCTGGCCGAACTGGGACAGAAAAGCAGCAGCTTCCGTTTCGGCGCGCACCAGCAACAGCCCGATCCCCATCCGGAAGTGGTGGTCATGGTGATCGGCGAATCGTCGCGCTACGACCGCTGGAGCCTGAACGGCTATGAGCGCGACACGAATCCCCTGCTGAAACAGGAAAGCAACCTGGTGCCGCTGGCCGACGTCATCACGGCCGTTTCCGCCACGCGCCTGTCCGTGCCCGTCATCATCTCGCGCAAGCCGGCCACGCAAAGCCTCAAGGATGGCTTCTCGGAAAAATCCTTCCTCACCGCCTACAAGGAAGCGGGCTTCAAGACCTACTGGCTGTCGAACCAGATCTCGTTCGGCCAGTTCGACACGCCCGTGTCCGTGTTTGCCAAGGAAGCGGACGTGGTGCAATTTCTGAACCTGGGCGGCTTTACCAACAATTCGAACTTCGACCAGATCCTGTTCGATCCGTTCAAGAACGCGCTGGCCGACCCGGCGCCGAAAAAACTCATCGTGCTGCACACGCTGGGCAGCCACTGGAACTACAGCCAGCGCTATCCGAAGTCCTTCGACAAGTGGCAGCCGTCGCTGTTCGGCGTCGACAAGCCCGTCTACACGGACACGGCCATCAAGCCGCAGCTGAACAACAGCTACGACAGCTCCATCCTGTACACGGACTGGTTCCTGTCGAACGTGATCGGCATGCTGAAGGACGATGGCCAGCGCACCGCCCTGCGCAGTTCTCTCGTCTACGTGGCCGATCACGGCCAGACCCTGTACGACGGCACCTGCCGCCTGGCCTTCCATGGCCACAACACGCAGTTCGAATTCCACGTGCCCGCCTTCGTCTGGTATTCGCCGCAATTCCAGCAGCACTATCCGGACAAGGTGACGCAGCTGCGGCGCCATCAAAAGGCGCGCCTGTCGACGGAAAACATGTTCCACACCCTGCTCGACCTGGGCGACATCCGTTTTGCCGGCGAACAGCCCGAATGGAGCATCGCCAGCCCCCGCTTCAAACAGCACAAGCGCTACGTCGACAGCTATGGCTGGACCAACTACGACAACGCCATCATCCGCGGCGATTGCCGCGAAGTGATCGACAAGAGCACACCGGAAAAGCAGGACAAGTAACAACCGGCCGTCAGGCCCGTTCGAGCACGCCGCCGCAATCGGCCGGTTGCGCCATGTGCGTGCTGAGCCAATCGAAGACGCGCCCCGCCTTGTCCACGATGCCGGCGTCAAAACCGCGCTGCGCCAGCAGGGCGATGCCATTTGTGGCCCGCAGCACGCCGGGCGCCAGCAACAGCGCGCCGGCGTCATCGCGGCGCACGCACCACGGCGCCAGGCAATCTTCCAGCAAGGGTCCCAGCACCAGGTTGTGCGACGAGACGATCACCAGGTGCTGCGCGGCCAGGGAATGCAGCACGGCGGCAGCCGCCGCCACCGATTCCAGATGGTTCGTGCCGCGGAAAATCTCGTCGATCAGAAACAGCGCCGGCGCGCCGCCCTCGGCCAGCGCCAGCAATTCGCGCGCGCGCCGCAATTCGGCGATATATAAACTTTCGCCGCCATCGAGCGAGTCTTCATTCTGCATGCTCGAATGCAGGGGCAGCATGGGCACCCGGGCCGCCTGCGCATAGCAAAAGCCGAAGGCGCGCGCACTGATCAGATTGAGCCCCACGCCGCGCAACAAAGTACTTTTGCCCACCGCATTCTGCCCCGAAATGAAGGCGCCGCGGCCATCGAGCCGCAGCGACAGGGGCTTGGCGCCGTCCAGCAGCGGATGCACCATGGCATCGAGCGATAACTGCCGCGCATCGCTTTCCTGCGCCCAGCAAAACTGCGCGCGGCCGCGCAGGTGGCGCGCCAGGGCCAGGTCTGCTTCCAGCTGGGCCACCCGGGTAAAGCTGTCGCGCAAAAAGGGCAGCTGCTGCGCCACCAGCTGGCGCGTGCGGAAATAGCGCTTGACGTTTTTCAGCAGGAGCCAGTCGCCATATTCGACCAGTATCGTATCGATGAAGGGCACGTAATGCAGAAGCGAACGCTCGATGGCGCGCGTCAGTTTTGCCGCCTGCGCGCCCTCCGCAGCCAATGGCAAGGCTGCCGGCACATCGAGCCGCGCCAGCGCGGCACGGGTTTTCAGCAGGTACCGCAAGGTATCGAGCGTGCGCTCCCACGCCTTGGCGCTTTCGTAAAAACGCGCCTGCACGGTCATCAGCGCCACGCAGGCGGCCACCACGCCGAACAGGGCCGGCCACCCCGTCAGCCAGGTAGCGGCGATGGCCAGCAACAAGGCCAGCGGCACCAGCCAGAGCCAGGCGCGCCACCAGGGCGCCGGCGCCGGCGCCGCACCAAACAGGGTTGCGCACACTTCCGTATCAGCCTGACGCAAGGGCAGGCAGGCGCGCTGCAGGCTGGCCGCCTGGGCCGGATCGTCCAGCAATTGCCGGACGCGCGCAATGGAGGCAGGATCAGCCTGGCCGCCGCTCAGACGCCGGTGCAGCTCCTGCTGGCCGAAGATGCTGGTCTCGCGCGCCAACTGCGCCGCATACTGGTCGAGCAGCAGCTCGTCCCAGGTCTGCTCATCCAGCGCTGGCGCCTCGCCCGCCAGCCGCTGCAGCATTGCCACGTCGCTGCGCGCAAAAGGATAATCGAGCGCCGGCGCGAAGACGCGGGCAGGGAAAAGTTGCTGGAGGAACGGATGCATGGCGCCTGTGGAGGAGTCTATGAAAGGTATGTTCCCGCAGATGCAGGCGATTGCCAATTTATCAAGTGCAACCTGCGCGGACGGACATGCTGGACAACGCGGACACGGCGGACAGCCGGACGCCAAATCTTTTCCCCATTCAAATCAACGACTTAACAATTGGCACGGATCGTGCATTGAGAAAGGTATCCTTCACGAGACCTGACCATGATCCGCGATACTTCCTCCCAAGACGCCGTACTGTCCGCCCCGCCGGGCCAGCGCCACAAGCAACGCGCCCTGCTGCTGGCCGGCGCCGCCGTCGTCATCGGCGCCGCCATCGCTGCCGTTGCGGGCTGGCGCAACAGCGAACATTCCGTCAATGCCGACCGCCTGCGCATCGCCGACGTCACGCGCGGTACCCTGATCCGCGACGCCGCCGTGAACGGACGCGTGGTCGCCGCCATCAGCCCGACCCTGTACTCGACCACGGTGGCCACCGTCACGCTGAAAGCGAAGGCCGGCGACACCGTCAAGAAGGGCGACATCCTGGCCGTACTGGAGTCGCCCGACCTGTCGGACGCGCTGAAACGCGAGCAGTCGAGCGTGCAGCAGCTGGAAGCGGAAGTGGCGCGCCAGCAGATCCTGGCCAAGAAACAGAAACTGCTGGCCCGGCGCGAAGCGGACACGGCGGAAATCGAGCGCCTGTCCGCCCAGCGCACGCTGGAGCGCTATGAAAGCGTGGCGCAGGTGGGCATCATCGCCAAGATCGATTACCAGAAGGCCAAGGATGCCTTGAATTCCGCCGAGATCCGCAGCAAGCACGCTTCGCAGGCGGCGGGCCTGGAAGGCGAGGACGTGACCCTGGCGCTGAAGACCCGGGTCAACGAACTGGAACGCCAGCGCCTGAGCCGCGACAACGCCCAGCGCAGGGTCGACGAGCTGACCGTGCGCGCGCCCGTCAATGGCTTCATCGGCACACTGTCGGTGGCCAACCGCAGCGTGGTGCAGGCCAACACGGCCCTGATGACCCTGGTCGACCTGTCGCAGCTGGAAGTGGAGCTGGAAGTACCGGAAACGTATGTGGCCGACATCGGCCTGGGCATGAGCGCCGAGATCGAAACGGGCGCCATCCGCGCCTCCGGCAAGCTGTCGGCGCTGTCGCCCGAAGTGGTCAAGAACCAAGTGCTGGCGCGCGTGCGCTTCAACGGCGAACAGCCGGCCGGCCTGCGCCAGAACCAGCGCGTCTCGGCACGCCTGCTGATCGACGAGCGGCCCAATGTGCTGATGCTGGCGCGCGGCTCCTTCGTCGAAGCCGAAGGCGGACGCTTTGCCTACGTGGTGCGCGATGGCGTGGCCGTCCGCACGCCCATCAAGCTGGGCGCCACCAGCATCTCGGCCGTCGAGATTCTGGGGGGCCTGAAGCTGGGCGACAAGGTGGTGGTCGCCGGTACGGAAAATTTCGCGAACGCGGCCCGCGTCGCACTCAATTAATTTCAGTCAACAAGGAGGCTTCCCATGCTGCGCATGCAAAACCTGAGCAAGATCTACCGCACCCACATGATCGAAACGCACGCGCTGCGCGGCTTCGAGATCCACGTTCGCCAGGGCGAATTCGTCACCGTCACGGGACCGTCCGGCTCCGGCAAGACGAGCTTCCTGAACATCGCCGGGCTGCTCGAGGAATTCACCGACGGCGAATACATCCTTGACGGCGTCAACGTCAGGGGCATGGATGACAATGCCCGCTCGCGCCTGCGCAATGAAAAACTGGGCTTCATCTTCCAGGGTTTCAACCTGATTCCCGACCTGTCGCTGTTCGACAACGTCGACGTGCCGCTGCGCTACCGCGGCTTCAACAGCGCCGAGCGCCGCGAACGCATCGAGGATGCGCTGGCCAAGGTGGGACTGGCCTCGCGCATGAAGCATTATCCGGCCGAACTGTCGGGCGGGCAGCAACAACGCGTGGCGATCGCACGCGCACTGGCCGGCTCGCCGAAACTGCTGCTGGCCGATGAACCGACGGGCAACCTGGACACGCAGATGGCGCGCGGCGTGATGGAACTGCTGGAGGATATCAACGCGCAAGGCACGACCATCCTGATGGTGACGCACGATCCCGAACTGGCGCTGCGTTCGCAACGCAACGTGCACATCATCGACGGCCAGGTGTCGGACCTGGTGCAGCATGGCGCCACGCTGTCGGCCAGGCCACAGCACGCGACCGCCTAGGAGCCGCCATGTTCCACTACTATTTCAAGCTGGGCCTGCGCAACCTGCGCCGCAATCCCGCCCTGACGGCATTGATGGTGCTGACCCTGGCTGTCGGCGTGGCCGCCAGCGTGGCCACCGTGACCATCCTGCACGCCATGTCGGGCGACCCCTTGCCGCACAAGAGCGACCGCATGTTCGTGCCGATGATCGACGTAGTTCCCTTGAAAGGCTATACGCCGGGCACCAAGCCCAGCTTCGGCCAGGCACAACTCGCCTATACCGATGCGAAGAACTTCATGGCCAGCAAGATAGGCATCCGCCGCAGCGTCATGTACGGCGTGGCCGGCCCCGTGGAACCGGCGCGCAGGGACCTCGGCGCCTTCCGGGCCCAGGGCCTGGCTCCCACACGCGATTTCTTTGCCATGTTTGAAGTGCCCTTCCTGTATGGCCAGCCATGGAGCGAGGCCGACGACGACAGCGGCGCCGACGTCATCGTCCTGAGCCGCGCCCTGGCGGAAAAGCTGCTGGGCACAGTCAATCCCGTGGGCCAGCGCGTGACGGTGCTGGGACGTCCCTATCTGGTCAGCGGCGTGCTCGCTCAGTGGGACCCCGTGCCGCGCGTGCACCGCATCATCGGCAGCAAGGGTGCTTTCGGCACGGAGGATGAATTCTTCATTCCGTTTGCCAGCGCCATTCGCCACGAAACGGGGCATGACGGCGGCATGGCCTGCAGCGGCGTCGAGCGCAGCCCCGGTTACCAGGGCATCCTTGCATCGGACTGCACCTGGCTGCAATTCTGGTTCGAAATGGCCAGCGCCGGCGAACGCAGCGAGCTGCAGGCTTATCTCGACAGCTATGCGGCCGAACAGCGCAAGCTGGGCCGCATGCCGCGCCATGCGCCCAACATGCTGTACGACGTCAGGCAGTGGCTCGATTTCCTGAACGTTGTCGACAACGACAACAAGCTGGCCGCCTGGCTGGCCTTCGGCTTCCTGCTGCTCTGCCTGGTCAACACCATCGGCCTGCTGCTGGCCAAGTTCTCCGTGCGGGCGGCGGAAGTCGGCATCCGCCGCGCGCTGGGCGCCACGCAGCGCGACATCTTCCGCCAGTTCCTCATTGAGACAGGCGTCATCGGGCTGGCCGGCGGCGTGCTGGGCCTGTTGCTGGCCTATGCCGCCCTGGCCGTGGTGAGTTCACAGTCGAAAGAGCTGGGCACCGTGGCGCACCTGGATGTCCCGATGCTGCTGCTGACGTTTGCCGTTTCCGTACTGGCGGCCTTGCTCGCAGGGCTGTTGCCCACCTGGCGCGCCTGCCAGGTCACGCCGGCCATGCAGCTCAAATCCCAATGACACCCACCTTTTCACAATGAGGCCCAACATGGAAATCCGCCCCATCCTGTCGGCGCTGATGCGCAACAAGACCGGCGCCGTGCTCGTCGCCGTGCAAGTCGCCATCAGCCTCGCCATCCTGGCCAACGCCTTGTACATCGTCAACCTGCGCCAGGCCATCGCCGCCCGTCCCACCGGCGTGGTAGCCGAAAACGACATCTTCTATGTCAAAGTCCAGAGCATGGACAAAGGCAGCCCGCAACGCCAGATAGCCGAGCAGAAGCGCCAGGCCGCGATACTGCGCGCCCTGCCGGGCGTGGTCTCCGTGGCGCAAACCACGCAGGCGGTTCTGTCGCGCTCCGGCAGCAGCACCAACGTCGCGGCCAAACGCGGACAGGCCGCGGCCAGCGCCAGCACCTCGATGTACGTCACGCCCGATTCGCTGGTCAAGACATATGGATTGAAGCTGGTGGAAGGGCGCGATTTCCATGCCGACGAGGTCCCGGAAATCAATGAAGACGTCGATGAAAGCTTCCCCAAGGTGGTGATCGTGACGCGCGCCGCGGCGCAAAAGATCTGGCCCGGCGAAACCAGCTTTGTCGGCAAACCCCTGTTCAATGGCACCGGCGACAACGATGACGAGATGCGCGTGATCGGCGTGGTGGAACGGCTGCAGACCCAGGTCGGCCAGGTCGGCGCCCAGGGCGAGTATTCGATCATCCTGCCGGCGCGCCTGACGGGCGGGCGCGATTCGCTGCTATTTGCCGTGCGGGCAGAACCAGGCCAGCGCGACCGCCTGATGAAAGAGGCGGAACAAGCGATCCGCAAGTCCAGCAGCGAGCGCCTGCTGGTGCGCACGGATACCCTGGAACAGCACCGAAAATCACGTTATCTGGCCGACCGGGGCTTGTCCTGGATGCTCATCGCCGTCAGCACCCTGCTGCTGCTGGTGACGGCCAGCGGCATCGTCGGCATCGCCAGCCTGTGGGTCTCGCAGCGGCGCAAGCAGATCGGCGTGCGGCGCGCGCTCGGCGCGCGCCGCATCGACATCCTGCGCTATTTCCTGACCGAGAATTTCATGATCACCAGCGTCGGCGTGGCATGCGGCGTGCTGCTGGCCCTGGGCCTGAATCAGCTGCTGGTAAGCCAGCTGGAAATGGCGCGCCTGCCGCCCGGCTATCTGCTGGCCGGCGCGCTGGTGTTCTGGCTGCTGGGCGTGGGCGCCGTGTACGGCCCGGCATGGCGCGCGGCCAGTATTTCGCCGGCCACTGCCACCCGCAGTACCTGAGCCGGCACCTGAGTGATATGCTGCGCGCATGCCTACCGTACTGATTATTGACGACAATGCCGCCGTGGCCATCGCGCTCGACGTGCTGTTCTCCCTGCACGAGATCGACGCCGTGCGCGCCGCCTCGCCCGAGGAAGGCCTGCAGCTGCTCGAACGCCACGCCATCGACCTGGTGGTGCAGGACATGAACTTCACGGCCGACACCACCTCGGGCGAAGAAGGCAGCGCGCTGTTCCACGCCATCCGCGCGCGCTACCCGGACCTGCCCGTGGTCCTGCTGACAGCCTGGACGCAGCTCGACGCGGCCGTCGACCTGATCAAGTCCGGCGCGGCCGACTACCTGGCCAAGCCATGGGACGACCGGCGCCTGATCGCCAGCGTGCAGAACCTGCTGGAACTGGGACAAGCCAACCGCGCGCTGCGCCAGCGCGTGGTGGCCGAGCAGCGCCAGCGCCACGCCCTGGAACACGACTTCGACCTGCGCGGCATGGTGTGGCAAGACCCGGCCACCGAACGCGTGGTGCACCTGGCGTGCCAGGTGGCGCGCGCCGACGTGCCCGTGCTCATTTCGGGGCCGAACGGCAGCGGCAAGGAACGCATCGCCGCCATCGTGCAAGCCAATTCCCAGGTCGCCAGCGGTCCTTTCGTGGTGCTCAATTGCGGCGCCGTGCCGGTGGACCTGATCGAGGCGGAACTGTTCGGTGCCGAGGCCGGCGCGTACACGGGCATCACCCGCGCGCGCGACGGCAAGTTCGATGCGGCCGACGGCGGCACGCTGTTCCTCGACGAGATAGGCAACCTGCCGCTGGCCGGGCAAATGAAGCTGCTGCGCGTGCTGGAAACGGGACGCTTCGAGCGCCTCGGCTCGAACCGCGAGCGGCAGGTGAAAGTGCGCGTCATCAGCGCCAGCAACGCCGACCTGCCGGCGATGATCAAGGCCGGCACGTTCCGCGAAGACCTGTTTTACCGCCTGAACGTGATCGAACTGCGCCTGCCGCCGCTGGCTCAGCGCCCGCTTGACATCCTGGTACTGGCGCGGCATTTCCTGGGCAGCGAGAAAACGCTCGATGCGCAGGCGCAGGCGACCCTGCTGGCCCATGGCTGGCCGGGCAATGTGCGCGAACTGAAAAACGTCATGCAGCGCGCCAGCCTGCTGACGGCAGGTCCCGTGATCCGCTCGCAGGAGACGGGCTTGCCGCTGGCAGGCGCGCCATCGCTGCGCGCGCCGCAGGATGGCGCCGCGACGGAGCCGGACCGCGACAGCGTCACCGCGGCGCTGGCGCGCGCGCAAGGCGTGGTGGCGCAGGCGGCGCAGGAACTGGGGCTGTCGCGCCAGGCGCTGTACCGGCGCATGGAACGCCTGGGCATCGCGCGCGGCTGATGGCAAACCGCCCCATGCGCCTCTCCCTGCTCACGCGCTGGACGGCGCTGATCGTTACCTTGCTGGTGCTGGGCATCGTCATCGCCCTGCTGCTCGCGCATTTTTTACCCGACCAGCCGCTGCTGGTGCTGGCAGGTACCCTGCTGTGCGTGTTGCCGGTCGCCGTCATTACCATCCGCGCGCAGCTGCAGGCGATGCTGTCGCTGTTTCGCGCCCTGAGCGGCACGGTCGCCAGCTACCAGGACGGCGACTTCGGCTTCAGCTTGCGCTGGCCGCAAAACGATGAACTGGCCGACCTGGTGGCGGCCCACAATGCGCTCGGCGACGTGCTGCGCAAGCAGCGCCTGGACCTGGTGCAGCGCGAACTGCTGCTCGACACCATGGTGCAAAACACGCCGGTGGCCATGCTGCTGGTGGCCGAGGGCAGCGCCATCGTCTACGCCAACCTGGCCGCGCGCCAGCTGCTGCATCACGGCCGCCGGCTCGAAGGGCGCCACCTGCCGGACATCGTGCGCGAAGCGACGCCGGCCCTGGCCGAGGCGCTGGCGCGCCGCAACGACGGCCTGTTTACCAGCGGCGAAGGGGAACAGGAAGAGGTGTATCACCTGGCGCGGCGCAGCTTCAGCCTGAACGGACGCAAGCATGAACTGCTGCTGTTGCGCCAGCTGACCCTGGAACTGCGGCGCCAGGAAGTGCAGACGTGGAAAAAAGTCATCCGCGTCATCAGCCATGAGCTCAACAACTCGCTGGCGCCGCTGGCCTCGCTGGCCCATTCCGGTGCCGAACTGGTACGCCGCGGCCAGACGGAACGCCTGCCGCAAATCCTCGCCACCATCGAAGAGCGCACGCGCCACCTGGAAACCTTCATCCTCGGCTATGCGCGCTTTGCCAAGCTGCCCGCGCCGCGCCTGGCGCCGTGCGAGTGGCAGCCTTTCCTCGATGGCCTGGCCTCGCAGGCGGCCTTCAGGCTCGACTGCCCGCCGCCCGCGCAGGCGGCCGTGTTCGATGCGGCGCAAATGCAGCAGGCACTGCTCAACCTGCTCAAGAATGCGCTGGAATCGGGCTCGCGGGAGGAGCACATCGGCCTGCACGTCAGCCTGGCGCAAGGGCAGTTGCGCATCGAAGTGCGCGACCGCGGGCCGGGCATGAGCGGCGCCGTGCTGGAAAACGCGCTGGTGCCGTTTTATTCCACCAAGCGCAGCGGCACGGGACTTGGCCTGGCGCTGGCGCGCGAAATCGCCGAAGCCCATGGCGGGCGCATCACGCTGGCCAACCGCGAGGACGGCGGCCTGGCGGTAACTCTAATTCTTCCCTTGCTGGACAGAAATTAGTTACTGGCGCAACGATTTTTCCATCACATGCTGCGCAATTATTTTTCAGTATTATATTGATAATTAGAGTTTTTAATATTGCAACATAACGAGCGCTATGCCCGTGTATTAGAAATAAGCTATTTAAGTTTGCATAATGATATAAAAATAGCTAATTGACAATGAAATGTCCTGGCGATAATTTATCTGAGCGGTACGGTTTTTTTGAAACATTAATCGTTTTTTCGCGGGGATAAAAATGAAACTGAAATCACTCATCGCAGTAGCACTCTTGAGCGCGGCTTCCATCGGCGTAGCGCAGGCGACAGCGTACAACGTGGACCTGATCAACACCACCGGCAACCTGTGGACGGGCGGCTTCAACGCCACGCCCGATCCGCTCGGCGCCTTTACCGACACCTTCACCTTCACGCCCGACGCCACGTTCGGTTCGACCGCGCAAGCCTTCCTGGCCAACCTGTCGGTCACGGGCAGCGATGCTTCGTCCATCAACTTCAGCAGTGCCAACCTGAACGGCATCGCCCTGACGGGCTTTGGCGGACCCACCGTCTTCGGCTATGCCCAGGGCGAAGTGCTAGCGCCAACCAACCTGCTGTTCAACGGCCCGATGGTTCTCACCGTGATGGGCAACAGCAATGGCGGCAGCTATGGCGGCACCTTCAACCTGAACCTGGCCCCCGTTCCTGAACCAGAAACCTATGGCATGCTGCTGGCCGGCCTGGGCGTACTGGGCTTCCTGGCACGACGCCGCAAGCAATCTTGAGCTCCCCACCAAAAAGACGCTGCGGCGTCTTTTTTTCAGCCGGCTGCTAAACTGGCGCCATGACGACCGACTTCACCTCCACCAGCCATACCGCTTTCAGCCACCCGGGCCACCCGCCTGCCACCACCACAGAACACCGCGGCATCCGCTACCTGCACCTGGGGACCAAGTGGGTGCAGGGCGCCATGTGCCTGGACAAACCCGACGCCATCGAGCTCGAATACGTGCAGATGATGATGATGTGGATGCTGTTCAAGACGCAGCCCAAACGCATCGTGCAGCTGGGCCTGGGCAGCGCCGCGCTGACCAAATTCAGCTACCGCCGCTTCCCCGACGCCACGGTCACGGCCATCGAACTCAATCCGAACGTGATCGCCATCTGCGGCGCCCAGTTCGCGCTGCCGCCGAATGACGCGCACCTCGACGTGCGCGAAATGAATGCGCTCGACTTCGTGCTCGATCCGGCCAACCACGGCACCGTCGATGCGCTGCAAGTGGACCTGTACGACGAAGACGCGCGCGGCCCCGTGCTCGACACGCCCGAGTTCTACCAGGCTTGCTTCGACTGCCTGACGGACGACGGCATCATGTGCACGAATGTCTTCGGCGACTTCCCCAACTACGACAAGAATCTGCAGGCGATGGAGCTGGTTTTCGACGCCGTCGTCTGGGTGCCGGAAATGGAAGATGAAAACATCGTCGTGCTGGCCTTCAAAAAATCGCCGTCGCTCGACTTCAGCGATTTATACGAACGCGCCGCCACCATCAAGAAGCAGTTCAACCTGCCCGCCAAGAACTGGGTCAACGGCTTGAAGCAGTGGATGCAGGACCAGCAATAAGGTAGCTGCATCACGCCGGCAGCAGTCCACCCAGGCGGCGCGCCAGGCCATCCATGTTCTCGGCCGGCACCTGGGCATAACCGAGCAGGAAACCATTCCAGCCCACTCCTTCTCCCGTGCCATGCGCGGACAGGGCCAGCGCCACGATGCCGTCCTGCGCGGCGCTGCGGCTCAGCGCCAGGTCATCCCATGCGCCATCATGGAAACGCAGCGCCAGGTGCATGCCGGCCGTGCCGCCATGGATGGATGCGCCCGCGCACGCATGGCGCTGCAGCGCCTCGCTCAAGGCATCGCGGCGCTGGCGATACAGCCGGCGCATGCGCCGCACGTGGCGCGCAAACAGGCCGCTGCGCAGGAACTCGGCCAGCGCCAGCTGTTCCGCCACCCTCCCCCGCGCGGCACCCTGCGCCTGCATCTGTGCGAAGGCCCCGGCCAGCGCGGCCGGCACGACGATAAAGGCGATGCGCAAGGCGGGAAACATGGTCTTGCTGAAGGTCCCCAGGTACACGACGGGCGCGTCGGCCACCAGTCCCTGCATCGCGGCCAGAGGTGGGCCGCCATGGCGAAACTCGCTGTCGTAATCGTCTTCGATAATCAGGGCGCCGGCCACGCGGGCGCGTTCGAGCAGCGCCATGCGGCGCGCGGGACTGAGCACGCTGCCCGTCGGATACTGGTGCGACGGCGTGGTGTAGATGAGGCGCGGCGGCGTGTCGCGCCAGTCGTCATCCGTCGGTGCGATGCCGTCCATGTCGACCGCGATACCGGTCACCTGCAAGCCCGCGCCACGGCCCGCCGCCAGCGCGCCGCCATAGCCTGGATGCTCGATCCACAAGGTGTCGCCCTGGTCGGCAAAGGCGCGCAGGCAGACATCGAGGCTGCTTTGCGTGCCGTCCGTGATGAACACCTGGCCCGCATCGCAGACGACGCCGCGCGCGGCGCGCAAATGCTCGGCAATGGCCATGCGCAACGACGGCTCGCCGGCCGGGTCGCCGTAATTGAGCTGGCGCGGCGTCAGCGCGCGCCAGGCGCGGTCCAGCATGCGCCGCCACTGCGCCAGCGGAAACTCATCGAGCGCCGGTACGCCAGGCGCAAACGCGCCCATGGCGTCGGCGGGAAACACGACCGACGCATTCACATCCTGTCCCGCCACGCCGCGCAAATGCCGCGCGCGGCGGGACAAGCCACCGTTGCCCCCTGCCGCAGGCGCGGCCACCGGCACGCCAGCGCTGCCGGCGACGACGGTGCCGCGCCGGTCCGGCAAGACAAATCCTTCGCTGGCCAGCTGCTCGTAGGCGTACAGCACGGTATTGCGCGCCAGTCCCAGTTCGGCCGCCAGCACGCGCGTGGCGGCCAGCCGCGTGCCGGGCGCCAGCTGGCCACCGCGGATCGCCGCGCGCAGGCATTCATGCAGCAGGCGCTGGCGCGACCAGCCCCGCCCGCAGTGCGTGCGCTCGAACGCATTCAGCAGCAAAGCGAAGTCCATGCTTCCCCTTCATTGTGGCTCTAAATTATTTATCGGTTCTGGATCTTTTTTCAGGTCCAGATGCCGATTATAGTGCGACCTGCTTCTTCAACCAACGGGACTTCCACCATGACCGCTACCGCCCTGCCCCCCCAGCCCCCGCACCCGCGTGCGCCGCGTCGCCGAACTGGCCAGCTATGAACAGACCACCCTGCACGCCATCCTCGATGCCGCCTATCTGTGCCATATCGCCTTCCGCGACGACAAGGGCAGCCATTGCATCCCGACCGCCTGCTGGCGCATCGGTGGCCACCTGTACATCCATGGCTCGAACGGCAGCCGCATGCTCAAGCAGCTCTTGCTCGACGGCGACGCGTGCGTGACGGTCAGCCATCTCGACGGCCTGGTGCTGGCGCGCTCCGCCTTCAATCACACCATGAACTACCGCTCGGCGATGGTGTATGGGCAGTTTGAGAAAGTCAGCGACATCGGCCAGCAGCATGCGGCCATGGACGCGCTGATGGAGAAGCTGGCGCCGGGACGCCTGGCGCACGTGCGCGGCGGCAGCGCCAAGGAGTACGCGGCCACCACCGTGCTGCGCATCGCGCTCGACGAATGCGCCGTCAAGCAGCGCACGGGCGGCCCGCTCGACGATGCGGGCGACATGGCGCATGCCGTCTGGACGGGCGAACTGCCCTTTACGCACGGCCGTGGCGCGGCCATCGCCGATGCGCTCAACACCTGCGACATGCCCGCGTATGCCGTCGCCTGGGGTACGGAATCCGCTTGACCGGCCAGCGTGCTTGCCCGATGATCGGCGTTGATGGCGATCGCCACCAATTGACCAACCGATCCAATCACGCATGGAGCATATGATGATGATGAAGCGAGTATCCCTGGCCGCGGCCCTGACGGTCATGCTGACCTGTGGCGGCAGCGGCGCGGCGCTGGCTGCCGATGCGGGCGACGCAGCCCTGAAGGCCACCATCGCCGGCAGTGCGCGCACGCCGGCCAACGCGCTGCGCGACAGCGCCCGCCACCCGTATGAAACGCTGGCGTTTTTCGGCATCAAGCCGACCATGACGGTGGTGGAGCTGGCACCCGGCGGCGGCTGGTACACGGAAATCCTGGCGCCCTACCTGCGCGACCACGGCAAGCTGATCGCCGCCGGCAACGACCCGCAGTCAAGCAGCGAAGGCGCACGCCGTGGCGCGGCGCGCTTCCAGCAAAAACTCGACGCCAACCCGAGCGCTTTCGGCAAGGTGGAACTCGGCGCCTTCGCGCCCCCCACCACCTACCGCATCGCGCCCAAGGGCACGGCCGACATGGTGCTCACCTTCCGCAATATCCACAACTGGATACCGATCGGCGAAGAGGGCATGAAAAACCTGTTCAAGGAAGTGTATGACAGCCTGAAACCGGGCGGCGTGTTCGGCGTCGTCGAACACCGCCTACCGGCGAACAAGGCGCAGGATGCCACGGCCAGCAGCGGCTACATGCACGAAGCGTATGTGATCAAGCTGGCCGAAAGCGCAGGCTTCAAACTGGCGGCCAAATCGGAAATCAACGCCAATCCCAAGGATACGGCGGACCATGAGGGCGGCGTCTGGGCACTGCCGCCCACCTACGCCAACAAGGATGTGGAGCGCGCCAAGTACACGGCCATCGGCGAGAGCGACCGCATGACCCTGAAGTTCGTCAAGCCATAGCGTAAAAAAGGCCACCTTGCGGTGGCCTTCTGCTTTTACTTCTTGCCTTCCTTCGCCTTCACCGGCACCAGGCTCAAGTCCTGGAAGTCATAGCTGAAATCCGTCTCGGCCGACACGGGCGCCATCTTCACGCGGTCGATGCTGCCATCGGGATTGAGCGAAAACGTCACGTACGCATCGGCGTTGAAATTGCGCTCTTTCCAGCGCACGATGAAGGTGTCGTGCTGCCAGTGTTCCAGCTCGCCCATCAGGTCCGGCGTGCGCGTGAAGCTGAGGATGTGTTTTTTTCCTTCCGGCTTGATCACGACCTTGCCATACCAGGCATCCTCGTACTCGCCGTCGTACGCCGCCAGCGACAGCGACGGCTGCGATTTGGCTGCGCGCGCGCTCGACGCCTTGCCCTGCTTTTTGACTTCCTCCGCATGCTGGTCCTGCTCCACCTTGGCCACCAGCGCCAGCCAGTCCGACGGCGCCGCCTGCAGGTAATGGTCGAGGATGCGCCATTGCAGCGCCGTCATGGAACCGCCATTTTCCGCATTGGTCAGAATGGCCACGCCCAGTTTTGCTTCCGGCACCATCACCACGCGCGAATAAAATCCCTGCAGCGCGCCACCGTGCATGGCCACTTTCATGCCCTTGTAGTCGCGCAGCTGGAAGCCCAGGCCATATGCGCTGAAGTTCGGTTTCGTCGCGGCCAGCGCCGGCTTCGGCTCGGAAATCTTGATCGGCGTTTGCGCCGTCCACATTTCGCGGCCCTGCTTTTCGCTGAACAACCGCGCTTCCTTGCCGTCCTTGTCCTTCACGCCGGCGATCTTGCCGCCGTCGAGCAGCACCATCATCCACTTGGCGATATCTTCCGCATTCGTGTTGATGCCGACGGCGCCCACGGCGTTCGGCACAGGCATGGACTTAACGGCGGTGATCTTGCCGTCGATCTTGCTGTGCGCACTGGCGACGTCGGGCTTGCCCGCGTTTTCAAGCAGGCTGGTGGTGGTGCCCGTCATGCCCAGCGGCGCCAGGATGCGCTCATGCATGGCCTCGCCCCAGCTCTTGCCCGCCTTGTCGGCGATGATCTTGCCGGCCACGATATACAGCAGGTTATCGTAGGCATAGCTGTTGCGAAAACTCGTGGCCGGGCGGATGTAGCGCAGCTTCTCGATGATCTCGTCGGTGCTGAAGGTGGTGGTCGGCCACCACAGCAAGTCGCCCGCGCCCAGACCCAGGCCGCTGCGGTGCGTCAGCAGGTCGCGCACGGTCATGGCGCCCGTCACGTAGGAATCGTGCATCTGGAAGCCGGGCAGGTGCTTGGTGACGGGATCGTCCCAGGCCAGCTTGCCATCGTCGACCAGCATGGCCAGCGCGGCGGCCGTGAAGCCCTTCGAGTTCGATGCTACCTCGAACAGGGTCTGCGCATCGACAGCGGCCGGCTCGCCGAGTTTACGCACGCCAAAGCCCCTGGCGGTGATGACCTTGCCGTCCTTGACGATGGCGATCGCCATGCCGGGCACGTCGAACACTTTCAGTGCGGTGGCGACGTCGCGGTCAAGGTCGAAGGCGGGCGCCGGCGCGGATGCGGCGGCAGCGACAGGTACGGCATCGGCTGCCAGCACCGGCACGGTGATGCCGGAAAACGCCAGCACGATGGCGGCGGCGAGACGGTTCATGGTATGCATGGTCAGGATGTCCAAAGAAGGTTCAATGCGCTTGCGCGGCCATCAATTTATCGACGCTTTCCTGCGTCACCGGGTGGTAGCGTTCGCGCGCCTGCGCATACACGTCCTTGGCCCAGGCATGGCCCTGCGGCGTCTTCATCAAGGCGCTGTACAGGGGCACGACGAACTTCTGACGGCCCACGCTCATCAGGAACGCCTGCAAGGGCTGGCGCACGTCATAGCCGGCGTTCACGGAGGCCAGATAAAAGCGGTAGGCCACTTCATTGTTGCCGCTCTTGCCCACGCCGTAGACCTGGTCCAGCTCACGCAATTGCGCCGCGCTGGCCTTGTTGTTGATATCGTTCAGGAAGTGCATCGATTCGATGGCGATCCACTTGTCCATGCCCAGGTCCTTCGTCGCCAGCTCGCCTTTCAGCCAGGCGTCGCGGTGCTGGTCGAGCAGCGCCAGGCGCGGCGAGACGACGCGCTGCGCGCTGGCCGGCACGCCGGTGCCATACAGCCATTCATCGAGTTCCGCTTCCGGCATGACGTCCGGATGCTGCGCCAGCAGGTTCTTGCGCAGGTAGGAGATGAACTGCTCCGTCGTCACGCTCTGGAACGCGTGCTGGTCGAACCAGCCGCGCAGGAAGGGGTCGAATACGGCGCGGCCGGCACGGCGCTCCATGGTCGCCAGGAACCAGGCGCCTTTCGGGTAGATGATGCCGTCGTCCGTGTACGTTTCCGCCGGATTGGCGTCCGCATCGCGCGTGATCAATGCCGTTTTCGCTGCCGGCAATTCCTTGATCGAGGCCGCCAGTTCTTCCTGGTCGACCTGCACGCCCATCTGCGCCACTTCGCTGCCATACAGCTGTTCGACGATGCGCGTCGTGACGTAGGTGGTAAAGCCTTCGTTGAGCCACATGTGCTTCCACGACGCGTTGGTGACCAGATTGCCCGACCACGAGTGGGCCAGTTCATGCGCGATCAGGTCGACCAGGCTGCGGTCGCCCGCAATCATGGTCGGTGTGAGGAAGGTCAGGCGCGGGTTTTCCATGCCGCCGTAGGGGAACGATGGCGGCAGCACGATCATGTCGTAGCGGCCCCAGCCATACGGGCCATACAGGGCCTCGGCGGCCTGGATCATCTTTTCCGTGTCGGCCAGCTCGTATTCGGCGGCCTTGATGCGCGGAGGTTCCGCATACACGGCCGAGCGGGGGCCGAGTTTACGCACTTCCAGTTCGCCGATGGCGATGGCCAGCAGGTACGAAGGAATCGGCTGCGGCATCCTGAATTTCCAGCCGCCCTTGCCCGTCGCCTTTTCGTCATTCTCGGCGCTCATCACGACGCGCATGCCCGCTGGAGCATCGATGCGTGCGCTATAGGTAAAACGCACGGCCGGCGTATCCTGCGACGGCACCCACGAACGGGCATTGATGCTTTGCGACTGGCTGAACATGAAAGGCAGCTTGCCCGACATGGTCTGCTGCGGCGTGAGCCACTGCAGCGCGATGGCATTGGGGGCCGTGTGATAGTAGACGCGCACTTTGCCCGGCTGGCCCGTGGTAGTGATGCGCAGCGCCTGGCCCTTTTCCGGGTCGGCCTTGTCCAGCTGGTACGGCGCCATCTGCCATGCGCCACGCTTGTCCTGTACCTGCACCTTCGCGATCGACAGGTCGCGCGTATCGAGCACCAGGGTGCGCGCCGCCGGGTCGATCCAGTTCAAGGACAGCTCGGCATAGCCGCTCAAGGTCTTTTGCTTGAAATCCGCTTTCAGGTCCAGCTGCAGGTCGCGCGTGCGCACCTGGTCGTAGCGCGCGTAGCTGAGGGGGTCGGCGTGCGCGGCCAGGGTCACCTGGCAAAGTAGCGCACAGCCCAGCGCGCGCAGGAAGGTCAAAGTTTGCATGGTCGTCTTTTGAATGATTTGCGAAAGCCCCGGTCCGTGTGCGCCGGGGCGTCGCGCAGAATAGCACTTCCAGCGCGGACCTGGCAGAAAAAGCGCCGGACTGGCCGGCGCTGTTTCCCTATTTTGCTTCCGGCCTGGCTTCGGCCTTGGCCTCGGGTGCCTTCAGCGGCACATTAACATCCTTCATCAGGTTGTTCTTGTCGCGGTCCTGCTTGAACAGCTCCAGGCGCGATGGCGTGATTTTTCTCGGCCAGGCGTTATTGCTGATGTCGATGTCGGCCGTCTCCCAGTACGGGTCCTGCACCAGCCCCACCATCGGCTCGTCCGTGATGATGACCTTGCTGATCTTGTGCGGCGAGTAGCGCCACACTTCGGCCGGCACGCGCTCGACAATCTTCTTGCCGCTTTTCAGTTCGATTTCCAGGATCAGCGGCATCACCAGGCCGCCGAGATTCGATAAATCGACCAGGTACAGATGCTTTCCCATGTTGTGCTGTTCCAGCAGCTTTCTCTCCCATGGCTCCAGCGTTTCCTGTTCCTCCGCATAGCTGTTGCGGTCCTTGTTGGTGACCGTGAATTCATCGTGCCGGTTATAGAAATCCTTCAGCGCAGGATCGAGGTCGATCTTCTTCGGCAGCGCCTTGTTGCGCTGGTCCGAGATCGATATGGGCTGCGCGGCCTTCTGCGCCTTCTTCCACGCTTTTTCGATTTCCGGATTCTTCGTGCTCACGCCATATTCGCTGATGCCGTCGATGCTGATGTCGACCGCGTCAGTGGTATAAAACCAGCCGCGCCAGAACCAGTCCAGGTCTGTGCCGGAAGCGTCTTCCATGGTGCGGAAAAAGTCGGCGGGAGTTGGACGCTTGAACTTCCAGCGCAAGGCGTACTGCTTGAAGGCGAAGTCGAACAGTTCGCGCCCGAGGATGGTCTCGCGCAGGATGTTGAGGGCCGTGGCCGGCTTGTCGTAGGCGTTCGCCGTGAACTGCAACAAGGACTCGGAGTTGGTCATGATGGGCACCTGGTTCTGGCTGCGCATGTAGTCGACGATCTTGCGCGGCTCGCCATTCCAGGACGGAAAATGCTCTTCCCACGCCTGCTCGGCCAGGTACTGCAGGAAGGAATTCAAACCCTCGTCCATCCACGTCCACTGGCGCTCGTCCGAGTTGACGATCATGGGAAAATAATTATGGCCCACTTCGTGGATGATCACGCCGATCAAGTCATATTTGGTCGTCTTTGAATACGTGCGTTCCCCCGTTTTCTTGTCCTTCACGGGGCGCCCACCATTGAACGAAATCATCGGATACTCCATGCCGCCCACGGCGCCGTTGACGGACATCGCGTTCGGATACGGATAGTCGAAACTGTACTTGTTGTACTGCTCGATCGCGTGCACGACGGCGCGCGTGCTGTACTGCTGCCACAGCGGATTGCCCTCGTTCGGATAGTAGGACATGGCCATCACGCGCTTGCCGCCGCTATTCAAACCCTGCGCATCCCAGATGAACTTGCGGCTCGACGCCCACGCCACGTCGCGCACATTGGCCGCCTTGAAGTGCCAGGTTTTCATGCCCGTGGCTTTGCCCTTTTCCGCCGCCATCGCCTCTTCCGGCGTGATCACCAGCAGCGGCGTATCGCTGTTTTTCGCCCGCGCCAAGCGCTCGCGCTGCGCCGCGCTCAACACGGCGGCAGGATTTTGCAGCTCGCCCGTGGCGGCCACCACATGGTCGCCCGGCACCGTCAGATACAGCTCGTAATCGCCAAACTCCAGCGTGAATTCCCCTGAGCCGAGGAATTGCTTGTGCTGCCAGCCGACGGCGTCGTAATACGCGGCCATGCGCGGAAACCACTGCGCGATCTGGAAAATCGCGTTCTTGTCATCTTCAAAATATTCATAGCCGGAGCGTTCGACCAGCACCTTCTGGTCATTGATCTGATACGACCAGTCGATGTTGAACGTGATGCTCTGGCCGGGCGCCAGCGCCACCGGCAAATCGATACGCAGCATGGTCTGGTTGACCACATACGGCAGCGGCTTGCCACTGGCCGCTTTCACGGCGGTGAGCTTGAAGCCGCCGTCAAATTCGCGGCCCGCATGGATGGCGCGCAAGTCCTCGAATTTCAGCGCCTCCTCTTCACTGCTGCTGAGCCAGGCCTGGCGCGACGGCGCGCTCAGGACGCGGCGCTGGTCGGCGTCCTTGCGCAAGCCATTCTGGTCCAGCTGCAGCCACAGATACGCAAGGCTGTCGGGCGAGCGGTTGTGATAGGTGATCTGCTCGCTGGCCGTGATTTCGCGGCGCGCTTCGTCCAGGGTAGCGCGGATTACGTAATCGGCGCGCTGCTGCCAGTAGGCGTGGCCAGGCGCGCCGGACGCCGTGCGGTAGGCATTCGGCGTGGGTAGCAATTCTTCGAGCTGGCGGAACTTGTCGTCGAAAGGCGCGGCGGCGCACAGGCCGGACAAGGGAGCAAACAAGGTCAAACACAAGGCAAGCAAGCGGACAAGGACCGGCATGGCGCATTCCATCTGGGAGTCGTGGACAGACTGCATTCTAAGTCGAGTCTGTTTGCAAATCGATCATTGTTGTCGAAGTCCCACACACCAGGCCGCAGTATCCCCCGCCGGCACTGGCGCCGGCGCGGGCATTGGCGTATGATGCGCCTCGAACATTGGGGAGTAGTCGTCCTGCGGTCCTGCCGCAGGAACCTGTATCAACATAATTGGCCCGCAGGCCATGGTGCAGGTGGTTGCAAAACTTGACGAGACCATTGATCTAGGGCGGCCGCATGGGCCGGAGTCGCCCGTGGATCATTGGTTAATTCGTCCGGCCCGCGTACCTCTTGCAATCTCATGGAAGCATTCCTCATCTCCACCGGCATCGTCGGTCTCGCTGAAATCGGCGACAAAACCCAACTCCTGGCCTTTTTGCTGGCCGCCAAATTCCGCAAGCCCTTGCCCATCGTGCTGGCGATTTTCGTCGCCACCATCGCCAACCACGCGTTTGCCGCCGCCGTCGGCGCCTGGATCACCAGCATGCTGGGGCCCGACGTGCTGCGCTGGGTACTGGGCGTCTCCTTCCTGGCGATGGCTGCCTGGACCCTGATCCCCGACAAGCTCGATGAAGACGAAACCAAATTGGCCAAGTACGGCGTCTTCCTGACCACCCTGATCGCCTTCTTCATGGCGGAAATGGGAGACAAGACGCAGGTCGCCACGGTGGCGCTGGCGGCGCGCTACCACGACATCTACTCCGTCGTGCTGGGCACCACCTTCGGCATGATGCTGGCCAACGTGCCGGCCGTCTACCTGGGTGACAAGATCGCCAACCGCGTCCCGCTGCGCCTCGTGCATGGCATCGCGGCGCTGGTGTTTGCCGTGCTGGGTGTGGCCACCCTGCTGGGCGCGGGCGCGGCCCTGGGTTTTTGACTCAATCTTAAATAATTTCTCATTTACAATGTTCATGTCTATAATTACAATATCGCCGACATGAACACTGGCGCGGTGCCACCTGGTGGTCACCGCGCTTTCTTGAGGAATCTATGCATTTGAATGGAAAGATGGCGGCGCTGTGCCTGGCCGCCTGCGCAAGCCAGTTGCCCGCTGCCACGGCGGCACCTACGCCCCCTCAGCTCGCAACGCAATCCGAGCCCGCCGTACGCACGCGCGACCTGCTGTTGCTGGGCGCCGGCCTGATCCTGCTGCTTGGCAGGCGCCGGCCCGAATACGATACGTGGCAGGTACGGCGGCAGGACTAAACCAGCAGTAGCACCACGTACTCGCGGCTCTCGTCGCGCAGGGCGATGCTGTTGCCCCCCTGCGCCACGCCATCGAGCGACAAGCCCGCAGGCCGCCCCTGCGCCTGTTCCACCGTGATGGCATAGCTGCTGGCGCCGAAGCGGTAATGCAGCTTGAAGCTGTCCCACTCTGCCGGCATGACCGGCACCACGCGCAGCACGTCCGCTTCGCGCGTCAAACCGAGCAGGGATTCGACGATCAGCCGGTACAGCCAGCCCGACGATCCCGTGTACCAGCTCCAGCCACCGCGTCCCACGTGGGGCGCCACGGCATACACGTCGGCCGTCACCACGTAGGGCTCGACCTTGTAGCGCTGCACCGCCTGCGCGTCAACGCCGTGGCGCACGGGATTGATCATGCGCAGCAGTTCCCACGCTTTTTCGCCATCGCCCAGGCGGGCAAACGCCATCGCCGTCCAGATGGCCGCATGCGTGTACTGGCCGCCGTTCTCGCGCACGCCCGGCACGTAGCCGCGGATGTAGCCGGGGTTCAGGCTGGATTTGTCGAATGGTGGATCGAGCAGCTGGATCACGCCGGAATCACGGCGCACCAGGCGTGCATCGACCTGGCGCATGGCGCCGGCGACCCGTTCCCTGTTGGCCGCGCCCGACAGTACACCCCAGCTCTGCGAAATCGAATCGATCTGGCATTCCTCGTTCATGTGCGAGCCGAGTGGCGTGCCGTCGTCGAAATACGCGCGCCGGTACCACTCGCCATCCCACGCATGCTCCTCGACATTCGCCGCCAGTTTCGCCGCTTCATCGCGGCAGAACTGGGCAAACGCGGCATCGCCGCGCAGCACGGCCACTTCGGCGAAACGCTGCAGCACTTCGTACAGGAAGAACGCCAGCCACACGCTCTCGCCCTTGCCATGTTCGCCCACCTTGTCCATGCCGTCGTTCCAGTCGCAGGAGCCCATCAGAGGCAAGCCGTGCACACCCAGGCGCAAGCCATGGCGGATGGCGCGCACGCAGTGCTCGTACAGGTCGGCCGACTCGCCCGAACGCACGGGCAGGTCGTAATACGAATCCTCTTCCAGCTTGACGGCGCGCCCCTCGATGAAGGGCGCCACTTCCGACAGCACGTTGACGTCGCCCGTGGCGATCACGTAACGGCAAGTAGCCAGCGGCAGCCACAGATAGTCGTCGGAACAGTGCGTGCGCACGCCCCGGTCCGACGGTGGATGCCACCAGTGCTGCACGTCGCCCTCGACAAACTGGTGCGCCGCGCACAGCAGCAAGTGCTTGCGCAGCAGCTGCGGCGCCGTATGGATCATGGCCATCGCATCTTGCAGCTGGTCGCGGAAGCCGTAGGCGCCACCCGACTGGTAATAGCCGCTGCGCGCCCACAGGCGGCAGGCGATGGTCTGGTACATCAGCCAACCATTGGCGATCACATCGAGCGATGGATCGGGCGTCTCGATGCGCACGGCGCCCAGGGTGTTTTCCCAGTGCGCACGCACCGCGTCGAGCGCCATGCGGGCCGCTTCCTTGCCTGCATGGCGCTGCACCATGGTGCTGGCGTCCGCATTGCGGCGCCCGCCCACGCCGAGCAGGAAGACAATTTCGCGCTCCTGCCCCGGCTGCAGCTCGAACGGCACCTGGATCGCCGCGCACGGGTCCAATCCCGTGCCCGCCTTGCCGGACAGGCGCACGCGGCGCAAGGCGGCTGGCTGCGCCAGACTGCCATTGCGGCCGATGAATTCATTGCGGTCGCAAGTGAT
Organism: Janthinobacterium kumbetense; assembly: GCF_023703445.1. Lineage (NCBI taxonomy): Bacteria > Pseudomonadati > Pseudomonadota > Betaproteobacteria > Burkholderiales > Oxalobacteraceae > Janthinobacterium > Janthinobacterium kumbetense. Next base: position 322,284 of record NZ_JAMQGR010000002.1, read on the forward strand.
GGAACGGATGCTGGCATCCGTATTAAAAAAGCCGACCCGGCCCGAAAATTCCGTGTTGTAGTTATTGCGCGCAAACAGGGCGCCGCTGATCGTGTCGACTTCGGTGGCCACGTGCATGCCGGACTTGGCGCGCAGGTCGGCCATCACCCATTCCACATAGCCCGTGACGGACAGGCGGCGCGGCACGCCGCTGTCGTTGCGCACCTTGATGACAGAGTATTTGACGGCCGCATCGAGCGCCACATAGGTGCACAATTCCGTGGCGATGCCGCCTTCGCTGTGCTCGAACACGCTATAGCCGAAGCCGTGGCGCGTGACGTAGTCGCCGCTGCCGCGCGCGGGCAGGGACGACGGCGACCAGAACTGGCCGCTCTGCTCATCGCGCACATAGAATGCTTCGCCGGACAGGTCGGAGACTGGGTCGTTCTGCCATGGCGTGAGGCGGAAATCATGCGCATTTTCGCTCCACGTATACGCCTGGCCGGCTTCGGACACCACGGTGCCGAATTGCGCATTGGCCAGCACGTTCGACCAGGGCGCCGGCGTCTGTTTATTCTCTCCCGTGGTGATCACATATTCGCGCCCGTCGGGCGTGAAACCGCCCAGGCCATTTTCCAGGATCAGCTCGCGCTTTGGCGCCCGGTGCGGCACGCCGCCATGGTCGCGGGCCGGGTCCTGCAGCAGCGGCGGCATGCGCAGCACAGGGCTGGGCGGACGCTTGACCTGCTCGGCCAGGGTGCCGCGCAAGTCGCTGATGATGGCGCGCGCCACCGATTGCAGCAAGATGCGGTCTTCATTGGCGATCTGCTCGGCCAGGCGCACGAAAATGCCGCCCGGGCGGTCGATCGCCTGCGCATCGATGCCCGAGGCGATCAGGCCCATGATCTGGTCGTGCAGCAGCTGCCGGTAGCCCGACTGCTCCTCGTACCAGATCACCAGGTCCACCACCAGCCCTTTCAGGCGCCAGTAGGCATGCGCCTGCACCATCTGGCGCGCCAGTTCGATATTGGCCGAATCGCGTATCTGCAGCAGCACGATGGGCAGGTCGCCGGAAATGGCATACGCCCACAGACCGGACTGGCCGCGCTGGTTCTTGATCAGGATGCTGGCCTCGGCACGCAGGGCCGCATTCGGATAGATCACGGCATTGGCCAGGCGCGCATACAGCTGCGCGTCCGCTTCACTGGCATTCAACTGGCGCAGCACCACCTGGCTGTGCGTCCAGGCCAGTTCGAACACGCGGTCGGCCAGATGGCGGTCCTGGTATTTGTCGATCAGGTGCAGCGCCGCCTCGCGCTGCTCCATCATGCCCGTCACGCTGTCGATCGTCACGGCCTGGTCGGGGGCTAGCGTGATGACGTAGCGGATCGCCACGATGGGGTCGAGTACGGAACCGTGGCCGCCGCTCAATGGACCGCTTTCCTGCAGCGCCTGCGGCAGCTGCGCCGTGTTGCCGCGGCCGATGAAGCGCGCGCGGTCCGTCTCGAACGAGACTTCGTAGCGCTCGATATCGTGCACGGTCATCACATGCAGCAGCCACGGCATCTGCTCGTCCTTCGAGCGGGGCCGGCGCGTGCATAAAATCGCATTTTCATGCGCGAGGATTTCCGTCTGCACGAACAGCTTGCTGAACGCGGGGTGGGCCGCATCGGCGGCCGCCGGCGCCATCACCACTTCGGCGAAACTGGTGATCTCGATGCGCCGCTGGCGGTTCGAATTATTGCTGATGCGCGTGCGCCGGATTTCAATGTCGTCCTCGGGCGAGACGACGATTTCCGTGTACAGGTCCAGGCCATGGTCGGCGCGGCGGAACTCGGCCCGCCCTTCCGAAAAAATCACTTCGTATTTCTTCGGCTCGGCCAGGGTCGGCTGGTACATGGTGGACCAGACGGCACCGTCGTCGAGGTCGCGCAGATAGCAGAAATTGCCCCAGTTATCGCGCGTGCTGTCTTCGCGCCAGCGCGTCACGGACAGGTCTTTCCAGCGGCTGTAGCTGCCGCCCGCATTGCTCACCATGACGTGGTAGCGGCCATTCGACAGCAGCTGCGTTTCCGGCACGGCGCTGTTGGCTTGCGTGAGGATGCGCATCGGCATGGCCTGTTCGGGGACGCCGCTGCGCAGCACCGCCAGTTCGGCCGTGTTCGAGTAAAACGCGCCGGCCTGCGGCGTGCGTTCCTGCAGCACCAGCAAGGCCGATTGCAGCAGCGGATCGGACTCGAAACGGCGCTGCATCGGGCGGTCGTGCAGCAGGTAACTGAGGGCCAAAAATCCCATGCCCTGGTGGTGCACCATGAAGGAGCGGATGATGGCGCTGCCCTGCCCGCGCGGCAGGCGCGCCGTGGTGAAATCGATGGCTTCAAAGAAGCCGTAGCGGCCCATATAGCCGGCCGCCTGCATGCGCTGCAGGTTCTGGCACGCCGCTTCCGGCTGCACCATCAAGCCCATCATGCTGGCGTACGGCGCCACCACCAGGTCGTCGGCCAGGCCCCGCTTCAAACCCAGCCCCGGCACACCAAACGCGCGGTACTGGTAATTCAGGCTGGCGTCGACCGTGTTGTAGCCGGACTCGGAAATCCCCCACGGCACATCGCGCTGGCGTCCGTAATCGATCTGCGCCTCGATGACGGAGTGGTACGTCTGGTCGAGCAAGGTGTTCGGATAATTCGGCATCACCAGCAGCGGCATCAGGTACTCGAACATCGAGCCGCTCCACGACAGCAGCACGGGCTGGCCCGCCACCATGCACAACTGGCGGCCCAGAGCGAACCAGTGCTCCTGCGGCAGCTGCCCCTGGGCGATGGCGATGAAGCTGGCCAGGCGCACTTCGGAGGCCAATAAATCGTAGTAGCTGGGGTCCAGGCGCCGTTCGCTGACGTTGTAGCCGATGGCCAGCAGTTTTGTCGACGGGTTGTACAGGAACGCGTATTCGATCTGCGCAAAGTCGCGCGCTTGGCCCGCCGCATGGGCGATGTCGCGCATGTGGCGTCCCGCCTGGTCGCGGCCCTGCGCCAGCAAGGCGGCCAGCTCGGCAGGCAGGCCTTCCGGCGTTTCCAGGTTGGCCAGTTCGCGCAGGGTCGGCACGCGCAACCACGCAGGATCCACGCCCGCCTGCGCCGCCCATGGCGCCAGTTGCAGCAACTCGGCCAGCGCCGCGCGGCACTGGCGCGCCAGCGCACCGCACCACATGGACAGCTCGCCATCCTCGCTTTGCAAGGTCAGCGACAGCAGCGCGTCGGCAGCGCCATTCGCGGCGGTGAGATAGGCATGCCATTCGGCCAGGCTGGCGGGCGCGGCCTGCGCCTGCAGCAGGCTCATGCTCTCGCGCATGGCCTTGCCCTCGCCTTCGGCGGCGATGAATTCCTGCAGTACCTGCGCCGTCGTGCGGATGCCCTGCACCACCTGCGCGCCGATGATGGGGGCGTCGTACAGTTCCACCAGTCCCGGCTGCAAGGTCAGCAGATGGCCGGCCAGGTTGCCGCTGTCGACCGTCGAGATGTACATCGGCTGCAGCGCCTTGAGCGTTTGCGTGTCGTACCAGTTATAGAAGTGGCCCTGGAAGCGTTCCAGTTCGCCCATGCTGTGCAGGGTGGCGCGGCTGCGCTCGATCAACTGCCCCAGGGTGAGGTAACCGAAATCGTAGGCCGTCAAATTCGCCAGCAGCGCCAGGCCGATATTCGTCGGCGAGGTGCGGTGCGCCACCACCAGGTTCGGATGCTCCTGCATGTTATCGGGCGGCAGCCAGTGGTCATCGGGACCGACGAAGGTATCGAAATACGCCCAGGTCTTGCGCGCCACGCCGTGCAGGAAGCGTCCCTGCTCGGCCGACAGGCGCGCCACGGCCCGCTCGATGGGGCGGCTGATCCACCAGGCGATGGCGGGTGCGGCCAGCCACAGCAGCAGTACCACGGCGGCGGCCGGCAAGGCTTGCGGGCGCCAGGCCAGCAAGGCGCCGAAGGTAGCCAGCGCCAGCGCGGGCGAGCACCACATGGCGCGCCAGCTGTCGGCCTGCGAGCCGGAAGAACTGTGCAAATTCGAGGCGCGCCAGTCGAGCAAATGCTTGTGCGAGACGCCCAGGCGCCACAGGGTGCGCGCGATGGCGTCCAGGCTGATCCACGCTTCGTACGGCAGGAAGACAAGCGTCAGCATGGCGTGCGAAAACTGCACGCCGCAGCGACGCTCGAACGCGGCCAGGTGCTGGCGCCACAGGGTGTCGCGCGGTTTGCGCAGCAAATCGTACAGGGCGGAAAATACGGGCGGCAGGAAGATGATGGCCAGGACCGCTGCGCTCCAGAAGGCCACGTGCGGCAAAAAGCCCCACACCAGCAGCAGCGACAAGGTGGTGGCCGGCGCCACGACGCTGCGGCGCAGGTTGTCGAACAGCTTCCAGCGCGACAGCATCGACAGGGGATTGCGTTCGCGCTTGCCGGCGCGGCCCGGCACCCGGCCCAGCAGCCAGCCGAGCAGCTGCCAGTCGCCGCGTATCCAGCGCTGGCGGCGGCTCACGTCGGCGTCATAGCGGGCCGGATATTCCTCGTACAGTTGCGAGTCGCTGAGCAGCCCGGCGCGCAGGTAACAGCCTTCCAATAAATCGTGGCTGAGGATTTTATTGTCGGGCAGGCGCTGGCCCAGCACGCGCTCGAACATGTCGAGGTCATAGATGCCCTTGCCGATGAAGGAGCCTTCATAAAACACGTCCTGGTACAGGTCCGACACGGTGCGCGTGTAGGGGTCGATGCCCGGCTCACCGCCGCACAGCAGCTCGTAGCGCGAAGCGTTCGCGCTGGGCAGCGCCACGGCCACGCGCGGCTGCAGGATGCCGTAACCGGCCACCACGCGCGTGCCGGCCGCGTCCAGCACGGGGCGGTTCAGCGGGTGCATCATGGTGGCGATGAATTCGCGCGCCGCATCGCGCGGCAACTGCGTATCCGTGTCGAGCGTGATCACGTATTTGATCGTGCGCAGGCCGCGCAACTCGCCTTCCACCAGCGAGAATTTGTCGCGCGCGCCGCCGCGCAAAAACGCGTGCAGGTCGGACAATTTGCCGCGCTTGCGCTCCTGCCCCATCCACGTATTCTGCTGCGAATTCCACAGGCGCGGACGGTGCAGCAGCAGGAACGGCCCCACATGGCCCAGCTCCTCGTGGCCGGCCGGATCGCCGTTTTCCTTGAACGCGACACCCTCCACGCGGTATTTCTCGTTCAAGCCGCGGATGATGTCCTGCGCCTGGCGCAGCAGAGCGTCGTCGCCCGGCATCGTTTGCGCCTGCGCGTCGACAAAGTCCGTCAGCAGGCAAAAGCGCAGGTTCGGGTCGCGGTTGGCGAGATAGCGCACTTCCAGCGCCTCGCACAGAGCCGCCACGTTGTCCTCGCTGTAGATCAGGGTCGGCACGACGACGATGCCGCGCGCATCCGACGGAATGCCGGCCTGGTAATCCATGCGCGGCAGCGGATGCGGCGACGTCATCAGGGTCGCCAGCCAGTTCACCACGGCCACGGCCAGCTGGCTGCTGCCCAGCAGTGCCAGCGCGCCCAGCGCCGCCAGGGGCCAGCCCTGCACGCCATGGCGCACGGCGCGCTCAAGCAGCAAGGCGCTCGTCGCCAGGGTCAGGAACGAGATCGCGCCCAGGTAGACGGCCAGCGGCGCCGCGCGCGCCGTATGCTGCAGCGCCTCGATGAAGGGCAGCTTCGCGCCGGCCTGCTTTTCCAGCACCAGCACGCCGCGCCCCACCAGGTAAAAGCCGATGTGGCCGCGGCGCGCGTCATTGCCGTTGCCGTGCGTGTGCGCCAGCTGCACCACCATCTCGGCCACTTCCACTTCGCTGCGCGCGCTGCGCCTGGCGATGCGTTCGATGGCGTGGCGGTAGCTGTCGCGCGTGGCGAAATCCATCAAGCCATAGGTGCCGGCCGGATCGAGGCGCAAGGTCTGCTCAACCACGCTCATGGTCTCGACGAATTCCTGCCAATCCATGGTGCCGAGAAAACGCAGGCTGCCGATGCTGTTGGCGATCGACACCTGGTCGGCCGCCTGTTGCCCGATTTCGGACTGTATCTGCTGCTCGATCGTGAGGCCCGACTCGGCCAGCTTATGCGTCAGCCACGACAGCGCCAGGGTCAGTGACGAACTTTGTCCCTGCAGGCGGCGCGACAATTCGGCCACGAAGGCGCTGGTCATGGGCGGGTTCGAACGGGCCATGTCGGCCACCAGCAGGATCAAGCCGCTGGGATTGCGCTCGGCGATCTCCGTCATCTGGTCGGCCCAGGTATTGGCCAGGTCGCGCTGCATGCGGTCGTCGGCCACGCGCGCGGCGACGCGGCGCAGGTTTTCGATCAGGGCCAGGCGCAGCATGATGGGCACGGCCCACAGTTCACCCAGGGTCAAGGTGGCCACGTCCTGATAAGCCTCGACGAAGTGGCACAGGTTTTCCAGGTCGACGCGGCCATCGCCGTGCGAGATGATTTCCAGCGCGATCTTGTACACGCGCGGGCAGCCCGCGTCCGCGCCGGAAGTCAGGCGTGGCAACTCCTTGCTGTAGTTCTTCGGCAGGTGGCGCCGCGTGGTGCGGATCTGCTCTTCGATCAGATAGAAATTATCGAGCAGCCATTCCGAGGCGGGCGTGACCTGGCGCCCGCTTTTGACGGTCGCCGTCAGCTCGTTGACGGTGGCCGTGATCAGGGCCGCATTGTCGGCCAGGCGCGCCAGCAGGCGGTCGCGCCCATGGTGTCGTCCCACCGCATGGCCGGCAGCCACGTGCTTGCCGTGGGCGGCCATCTGCATGGCGCTGAATAATTCGGAACGCAAGGGCAAGGCATCGTCGCGCGCGGCGTCGAAGGTTTCCGGTGCAAGGGAATGGTCGCGGAAGATTTCTTTAACTTTGGAAATCTGTTCCTTGATCTGCTGCGTGACAACTGCTGTGTACTCTTTCAACTTGGCCTCGCTAGGTGCGCGCAGGCAGCCAGCGGCCGCCGTCACGCTGGCCCAGTCTGGAAGAACACGATCGGACACTGGCGAAGACGGAAAGCGAAGCGCCGGAGCGTTGCGACGAATCTCAGGGTGTAGGGAGATTTTCTCAACTTCATCGTAGGGGCGCCCTGCGCGCAAGACCGTGCGCTAGCGTACATACCCGGCGCTTTAGGGGCGTGCCGGCAAAGAAATCAGCGAGTGAAACGGGAGAAAGATTCCTGGAGGAAATGAATAGAGGGAAAGGAGTAGCGGCACCGTGCCAATGATGACACGGTGCAATATTTCAAGGAGGAAAGTTCAAGCCGCTCAGGCAGCGATGGCCAGCGGGTGACGCATCGCCTCCGCCATCGCCATGCCGCCGTTGAGCTGCCACGCCGCGCCGTGACCGAGGCGGCGCAGGCAGACGGCGGCGCGCGCGCTGCGGTTGCCGCTGCGGCAGAAAAAGACCAACGGACGCTGCGGCTGCTGCAACCATTCAGCCACCTGTCCCGCCAGGCGGCTCAGCGGTACGCTGCGCACGGCGCAACCCTCGAATACCGTGCCGGCGCACGCCGCGTGTTCATACGCTTCGCGCACGTCGACGAGGATGGCGTCGGGATGCTGGCGCAGGAAGGCGGGCAAAGCGGCCGCATCGAGCTGCAGTTCGGCGCTCGGCACGATACCGTCCCGTACGGTGCGCACGGTACCGCAAATGCCGCCATCGTCGCTTGACGCGCACAGCACGGTGTCTTGCGTCACCAGCGCCGCATCCAGCAAGGGCGTCAACGCCTCGGGCGCCAGCGCGCCGATGAAGGCAAAGCGCTGCTCCAGCAGATACACATGGTTTTCGCCACACTCGACGCGTCGCAGGCGCTGCTGGCCCAGTGCCAGCTCACCGTCGATATCGATGCGGCCCACCTGTTCGATGGCGAGTTCCTGCAGCAAGGCCAGGCGCGCCACGCCATGGTCGGCCGGGGCGGCCGTGTGCACGATGGCGCGCAAGGCCAGGTGCTGGCAGCGGATGTAGGCGGCCAGGCGCGGCACCAGGGCGGCGACGGGATCAATGACGACGCAACTGGCGCTGGCAGCGTCGCTGAGCAGCCAGGTGCACTGGCCATCGACGCTCAACTGGATTATGCCGTCCTGCGGCGATGGCGCCAGCGCCGATGGCAGCAAACAGCTGCTGCGCAGCGCTTCGCCGCAACGCTCGATGCGCGCACAGGCGGCCGTCACCGTCGCCGCGTCGATCAGGGGGCCGAACGACAAACGGATGGCCGAGCTGGCGCGCCATTGCGGCACGCGCATCGCTTCCAGCACATAGCTGGGGAGCGCCTTGGCGGCGGAACAGGCGCTGCCCGAGCTGACGCGCACGCGCGCCGCGTCGAACAGGTCCAGCAGCTCTTTCGACGACAAACCGGGCACGGAAAAATTGAGCGTCGTCGGCAAGGACAAGTCGAACGGCATATTGAACACGATGCCAGGGAAAGCGCGTTCCAGGCTGGCCACCAGCTGCTCGCGGAAGGCAGCCAGGTCGGCGTGGCTGCGGAAGGTCTTGCCATCGTCGAGCGCGGCCAGCACGGCGCCCAGCGCGGCGATGCCGGCCATGTTTTCCGTGCCCGAGCGCAGGCCCGCTTCCTGGCCGCCGCCCATCATCAGGGGGGTGAACGGCGCGCCGGCGCGCACATACAGCATGCCGATGCCCTTGGGCGCATACAGCTTGTGGCCGGAAAACGGCGCGTAGTCGATGCGCGTGGCGGCCAGGTTCAGCTTCAGCTTGCCCAGCGCCTGCACGCAATCGACCATCCAGTAGGCATCGGCACCCCGTTCCTGCAGCAGCTGGGCGATGGCGGACAAGTCGCTGACGACGCCCGTTTCATTATTCGCCGCCATCGTGCACAGCATGGCCGCGTCGCCGATCAGCGCATCGAGCGCCTGCAAATCGTGGCGTCCCTGCGCATCGACGGGCAGCTTGCGCACTTCCAGGTTCAGGCCCAGGAGCCGGTTCCAGTGCGCCAGGCTTTCCGGCACGGCCTTGTGCTCGGTCGCGCCATACAGCAGCAGGCTGCCGATGCGCTTGCCTGCGTCGCGCCGTTCGCGCAGCGCGCACAGGGCCGACAGCACGGCCGTCTGGATGCCTTCGGTGGCGCCGCTGTTGAACATCAACCGGCCGTCGCCCACGCCCAGCAGGCCGCTGGCGCGCTGGCGCACGCCATCCATCATGGCCTTGGCCTGCAATCCCGTCGCGTGGGTGCTGCTGGGATTGCCATAGCCCTGCTCCATCGCTTGCCGGGCGGCGGCAACGGCGGCGGGCAGCACGCAGGTGGTGGCATTGCTGTCGAGGTAGATTTCTTTCATGATGGCAGTCTGGGGATTCTATAAATAAAGGGGCAGCACTGGCGGCTGGAACGTATGAACAGTCTACCGGCCCCCGCCCGTGAAGATATGCCAAAAGACACTGCAAACACGGTAATATGCAGCATGTTCATGCTATAAAGACAGGAATAGTGAAATGCATTCACCAAACACTCCGCTCGACAAATTCGACTGCGCCATCCTGGCCGCCCTGCAGCAGGATGGCACCTTGTCGATCGCCGCCCTCAGCGAGAAGATCGGCTTGTCGAGCACGCCGTGCTGGAAGCGGGTCAAGCGCCTGGAGGAAGAGGGCTATATCGAGAGCCGCGTGGCCATCGTCAACCGGCAAAAAGTGGGTTTGCCCGTGACCGTCTTCGTCAGCGTGCGCACTGGCCAGCACGATGAAAAATGGCTGCGCCGCTTCGCCGCCGCCGTCATCGTCTTGCCCGAGGTGCAGGAATTTCACCGCATGAGCGGCGATATCGACTACCTGCTGAAAGTCGTTACCACCGACATCAAGGGCTACGACACCTTCTATAAAAAGCTCATCAAAGCGGTGCAGCTGACGGGCGTGTCGTCCGCCTTCTCCATGGAACAAATCAAGTGCAGCACGGAATTGCCGCTGGAATTGATCGCCCACGGCTTGCCTGCCTGAACGTTTTTCCGCGCAGCATGGGGACACATGAAAACTGCGCATGTTTACACCCAGCCATCGTTGCCATACGGCAACACATCTACATCAAATACGGGATTCCTCCCCTATATTCTCCCTATCCGTCGCTATACTGCGCACTTGCCTGTGCATGTTTGGCAACCTCTGCCAGTCGCGCAGGCCCATTCCCAGGGTCGTCCATGCATCTGCTTCGCCACCTTTCCATCCAGAAAAAATTGATGTTCAGCATGGGTTTGTGCCTGCTGCTGTTCATGGGCATTTCATCGTTCCTCAGCGTGCGCATGAGCAGCGATTATGTGCGCGAGCGCGTCGTCGGCCAGGAGCTGCCGGCCCAGGTGGGCGAAATCCGCAACGACGTGCTGCGACAGATCAGCCAGCCGCTGTCCGTGGTACAGACGATGGCGAATGATGTCTTTCTGCAAGATTGGGAAGACGCGGAGCTGGCCGACAGCGGCATGGCCACTTTCCAGCGCTACGCCAGGATGCTCAAGGAAAAAAACAAGGCGGCCGTCGTCAGCTGGAGTTCACAAGCTGCATCCAGGTACATGACCGATGCGGGCCTGATCCGCACGCTGGACAAGCAGTTGCCAGCCGATCACTGGTTCTTCAGCATGCTCGGCGAAAACAAACAGCACACGATCAATCTGGATCGCGATCCGGCCTCGGGCAGTTTCATGCTGTTCCTGAATGCGCGCGGCCAGACGGCCGGCGGCAAGGCCGTCATTGCAGGCATGGGCTTGAGCGTCGACGCGATGGCCGAGACCATCCGCAGCTACAAGGTCGGCCAGACGGGCCATGTCTACCTGGTACGCGCCGACGGCAACCTGCTGATCCACCGCGATCCGGCCTTGGCCGACGGCAAGCATCAGTTGAAGGACTTGCCCGGCTTTAGCGAAGCACTAAGCAAGGCTCTGCTGACCAGCAACAAATACACCTATGCCAGTTATGCGGCGCCGACCGGCAAGCAGCTCGTCGCCGCCTCCTTTGTGCCGGAATTGAATCTGTATGTGATGGCCGAAGTGCCGGAAGCGGAAGTGCTGGGCAACGTCACGCGTTCGGCCCTGATCGCCGCCCTGATCGCCGGCCTGGTCGGTGGCGGCATCGCCCTGCTCATCATTTATGTCATCAGCCGCGCCATCGCCGCCCCCGTCGCGCGCGCGGCCGACATGCTCAGCGAGATCGCCAGCGGGAATGGCGACCTGAGCCGCCGCATGCCCGTCGAATCCGAAGACGAGGTCGGCGCCCTGGCCGCCGCCTTCAACCGCTTCGTCGCGTCGCTGAATGTGACGATACGTGAAGTTCGCGACAGTACCGGGGCGATTGCCAGCGCATCGAGCCAGATCGCGTCGGGCAACATGGACCTCTCGGCGCGTACGGAAGCCCAGGCGTCAAGTCTGGAAGAGACGGCGGCGGCCATGGAAGAGCTGACATCGACCGTGAAACAGAACGCGGACAACGCGCGTCAGGCCAACCAGTTGGTGGTGTCGGCTTCAAGCCACGCCGTCAAGGGCGGCGAAGTAGTCGGACAAGTCGTGCAAACGATGGGCGCAATTACGGAGAGTTCGCGCAAGATCGCAGATATTATCAGCGTGATCGACGGCATTGCCTTCCAAACCAATATCCTCGCGCTGAACGCAGCGGTCGAGGCGGCGCGCGCGGGCGAACAGGGACGCGGCTTTGCCGTGGTGGCAACCGAGGTGCGCAACCTGGCGCAGAGGTCAAGCCAGGCGGCGAAGGAAATCAAGGACTTGATCGTCGACTCGGGCAGCAAGGTGGACGCGGGCAGCAAGCTGGTCGACTCGGCCGGCGCTACCATGCAGGACATCGTCGTCTCCGTGCAAAGAGTCGCCGACCTGATGGGAGAAATCGCTTCGGCCAGCCAGGAGCAAAGCCAGGGCATCGCGCAAGTCAATGCCACGGTCACGCAGATGGATGACGCCACCCAGCAAAATGCGGCGCTGGTGGAAGAAGCGGCGGCGGCAGCCCAGTCCCTGCAGGATCAGGCCGGGCGGCTGGCGCAGGTGGTCAGCGTCTTCAAGCTGGAAGAAACCGGGCATGCCGCGCAGCAGCCGGCCGGCAAGCCGGCGCTGCCCAAGCCGGCCCGTCCAGCACTGGCCAAGGCAGCAGCAGCGCGCCCGACAGCGCCGGCCAGCGATGCGTGGGAAGAATTTTAAGGGTGCTGGAAAACGCTTAAATCGCCGGCGCTTTCACGCTTGCCGCTTGCTTGAAGAAATCATAAATGCCGCTCTCGCTCATGCGGCGGGCATTCGCCAGTTCGCCGCCCTTGGTGGCGTACAGCACCTGGTTGTTGTCGCTCGATACGAGCACGGCGGCGGGGATGCCTTTCTTGAGCGGATTGCCATAGGCTTGCGCCACGTCAAGGTTATGGTCGAAGTTACCCACGTCGACCTTGACGACCTTGAACTGCTGTTGCATCAGCTCGGCATTCTTGCCTTCCTTCAAGGCCTTGTCGAGCGCGCGGCAATCCTCGCACCAGTTGGCGCCAAAGATCAGCAGGACTGGCACGTGCGCCGCCTTGGCCTCGGCCAGCGCGCGGGCCACGTCGGCCTTGGCATCGGCCGCCGCGTTATACGGCAAATGCGGCGTGGCGACGGGGTTGGCCGGCGTCGGGGCGGCGGCAACGGCGGTGCCGGAAAGCAGCAGGCTGGCAAAGAAAAGGGAAACGAAACGGGAAACGCGCATGCGGGACTCCTGAGAGAGATCGTGAAGCCAGCTGAACAGCTGCCAGCGGGCGTGATTGTCTAGAATATGCGTACCTGTAGGAAATATCCACCATTTAATTGCACTGTGCTTATGCGAAAAACGTATAAGCACGCCAAGGATAAGCCACTTGAACATGCCAGACAGCCTGCCCCCAACGCTATCCGGCGCCGCGCGCATGCTGTGCAGCGCCTATCCCGGCGGCATGCCAGACTCGGCGTACTTCGCCGTGCTGGACCTGTTGTATGAACACTTTTCCGACCGCAACCTGGCCGAGCTGATGGCCGCCATCGCGGCCGTCGGGAACTTGCTGGCGCGGCACGGCCTGCACGCCGTCTGCGCCGGGGATTAATGCCCGCAGGCAGCGAAATGGAACGCATGGGATAATATCGGGCTCACACAGAGCAACGCGGCCCGAACGCGCCCTCCCCATGACGACTTCTTTCCTGGCACGCTGGCTGCCGCAACCAAACAACGGCAGCCGCCGCGAACAATTGCGCGCCTGCGCGGGCGCCATCTGCGGTCTGTTGCTCACTGGACTCATCTGCCACTTCCTGCTGGCCCCCGACAGCGCCAGTGTCTACCTGATCGCGCCCATGGGCGCCTCTGCCGTGCTGCTGTTCTGCCTACCGGCCAGCCCGCTGGCGCAACCGTGGTCCGTGGTGGGCGGCAACGTCGTCTCCGGCCTGGTGGGCATGGCTTGCGTGAAGTGGCTGGGATCGAGCGTGGGCGTTGCGGCCCTGGCCGCCTGCCTGGCCATCGGCGCCATGTTTGCCCTGCGCTGTTTGCATCCGCCGGGCGGGGCCGTGGCGCTCACCACCGTGGTCGGCGGCGCCAGCGTGCATGCGGCCGGCTTTGAGTTCGTCTTCATCACCGTGCTGTTCAATTCCGCCGTGCTGGTCGCTTGCGCCGTGCTGTACAACAACCTGACGGGGCGTCGCTACCCGCACATCCAGCAACTGGTGGCACCGCATCCGCACGCCACCCGGGATGACGTGCCCAGCAACCGCCTGGGCTTTTCGCCGGACGACCTCGATGCCGTCTTGCGCCAGCACAGCGAAGTGCTCGACATCAGCCGCGACGATTTGCAAGCCATCTTCCTGCAAACGGAAATGCGCGCCTACCAGCGCCGTTTCGGCGTCGTCACCTGCGCCGACATCATGTCGAAGGATGTGCTCAGCGTGGAATTCGGCACGCCGCTCGATGCTGCCTGGCGTACCATGCGCGAGCACGAGGTGGGCGCCCTGCCCGTGCTGAACCGGGCGCGCCGCGTCATCGGCATCATCACGCAGACGGATTTCCTGCGCCATGGCGGCCTCGACGATTATCAAGGCATGCGCCAGCGCCTGCGCGGCTTGCTGCAGCGCAGCGGCCTGTCCCACGGCGACAAGCCGGAAGTGGTAGGCCAGCTGATGACGCCGTCGCCGCACACGGCCCGCCTGGGCACGCCCATCATCGACCTCGTGCCCCTGATGGCCGACGCCGGCTACCACCATATTCCCATCCTCGACGAGGATGAACGCCTGGCCGGCATCATCAGCCAGTCCGACCTGATGGCGGCCCTGTACGAAAGTCGCTTTGCCGAGGCCGCCGCATGACGCCCTTCCAGGCACTGCTGACCGGTCCCGATGGCGGCCCGGCTGGCACGCCCGTCAGCGCACATTTCTTTGGCACCCAACTGGCCATCGATGCGCCCGGCCATGGTGTCGACGTGGCGCAGCTGGTCGTCAGCGTGGGCGGCGTCGACGGGCCGGAACTGTTCCTGAACTGGCTCGACGAACAAGGACGACAAGCGTCGCTGAAACCGCTCGGCGCGGAGGACATCGCCATCGTCTTGCGCGAAGCGCCGGCGGCGCTGCAGCCGCCACTGCAGCGTTTGTGGGGCGAGCGCCAGCGCAACCGGCGGCAGGTGTCGGGCTGGCTGCTCGGTTTGACGGGCGCCACCGTCGTCGCCACGGCCCTGCTGTGGTGGCAAGGCGGCCATGCCGTCGGCGCGCTGGCGGGGCTGATTCCCCTGTCCACGGAAAAGCAGCTGGGCGAACTGGCCCTGGCGCAAGTACGCGCGCAAGGCGGCATCAGCGAGAGCGGCGTGGCGCAGCAAACAGTGCAGGAAATCGGCCGCCAGCTGACGACCGGTTCGCGCTACCAGTACCGCTGGCTCGTCAAGCAGGACGACACGGTCAACGCGTTTGCCATGCCGGGCGGCATCATCGTCGTGCATACGGGCTTGCTGCGCCAGGCGGGGGATCCGGGCGAGCTGGCCGGCGTGCTGGCGCATGAAGTGCAGCACGTGGAGCAGCGCCATTCGTTGCGACAAATGATCAGCAGCCTGGGCTGGGGCGCCCTGATGGGCGTGACCATCGGCGACATCAGCGCCGTGGCCGCCATGCTGGCGCACCAGGCCGGCACCCTGTATTTCAGCCGCGACATGGAAGAAGAGGCGGATCGCCTGGGTTTGCTGGCCTTGCAGCGCGCGCGAATCCGCCCGGACGGCATGCTGCGCTTTTTCCAGAAGCTCGACGACAAGGACAAGGCCAGCGTACCGGGATGGATTTCCTCACACCCGCAAACGGCGGCACGCGCGCAGCAGATCCGCAGCCTGATCGCTGCCACGCCCTGTCCTGCCTGCGTCCCCTTGGTCAGCCAGCACTGGCAGGCGATGAAAGCCCTGGTCGCGCCAGCGGACAAATAGCAACATTTCTCCCGCACAATTTATCCAAACGCACTGGGCAATGGCGTATGCTTACGCCCCGGCTGTTCCATCTTGAACGGCCACCCCGACCCCGCCAAGAACGCCTATCAAAACCTACTGCGCGTCGTAATTTGCGGTCTGCGATGCTCACTGTACCTTCGTACAGTTGCGCTTCTCGACCACAACTTCCTTCCGCTCGCTACGGTTTTATTAGGCGTTGTAAGCCTCCGTTCATTCCCTCCTTACAAAGGATCTCGCGCATGAAGCATCGTTTTGCCGCCGGCACCCTCGGCACCCTGGCCATCTCCCTGTTGCTCGCCCATGCGCCCATGGCGCAAGCGGCCCAGCCCGCAGCCAAAACCGTGGCCGTCAGCGCGCCCAAAGCGAAGCGGCAGCTGCAAGTGCTGGCCGACCAATACTACGATGCGCTGGCCCGTTTCGAGCCGATCAATGCCACCGAGAGCGGCGACAACCGTTTCGACGACCAGATCGGTTCAGCCATCGTGCCCGCCGCGCGTGCAAAACAATTCGCCCTGTACCGCCAGTACCAGAAGACCCTGCGCAGCATTGCCCGCGCGCAGCTGTCGCACCAGGACCAGATCAATTACGATATCCTCGACTATGAACTGGCCACGGCGCTGAGCTTCGAGCGCTTCCCCGAATACCTGTTGCCCTTGAACCAGATGGACAGCATGCCCGTCACCCTGGCCAATTATGCGGGCGGAGAGGCATCGCAGCCTTTGACCACGGTCAAAGAGTATGACGCTTACCTGAGCCGTATTGGCCAGTTGCCGGGCTGGATAGACCAGGCCATCGCCAATATGCGGGTCGGCATGCAAAAAGGCATCGTGCTGCCGAAGGCGCTGACGGAATCGGCCTTGCCGCAATTCAAGAAACTCGTCAGCGCCACGCCGCAGGACAGCGTCTATTACACGCCCATCAAGAACTTGCCGGCCAGCTTTTCCGACGCGGACAAGGCGCGCCTGACGCAAACCTACACCGTCATCATCGAGGCCAAGCTGATGCCTGCGCTGCAGCGTCTGTCCACCTTCATGGAACGCGATTACCTGCCGGCCGGCCGCACGAGCAGCGGCTGGAGCGCCCTGCCCGATGGCGCCAGCTGGTACCAGGCGCGCGTGGCCAGCAGCACCACCACGGATTTGAAGCCGGAGCAAATTCACGCCATCGGCTTGAAGGAAGTGGCGCGCATCCAGGAACAATACGCGATCGTGGGCCCGAAGATGGGCTACAACGGCCCTGCGGCCGGCTTGCCCGTGTGGGTGTCGGAACAGGCGAAATACCGCCCGTTCAAGACGGAGCAGGAAGTGCTCGACGTCTACCGCAAGCTGAACGTGCTGCTGGACAGCAAATTGCCAGCCCTGTTCACTCTGGTGCCGAAGGCGCCGCTGGACTTGCGCCTGGAACCTGAACTGAGCCGCGACACGGCCGCCGACCACTACACGGCGCCGGCTGCCGACGGTTCGCGCCCGGGCGTGTTCTGGTCCGTCGTCACGGATCCGAAACTGTATGGCGACACAGGCATGACCACCCTGTTCCTGCACGAAGGCAAGCCAGGCCACCATTTCCACCTGGCGCTGGTGCAAGAGATGGACTTGCCGAACTTCCGCCGTTTCGGCGGCAACAATGCCTTCACGGAAGGCTGGGCCCTGTATGCGGAAACCCTGGGCAAGGAAATGGGCCTGTTCGAGGATCCGGCCCAGTATTTCGGCCACCTGAACGACGAGATGCTGCGCGCCGTGCGCCTGGTGGTCGACACGGGCTTGCACACCAAGGGCTGGACGCGCGAGCAGACGATCAAGTACATGCGCGACACCCTCGGCTATGACGCCGTGGCGAAAAGCGAAACGGAACGCTACATGGCATGGCCGGGCCAGGCGCTGGGCTACAAGATCGGTTCGCTGAAAATCGTCGAACTGCGCCAGCGCGCGCAGCAAGCGCTGGGAGACAAATTCAGCCTGCCGAAGTTCCACGAAGTGGTACTCGGCGACGGCACCCTGCCCCTGAAGCTGCTGGAAGCCAAGGTCGACCGTTGGATCGCGCAGCAGAAGTAAGCGGCAGCGCCTGAAAACAAAACGGCAGCACCTCGATGGCGCTGCCGTTTTTTTTCGCCGCCGGCGTTTCCAGCTACACCAGCAGCGCGGCGCTCATCGAGTGTACTTCCTCGGCCGATTCGGCCAGGATGCTTTGCAGGGTCTCGTTGTCGATAATGAAATCGATGACGGAATCGGAGGGCGTGAGCATTTCCACGTACGTCAGCTGCAAGGGCGACGGCACGGGTGACAGTTGCTTGGCCAACAACAAGGTATCGAGCAGGGAGTCGGGCGGGATGGATAGCAAGCCATCGCGCAAGCCTTCGATGGCTTCGCTCACGGCCAGCGGGATCAGCAGCTTCTTCATGACTTCGCGGGAAATGATCTCTTCAGCGGACTCCATCCAGTGATCCGTATCATCGTCGAGCAAGCCGGGGAACTCGTCGGCACGCGACAGCAAATAGAAGCCGCCCACCTCATGCACGATACCGGCGAACAGCGCCGTGTCGGCATCGACGTGCGTCACGCGGCGGGCCAGCACGTGCGCCAGCGCCGCCACGTGGGCCGTGTGCTCCCATAGCTGGGTCGCCTTCTGGCGCAGGACGGGGTCGATGATCTTGCTGCCGAACTGGCGCACCACCATGGCCGCCACCAGCGCATACAGATTGCGGTACCCCATGCGCATCACGGCGGCGCGCACGCTGGTCACGGGCGCCGCATCGCCGCGGCTGTACACGGCCGAGTTGGCCAGCGCGACCGTGCGCGCCGCCAGCAAGGGTTCGCCCAGAACCAGCTTGATCGCATGGTCGATATGGCAGTCCGGTTCAGCCAGGGCCAATTGCAATTGCAATGCGGAATTCACACTCGTGGGAAACGTTAATTCTCCCCGCACTGCCTGGGAAACAATTAAACCGAAAGCCTGTAGTTTATTCATCATACGATCAATCCGCCTCAGATATTTTTCCAGCCAAAAATTTCATATGTCAGAAATTGAATGCCAGGCCCGGCCTTTAGAATACAGATGGCGTGTCATTCGCCTGCATGGAAGAATCTGGCAATGCCAGCGCATGCAATAGCGATTCATCGCCAATAACAAACAACTTCGGCTGCTGTAATACCTGCAGCAGAAATGGCTGGCCTTCACGCAGACGCCGGCGATAATCGGCCAGCGTATATAAGTTGGGATTGATTTTACGCCTCAAGGTTCGCTCGGCCGGCGCCAATCCCGTCAACAGATCGCCATAATTGGCTTCTTCGCCCACCAGCAGCAAATCGATGGCGCTGCCAGGCATGTCCTGTCCCTTCGCCGTGGCACCCGACACGAATGCCAGGTGCAACTGGGCACGCAAGGGCGCCAGAGTCATGCTGAGGACGCCAACGATGCCGAAAGTTTTCTGCACCAGTCCGCTCAATTCCGGATACACGAGGCTTTCCTTGTTGGGCCAGAAGCGCCGCACATTGCCGATCCGCTCCGACGTGATCAGGCCGGACTCATGCAAGCGGCGCAGCTCCCGTTGCGCCGACGCGCTGCCAAGGCCGGTCAAACGCATGATCTCGTTCAAGTGAAAGCCTTCATTCACGCGGACAAACAGCAATCCCAGCAATTTCTGCTGGGCGGGAGTAAATAGGGCTTGGGCAATCATGCGCCAAATCTTAGCATGAATAAACTGATAATTGGCGTGGCCCGCCATGCCCATACATTTGCGCAACACGTGTGCCGGCCGCGACCAGTGGCGGCCGTGCTGACGGCACTCGGTATCACCGGACACGCCACGGCACGTCCCGTAACGGCGCCGGGGAGGAGAATCAATGTGAGTGCTTACTACAAAGCGAACAACGCAACATCAAAATGCGCGATAAAAAGAAGGTGATTGAATATGCCCGATCATCAAAATATATGGATGCCTGACAGATCAATTATATATACCTTGATTCGTTTTAATTTTTTCCCGCAAACCGATCATAATCAAATCGAGTCCCGCATTAAAACGGTCGTCGATTTCCGCATTAAAGATGGCATCCATGGATGCGAGCACGTGCGGATAATGGTCGGCCGCCATGGCGGCGAAAGCGGCACGCCGGCTCGATAATGCATGCATCGCGGCGCTTCCCGGTCCCGTGCCTTGCGCTTCCATGACAAAACCGAGCACATAATAGAGCAGCGTAAATGCGCTCCAGCTGGCCAGTTTCTCCGATGCCCCGGCTACACGCATCGGGCCGATTAACGCTTCGGCAACGCGAAACACGTTTTCCGATATCACATAGGTACCGCCAAAGACGCGCACGCCATCGCGGCGGGCCGATAACGCCGCGCGCAGTTGCGCCGCCACCTGGCGCAACTGCGCTTCCCAGCCCGCATCCGCATCGACGTTCCTTGCCACGTCTTCGATCAGCACGTCGGCCATGCCATCGAGCAAAGCCTGCTTGTTCGCAAAATGCCAGTACAGCGAAGCGGCCTTGATGCCCATCGCATCGGCCAGGCAGCGCATGGTCAAGCCTTCGATACCCACTTCGTCCAGCAGCTCGAGCGCCCTGGCCACCACGGCTTCGCGTTGAATTTTCATTTTCCTGTCATTTCCCTTGAAACTCTAACGTCGTTAGTTTACCATTTTGCACAGACTAACGACGTTAGATTGAGAGTGACATGCACAATAGCGATATCGAAGTCATCATCGTCGGAGCCGGCCCCGTCGGCCTGACCCTGGCCTGCGAATTGCGCCTGGCCAGCATCCGCGTGACCATCCTGGAACGGCGGCCGCAGCGCAGCGCGCATTCGCGTGCGCTGACCATCCATGGCCGCACCCTGGAAATGCTGGGCTTGCGGGGCCTGGATCAACGCTTTGTTGCGCTGGGCACCTCCTTGTCCAGCGGTCACTATGCGGGCCTCGATACCCGGCTCGATTTTTCCGGCTTCGACACGCCCCATCCCTACACCTTGTTCCTGCCGCAAAACACGACGGAACGCCTGCTGGAAGAGCGATTGCTGGAAGACGGCGTGGCAATTGTTCGCGGCGCGCTCGTGGAACAGACACAGCAGGATGACGATGGCGTCACGGTGGCCGGCACGCACGACGGCGCTCCATTCTGCCTGCGTGCCCGTTACCTGATCGGCACCGATGGCGCTCGCAGCCTCGTGCGCCAGCAGGCGGGTATCGCCTTCGACGGCGTGGCGGCCACTTGCAGCATGCTCATGGGAGATGTGCGGCTGCGCCATCCGCCCGCGTCACCCATGCTGTCCCTGACGAACGCAGCGGGTAGCCTGATGATCGTGCCGCTGGAGCAAGGCCGCTACCGCGTCATCACCCTGAATGCGCGCCGCCCCCAGGTTGCGGCGGCGGAAGCGGCCACCGTGGAGGAGTTATCGCAGGCCAGCACGGCCATCGCGGACTACGATTTCGGCCTGCATGACGCCAGCTGGCTGTCGCGCTTCAACGACGAAACACGGTTGGCCCGGCGCTATCGCCAGGGACGCGTCTTCCTGGCCGGCGATGCCGCCCACATCCACATGCCGGCAGGCGGCCAGGGCATGAACGTGGGGATGCAGGACGCGATGAACCTGGGCTGGAAGCTGGCCGGCGTGCTCAAGGGTTATGCACCGGACAGCCTGCTCGACAGCTACCATGCGGAGCGCCATCCCGTTGGCGTGTCGTTGCAGCACAATACCCTCGCGCAAACGGCCATGCTGACGCGTTTTGACGCGCACACCCTGGCCCTGCGCGCCACCATCAGCGACATGCTGGCACAACCGGACGTCAACCGTGCGCTGGCCAGCGAGTTGTCCGGCTTTGGCGTGCGCTATCCCATCTCGCTGGGCTCTGACGCGAGCGCCGGCAGCGCAGACTGGATCGGCAGGCGCGTGCCCGACTGGTTGCTGCGCCTGGCCGACGGCACGGCCGTGGGCATCCATGAACTGCTGCACGCGGGAAAATGGCTGCAGTTGGTCGTTGGCAATGCCGCGCACACAGCACAACCGTACCGTTTCGATGCGGCCTGGCTCACTTCGCTGACCATCAAACCCGGCTGCCAGCCACTGGCCGGCATCAAAAGCCTGCTGATCCGGCCCGACGGCTATGCGGACCACGCGGTCTGATTGACTTATCTCAAGACGAAAAAAACGGCACCCGAAGGTGCCGTTCTTGTCAGCTAGCAGCGCAGATTACGCTTCGTCGCCGTGGTGTTGCTGGGTCTCGATATCCTGCAGCGCTTCGGCAGCTTCGCCAGCCATCGAGGCTTTCTCGGCCAGCAGCAGCGCTTGACGCTCTTCCACTTCCCACGCTTCTTTCTCTTTGCGTGCGCGGTGGAAGGCCAGGCCCGTACCGCCAGGAATCAGACGGCCGACGATGACGTTCTCTTTCAGGCCGCGCAGACCATCGCGCTTGCCCATGATCGCCGCTTCGGTCAGCACGCGGGTGGTTTCCTGGAACGATGCGGCCGAGATGAACGAATCGGTCGACAGCGATGCCTTGGTAATACCCAACAAGACGTTTTCGTAGGTCGCTGGAATCTTGTTCTCAACGGCCATGCGATCGTTCTCGTCCAGCAGTTCCGAACGCTCTACCTGCTCGCCAACGATGTAGTTGGTGTCGCCGGCATTGACGATCTGAACACGGCGCAGCATCTGACGCACGATCACTTCGATGTGCTTGTCATTGATCTTCACGCCTTGCAGACGGTACACGTCTTGCACTTCGTCAACGATGTAACGTGCCAGCGCTTCGATACCCAGCAGGCGCAGGATGTCTTGCGGATCGGCCGGGCCGTCCACGATCATCTCGCCCTTGTTCACGACTTGGCCGTCATGCACCAGCACTTGTTTGTCCTTGGTGATCAAGAACTCATGCTTGTTGCCGTCCATGTCCGTGATTTCCAGACGCTGCTTGCCCTTGGTTTCTTTACCGAACGCAACCGTACCCGTGACTTCCGCCAGCATACCGGCATCTTTCGGCGAGCGCGCTTCGAACAGTTCCGCAACGCGTGGCAGACCACCGGTAATATCGCGCGTTTTTTGCGATTCGGTAGGAATACGTGCCAGCACTTCACCAACCGATACCTGTTGACCGTCCTTGACCATGATCAGTGCGCCGACCTGGAAGCCGATCGCCACCGAGTGTTCGGTACCGGCGATCTTGACTTCTTCGTTCGCGTCGTTGATCAGCTTGACTTGCGGACGCAACGTTTTCGTCAACGAACCGCGACGTTTCGCATCGATCGCCACTAGGGTGGACAGACCGGTCACTTCGTCGACCTGACGGGCTACGGTGACGCCTTCTTCGACGTTCTCGAAACGCACTTGACCGGCGTATTCGGTAATGATCGGACGGGTCAGCGGATCCCACGTTGCCAGGGCCGTACCGGCCTTGATGACCATGCCGTCCTTGACGATCAGGGTCGCACCGTACGGCACTTTATGACGCTCACGCTCACGGCCATGGTCGTCGGTGATCAGCACTTCGCCGGAACGGGAAATGACGATTTGCGCGCCCTTGCCGTTCGTCACGTAACGCATGGTTGCCGTGAAGCGGATGGTACCGTTCGACTTGGCTTCCACCGACGATGCCACTGCTGCACGCGATGCCGCACCACCAATGTGGAACGTACGCATGGTCAGCTGGGTACCAGGCTCACCAATCGACTGCGCTGCCACCACACCGACGGCTTCGCCGGCGTTGACCAGCATGCCGCGGCCCAGGTCGCGGCCATAGCACTTGGCGCACAGGCCGAAGCGCGTGTCGCAAGTCAGTGGCGTGCGAACCTTGACTTCATCGATGGACAGACGTTCGATCTCTTCGACCATGTCTTCGTCCATCAAGGTGCCCGCTTCGTACAGCGTTTCCTGGGTTTCAGGATTGACGACGTCATGCACCACCACGCGGCCGAGGATACGGTCACGCAACGGTTCGATGACTTCACCACCTTCGACCAGTGCCTTCATGACGGCGCCGTTCATGGTGCCGCAATCGTCCTCGATCACCACCAAGTCTTGCGTCACGTCAACCAGACGACGCGTCAGGTAACCGGAGTTAGCCGTCTTCAGCGCCGTATCGGCCAGACCTTTACGCGCACCGTGGGTCGAAATGAAGTACTGCAAAACGTTCAGACCTTCGCGGAAGTTCGCGGTAATCGGCGTTTCGATAATCGAGCCATCCGGTTTGGCCATCAGACCACGCATACCGGCCAACTGGCGAATCTGGGCTGCGGAACCGCGCGCGCCGGAGTCGGCCATCATGTAAATGGCGTTGAACGATTCTTGCGTCGACTTGGTGCCGTCGCGGCGGATCACGTCTTCGACTTTGAGCTGGTCCATCATGGCCTTGCCGACTTCATCCGAGGTCTTGCCCCAGATATCGACTACCTTGTTGTAACGCTCGCCGGCGGTCACGAGACCCGAGGCGTATTGCTGTTCGATCTGCTTGACTTCCGATTCGGCCGTCGCGATCAGGGTCACTTTTTGAGGCGGTACCAGCATGTCGTCGACGCAGATCGAGATACCGGCGCGTGTCGCCAGGCGGAAACCCGATTGCATCAGTTTGTCTGCGAACACCACGGTGGCGCGCAGGCCGCACTTGCGGAACGACGTGTTGATCAGCTTGGAAATTTCTTTCTTTTTCAGCGCGCGGTTCAGGACGGAGAACGGCAGGCCTTTAGGCAGAATTTCCGACAGGATCGCACGGCCGATCGTCGTTTCGTAGCGGGTAACCGTTTTCTCGAATTCGCCCGTTTCGGCGTTTTTCGGGTATTCGGTAATACGCACGGTAACGCGGGTCGTCAGTTCGACTTCCTTGTTGTCGTAGGCGCGGATCACTTCCGATACGTCAGGGAACATCATCCCTTCGTTCTTCGCATTGATCGCTTCGCGAGTCGCGTAGTACAGACCCAACACGATATCCTGGGAAGGAACGATCGATGGTTCGCCGTTCGATGGGAACAGAATGTTGTTCGATGCCAGCATCAAAGTGCGTGCTTCCATCTGCGCTTCGATCGACAGAGGAACGTGGACCGCCATTTGGTCACCGTCAAAGTCGGCGTTGAATGCGGCGCAGACGAGCGGGTGCAGCTGGATGGCCTTGCCTTCAATCAGGACTGGCTCGAACGCCTGGATACCCAGACGGTGCAAGGTAGGTGCGCGGTTCAACATGATCGGATGTTCACGGATCACGTCTTCCAGGATGTCCCACACGACCGGCTCTTGAATCTCGACCAGCTTTTTCGCAGCCTTGATCGTGGTAGCCAGACCCATCAGTTCCAGTTTATTGAAAATGAATGGTTTGAACAGTTCCAGCGCCATCAGTTTCGGCAAGCCGCACTGATGCAGTTTCAATTGCGGGCCCACGACGATGACCGAACGACCGGAGTAATCGACGCGTTTGCCCAGCAAGTTTTGACGGAAACGGCCGCCCTTGCCCTTGATCATCTCTGCCAGCGATTTCAGCGGACGCTTGTTGGCGCCGGTCATCGCTTTGCCGCGACGGCCGTTGTCCAGCAGCGAATCGACCGCTTCTTGCAGCATGCGCTTTTCGTTGCGTGTGATGATCTCTGGAGCGCGCAGCTCCATCAGGCGTTTCAGACGGTTGTTACGGTTGATGACGCGGCGATACAGATCGTTCAGATCCGAGGTCGCGAAACGGCCGCCATCCAGCGGTACCAGCGGACGCAGTTCCGGCGGCAGCACTGGCAGCACTTCCATGATCATCCAGTCAGGCTTGATGCCCGAACGTTGGAACGCTTCCAGCACTTTCAGGCGCTTCGCGTATTTCTTGATCTTGGCTTCGGATTTCGACTCCTTCAGTTCCACGCGCAGGGTTTCGGCATCGCGGTGGATGTCGATCGAGCGCAACAGTTCACGGATACCTTCGGCGCCCATGAAGGCGGTGAAGTCGTCGCCGTACTCTTCGTACTTGGCGGCGTAGTCGTCTTCCGACATGATCTGGCATTTTTTCAGCGGGGTCATGCCTGGATCGGTCACGACGTATGCTTCAAAGTACAGCACGCGTTCGATGTCCCGCAGGGTCATGTCCAGGACCATGCCCAGACGCGACGGCAGCGACTTCAGGAACCAGATGTGCGCGGTAGGCGAGGCCAGCTCGATGTGGCCCATGCGCTCGCGGCGCACCTTGGCCAGGGTGACTTCGACGCCGCACTTTTCGCAGATCACGCCGCGGTGTTTCAGGCGCTTGTACTTGCCGCACAGGCATTCATAATCCTTGATCGGGCCAAAGATCTTGGCGCAGAACAGGCCGTCGCGCTCAGGCTTGAAGGTACGGTAGTTGATGGTTTCCGGCTTCTTGACTTCGCCGTAGGACCACGAACGGATTTTCTCAGGCGAAGCGAGACCGATCTTGATTGCATCGAAGGTCTCGTTGGTCTGTACTTGCTTGAATAGATCGAGCAGTGCTTTCATGTATCACTCCAGAGGTGATTAAATTTCTATATTCCTGAGACTACATTGCCCGGCGTGGTTTCCCAGCCGGGCTTTGTGTTTCCCAAACCAAATGACAGGTGGCTGTCTTTTAGTTGCGTTCGAGGTCGATATCGATACCCAGCGAACGGATTTCCTTGACCAGCACGTTGAACGATTCCGGCATGCCGGCGTCGATCACGTGGTCGCCCTTGACGAGGTTCTCGTACACTTTGGTACGGCCATTCACGTCATCGGACTTGACGGTCAACATCTCTTGTAAGACATACGACGCGCCATACGCTTCCAGTGCCCAGACTTCCATCTCACCGAAACGCTGACCACCGAACTGGGCTTTACCGCCCAGTGGCTGTTGCGTCACCAGCGAGTAAGGACCGGTCGAACGCGCATGCATCTTGTCATCAACCAAGTGATGCAGTTTCAGCATGTGCATGACGCCGACAGTAACCTTGCGCTCGAACGCTTCACCGGTGCGACCGTCATACATGGTCACCTGGTTTTTCGAAGCGGTCATGCCCAGGTTCTTGGCGATGTCGTCCGGATACGCCAGGTCCAGCATGCGGCGGATCTCTTCTTCATTGGCACCGTCGAACACTGGCGTGGCGAATGGAACACCTTTTTTCAGGTTTTCCGCCAGCTTCATGATCTCTTCGTCGTCGAAGTCGTTCAGCTCTTCGGCACGGCCGTTGTCGTTGTAGATCGTCGTCAGGTACTTGCGCACTTGCTCGACCTTGGTTTGCGCCTTCAGCATTTCGCCGATGCGGATACCCAGACCCTTGGCAGCCCAGCCCAAGTGAGTCTCGAGAATCTGACCAACGTTCATCCGCGAAGGAACGCCCAGCGGGTTCAGCACAACGTCGGCTGGCGTGCCGTCGGCCATGTATGGCATATCTTCCACAGGAACAATACGGGAAACCACACCCTTGTTACCGTGGCGACCTGCCATCTTGTCGCCCGACTGCAGGCGGCGTTTCACGGCCAGGTACACCTTGACCATTTTTTGCACGCCTGGTTGCAGCTCATCGCCTTGCGTCAGTTTCTTGCGCTTCTCTTCGAAGGCCAGATCGAACTGGTGACGCTTCTCGTTGATCGATTCCTTGATCGCTTCCAGCGCTACTGCTGCATCGTCGTCCGCAGGGCGGATGTCGAACCAGTGGTATTTGTCCAGATCGGCCAGGTATTCCTTGGTGATCTTGGCGCCTTTGGCCAGCTTTTTCGGGCCGCCGTTGACAACTTTGCCGATCAGCATTTTTTCCAGACGCTGGAAAGCATCGCCTTCAACGATACGCATCTGGTCGTTCAAATCCAGACGGAAGCGTTTCAGTTCGTCATCGATAATTTGCTGAGCACGCTTGTCGCGCACGATGCCTTCACGGGTGAAGACTTGCACGTCGATCACGGTACCGATCATGCCCGAAGGCACGCGCAGCGAGGTGTCTTTCACGTCCGACGCTTTTTCGCCGAAGATCGCGCGCAGCAGCTTCTCTTCCGGGGTCAGCTGGGTTTCGCCTTTAGGCGTTACCTTACCGACCAGGGTGTCGCCGGCTTGTACTTCCGCGCCGATGTAGACGATACCGGACTCATCCAGACGAGCCAGCTGGTTTTCAGCCAGGTTCGAGATGTCGCGCGTAATTTCTTCCGCGCCCAGTTTCGTGTCACGGGCCACCACCGACAACTCTTCGATGTGAATCGAGGTGTAGCGGTCGTCCTTGACGACGTTTTCCGAGATCAGGATCGAATCTTCGAAATTCAGACCATTCCATGGCATGAAGGCCACGGTCATGTTCTGGCCCAGCGCCAATTCACCCAGGTCGGTCGATGCGCCGTCGGCGATCACGTCGCGCTTGGCAACACGGTCGCCCACTTGCACGATAGGACGCTGGTTGATGTTGGTGTTCTGGTTCGAACGGGTGTACTTGATCAGGTTGTAGATGTCGACGCCCACTTCACCAGCGGTTGCTTCGTCATCGTTGACGCGAATCACGACACGGCCCGCATCGATGTAATCGACGATACCGCCACGCAGCGCTTGCACGGTGGTGCCCGAGTCGACCGCAACGGTGCGTTCGATACCAGTACCGACCAGTGCTTTTTCCGGACGCAAGCAAGGCACGGCCTGGCGTTGCATGTTGGCGCCCATCAATGCACGGTTCGCATCATCGTGTTCGAGGAACGGAATCAGCGAGGCAGCGACGGAAACGATCTGGCCTGGCGCCACGTCCATGTACTGGATGCGCTCCGGGGAGACCAGGATGGTTTCGCCGGCTTCACGGGCCGAGACCAGTTCATCGGACAGCATGCCTTCGTCGTTGATGGTCGCATTCGCCTGAGCGATGATGTAGCGGCCTTCTTCGATGGCGGACAGGTAGTCGATCTGATCGGTAATCTTGGAACCTTCGACCTTGCGGTACGGGGTTTCCAGGAAGCCGTATTCATTCAGGCGGGCATACAGAGCCAGCGAGTTGATCAGACCAATGTTCGGACCTTCCGGTGTCTCGATCGGGCAGACGCGGCCGTAGTGGGTCGGATGCACGTCGCGCACTTCAAAGCCGGCGCGTTCGCGTGTCAGACCGCCGGGTCCCAGAGCCGATACGCGGCGCTTGTGGGTAATTTCCGACAGAGGATTGGTTTGGTCCATGAACTGCGACAGCTGGGACGAACCGAAGAACTCGCGAATCGCGGCCGAAATCGGCTTCGAGTTGATCAGGTCGTGCGGCATGAGGTTGTCCGCTTCGGCTTGGCCGAGGCGTTCCTTGACGGCGCGTTCAACACGCACCAGGCCGGCGCGGAATTGATTCTCGGCCAGTTCGCCCACGCAACGTACGCGACGGTTACCCAGGTGATCGATATCATCGACTTCGCCGCGGCCATTGCGCAGTTCCACCAGGATCTTGATCACGGCCAGCACGTCTTCGTTCGACAGGGTCATGGCGCCGGTCAGTTCATCGCGGCCAATGCGGCGGTTGAACTTCATGCGGCCCACGGCCGACAGGTCGTAGCGGTCCGAGTTGTAGAACAGGCCATTGAACAGCGCTTCAACGGAATCTTCCGTTGGCGGTTCGCCTGGACGCATCATGCGGTAGATCGCCACTTTCGCAGCCATCTGGTCGGCGGTGTCGTCGATACGCAGGGTTTGCGAGATGTAGGCGCCCTGATCCAGGTCGTTGGTGTACAAGGTCTGGATTTCGGAAATGTTGGCATCGCGCAAGCGACCCAGCAAGTCTTCGGTCAGCTCATCGTTCGCGGACGCGACGACTTCGCCGGTATCGCCATCGACGATATTCTTCGCCAATACGCGGCCCAGCAGGTAGTCTTCCGGTACGGAAATATGCTTGATGCCGGCAGCTTCGATATCACGCACGTGTTTCGCGTTGATACGCTTGTCTTTCAGCACCAGGGTCTTGCCCGACTTGTCGACGATGTCAAAGCGCGCCACTTCGCCGCGCAGACGTTCGGAGACGAATTCCATTTCCGCGCCTTCGGAGCGCAGGTTGAAATTGTCGAAGACAAAGAAATTCGCCAGGATTTGCTCGTGCGACATGCCGATGGCTTTGAGCAGGATCGTCACTGGCATCTTGCGGCGGCGGTCGACGCGGAAGAACAGGATGTCTTTCGGGTCGAACTCGAAGTCCAGCCACGAACCGCGGTAAGGAATGATACGCGCGGAGAACAGCAGCTTGCCCGACGAGTGGGTCTTGCCGCGGTCGTGTTCGAAGAACACGCCAGGCGAACGGTGCAGCTGGGAAACGATAACCCGCTCCGTGCCGTTGATGACGAACGAACCGGTGGTCGTCATGAGCGGCAATTCGCCCATATAGACTTCCTGTTCTTTCATTTCCTTGACGACAGGCTTGGTTGGCGATTCCTTGTCCAGGATCACCAGGCGCACTTTCGCGCGCAGCGGCGACGCGAACGTCAGGCCACGTTGTTGACATTCTTTGACGTCAAAGGCAGGATCGCCCAGAACGTACGACAAGAATTCGAGACGCGCAAAACCATTGTGCGAAACGATAGGGAAAATCGAAGTGAAAGCCGACTGCAGGCCATCATTCTTGCGGCCGGACGGTGCTATGTCCTCTTGCAAGAAACTATGATAAGACTCGAGCTGGGTCGCCAGCAGGAACGGAACGTGGTGAACGTTGGCGCGCTTCGCGAATGATTTGCGAATGCGTTTCTTCTCAGTAAATGAGTAGTGCATGGACACTCCGTGAGTGACAGAAAGGATAGAAAATTCAGGTTTTGCAAGTGTTCGTTTGCACCGCTGCGTGTGACACAGACGAAACCTCAAGGCTCTGCTTTCCGGCTTGAATCGAACAAAACTGCTGCTACAAATACGATACAGACGACAAAGGAGCCAAAGTCGGATTTCCCCCCTTGCGAGGGGAAACCTCAGACTTTGACTCGGGCGCTAACTGACGCCGGTACAGATATTACTTCATCGAAGCGGTTGCGCCGGCTTCTACCAGTTTCTTAACTGCTGCTTCAGCATCAGCTTTCGACACTGCTTCTTTCACAGTTTTTGGTGCGCCATCGACCAGGTCTTTAGCTTCTTTCAAGCCCAGGCCGGTGATTTCGCGAACTGCTTTAATGACGCCAACTTTGTTTGCGCCGAAGGTGTCCAGAACAACGTTGAACTCGGTTTGCTCTTCAGCTGCTGCTGCTGGGCCTGCTGCAGGACCGGCCGAAGCCATCGCTGCTGCGGACACGCCGAATTTTTCTTCGAATGCTTTAACCAGGTCGTTCAGGTCCATTACGGACATGGCGCTAACTGCTTCCAGGATATCGTCTTTGCTAATTGCCATTTTGAAACTCCTAAATTTATTACGTTAGTTACATCAGATTGGTACTGAGAGAAAAAAGCGCGCGCAATTAAGCGGCTGCTGGGGCTTCTTCTGCTGCTGCTTCTGCAGGAGCTTCGGCGCCTTCGCCTTTTTTCGCTGCCAGGGCAGCCAGACCACGTGCAAAGCCCGAAACCGGAGCCAGCATAACGCCCAACAACTGCGAAATGAGGACTTCACGGCTAGGAATGCTCGCCAACGCGGTGACAGCAGCTGTATCCAGCGGCTTGCCTGCGTAGTTACCTGCTTTGATGACCAGTTTGTCGTTGGTTTTAGCGAAGTCAGCGATGACTTTAGCTGCTGCAACGGCATCGGCCGAGATCGAGTAGATCAACGGGCCGGTCATGGCATCTGCCAGGCTGGCGAATGCGGTACCTTCAACGGAGCGACGAGCCAGAGTGTTTTTCAACACACGCAGGTACACGCCTTGGGCACGCGCTTTAGCACGCAGTTGCGTCAAGTGACCAACCTGGATGCCACGATATTCGGCCACGACGATCGTTTGCGCATTTGCTACTTGTGCGGAAACTTCGGCGACGACGGCCTTTTTGTCATTCAGATTGAGACTCACGGTCAACCTCCTTAAATGATGTTCGGCAATCACAACCGAGTGGTTGAGCGCCTTGCATCGGTTCGAACACGGCGTCCGAAGTCAAGAAGTACTAAACTGAGCGGATGGATTCACGCAGCATGAGGACTACAAAACTTGTTCGGGTACACCATCTGCGTTGGGCACTTGCCGTTGCCGGCAAGCCTATTAACCTTCTGCATGTGCGATCGCAGTCGGCCCAACGGTCTTTGATTGTCTGCCTGCCTGGTGCGAACACCGGGCAGACAGCCCAAAGATGCGCCCGCAGCGCCCGAAGGCGCTACAGGACTTGATTCTGTTACTTAAGCTGCCAGGCTAGCCTGGTCAACACGGACGCCAGCGCCCATGGTCGACGACAGCGAAACTTTGCGCAGGTACACGCCTTTGCTCGATGCTGGCTTGGCTTTGTTCAGTGCGTCGATCAGTGCGACCAGATTCGACTTCAGATCTGCGTCAGCGAACGATTTACGGCCGATGGTAGCGTGGATGATACCGGATTTGTCGGTACGGTACTGAACTTGACCGGCTTTCGCGTTTTTCACGGCGGTAGCGACGTCAGGAGTAACAGTGCCAACTTTCGGGTTAGGCATCATGCCGCGTGGGCCCAGGATCTGACCCAGGGTACCAACGATACGCATGGTATCTGGCGAAGCGATAACGATATCGAAAGGCATGTCGCCGGCTTTGATCTGCTCAGCCAGGTCTTCCATACCAACGATGTCGGCGCCAGCTGCTTTAGCAGCTTCAGCTTTTTCGCCCGACGCGAATACTGCCACGCGTACGGTTTTGCCGGTACCAGCTGGCAACACGACGGAGCCGCGCACCACTTGGTCGGATTTCTTAGGATCAACACCCAGTTGTACCGATACGTCGATCGATTCATTGAACTTGGCCGTTGCGCACTCTTTGATCAGAGCGACAGCGTTGTCGAAAGCGTACACTTTGGTACGGTCGACTTTGGCTTTCAAAGCCTTGATACGTTTGGATAACTTAGCCATTATACAACACCTTCCACCGTGATACCAATCGAACGAGCGGAACCAGCGATGGTGCGTACAGCAGCATCCATGTCGGCAGCGGTCAGATCAGGGGTTTTCAATTTAGCGATTTCTTCAGCTTGTGCGCGGGTCAGCGTACCGACTTTGTCGGTATGTGGCTTCGGCGAACCTTTGGTGATCGCAGCAGCTTTTTTGATCAGGTAGGTTGCTGGAGGCGTCTTCATCACGAACGTGAAGGACTTGTCCGCAAATGCGGTGATCACGACTGGAATCGGCATGCCTGGCTCCAGACCTTGGGTCTGTGCATTGAAGGCCTTGCAGAATTCCATGATGTTCAGACCACGTTGACCCAGAGCTGGACCGATTGGTGGGGATGGGTTTGCTTTACCAGCTGGCACTTGCAGCTTGATAAAACCAATGATTTTCTTTGCCATGATGGCTCCTATCTTGGATTGAGTAGTAGCGCCCCGCCGATCCTACCCTGGCGGGGCTCCTCTGACCGGATTTCGCTGAGACTGCCGCGACGCTCCTGGTGGCGCTTGATAATACTTAGACTTTTTCGACCTGGCCGAATTCGAGCTCTACCGGAGTAGCGCGACCGAAAATGGTGACCGAGACGCGCACTTTGGATTTCTCGTAGTTGACTTCTTCGACATTGCCGTTGAAGTCGGTAAACGGACCATCCTTGATGCGGACTTGCTCGCCCACTTCGTACAAGGTTTTCGGACGGGGCTTTTCAACACCTTCCTGCATCTGCTTCATGATGCCGTCGATTTCGCGCGCGGAGATCGGCGTCGGCTTGTTCGACTTGCCACCAATGAAACCGGTAACCTTGCTGGTGTTCTTGACCAAGTGCCAGCTTTCGTCCGTCATTTCCATTTCAACCAGCACATAGCCAGGATAGAAACGACGTTCGGTGACGGACTTGACGCCATTCTTGACTTCGACAACTTCTTCGATCGGCACCAGGATCTGGCCGAACTGGTCTTGCATGCCCGCGCGCTCGATGCGCTCGGTCAGTGCGCGCATGACGCTTTTTTCCATGCCGGAATAAGCATGCACGACATACCAGCGCTTGCTGCTCACTGGCACGCTCAGCGCTGCACCAGTGTCCGCTACCGGAGCGTCGCCCGGAACGGACTCGTTCGCCGCTTCATCATGCACATTTTCGCTCATTATTTTTTCCAACCCAGAATTACGTCATACAACAAAAACTCGAGCAATTTATCCGTGCCCCACAGGAAAATCGCCATGACCAGCACAAAGGCAAACACGATCGCAGTAATCTGCGTGGCTTCTTTGCGGGTAGGCCAAACGACTTTCTTGGTTTCGCGCACAGCTTCTTTGGCGAAATTGAGAAATTCACGGCCGGTCGTCGAGACATACAAGAGCGCAACAGCAATAACCAAACCAGCCACAAGCGCGCTTGCACGCACCAGAGCTGGTTGGCCTGCCAGGTAATAAAACCCGACTACTCCTGCAATCGCAGCCACTATTGCCAGCGCGACTTTTATCTTGTCACTCGACGTGCTAACGGTTTGCACGGATTGATTTGACATTTTTCTACTTTCGGTGCCCTGCACCTTGACGGTGGCAGGGACGGAGGGCATCGAACCCCCAACCTTCGGTTTTGGAGACCGACGCTCTGCCAATTGAGCTACGTCCCTACGTAAAACTTTCGAGGAGTGCTATTCTACCACCCAGGACGCCCCGGGTGGAAGCATAACATTTCCTTATGCGATGATTTTTGCAACCACGCCGGCGCCGACGGTACGGCCGCCTTCGCGGATAGCGAAGCGCAGACCTTCTTCCATCGCGATCGGGTTGATCAGCTTGACGGTGATCGACACGTTATCGCCTGGCATGACCATTTCTTTGTCTGCTGGCAACTCGATCGAGCCGGTTACGTCCGTCGTACGGAAGTAGAACTGTGGACGATAGTTGTTGAAGAATGGCGTATGACGGCCGCCTTCGTCTTTCGACAGAACATAGATCTCGCCGGTGAAGTGAGCATGCGGCTTGATCGAGCCTGGCTTTGCCAGAACTTGACCACGTTGCACGTCTTCACGCTTGGTGCCGCGCAGCAGCAGACCAACGTTGTCGCCTGCTTGACCTTGGTCCAGCAGTTTGCGGAACATTTCCACGCCGGTGCAAGTCGTTTTGACGGTATCGGTGATACCAACGATTTCGATCTCTTCGCCGACTTTAACAATGCCGCGCTCGATACGACCGGTCACAACGGTACCGCGACCCGAGATCGAGAACACGTCTTCTACTGGCATCAGGAAGGCACCGTCAACAGCGCGCTCTGGCGTTGGGATGTAAGCATCCAGCGCATCGGCCAGACGCAGCACTGCGTCAACGCCCATTTCGCCTTCTTTGCCTTCCAGCGCCATACGCGCCGAACCCTTGATGATTGGCAGGTCGTCGCCCGGGAATTCGTACTTCGACAACAGCTCGCGCACTTCCATTTCAACCAGTTCCAGCAGCTCTGCGTCGTCGACCAGGTCGCACTTGTTCAGGAACACGATGATGTATGGAACGCCAACTTGGCGGGCCAGCAGGATGTGTTCGCGGGTCTGTGGCATTGGGCCGTCAGCTGCGGAGCACACCAGGATCGCGCCGTCCATCTGGGCAGCACCGGTAATCATGTTTTTGATGTAATCGGCGTGGCCTGGGCAGTCAACGTGCGCGTAGTGACGCGTTTCCGTTTCGTACTCGACGTGGGCGGTGTTAATCGTGATACCGCGCGCTTTTTCTTCTGGAGCTGCATCGATCTGGTCGTATGCTTTAGCTTCGCCGCCGAATTTCTTCGACAGAACCGTTGCGATTGCAGCGGTCAGCGTGGTTTTACCGTGGTCGACGTGGCCGATGGTGCCGACGTTGACGTGCGGCTTGGTCCGTTCGAATTTACCTTTTGCCATTTTGAACTCCTAATGATTTGATTAGATTGCTCAGGCACACGCCCGACGGTCTGGTTTGAATTGCTTCTGTGCTGCCTGCTGCGAATTCTGGTGCCCTTGACGTGGATCGAACACGTGGCCTCTCCCTTACCAAGGGAGTGCTCTACCACTGAGCTACAAGGGCTGTAATTTGTTGCATGCGATGCATCAAGCATCTGAACGGAAACTGGAGCGGGTGAAGGGAATCGAACCCTCGTCGTAAGCTTGGAAGGCTTCTGCTCTACCATTGAGCTACACCCGCGAGGTATCGTTCACTTTATCTTCACTTACTTTTGCTACTACCCAGTTTTCCTTGCAAAAACTTGGTGGAGGGGGCTGGATTCGAACCAGCGTACTCATAGAGAACAGATTTACAGTCTGTCGCCTTTAACCACTCGGCCACCCCTCCGCGGGAACCGCAGAGTATGAAGCATCTACTCACAACTGTCAACCTTATTTGCTGATGCCTGACTGCTGCATTTGCTTATAAAGAAGAAGTTGGCTGCTTCGGGGCGTGATTATAAGCTCCCGATTTGAGAATGTGCAAGGGTTGGCGCGAAAAAGTCTGCTTTTTTTGGATTTTTTTTATCCCCCCCTGCCGGCAAGCCGCATTTTCCCGTCATTTTTCCCTTTTACCGGGCGTCAGGCGGATGCATCCAGGAGTTGCCGAGAGGCTTATATTTACGCAACAACTGCTGATGCAGGCCCGACAGCACGGGCAATTTGGGGTTGCGCGGGTCCAGGCGGCGCACGCCGGCGATAAACGTCAGCGCCTGCTGCCCCATGCGCTCATCCCAGCCTTCGTGCTCCAGGCATTTCAGCACGGCCACGGCCGCATTGAACACCACTTGCGGATTATCGGGCAGGCGCGTGACGGCTTCGCCCATCAGATCGACGGCGCCGCGGAAATCGCCCTCGCCCGCCCTGGCGGCGCCGGCCGCCACCATGTCGGCCACTTCCTGGCGGCTTTGCCGTGCCAGCGCCTTGGCCAGCTCTTCACGCCCGGCATGCTCGAACACGGCCATGGCGCGCGTCATGGCCGCGCTGTCGGGCGCGTTGCGCATCACTTCGCGCATCACCTCGGCGGCGCCATCTTCGCGCCCATGCGCCAGGCAGTGGCGCGCCAGTTCGGTTTTCAGCATGTTCGAGCCGCCCACGCTGTGGCGGTTGGCGGCCAGCGCCGCGTCCAGCGATTGCTGCAGGCGCTCCTCGTTACCCGTATGCGCATGCAGCATGGCGCTGCACAGCGCGCTGCACAGTTCCGCATTCTTTTGCCCGCCCATCGACTTGTCGAGGTCGCGGATCACGGCGCCCACCTGCAGCGGGTCGCCCTTGCGCACCAGGGTCTGCACCAGGCGCACATGGTCTTCCGGGTCGCGGAATTCCGAATACTTGGCCTTGCTGACCACCAGCTTCAGGGATTTTTCCGCCATCTCGATATCGTCGGCCGCCAGGGCCGCCTCGCCAAGGCGGCGCAAGCGGCGCACGGCGTGCGGCGACAGGGCCACCGCTTCGCTCAGGGCGGCCTGCGCCAGTTCCGGCTTGCCTTGCGCCAGATGCGTGCGCGCCAGCCAGTCATATGCGTCGAGAAAACGCTTGTTGTTTTCCAGCAATCCCTCCAGGGTGCCTTGCGCCGCTTCATACTCGCCCAGCAGGAACTGCGTCTTGGCCTGCCCCAAGCGCGCCCAGCCGATGGACTTGGCTGCGTACAGGCCCGCGTAGATCGGCTCGGCGTCGGCCGCTTCACCCAGCAGCAAATGCAATTCCGCGCGCAAGCGCAGAAAATCAGTGGCGTAACGGGGATACAGGCTGGCGCCCTCCGCGCAGGCGGCAATCGCCGCGCGCTCATTGCCCACGTCGATCAGCTCGTACACGGGCACGAAGGCATTGCGCTTGTCCAGCGCGCGGCCGATGCGCTCGAGCATGTTGTCGGCGGTAAAGGGTTTCAGGATGTAATCGGTGGGCAACAGCTCGACGGCGCTGACCACCTTGGCGAAGCTGCCTTCGCCCGTGACCATGAAAAACATGGTCGATGCGTGCATCAGTTTGTGGTGGCGCAAGTCTTCCAGCATCTGCTGGCCATCCTGCCCGCCATCGAGATCGTATTCGCACAGGATCAAATCATACGATTTGCTGCCCAGCATGCGAATCGCCTGGCCCGAGCTGGCCGCGTCATCGATCTTCGCCAGGCCGCACAGGTTGAGCATATTGTGCAGGCTGGCGCGCATGCCCGGATGCGGCTCGATGATCAGTGCGCTAAGGCCCTTGAGTTCTTTCATGTCGTGATGTCCGAAAACTCCGCGGCGCGCCACACTGGTGCGTGGCGCCAGCCAGCATGAGGCTGCCGAGTATATGACGGCGCCGCGCGCAAGGGAATGGCGGCGTGCCGAAAAATGCCGACGACGTTGCTGCTCAAGCGACGGCGCGCTCCGGATGCCACAGTTGCGGCTCATGGTCGATCAGTTCCAGCAGCGCCGTCACCACTTCCGGATCGAACTGGCTGCCGCTGCGCTGTTCGATATATTCGCGCACCTGCGGATACGGCCACGGCTCCTTGTAGGGCCGCTCGTGCAGCAAGGCGTCGAAGACGTCGACCACGGCAACGATGCGCGCGGCCACGGGAATGTTGCGCCCTTTCAAGCCATTCGGATAACCGGCGCCATCGAAGTGTTCGTGGTGGCCGCCGGCGATCTGCGCGCCATACGTGAGGTAGCTGACGCCGTCGACCATGTTGGCGGCCCGCTCGAGGATGGTGCGCCCGACGCTGGCGTGCAGCTGCATCTGCGCCCGCTCCTCGTCCGTATGCTTGCCGGGCTTCAACAGCACGGCGTCCGGCGTGGCCACCTTGCCCACGTCGTGCAGGATGCTGGCCAGGCCGATCATGTCGAGCAACTGCGGGGTCAGCTCGTCGGCATACACGCCGCGCTGCTGCATGCGCCGGGCGATGGCGTCGGACAACAACTGCACCCGCCGCACGTGGCCGCCCGTGTCGCTGTCGCGGAACTCGGCCAGGTCGGCCAGCGCCACCACGGTCGCTTCCTGCGCCTTGCGCAGCTGGCCGAACATGTACAGGTTGTCGAAGGCGGCGGCGATACGCTGGCAAAACACTTCCAGCAAGTCGCGCTGGATCTGCGCCAGCGGCCACGGCGGCGTGACGGAAATGGCCAGCTCGCGGTTGCCTTCCGTGTGGATGAACAGCACATTGGCCGGATGCTCGAACTGGCTGCGCTTTTCCGCAAACGCCTTGTCGATGGTGGACGTGAGGGCATGGTCGGCCGGCATCGCTTCGGACTCGGCCAGCACGGCATACGTGCCCGTGGCGGCCACCACCTCGGGCCGTCCGGCGCCGCCCTGCATCAGGCACAGCACCCCGTCCGCGCCCACGTCGAGGATGGCGCTGACCTGGTTCAGCACGCCGGAAGCGAATTCGCGCAGGGAATGGATCTGATACAGATTGGTGGCGCCGGCGAGTATCTTGCCCAGACCGATGCGGCTGCGTTCGAGCATCATCAGGCTCTCGTAGGCCCGCAGGGCCGAGATGACGGTGGTAAACAACTTTTGCGTCGTCAGTTCCGTCTTGGCCTTGTAATCGTTGATGTCGTATTCGATGATGACGCGCTGCTCGGGCGCCTGGCCCGGCTGGCCCGTGCGCAGCACGACGCGCACGATGGAATTGTTCAGGTCGGCGCGGATGCGCTTGGCGAGGATCAGGCCGGCGTCGTCCGTTTCCATCACCACGTCGAGCAGCACCAGGGCGATATCGGGCGTGTCGCGCAGGATGTCGTACGCCTCGCGGCCGCTGTAGGCGGAAAACAGTTCCAGTTCGCGGCCCTTGAAGCTGACATTGCGCAGCGCCAGCCGCGTGACCGCATGCACGTCGACGTCATCATCGACGATCAGGACACGCCACAGGCGCTGGTCGGGCGCGGCCAGCCCGGCAGGACTGGCCACCGGCTCATCTTCGTCGAGCAGCCAGTTATCATCTGCATCGGCCTTGAGGTCGGTCATGAATACTCCTAATGGATAAGTTCGATGTGGACGCTGCGTTGACGCATATCAAGCATAATCAGATTAGATGCTGCTT
Source organism: Janthinobacterium kumbetense (assembly GCF_023703445.1). Classification (NCBI taxonomy): domain Bacteria; kingdom Pseudomonadati; phylum Pseudomonadota; class Betaproteobacteria; order Burkholderiales; family Oxalobacteraceae; genus Janthinobacterium; species Janthinobacterium kumbetense. Next base: position 361,579 of record NZ_JAMQGR010000002.1, read on the forward strand.
ACAACAGGATTCTGCGTACCGCCTTCGCTGGCGGACGGCGACGACGCCGGCGCCGAGGCACCGCTGCGCGTGGCGCCGCCACAACTATCCTGGCCCGGCCCGACGGCCTGGTAGCGCACTTCATACTTGCCCGCGCTGAGCTGCTCCACCAGCAGCTTGTCGTACGCGAGGATGTACAGGTAGCGCACGTTCGAGCGCCGCTCCGTGTCAAACAGCTTGACGAACACGGGCGCGGCATTGCTGCTGTTGTCGATGCTCACGGCCAGCTCATCGCCCTTGTTACCGATCGGGAATCCATCGACATAGCCGGAATGGGTCGGCCAGGGTTCGCCATTCGGCGCCACCAGCGATGGGGACTCGGCCTTGCCTGCCCCATCGCAGGCGGGCTGGATGCCTTTCAAACTCAGCTGGGACACGGCCAGCACGCGGATCTCCGGCGTCTTCGCTTGCGGCGGCTCGGGCGCATACGGCTTGCCCACGGCCCAGCTGTCGACTGCCACCGCCTCGCCTTTCGACGACGACACGGCACCGGCCGCCGGCGTGGCCGCTTCCGCATGGGGCTTGGCGCCGTCGCGGGCCAGGCCGCTCCAGGCCGACGCCAGCGCGGCAGGCACGGGCTGCGACGTGTCGAGCATCAGCAAGGCGGCCAGCCAGCCCAGCAACAGGCAGATAAACAAACTCAGCCACCAGCGCCAGTTGCGCCAGACGGGTTGCAGGCCGCGCCGCGGCTTGCCCTTCGGCGGCGGCACATCCTGCGCCCAGGCGTGTTCATGCGGCTGGGCATGGCCTTTCGCGCGGCCATCGCGGCTCTTGCCTTCTTCCTGGTGGGTGCTTTCCAGCCATTCGATTTCCCACTCCTCGGCGGCGATCCACTCGTCGTGTTCCTTGCGGCGTTGTGGATCGGACAAGGTGCCATAGGCGCTGTTGAGGATCGCCATGATGCGGGCGGCCTTTTCGTCGCCGGGATTCTTGTCCGGGTGGTATTTCTGGCTGAGGGCTTTGTACGCGGCACGTATGACTTCCTGCGGCGCCAGGCGCGCCACCTTCAGGTTGTCATAGTGTGTATGTATCTTTCCCATCGTTCTATCTTGAAATCGGTGCGCGGCGACGGGTTCTTGCAGGATGGAACCGTGCTGTGTCGGTCATCATATACGATATGACAAGATAATAACCACCGGCGGACAGGAAATTGCAGGGCGATACTGCCCTGCCTTGATATTGCGGGCGCTTACAAGCGGTGACTGCGGTCGCTGGACAACAGCACTTCCGGCAACTCCACGCGGTGCCCCACCACCAGCACCTTGAACAATTCCCCCATCTCGGCGGGCGACACCAGCTTTTGCACGGCGCTCGCCTGCGGCAAATAGGTCTTGACCTGCTCCGGATCGGTGCGCAGCAGCAAGTCGCCGAGACCCGCGCCCAGCAGGAAGGACGCCTGGTTCATGTAGGCGAGCACATCGAGGCCCGCCTCCTGCGCCGCCACCGCCATCGCCGTAAAATCCACGTGGGCGGTGATGTCCTGCAAGCCGGGCAGATAAAACGGTTCCGCGTGGGCGTGATGGCGGTAATGGCACATCAGGGTACCCGTGGCGCGCAAGTCCAGGTAATACTCATGCGCAGGGAAACCATAGTCGAACAGCACGGCCGCGCCGCCCTTGCCATTGGTCAACATGCGCGCCAGCGAGCGCATGAAACCGCAGGCGACGCCGTGAATTTCCGTGACATAGCCGACCGGCAAGGCGTCCGCCTCGGGCACTTGGGCGGCGATCTGCGCGGCCACGTCAGCGCCGGCCGGGCGTTCGACAAACACGAACTGGCCGTCGGCAATGCTGACGTCGAGTTCGCACCAGCCGGCGGGCGTCTTGCTGATCAGGTTGACGGGCATGGCGTCCAGCACTTCATTGCCGAACACGGCGCCCTCGAAACTGTCGGGAAAGCCGTCGAGCCACACCACTTGCGGGAAGGCTGCCAGCGCCAGCTCCTGGCGCGCGCGCAATTCGCCGGACAATTCGACGATCGCATACTGTTCGACATGGATGCCGGCATTCGCCGCTTCCGTCAGGATATCGCAGGCCAGCTTGCCCGTGCCGGCGCCGAATTCGAGGATGCGCGGGGCCGTTTGCGCCATAATAGCGGCTGCCACATGGGCCAGGGTGGCGCCGAACAGGGGCGAAATCTCCGGCGCGGTTGTAAAATCGCCATCTTTGCCCAGCTTGGCGGCGCCGCCGCTGTAATAGCCGAGGTCAGGCGCGTACAGCGCCAGCTCCATGAAGCGGACAAAGGGAATGGCGCCGTCATTGCGCGCGATTTCGGCGGCAATCTGGTGCTGCAAGGCATGGGACGCGGCCAGCGCGTCGCTATCGGGTGCGGGAAGAGACATTCCCGCATTGTAGCGAATCGGCGGCGCATGCCGCCAGTGTGGCGTCCACCGAATATCTCAACCATAACAAAGACATGACAGAAGCAACGACAACGCCATTCGACAGCACTCCCCGCGTCGCCCTCGTCACGGGCGCCGCGCGCCGCATCGGCCGCGCCATCGCGCTGGGCCTGGCGCGCGACGGCTGGGATATCGCCGTGCATTACCGCGATTCGCGCGACGAGGCGCTCAGCCTGGTCGCGGAAATCACCGCGCTGGGCCGCCGCGCGCAAGCGTTCCCCTGCGACCTGGCGCAGGAAGAGGCCGTACGCCAGCTGTTGCCGCAGGCACAGGCGGCGCTGGGCCCCGTGACGTGCGTCGTCAACAACGCATCGTTGTTTGCATACGACAATGCGGGCGATTTTTCCGTCGCCGCGCTCGACGCCCACATGCACGCCAACCTGGCCGCCCCCATCCTGCTGGCGCAGGCGCTGTACCAGGCCACCCCGGCAGGCGGGCAAGCCGTGGTCATCAACTTGCTGGACCAAAAACTGTACAATCTCAATCCTGATTTTTTGTCGTACACCCTGTCCAAGGCGGCGCTGCTGTCGGCGACCACCATGCTGGCCCAGGCGCTGGCGCCGAAAGTGCGCGTGGTGGGCATTGCCCCCGGCATCACCATGGTCTCCGGCGAGCAGACGGAAGCGAACTTTGCCAAGGCGCATGAAAACACGCCGCTGGGACGCTCCAGCACGCCCGAGGATGTGGCCGACAGCGTCTGTTACGTGGCCGGCGCGCGTGCGCTGACGGGCACGACCCTGCTGGTCGATGGCGGCCAGCATTTGATCGGCTTGCCGCGCGACGTCATGTTTTTGACCAAATAATCAGCAGCCCTACCAAACAACCAGCACTCCAGCATTCCCTAAAAGGTAAAACTATGTCGTCCGCCCTGTCCCACCCTCGCCTGGCCGATTGCCGCCGCCTGTTCCTGCGCAATTACGAAGTCCTCATCAACATCGGCGTCTACGACTTCGAGAAAAAGGGCGAGCAGCGTGTCCTCATCAACGTCGACCTGTACATTCCCCTGGCCCTGTCGACGCCGAAGGATGACCAGCTGGAAGAAGTGGTCGACTACGACTTCATGCGCGAAACCATCGCCAAACGCATGGCGCAAGGCCACGTGCAGCTGCAGGAAAGCCTGGTCGACGACGTGCTGGCCGCCATGCTGGCCCACCCGCGCGTGCGCGCCGCGCGCGTATCGAGCATGAAACCGGATGTGTATCCCGACTGCGAAGGCGTGGGCGTGGAAGTATTCAAGATCAAGGATGAAGCATGAACAACATGAATGACACCGCCGTACTGGAAACGATGACGGCCGCCGTGGAAGTGCCGGCCAATGTGGAAGCGCAGAAACTGGCGCGCAAGAAGGCGGAAAAGATTGCCCTGGAAAACAACAAGCTGCACAAGCGCTTGTGCCGCCTGGTGGGACAAGCCATCGGCGACTTCAACATGATCGAAGACGGCGACAAGGTGATGGTCTGCCTGTCCGGCGGCAAGGATAGCTATGCGCTGCTGGACATCTTGATGACCTTGCGCGAACGCGCGCCGATTCACTTCGATATCGTCGCCGTCAACCTGGACCAGAAGCAGCCGAACTTCCCGCCGGAAATCCTGCCCGCCTACCTGACGGAACTGGGCGTCGCCTTCCACATCGAAAACCAGGATACCTACAGCATCGTCAAGCGCCTGATTCCGGAAGGCAAGACGACCTGCTCGCTGTGCTCGCGCCTGCGCCGCGGCATCCTGTACCGCGTGGCCGACGAGCTGGGCGCCAACAAGATCGCCCTGGGTCACCACCGCGATGATATTTTGGAAACATTCTTCCTGAATATGTTCTTCGGCGGCAAACTGAAAGGCATGCCGGCCAAGCTGCAGTCGGACGACGGCAAGCACATCGTCATCCGCCCGATGGCTTACGTGAAGGAAGAAGACACGCAGCGCTATGCGGAAGTCAAGGGCTTCCCCATCATTCCATGCGACCTGTGCGGTTCGCAGGAAAACCTGCAGCGCAAGCAGATCAAGGGCTTGATGCGCGAATGGGACAAGAAATTCCCCGGCCGCGTGGAAAGCATCTTCTCGGCCCTGTCGAACGTGGCGCCGTCCCACCTGATGGACCCGAAACTGTTCGGCTTCAAGGATTTGAAGGCGGACGGCGTGGCCAACCCCATGGGCGACATCGCCTTCGATGAAGAGCCATGCTCGACGCCGACCACGTTCGGCACCATCGCGCTGCAACCGCTGTAAAAACCTCCTGTTGTTCCGCCGCCACCGTCCAGGTGGCGCGCGGTATCTTCCCTCCGCCTCTTTCCCCCCGCGTCCATTTGAGGTACCGTAGTCAGCTCTGCCGGTACGCGGTGCGTCACGCGCGCATCCCTGCACGGCGGTCAGCACGCATTCTTCCGACAACCTCACTGGAATGAACCATGACGCCATCCGCGCTCAAGCGCCCCCTGCTGTTCTCCCTGCTCGCTCTCGGCCTCTCCTCTGCCTTCGCCGCGCCTGCCGCTGCGCCCACCGACCGCCAGGCCGACCGCTGGGACCTGACGGCGCTGTATCAAGACGACGCCGCCTTCGACGCCGACGCGAAAAAGCTGTCGGCCCAACTGCAGCAACTGGGCGCCTGCAAGGGGCAGTTGAAAGCGTCGCCGGTCCGCCTGAAAAGCTGCCTGGACCTGTACGCCGAGGCGCGCAAGCGCGTCAACACGCTCACCACCTACGCGGCGCAGTATTACGACCAGGATACGGGCGACAGCAAGGGCAACCAGCTGAACCAGCGCGCCGCCCTGCTGGGCAACGACTTCTCCCAGGCGACGACCTTCCTGCAGCCGGAAATCCTCGCCCTGGGCGGCAAGCGCATCGATGCCATGCTGGCGAAAGACAAGGGTTTGCAACTATACCGTTTTCAATTGAGCAACATGCTGCGCAGCGCGCCGCACACGCTCGACGCGGCTGGCGAACAACTGGTGGCGCAGTTCGGCCTCGCAACAAGCTCGGCCGCCAGCGTCTACCGCACCCTGGCCAATGCGGAAATCCCGTGGCCGACCGTGAAACTGTCGGACGGCAAGGAAATACGTCTCGACCAGGCGGCGTACACGAAATACCGCGGTGACGACCAGCGCGCCGACCGCAAGCTGGTGTTCGACGCCTTCTTCGGCAAGTGGAAGGAATATGAACGCACGTTCGGCGAAACCCTGTACGGCCAGCTGAAGACGGACGCCGCGTATGCGAAAGTGCGCCGCTATGCCGATTCGCAAAGCGCGGCGCTCGACGCCGACCATCTGCCGCCGGCCGTCTACCAGACCCTGATCGCGCAGACCAACGCCAATCTGCCCACCTTGCACCGCTACTTCAAGCTGCGCGCGCGCATGCTGGGCGTCAAGGACCTCGCGTATTACGACATCTATGCGCCGCTGCTGAAAAGCGACCGCAGCTTCCCGCTGGCCGAGGGCAAGCAGATGATGCTCGATTCCGTCGCGCCGCTGGGCCCCGACTACGTCAAGGCCCTCACCGCCGCCGTGGACGCGCGCTGGATGGACGTGTACCCGCGCCCGCGCAAGGTAGCGGGCGCCTACATGAATGGCGACGCGTACGACGTGCACCCGTTCGTGCTGCTCAACTACACGGACAATTACGAAGCCGTCAGCACCCTGACGCACGAATGGGGCCACGCCATGCACTCGGTGCTGGCCAACAAGGCACAGCCATCGGTCTATGCGCCGTACAGCATCTTTGTCGCGGAAATCGCCTCGACGACGAACGAGGCGCTGCTGCTCGACGCGCGCCTGAAGCAGGCCAAGGATGACGACGAGCGCCTGCTGTACCTGGGCGCGGCGCTGGAAAACCTGCGCGGCACCTACTTCCGCCAGGCCATGTTCGCCGAATTCGAAGCGGCCATCCACGGCAAGGTGGATAAAGGAGAGTCGCTGACGGGCGAAGAGATCACGGCCATCTATGCCGGCATCCTCAAGCGCTACCATGGCGAGGCGCAAGGCGTAATGACCATCGATCCCGCCTACGCGCTGGAATGGGCCTACGTGCCGCATTTTTATCACGGCTTCTATGTGTTCCAGTACGCCACCTCGATCGCCGCGGCGCAGGATTTCGCGCAGCGCATCCTCGACAAGGAGCCGGGCGCGCTGGCCGCCTACCTGAAGATGCTCAGCTCCGGCGGTTCCGCGTATCCGTATGAGCTGGTGAAGGCGGCCGGCGTCGACCTGGCCTCGCCGAAACCGTACCAGGCGCTGGCGGCGCGCATGAACGGCATCATGGACCAGATCGAGGCGATTGAAGCGAAGCGGGGGAAATAATGCTGGGGTCAGACCCCCTCGATTGTTAGCACAAGCCTTCGCGTTAACGGTGTTGAGGGTCTGACCCCGGTTCTCCCGCTTGCTCCGAGGCAAACGCCGCCGCATCGCTCTCGAACATGTCTTCCAGTTCCTCGCGCGCCTGGCGCGTGAGGGACATGACTTTTTGCTGGTCCTGGAAGTGCGGCGCCACTTCCAGCAGGGTTTTCAGGTTATGCCGGCCAAAGATGCCGGCCGCGCGCTGCGCCCGCTCCGGGCTGAAGCCCACCTGCTGCAAGGTCTGCTCGCCCAGCAGCAGCGCCGCGGCGAACGTTTCGCGCTCGATCAGGGTCACGCCCCGCTTCATCAATTCATAGTAATGCGTGACGTTGCGCGCGCGCGCCAGAATCGTCAGTTCCGGCAGGCGCAGGCGCACGGCGTCGACCAGGGCCAGGCTGTCGTCCACATTGTCGATGGCGATCACCAGCGCCCTGGCCTTCTCGATGCCGGCCGCCACCAGCAGGTCCACGCGCGTGGCGTCGCCATAAAACACCTTGAAGCCGAACTTGCGCAGCAGGTCGATCTGGTCCGGGTCGTGATCGAGCACCGTCACGCCGATCTTATTGGCTGCCAGCAGGCGGCCGATGATCTGGCCGAAGCGGCCGAAACCGGCGATGACGATGGGATTGTCCTGCGCCTCGATATGGTCGTCGGGGCGGCGCTTCTTTTCGCCTTGCAGGCGCGGCGCGACGAATTTGTCGTGCAACAGCAGCAGCAAGGGCGTGGCCACCATCGACAGGGTCACCACCACGACCAGCAGCGCGGCCGTCTCCGGCGCAAACACGTGCGCGGCCTCGGCGGCGGCAAACACGACGAAGGCAAATTCGCCGCCTTGCGACAGCAGCAGCGCAAAGAACAGCTGCTGGCCGCGGGGAATGTCGACAAACTTCGACAGCAGGTACAGCAAGGCGATCTTCACCGCCAGCAGGCCCGCCACCAGGGCAAGGATCAGCAAGGGCTGGGTGCGCAGCACGCCGAAATCGACGGACATGCCCACAGCGATGAAAAACAGGCCCAGCAGCAGTCCCTTGAACGGTTCCAGGTCGGAAATGAGTTCATGGCGGTATTCGGAATCGGCCAGCAGCACGCCCGCCATGAAGGTGCCCAGCGCCATCGACAGGCCCACCGATTCCATCAGCACGCAGATGGCGATCACCAACAGCAGGGCAAAGGCCGTGAAGATTTCGCGCAAGTCCGTCCTGGCGATGAAGCGCAGGATGGGATTCACCAGGAAGCGACCGCCGATCACCAAGGCCGCCAGCACGGCGGCCAGCTTGGCCACGCGCAGCCAGCCCGGTTCGCCACTATGCGTGACCAGCCCACCCAACAGCGGCACCAGAGCGATCATGGGAATGGCGGCGATATCCTGGAACAGCAAAATGGAAAAGCCGGCGGAACCGGCCGGCGTGCTCATCAGCTTGCGTTCGCCCAGGGTGGCCAGCACGATGGCCGTCGACGACAGCGACAGCCCCAGCGCGCCGACCAGCGCCGTGCGCCAGTCCACGCCAAAGGCCATGGCCACGGCGCACAAGCCCGCGCTGACGACGCCCACCTGCGCCCCGCCCCAGCCAAAGATGGGACGGCGCAGCAGCCACAAGCGCTTCGGCTCCAGCTCCAGGCCGATCAAAAACAGCAGCAGCACCACGCCGAATTCGGAAAAGCTGAGGATCACCTCGACATTCTTGATCAGGCCCAGGCCCCAGGGTCCGATGACGACGCCGGCTACCAGGTAACCCAGCACGGCGCCCATGCCCAGGCGCTTGGCCAGCGGCACCATGATGATGGCGGCGACCAGGTAAAACAGTATGTTGATGAGAAAGCTGTGGTGTTCCATGCGGATTCCGGAAAAACGTGACTGGAATCGCAATCATGCCTGAAGTGGCGCGCCAGCGGGGTATCAGGGTTGCGGCGCATCGATACGTGCGCGTAGTTCGTCGACATTCACGCGCTGGAGGTAGCTTTCGATATTCTTCCACACGGCGTGGTAGCCATAGCCGCCGTTTTTCAGCTCGTCGATCGCCTTTTCGCGCGGCCAGCCCTGGTACAGCATGCGGTACATGGCGGCCATCATGCCCGTGCGGTCGGCGCCGTGCAGGCAATGCAGCAGCACGGGACCCTGCTGTCCGGCGGCGCGGATGGCACGCATGGTGTCGATCACATGGCGGTCGCGGATAGCCCAGGTATTGATGGGGATGCGGACGGCGCGGATGCCGCTGCCTTCCAGCACCTGCGTATCGGAGTGGAAGGAGCGCAGGCTGATCACCGTCTTCACGCCCAGCGCCTGCAGCTGGGCCACGTCGGCGCTATCCAGCCTGGCGCTGCGGTACAGGACGGGCGTGACCTGGTGCAGGTTCGACACCTGCGGCAGCGGCGTGGCCCAGTCCGGATGGCGTGGCGGCGATGGTTGCGCCCCGGCCGGCGCGGCGGCCAGCCCCAGGGCGAGGGTCAACAGTACGACATGCAGCATCATGGTTTCCTGGTTATTGAAGAACGGCGCCGGCGCGCAGCACCTGCGCCAGCACGTCCAGGGCGGCGCGCGGGCGGCCCAGGGCCAGCGCCTTTGCGCGCATCGATTGCAACTGCTCGGGATGCTCGAGCAACAGGCGCACCCGGTATTCCAGGGTGACGGCATCGAATGCCTTCAGGGCCACGCCCTGCTCCAGCAGATAGTCGGCATTGCGCTCTTCCTGGCCGGGAATCGGCGAGTTGACGATCATTGGCAAGCCCAGCGCCAGGCATTCCGAGGTGGTCAGCCCGCCCGGCTTGGTGATCACCAGGTCGGCGCACGCCATCAGGCGCTCGACTTCGCTGGTAAAACCTTGCGCCAGCAGGCGGCCCGGATACTGGCCGGCCAATGCCTGCAGCGCTGCCAGCGCGGCGGCGTTTTTCCCCGCCAGCGCGATCAGCTGGAAGTCGCCCGGCAGCGCCAGCAGGTGCGCGGCGACCGTTTCAAGGCTGCCCAGTCCCGCCCCGCCGCCCATCAGCAGGATCGTCGTGCGCCGCGGGTCGAGGCCAAACACCTGCGCGCACGACACGCGGTCGGGCGCCTGCGCGAACGCGGGCATGATGGGAATGCCCGTCACGTGGATGCGCCCGGCGGGAATGCCTTCGTGGCGCATGCGGAACGCCACTTCGTCGGTGGCGGCGAAATAGCCCTGCATCTGCTCGTGCACCCACATGCGGTGCAAGTCGAAATCCGTGACCTGCACCCACACGGGGCAAGCCAGCTGCTGCTGGCGCAATGCGCGCGACAGCAATTCGGCCGGCAGGAAATGCGTGCAGATGATGGCGTCGGGCTGGAAAGCGGCGATCCGCGCCATCAGCGCGCGCGTGTTGAGGCGCTCGACGGCGCGGCGCAGGCGCTGCATCGAGCCGTCGCGCGGCGCATCGTGGGTGGCGTGATACAGATAGCCCCACAGCGCGGGCGCCTTGTTGACCAGCTTGATATACAAATCCGTGTACAGCTTGCGGAAGGCGGGCGTGACGAAATCCATCACGTCGAGATGCAGGGCCAGCGCTGCTGGGCCGCCGCCATCGCGCGCCGCATACGCCTCGATGGCTTGCGCCGCGCGCATGTGGCCGGCGCCGGCCGAGACGCTCAGGAGAAGAATTTTTTGTGTCATGAAAAACCGATGCGTGAACAGGTTGCGCGCGGACGCGGAAGATGCATTATCAGGATAACATCACTGCAAGCTGGCCGCCTTGATCTGGCCACGCACGCTAGCCAATGACGGGGACGGGCAAGGCCGACACTTTCCAGCTGCCTTTGAGCTTGCGTTCTATCAAGGCCGGCAAGGCGCTGGCGTCGGGCGCGCCTTTTTTCGTGAACTTCACCGGCACCAGCAGATGGATGGTGACCTTGTCATCGTCGGCAATGTCCTCCTCCGGCTCCGGATTCCAGCGCTTGTCGATGGCCAGCAGCGCGTCGACGCCGTCCGGCCAGGCCAGGTCCGCCAGGTGCGGATCGTCGTGCCGCAGCAGCTCGCCCGCCGCCAGGCTGGCCTGGTCGAGCGTGCGCCGTCCCAGGCGTGCCAGCAGTTCGACAGGAAAGCGCCAGGGACTGTGCTCCGCAAAGCCGTGCACGGTCAGCGGCCAGCGGCCAGGCAGGCAGATGGCCAGTTCGGTCATCGGGGATTGCTGGAACAGGCCGGCCGTAAACAACAGCTTGAAATCGCTCTTGCCGCCGATGCAGCTGATCCCCAGCGAAAAGCGCGCGTCGCCGCTGTCCGGGCTGAACACGGCCGGCAATACCCAGCCGGCGCTGTTGTGCATGAAGGTGCGGATCGATTCCTGCGGCGAGGCGGCCGCTTGCTGCGGCACGTCGAGTATGCTGACGCCGCCGGCGGCAGCGAGCAATTGGGCGATCGCGGGAAAACCCCAGCCGCTGGCGATATCGACCGGCGCCTGGTTCCAGCGCGTATGCAGGCGGTTCGGATTGGCGCCCGACTGCAGCAGCAATGCCACCACGTCCTGGTGGCCGCCCACGCAGGCGCTGTCCAGCGGCGACAGTATATTGTCCGGCAAGCCGTCGACGGCAGCACCCTGCTCGAGCAGCCAGCGGCAGGTATCCAAATGGCCATGGCTTGCCGCCGCGTCCAGCGGCGTATGGTTGCGGTAGCCGGGCAAGGGCAGGTCGATGTCCAGGCCCAGCGACACGAGCAGGACGCAGACGTCGCGGCTGCCGCCGGCCGCGGCCAGGTGCAGCAGCGATTCGCCGTCATCCATGTTGTAGCGGCGCAAGGTCAACAGCCGCGGCGTGGCCTCGAGCAGGCTGCGCACCTGTTCCACCTGATTTTCGCCGACGGCGTCGCAGAGGCGAAAAAACGTCTCGCGGTGCTGGTTATACAGTGTCTTGTTGCCCATTCATGGTCTCTGCTCGTGGTGGCGGCGCCATCATCGAGCGGAGAATAGCATTTTCTTCCGATTAATCTGTGCGATTTGACAACTTCGGTGTGCGCGTCGGCGGCAATGCCAGGCCGGCCGGCGCCACATCCGTGCGCAGCACCGGATACAGGTTCAGGCGCTCATCCCAGGACGCGTGGCGGCGGGCGAAGAATTCCAGGCGCGCGGCCGGGCTCTTGGCAAATGCGGGATCGCTGGCCAGCTTCTGCTGGAACTGCGCTGCCAGCGCCGGGTCGGCCGCCAGCTGCGCGCGCGCCACGTCTTCGGCCACGTATTCTTCCATGTACTCCTTGCGCTCGAAGGCCGTATTGAAACTGCCCCAGGCCAGCAGGGAATCGGGCGCGCGCGGTTCGAGCAGGGCCACGACCAGGCGCGCCTTGGCCTGGTTGACGGGCACGTACAGCGCGCCCGCACCGACCACGCGCGCCTCTTTCTGCCACTCGCCCTGCACGACCGCCGTCTGGCGTCCCTCGAACGACTGCGCGCCGAATTTCACCTGCGTGGCGCGGAATGTTTCGACCGGCAGCTTGCCCGGCGCGCCAGCCAGCACCTGGTACGACACGCCATGCTGGCGCAGCTTGGCCGCCACCATCTGCGCCTGCGCAGCGGGCACCAGATAGCCGGCCTGCGGCGCGGCCTGCTGCAGGTCGGGCACGATCTCGTCGCGCAGCGGTACGTTCCAGATCTGCGGCGTGGTTTCATCGTAGCGCGTCATCAGCGCGCCCGACACTTCGGACGGCGTACGCGTGTAGGCGTAGCCGCGAAACGCGATCAGGCGGCTCTTCTCCGTGGTTTTATACGTGAGCGGCAGGGTGGTGCCGGCCAGCTGCGCGGCGCGCGCGTCCGCCTCGAGCGCCGTTTGCCGCCACTGCACGCCATGCTGCGCCACTTGCGACAGCAGCGAAACGATGGTGTTGCGGGTGATGCGCACGCGGGTCGGATAATCCTTCCACGAATGGGTTTCCACCAGCATGCCGAAGCGGTTGCGCAGCTGGAAATAGCCATGCGAGAAGCGGGGATTCGGCGCCGAATCGACAAAACCCGATTGCGGATTGTCGTTCTCGGCAAACGAAATATAGAACGGTTTCGGGTCCGAGCCCTGCTTTGCCAGGTCGGCCAGCACGCCGTCGCGCAGCGCCGTTCCCGCCACGCGCAGGGCCGCATCGCCCGCATGCACGGGTTCGACCTGGATCGAGATATCGGGTTCGAACTGGGCGCCGTCCGTCACGTGCAGGTCGACATACGCCAGCGGATCCCAGGCATTGACCAGCGCCAGCATGTGCTGCATCTCGGGCGTATCGGCCTTCATGTATTCGCGGTTCAGATTGTAGTTTTGCGCCGTGCTGCGCCAGCCCATTTCCACGGGACCGCGCTGGTTCGGACGGTTCCACTGGCCGAAGCGCTCATGGCCATCGACATTGAAGACGGGGACGAACAGCAGCACCTGCTTGTCCAGCGCGCCGGGCGCCGCCTTGCCCTCCAGGACTTCGCGCAAGGCCAGGAAGCCCGCATCCTTGCCATCGATTTCGCCCGCATGGATGCCGCCCTGCACCAGCAGCACGGGCAGCTTGCGGCGCGCCGCTTCGGCCGGCGTCAGCGCGCCCGTATTCGTCACGGCCAGCGCCAGCATGGGGCGGTTTTCCGGCGTGCGGCCGAACTCCACGCAGCGCACCTGCTTCGGATAGCGCGCCTGGAACTGGCGGCACAGGGTTTCCACTTCCGCGTAGCGGCCCGTATTCAAAAAGCCCGAGCGCTCGGCCACCGTCGTCAGGACGGGAGCGGCGTGTGCGCTGGCGGCAAACACGGTCAACAGGGCGGTGGACAGCAGGGCGTGGCGTAGCATGGGTCAAACTCCATCGAGAGAGGACAAGCGAGCAATTATAGAGTGGCGGTCGGATAAAAACGCGCCGGAAAATAAAAAAGCCGGAACAGCGTCAGCTGCTCCGGCCTTGCTTCGGCAAGCGTGAATTACGAGCCAAAATGGTAGTTGAACTCGACCCACCCCTGGCGGCCTTGCGGGCTGTAGTTGCCGATCAGGTAGTACGGCCAGCCGTTGCTGCTATCGCGCTTGATCTTGTCGAACACGTTGTTGACGATCAGCGAAACGGTGGCGCGGTCGTTGATGCGGTAGACGGTGCTGATGTTGGCCAGCGCCGTCGGCGTCAGGTAAGCCTTGCCGGCGGCATTCGGCACCTTGCCGTAGCGGCTGACCAGCAAGGTATTCGACCAGTCGCCCGCAGCCCAGTTGACGCTCAGGTTCAGCTTGTCGGGCCAATCCATGTTGGTCATCGATTTGGTTTCATCGGTCTCTGCATCGCCGGCGAATTGCTGCGATTTCTTGCTCAGTACCCGGGCGTAGTTGGCCTTGAAGGCGAAGCGGCCATAGTCCGTCGTGCGCAGCAAATACTTCAGGCTGACGTCGATGCCGCTGCTGCTTTTCTTGGCCGCGTTGATCGGGTTGACGGTGATGGTCTTGATCTCGCCCGCCTTGTTCAAGGCATTGGCCGCGTAACGCTCGATACGGCCCAGGGTATCGATACAGGTCGGCGAGCCGATATCGGCCTTGCCGAGGCGGCAATCGGATTCGTCGCGCAGCAGCTTGTCGGCGTCCAGATTCGTCACCAAGTCGTCGATCTTGATGTTCCAGTAATCGACCGAAACGTCGAAATTGGAACTCGGCGACCAGACGGCGCCCACGCCGAAGGACTTGCCCTTTTCCGACTGCAGGTCGCGGCTGCCGTTCTGCACGTAATCGGCACCCGGCGATTTATTGGCATACTCGCAGCCGTCGATGGCCTTGCCCGCAGCATCGCAACGGTAATAGTCGGTGGTGCTCGCATAATAGCCTTTGCCGCGTGCCTGGTAGATGTAATTCATGTCCGGCGCGCGGAAGCTGGTGGCATAGTTGGCGCGGAACAGCAGCTCCGGCGCCGGGCGCAATTCCAGCCCGCCGTTGTAGGTGAACTTGCCTTCCTTGCGGCCGGCAAAGCTGTAGCGGTCATAGCGGCCGGCGACGGTAGCGGTCAGCTTTTCATGCAGCGGCACATTCAACTCCGCACCCAGCGCATAGCGCGAACGGGTGCCGGCCGTGACGCCCGAACCGGTGGCGACATTGAAATAGCCCTGGTCGATGCGCGCGTCCGGTTCGTTGCTGAAGCCCTGCTTGCTTGCTTCGGCAATCGTGGCGATTTTCACCGTACCGGCAGGCAGCTGGAACAGGTCGCCATTCGTGGCCAGGCTCAGGGTATTCGTCCAGGCCTTGTCATGGCTGGTGCTGTAGCCGCTGATGCTGTCGAATTCGGCCGGCGTCAGGCGCTGCGACAGGCGCGCGGGATCGGGGGCGTAGATGGCCACGCCATTCGCGTCCGTGCCCAGCTTCGGTCCCAGGAAGAAGCTGTCGATGTTCGAGCGCAATTGCGGCCGGTGGGCTTCGCTCGTGTAGACCGAGGCGTTGTAGTTCGCCTCATATTGCCAGGCGCTGCCCGGAATGCGACCCTTGGCGCCCAGCGAGATGGCCGTGGCCAAGTCGTCCCAGCTGCGGTTGTAGCGCTGCACGCCGCCGATTTCCTCGGGCGAGATAAAGCGCGTCCACTCTTCGTAGGCGCCGCTGTTCTGGTTCAGAAAGGAATTGCCGTTCAGCGAAACCGAGGTCCACGACGGGCCGCGCGTATTGTTGACGGTCTTGTTCTTGCCGATCAGGACATCGGCAAACAGGGTGGTGTCAGCATCGAGCTCGTAATTGGCGCTGCCGAACACGTTCTGGCTCTGGTTCTTCGTCTGCGTGGTCCAGAAGGTCGGGCGGGCTTTCGGGCTGGCGCAATAGCTGCCGTTTGCCGCCGTATACTTGCTGACGCTGCCGCCGAACATGTCGCCGAACTGACCGCAGGTGTCGCCCAGGTCGACATAGTTGCCGGCCTTGCCTTTCACCAGGGTACGGCGCGCGGCGATCGTCGTCGGCACGCCGGAGCGGCTGGTCATGAAGTCGCGGTCCATGCTCCACAGCGGGTCGCGCTGGCTCAGTTCCACGCTGAACAGGGTATGCAGCTTGTCGAAATTGCCGCCGCCCGTCAGCTGCACGCGCTGGTTGCCGGCGCCGCCGCGCGAGGTGCCGCCCAGCTTGACGTTGATATCGAAACCGTCCGTCTGTTTTTTCAGGATCACGTTGACCACGCCGGCGATCGCGTCCGAGCCATAGATGGCCGAGGCGCCGCCGTTGAGGATTTCGATGCGGTCGACAATGCTCGACGGGATGTTCGCCAGGTTGGTGAAGTTGACGGCGCCGTCATAGGCGATGGGGAAGTCGGCCAGGCGGCGGCCGTTCAGCAGGATCAAGGTATGGTTCGGGCCCAGGCCGCGCAGGCTGATGGTATTGGCCGACGGCGTGAAGGTATTGCCGTAATCCTCGCCCTGCGTAAAGCCGCTGTTCTGCACCTGGCTGGTCAGCGCGTCGAAGACGTTCTTGTAGCCCTGCTTGGTGATTTCGTCGCCGGTCAGGATGGTGACGGAAGACGGGCCTTCCAGGCTGGCGCGGGGAATGCGCGAACCGGTGACCACGACGGCTGGCGGGGTGGCCGCAGCCTGCTGATCCGCTGCGGGCGCTTGCGTTTGCGCGTGCGCCTGCCATGCGGTGCCGCCCAGGATGGCCAGTACGCCAAGGCTGAGCGGTGTTAACTTGAACTGTTTCGACATCGTTGCGCTTCTCAAGGTGGGAGAAAAGCGGCAAGATAGCAAAATGTCAGTCATTCCAGAACGAATGGATTCATCTTTCTATATATCAAAATTGTTATATAGAAAGATTCATGAGCAGGAAAACGCCAGGCATCCTCGCTAGCTCATGACAGGAACATGCGCGTTAACGGCGCCTGATGGCAATTTCCTTGTAGGACGGCCGCAACAGGCGCGCGGCCGTGTCGGCCGGACTCTCCATCGAACTCAACAGCCTGGTGGCCCCCATGGCCGGCGTGCAGCTACCGCTGCTGCGGTAGCGCAACGCCGCCGCCAGCATGCCTTCCGCCGCGTCGCCCAGCGCATGCTGGTAATCGTCCGCCACGTCGCAGGTCGGTGCCATGCCATCGGCAAAGTCGCCAAAACCCTTGGCGTTGACGCCCTGGAATTGCACGGCGAAATATGTGGTGCCGCAATTCGGCGCGGGATAGAAACCGTAGGGCTTGCCACACGTCGTGCCGCCGATCAGGTTGACTTGCACGTCCACGCCGCGCAAGCCGTTGATGATCGCTTCGCTGGCCGAGCAGGTATTGCCCGTTGTCAATAAGGTCACCCGCTTGAGCCCCAGCGAGGGCAGCGGCGTACCCTTGGGCAAGGGATTCTGCGCGGGAAAGCCCTGGCTTTGCGCATGGAATGGCACGGGCGCTTCCGGCCGCGTCTTGTCATTGAAGAGCACCTGCTCGAAGGTCTTGCCGGTGGTGACTTGCGGACCGGCGATCATGTAGGCGAGTTCGCTGGCGACATCGAGGTAACCGCCGCCGTTGTAGCGCACGTCAAGCACCAGGTCGCTGATGCCGGCCGCCTGGAAGCGGACCATGGTCTCGACCAGCTGGCGTTCGGCCACGTTGTTGTGCGTGTTGAAGGTCAGGTAGCCCACCTTGCCCGTGGGCGTGTCGATGATGCGCTCGTTCTGCACGGCGCTGGTGCTCACGTCCACCGCCGTCAGGCTCACCGACAGGGGCGCGCCGTTACGGCTCAATCCCAGCGTGTGCGCGCCTTGCGCCTTGGGGAACAGGCCGGCGTTGAGGATAGCCACGCTGGCCGCGTCGGGGGCATTGACGAAATCGACGCCATCGACGGTTTGCAGCACGTCACCGCGCCGCAAGCCCGCCAGTGCCGCCGGCGAGCCCGGCTCGACGATCGAGATCACCGCCTTGCGCGGCGGCGTGCTACGCGTCAGCGCCAGCAGCATGCCGTAGCCCAGTTCCACGCCGTTGAGCGAAACTTCCCATTCTGTCGTCGGCAAGGTGAAATGAAACTGGTCCTTCGGCTTGCCGGATGCCGTCGTGGCCGTCGTTTTCAGCACATCGAAGTACGCGACGGGCGTGGCGAAGCTTTGCGCCTGGTAGGTGGCCGGCACTTCGCGGTACCACAGATACGTTTCATCGATCCAGCTGCGCACCCACGTCAGTTCATCGAGCAAGGTGCCCGGCTTGTCGATGCTGCTGCCGCGCGGCGCCGCGCAGCGGTTCTCGACCGTGGACGAAGCGACCAGCGCCGCCGGACCCGCCGGCGTCACGGGCGGCACGACGGGCGCGCTGTCGCTGCCGCCGCCACCTCCGCCGCAGGCACTCAACAACAATACGAGAGGAACCGCCAGGGCGGAAAAGCGCAGGGAAGACATGACGAACTTTCCGAAAAGAAATTATCGAAAAATTATAAGACGTTTTACAAACAGGCGTTGTTTTCTTTGATACAAAAAAAATGGCGCCCGCAGGCGCCATTGCTACAGCGTGAAGTTCACCCCATCACGCCACGGTGGCCGCCACAGGTGCCGCCATGACGGGCGGCAACGGCGTCGGTGCGTTGAAGGCGATCAGCAAACTGGCTTCCTTCTCTTTCGCCGCCTTCAAATGACGCTCCTTCACGTGGCCATAGCCGCGGATGTCTTCCGGGATGCTGGCAATCGCCACGGCTTGCGCCAGCTTGGCCATCGTCAGTTTCGGCAGCAAGCCGCCCACCGTCGTGCGGTACTCGAGTATCAGCGCGCGCTCCATCTTGCGCTCGGCTGTATGGCCGAACACGTCGAAAGCCGTGCCGCGCAAGCCCTTGAACTTGGCCAGCACGCCGAAGGCCTTCAGCATCCATGGGCCATATTCCTTCTTGATCAAATGGCCATGGGCATCCGTTTTCGCCATGATCGGCGGCGCCAGGTGGAACTTGAGCTTGATGTCGCCTTCGAACATGGCGGCGATCTTCGCCTGGAAGGCGCCGTCCGTGTACAGGCGCGCCACTTCGTACTCGTCCTTGTAGGCCATCAGCTTGTAGAAGTAGCGGGCCACGGCTTCCGTCAGGCGCAGGTGCGGGCCATTCAGGGCGCTTTCGGCGGCGCGCACCTGGCCGACGAAGTCCAGGTACTGCTGCGCATACGCGCGGTCCTGGTAAGCCGTCAGCAAAGCCACGCGTTTTTCGATCAGGTCGTCGAGCGTTTCGATGCGCTTGAATTCCACCACCTTGGCTGGCGTCGTCATGCGCACCAGGCTGGCCGCATCGTGGGCGCCCGCGCGGCCCCAGTTGAAGGCGGCCTTGTTGAACGCCACCGAGACGTTGTTCAAGTCGATGGCCTTCATGATGGCAGCTTCCGACAGCGGCACCTTGCCCTTTTGCCAGGCGTAGCCGAGCATGAACATGTTCGTCGCGATGGAGTCGCCCATCAGCGCCGTGGCGATCTGGCCCGCGTCGATGAAGTCCACGTGGTCGCTGCCGCACGCCTTTTCGATTTCCATGCGCGCCGAGGCGCCGGGGAATTGCCAGTCCGGGTTTTTCACGAACGCGGCCGTCGACGAGCTGGTCGAGTTGATCATGGCCCAGCTGCGGCCCTCTCCCATGCGCGACAGGGCGTCGCGGCTGGCCGTGACGATCAAGTCGCAGCCGATGACCAGGTCAGCCGCACCGGTACCCACGCGCGTCGAGTGGATATCTTCCTGGCGGTCCGCCAGGCGCACGTGCGACATCACGGGGCCGCCTTTTTGCGCCAGGCCGCTCATGTCCAGCACGGAACAGCCCTTGCCTTCCACGTGGGCCGCCATGGCCAGGATCTGGCCGACGGTGACGACGCCCGTGCCGCCGATGCCGGTGACCAGGATGCCGAACGGCTCGGCCGTCGAGGGAATGCTTGGCGTCGGCAAGGCTGGCGCCGCTGGCGCGTCCTTGTCGGCGGCAGCCGCCTTCTTCGGCTTTTTCAAGCCGCCGCCTTCCACCGTCACGAAACTGGGGCAGAAACCCGTCGTGCACGAGAAATCCTTGTTGCAGGACGACTGGTTGATCTGGCGCTTGCGCCCCAGTTCCGTTTCCAGCGGTTCCACCGACAGACAGTTCGATTGCACGGAACAGTCGCCGCAGCCTTCGCAGACGGCTTCGTTGATGACGGCGCGCTTGGCCGGATCCGGGTATTCATTGCGTTTCCGGCGGCGGCGTTTTTCCGAGGCACAGGTCTGGTCGTAGATCATGGCCGATACGCCGGGCATGTCGCGCAGTTCGCGCTGCACGTCCATCAGTTCCGAACGGTGGCGCACGGTGACGCCTTCCGCCCAGGCGTAATCGTCCGGGTACTTTTCCGGTTCATCCGTGACGACGATGATGGGACCGACGCCTTCGGCGGCGATCTGGCGCGAAATGATGGCCGGCGACAGGGGGCCGTCGAATTCCTGGCCGCCCGTCATGGCCACCGCATCGTTGAACAGGATTTTATAAGTGATGTTCACCTTGGCCGAGACGGCCGCGCGGATGGCCAGGATGCCCGAGTGGAAATACGTGCCGTCGCCAAGGTTGGTAAATACGTGCTTTTCATTCGTGAACGGCGCCTGCCCCACCCACGTGACGCCTTCGGCGCCCATGTGGGTGAATGTCGACGTTTCGCGGTCCATCCACAGCACCATGTAGTGGCAGCCGATGCCGGCCAGCGCGCGCGAGCCTTCCGGCACCTTGGTCGAACTGTTGTGCGGGCAGCCGGAGCAGAAGAACGGCGTGCGGTCCTTTTGCGGATCCGGTTTCACGCTGATGGCCTTGAGGACGTTTTCCTTCGCTTCCAGGTAGGCGATGCGCTCCTTCACGCGCTGCTCCACCGGATGACCGGCGTAGTAGCGCGAGATGCGGCTGGCAATCGCGCGGGCGATCATGGCCGGATTCAGCTCATACGTGGCCGGCAGCAGCCAGTCGCCGTGCCCCGTGCCCTTCTGGTTGCTCCATTCGCCCGTGTCGTCGAACTTGCCGACCACGCGCGGACGCTCGCCGTCCTTGAGGTTGTACAGTTCTTCCTTCAGCGCGTATTCGAGAATCTGGCGCTTTTCTTCCACCACGAGGATTTCATCGAGGCCCTTGGCAAATTCATGCACGCCGTCCGCTTCCAGCGGCCAGGTCATGCCGATCTTGTACAGGCGGATGCCGATGTCGGACGCCGTCTGCTCGTCGATGCCGAGGTCGGCCAGCGCCTGGCGCGTGTCCAGGTAGGATTTGCCGGCCGTGATGATGCCGATGCGCGCCTTCGGGCTGTCCCAGATGATCTTATTGAGCTTGTTGGCACGCGCATACGCCAGCGCCGCATACCATTTGTAGCTGTTCATGCGTACTTCTTGTTCCAGCACCGTGTCGGGCCAGCGGATGTTCAAACCGCCGGCAGGCATTTCGAAGTCGGTCGGCAGGGTGATCTGCACGCGGTCCGGGTCGAAATCGACGGCGGCGCCCGACTCGATGATGTCGGTCACGCATTTCATCGACACCCACAGGCCCGTGTAGCGGCTCATGGCCCAGGCGTGCAAGCCATAGTCGATGTATTCCTGCACCGACGACGGGTACAGCACGGGGATGCCGCAAGCGTTCAGGATATGGTCGGACTGGTGCGCCGTGGACGAGGATTTCGCCGCATGGTCGTCGCCGGCCAGCACCAGCACGCCGCCATGCTTGGCGGAGCCGGCGTTATTCGCGTGCTTGAACACGTCGCCGCAGCGGTCGACGCCAGGGCCCTTGCCGTACCACATGCCGAACACGCCGTCGTATTTGGCGTCTTCGAACAGATTCGTTTGCTGCGTGCCCCAGACGGCCGTGGCGGCCAGGTCTTCATTCAGGCCCGGGTGGAATTTGACGTGGTGTTCATCGAGGTATTTCTTGGCCTTGATCGCCGTCATGTCGACGGACGTCACAGGCGAACCGCGGTAACCGGTGATGTAGCCGGCCGTATTCAGGCCAGCCTTCAAATCGCGCTCGCGCTGCAGCATGGGCAGGCGGATCAACGCTTGCGTGCCCGTCATGAAGGCGCGACCGCGCTCCAGCGTGTATTTGTCGTTCAGGGAAATTTCGGACGCGTGCGCGCCCGGCTCAAGACTCGAGCCCTTGATTGGTGCATTCATTACTTGTCTCCATTATTCTCTGTGCTACGCGTGCAAAGTCGGTTGAACTCACACGTACCGGCTGTGCCTTGTGGACAATGCCGGTGCGGAAAAATGACTTGTTTGTCGTAGACTACCACAGGAATGCGCGCAGTTCTTTGCTGCGCTGCACTCCCGGGCGGGTACCATTTTCACTACTATTTGTTACAGAGCAACATTACGCGGCGTTCGTATCTTTCAGCACGCCGCGCTTGATCTGGTCCAGCTCGATCGATTCGAACAGGGCGCGGAAATTGCCTTCGCCGAAGCCCTGGTCGCCCTTGCGCTGGATGATCTCAAAGAAGATCGGGCCGATCACCGTCTGCGTGAAGATTTGCAGCAGCAGCTCGCGTTCATTTTCCGTGCTGTGGCCATCGATCAGGATGCGCAGGCGGCGCAGTTCTTCCAGCTGCTCGCCATGGTTCGGCAGGCGGCGGTTGACCAGCTCATAGTAAGTTTCAATCGTATCCTGGAAATCGATACCCGTATCGCGCATGCCTTGCACGGACGCGTAGATATTGTCCGTGCCCAGGGCGATATGCTGGATGCCTTCGCCATGGTACTGGTCCAGGTATTCGGCGATCTGCGACTTGTCGTCCGACGATTCATTGATCGGAATGCGGATCTTGCCGCACGGCGAAGTCATGGCCTTCGACTTGAGGCCCGTCAACTTGCCTTCGATGTCGAAATAGCGCACTTCGCGGAAATTGAACAGGCTTTCATAGAACGTCGCCCATTCCTTCATGCGGCCACGGTGCACATTGTGCGTCAAGTGGTCGATATACGTCAGGCCATGGCCGACGGGATTGGCGACGGCGCCGGGAATGGCGACGAAGTCGACGTCATAGATGCTGATGTCGCCGATGCCGCCCGGCGCGGCCGCGTCCGGCTTGTCGGCGCCCTTGCCGCGCCAGCGGTCGACGAAGTACAACAGGGAATCGCCCACGCCCTTGATGGCGGGGATATTCAGCTCCATCGGCCCCGTTTTATTGTCGAAGCCCCAGGCGCCCAGTTCCAGCGCGCGGCGGTACACGAAGGCCGCGTCGTCGACGCGGATGGCGATGGCGCACACGGACGGGCCGTGATGGCGGGCAAAACGCTGCGCGAACGAATCTTGTTCGGCATTGATGATGAAATTGATGTCACCCTGACGGTACAGGGTCACATCCTTGTGGCGGTGGCGCGCGATGGCCGTGAAGCCCATGTTCTCGAACAGCTTGCCCAATGCTTTTGGGTCTGGTGCTGCATACTCGACGAACTCGAAACCATCGGTACCCATCGGGTTATCCCAAGGCTGAAATTGCATGATGTCTCCTCCAAGAAGTAGCGCACAGTATAGGCGCGGTCTGTGGGCATTAAATGCCAAAGATCTCCCGAACAATCATGATTTGCGCAATAATATTGCGTGAAACAAGAACCACCGGAGGAAGCATGAGCAAAATTACGCTGGATAAAACGGATCGCAAGATCCTTGCCGTCCTGCAGGCCGATGGCCGCCTGTCGAACCAGGACGTGGCCGAGCAGGTCAGCCTGTCGCCGTCGCCATGCTTGCGCCGCGTCAAACGGCTGGAAGAAGCGGGCGTGATCCGCCAGTACGTGGCCCTGCTGGACCCGGAAAAGATCGGCCTGGGCTTGCTCGCCTACGTCAACGTGCGGCTGGAAAAGCACAGCGACGCCACGGCGCACAGCACGGCGCGCGTGCTGGCGCCGAATCTGGTGACGAATACCTCGCCGCGCGCCGACTTTGCCGTGGCGGTGGCGCAATGGCCGGAAGTGGTGGCCTGCTATGCGATGACGGGCGAAATGGATTATCTGTTGCGCGTGCACGTGGAAGACATGGAGCATTTTTCGCGCTTCATGATGGCGACCCTGCTGCGCCATCCGGCCGTGCTGGACGTGAAATCGAGCTTTGCCTTGCAGCGCATCAAGGATACGACGGCCCTGCCCTTATTGTGACGGCGGCCCGGGCTTCTTCTTGCGCCCCGGCAAGCGATCCCACAATTTGAACGCGGCGCGCGCATTGGCCTTGAACGTGTAGTCGAACATGGCGAACTGTTCCTGCACGGCTTCCTGCAGCATGCTGGTCGGGTTCGGCGGCAACAGTTTCAGATATGCATCGGCTTCGCCATAGTCGCGCTGGATTTCCATGCCCGCCTTCTTGGCGATATGCATCATCGTCTTGTTCGACGACAAACAATGCATATACAGGGTATCGACATCGTTGTTACGGCAGTGAATCGCCGCCCGTTCGAACAGTTTCGACCCGACCCCCATGCCGCGCATGGATTTCGACACGGATACGCCAAACTCCGCCACCTGCTCCTTGTCCGTCACCACGCTTTTCGCCGGCGACTGGTCCTTCGGCGCGAACGCCAGGTGCCCCACGCCCACCAGCTTGAACAGGCTGTTGTAGACGCCGTAGATCATGTCGCGCGAAAAATCCATCTTTTGCACGTACTGGGCCACGAGTTCATCGGGCAAGGCGCTGCCGAAGCGCAGCAGGCGGTCGCTTTTCTCGAGCGACAGGAAATGCTTCATCATGCGGCGCCGGTCGCGCTCATGCAATTGTTTGACGAGCACGGTCGGACGCCCGCCACCGCTACGGCTGAGCCAGCGGCGAAACGGGTTTTGAAACAGCTTGGGTAAGGTCACGTCGACTCCTGGGGGCGGTGCTGCGGCACGTCAGGCTGGTATTGTGCGGTGCAACATTGTGGCGCCATTGTAGCGTATTCCCGCCACTCAAGCCTGGGCCAGGAACGCTTGCACGGCCGCCACCCGCGCCGCGTGGATGACTTCGGGGATGCGTTTCGGCTCCGCACAGCCTTGCGCCAGCGCACCCGCATTCACGGCGCGCGCCGCGTCCAATCCGCCCTGCAGCCGCGCCGCCTGAGGGAAATCGCCAGTGACCAATCCGTCGCAAGCCACAGCTTGCAACAGTTGCGCAAAGCGCTGCGGCTTGCGCAAGCCGTCGCAGCGTTCGCACAAGCTCACCACGGCTTCGGCGCTCAGCGCCAGCGCGCCATTGATATTGTCCCGTTCGCGCGCCGCCATGACGGCCAGCTCGCGGCACTCATTGGGCACGCGCAAGCGCTCGCTCAGTTGCTCGATGGCATCTTTTCTCATATGCAGCATCAGGGCAGCGAAACGCACGGGCAAGTCATGACCTTGCGCGGCGGCATGGTCGACGACTTGCAGCAAGCGTTCGCTCAGCGCGATTTCGCCCATGATGCGCGCCAGGGCGCCGCATTCGTGCAGCACCGTCAGCATGCGCGAAGGATGGCTTTCCATCAGCCCCTTGGCCACTTCCTGCCACACGCGCTCGGCCACGAGGGCGTCGACTTCGCCGTCGGCCACCATGCGGCGCATCAAGGTCAGGGTAGCGGGCGCGACAGTAAAAGTATGAAAACGGGCGGCAAAGCGGGCCAGGCGCAAGATGCGCACGGGGTCTTCGCCGAACGCGTCGGAGACGTGGCGGAAGATTTTGTTGCGAATGTCCTCGATACCGCCGAACGGATCGGTCAACGTCCCATCCTCGGCCCGGGCGATGGCGTTGATGGTCAGATCGCGGCGCACCAGGTCGTCTTCGAGGGTGACGTCGGGCGCCGTGTGGAAGACAAAGCCCCGGTAGCCGGGCGCCGTCTTGCGCTCCGTGCGGGCCAGGGCGTATTCTTCCTGCGTCTTCGGGTGCAAAAACACGGGGAAATCCTTGCCGACGGGCCGGAAGCCCTGGCGCAGCATGTCTTCCGGCGTGGCGCCCACGACGACGTGGTCGTGGTCTTTCACGGGCAAGCCCAGCAGTTGGTCGCGCACCGCGCCACCGACCGTGTAAATCTTCATAACACTCTTTTCTTATTCAGGTAATTCCGCGTCGTGCTTGGCAGCGACTTCCGTTTCCGCCAGCGCTTCCGCGATCCAGCGGGCCACGGCCGGGTGCGCCTGCACGCGCTCGCAATACGCGTTCAGGGCCGGCGCCAGGCTCACGCCATACGTGCGGAAACGCATGACGACGGGGGCGAAATATGCGTCGGCGATGGAAAAATCGCCAAACAGGAACTGGTGGTGGCCAAAGCGCGACAGGCACTCTTCCCAGATTTCGCTGATGCGGCCGATGTCGGCCTGCGCGGCGGCCGTGCGGCCACGTCCCGGCAATTTTGCCTTGATATTCATCGACATGTCCGTGCGCAAGCCGGTAAAGCCGGAATGCATTTCCGCGCAGATACAACGCGCCATGGCGCGCGCGGCCACGTCTTGCGGCCACATGTGTTTATCGGGAAACTGCTCGGCCAGGTATTCGCAGATGGCCAGGCTGTCCCAGATCGTGATCTCGCCCGCCAGCAGCACGGGGACCCGGCCGCAGGCCGAATATTCCGCGATCTTGGTGGCCGTGTCGCTCTGGTCGAGCAGCACGCGCACTTCCTGGAACGGGATGCCGAAGGCCGTCATGGCCACCCACGGGCGCATCGACCACGATGAGTAATTCTTGTTGCCGATGATGAGGGTCAGGCCCGGCTCGCGCGCGGCGGCCAGGGTTTGCGTCAGGCTGGGATCAAGGATGGTCGTTTGCATGGTCGGCGGACTTTAGTTGGATGATGGCAAATCGGCGGAAACGGCGCTGTTTTTCGGCCCTACGGTGCCCAGGCGCGCCTTCAGCGACTGCGGGCTCTTCTCGAACAGGGCAGCGTAATAGGTGGCGTTGGCCATCACGTTTTTCACGTAGCCGCGCGTTTCCGTGTACGGAATGATCTCGGCAAAGACGGCGCCTTCCAGCGGACGCGTCATGGTGGCGCGCCAGATGCGCAGGCGCCCCGGTCCCGCGTTGTAGGCGGCGCTGGCCAGCACTTGCGAACCGTCAAGACCGCCAAGCACCATGTTCAGGTAATTCGTGCCCAGCAAGACATTGGTGCGCACATCGCTCAAGGTTTCCGTGACGAAATCG
This sequence comes from Janthinobacterium kumbetense, assembly GCF_023703445.1. Taxonomy (NCBI): domain Bacteria; kingdom Pseudomonadati; phylum Pseudomonadota; class Betaproteobacteria; order Burkholderiales; family Oxalobacteraceae; genus Janthinobacterium; species Janthinobacterium kumbetense. Next base: position 388,267 of record NZ_JAMQGR010000002.1, read on the forward strand.
GTGAGGCCGATCTTCTTGGCGACATAGCGGGCCGTCGACGGCATGACCTGCATCAAACCGGACGCGCCCACGTGCGACTGCGCATCCATGATGAAGCGCGATTCCTGGCGGATCAAGCCATACACCCAGGCCTTGTCCAGGCCCAGGGTTTGCGTGGCCGGATGCATGACGTCGTCGTGCGGCGTCGGGTAGCGCTGCGTATAGTCCACTTCCAGGCGCGTGCGGTCCGAGGTATTGACCATGCGGTCGAGCACATTGTTCTGGCGCGCAAATTCCGCGGCCGCCAGATGCTGGCGGTCCGTCATCGAACGCAATTCCCAGTTCCACTCGCGCGTGCCTTCGAAGCGCAGGCGCATGTTGAAAAATTTCAAGGCGCGCTGCAAGCCCGGATTGGCGGCCATGGCGGCGATTTCCGTCGGACTGACCGGCTGGCCCGGCGGCGGCAAGACCAGATGGTTGCCCAGCTCTTCATTGGCCAGCAAGCCATAGAAATTCGACTGGTCGGCAATCGTGCGGTACAGGGCGTCCGCCTGCGGGTTCGGGCGGCCCGGCGTTTCCGCCTGCTGTGCGCGCGCCAGCCAGTACACCCAGGTGGGATCCGTGCGCAAGGACGCCGGCATGGCCTGGATGGCGGCCTTCACCAGTGGCCAGTTGCCTTCACGCAAGGCGATACGCGCCTTCCATTGCATCTGCTCCTGAGTCAGGGGCGCACCATTGGTTTTTTGCCAATATTCGAACGCTTCCGGCGCCAGCGCATACGACGCTTGCAAGGCCAGGCTGGCCCAGCCGATGGCCTGTTCCTGCGGCGTCAATTGCGCGCTCGCCTTTTGCAGGGCCACGACGCCCAGTTTCAAGGTGCTTTTCGCCATGCGGCCGACGGCCACCAGGTACATCTCGTGGTCGGCACGGCTGGCGCCCGCGCCCTTGGCCAGCACCAGCGCCGGCAAGTCGATGGCTTGCGCCATCTTCGCGTCGGAGGCGCCCAGCAGCAGCGCGATGCGACGGGCCGGGCCGGTAGCGTTGGTCTGACCCGCCAGGCGGATCTGCGCCCACAGATCATTCGTGTCGAACTGGCCATTTTGCGCCAGTGCCGCGATCAGGCTGCCGCACGCTTCGCCGTAGCCTGGCGGCGAGACGAGCAGGTTGCGCGCCTCGGACGCCACGTTCTGCCCCTTGGCGGCGCGCGACATCAGCGCGTAGCACTTGAGCTGGGTATCGTCATCGAGGGCGAATTGCGGGTATTGTTCATCAAACACGACCCAGTCGCGCTTGCGGCCCAATTCCAGCAGCCAGTCGTTGCGGAAGCGGTCGGCGATGGCGCTGCCCTTGTAGCGGTTCAGGTAATCGCGAAATTGTGCCTCGGTCAACTGTTTGATGCGCGGTTTCAGCCGATAATAGTCGACATACGAGGGAATCTGGTAATTCGTCAGGCGCCCCGCATAAAAGTCGGCTTTTTCGACGTCATCCTTGCGCGCGGCGTCGCGCAGCAGCAGGAAGGCATCGTCCTCGCTGCGCGTGTCGGGAGCGGCAGGCGTTACGGTGGCGGACACCTGGGCCAGGGCGGCCAGGGGAGACAAGGCCGATGCAACACACAGCATCGTGCCGGCAATCCATTTCAGTGGGGAAATCAATGTACGACTCTCAATCTTAACTTGATGGTGATATGAATAGCGACCCTAGAATAACATGCGATCCGGCTGCACGGCCACCCATTGCGCCACAGGAAAAAGCCGGCTTGCGCAAAGCCTTGCTGGCGGCCCGGCGCGCCCTGCCCGACGCCACGCGCGCGCAGTGGGATGCGGCCATCGCGCAGCGCCTGCTGGACTGGTGCGCGCAGGAAAACGTCGAGGAACTGGGCGTGTACTGGCCCCTGCATGGTGAGCCGGACTTGCACGGCGCATATGCGCAGCTGGCCGCGCGCGGCGTGCAATTAAGCTTGCCGGTGGTGCTGGAAAAGCATGCGCCGCTGGCATTCAGTGACTGGCGGCCCGGAGAAGCGATGGTCAAGGATGGCATGGGCGTGGCCGTGCCCGCCGAATTGCGCCTGCGCCCGGCGCCCGCCACCCTGCTGGTGCCTTGCCTGGGTTTTAATGGGGAACGGTACCGGCTCGGCTATGGCGGCGGGTATTACGACCGCACCCTGGCGCAACTGCCCCGTCCGCGCACCGTGGGCATCGCCTATACCTGCCTGGCGGCAAGCTTTCCCAACGGCGAATACGACATCGCCCTCGATCACATCGTGACCGAGGGCGATCTGCTCTGACGGATCAGATGGGGATTACTTGACCAGGCGCTGCCACAGTGCGGTCGTGGGCGCCGCCTGGTTCATGCTATAGAAATGCAAGCCTGGCGCGCCGCCTTCCAGCAGGCGTTCGCACAAGCCCGTCACCACGTCCAGGCCAAAAGCCTTGATGGACGCGCTGTCGTCGCCGAAGCTGGCCAGTTTCAGACGCACCCAGCGTGGAATTTCCGCGCCGCACATGTCCGAAAAGCGCATCAATTGCGTGTAGTTCGTGATCGGCATGATGCCGGCCACGATAGGCACGTTGATGCCCATCTTCTGCGTCTGCTCGACAAACTGGAAATACGCGTCGGCATTGTAGAAGTACTGGGTGATGGCCGCATCGGCGCCGGCCTGCACCTTGCGCGCGAACGCGTTCAAGTCGTCCTGCGGCGAACGGGCTTGCGGGTGCACTTCCGGATAGGCGGCCACTTCGATATGGAAATGGTCGCCCGTCTCGGCGCGGATGAATTCCACCAGCTCGTTGGCGTAGCGGAACTCGCCCGAGGCGCCGTAGCCGCTCGGCAAGTCGCCGCGCAAGGCCACGATGCGGTTCACGCCGGCCGCCTTGAAGTCGGCCAGCACGGCGCGGATCGATTCGCGCGAACCGCCCACGCAAGACAGATGGGGCGCGGCCTGCTCGCCGGCCGCCAGGATCTCGCGCACGGTGTCCAGCGTACCCTGCTGCGTCGTGCCGCCGGCGCCAAACGTCACCGAGAAATACTTCGGATGCAATTCAGACAACTTGACACGCGTGGCGCGCAGCTTTTCCGCCCCTTCCGGGGTTTTCGGCGGGAAAAACTCAATACTGAAGTTATGCTTTTCCATCGTCGTTGCTCAAAAGTAAGGTCGACAAGGCCCAGGAAATGATGCTGTACAGAATGGCACCGCCCACGGCCGACCAGAAACTGGCGACATGGAAACCAGCGATCATCTGCGCCACCAGCCAGAACATGAAGCCGTTGATGATCAAAATGAACAGGCCCAGCGACAAGAACGTCACGGGCAGGGTCAGCAGGATCAGCAAGGGACGGATCAGCGCATTAACCAGCCCCAGCACGGCAGCGGCCAGCAGCGCGGTCCAGCCGCTGCTCATCGTCACCGAGTGCATCAGGTAGGGGACGGCAAACAGGGCCGCCGCATTGATAAACCAAATCAGTAGCAAGCGCATTTCTCTAGCCCGTCAAAGAAAGTCAGGCCGGCAGCAGCCGGCACAAAAGATATACCGATCAGTCTTGTTGCCTCAGGAACCGTAGCGAGCGGATGCGCGGCGTGGCCGAGAAGCGCAACTGTGCTGTAGCACAGTGAGCATCGCCGGCCGCGCCCCGCGCCGCGCAGTAGGTTCATGAGGCAACCATCTTAGTAACGGTAGTGCTCGGGTTTGTATGGGCCTTCCGTGCGCACGCCGATGTAGTCGGCTTGCTCTTGCGTCAATTCCGTCAGCTGCGCATTCAACTTTTTGAGTTGCAAACGAGCGACTTTTTCATCGAGGTGTTTCGGCAAGGTGTACACGCCGACCGGGTAGTTGGCCGTGTTCGCGTACAGTTCGATCTGGGCGATCGTCTGGTTGGCGAACGACGAGCTCATCACATACGACGGGTGGCCCGTGCCGCAACCGAGGTTGACCAGGCGGCCTTCAGCCAGCAGGATGATGCGGCGGCCCGACGGGAAGATGATGTGGTCGACTTGCGGCTTGATGTTTTCCCACTCGTATTGTTTCAACGAAGCAACGTCGATTTCATTGTCAAAGTGACCAATGTTGCAGACGATGGCCTGGTCTTTCATGCGCGTCAGGTGATCGTGCGTGAGGATATGGTAGTTGCCGGTGCAGGTGACGAAAATATCGCCGTGTTCGCACGCGTAATCCATGGTCACGACGCGGTAGCCTTCCATCGCCGCCTGCAGTGCGCAGATCGGATCGACTTCCGTCACCCATACTTGCGCCGACAGGGCGCGCATGGCTTGCGCCGAACCCTTGCCCACATCACCGTAACCGGCGATGACGGCGACCTTACCGGCGATCATCACGTCGGTGGCGCGCTTGATGCCGTCGACCAGCGATTCGCGGCAGCCATACAGGTTGTCGAACTTCGATTTCGTGACGGAATCGTTCACGTTGATCGCAGGGAAAGCCAGCTTGCCTTCCTTGTGCATCTGGTACAAACGGTGCACGCCGGTGGTGGTTTCTTCCGTCACGCCGAGGATTTCCGGCAGACGCTTCGAGTACCAGGTCGGGTCGGCCAGCAAGTGCTTCTTGATCGAGTTGAACAGGCAGATTTCTTCTTCCGAGCCTGGATTGGCCAGCACCGACAGGTCGGTTTCCGCGCGCACGCCCAGATGCAGCAGCAGGGTCGCGTCGCCGCCATCATCGAGGATCATGTTCGAGTAGACGGCCTTGCCGTCCACGTTCGGCCATTCGAAGATGCGGTGCGTGTATTCCCAGTAGTCGTCCAGCGACTCGCCCTTGACGGCGAATACAGGCGTGCCGGCGGCAGCGATGGCGGCGGCGGCATGATCTTGCGTGGAGTAAATGTTGCACGATGCCCAACGCACTTGCGCGCCCAGTGCTTCCAGGGTCTGGATCAGCACGGCGGTCTGGATGGTCATGTGGATGGAACCGGTGATGCGCGCGCCTTTCAGAGGCTGCGCTGCCGCGAATTCTTCGCGGATGGCCATCAGGCCAGGCATTTCCGTTTCAGCAATCTTGATTTCTTTGTCGCCCCATGCGGCCAAGGTGATATCGGCGATGGTGTAGTCGTGTTGCGATTTGAGTACGGCGTTCATCACGCCCTCCTTTCAGTTGTTGAAAAAGGTACGTGAGCGCAGTTGCAGGATATTCCGAGCCTGGCGAATTTCTTCGTCGCAACGCTCCTCGGACACGGGATTTTATCATTGTCAAGGCCGCCGCGCCAGCCTGTTTGCACGGCATTGCCACGTAACAACACATAAAAAAAGCGCCCGCGGCCAGCAGGCCGGGGCGCTTTTCTTGCAAATCCGACTAGATTACTTCAGGCCGGCAGCGTCGCGCAGCAGGGCGACCTTGTCCGTGCGTTCCCACGTGAATTCCGGCTCTTCGCGGCCGAAGTGGCCGTAGGCGGCGCTCTTCTGGTAGATCGGGCGCAACAGGTCGAGCATTTGCACGATGCCTTTTGGACGCAGATCAAAGTGCGCCAGCACCAGCTTGGCGATTTCCGCGTCGGGAATCACGCCCGTGCCTTCCGTGTAGACGGTGATGTTGATCGGCTTGGCCACGCCGATGGCGTAGCTGACCTGCACCTGGCATTGGCGCGCCAGGCCGGCCGCGACGATGTTTTTCGCCACGTAGCGGGCCGCGTAGGCTGCCGAACGGTCGACTTTCGACGGGTCCTTGCCCGAGAACGCGCCGCCGCCGTGCGGGGCTGCGCCGCCGTAGGTGTCGACGATGATCTTGCGGCCGGTCAAGCCGCAATCGCCTTGCGGACCGCCGATGACGAAACGGCCCGTCGGGTTGACGAGGAATTTGGTCTCCGTCAGCCATTCGCGCGGCAGGATCGGCTTGATGATTTCTTCGATGACGGCTTCTTCGATCTGCTTGTGCGAAATTTCTGGCGCATGCTGGGTCGACAGCACGACCGTGTGCACGCCGACCGGGCGGCCATCGACGTAGCGCAGCGTGACTTGCGATTTCGCATCCGGGCGCAGCCATGGCAAACGGCCATCCTTGCGCAGCTGCGACTGGCGCTCGACCAGACGGTGCGCGTAGTGGATGGCGGCAGGCATCAGCTCGGCCGTTTCATCGCAGGCGTAACCGAACATCAAGCCCTGATCGCCAGCGCCTTGATCCAGGTCAATACCCGCACCTTCATCGACGCCTTGCGCGATGTCCGGCGATTGCTTGTCGTAGGCCACCAGCACAGCGCAACCCTTGTAGTCGATACCGTATTCCGTGTTGTCGTAGCCGATGCGTTTGATGGTTTCGCGCGCAACTTGAATATAATCCACATTGGCGTGCGTGGTAATCTCGCCAGCCAGCACCACCAGACCGGTGTTGCACAGGGTTTCGGCAGCCACGCGGGCGGCTGGATCCTGGGTCAGGATGGCGTCAAGGATGGCGTCGGAAATTTGATCGGCAACCTTGTCGGGATGGCCTTCCGAAACGGATTCGGAAGTGAAGAGATAGTCGTTTGACATTGCAAGCTCCTGTTTACTATGTGAATGTTCTGTCGCAGTAAAGAGGATTTTGCCTGCGACGCTTTAGCGAGATTTATATTCCGCATCGCAAGTTGTCTATTAACTCAGCGGTTACTGCATACGTGGTATTTTACGCTTCTTAAAAAATTTTGGCACGGCAACACGCCATTCCTGGAAACAGCTTATACATGTTAGTCCCAATTTTCCGCTTCTTATCGATCTTTCCCCTGCCCGTCCTGCATGGTCTGGGCGCTGCGCTCGGCTGGGTAATTTACGCCATTTCCCCGTCCTACCGCCGCCGCATGCGCGAGAACCTGCAAGGTGCGGGGTTTTCGCAACACTTGCACACGGCCGTGGCCGAAGCGGGCAAGAGCGTGCTGGAACTGCCGTTCATCTGGTGCGCGCCAGCCGAACGCGTGGCGCGCCATGCGACGGTGGAAAACTGGGAATTGGTGGAAAAAGCGCTGCAGCACGGCCGCGGCATCGTCTTCCTGACGCCGCACCTGGGCTGCTTTGAAATCGTCGCCCAGCAAATCGCGCTGCGCACGCCGCTCACCGTGATGTACCGTCCGCCCAAGCGCGCCGCATTGAAGCCGCTGATCGAAGGCGCGCGCGCGCGCGAAAACCTGATGCTGGCGCCGGCCAATATGTCGGGCGTGCGCATCTTCGCCAAATGCCTGAAGAAAGGCCAGCCCATCGGCCTGCTGCCCGACCAGGTGCCGCAGGAAGGCGAAGGCGTATGGGCCGATTTCTTCGGCCGCCCCGCCTACACCATGACCCTGCCCGCCAAGCTGGCGCAGATGGGCGGCGCCGAAGTCATCATCACCTACGCGGAACGCCTGCCGGGCGGGCGCGGCTATGTCGTGCATTTCGTGCCCTTCACCGAGTCCCTCGACAGCACCTCGGCCGAGCAGGCGCGCACCATCAATGCGGCCATGGAACAATTGATCGCGCGCAGCCCGGCGCAATACCTGTGGAGCTACAATCGCTATAAAGTGCCGCGCGGCGCGCCGCCGCCCACGCCCGCCGCGCCGGATGCCGCCGGGGAGCAGGCATGAGACTGCTGATCGCCTTCATGTGGCTGCTGCACTGGCTGCCCTTGCCCATCCTCGGCCGCTTCGGCGTGGCCGTCGGCAGCCTGCTGTTCATCGCCATGCCCACGCGGCGCAAGATTGCCCTGACGAATCTGCGCCTGTGCATGCCGGAATTGACGGAAGCCCAGCGCGTGGCGCTGGCGCGCCAGCATTTCCAGGCATATTCGCGCAGCGTGTGGGAACGCAGCATCCTGTGGTGGTCGTCGGAAGCGCGCCTGAACCGCCTGATCAAAAAGGTGCCCGCCTTCCCGGGCCAGCAGATCGCGGCCAAGCCGACCATCCTGCTGTGCCCGCACTTCGTCTGCCTCGACGTCGCCGGCGCCGCCACGGCCATGGAAATTTCTGCCTCGTCGATGTATGTGCAGCAAAAGAACGCCGCCTTCGACCAGGCCTTGCGCAACGGCCGTTCGCGCTTCAAGCCGCCCAAGCTGTTTACACGCCAGGACGGCATCAAGACGATCCTGCGCGCACTGCGCGACGGCTTGCCGTATTTCATGCTGCCGGACATGGATTTCGGAGAAAAGGATGCGGAATTCGTGCCCTTCTTCGGCGTGCCCGCCGCCACCCTGACGGCCACGGCGCGCCTGGCGCTGGCCGCCAAGGCGCAAGTCATTCCCGTCATCGCCACCTTCCTGCCCAATTACCAGGGCTGGCAAGTGACGTATTACCCGGCGTGGGACGATTATCCGGGCGACGACATCACGGCCGCCACGCGCCGCATGAACGAATTCATCGAAGAGCGCGTGCGCGAAGCGCCGGCCGAATATTTCTGGACACATAAACGCTTCAAGACGCGTCCGGAAGGCGAAGCATCGTTCTACAACCAGCACAAGTGATACGGCAGACCATGAAACTCCAATTTACCAAAATGCATGGCGCCGGCAATGACTTCATCGTCATCGACGCCATCCATCAAGAGATCGACCTCACGCCGGCCCAGTGGCAGCGCCTGGCCGACCGCCGTTTCGGCATCGGCGCCGATCAGATCCTCGTGGTGGAAAAGCCGCGCCTGCCCGGCTGCGACTTCCGCTACCGCATCTATAACAACGATGGCGGCGAAGTCGAGCAATGCGGCAACGGCGCGCGCGCCTTCGTCAAGTTCGTCAGTGAAAAAGGCTTGTCCGACAAGACCAGCATCCGCGTGGAAACCATGGCCGGCATCATCGCGCCGCGCCTGGAGATCGACGGCAGCATCACGGTCGACATGGGCGCGCCCGTGCTGGAGCCAAAGCTGGTGCCGTTCGATGCCAGCGGCCTGGACGGCATAGCGCAAGGCAACGACACCGTGTGGCCGCTGGACCTGGCGCTGCCGGGCCAAACGTCGCCCGTGCTGGTGTCCGTCGTCTCGATGGGCAATCCGCACGCCGTGCAAGTGGTCGACGATGTCGATGCGCAAGACCTGGACGCGACGGGCCCGCGCATCGAGCACCACCCGCGCTTTCCCCGCAGGGTCAACGCCGGCTACATGCAGATCGTCGACCGCCAGCACGTGAAACTGCGCGTGTTTGAACGGGGCGCGGGTGAAACCCTGGCATGCGGCACGGGCGCCTGCGCCGCCGCCGTGGCCGGCATCTTGCGCGGCTTGCTCGATTCCCCCGTGCGCATCAGCGCGCGCGGCGGCGAACTGTCGATCGCCTGGCAAGGCCCCGGCCATCCCGTCCTGATGACGGGCCCGGCCGTGACCGTGTTCGAAGGCACGATCGAGCTGTAAGCGGGTGAAAGTCAGGCCGCTAGGAACTGCTGTTCCTGCGCGACATCAAGTTCCGCCAGGTAGCACTTCAGGCGGTACAGGCGCTGCCGGTAATTGCCTTCCGGCCCCGCCACGCCGCAATCGACGCGCTCGAACAGGCGCACCGCCTGGTCCAGCAGCTGGCGCTCCTGCGCCGTGCGGATCAATGCCAGACGCCGCTTGCCGCGTCCATGCGTGGCGCTGATATCGATCAACAAACAATGCCCCTGGTCGGCCGCGTGTATATCGAGCAGCAATGCCTCGGCACGCGACAGATGAAAGCAGCGCGCCAGGGCCAGCCGCATCGCCAGCAGGGGGTGGCTCTGGCCCAATTGCCGTAAATGCCCATCGGCGTGCATGGCGGCGCACTGGCCCCAGTCGCCGGGTTCGCCTTGCGGCGCGATCTTCGCCAGCGCCGCCTCCGCCTCACGGCTGCCTTGCGCCTGCGCCTGCAGCAGCCAGTACGCGGCCCGCACATCGTTGTTGACGCCATCGCGGCGATTACGCCAGGCATGCATGCCGCACTCGAGCTGGGCCGGGCCATGCCCCAGGTCGGCGGCACGCTCCAGGCAGGAATGGGCTTCGACCACATTGCGCTGGGAAAATTCCGGTTTCGTATAGATGCGCGACAGCACGAACCAGGCTTCGGCCAGTCCCTGCTCGCCAGCCTGCGTCAGCCAGCGCACGGCCCGCTTGAAATTGGCCGCGCCGTTGCGCGTGGCCAGCCGCTGGCCATGCGCATCCATGCGCGCATAGCCGAGCCCCAGCTCCAGCTGCGCCGTGCGGTCGCCGCCATGCGCGGCCAGCTCGCAACACTGCCAGCCCTCGGCATCGCCGCCAGGCGCCAGGGCCTGGGCGCAACGCGACAGCAGCAACACCTGCTGCACGTCGAGGGCGATCGTGCGCGCCCCGGCCGCCGCCTGGCGCTGCAGCAACTCGCGCGCCAGCGGCAAGCCTTGCGACAGGAAGCCCGCATGGTTGCCCTGGCTCCAGGCCTGCTCCAGCCACGAGTACAGCGGCGCGTCGCCATCAAGGACTTGCTCGCCAGCAAGGCTGGTGTCCGGCCCGGCAGCGGCAAGCGATCCCTCTTGCATGGACAACAACCATTGTGCATCGGGCAAGCCGGCCCGCACGGCGGCGTCCAGCGCCACGCGCGCCTTGGCGCGCAAAGCTTCACAGTGGCTGGCGGCATTGCCCAGCACCAGTTGCGCCAGCACCAGGCCCGCCTGCACCAGGCCCGCATCGAACGCCTGCGCGTAATACGGAATCAGCGCCTTGGCGGCCGGCTGCGCCACTTCGAACGGCACATGCGTGCCAATCAGCAAGCACGCTTCCTCGCTATCTTCCTGGGCCGCCCGCGCCAGCCAGTGCAAAGCCGTCGGCAGGCTTTGCGGCACACCCTGCCCAAACAGATACACCCGTCCCAACGCCAGCTGGCAAGCGACATCGCCCGCGCGTGCGCCCTTGATCAATCCTAATGTTTCGCGATTTGCCATCGATTCTCGATATTGAGTCAATGATTCTAATAATAGTGAGCCATCTCCAGGCCCATCCATGCAGGCCGTCCCTTAGTGTAACGTCCTTGTGTCATAAATCCGACTAAGCCCGCTTAAGAACTTGATTCAACGCAACAATGTCCTGGCCCTGACACGCCAAGATGGCGAGGCGCCGCTGGCGCAACGATGGAAGAACGCTGGCCCTCGGCGCGGGATCGGCAGAAACCGTGCGTTACGAAAATACAACAGGGGCATGCAGTTATGCCGCTTTTCACCAATCTTTTCACGCACATTTGACCAATCCCGCACGTCTTGCGCGCCGACGAATTAAGGTTCATTCATCGAAACGCGACAGTTAGCGCATTTCAATCTGCTCGGATCTCGGACGGAACTCACTTTTAATAGGGAATAAGACATGAAAAAATCACTCGTTGCCCTCGCACTCTTCGGCGCCTTTGCCGCCACCGCACAAGCGCAGTCGTCCGTCCAAATCTACGGCACGATCGATGCAGGCCTGGGCAAAGCGACTGGTTCGACCACCGCCGTCACCAAGCGCGACAACAACAAACTGGGCTTCAAGGGCACGGAAGATCTGGGCAATGGCTTGAAAGCCATTTTCCAACTGGAAATTCGCTATGAATCCGACACGGGCACCGTAGAAAACACCTCGGGCATCAATTCGCGTCCCCTGTTCCAGGGTCAAAGCCGCGTCGGCCTGCAAGGCGACTTCGGTACCGTACGCCTGGGCCGTGGCCTGACCGCCTTCCAGGAAACGAGTACTGGTTTCGAACCATGGTCGGGCATGCCTACGCCAGCCGGTTTCCAGACCGACCTGACCGTGGCCGGCTACACCAGCGATCCGCTGAGCGCGCCAGGCAATTCGCGTAACCGCTTCTCGAACGCCGTGTTCTACAACTCGCCAGTCATCAGCGGCTTCCAGTTCAACGCCACCGTGGCCGCCAAGGAAGCGAACAACAACGCCGCCGTTGCAGCCACCGTGCGCAACCTGACGACGAATGCCACCGGCAACTTCGCCCTGCCAGCCAATGTGGCGCCAGAATCGAATCCGTACTCGGTGTCGGCAACGTACAACAATGCCCAGTTCGCCGCCATGGCTGCCTACGAGCGTAACGGCCTGCAAGCCAAGCTGTGGTCGGTCGGCGCATCGTTCAATCCGATCGCGGAATTGAAACTGATGGCAACGTACCAACATCAGGATGACGGCAATTTCAAAATCGTCAACACCGACACCAAATCGTGGGTGCTGGGCGCCAACTATGACGTCGGCCCAGGCAAGATCCGCGCTGGCTACGGTCAAAAAACGCCGGATGGCGTCGCCAAGACCAAGCAAGCATCGCTGGGCTACGACTACAATCTGTCGAAGCGTACCTACCTGTACGCAGATATTTCGAACAAGAAATCGGCCAGCCTCACCAACTACAACAACACCACCTCGGTCAGCTACATCGGTCTGGGCGTACACCACAACTTCTAATGCCCGGCCTGTCACCCTTCGCGGGTGATTGCTGAGCTAAGAATGCAAGGCGGCATGGGCAACCATGCCGCTTTTTTCATGCGCGCGCGGAAAATGCATCGACGCCGTCCCCTTTGCGCCTATGCCGCCGCACTCTCGGTTAGAATGAAGTGTTCAACTTTCACTGACAGATATTCTCAATGACCGCCACACTCGATTCCAGCACCGTCGCCCAGTACCTGAGCGAGCACCCGAATTTCTTCGAAGAGCATACCGCCCTGCTCGGTGAGGTCAAGCTGAGCAGCCCGCTGACGGGACGCACCATCTCGCTGCAGGAGCGGCAGATGGAAGTGATGCGCGACAAGTACAAGGCGCTGGAACTGCGCATGTCCAAGCTGAGCCGCCTGGCCGAGGAAAATGGCGACATCGCCAGCAAATTCCACGGCTGGAACCAGGCCATGCTGCAAGTGCGCAACGACGCGGACATGCCGCGCGTGCTGGTCGACGCCTTGCAAAGCAATTTCGACGTGCCCTGCGTCAGCCTGCGCCTGTGGCAAGTGCTGCCGGAACACGCCAATGGCTGGTTCACGGAAGATGTCACGGCCGACGTGCGCATGTTCGCCAACAGCCTGCAAGCGCCGTACTGCGGCAGCAACCGCGATTTCGAAGCCGTGCACTGGTTGCAGGCCGATAAGATCGAATCGACCGTCATGATCGCCCTGCGCGCCCCGAACACCACGGGCACCTTCGGCTTGCTGGTGCTCGGTTCGCCCGACAGCGAACGCTTTACCTCGAGCATGGGCACGGACTTCCTCGTGCATATCGGCGCCACGGCCAGCGCCGCCCTGGCCGCGCTGCGCGCCGGCACGCCTGCCTGAGCAAGCCATGGAGGCGCGCGGCAAGGCTGACTGGCTCGACGCCTATCTGGCGCAGCTGGCCACGCAGCGCAAGCTGTCGCCGCATACGCTGGACGCCTACGGGCGCGACTTGCGCACCTTGCTGGAACTGAGCGGCAATACGCCCTGGACGGCGCTGGCGCACAATGAAGTGCGCCGCTACACGGCCAAGCTGCACGCCGGCGGCCTCGACCCGCGTTCGATCGCCCGCAAGCTGTCGTCGTGGCGGGGCTTTTTCAACTGGCTCAGCGGCGAGACCCCGCTCGACGCCAATCCCGTCGACGGCATCCGCGCCCCCAAGCGGGCCAAGACCTTGCCGAAAGCCCTGTCGGTGGACGATGCCGTGCGCCTCGTGGCGCCCGCGCAACACCAGCAAGGCGCCGCCGAACCGGAACAGCTGTGCAACCGCGCCATGTTCGAACTGCTGTACTCGAGCGGCTTGCGCGTGTCCGAACTGACCAGCCTGGACACCCATTATTGCAAGGCCGACGGCGGCCAGCCCGCCTCGCTGGGCTGGCTCGACATGGCCAGCTTCGAAGTCATCGTCACGGGCAAGGGCAACAAGATGCGCAAGGTGCCCGTCGGCAAGGCGGCCCTCGTGGCCCTGACCGCCTGGCTGGGCGTGCGCCCGCCGGCAAGCGACGGCAGCGCTGCCTTGTTTTTAAGCACGCGCGGCACGCGCATCTCACCCCGCGTGCTGCAGCTGCGCCTGAAGGCGCACGCGCTGGCGACGGACATTCCCGCCAACGTGCACCCCCACGTGCTGCGCCACTCGTTCGCTTCGCACGTGCTGCAATCGTCGGGCGACTTGCGCGCCGTACAGGAAATGCTGGGCCATTCCAGCATCACCTCGACCCAGGTCTACACGGCCCTCGACTTCCAGCACCTGGCGCACGTGTACGACCAGGCGCACCCGCGCGCCAAGCTCAAGTAGGCAGCGGCGCCGGTGGGGCAGCCTGATCCATATCAAGCGGATGGGCGCGCATTTGCAAGCTTTTGCAAAATTCCGGCATAATCGTCCGCATTCTTCCGCTTGCGCGGCGGCACCACCGATTACAAGGCATCTCTCATGGCACTGATTCCAACCACCATCCTCACCGGTTTCCTGGGCGCAGGCAAAACCACCTTGCTCAACCGCATACTGCAGGAAGAGCACGGCATGCGCATCGCCGTGATCGAAAACGAGTTTGGCCAGGAAAACATCGATAACGAGATCCTGGTGCAGGATAGCAACGAACACATCATCGAGATGAACAACGGCTGCATCTGCTGCACCGTGCGGGGCGACCTGATCGTGGGCCTCACGGAACTGGCGCGCAAGCGCGACGCCGGCTTGCTGGCGTTCGACCGCGTCGTCATCGAAACGACGGGCCTGGCCAATCCCGGCCCCGTGGCGCAAACCTTCTTTGTCGACGAAGAAGTGGGCAGCCACTACATGCTCGACGCTATTATCACGGTAGTCGATGCCCGCCATGCCATGAAGCAACTGGACGAGTACGAGGAAGCCCAGCGGCAAGTGGGCTTTGCCGACAAGCTGCTGCTGTCGAAAACCGACCTGGTCAGCGAAGACGACGTGGCCGTCCTGACGCGCCGCCTGAAACGCATCAACCCGCGCGCGCCCATCGCCAAGGTCGATTTCGGCCGCGCGCCGCTGGCCGAGGTGCTCGACATCCGCGGCTTCAACCTGAATGAAAAGCTGGAACTGGACCCGGATTTCCTGGCAACGGAAACGGCGCACGTCCACGACCACGATCACGCGCATGAGCACGCAGATGAGCACGGCCACGGGCACAAGCACGAACACAGCGACGCCTGCGCCACCGATTGCGGCCATGCCGACCATCACCATGCGCAGCACAGCGACGATATCGCCGCCTTTGTTTTCAAGAGCACGCAACCGTTCGACAGCGCCAAGCTCGACGAGTTCCTCGGCGGCCTGGTGCAAGTGTATGGCCCGCGCATGCTGCGCTACAAGGGCGTGCTGCTGATGCAGGGCGCCGAGCGCAAGGTGGTCTTCCAGGGCGTGCACCAGCTGATGGGCAGCGACCTGGGCGCCAAATGGGGCGAAAATGAAGTGCGCGGCAGCAAAATGGTGTTTATTGGCAAAAATCTACCAAAAGACATTTTTATTCGCGGACTCGAACAATGTTTGGTATAAACTAGCCGGGTTTTGCAAAGTATCCGTTGCAAAGCAGAAACAAAAGGGAAAGTTAAGCACGCTTTCCCGCTGTCTGACACCCGTCTTGCTGGCATAAACCAACAAGTAGCCGTTTCTGATCGGCTAGTCAACAAATCGGGATGGCAATATAAAGCAAAGCGTGCCAAAATCAGCGACGAAAACGGCCCATGTCGTTCGCCTGTCATGAAATGCTGGCAAACTGCCGCTGGCCGCATGCCAGGCATGCAACCGATCCACCCAACACGCCTGTTGACGCGCGCATAGCGCGACTGGCATAGAGCGGTAAAAAGTTATCAACATGGCACCTTAGCCGGCCGGTAGTCCTGGCTTTCGCCGGCAAGCCAAGGTCGCACGCAGTACAGCGGGACAGCAATGCCAAGCGGAACCTGTACAGTTGCTCGGTATCGCCGCATCAACTGATCAATTTGAAAACTCTGTCGTATCGAAGGTAAGCGAAGTTATGACCAAAACTAATAAATCGACCCCGGCCGCCAACCAAGACATCCCTCTCATCAGCGAAGACCAAATTCGCGCCATGAGCGAAGATGACTACATGAATCCGGCACAACTGGCATTCTTCAAGGCGCGCCTGCAGCAGCTCGAAAAAGACTTGCTGAAAAACGCCGGCGAAACCACGGAACACTTGCGTGAAACCGTGCTCGTACCGGACCCTGCCGACCGCGCCACCATCGAGGAAGAGCATGCGCTGGAACTGCGCACGCGCGACCGCGAACGCAAATTGCTGAAGAAAGTGCAGCAATCGATCGCCAGCATCGACGCCGGCGACTATGGCTGGTGCGAAGAAACGGGCGAGCCTATCGGCATCCCGCGCCTGATCGCCCGTCCGACCGCCACCCTGTCGCTGGAAGCCCAGCAACGGCGCGAACTGAAGCAAAAGCTGTACGGCGACTGATCGCCCTCCCCTTGCGCGGCCGCCCCGGCGGCCCGCGATGGCGAATAAAAAGCACACGACCTCCGGTTGCGTGCTTTTTTTTCGTCCCGCGCCGACTACACTGAAGCAAACACTGCCGCTTGCAATTGCCTTTTCCATCCCCACTTTTGAGCCATGGGCGCGCAATCGCATGGCCTTGCACGCATCGGCACGAATCTTTTGAGGTCACTATGGAACAATTTCACGGCACCACCATCCTCTGCGTCCGGCGCGGCAAGCAAGTCGCCCTGGGCGGCGACGGCCAGGTAACGCTGGGCAACATCGTCATGAAGGGCACGGCCCGCAAAGTGCGTAAGTTGTATCAGGGCAAGGTCCTGGTCGGCTTTGCCGGCGGCACCGCCGACGCGTTCACCCTGCTCGACCGCTTCGAAGGCAAGCTGGAAAAACACCAGGGCAACCTGCTGCGCGCCTCCGTCGAACTGGCCAAGGACTGGCGCACCGACCGCGTGCTGCGCCGCCTGGAAGCGATGCTGCTGGTGGCCGACAGCGAGTCGACCCTGGTCATCACGGGCAATGGCGACGTGCTGGAACCGGAAGACGGCATCGGCGCCATCGGCTCGGGCGGCACCTACGCCCAGTCCGCCGCCAAGGCGCTGCAGGAAAACACGGACCTCTCGCCGGCCGAGGTGGTCAAGAAATCGCTGACCATCGCCGCGGAACTGTGCATTTACACGAATATGTCCCACATCATCGAGACCCTGGACTAAGAGTCCCCGAGAAAACGCCCATGGCTGCGTTGCATGACCTGGGCGTACAAAAAGGTACTGCCTGCGGCCAAGCGCCTTGCCCTGAACGTTTTTCGGGCACTCTACGCAAAAGAAAGATAGAAAGCCAACTATGATCATGAACATGACCCCGTCGGAAATCGTCACCGAACTCGACAAGCACGTGGTGGGCCAGGCCAAGGCCAAGCGCGCCGTCGCCATCGCCCTGCGCAACCGCTGGCGCCGCCAGCAGGTGGCCGAGCCCCTGCGCCATGAAATCACGCCCAAGAACATCCTCATGATCGGCCCCACGGGCGTCGGCAAGACGGAAATCGCGCGCCGCCTGGCCAAGCTGGCCGAGGCGCCGTTCATCAAGATCGAAGCGACCAAGTTCACCGAAGTCGGTTATGTAGGCCGCGACGTCGACACCATCATCCGCGACCTGATCGACATCGGCATCAAGCAGACCCGCGCGCTGGAAATGAAGAAAGTGCGCGCGCGCGCCGAAGATGCGGCCGAAGACCGCGTGATCGACATCCTCGTGCCGCCGGCGCGCGACTTCGGCTTCACGCCGAATACGGCGGCGGCCGTGGACACGGGCAGCGGCGACAGCACGCGCCAGACCTTCCGCAAGCGCTTGCGCCAGGGCGAGCTCGATGACAAGGAAATCGAGATCGAGCTGGCCGAGGCGGGCCCGCAAATGGAAATCATGGCGCCGCCGGGCATGGAAGAAATGACGGAGCAGATCAAGTCCATGTTCTCGGGCGTGGGCGGACAGCGCAAGAAGGCGCGCAAGGTCAAGATCCGCGAAGCATTGAAACTGCTAGTCGAGGAAGAAGCGGCGAAGCTGCTCAACGAAGATGAACTGAAACAGAAGGCCATCCAGAACGTCGAGCAGAACGGCATCGTCTTCCTCGATGAAATCGACAAGATCGCCTCGCGCTCGGAGTCCGGCGGCGCCGACGTCTCGCGCGCGGGCGTGCAGCGCGACCTGCTGCCGCTGGTCGAGGGCACCACCGTCAACACCAAGTACGGCATGATCCGCACGGACCACATCCTGTTCATCGCCTCGGGCGCGTTCCACCTGTCGAAACCGTCGGATCTGATCCCGGAACTGCAGGGGCGCTTCCCCATCCGCGTGGAACTGGAATCGCTGTCGATCTCGGACTTCGAACGCATTCTCACCAGCACGGACGCCTGCCTGACGATGCAGTACGAAGCCTTGCTGGCGACGGAAAACCTGAAACTGCAATTTGCGCCGGAAGGCATCACGCGCCTGGCGGAAATCGCCTACTCGGTAAACGAGCGCACGGAAAACATCGGTGCGCGCCGCCTGCACACGGTGATGGAAAAACTGCTGGAAGAAGTGTCGTTTACGGCCAGCGAAGGCAGCAGCAGCACGGAAAACCTGCTGGTGATCGATGCCGCGTATGTCAACGAACGCCTGGAAGCGCTGTCGGTCAACGAAGACCTGTCGCGCTACGTGCTGTAATCAGGGAGGGGACCGATGGCAAACAAGGCATTGGCGACGCGGCAGAAAATGCAGTTCCGCGTCGAACCCTCGCAAAAACCGCGCAACCCCGTCGCCACTGCAGCCCTGCAGCGCGCCGCCGGGGCGCACGTCAAGACCGTGTCAGGCCAGCGCCAGCAGGAAAAACGGCTGCTGGCGAAATTGCTGTTGAAAGTCGAAATAGACAAATAGGCCGCCCGCGGACACCCTTTTCATAGGGCGTCCGCCATCAGGCCACTCTCTGCCGCAGCAGCGTCCCCTTAGAAACGGTAGGACGCGCCCAGCGAAAACATGTCGACCTTGGTCGTCTGCTTGCTGCTGTACTTGACCGGCACGCGGTCCCAGTCGAGGTGCAGCGCCCAGTTCTTGTTCAGCGCATACGCCGCGCCGATGCCGTAGGTCAGGCCGATCTTGTCCTTCTTGTCCGAACCGCCGCCCAGATAATCGACCTTGCCCTGCGTGTAAGCCGCGCCCAGGCGGCCGCTCAGGGTGAACGCGTCAAACTGGTAGCCGAGCACGCCCTGCATGCCGAGGCCAGTGAACTTGCCGCGGCCCGCGCGCCGGCCGGCGCCCGTGTCGAAGCCGGACTTCACTTCGCCGCCCATATACCCCACCAGCTCAATCGAAGGCAGGGCCACGCCGCCCTGAAACGGCAGCGCGTCGAAACTGTAACCCACGTAGGCCTTGCCGTTGCGCTTGCTGCTTTTGTCGCAATCGTTTTGTCCCGGCACGCAGTCGAGGCCGGTACTGGCGCGAAAGCCATAGCTGGCGCCCATGTAGATGGGGCCCGGCGCAGGATCGGCTGCCGAAGCATGCAAGGGAGCGATGGCGGCCAGCGCCAGCAGCGCTGCGGGGAAACGTAATTTGAAGGACATGAATAACCTCTACAAGTGGATGAGTGCCTGGTTGTAGCGCGCCGTGCGAGCCACAAGCGGGAGTGTCATCTCTTTTGCCGTAAAGTACTATCACCTTGTGCAAAGTGCCATTAAGGGCTACATTCGGTACCGTTACCCGCTACCAAACTTATCAAAAAGGATATCCGTGAGTTCACCCGAACTGGTTTTGCGCGTGCTGCGCACGCAACTGCGCGCCGCCGGCATCACCTATAAAGTGCTGGCCGAACGCATCGGCATGAGCGAATCGAGCGTCAAGCGCATGTTTGGCCAGCACGACATGTCGCTGTCGCGCCTGGCCCTGATCTGCAAGGCCTCGGGCATCGCCATGGAAGACGTGCTGCGCGGCGCGGCCGACATCACGCCGCATGCCGACACGCTCACCCTGGTGCAGGAAAAGTCGCTGGTGGCGCATCCGCGCCTGCTGCTGGTGGCGATCTGCTGCCTCGGTCACTGGAGCCTGGAACAGGTGGTGGAAACGTATGCGCTGACGCAGGCCGAATGCATCGGCTGCCTGGCCGAGCTGGACCGGCTGGGCTTGATCGAGCTCAAGCCGTTGAACCGCTACAGCCTGCGCGTCTCGAACGCCTTCCACTGGCTGGCCGACGGCCCGGTGCAGCAGTACTTCCGCGAACACGTGGTGGCCGATTATTTCAGCGGGCATTTTGACGGCGCCGGCGAAACCCTGATGTGCATCCCGGCGCGCCTGTCGCTGTCGAGCGCGCAGGAGCTGGTGCAAAAGATCCGCCAGCTGGCCGAGGAACTGGCGCGCCTGCACCAGAACGACCGCCGCCTGGCCCCTGCCGAGCGCGATGGCTTTACCCTGCTGCTGGGCTTTCGCTCATGGGAATTTGCCGCCTTCACGGCCCTGCGCCGCAGTACGGCGTCCGCCGCGCCCTACCAGACCGGTCCCAGGAACAGGTAGAGCGTACTCTCGCCGCCCTTCGATGCGCCCGACGCCACGTACACGGGACCGAAGCGCGTATCGACGGAAATGAAGGCGCTGCTGGCCTGCGTGAATTTGGTGGATTTCCAGTGCTCGCTCTGATCGAAGCCGCCGCCCATTTCCAGCGAAAATCCGGCCCGCACGGCGCCGCCCAGGGTACTGGGCAGGGAACCGATGCGGCGCGCCATCACGAAGCGCGCCAAAGCCACGCTGCGCCCCGTCACCGATTCGAACTGCGTGCCGGACAGGCGCAGGAAGCCGCCCAGGCTGAGTGGCGCCTCGCCCCGCTGCGCGCGCGCCCATTCGCCATACACATGGCCGGCCCAATTGCCGCGGCCAAAGGCCTTCAAGCCCGTGATGGCGGAACGCCCCAGGCCCGTCTCGCCCGAACCCGTGGTCGAGGCGCGCGTCCAGGTAGCGTCAAACAGCACGCCGCGCGTGGGGAAACCGGGCGAATCGAGCGTATCGACGCGGAACTGGACGAACTGGTTGGTGCCCAGCGCCCGCTCCTGCGGGTAGGCCGGGTCGGCGGGGATGCTGACGCCGGCCTTGACTTCGCTGCGCGAGACGCCGAACTGCAGGTCGCCCCAGAAGCCGAACTGGCGTCCCAGCACCAGGCTGGCGCCCTGGCCGCTGTAGGCGACGCGCGCGCTGCGCCGTCCCTTGTCGAACAGGTCGACCGCCTGCGAGCTGTACTGGATCGACGGCGCGATATACCACGGGTTGCCAGCGCCCAGCGGCTGCCAGTACTGCACCCCAAAATTGCGCGTGGTGCCGATCTGCGCCATGCTGCGCAATTCGCCGCCCCAGCTGTTCAGATTCGAGCGCACATGCAGCAGCTTCAGGGCAAAGGTATTGCTGTCCCTGAAATCGCTGCCCACTTCCAGGCCCACGCGCAGGCGGCTGCTGGCCCACGGCGCTTCGACGGCCTTGATGGTGACGGCGCGCTGGTCGCCGGAATCGACCACTTCCGTCTCCACGCGCGCCACGTCGCCGCGGCCATACAGCTTGGCCGCCGCCTTGAGCACATCTTCCTGGCTGACGGACTGCCCTTCCACCAGGCCCGATTGCGCCTGCAGGATGCGCGGATTGATATCGCCCTCGCTCTCCACGGCCAGGCGCGTGAGCGGCAGGGCCACGTCCAGCAGGGCCGGCGCGGCCAGGCGCAGCTGCTCGCGCGCCGCATACTGTTCCGGCGGCAGGGCCAGCGGCGCCAGGCGGGCGGCCAGGGCCTGCGCCGCCTGCTCGCCGGCGCGCATGGCGCGCGCATAGTTTTCAAAGTCGAGGAAACTGACGCCCGTCAAATCCGGCGCCACCAGGATATCCTGCGGCTGCAGCTCCTTGAGCGAGCGCTGCACATTCTGTTCCGTGAGGATTTGCAGCATCTGCTGCGCCACGCCGATGGCGCTGCCCAGCTCTTTTTCCGGCGCCAGCGGCGTGCCCACATTAACGGCGATGATGATGTCGGCGCCCATGGCGCGCGCCATGTCGACGGGCAGGTTGCGCACCAGGCCTCCATCGACCACCAGCCGGTTATTCACGCGCACGGGGGCAAACACGCCCGGCACGGCCAGCGAGGCGCGCATCGACAGGAACAGGGGCGTATCGACCAGTTCCACCAGCTCGCCATTGACCAGGTCCGACGCCACCGAGCGGAAAGGCAGCGGCAGCTGGCTGGCGGGGCGGTCGCGCATGCCGGCCGGCAGCAGCCGGTTCAAGGCCATTTCCAGCGCCGCATTGCTGGCCGCCGACGGCGGCGTGGAAATGCCGTTGCGGCTGGTGCCAAACTCGATGCGCGACGGCAGCAACAAATCTTCCTCGCGGCGGCGGAACGCCAGTTCGTCGCGCGGCGGCCGGTCGGCCACCACGCGCGCCCAGTTGGTCTCGCGCGCCATCTTTTCCAGGTCCGCCACGGAAGCGCCGGCCGCATACGCGCCGCCCACCACGCCGCCCATGCTGGTGCCGACCACCATGTCGATCGGCACATGCAGCTCCTGCAGCACTTTCAAGACGCCGATATGCGCCAGGCCGCGCGCGCCGCCGCCCGACAGCACCAGGGCGATGCGCGGACGCGCCGCGACGGGTGCGGGAACGGCCGGCGTGGCAGCGGAGGTAGTGGGGGCGGCGGGAACGGCGGCGACAGCCGGCGGCAAGGCGCACAGCGCCGCCACGCAGCCCGCCAGGACGGCACGAATCGAGAACATGAAGACTCCTGTGGCGATGGCGGCATGGCGCCATCGGCAAAATACGATAAAAACAGCGTTAATTCGGCGGCGGCACGCTGCTCACTTGCGGCGCCGGCATCATGGTCGCCGGCCGCTGCTGCTCCATCGGCAGCGGCGGCGGCACCAGGTTCGTGGCCGGCGCAGGGGCCGCGGCCGGCGCTGGGGTAGCGGACACCTGCCCCGGCAAGGCCAGCGCCTTGTCGTCGGCCACCAGGTCGATGCGCTTGCTCACGCCGCCGTCGCGCAGCAGCACGTGGCGCGCATGCACTTCCAGCACCGTCACGCCGGGCACCACTTCGGCGCCTTCCGGCAAGGCCACGGAGGGCTTGCCATCGGTCGAGATGATGGCCACGCTGCCGCGGCCATTGCCCGCGGCCACCACGCCCTTGAGCTGGTAGTTGCTGGCCGTGGCCACGCTGACCTGGCCGCCGAACAGCGAGGCGCCCGCCTCCACGCTGGCATCCTGCACCACCGGATTGGGGGGCGGATTGATGGGACGCTGCGGCGCCTTGAACAGCTGCATGGCCCAATAGGCCAGCGACACGGACAGCGCCACGACGGCGAGCAAACTTGTAACTTGAGGCAAACGCTTCATGGCTTCCTTGGATACTTATCTTACAAGCTGATTGATTTCGATAATCGGCATCAGCACGGCCAGCACGATCAGCAGCACCACCACGCCCATCGCCAGGATCAGGGCCGGTTCCAGCAGGCCGGCGATGGTGAGCGTGCGGCGTTCCAGGTCCTGCTCCTGCGCGCTGGCGGCGCGTTCCAGCATGGCCGGCAGCTCGCCCGTGATTTCGCCCGCGCGTATCATGTGGATCAGCATGGGCGGAAAATGCTTTTGCGCCGACAGCGCGCGCGCCAGGCTGACGCCCTCGCGCACGGCGCCGCTGGCGTCAGCCACCAGTTCCTGCATCGCCACGTTGGTGAGCGTGTCGCGGCTCGTGTCGAGCGCGCGCAGGATCGGCACGCCGGACCCCGTGGTGATGGCCAGGGTGCTGGCGAAACGCGCCGTGTTCAGGCTGCGCTCGAATTTCCCATACAGGGGCGCCGTCAGCAGCCAGGTATGCCAGCGCCGTTTCAGGGCCGGCTGCTGCAGCGCGCGGCGCCAGGCGAACCAGGCGCCGGCCAGGATCACGGCCACGACGAGGCCATAGTTGCGCACGAAGTCCGACAGCGCCAGCATGATCACCGTCAGCATGGGCAGCTTCTGCTTGGTATTGGCGAATACGGAGACGATCTGCGGCACCACATAGGTGAGCAGGAAAATCACGATGGAAAACGCCACCACCGTGACGATGGCCGGATACGTGAATGCCAGCTTGACCTTCTGCACCAGCGCATTGCGCCGCTCGATATAGTCGGCCAGGCGCGAGAGCACGCGCGACAAATGGCCGATCTGCTCGCCCGACGCCACCAGCGCCCGGTAAATTTCCGCGAAATCGCGCGGATGGCGCGCCAGCACGTCGGAAAACGCGGCGCCGCCGATCACTTCCGAACGGATCGAGGCGATCAGGTCGCGCAGGTAAGGCCGCTCGGCCTGTTCCAGCAGCGCGGAAAACGCCTGCTCCAGCGGCAGGCCCGCTTCCAGCAAACTGGCCAGCTGGCGCGTAAACAGCGCCAGCTCGGTGCTCGACAGGCGCTCGCCGAAGCCGCGCCGTTTGGTCACGCCGGCGGCGTCGACCTGCGCGGCGATCGGTTCGACGGCCAGCGGCACCAGGCCTTGCACGCGCAACTCGGCGCGCGCGGAACGGGGACTGTCGGCATTGAGCACGCCCTTGCGGGTGGCGCCTTGCGCGTCGACGGCTTCATAGCGGAATGCGGGCATGGTGGCGGGCCTAGTCTTTGGTCACGCGCAGCAACTCGGCCTGCGTGGTGGTGCCGTCGCGCAGCCAGCGTTCGCCGTCGTCGCGCATGCTCGTCATGCCGTCCTGCAGGGCCACGGCGCGCACTTCCGCTTCCGAGGCCCGGTTGTGGATCTGCGCGCGGATCTGCTCCGTCGTGCGCAGCAGCTCGTACACGCCGACACGGCCCTGGTAGCCCGTCTGGCCGCAATGCTCGCAGCCGACCGCCTGCCAGTACTGGCCGTCGAAGGTCTTGCAGGAACCGCACAGCTTGCGCACCAGGCGCTGCGCCAGCACCCCCAGCAGCGACGACGACAGCAGGAACGGTTCGATGCCCATGTCGAGCAGGCGCGTGACGGCCGCCGAAGCGTCGTTCGTGTGCAGCGTCGCCAGCACCAGGTGGCCCGTCAAGGATGCCTGCACGGCGATCTGCGCCGTTTCCAGGTCGCGGATCTCGCCGATCATGATCACATCTGGATCTTGCCGCAAAATCGCCCGCAGCGCCTTGGCAAATGTCATGTCGATGCGCGGATTGACCTGCGTCTGGCCGACGCCGGCCAGGTCGTACTCGATCGGGTCTTCCACCGTCAGGATGTTCGTGGTGGTGGCGTTGAGCATCGACAGCGCCGCGTACAGGGTCGTCGTCTTGCCCGAGCCGGTGGGGCCCGTGACGAGCACGATGCCGTGCGGCTGCGTGATCAGGCCGTCGAACTGTCCCAGCATGGGTGCGCTCATGCCCAGGTGCTGCAGGTCGAGGCGCCCCGCTTCCTTGTCCAGCAAACGCAGCACGGCCCGTTCGCCATGCCCGGTGGGCAGGGTCGAGACGCGCACGTCGACGGGCTTGCCGCCCACGCGCAGGGTGATGCGGCCGTCCTGCGGCAAGCGCTTTTCGGCGATGTCGAGCTGCGCCATGATCTTGATGCGCGAAATCAGCGAACCGTGGATGGCTTTCCTGGGACGCACGACGTCGCGCAGGCTGCCGTCGATGCGGAAGCGCACGACGGACGTCTGCTCGAACGGCTCGATGTGGATATCGGACGCGCCTTCGCGCAGCGCCTGCGTGAGCAAGGCGTTGATCATGCGGATGACGGGCGCGTCGTCGGACGATTCGAGCAAATCCTCGATGGCCGGCACGTCCTGCAGCAGTTTTGTCAAATCCAGGTCGGCGTCGAATTCATCGGCCATCTGCGACGCGTCGCCGCCGCCGCCCGCGTAGGCGCCGGCGATGGCAGCATCGAGGTCGCCGCGCGGCAGCACCGTCAGCTGGATCTGGCCGAAACGGCGCGACACTTCGGCAATCGCCGCCGGCGCCGTCGACGCGGCCACCAGCACCTCGACGGGGGCGCCGTCGACGGCGCCGGGCCGGGCCAGCAAGCCGAAATCGCGCGCGTAGGCGTAGGGAAGCAGATTACTCATGACTGTCCCATCACTTCTGCGGCTGCGGCTGTTGCTGCGGTTGTTGCTGATACTGCTGCAGCAGCGACTGCGGCGGCGTGGCCGCGTTGGCCGGCGCGCCTGGCGGCGGCGTCGGCGCCGGCGGCACGGGGCGCGTCACCATGCTGCCGCCCACCGGCTGGCCATCCTGCAGGGCCGGCAGCACGGGCGTGCCCAGGTCTTTCAGCATCAGATTGCCCGACGCCGGCACGGCGGCCGTCTCGGCCGAACGCATGTAGTCGTAGCGGTCGGCCGCCAGGCTGCCGCTCTGCTCCTTGTTGCGCACGATGACGGGGCGCAGGAAGATCATCAGATTGGTTTTCTTGCGCTCGCGCGTCTGGTACTTGAACAGGTTGCCGATCAGGGGAATGTCGCCCAGGCCGCGCACTTTTTCCGCGTTGTCGCCCGTGCTGTCCTCGATCAAGCCGCCCAGGACGATGATCTGGCCATCGTCGGCCAGCACATTGTTTTCGATCACGCGGTTGTTGATGGTGATGCCGCTGACGGCCGTCGAGGTGGACTTGTCCACGCTCGACGTCTCGTGATAGATGCCCAGCTTGATCGTGCCGCCTTCGGAAATCTGCGGACGCACCTTCAGGGTCAGGCCCACTTCCTTGCGGTCGATGGTCTGGAACGGGTTCGTGTTGGTGCCGGCCGTGCTGGTGTACTGGCCCGTCAGGATAGGCACGTTCTGGCCCACCTTGATGGTGGCCAGCTCGTTGTCCAGGGTGATCAGGTTCGGCGTCGACAGGATGTTCGCGTTGCCGTCCGATTCCAGCGCATGCGCCACGGCGCCCAGGCCCAGCGCGCCGTTGATCTGCTTGAAGATGCCCAGCGTCAGGCCGCCCGTCGGCAGCACCTTGCCGCCGCCCAGCGCCAGCTTGGCGATATTGTTGTCGGTGCCGCCGGCGAACGACTGCAGCGCGCCCACGCGGTAGCTGCTGCTGCTGTCGCCGGAAAGCCCCAGCCACTGCACGCCGAACTCGGAGGCCTTGGCCGACGTCACTTCGACGATCAGCGCCTCGATGTAGACCTGGGCGCGGCGCACGTCGAGCTGGTCGATCACGGCGCGCAGGTTGCGGTAGACGGCCTCGTTGCACGTCAGGATCAGGGTATTGGTGGAAGCGTCGGCCTGGATGAAGCCTGCCGCGCCGCCCGAGGACAGCTGCTGCGGCCCGTTGCTCAGCGAAGCGCCGCCCGTGGTGCCGCTTTGCGTATTGCCGCCCAGGCCAGTGGTGTTCATGCCGCCGCCCTGGTTGTTCTGGTTATTCGTATTCAGGCTGTTGTTGCCTGGCTGCTGCGCCGAAGCGGCCGTGCCGTCCGACGTCACCACCGAACGCAGGGTCTGCGCCAGCTTCGTGGCGTCCGCATTTTTGAGGTACACCACGTGCACGTTGCCCAGCTGCGTGGTGGGCTGGTCCAGCTTGGAAATGAGCGACTTGGCCAGGTTGGCGCGCGCCGCCGATGGCGCGCGCAGCACCAGCGAATTGGTGCGCGGGTCGGCCAGCACGGATACCTTGCCCGCGTCGGCCCCTGCGGCGCCGCCCGCATTGCCGCCTTCCATCAGTTTATTCACCATCGAGGCCAGGTCGGAAGCGATGGCATAGCGCACGGGGATCACGTCCAGGTCCGTCGAGGCGGGCACGTCGAGCGCGGCGATGATCTTCGCCAGGCGCTTGAGGTTATCCGCGTAATCGGTGATCACCAGCGAGTTGTTGCCCGGGTTGGCGTTGATCGTGTTGTTCGGCGAAATCAGGGGGCGCAGCACGGCCAGCAGGTTGGCCGACGATTCGTAGTTCAGGTAAAACACCTGGGTGGCGATCTGGTCACCCTTCACCTGGCTGCTGCCATTGCCCACCTGGGTCGGCACGGATTGCAGCTTGGCGTCCGCTTCCGGCACCACTTTCGCGTAGCCGTCGCCGGAAACCACCGCATAGCCCTGCAGGCGCAGGGCCGAGGCCAGCAGAGCGAACGCTTGCGTCTTGCTGATCGATTTTTCCGACACCAGCGTGATCGTGCCCTTGACGCGCGGGTCGATGACGAAATTGATGTTGGTGTAATGGCCCACGGCCTTGATCACGGATTCGATGTCGGCGCCGACGAAATTGAGCGCCGCTTCGTCGCCGGGCGCGGCCCAGACGGGGGCCGGCATGCCGGCCACGGAACAGCACAGCAAGGCGGCGGCCGACAGGCGGCGCAGCGAAAAGGAGAAGGTATGGGGGCTCACGGATGGTTTTTTCATTGTCTGAACTCTAAGGCGATGATGTTTTTTTCGCTATTGCTACGGCGCTGTCCCAGCAAATTCAACAAACTCGCCAAGGTCTCTTCATATCCTGCTGCGGCCTGGGCCTGGCCGGAAAACTGCATGCGCCCCTGTTGCAGGCTGCCGCTGCCGTCGAGCAGCAGCGGTCCTTTGATGGAGCGCAAGGTCAACGTCGCCTGCTGCCCCTGCCAATCGAAATCGAGCTCGTAACTGCCCAGCGGACGCAAGGACGACAGGCGCGAAGCCATGTCCGTCATCTGCAGGGTCGTGCGGCCGACGGCGGAAAACTGCTGTTTTTCCAGCGCCAGCTGCAAGGTGCTCCACGACAGGCGCATGCTGCCCGTCGGCGCCACGGTATTCAAGGGCGCGCCCAGGCCGCCCAGGCCGTCGGCCGGCAGCAGCAGGGCCGCCGGGCTGACTTGCCATTGCGACCACGAGCCGCGCAAATTGACGGCCTGCGACAGCGCCTGCGCATTCTGCAATTCCACGTCCACCGATCCCCACAGCACGGACGGCGAAATGCGCCAGCTGAAGCGCCCCGGCAGCAGCGGCGTCACGGCGCCATTCGCGCTGGCCGCCCCGCCGATAAAGGCCGAGCCGCGCCACAGGGTACCTTGCGCGTCGCCCAAGGTCAAACGTCCGCCCGTCTGCTTTTCCACGAGACTGGCGACCCAGC
Organism: Janthinobacterium kumbetense; assembly: GCF_023703445.1. NCBI lineage: Bacteria > Pseudomonadati > Pseudomonadota > Betaproteobacteria > Burkholderiales > Oxalobacteraceae > Janthinobacterium > Janthinobacterium kumbetense. The sequence continues at coordinate 417,036 of NZ_JAMQGR010000002.1, forward strand.
CGGCCGGGAAAAACACCAGCAGGGTGACGCAGACGCTGACGATGATGGCCAGCAGCCAGCCTAGCAGGCGCATCATCGCGCCGCGCCCGGGCTCTGGTGCAGGGTCAGGCTGGCGTCGACCAGCCCCGCCTTGCCCTGCGCCGTGATCTTCGCTTCCTGCACCGCCACGCGGCCTTCGCGGCGCAAGCCGTCGAGCCACAGCATGACGCTGGCGAACGGCACGCCGTTCAGCTGCACGCGCGCATACTCTCCCGTCAGCGACAGCGATTGCGGCGCCAGGCCGCGCGCCTTCAGCGACGCGTCGAGGCTGTCACGGCTCATGCTTGCCACCTGTACGGGTGCCTGGCGCGCCAGCTCGCCCGCTTCGCGCGCCAGCGCCTGCAGCTGGGCCGCATTCTGGCGCAGCTCGGGCAAGCTCTTTTGCAAGGCGATGCGGCCCGTCCAGGCCGGCTCGAAGAAGACGGCGTAGACGAGGGCCAGCCCCGCCACCACGCCGCCGATGCTCAAGAGCTTGCGCTCCTGCGGCGTGCGCTCGGCCCAGAAAGCCTGCACGGCCTGCTGCTGCCCCGCCCACGCGGCGCGCGCCTTGTTGACTGCTGCACTCATGTTTTTGCTCCCGTGGCCGGCGTGATCTTCCACACGCCCGGCGCCGTTTCATTCAAGGCCAGCTTGCGCGCGGCCAGGCCGTCGCGCACCTGCGCCTGGGCGCTGGCGTCGACCATGTCCGGTTTCAGCTTGACGATCAGGGCACGCTCGCGGTATTCCAGCGAGGCCACCACGCCGCGCCCGGCCAGGCCGCCCAGCGCCTCGCCCAGCGCCGCGCTCATGCTGGTGAAGTCATCCATGCTCGCCTGCCCGCCCTGCAGGCGGGCGGCGGCGATATTGCGCCGCATCTGCTCCGCTTCCAGGCCATACACGGGCGTTTCGTTCGGATACGCGGCCTTGAAGGTTTGCTGCATCGAGGTGCGCACGGTGGCGGCCTCGCGCTTCAAGCGCATCCATTCGATATTCATGCCGGCCAGGTTGACGATCACGGCCAGCAGCGCCAGGCGCAGCGGCCAGCGCCAGCGGCGCCATTCGGTGGCCGAGCCCCTCGCCGTGCCCAGGGAAGCGGCCAGGTCCAGTCCCGCGCCTTTGGCGCCGGCGATCCAGTGCGCCCAGTGGTCCGGTTCCACCGTCACGCCGTCCATGCCGGCGGCCAATTGTTGATATTGCGCAAGCTCGGCCTGCGCCACGTAGACCGTCAGAGGCACGTCGCCGGCAAACGCGCGCGTCGTCAGCAAGGCCTGCTGCGGCTGGGCCGGCAACACCAGGCCCAGGCCCTCTTGCGGCGCCTGGCGCAAGGCCAGTTCCAGGCCATCGCCGCTGGCTTGCAGGGCAGCCGTCACGCTGCCCGGCTGCAGAGGCAGGCACAGCTGCGACGGCAGCAGCGCCACCTTGCGCGCGCCCTGCGCCAGCAAGGCTTTCACGAGTACCTCGGCCCAGGCGCGCTGCGCCACGGCCACCGTGCGCATGCCGGCGGCATCGGGCGCGCCGGCGGCCAGCAGGCAATCCTGGGTATCGCCGAGGATGTGTTCCTCCACCAGGCCCGGCAAGGCCGCGCGCAAGCGGGCGCCGGCCAGCGGCGGCGTTTTCAGGCGCAGCAGGGTCACGTCGGCCGCCGCCAGCAGCAGCACCACCTGCTTCGCGCCGGCGATCAGCTGGCCCAGGCTGCCCAGCGGCGCGCTGCCCTGCTGCAACAGGGCGCCGCCGTCGCCGGCCAGCACGAAGGAGCAGGCCGGCGCGCTGTCGGTGGAGGCCTTGGCCGGGTGACGGATATACAATATTGTCAAAGTGACTCGCTTTCAGCTGTTAATTTTCCCGCAACCAGACCAGGCTGGTGGTGCGCTGCGGATCCGTTTTTCGATTGATGAGCGCCACGGCATCGAGCGCGGCACGGTCCAGCCGCACGCGGATGACGGTAAGGAAATAGCGGCTCTTCACATCGAGTTCCACGCCTTCAATCAGTTCAGCATTAATATTATTCTGGAAATTTAACTTATCGACAAACTTTTTGCGCGGATTGCTCAAAGTCAGGGCGCTGGCCTCGGACAGCGACATCATCGTTACGGCCGCCAGCACCTCGGCCGGGGCCGTGTTCACGTTGACCCCCGTGATTTCGGGCAAGATGATGACGACATCGCGCAGCTGCTCGATCATCTGCGGCGTATAGCCGGGCACGGCCAGCAAATCCTCGACCTGCGTGAACGCCACCGGCTCGCTGCTGCCACCCGTGGCGGGCGTGGCAGCGGGCGTCTTGCCGTCGGTGCCGCTGGCGGTGCGCGGCTTCGGCCGCGCGCGCAGCACGGCGTCGGCCGTCGCCTGCGCCAGACCGCTGTCGAGCTTCATGTTGGACAATAAACGCTGGTAGGCCAGCACCTGCTTCGGGTTGATGGCGCCCGTGGCGTCGACCAGGTTGGTGATATTGAAGCGCGCCTGCGCATCGAGTGCGCGGCCCGAGACGGTGGCGTCGAATTTTTCCGTGTCGACCTTTTCGCGGTCCACGTAATCGTCGAGCCGCGCTTCCTCGATGGGCGTGGCCCATACGCCATCAAGCGCCGTCAGCATCGGATTGTCCTGGCGCAACCAGAAGCGGGCAAAGTCGACCATGCCGCGCATGGCCCACTGCGTCTGCAGGCGCAGGCGCTGGTTTTCCATCGAGCGCACCTGCACCTGCTGCTGCCAGAACAGGCTGGCGACGACCGTGATGGCCAGCGCCGTCAGCAACAAGGCCGTGATGACGGCCACGCCGCGCTGGCGCGAGGGGAACTTGAAGCGCGTCATCCCGGTCCCAATAAAAAGACTTTGGACAAGCCCGCATCCTGGCCCGGCATTTGCAAGGTCACTTCCAGGCCCGGCACCTGGGTGGAGATGGTGGCGCCCGCCGTCAGCACGTTCCAGGCGCCATTGCTCCAGCCGCGCATGACCATGCTGTCGACGCCCTGCATCAGGGCCACGTCGGCGCTGGAGGTATCGGTATCGTCGCGCGCCGCCTGCCACAGGGTGTCGAGCACGGCCAGGTCGCGCGTGCCGTTCGACTCGCGCCGCGTCAGCACGCCGCCGCGCAGCCGGTAAGTGACCACTTGCAACTGTTGCGGCTCCTGTTCCGAGGCAGCCAGGCGCACCAGGGTCAGGCGGTCATTTTCCGCCGACAGGTTGATGCGGCCGTTCAGCAGGCTGTTGTTCAGCCCGGCGCCGGCCAGGTGGTCGCAATCGCTCTGCATCTGGGCAAACGCCAGCTGCATGCCGCGCGCCTGCTCCAGCTGGCTGGTCAGCACTTCGCGCGAGCGCATGATGCTGTCCAGGCCGCGCCAGCCCAGCACGGCGACCATGGCCAGGATGCCGATGGCCACGAGCAGCTCGATCAGGGTGAAACCCGCGGCAGGGACAGGGCGGCGCAGCATCAGTCGTTAAAGGAAAGCAAGACCAGGCGCACGATGCGCCGGGCCGGGTACTGTGCGTCATACACGTTGACGCGCACTTGGCGGATGCGGGGATTCGGCGTGGCCACCACTTCCTCCTCGCAAATGAGTTTTAAATCGCCCTGCGGGCAGTCGACCGTGCGCTTGCCCGTCTGCGGAAAGGTTTTTGCCAGGCGCAGCCGCACCAAATGGTTTTCCGCCGACCAGGTGGCCATCATGGCGCTGCGCAAGCCGTCGCTGTTCTGCGTCAGGCTGCCGACGGCGCGCAAGGACGCGCCCAGGGCCGTGCCGACGATGACGAGGGCGACCAGCACTTCCAGCAAAGTGAAGCCGCGCTGGCGGCCATGACGTGGGAGCCGCATCATTGCTCGACCGTGAAGTGGCCGATGCCGTCGGCGCGGATGGCCACGCTGCGCTCGCCGCTGGCCAGGGTCAGGACAAAAGGCTTGTCGACCGGTTCGCGGCCGAAGATGATGCGCAGCGGCTGGGCCACGCTGTTCGAGGGCTGCACGCTGAGCAGCATGGGCGTGTTGGCAAACGCGCGCTCGCGCAGCAAATCGTCCTGCGTCACGGGTTGCCACAGCTTTTCATTGAGGACCAGGAAACGGTATTGATTTTCGTCAGCCTCGAACGCCACCTGCCGGCTGCGCACGATGGCTTCATCGCGCGCCAGCTGCAGCAGCAGGGCGATGCGTTCGGCTTCCTTTTGCAAGGCTTGCTGGCCATTCGGCATGGCGTTCAGCGACACCAGGCCCAGGGTCACGCCGATGATGACCATCACCACCAGCAATTCGATCAGCGTGAAGCCGCTGGCGCGTGGCCGGGGCGGTGCGCGACCGGTGGTCATGGCTGGCATGCAATGGAAAACTTACAGTTCCCAGGAACCGATATCGGCATCGTCGCCGCTACCGCCAGGCTGGCCGTCGGCGCCCAGCGAAATGATGTCGACTTCGCCTTTCACGCCCGGCGACAGGAACTGGTACGGATTGCCCCATGGGTCCTTCGGCATTTTTTCCAGGTAACCGCCCGCCTTCCAGCCATTCGCGGCCGGTCCCGTGGTCGGTTTCTCGATCAGCGCCTGCAAGCCCTGTTCCGTGGTCGGGTAGCGCTGGTTATCCAGGCGATACAGTTTCAAGGCTTGCATCACGGTAGCGATATCGACTTTCGCCGCCGCCACTTTCGACTCGCCCGTGCGGGCGATCAGCTTGGGCACCACCAGCGACGCGAGGATACCCATGATCACCACCACGACCATGATTTCGATCAAAGTGAAGCCGCGCGCGCGGCGCTGGCGTATCGGATGGTTTGCTGCGTTTTGCATAAGAAAGAGAGAAGAAGGTGAGTAATGAGTGCAGAGTATAAAGCGGAAATATGACAAAGCCTGTCATATAGGGAAAAATTTGTGCGGGGGCTGTCAGGCCGGCAAGACCACTTCGCCGCAAACGGCGCAGCCGGGGTCGCGCGCGACGCGCATGCTGCTCCATTCCATGTGCAAGCCGTCGAGCAGCAGCAGCCGTCCGGCCAAGGACTCTCCCACGCCCATGATCAGTTTCAGCGCTTCGGCCGCCTGCATGGCGCCCACCACGCCCACCAGCGGCGCGAACACGCCCATGGTAGAGCACGCCTCGTCCGTGAACTGCTGTTCCTGCGGAAACAGGCAGGAATAGCACGGTTGCGTGCCCGTGCGCGGGTCGAACACGCTCACTTGCCCGTCGAAACGGATCACGGCGCCCGACACCAGCGGCACCCTGGCCGCCACGCAGGCGCGGTTGACGGCGTGGCGCGTGGCGAAGTTGTCGGTGCAGTCGAGCACCACCGTGGCGGAGCAGACCAGTTCGGCCAGGCGCGCGCCGTCGAGGCGCTCCTGCAAGGCGATGATATCGATCTCGGGATTGATCCCGGTCAAGGTTTCGCGCGCCGACAGCACTTTCGGCTGGCCCACGCGCTGCGTAGTGTGGGCGATCTGGCGCTGCAGATTGGTCAGGTCGACCGTGTCGTCATCGACCAGGGTCAGCTTGCCGACGCCGCTGGCGGCCAGGTACATGGCCGCGGGCGAGCCGAGTCCGCCCGCGCCGATCACCAGCACATGCGCGTCGAGCAAGGCTTGCTGGCCTTCGATGCCGATCTGGTCCAGCAGGATATGGCGCGAATAGCGCAGCAGCTGATTGTCGTTCATGGCGGCGACTACGGTTTTTGCACAGGAATCTTCTTGTCGTCCGCCTTGATATCGGAAGCGATTTCCGGCTTGGCGCCGATCTTCTCCACCTTCGCATCGGCCTTGGCCAGCTGCACCGGCAAGCCCTGGAAGTGGTTCAAGGCTTGTTGCAGCTGGAAATCGTCCTTGGCGCCGTATTCGAGCGGCTTGCGCTTTTTCGCCGTGGCGATCAGGCGCTGCTCTTCTTCCAGCTGATCCTGCATGCCTTCCATCGTCGGCTTGGCCGCTTCCGGCTTGCCGTCGTTGCTGCTCAAGTGTTTTTCCAGGTCCGCCTCGCGGATGCGCAGGCTGTTCCAGCCATCGCCTTCGGCCGTTTCATCGACCAGCAGGTCGGGCACGATGCCGCGCGCCTGGATGGCCCGGCCTTTCGGCGTGTAGTAGCGGGCCGTCGTCAGCTTGACGGCCGTGTCGGCCGTGATCTGGCGCAAGGTTTGCACGGAACCCTTGCCAAACGTCTGCGTGCCGATGACGGTGGCGCGCTGGTAATCCTGCAAGGCGCCGGCGACGATTTCCGAGGCGGACGCGGAACCGGCATTGACCAGCACCACCAGCGGCACGGTTTTCAGCGCGGCCGGCAGCTTGGCCAGCGGGTCGGCCTTGACGCCCGGTGCGGCATAGAATTCGCGGCGGCCATAAAACACCTGTTTCGACTCGGGCAACTGGCCCTTGGTGGAAACGATCACGGAATTGCCCGGAAGAAACGCTGTCGCCACGCCGATGGCGCCCGGCACGACGCCACCGGGATCGTTGCGCAAGTCCAGCACCAGGCCCTTGAGCTTGGGGTCTTGCGCATACAGCGCGTTAATCTTTTTGACCATGTCATCGACGGTCGGTTCCTGGAACTGGGCGATGCGCAGCCAGGCATAGCCGGGCGCGACCATCTTGGCCTTCACGCTTTGCACGCGGATTTCCTCGCGCACGATGGGGAAGACCAGCGGCTTGCTTTCGCCCTTGCGCGACATCGTCAGCACCAGCTTGGTGCCCGGCTGGCCGCGCATCTTCTTGATGACCTCTTCCAGCTGCAAGCCTTTCAGCGGGATATTGTCGAGGCGGGTGATCAGGTCGCCCGCCAGGATGCCGGCCTTGGCGGCAGGGCTGTCCTCGATGGGCGAGACGACTTTCACGTAGCCGTCTTCCATGCTCACTTCGATGCCGATGCCGACAAACTTGCCCTGCACGCTTTCGCGCATTTCCTTGAAGGCATTTTTATCGAGGTACACGGAGTGCGGGTCCAGGGACGACACCATGCCGGAGATGGCTTCCGTCAAGAGTTTCTTGTCTTCCACCTTCTCGACATAATCGGTCTTGATCAAGCCGAAGACGTCGGACAGCTGGCGCAGCTCGTCGAGCGGCAGCGGGGCATTCGTGATTTTTTGCGCCACGGCCGGGAACTGCAGCGACATGCCGATGCCGGCCAGGACGCCCAGACCGATCAGGCCGATACTTTTGACTTTGATACCCATGTATTCTTCGCAATCTACAAATTCGCTGCCGCAGCAATGGTGGGAACTGAATTAAAACTTCACCCAGGTGGCGGGGTCGAAGGCGCGGCCCTGATGACGCAATTCAAAGTATAGCCCCGATTCCTCGTTGCCGCCGCTGTTGCCCGCGCTGGCAATGGCGTCGCCGCCCTTGACGGCATCGCCCACGCGTTTCAGCAGCGACTGGTTATTGCCATAAATACTCATGTACTGGCCGCCATGGTCGACGATGATCAGATTGCCGAAACCGCGCAGCCAGTCGGAAAACACGACCCGGCCGCCGGCGATGGCGTGGATCTCGCTGCCTTCGCCCGTGCGGATGAACACGCCCTTCCAGCTGGGGCCGTCACCGCGCTTGCTGCCGAAGCGGGCGGCGATCTTGCCCGCCACGGGGGCGCGCAGCTGCCCTTTCATGCTGGCAAAGGCGCCGGCTGGCGCGGCCGGGCCCAGGCTCGGGCGCTCCGGCTCCGGTTCCGGCTTGGGTTCCGGTTTCGGCGTCACCTTGGCCACTTGCGGCGGCTCGTCGTCGTCGATCGGTTCCAGTTTCACGGGCGGCGGTGGCGGCGTTTGCGGCTTGATCTTGCCCGATTTGTTTTGTTGTTCTTTCGCAAGACGTTCGCGTTCAGCCTGCGCCTGGGCGGCCTTGGCGCGCGCGGCCAGCAGGCGTTCGCGTTTTTCCGCCGCGATCTTGGCGTCGGCGGCCGCTTTCGCGGCGGCGCGTTGCTCGGCCAGCAATTGCTGGCGTTTCTTTTCGGCCGCAGCGGCGGCGGCCTGCTCTTCGATCAGTTTTGCCAGCTTGTCGACCAGGTTGCCCATGCGCTGTTCGTCGCGCTCGACATTGCCCACTTCCTTACGCTGCGCCACCAGGCGCTGCGACAAGCTCGTCAGCAAGGCGGCGCGGCGCGCCTTTTCCTGCACCAGCAGGGCCTTCTGGTCGCGCTCTTCCTGCGCGATTTCTTCCAGCTCATCCTTGGCGTTCTGCACCTCCGCCTGGTTTTTCTCCACGGCCAGCAAGTTGGCGCGCAAGGCTTCCAGCAGGCGCGCCTGCGCCTGCGACACATACGCCATCAGTTGCAAGTCGCGGTTGATGCGGTTGGGGTTGTCGCCCGACAAGAGCAGCTTGATGCGGTCTTCGTTGCCGGCAACATATTGTTCACGCAGCAACTTTGACAGCTGCGTCTTCTGTTTCTCGACGGTGGCCGTCAATTGCTGGTGCTCTTGCCCCAGCGCATTGAGTTTCACGCCCGTCTCGCTTTGCTCCTGCGCCAGGTCGCGCAAGGCGCGGTTGGCGTTGGAAATCGCTTCTTCCGACTCGGCCAGGGTATCGGCCGCGTCATCCTTGGCGCTTTCCGTGCGGCTGATGTCGCGCTTGAGCGCCGTCAGCTTTTGTTGCAATCCAGCACGTTGTGCTTCCGCGGCCGCCTTCTGCTTGCTGCGTTCGGTGGGCTTGGCGCCCTGCGCGGCACCGCTGGAAAGCAGCAGCGCCAGGCACAGCATGGCACCGGCGCGCCACGCCGGCAGGGGTCGTTCAGCAGAGGGGGCGATGGCTGTGCCGCGGAAGAAAGACGACAAGTTACTTGGCCTTCCCTTGGTTCGCCACGGCAGCTTGCGCTGCCGCAATCGCTGCCGGGTCGCCCAGGTAGTAATGACGGATCGGTTTCAGGTCGGCGTCCAGTTCATACACGAGCGGCTGGCCGTTCGGGATGTTCAGGCCGACGATGTCGCTGTCGCTGATGCCGTCGAGCATCTTGATCAGCGCGCGCAGGCTGTTGCCGTGGGCCGAAATGATGATTTTCTTGCCGGCACGGATGGCCGGGGCGATTTCCTCGTCCCAGGCCGGCATCACGCGCGCCACGGTGTCTTTCAGGCATTCGGTCAGGGGGATAGCCGCTTGCGGCAGGCCGGCGTAGCGCGGATCGTTGAACGAGGCGCGGTCATCGTTCGCTTCCAGCGGCGGCGGCGGGGTGTCGTAGCTGCGGCGCCATACCAATACTTGCTCGTCGCCATACTTGGCGGCTGTCTCGCCCTTGTCCAGGCCTTGCAGGGCGCCGTAGTGGCGCTCGTTCAAGCGCCAGTCGTTCTTGATCGGCAAATACATCATGTCCATCTCGTCGAGCGCCAGCCACAGGGTGCGGATGGCGCGCTTCAGGACGGAAGTGTAGGCCACGTCGAACGTAAAACCTTCCTGCTTGAGGATCTGGCCGGCGGCCTTGGCTTCGTTGACGCCCTTTTCCGTCAGATCGACGTCGGTCCAGCCGGTGAAGCGGTTATCGAGGTTCCAGGTGGACTCGCCGTGACGCATGAAAACGATTTTGTACATAGTTCTATCTTCTCAAGGGGTTCAAATCAAAAAAGCAAAACGTAAAAAGACCTCGTCCAGCTTCTATTTTATAATGCGCGGATTGACTTAAACCATTGGACCCTACGTGAAATTCATTATCGACCACATTTTTCTGTTTGCCATCGTCATTATTTCCGGCGGCGCCCTCCTCTGGCCACTGCTGTCGATGCGCGGCAAGCGCGCGACCGTGCTGGAAGTCACGCAACTGATCAACCGTGGCAAGACTGTCATCGTCGACGTGCGCAACGCAGAAGAATTCGCCACGGGCCACTTGCCTGACGCAAAAAATATTCCGCTGCCGGAACTGGCAAAACGTGTAGGCGAGCTGGAAAAATTCAAAACGCGCCCCATTGTAGTGGTTTGCCAGAAAGGTTCGCGTTCGGCAACCGCCGTCGGCCTGCTGGGCAAAGCCGGTTTCGCTGAGGCAACGAGCCTGGAAGGCGGCCTCGACGAATGGAAAAAGCAAGGTTTGCCATTGAAAACCTTGTCGCTGGCGAAATAAGCCGGCCTTAACTGAAGGAATCATCATGACCGTACCAGTAATTGTCTATAGCACCGCCGTGTGCCCGTATTGCGTGCGCGCCGAGCGCCTGTTGGAAGCCAAGGGCGTCGCCGTGCAAAAGATCCGCGTCGACCTCGACCCGGAAGAGCGCATCAAGATGATGGAACGCACGGGCCGCCGCACGGTGCCGCAGATCTATGTGGGCGATACCCACGTGGGCGGATTCGACGATTTGTATGCGCTCGATCAAGCTGGCAAGCTGGACCCCTTGTTAAATGGCACGGCAGCCTGATATAAAGCGGGTTCGAGAAATTGCTTGGTTTTTTGTCGTATTGTTTTGATACAATTGCCCTCGCACCTGATCTGGCCGCGCCTATCCGGCGCGGTTTGAATACCGCAAGCACCATATTTGAACGGTGTGCCGTTCTTGTCCTTTACAACGAAAGCGTTCCATGTCTGACGAAAATCTGCAACCAGTCTTCCAAATCCAACGCGTCTACCTGAAAGACATGTCGCTGGAACAACCAAATTCCCCAGCTATTTTCCTGGAACAAGAAGCACCAGCCATCGAAGTGGCACTGGACGTGGGCGCTGCGCCTCTGGCCGACGGCATCTTCGAAGCCACCGTGACCATCACCGTCACCGCCAAAGTCGGCGAAAAAGTCGCTTTCCTGGTTGAAGGCAAGCAAGCCGGTATCTTCGAAGCACGCAACATTCCTGCTGATCAACTCGACCCACTGCTGGGAATCGGCTGCCCGAACATCATCTACCCTTACCTGCGCGCCAACATCGCCGACGTGATCACCCGTGCCGGCTTCCCGCCAGTGCACTTGGCCGAGATCAACTTCGAAGTGTTCTACCAACAACGTCTGCAAGCTATTGCTGACGCCGCTGCCGCAGCACCAGCAGCTAGCGAAACGCACTAAGCTCTTGCAAGACCCCGCCAGCCGTCAAGGCTGGCCTGACACGGCGGCCTGGCCGCCGTGTTTCGTTAAGGTTCAAAAATATCATGTTGAAAAGTGCGCTCTTGAGCAAGTTCCGCTGGATGGCCGGCGCCGTGCTGCTGCTGGCGACCGCCGCCAGCCACGCCGTCGATTTCAAAACGGTGGGCGCGGCTCCCGTGATCCTGTACGACGCGCCATCCGCAAAGGGCGGCAAGCTGTACGTGGCGCCACGCGGCATGCCGCTGGAAATCGTGCTCAGCTACGGCGAATGGGTCAAGGTACGCGACGCCAGCGGCGAAATGGCCTGGACGGAAGCCAAGGGCCTGTCCGCCAAGCGCAACGTCGTGGCGCGCGCCGCGAACCTCAAGGTTCGCGCCAGCCCCGACGACACCGCCTCCCCCATCATCCTCGTCGACAAGGGCGTGCTGCTGGAAATGAGCGAGCAGCCGAGCTCCAACTGGGTCAAGGTCCGCCACAAGGATGGCCAGAGCGGCTACGTCAAGACCAGCGAAGTGTGGGGCCTGTAAGCACCGCCAGATTCATCCGGGCAGCGGCCAGCCGCGCCGCGCCCCTCCCCCTGCCAGACTGAGGTCGCATGCAAGTTTCTCCCGATACATCTCCCGCCGCCACGGCGCTCCCCCGCAAGATCACCATCCTCGGCGCCGGCGCCTGGGGCACGGCCGTGGCCATGGCCCTGGCCGGCCGCCACGACGTGCTGCTGTGGGGCCGCAACGGCGACGCCATGGCGGCCATGGCCGCCAGCGGCGAAAACAGCTATCTGCCCGGCTTCCCCTTGCCGCCGCAACTGCGCATCAGCGCCGATTTCGACGCCGCCGTCGCGCATGCCGGTGGCGAACACGGCATCCTGATCGCCGCCTGCCCCGTGGCGGGCTTGCGGCCCATGCTGCAGCAATTGAAAGACAAGGCCATCGGCAACCTGGTGTGGCTGTGCAAAGGCTTTGAAGGCGGCACGGGCTTGTTGCCGCACCAGATCGTGCAGGAAGTGCTGGGCGACAATATCCCCGGCGGCGCCCTGTCCGGCCCCTCGTTCGCGCAGGAAGTGGCGCGCGGCTTGCCGTGCGCGCTGACCATCGCCTCGCACAGCGCGGCCTTGCGCAGCGCCGTCGTCTCGGCCTTGCATGGCGGCACCATCCGCGTGTATGCGAGCGACGACCTGGTGGGCGTGGAAGTGGGCGGCGCCGTCAAGAACGTGCTGGCGATCGCCACGGGCGTGGCCGACGGCCTGGGCCTGGGCTTGAATGCGCGCGCCGCGCTGATCACGCGTGGCCTGGCGGAAATCACGCGCCTGGGCACGGCCCTGGGTGGCCAGACGGAAACGTTCATGGGCTTGACGGGCATGGGCGACCTGATTTTGACGTGCACGGGCGACCTGTCGCGCAACCGCCGCGTCGGCCTGGGCCTGGCGCAAGGCAAGGCGCTGGACACCATCGTGGCCGAGCTGGGTCATGTGGCCGAAGGCGTGCCGTGCGCCAAGGCAGTACGCGAACTGGCGCGCCGCATGGGCGTCGAGATGCCGATCACCAACGCGGTGGCCGGCGTCCTGTTCGATGGCGATTTGCCGCACGTGATGGTGCAGCAGCTGCTGTCGCGCGATCCGCGCGCCGAAGCGGCTTGAGCGCCAGAAAAAACCTAACGTCCCGCCTTGTGCATGAGTATGGTCAGTAATAACAGGCTGTCTTCGCGCGCTTCCAGGGCGTGCGCCTGGCCGCCGAGCAGGTACAGCATCTGCCCCGGCCCCAGCAGGTGTACGCCGCCATGCGCCGTCACCGCCACCTGCCCTTGCAGGCACAGCAAGGTGATTTCGCCGAGCACATGATGCTCGGGCATGGTCTTGCCCTTGGGCATGCACATGCGGATCAGTTCCAGCTCATCCGTCTTGGCCAGCGCGATGGCGGAAAACTGCGACAGGTCGTCGCCGTCCCTGCGCAGCACCTCGATCACCTGTCCTGAACTTGCGTGTTCCAGTGCCATCATGTGCTCCTTCCGCAATTACTCGGTGACTTCCTCCGGCTCTTTCGCGCCGCGCATCCACTCGACCAGCGGCCACGCATCCTTCAAGCCTTCCGCCAGGGTCGGCAGCAGTTTCTCGGGAGCATTTACGGGCAGCGGTATTTCAGTCCAGACAAAAAAGCTCTTCAGCTTGATGAATTCGATATGTTCGGCATCCGCCTCGAAGCCCTTGGGAGGGCGCTGCAGCTTGCCCTCGTTCTGGATGGTGCCGAAACGGGCTTTCAGACGCTTATTTTTCAGTACTTTGGAAAACCCTGGCGCGTCGTTGAGCATATGCTCGCGCAGCGCCTTCAGGCGGCCGGGCGGCGGCATGTATTCGCCGGCGCCGAACAGCAGGTTGCCCTGGCCATCGATCTGCAGGTAATACGTGGGGCCGCCCGCCTTGCTGGGACGGCGCATGTCGTTCGGCGCAATGGCGGCCGAAAAGCGCGTCTTATACGGGCTTTTATCGTGCGCAAAACGCACGTCGCGGTTGATGCGGAACAAGGCCTTCTTCGGATTGCAGTACTTCACGGCCGGGTCGAACTTGCCGAGTTCAGCAATCAGTGACGTCACCAGCGCAAGGAATTCCTCGCGCAGGATGTCGTAACGGGGCTTGTTCATGACAAACCAGGGACGGTTGTTGTTGTCGCTCAGTTCACGTAAAAATTGGGTCAAATCACGCACATGCATGTGTCAAATTCCGATCAGCAACTATTTGGAAAGCTCTTTCGGGAGGGGGCGCTTGCCCACCATCACGTCGAGCGCCGCTTCGCGATTCTTGCGCAGCACCGTCATTTTAGCTTTTCCGCCGGGCGGCAGTTGGGCGATCAGGTTCAGCATTTCCGTCGTGTCGCCGACAGGCTTGCCTTCCACCGTCAGCAGGATGTCGCCGGGCACGATGCCCGCCTTGTCGGCCGGGCCGTTGCGCACCACGCCGGCGATGATGGCGCCGCTGCTGCGCTGCAAGTTGAAGCTTTGCGCCAGCTCGGGCGTGATGTCCTGCGTTTCCACGCCGATCCAGCCGCGCACCACATGGCCATCCTTGATGATGGCTTCCATCACGGTTTTCGCCGTCGAGACGGGGATGGCGAAGCCGATGCCGACGGAGCCGCCGCTTTGCGAGTAAATTGCCGTATTGATGCCGATCAAGTTGCCGCGCGTATCGACCAGGGCGCCGCCCGAATTGCCGAAGTTAATCGCCGCATCCGTCTGGATGAAATTTTCAAAGCTGTTGATGTGCAGGTTGTTGCGGCCCAGGGCGGAGATGATGCCCATGGTCACCGTCTGGCCCACGCCGAAGGGGTTGCCGATGGCCAGCACCACGTCGCCCACGCGCGCCAGTTCCGACTGGCCCAGCACGATCACGGGCAGCTTGTCGAGGTTGATCTTGATCACGGCCAGGTCCGTTTCCGGATCCAGGCCCACCACCTTGGCGGGCGCCTTGCGGCCATCCGTGAGCACGACTTCGATTTCGTCGGCGCCTTCGACCACGTGGTTGTTGGTCAGCACATAGCCTTCATGGCTGACGATGACGCCCGAACCGAGGCTGTTTTTCAAGTCGTCGTCATCCTCGCCGTCCGGGTCGCGGTCGCCGAAGAAACGTTTGAAGAAGGGATCGCGCGCCAGCGGATGGGCGCCGCGCTTGGGCACTTGCAGGGTGAGGATGTTGACGACGGCGGGCATGGCGCGCGCCGCCGCGTCGCGGTAGGAACCGGGCGCCAGGCTGCTGGACGCCGTTTCCACCACGGGCACCGGTTTGGCAGGAGAGCCCAGTTGCTGTACCCGGCTGGCCGGGCGCAGCGCGCCGTACACAAAGTACAGCGCCAACGCGATCGTCACGGTTTGCGCAAACAATAACCAGAATCGTCGCATAACACTCCACCCAGGTCAGCCGGCCGGTGCCGGAACGACTTATTTTGCCAGATCGTTGCTATTCTGTCCGTTCTTCTGCAGGGAGTCGCGGATTTCACGCAGCAGCACGATGTCTTCCGGCGTGGCCGGTGCCGGCGCCGGCGCGACCGGTTCGCTGCGGCGGGCCTTGTTCATCAGGCGCACCATCTGGAAGATGATGAAAGCCAGAATGACGAAATTGAGCAAAATGGTCAAAAAATTGCCGTAGGCCAGCACGGCGCCCGCCTTTTTCGCTTCCACCAGGGTCAGGGTCGTCGCCTGGCCATTCAAGGGCAGGTAGTAATTGGCGAAATCGAGGCCGCCGAAAATGCGGCCGATGGGCGGCATGATCACGTCTTGCACCAGGGAATCGACAATCTTGCCGAAGGCACCACCGATAATGACACCGACCGCCAGATCGACGACGTTACCCTTCATTGCAAATTCTTTAAATTCTTGCATCATTGCCATGAAATTTCTCCTTCGGATATGTATAAAAAACATGCCGATCATACTATTGATTCCCGGGCACACCAACTTGTGGTTGCCGGCGAGACCAATTCCGGCACAGCCGCGCGCATCTAGTTCGAAAGAACTAGCCACCTCCTGCAAAAGTATATAAATTATGGTACAAGCAACGTTTTTGTTTTATTCGTTGTTTGCTTCACTTATAATTTGCGGTTGCCAGAAGCGGCTTTTTCGCTTCCGGATAATCAACAAGAAACTGGCATGGGCTGCGCCATAGTCCGAAGTTCCGCAGGGATGTTGCCACTTTACCGTACAAAGATGCGGGTTGCGGCAATCAGTGGGAAAGAACTTCGGCGACGGGTTTTTCGCGGCTGCCACTCATAATAAAGATTCGCATTTTGACTGATTGGGGTTTGCATGAGTAACGAAAAGCAGGTCGATTCAGGCCGTCGCGGCTTGCTCGTCGCCACGTGCGCGGCGGGCAGTGTAGTTGGATTGGCAACCGCGGGAGCCTTGGTAAGCACCTTCCAGCCGTCGGAGCGCGCGAAAGCGGCTGGCGCGCCGGTCGAAGTAGACATCACCACCTTGCAACCCGGCGAAATGCGCACCGTCGAATGGCGCGGCAAGCCGGTCTGGATTTTGAAGCGCACGCCCGAAATGATCGCGTCGCTCAAGCAAACCGATGGCAAGGTCGCCGATGCCAATTCCCAACGCAATCCCGCCGAATTCACGCCCGAATACTGCATGAACGAGGCGCGTTCCATCAAGCCTGAAATTCTCGTCGCCGTCGGCATCTGCACCCACCTGGGCTGCTCCCCTTCCTCGAAATTTACCCCCGGCCCGCAACCGTCGCTGCCCGATGACTGGGAAGGCGGCTTCCTGTGCCCTTGCCACGGCTCCACCTTCGACATGGCTGGCCGCGTGTTCAAGAACAAGCCGGCGCCGGACAACCTGCAAGTGCCGCGCCATATGTACCTGAGCGACACCAAATTGCTGATAGGTAAAGACGAGAAAGGCGAGGCTTGATCATGGCTGCTTTCAAAGAAACGAAATTCCCGGCGGACGCTCCCGTCGCCGAAAAAGCGCTGGGCTGGGTCGATGACCGCTTTCCCCTGACCAAGCTGTGGAACGACCAATGGGGCAAGTACTACGCCCCGAAAAACTTCAACTTCTGGTACATCTTCGGTTCGCTGGCCATGCTGGTGCTGGTACTGCAGATCGTCACCGGCATCTTCCTGACCATGCACTACAAACCGGATGCGGCCCTGGCCTTCAATTCCGTCGAGTACATCATGCGCGAAGTGCCGTGGGGCTGGCTGGTGCGCTACATGCACTCGACGGGCGCCTCGGCCTTCTTCATCATCGTCTACCTGCACATGACGCGCGGCCTGCTGTACGGCTCGTACCGCAAGCCACGCGAGTTGATCTGGCTGTTCGGTTTCGCCATCTTCCTGTGCCTGATGGCCGAAGCGTTCTTCGGTTACCTGTTGCCATGGGGCCAGATGTCGTACTGGGGTGCACAAGTGATCGTCAACCTGTTTGGCGCCATCCCGCTGATCGGCCCTGACCTGTCGCTGTGGATCCGCGGCGACTACGTCGTTTCCGACGCGACCCTGAACCGCTTCTTCGCCTTCCACGTGATCGCCATCCCGCTGGTACTGCTGGGCCTGGTTGCAGCGCACTTGATCGCCCTGCACGAAGTCGGTTCGAGCAATCCGGACGGCATCGAAGTGAAGGAAAACCTGGGCGCCGACGGCCACCCGGTCGATTCGATTCCATCGCATCCGTACTACACCGTGCACGATTTGTTCGGCGTCTCGATCTTCCTCGTCATTTTCAGCGCCGTCGTCTTCTTCGCGCCGGAAATGGGCGGTTATTTCCTGGAATACAACAACTTCCTGCCAGGCGATTCGCTGAAGACCCCGCTGCACATCGCGCCAACCTGGTACTTCACGCCGTTCTACTCGGTGCTGCGCGCCACCACGGCCGACTTCATGTACGTGCTGATGGGTGTCGTGGCTGCCTACGTGGTGTTCATCTGGCTCAAGTCGCGCCTGTCGACGACGGTCAAGTCTGCCATCGCCGGCATCGCCATCGTCGCCATCATCGGCATGCTGCCGCAGGTGCTGGACGCGAAATTCTGGGGCGTGGTGTTCTTCGGCGGTTCCGTCGTGATCCTGGCCTTCCTGCCATGGCTCGACCATTCCCCCGTGAAATCGATCCGCTACCGTCCGAACTGGCACAAATATGTGTACGCCATCTTCGGCCTGTCGTTCCTGATCCTCGGCTACCTCGGGACCCAGGCGCCAACGGATACGAAGACCATCGTGTCGCAAGTGTGCACCCTGATTTACTTCAGCTTCTTCCTGTTGATGCCATGGTGGAGTGCAATGGGCAAGTTCAAGACCGTGCCGTCGCGTGTGACGTTTCACCCGCACTAAGCCGCTCTCACGCCACGCTCAAAGGACATACATCATATGAAGATTGCAAAAAAACTGCTCGCCATCCTGGCCCTCGTGCCCGCCATGGCTCTCGCCAGCGAAGGCGGCTTTCCGCTGGACAAGGCTCCTGACCGCCAGACCAACATGGCAGCGCTGCAACATGGCGCCAAATTGTTCGTCAATTATTGCCTGAATTGCCACGCCGCCGTGTCGATGCGCTACAACCGCCTGCGCGACCTGGGCTTGACGGAAGACCAGATCAAGCAGAATCTGTTGTTCTCCGGCGATAAAGTCGGCGACTTGATGACGACGAGCCTGGCACCGCAGGACGCCAAGGCCTTCTTTGGCGTCGTACCGCCGGATTTGTCGGTAATTTCGCGCGCGAAATCATCTTCCGCTGGCACAGGC
The DNA here is from genome assembly GCF_023703445.1 of Janthinobacterium kumbetense. Taxonomy (NCBI): domain Bacteria; kingdom Pseudomonadati; phylum Pseudomonadota; class Betaproteobacteria; order Burkholderiales; family Oxalobacteraceae; genus Janthinobacterium; species Janthinobacterium kumbetense. The sequence goes on from NZ_JAMQGR010000002.1 coordinate 435,200, forward strand.
GGCGACTACCTGTATACTTACCTGCGTACGTTCTATAAAGACGACACTCGTCCGACCGGCTGGAACAACATGGTCGTGCCGAATGTTGCCATGCCGCATGTATTATGGGAATTGCAAGGTGTCCAGTCTGCCAAGTTCGTGGAAGAGAATGATCCGCACGAAGCTGGCAAGAAGATCCACAAATTTGCCGGCTTCGAGCAGGTCAAGCCAGGTACGTTGAACAAGATCGAGTATGACAATGCGGTAGCCGACCTGGTCGGCTACATGGAGTGGATGGCCGAACCGGCACAGCAGACACGCAAGCGCCTGGGCGTGTGGGTGCTGCTGTTCCTGTCGGTCTTTGCTCTGCTGGCATGGCGCCTTAACGCGTCGTTCTGGAAGGAAGTCAAATAAGTGAGGCGCCGGCCATAGGCCGGTTTATGCCTGTTTCTGCGTTGTCCGCATGAGTGGACAAGCGACCTGGGGTGAGCCGTTCGCGGCTTCACCCCCTTTGTTTCTAAGGAACTATAAAAAATGATGGTTCTCTATTCGGGTACAACCTGCCCATTTTCGCAACGCTGCCGCCTGGTCCTGTTTGAAAAAGGCATGGACTTCGAAGTGCGCGACGTCGACCTGTTCAACAAACCGGAAGACATTTCGACCATGAATCCGTATGGCCAGGTGCCTATCCTGGTCGAACGCGAACTGATCCTGTATGAATCGAACATCATCAACGAGTACATCGATGAGCGCTTCCCGCATCCGCAACTGATGCCGGCCGATCCGCTGATGCGCGCCCGCGCGCGCCTGATGCTGTTCAATTTCGAAAAAGAACTGTTCGTGCACGTGCACGTGCTGGAAAGCGAACGCGCCAAGAGCAACGACAAGGCCCACGACAAGGCACGCGCGGAAATCCGCGACCGCCTGACGACCCTGGCGCCGCTGTTCCTGAAAAACAAGTACATGCTGGGCGACGAATTCTCGATGCTCGACGTGGCTGTCGCGCCGCTGCTGTGGCGCCTGGACCACTACGGCATCGAACTGTCGAAGACGGCCGCACCGCTGATGAAATACGCCGAACGCATCTTCTCGCGTCCTGCGTACATCGAAGCGCTGACGCCATCCGAAAAAGTGATGCGTCGCTAAAAGATATCCCCATAAAGCTACTGCGCAGCCCGCTCTTGACCTGGCGTTACTCGCCGTACTTCAGTACGGCTGCGTTACTGAGGCCAATATCGGGCTTGCTCGCTACGCTTTCTGGGGCATCTTGGGCCATGTGTTAAAGTTGCTTTTTGCGCTGTCCCAGTCTTTTGAACTACCGGTGCGCCCGCCTCATGCTGACGGGGGCGCTCCCGCCTCACCGTGCCTACCATGTCTGAAATCTCAACCAAACCTTATATGCTGCGCGCCATCTACGAGTGGTGCACCGACAGCGGCTACACGCCTTATCTCGCGGTCAAAGTCGATTCGCGCACCACGGTACCGATGGAATACGTGAAAAAGGGCGAAATCGTGCTCAACATCAGCTTCGGCGCCACCAGCGGCCTGAAGATGGACAACGACGCCATCCGCTTCCACGCCCGCTTTGGCGGCGTCTCGCGTGAAATCTACGTGCCGGTCGACAACGTGATGGCCATCTACGCCAACGAAAACGGCCAGGGCATGGCTTTCGAGCCCGTGCTGGGCAACGATGACCCGGACGCGCAACCGACGGACAGCCCGGCCTCCGCCGACGTCCCGCCACCCGTGCTCGCCCCCGCCGCCAGCGGTCCCACCCTGTCGTCCGTGCCGACCAGCTCCCCCGAACAACGCGACAGCGCCACGCCCGGCGACGACGAGCCACCAAAAAAAGGCGGCCGCCCGACCCTGACACGCATTAAATAGCGTATAATTCGCAACGCGCAGTTTTTGCCGACTTAGCTCATTTGGTAGAGCAGTTGATTTGTAATCATCAGGTGGCCAGTTCGAAACCGGCAGTCGGCACCAGAATTTAGTAGGAAATCAAAGGGTTACATGCTTATGCTTGTAGCCCTTTTTTGTTTGTGCTCAGTTCTTCAAAGTCATGCAACCACTGTGCAGGCAATTCAAGTAGCTTTGGAACAATCTAGTAAGCAAATTAGAAAAGGTGAGCTATGACCTCCAGACAATTTCTTTTGTTTCAAGCTGAACAGGAGCCGGAACCCGTCATCGAAACAACTGTAGCCATCAGTGTTCAGATCGAAGTTGCCGTGGAACCTGCCGTACCGGCAGTGCCTACACCTTCCCCCCTAGTCATACCACATGCAGAGGTTGTCGAAAAGTTCAGTAGTTATATCGTGTATGTCGATGAAAGCGGAGACCATGGCATGCTGAAGGCAGACGATAACTATCCAATGTTCGTTCTAGCTTTTTGTGTGTTTCATAAGCGTTACTACACTGATACCGTCGTCCCAACATTAGAGAAATTCAAGTTCAAGCATTTTGGTCACGACCTCGTAGTTCTCCATGAGCATGAAATTAGGAAGGAGAAGGGCGATTTCAATTTTTTTGCGTCTCGCGACGAAAAAGTTCAATTTCTTACCGAGTTGACCGAGATAATTGAAACTAGTAACTTTGTGCTGATTAGTTGTGCTATCGACAAGAATCAACTACGGGACAAGGCCGGCGTGCAATCTCATCCATACCACTTAGCACTCGGGTTTTGCCTAGAGACTTTGTATGAATTTTTACAGGAAAAAGGCCAAGAAGAGCGGCTTACCCATGTTGTTTTTGAGCGACGGGGCAAGAAGGAGGATAACGAACTTGAATTAGAGTTTCGTCGAATGTGTGACGGAGCGAACAAGATTGGCAGGCGCCTCCCCTTCGACATCGTCTTCGCCGACAAGAAAGTGAACTCCTCCGGACTACAACTTGCCGATTTAGTAGCGAGGCCTGTTGGAATGAGGGTACTCAAGCCTCTGCAGGAAAATCGCGCATTTTCTGTGCTGAAGAGAAAATTCTACTGCAGCGGGGGTAGAGAAAATGTCGGAGAGGGGTTTGAAGATTGGGGACTAAAAATTCATCCGGCCCCATAAAGCGAAAAGCCCCGGTGAAACTCACCGAGGCTGTAGCGCCGACCAGGTTCTCCCAGTCCATTTACATCAGTATATATTAATCCGGGCGAATTTGTCAGCGGTGCTCACTAACTTATTTATCTATTTATGCATTTTTCTGCCCATGCGCTAGCTGGGAAGAGAGCCAAAGTTGCCTTTAATTAGGCTTCATTACACCAAGGATGTTGACCCGCGAGACCACATACATGCGGGCCAAGGCACTGACACTTTCATCGATGGAGTACCTGGCGATGATGTCGATTCACTGCTCGACCGTGTCCTTCGATAGAAGGTCAAGCACCCTGACTCGCACAGCCATGGGCCAATCAGGTGTACCTACGTAACCACAGAGTGTGGAACAAAGCAGACGGGAAATTCCCCATCGCTGAAGCAAGTGGCGCGTGAAGAATAACGTCCACTAATTTTCAGTTGGCCTCCCCCCTCCAAGTTTCATCCCACACAACACTACGGTAAACTCCTCACGACCGTGCCCCCCCTACTTTAATCGAAAGCCATGCCGCCGACATGGCGATGCCCGGCCTCGCCTCCGCATTGCTGCACCGCGCAATGACGTCCGGCACATTTAGGCGCAAGATGAGCACGTGCTTGCGCAAAGCAGGCTCCCGATGTCTGGCTTGCCTACCTGGGGAAATATCATGTCCGCACACACTTACAAGCTGATCGAACTGGTCGGCACGTCGACCGAGAGCAGCGATCAGGCGATACGCGATGCCATTGCCAAGGCGGCGCTGACGGTCAAGCACATGGACTGGTATGAAGTGACCGATTCGCGCGGCCATATCGTCGATGGCAAGGTGGCGCACTTCCAGGTCACGCTCAAGGTCGGCTTCCGGCTCGAATAAAGGGATCGAGTAAAGGAATCGAGTAAAGCAAGCGGCGCGCTCAGCGCCGCCCGGCCGCTCCCCGGCTCTCCAGCCACTCCCGGCCGCCGGCCTCCAGCGCGGTCTCGATGACCTTGTCCGGCAAGCTGTAGACGGTCGCCCAGCTGGCGCGGCCATCCTGCGTGTTGGCGGGAAAACTGTGCGTCTCGATCGGCCAGTGATATTTGCGTTTCAATGCCTTGACGATGGCGGCCAGCGAGACGCGGCCTTGCAGCGGTTCGGCGCCGGACTGGTCGCGGTTCGACAGCAGCACGGCCAGGACCTGGCCGCGGCCCGTGCGCGCGCCGGGGAAGGTGGGGGTTTTGTTTGCCATGGCCTATTTTACCGGGCAATAATCGGACGAGAGGCGATGTGCCGCACCTTTGATACGGCGCAAGCGCCGCAGCGGCGTTGCGTCCACGATGGGCATTTCGCCAGGCGTGCCGGCGCCCCTCCGGCAGCCTGGGCCTATCATCATGGGGCACAGGAGCCTATCATGCACAGCCTGAACATCCACGCCATGCAATGGCAACCCGTCGCCGATATTTCCGCCGTCAATCCGCTGCTGCCCGACGATCTGGCCTGCTTTCGCGAACTGCGCGACGTGCTGCAACGCTACGGCGCACTCGACCGCTTCGGCATTTCCCTGATCCACCGCCATTTCGACATCGCCGACGACGAAGAGCTGATGGAGTACACGGATGCGGAAGCACGCATCTTGACGGTCAAACCTGTCAAGAAAAGCGACATCGACTGGAATCACACGACGATTACCAACTGGAAATTGACGGAAGGCGAGGAAGTGGCGCGCATCGGTTGCGGCTGCGCACGCAATTCGGGCGGCCACCTGGGTTATCACCGGGGCACCTGAGGCAGGCCGACGGCGCCCGCCAAGCGGCGTCGGCCTTTCTTACACTTCACGTCATCCAGCTCAGTTCGCTTTGCGCAAGTATTTGATTTCTTGTGATATTTTTGTGTGGCACGCAAGCTGCTTATCCCTGTCTACGAGATGAATCCAGGCAAGTCATTCTGGATTCTTTGTCCCCCGGATTTTCCGAGACTGACCACGACAAGAGGCTGCGATGAACCTTGATCACACACGAAGCAAGACCCTGGGCTGGCTGGGCGCACTGGCGACGGCGAGCCTGCTGGCCAGCGGCCAGGCACAGGCCGGCGCGTACGGCCTGGCCGTCAATGAGTTGAACAATTTCCGCATCACCACCAGCGCCGGTGCGCTGTCGCTGGCCGGCGCCAACCGCAATGCCAGCGACAGCGCCTTTTTCGAAGGCGGCGTGGCCGTCAATCCGCGCGCCGTCAATACAGGACCGGCCGCCAACGCCGACGTGCTGCAAGTGTGCTCGGGCGGCGGCTGCAGCGGCTTGCCGCAAAACCACTACGCCCCCAGCCCCAGTTCCACCCTGGAATTTGCCCGCGGCGATGCGCATGCCTTCGGCAACATGCTCAATGGCGGCGCCAGCGTGAGCGCCGTGGCGGAAGCCCAGCGCAACACGATCGGCGCCGCCACGGCCACGGCCGGCGACACGCTGACCGGCTCCGTCAACCTGACCCTGTCGAGCGCCGGCTTCATCACCTTCAGCTTCATGGGACGGCGCGACCTGCGCACCAGCGTGACGACCATGGGCGACAAATCGAACGTGTCGATCATGGATATCTTCAATATCTCGTGCAACAGTTCCAGCCCCGCCGGCTGCCTGTCGCACGCGAACGCCGATGGCGTGATCTTCCAGTTCGCGCCCGATGGCGATGCCAACAATGGCAGCGACATCAATGGCAACCATGGCGCCGGCAGCCTCGACCCGTTCAGCCTGAACATGACGGCGGGCACCAACGACCCCGCCACCGGGCGCGCCTTCACGAATGGTTTCGCGATGTTTTCCCTGACCTCGAATTTCGCCCTGCCGGCCGGCAGCTATACCTTGAATTTTTCCAAGTCCACGCGCACCGATATCGTCGTCATCGATCCGCCGCTTGCGGTACCGGAACCGGGCACGCTGTTCCTGCTGGGCATGGGATTGGCGGCCCTGGCTTTTACGCGGCGCCGCCAGCCGTAATCATCCGCAGCATGAAAAACACGCGGCGCCCGCCAAGGCGCCGCGTTTTCTGTGCCGCTCAAGACGTGTTAACCGAGCCGCGCCAGCGCCTGGCGCGCCAGCTGCAATTGCTGCAGATAATAACGGTGCAGCATGGCCGGATCGCTCAAGTCGCGCCCCAGTACCAGGCGCAGCTCGCTGGCGGGGCAGTCGCCGGCCTGGGTTTCTACTGGGGTTTGCACCTGCGTCCCCAACTGACGCGCCAGCTGGCGCGCCGCCTGCTCCTGCGCGGGCCGGTACTCGACGCGCGTGCGCGCCACCTGGAAGCCGGTTTCATTGGCCAGGCGCACCACTTGCACGGGAGCGCCAGCCAGGCTGCGCGCCAGGGCGGCGGCCAGGCCAGGCACGCCGTTGCCATTTACAATTTCCAAACGCGGGCGGGGCGCGGCAGGAGCCGGCATGGACCGCTCGGCCGTGACAGCCGGCACGCTGCGCGCGGCGGCCGGCACGCGCTGCAAGCGGGCCATGCCGTCGCCTTGCGTGATCTCGATGCGCGCCATGGCGGGCGCATCCGGCAGCGGCGCGGCAGCGGGCACGCCCTGCGGCGGCGCCGCGTTGCGCAAGACGGCCATGTCGCTCCGTAAATCATGTTCCTGCAGGCTCTGCGCCTGGCGCCGCATGACGGCCGCGCGCGCGTGCTGTCCCAGCCGTTCGAGCACTTGCGCCAGGTGCTGCCAGGCCAGCGCATTGAGCGGATCGAGCAGACACGCCTGCTCCAGCGCCGTCAACGCTTGCGCATCGCGCCCGCGCAAATAGTAGGCACGACCAAGATTGCTGAACAGATACGCCTGTTGCGGCTGCGGCGCACCGGCTTCCTGCGTCAGGGCCAGCCACTGGGCGATCGCCGCATCGTGCTCGCCCCGCTGCGCGTGCAGCACGGCCAGGCCGTTGCGCGCATTCACATGGCGCGGCGCGGCGCGCAAGGCTTGCGCATAGGCCGCTTGCGCGGCCGGCAAGTCGCCCCGCTCGAAATGCTGGCGCCCCGCCGCATAGGCGGCATCGGCATCCGGCCACTGCGGCAACGGCGCGTGGGCCGGCGGCGTGGTACAGGCGGCCAAGCCCAGGCAGGCGCAGGCGGTGGCCAGGCGGGAAATCGTCAAGCGCATGGTAGCTCCTTTTAGCGGTTGGCCATGGCCGGCACGAGCACGCGATAGACTTCGATCACGGCCGGCCCCATGAGCACCAGCATGAGGGTGGGAAAGACGCAAAAGATCAGCGGGAACAGCAGTTTCAAGGCGATCTTCGCGGCCGCCTCCTCGGCCAGCAGGCTGCGCTTGCCGCGCAGGTTTTCCGAGTGCACGCGCAGCGAATCGCCCATGCTGGTGCCGAAGCGTTCCGACTGGATCAGCATGGCGACGAGGGTGTCGACATCTTCCACGCCGCTGCGCAAGGCCAGGTTGCGCAGCGCCTTTTCCTTGGAAAAGCCGGCGCGCATTTCCATCAGCACCAGTTGCAATTCCTGCGCCAGCACCACGCTTTTGATGTGGATTTCGCCCGACACCTTCACCAGCGCGCGCTCCAGGCTCAGGCCCGCTTCCACGCACACGGTCAGCAAGTCGAGCGCGTCGGGGATGTTTTCAAAGATGTCGCGCTGGCGCCGCTTGGCCGTGCTGGCCAGCACCAGGTTCGGCAGGTAATAGCCGACGGTGGCGCTGACGCACAGCAGCAGCAATAGCACGCTGCGCAGCTGCGCCGCCATGGCGCTGGCCGCATACAGCCCCAGCACGGTGGGAAACAGCAGGGCCAGCACGGTTTTCGCGGCAAAGTACAGGGCCGGCGCGCTGGCCTGGCGCCAGCCCGCGTTCATGAAGCGCGTGCGCAGCGGCGAGCGCTCCCAGCCCTCTTCCGGCAGCGACAGCTTGCTGAACGGCTGCGCCACGCGCGCCACGCGCTCCACCCAGCCCGTGTCGGCCACCGCCTCGCTGGCGGCCGGCGCCATGGCACCGAACAGGCGCTGGCGCAAGGCGCCGGGAAAGAAGATCAGCCACGCCAGCAGGGCCAGCGCCACCACCACGGCGAAGACGATCAACAGGAACAGCAGTTGCGGGCCAGTCATGGCATTTCCTCCGATTGATCGACTGACAAAACGTTCAGGGCTAGGCGTGTCGCCGAAGGCAGTACGACAGTACGACAAGGCGACGCAACAACGCCATGGACTTTTTTTCAGGCGATCTCTTAGATGCGGATGCGAATGACGTTGCGCATCCACACGACACCCAGCGCCACCATGCCAGCCGCGTACCACAGCAGCTTGATGCCGCTGGGATCCGTCCACAGCAGGCTGATGTATTGCGGGTTGACCAGCGCCATCACGCCGATCATCACCACCGGCATCAGCCCCAGCACCCAGGCCGACATGCGCCCCTCGGCCGACAGCACGCGCACCTGCCCCAGCAGCTTCAGACGGGCGCGGATGATGCGCGCGATGCTGACCAGCACTTCGGCCAGATTGCCGCCCGATTCGCGCTGCACCAGCACGGCGATGACGAGGTAGCGCAAGTCCGTCAGCGGGATGCGCGCGGCCAGGTTCTGCAGCGCCTCGTTCATCGGCACGCCGTAATTGATCTCTTCGTGCGCCATCTTGAATTCGCCGCTGATCGGCTCATTGAGTTCATCGCCCACCATCTGCAGCACATTCGAAAACGAGTGCCCGGCGCGCAGCGCGCGGGCCAGGAAATCGGCCGCTTCCGGCAATTGCGCCTCGATCTTTTTCAGCCGCGCCGCGCGCGCGCGCAGCACGACCATGCACGGCCCGCCGCCCGCCACGCCCAGCAGCAGCAAGGCGCCCGGCAGCGGCATGGGCCAGATGGCCAGCCACAGCAGCGCCAGCAGCAGCAAGCCGCCCGCGCCGCCCAAGAACTGCGCCACCGACCAGGACAAGCCCGATTGCAGCAGCAGGTGGTCGAGCTTTGCCGCCTGCGGCAGGCGCCGCAGCCAGCGCTCCAGGCCAGGCGAACGCGCATAGCGGCGCTGCTTGAGGATGGAAACCCGCTCGCCGCCGGCCTCGCCGCGCGCCGCCATCAGCCGCAAGCGCCGGTTGATGCGCCGCGCCGCGCTGCCGTGCGTGCCCGCCCACCACAGCCAGGCGCCTTCCACCATCAGGATGCAGGCGGCGAACAGCAGCACGGCAAAGCCGTAGAACACCAGGTCCATGATGCTTCCTTTATTCGTAGATGCGGTCCGGGTCGAACACCGTATCGGGCACGGGCGCGCCGAACATGCGCAAGCGTTCCGTGAAACGGGGCCGCACGCCCGTGGCGCAAAAGTGGCCCAGCACCTTGCCAGCCGCATCGACGCCCGTCTGCTCGAAGCGGAAGATTTCATGCATGGCGATGATGTCGCCCTCCATGCCCGTCACTTCCTGCAGGCTGACCAGCTTGCGCGCGCCATCCGTCAGGCGCGACACTTGCATCACCACCGTCACGGCCGAACAGATCTGCTGGCGCGTGGCGCGCGGCGTCAGGTTCACGCTGGCCATGCCGACCATGTTTTCCAGCCGCGCCAGCGCATCCCTCGCCGTGTTCGAGTGGATGGTCGCCAGCGACCCTTCGTGGCCCGTGTTCATCGCCTGCAGCATGTCGAGCGCCTCGGCGCCGCGCACCTCGCCCAGGATGATGCGGTCGGGCCGCATGCGCAGCGCATTGCGCACCAGCGCGCGCTGGCTCACTTCTCCCTTGCCCTCGATATTCGGCGGGCGCGTTTCCAGGCGCACCACGTGCGGCTGGCGCAGCGCCAGTTCGGCCGCATCCTCGATGGTGACGATGCGCTCGCTGCCGGGTATGAAGCCGGACAGCACGTTGAGCAGGGTCGTCTTGCCGCTGCCCGTGCCGCCCGAGATCAGGATGTTGACCTTGGCCTGCCCCAGCGCCTGCAGCACCTGCACCATGGGCGGCGTCAGGCTTTTGTAGTCGAGCAGGTTGGCGATGCTCAAAGGCTGCACGGCAAAGCGCCGGATCGACAGGATCGGGCCATCGACGGCCAGCGGCGGAATGATGGCGTTCACACGCGAGCCGTCCGGCAGGCGCGCGTCGACCATCGGACTCGATTCGTCGACCCGCCGTCCCACGCGCGAAACGATTTTTTCGATGATCTTCATCAGGTGCGCATTGTCGTGGAAGGTCACGTCCGTCAGCTGCAGCCGCCCGCCCCGCTCCACATACACCTTGTCGCAGGTGTTGACGAGGATATCGGACACGCTGGCATCGGCCAGCAACGGTTCCAGCGGGCCGAAGCCCAGCATCTCGTGCTGGATGTCGAGCACCAGGCTATGCCGCTCGTGCTGATTCAGGACGATGCGCTCTTCCTCGATCACGCGCTGCACCAGCAGCGCCAGCTCGTGCTTGAACTGTTCGGCCGTCAGGCGTTTCAGGCGTTCCAGGTCGATACGGTCGAGTATCGTCTGGTGCATGGTCTTTTTCAGTTCCTGGTAGGCATGCAGCGCCAGCGCCCCTTGTCCATTCGTGGCGGGGCGCACCGTTTCATTCGCCGCCAGGCGTTCGCGTAAAGTCATCTCGGCTCCCATGATGGCTCCCGGCGGGAGCCTTGACATCCATCCCCGTCCTAAGCCTCGCTGCGGCTGAACAGGCGATCGAACAGGCCGCGGCTTTCCGTCACGCGGCGCGCCGTCACCAGTTCCACCAGTTCAGCCAGGCTGCGCGCCACGGCGCTGGTGCGCGACAGCTGCAGCAGCGGAATGCCCTGGTTGACGGAATCGGTGGCGGCGATGTAATCGTTGGGCACCGTGTGCACCACTTCCGCGCCCAGCGCCTGCTCCAGGTCCGCCAGGCGGAGGCGGCCGCCCTTTTCATAGCGGTTGACGATCAGGCGCAGGCGCTCGCCCGGATAGCCGAGCGAGCGGAAAATGTCGAGCAGGCGGCGCCCGTCGCGGATGTCGGGCAAGGCCAGCTGCAGCACCGGATAGATCGCGTCGGCGTTGTCGAGCGCGCGCAGCGACAGCGCATCGATCTGGCGTCCCACGTCGAGCACGATGTAATCGTAGTGCTGGCGCGCCACGGCCAGGATGCGGTCCATGTGCTCGGGCTGCATGTCGACCTTGTGCGCCGGGTCGTCGGCCGCCGCCAGCACGCCGAAGTTCGGCGTGATGTGCACCAGGCACGAGGCGAGAAAGGCGCCGTCCATGCGCGCGATCTGCGCGCAGATGTCGGACAAGGTCATGGCCGGCTTCTGGTCCGAGACATACAGGGTGGCGTCGCCGAACTGGCCGTGCAGGTCGATCAGCAGCACCTTGCAGCCGGCCAGGCTGGCCAGCGCGTAGGAAAAATTCGTCGACAGGAAGGTGGCGCCGCTGCCGCCCTTGCACGAGATGAAGGCGAGCACTTTACCGTCGCGCATCTGCGTCACGCCGGCCTGGATATCGACCCGGTCCATCGCTTCGTGGAAGGCCTTGTGCACCAGCGGCAGCTGCAGCACTTCGCGCATGCCGGCGCGCATGGCGCGGATCAGCACATCCTGCTGCTGGCCGCGCGTGAGCAGCATCAGCACGGCCAGCGGATACTGGCGCGCCAGGCGCTCGAGCAGGTCGGCTTCGTCGGCATCGATGCCGCTGGCGTCGACGATCACCAGCTCGGGCGCTTCGGGCAGCATGCGCTCGACGGCGTCGCGCAAGCCGTTGCGCCGGTCCAGCAGCCGCAGCACGGGCATGCGGGCCGCGCCTTGCGCCGCGATTTCATCGTGCAGGCTGGCGTCGCGGGTAATCATCAAGGCTTTCATCACCCCTCCTTCATTCAAGGCAATACATTCGGCTGCGCCGACGCACTGGCGCTCATGGACAAAAGCCGGGATTGTCCGCATACCCCAGCGATTCGGCCACCGCCATGGTGGTCCCGCTGGGCAAACGTATGGCGCCTGCGCCGGAGGGAAACATCATCCCCAGCAGCGGCAGGATGGGCCGGTACGGCACGCGCTCGCAGCGCGCGCCGACGCCGGGCTGGCACAGGCGCGCGCGCACGAAGCGGATGCAGCTGGCGCCGTGCGGATCGTCCAGGCAATTGATGCGGTTGCGCTGCGGACAACCCGGCAGCACCGTCACCGGCAGTACCGCCAGCGCGGCGCCGCCAGCGCTCTCCGACAAGTAATCGATGCGCACATGCGCGTCGCCGAGGCCGCCGCCCAGCGGCAGCGTGCCCGGCGTGGCGCGCAGCACGGCGTGCGTGCGCACGGCTTGCAAGGCGCCGGCATCGCTGAAATCGGTGACGGCGGCGGCGCGCGCCGCGCGCCGGGTAATTTCATGCACCATGTTCCACATGTACACGGCGCGCGCCACTTCCAGCATGGCGAACAGGAACAGGAAGAACAGCAGCGCCAGCATGGCGAATTCGACGGCGAAGACGCCGCGCTGGCGCTGCCGGCGGAGGTGCGGGTTAATGGACATAGCGCAATGTCGCGTTGGCGCGCAGCGGGATCGGCGCCAGTTGCGGCAGCCACTTGCGGGTCAGCGCAGGCAGGAAATCGACCGGCATGTCGGCGGTGACCTTGATGCGCACCTGCAGCGGCGCCGTCGCGTAGCTGCCGCAGCCATAGGAATCGTCGGCATACACGCAGTCCACGTTGACCCTGGCGGCCTCCATGCCCGGCCAGCTTTCCGCCATCGCCTCGACCACCATCTGCCGGGCCAGGGCGGCGCCCTGGTTCGCCGTGCCGATGCTGCCCATCTGCGGCAGCGGCATGGTCGCCATGTAGCGCGCCGCATCGTGCGCGCTTTTTTGCAGGGCCGTGTACACCAGCAGCGCGCGGCCGAACAGCAGCACGAAAGGCAGCAGCGCCATGAAAAACAGCAGGATCAGCGCCAGCTCGATGGCGGCGACGCCGCCCTGGCGCCGCGCGGCGCGGCGGAGCGGCCTCATTGCAGCAGCTCCGCGGGGCCGGCCAGCGTGCCCTCGTCCACCAGCCCGTCAAATTCGGCGCTCAGTACGCCATTGCCGGCCGGCGCCGTCATGAAGAAGCGGCCGATGCCGCGCACCCGCGCCAGCACGTCGCTGCCGGCCGGCACGGGGCAAGCCAGCAGGGGAATGTGCAGCAGCCGGCGCTGCGCCACGCCCGTGTTGCCGGTCGGCGCCGTCTGGAAGCCCAGCGTCTGGTAGGGCGGCGTGGCAGGGTAGCCGGACTTGGCGGCCGGCGCGGCCGGGCTGGCCGGATACAGCCTGGGCCAGTCGCTGGTGGCAAACGGCAGATAGCCGCCGGCCGGCTTCGGGTTGCTGTACCTGGCCGCCCTGGAAAACGACCACAGCGGTCCATAACTGCCGACGGCGGGCGGCGTCGCGTTCGATTCCGGATCGGCCACGGACAGCAGCGGGTTGCCCGTGCTCAGGGCGCTCGGCGCGTCGGGCGTGTTCATCATCCACCAGCTCGGGGCCGTATTCGGATAGGCGCGGATATTCGTGTCGGGCGGCGCCGTGACGGCATGGCAGCCGCTGCCCGCATGCTGGTTGAAGCGCGCATTGAAGGCCGTCCACAGCGCGGCGGGAAAAGGCCGGTGCACATGCACCTGGGCGCTGCCGATGCGCGGATACAGCACCGTGCCGCTGCAGACAAACGGCAGCACGCTCGCTTCGCCGACCTGCTGCGACGGCCCCACCACGCCCGGCTGGCCCAGCGGATTGAGCACGAAGTGTTCGGCCGCGGGGCCATGCGGATTGAGTTTTAACAGGTTATACGCCACGCCGCGGCGAAAGCCATATTCCAGCAACTCGACGGCCGGCAGCAGCGCCGCATTCGTGCGCGGACTGGCCGCGCTGGCCGACAGCGCGCAGATGGCCAGCGGCATCAGGCGCAAGCTGGTGCGCCCCGCCACGGCGCGCGCGCCCGTGTCCAGGGTGCGCAGCGCCGGCGACCAGGCGCCGAGAAATGCCGTCGCCACCCGTCCCAGCGAGGGTGTATTGGCCTGCGTATCGACGCGCACGAACAGCGCCGTGGCGGCGTCGGGCACGGCGCCAGCCGCATGCCAGCCGCTGGCAGGCGCATCGGGCGCGCTGGCGAAGCGGATGCTGGCGTCCGACAAAGTCGCGCCCTGCATGCGGCGGCGCCATGCGCTGCGGTCGGCCGCACTGCCCTTGGCTTTTTCCACGGCGACGAGCAAGCCCTCGGGCGTGCCCACCAGTTCCGCGGCGGCCGCCATCGCCGCATTGTCGGCCAGGTTCTGCAGCTCCGTCTTGCGGCCGATGACTTGCCCCACATCGAGCGCCAGGCCGATAAAGCCCAGCACCACGATGAGCAGGATGGAAAAGGCGATCAGCATCGCCCCGCGCTGGTGCTGGCGTCTATTTGCCACTGCCGCCTCCCAGCATGAATTGCACCGGCTGCGGCGCCTGAGCATTCGGTTCGGCGAACGAGGCGCGGTAGCGCTGCATGACGGCGTGCGCGCTGGGTCCGTCGAGGCCATCGGCCGGCGCGCGATTGCCCGCGCCGGCCGGATCGCGCACCTGCTGCGCCATGGACAGGCGCACGGCGTCGCCGAAGCGCCGGTCCAGCTGCGGCGTGCTGCCGTGCGCGCAGGCGGCCAGCTGCACGGCCAGGGCCAGGGCGGCGCAGCGCCGCAGCGACGTCAAGAGCGAGTTCGGCATGGCGTATCTCCCCGTCTCATTTCAACTCGAAACCGTTGGCCGCGCGCGGCGGCGGCACGGACGGCGGCGCGCCCTCCATCTTGCCGCCCAACATCAAGTCCATGCGCGAAGGCGGCGCCAGCTGCGCCGTCGGCAGCACGGCATCGGCCGGCAAGGGTTTGACCAGGTGCGCGGTAATGACGAACAGCAATTCCGTGCGGTCGTGCTGGAAATCCGTGCTGCGGAACAGCGCACCGAGGATGGGCACTTCGCTGAGCCAGGGCACGCCCGTGATATTGCTCACCTGGTTGTTCTTGATCAAGCCGCCGATGGCGTAGCTCTGGCCGTCGTACAGCTGCACCGTGGTCGAGGCGCGCCGCGTGGTGATGACGGGCAAGATCGAACGCCCGCTGACGCCGGCGGCGGAAATGCCCACGCCCTCGCGCGACAGTTCCGACACTTCCGGCGCCACCTTCAGATTGATGCGCCCGCCCGACAGCACGGTGGGCGTAAAGCGCAGGCCGACGCCGTATTCGCGCTCTTCCAGGGTGATCTTGTTGTTGTCCTGGCCGACGGGAATGAAGATCTTGCCGCCGGCCAGAAAACTGCCCTCCTGCCCGCTGATCGCCATCACCGTCGGTTCGGCCAGGATGCGCACCAGGCCATCCTGTTTCTGCGCCTCGATGGTCAGCTGCTGGCGGCCATTCGACTTGCGCACGTCGAGCAAGCCATTGGCCGTGCCGCTGAGGAAATTCGACAGCAAGGTGGTGGCCCAGCTGCCGGACGCGAGGCGCAGGGTGGCGCCCACTTCCAGCCGTTCCAGCAGGGACTTCGACACTTCGGCAATCTGCACGGCCAGCATCACCTGCTGCGGCGCGCTGACGTCGAGCATGTTGATGATGCGGCTGTGCGCGCTGCCCGCGCCGCCGGCGGGCGCCGTGGCGGCGGGCGGCATGGCGGCCCCATCGGCCGGCTTGGGCAGCGCCAGCGCGACCGTGGCGCGGCGCACGTAGGCGTGCGCCAGCTCGACGGCGCGCAGCACGGCGCCCGCATCTTGCACCGTGCCCGACAGCACCAGGGTATCGGCCACGGCCGTGACGCGGATGGCTTTTTCTTCCGGCATCAGCGCCGCCAGGGTCGTTTGCAGGCCGGCCGGGTCCATGCTGACGCTGACGTTCACCACGCTGCACACGCCGCTGCGTCCCTGGATGATCATATTCGTGCTGCCCACGTCGACGCCGACCACGTACAAGGTGTCGGGCGCGACCAGCATGGCTTGCACCACGGCCGGGTTGCCGACGCTGCGCTGCTGTACCGCCTCGGGCAGGCGCAGCATGCTCGACTTGCCCACCTGCAGCTGCAAGTGGCCGGGCGAGGCCGCTTCACCGCCGCAGCGCGGGCCAGGATCGGCCGCCGCGCCGGCAAGCGGCGACAGCAGGCAGAACATTATCAGCAGGGCGCGGTTCATGAGCGTGTCCATGGTTGAGCAAGGCAAAGGCCAAAAGACTAAAAACATTCGCGCGACTGGCGCGTCCCGTCGATGACGCCGCTGCACAGGCGCTGCGGTTCCGGCGGCGCCTTCGCCACGCGCACGGGACGCGGCGCGGCGGCCAGCACGGGCGCGGCGGCAGGAGGGACAGGCTCGGCTTCGTGCGGTCCGCCCAGCAGGGTCAGCTTGGTGGCGCCCGCCGTCACGCCCGGCTGCGGGTCGACCTGGTTGCGCAGCACCAGCGACAGGCTGCCCACGCTGCGCGCCAGGTCCAGGTTTTCCGCCTGTTCCGGCGTCACTTCCAGGGTCACCGCATTGACCACGCGCGGCTTGGTCTCGTCGCGCCCCACTTCCTGCGCCACGGCCAGCACGAGGATGCGTTCGAGCACGATCTTGGAAATGTTGCGGCTTTGCGGAAACGCGCGGTCGCCGGCATCCTGCTGGGTGCTCACGATGATGTCGACATAGTTGCCCGGCAAGGCGAAGCCGGCCACGCCGATCACATCGTTGACGCGCACGGTGATGGCGCGCCGCCCTTCCGTGATCAGGGCCGACAGGCCGCCCAGGGTGCCGGCCGGCGCCAGCTTGGCTTCGCTCAACGGCTCGCCGCGCAGCACGCTGGTTTTCAGCACCCGTCCCGCCAGTGTGGCCGGGTCTTGCAGCGCGCCCTGCGGCAAGCTTTCCGCCGGCCATTCGGCCAGGCGCAGCATCTCGGGCGTCAGGCGCTGGCCCAGGTTGACATCGCTGGCGGCCACGACGATCTTGCCCTTGCCGGCTGGCGTCTGGCGCAGCAGCCAGTGCGAGGCCAGCAGCACGGCCAGCAGGCCCAGCACGACCGCCAGGCCCATCATCAGGAGGGCGCGCCGGTTCTTCATGCGATGCGCTCGCACAGGCTGGCGGCCGGCATGTCGCAGCTGGCGAACAGGCTGCTCCAGGCCTGTTCCAGGGCGGCCACCGTCAGGCGCGCCTCGCTGCCGGCAAAGCCGGCGAAGTCGCCTATGCGCGCCAGCAATTCCTGCGGATAGCTGGCCAGCAAGGGCCGTCCCTGCGCGCCATGCAGCTGCAGCAGATGGTTCAGGGCTTGCTCGTCGATGGCCATGCCGGCCAGCCGGCATTGCTGGCGGAACAGAGCGCGATAGGCGCTCTCTGTCAGCGGCCCCACCTGCACCTTGTAGCCGATGCGGCGCAGCAAGGCGGCGTCAAACAGCTCGTCCGGCGGCACGTTCGTGGCCAGCACGAGGGCATTGTCGAACGGCACGCTGATCTGCACGCCGCCGGGCAAGCCCAGCTGGTCGCTGCCGCGCGCCAGCGGCTGCATCAGCCGCGTCAGCAGTTCTTGCGCCCCCAGGCGCTGGCGGCCCAGGTCGTCGATGATCAGCATGCCATTGTTGGCGCGCACATGGGGCGGCGCCTGGTAGCAGCCGCCGCTGGCGTCATGGCGCAGCTCCAGCATGCCGGCGTCGAGCTCGGCGCCCACGTGGATCACGGGACGCTGGCACAGCACCCAGCGGATGTCCGTGCTGCGCCGCTCCAGCGCCTGGCGCGCATGGCTGACGTGCTGCGGCGCAGGCGGCAGGTGCTGGGCCGGATCGTACAACTGGATGATGTCCTGGCCGACGACGATGGCGTAGGGCACGGCGACCAGCCCGTGCAGCAATTGTCCCAGCTGCAGTGCCAGGGTCGACTTGCCGCTGCCGGGCGGACCGTACAGCAGCAGCGAGCGTCCCGAATGCAGGGCCGCGCCGACCACGTCGAGCATGCCCGGCCCCGCATGGGCGCCCCCCAGCACGGCGGCCAGGTCGTCGCTGCCGACGCGCTGTTCCTGCGCCAGCCACGACTGGCGCGCCACCATGGCGCGGTACGCTTCCAGGGTGACGGGGGCGGCGCCGATATACGCGCAGCGCTCGAGGAAGGCGCTGGCGCGCTGCTTGCCGGCGCCCGTCAGCTGGTACTGCACGTCGATATCGGATTCGCCGCGCCAGGCCACCTCGGCCATCTGCTCCGTCACCATGAAATCGAGCACTTCGCGCAAGACATTGATCGACAGGCGCAAGCGCGTCGTCAGCGCGGACAGGTGCGTCTTGCCGCCCACAAACATCAGCTTGGCGATCAGCTCGACCACCAGCGGCCGCTCGAGTCCCGTTTCACGCAAGCTCTTCGGCTGCGGCGGCAGGGGCGGCATCAGGTTCGCGTCGGCAGGGCGCGGCGCACTCTCGGTGCTCAGGGAATAGTCGACCTCGGTCATGCTGCGTCTCCAAGCCGGTTAAGAGGGCATTCAACAGAATTCATTCTAGCGAGCGGAGACTGGCGCCCATTGATCAAGAGCAATGAATACCAATCAGAAATAATGACGCCCCTGCACCGCCAGGCAGCCCAGGGCAATGGCCAGGCCGTACGGCATGTTGCCCACGCTGGCCTGGCTGCCGAGTGCAGTTGGCGCCAGGGGAATGCCGGCCATGCGCGCGATCATCGGCCACAGCAGCTGGCGCAGATTGCCCAGGCAGGCGCGCCACTTACCCTGCCAGGTGATCATCAGCACGGCCATCAAGCCGCCCAGGACGAACGTGGCGAAACAGATCTGCAGCACGGGCCAGGGACCGGCAAAGGCGCCCGCCATGGCGATCAGCTTGACGTCGCCGGCGGCCATGCCGCGCAGCACATACAAGGGTAAAAAGAGGAAAAAACCCGTCGCCATGCCGCCCAGCCACACGGGCAGCACGCTGTGCGGCCACAGCCACAGATGCAGGGCCAGGGCGGCGAGGATGCCGGACAACACCACACCGTTCGGTATCTTACGGCGGATCAAATCACTGACGGCGGCCCCCGTCACGAAGCACAGCAACAGCAAATCGCACAAGGCGGTTGCAGGCATGGCACACCTCCCGAAAAAAAACCCGCCACTGGCCGGCCAGCGGCGGGCACCCGCTTAGGGCGTCAACACCAGGTTCGACGAAATGTCGGTGAGGACGGCCAGCAAGTTGGTCTTGATCAGCAAGAAACCGGCCGTGATGGCGGTAGCCATCAAGGCCGCAATCAAGCCGTATTCGATTGCCGTAATGCCATCCTCATCCTTGACAAACTGCTGTACTGCCGACAGGAAGGTATGCATGACAAGCTCCCAAAAGTGAATCACAAGTCCCTGGCGCAATCGGGTGTGAAACATTGCCCATTCCTGCTAATATGTTTCCTGCCGTAAATTTCTGCGCCATTGCATTGACTATAAAGCGTCCACGTTTTGGCAAATTGACGCGCCACAAGTTTCCATATGGAAATTATCAAACCCTGTCGACATGTCGGCTGACGCAAACAAATGTTGCGATCTGGATTGAAAGCCTTCGTCAGGGCAAGTTTTTTGCAATGCAGTGCATGAATCTCATGTATTTACATGAAATATTGCATACGTTAATTGCCTATTAGGCAAAAAGACATTATCCTGCTTAGCTCTTCTTTGGAAAGGCCTCTCGCCCGGCGGTACAGAGCGTCATGCCACCAAATAAATCTTGGCTTCTTGTAGACGGACGCGAACATGCTCTTGCTTGATGCAATGCTGGTATGACGACACTTGTGTGACTACTTTCCAGAGATCGACAATGGATTCCCTACTGAAACACATGGTGGACATGACCGGGCACCGCGACCACACGATGCTCGACATCTCCGTGATCTCGGCGGTCCAGGAACTCGCTGCCGCATCGCAGACCCGTGTGCTGGCCCTGACCACCGTGCGGGGCCAGGTGTTCGTGCGGTCGCGGGCCATCATCGTGGCGGGCAGCGTGGCCCGCATGGAAGAGCATACCGATCCTACCCTGCCGGGCGAACCGCTGTCGGACTACCCGGCCCTGGCCGCCTGCATCAAGCGCCATGAAGCGAGCGCCGACACCCTGTGCGCCGACGGCCGCCACCTGCTGTGGCTGCCCATCTGGATCGGCGACCAGGTCACCACCTGCCTGGAAATCACCAATCCCACGCCCTACACGGGCGCCACCATCCAGGTGATCGGCGGCATCGTCAGCGTATACCGCAATTTCCAGAACCTGCTCGACTACAGCGAACGCGATTCGCTCACCGGTTTGTTGAATCGCAAGACCTTCGACGACCAGCTGGCAAAAATCCTGCAAAGCCGCGGCGAACCGGAAGCGGAAAAGCCGCGTCCCGTGGATGAAGAACGGCGCCACCATACGGACACGGAACGGCAATGGCTGGCCGTGATCGACGTCGATCATTTCAAACTGGTCAACGATAAATTTGGTCACCTGTATGGCGATGAAGTGCTGATCCTGATCGCCAACCAGCTGCAATCGTCGTTCCGCTCGCAAGACCGCATCTTCCGTTTCGGCGGCGAGGAATTCGTCGTGCTGCTGCGCTCGATCACCCTGGAAAATGCGCAGAAAATCATCGACCGCTTCCGCACCAATGTCGAAGCGCACGACTTCCCGCAAGTGGGCAGGGTGACCGTCAGCGTGGGTTTCGTCAGCATCAACGCCTACGAGGCGCCCGTCATCATCCTCGGCCGCGCCGACCAGGCCCTGTATTACGCGAAGAGCCATGGCCGCAACCTGGCGTGCCACTATGACGAGCTGGTCGCAAAAGGCTTGCTGACGACGATCACCTCGAACGATACGGCGGAATTCTTCTAGGCATCCGCGAGGGAAAGAAAGCGCATAGGATCGACCTGCCACTTGGCGGCCGACTCATGGCCGACAATCTTGTCGGCGCCGCCGAAGCCGAAGCCGCGCGACAGGTCGACCGTTTCCGGCTTGATGTAGGTCTTGCTCTTCGTACTGAAAAACACATTCACCTTCGGCGCCAGCAGATTGCTTTCGTGCGCCTCGATGACGACGGCCAGGCGGCCCGATTCCAGCATCACCATGGTGCCTACCGGATAGATACCCACGCAACGCATGAAATCCTGCGCGAACACGGGATTGAAGTGGAATTTGCTCCACTCATAGATCTTGCGCAAGGCTTCGGCCGCGGGAATGCCCTTGTGATAGCTGCGGTCGGACGTCAGCGCGTCATACACGTCGACGATGGCGGCCATCTGCGCCAGTTCGCTGATGGCGTCGCCGGCCAGCTGGTCCGGATAGCCGCTGCCGTCGCGCCGTTCGTGGTGGTGCAGGGCAATATCGAGCGGTATCGCGCCCACCTCGGGCGACTGGCGCAGGATGTCGTAGCCGTCGCGCGGATGGCGCTTGATCAGGGTAAATTCTTCCGGCGTCAACGGACCGGGCTTGTTCAGTACGCTGTCGGGCACCAGGGCCTTGCCCGTGTCGTGCAGCAAGCCGCCGAGGCCCGCCTGGTGCGTGGTCGTGGCATCGATGCCGCGCGAGCGGCAAAATGCCACCAGCAGCGCGCACACGCTGACGGAATGCAAAAAGGTGTAATCATCCTTGGTCTTGATGCGCAACAAGCCGACGAGGGCACCGGGATTGCGCAGGATCGATTCGGTGATGTCCTGCACCGTGTGCTGCACGCGGTCGAGCTCGACCGCCTTGCCCAGGCGCACGTCGGCCATCACCGTGCGCACCAGGCTGGTCGCCTGCCGCCGCACCTGCGTGGCGCGCGCCAGTTCCATGCCCAGCGACACGCGCGTGACCACTTGCAACGGCGCGGCGATCTGCACCAGTTCGCGCTCCGTCTCGGCGCGCGCCTGCGCCACGGTGGGCGCGTCCTGCACGTCGAGACCCTTGCCGCTGTCGATCACCACGTCGTGGATGCCGGCCTGCATGATCTTGCGGATTTCATCGTCGCTGCGCAACAGGAAACGGTTGCGCACGAATGGATGCGTCATCCAGTCGCAACTGAGGTCATGGATGTACATGCCCACTTTTAATTGAGACGAATCAACTTTCTTGAGCATGCTGTCATCCCACAAATACACGGCTGGAGCACCGAAGGCGCTAGAATGAGTATAACAAAATTGTTATTCTGCTGGCCGCGTTCGGCGCCGTGGCGCAACACCCGGTTTTTTCCGCTCAACGCACCGCTTCTGGGACCCATGGAACTGCGCCAATTACGCTACTTTGTTGCCATCGTCGACCACGGCTCGCTGTCGCGCGCAGCCCTGATCCTGCACGTGGCGCAGCCGGCCCTGACGCAGCAGCTGCGCCAGCTGGAAGAGGAACTGGGCGTGCAGCTGCTGCACCGCTCGGCGCAGGGCGTGCTCAGCACGGATGCGGGCAAGGTGTTTTACGAACATGCGCAAGCGATCCTGAAACAGGTGGCCGACGCCCGCTCGGCCGTCACGCAAAGCGCCACGCGGCCGTCCGGCAATGTCACACTGGGCTTGCCGCACAGCATCTCCGGCGCCCTGGCCCTGCCCCTGCTGCTGGCCGCGCGCGAACGCTATCCCGAAATCACCCTGCAGCTGACGGAGGAAATCACGGGCAACCTCAATGAACAGCTCAAATCGGGCCGCATCAACCTGGCCGTGCTGTTCGACGATGGCCAGCTGACGCCCTTTGCCTGCAGCCCGCTGGTGGAAGAGGAGATGCGTTTTATCTGCCGCAACGATTCGCCGTTCGCGCCCGCCGGCCATGCCGTGTCGTTCCAGCAAGCCTTGAGCGCCACCCTGATCCTGCCGGGCCTGCAGCATGGCGTGCGCCCGCGCATCGACAGCCGCGCGCGCGAGCTGGGCCTGGAAACGGCGAACGTGATCGAGATCAACTCGATCGCCATCCTGAAATCGGCCATCCTGGCCGGCATGGGCGCCACCATCCTGCCGGCCGCTCCCGTGCTGGCCGAACTGAACAGCGGCGCCATGCGCAGCTACGCCATCCACAGCCCCGTCCTGTCGCGCACGGTGGCCCTGTGCGCCTCGAAGAACATTCCCCTCACCAATGCGGGCAACGCCGTGAAAAACCTCGTGCTGCAAGTGGCCGCCGAGCTGTGCGGCAGCGGGCGCTGGGTGGGGGCGCATGTGCTCGCGCCCATGGCATAAGTATTTCTTATACCCCCATCGGCAAAGCGTATTTGCCCCCTTTCCTGACTCGTTCTACACTGACCACATTAACTATTTTAAATTTAAAATAGTTATGTGCCGCCCACACGCGGCCATCCCGTCTGCACAGTGCGCGCCTTACCGGGCGCGTCCCTTGTACAGCCGATATCTGAAACACCCTTTTGGAGACAGCCATGTCCGTGACCACGGAAAACGGCTCCGCAGCGTTCGCTAGAAACGCCGGTGCCGCGCCATCTACGCCCCCCGACACTTCCCGTTTGACCACCGTCAGCCTCGACGACAAATACACGGCCACTTCCGGCGCCATCTTCCTGTCCGGCATCCAGGCCCTCGTGCGCCTGCCCATGATGCAGCGCCTGCGCGACCAGGCCGCCGGACTGAACACGGCCGGCTTCATCTCCGGCTACCGCGGTTCGCCCCTGGGCGGCCTCGATGAAAACCTGTGGAAAGCCAAGAAACAGCTGGAAGCGCACCACGTGCAGTTCGTGCCCGGCGTCAACGAAGACTTGGCCGCCACGGCCGTCTGGGGTTCGCAGCAAGTCGACCTGATCGGCCCGGCCAAGTACGACGGCGTATTCGCCATGTGGTACGGCAAGGGTCCGGGCGTGGACCGCTGCGGCGATGTCTTCAAGCACATGAACCATGCGGGAACGTCAAAACTGGGCGGCGTGCTGCTGGTGGCCGGCGACGACCATGGCGCGTATTCCTCGACCCTGCCGCACCAGTCCGACCACCTGTTCTCCGCCTCGATGATCCCCGTCCTGTATCCGTGCAACGTGCAGGAATACCTGGACCTGGGCATCCACGGCTGGGCCATGTCGCGCTTTTCCGGCTGCACGGTGGCCTTCAAGGCGCTGGCCGACACGGTCGAATCGTCGGCCTCCATCGATGCCGACCCGTTCCGCGTGGAAGTCAAGATTCCGCAGGATTTCGTCATGCCCGAAGGCGGCCTGAACGCGCGCCTGTCGAGCATCCCGCTGGGCCAGCAGGCGCGCAACCAGGAAGCGCTGATGCAGGACTACAAGATCTATGCGGCCCTCGCCTACGCGCGCGAAAACAAGCTCAACCACACCACCATCGACAGCCCGAACGCCAAGCTGGGCATCATCGCCTCCGGCAAATCCTACCTGGACGTGCTCGAAGCGCTGGAAGAGCTGGGCATCGACGAGCAAATGGCGGCCGACGTGGGCATGCGATTGTTCAAGGTGGCCATGCCGTGGCCGCTGGAGCCGGACAGCGTGCGTGAGTTTGCGCAAGGTCTCGATGAAATTCTCGTGGTAGAAGAGAAGCGGCAGATCGTCGAATACCAGTTGAAAGAGCAACTCTACAACTGGCGCGACGACGTGCGCCCACGCGTCATCGGCAAGTTCGACGAAAAGGGCGAATGGGTGGCGCCGCGCGGCGAATGGCTGCTGACGTCCAAGGCCGACTTTTCCGTCTCGCAAGTGGCAAGAGTCATCGCCAGCCGCATCGCGCGCCTGATTTCCGACCCCGTCACCTGCGACTTGATCAAGGCGAGATTAAGTTTCCTCGACGCCAAGGACGCGGTCTTGAAAAAGGCCGTGAACACGCCGTTCCGCCCCGCCTTCTACTGCTCCGGCTGCCCACATAACACCTCGACGAAGGTGCCGGACGGCAGCCTGGCCCTGGCCGGCATCGGCTGCCACGTGATGGCCACGTCGATCTACCCGGAAATGAACAAGCTGACCACGCACATGGGCGGCGAAGGCGCGCCATGGATCGGCCAGGCCGCGTTTTCCGAATTGCCGCACGTGTTCCAGAACCTGGGCGACGGCACGTATTTCCACTCGGGCTACCTGGCCATCCGCGCCGCGCAGGCCGCCAAGGTGAACATCACCTATAAAATCCTCTACAACGACGCCGTCGCCATGACGGGCGGCCAGCCCGTGGACGGCCTCATCACCGTGCCGATGATGGCGCAGCAAGTGGCGGCCGAAGGCATCGCCCGCATCGCCCTGGTCACGGAAGACTTGAGCCGCTACAGCGACCGCAGCAACCTGCCCGCCCACCTGACCTTGCACGACCGCAAGGACATGGATGCCGTGCAGCGCGAATTGCGCGAAGTACCAGGCGTGTCCGTGCTGATCTACGACCAGACTTGCGCGGCCGAGAAGCGCCGGAGAAGGAAAAAAGGCGAGTATCCGGACGTGGCCAAACGCATGGTCATCAACGACGCCGTCTGCGAAGGCTGCGGCGACTGCGGCGTGCAATCGAACTGCGTGTCGATCTTGCCGAAAGAGACGGAATTTGGCCGCAAGCGCACCATCGACCAATCCTCGTGCAACAAGGATTACTCGTGCGCCAAGGGTTTCTGCCCCAGCTTCGTCACCGTCGAGGGCGGCAACCTGAAAAAAACCAAGACGGGCGCGAGTAAAGCGGGCGAAACGGACAACTTCGGCCCCCTGCCGGAACCGGTCCTGCCCGGCTGCGACGCGCCATACAATATCCTGATCAACGGCATCGGCGGCACGGGCGTCATCACCGTGGGCGCGCTGATGGGCATGGCGGCCCACCTGGAAGGCAAAGGCGCCTCCGTGCTGGACATGACGGGCATGTCGCAAAAGAACGGTTCCGTCACTTCGCACGTGAAAATCGCCCGCTCCCCCGCGCACATCCGCGCCCAGCGCATCGCCACGGGCGAAGCGGACCTGATCCTGGGCTGCGACATGCTGACGGCCGGCGCGCAGGATGCCGTGTCGAAAATGCGTCCTGGCCGCAGCCTGGCCGTCGTCAACCTGCACGAGCAGCCGCCGGGCACGTTTGCGCAAAATGCCGACTGGCAATATCCAACGGCGGAAGTGCGCCAGCTGATCGAGGAATCCGTGGGCGGCGCAGACGCAGCCGACTTCATCGACGCGACAAAACTGGCCACGGCGCTGATGGGCGATTCGATCGCCGCCAACCTGTTCATGCTCGGCTACGCGTGGCAAAAGGGCCGCATCCCGCTGACGGAAGCGGCCTTGCTGCGCGCCATCGAACTCAATGGCGTGGGCATCGAGTCGAACAAGAAAAGCTTCCTGTGGGGCCGCCGCGCTGCCGTCGACGTGCGCCGTGTCACGCAAATCGCCACGCCGTCACAAGCGATCATCGTACAAATGCCGCAAAGCCTCGATAGCGTCATCAAAAAACGCGTGGAGTTCCTCACGGCCTACCAGAACGCCGCGTATGCGGACGGTTACTTGACCCTGGTCAAACAGGTGCGCGACCGCGAAAACACCTTGGGACTGGGCCAAAAGTTGTCGACGGCTGTCGCCAAGAGCTATTTCAAGTTGCTGGCCTACAAGGATGAATACGAAGTGGCGCGTTTGTACACGGATGGCCGTTTCGTGGAGCAATTGCAGCAGCAATTCGAAGGCAATTTCTCCGTGAAATTCAACCTGGCGCCGCCGCTGTTTGCGAAAAAGGATGCCAAGGGCCACCTGGTGAAAGCGGAGTTCGGCTCCTGGATGTGGCGCGCCTTCAAGCTGCTGGCGAAAGCCAAGGGGCTCAGAGGCGGCACCTTCGACGTCTTCGGTTATACGGCCGAGCGCAAGATGGAACGCGCGCTGATCGTCGAATACCGCGAATTGCTGGCCGGCATGCTGGTCAACTTGACGGCGGACAACCTGGCCACTTGCGTGGAACTGGCGACCCTGCCCGAAAAAATCCGCGGCTTCGGCCACGTCAAGGAAGCGGCCGTCGCCACGTATCGCCAGGACAAGGCGAGATTGCTGGCCAAGCTGGCGGACGGCAGCAAGCACGCGGCGTAAGCTGGCCAGCGGGGCTTGAAATGAAAACGCAGAGCCTCGGCTCTGCGTTTTTTTTCATTCAGGGCAGCGCCCCACCGTCGCCCCCGGCAACAGTACCGGTTGCCAGATTTCCTGCAGCCGTTCCGGCGGCGTGCCGGCCAGCAGGGATTGCAGCATTTCGACCATCTTCGCGCCGGCGCGGCGCAAGTCGGGCTGGTCGATGGTGGTGACGTTGATGCCGATCAAGGTGTCTTCCACATTGCCCCAGACGATGACGGAGATTTCCTTGCCGATCTCGATGCCCGCATCCATCAGCGCGCGCACCACGCCCACGCCGGACAAGTGGTTGTCGACGATGACGGCCGTGGGACGGGGCGAGCAAGCCAGCAATTGCTGCATGGCCTGGTAACCGCTGCGGCGGTCGAAAGTATTGTCGAGCAAATAGTGGGGATCGACCGGCAAGCCCGCTTGCGCCATGCAGCGGATAAAGCTTTCCTTGCGCTCATAAGCAAAATGCAGCTCCAGCGGCGCGCTCAGCAGGGCGATGCGCTGGTGGCCATGCGCCGCCAGGAACGACACGGCCAGGTCGATGCCCGTGTCGTTGTCGTAATCGAAATATGCATACGGCGCGTCGATGCGCGTGCGGCCATTCGCGACAAAGGGAAAGCCCACTTTCGTCAAATACGCGATGCGCTCGTCGACCACCTTGGTGCGGCCCACCACGAGGCCATCGACCTGGCGCCCGCGCACCATGGTTTCATACGAGGGCTGTTCATTCTGCGGCGACACGGGGGCGATGATCAAGCTCATCTTCGACGCTTCGACGGCATCCGACATGCCATTCACCACGGAAAGAAAGACGCTGTCGCCCAGGTCGCTGGGCAGCAGCGGATAGATCATGCCCAGCACATTGGTGCGGCCGACGGCCAGGCTGCGCGCCAGCGGGTTGGGCCGGTAGCCGACTTTCTTGGCGGCGGCCAGGACGATTTCACGGGTGCGGGAATTGACTTCCGGATAGCCGTTCAACGCCCTGCTGACTGTCGTTTTTGACATGCCGAGGGCAATTGCGAGGCTCTTGAGATTCATGTTAACTACCTGTCTGTATGGCAAAAGAAACCAACTCTGACCGTCAATTATAGCCCAGAGCGCCAAACAGACCGCGCATTCGCGTGCGCAGACACGGTAGAAAAACAACAACACATTGACTATTTAAAAAGCAACGTTTTAAATGCGACCACGTTTGCCCTCTTCTTGGCACGGCATCGCTGATGGCAGACAAACAAGGGCCACAAGCGACAGCG
This sequence comes from Janthinobacterium kumbetense, assembly GCF_023703445.1. NCBI lineage: Bacteria > Pseudomonadati > Pseudomonadota > Betaproteobacteria > Burkholderiales > Oxalobacteraceae > Janthinobacterium > Janthinobacterium kumbetense. The sequence goes on from NZ_JAMQGR010000002.1 coordinate 463,300, forward strand.
GGTACTCACTTTGACAACTATCTCGCCAGCGCCGGCATGCCGCTGCGGCAACACGCAGCGCGCACGATAGCATTATCAAGAAAACATAATTCACTGGAACTGTGCGAGAATTTGTCCTACTCTTGATTCAGGTAAAGATTACCGCTTGGCATGTTCTGACAATGATGCCTGGCACAGCACATCGGTCCGGGCTTCCCCCATCCCTGCACGCCTGGACATACTCTCAAAGGTGAACAATGTGGTCACGCTAAGCTCCGTCAACAACTTGCAAGCCTCGCTGGCCACGGCGCAACGCCGGGTCGAACAAGGCCAGAACCAGGTACAGCGCGACAGCGAACAACTGGCGCAAAGCCGCCAGCTGCTGGCGCGGGAACAGGAGTCGCTGAGCCAGACGCAGCGCAGCAGCCAGCAAGCCCAGGCCGATGCCCCGGCCGCCGTCAAGGCGCCGCAGCTGGACCAGGCGATCAAAGTGGCCGTGCCGCAACAAGCCATCCCCGCCGCGCCGAAAAACACGCCCCAGCTGAACGGCTATGGCCAGACGGTGGGACGCCTGATCGACGTGACGGCGTAGGGCGAGCCTACTTCGCCATTTCCTCTTCCAGCATCGCCAGCCACCACTTATTTCCCTTCTTCGGCTGCGCCAGGTCGACCGCCTCGCCCATCTGCGGCGTGGCCAGGTTCACGCCCTGCTTGGCCGCCAGCCCCGCGATGCGGTCGAACGGTTCATGCCAGGCGTGCAGCCCCAGGTCGAAGGTGCCGTTATGCACGGGCATCAGCCACTTGCCGCGCAAGTCCAGGTGGGCTTGCAAGGTCTGTTCCGGCTGCATGTGCACGTCCGGCCACAGCTTGTCGTAGGCGCCCGTCTCGATCATGGTCACGTCGAACGGGCCGTACTTGTCGCCGATCTGCTTGAAACCGTCGAAATAGCCGGAGTCGCCGCTGAAAAACACGCGCACCTCCGGCGCGTCGATGACCCACGAGGCCCACAGGGTTTGATTGCCGTTAAACAAGCCGCGTCCCGAGAAATGCTGCGACGGCGTGGCGACGAGTTTCACACCGGCAATCGTCGTGCCTTGCCACCAGTCGAATTGCCGCACCTTATCCTTCGGCACGCCCCATGCCACCAGGGTATCGCCCACGCCCAGCGGCGTCACAAAGTGTTCCGTCTTGGCGGCCAGTTGCAGCACGGCAGCGTGGTCGAGGTGGTCGTAATGGTCGTGCGACAGGATGACGGCCTTGATCGGCGGCAAGTCAGCGATGCTGATGGGCGGCTGGTGGAAACGCTTCGGTCCGGCCCACTGCACCGGCGAAGCGCGTTCGGAAAACACGGGGTCGGTGAGGAAGAATTCATTGTTCAGTTTCAACAGCAGGGTCGAGTGGCCCAGGCGAAACAGGCTGTTGTCGGGCGCGGCCAGCAGTTGCGCCCGGGTCAAGGCTTGCACGGGCACGGCTGCGGCCGGCACGGTGCTGTCGGGCTTATCGAAGAAAAACGTCCACATCAGCTTGAGCGTTGCGGCCGTGCCCAGCTTGTGCATTTGCACGGGGTTGCGGAACTTGCCGTCGAGGCGTTGTGGCGATTCTATGGGCGCGGCAGGCGCGGCGCGCAAGGTGCAAGAACTCATGATGATCAGGACTCCCAAGGATAGGAGACGACGTGCGACTCGGTGCAAGTGCATATGCGGCCCGGCAAAGAATTAACAAGGGTTAAATTACACTACACAGTGTAGTTCCTATTTCTGGCAAAGTAAACCAAGAGGTGTAAAATATTGTTTTCAAAGGAGATTTCCCGCCATGGCCGCACCGCAACGCCTCACCGACCGCAAGCGCGTCGCCATCGTCGATGCCGCCATCGCCGAGTTCCGCGAGCACGGTTTTGATGCGACCAGCATGGACAAGATCGCCGCCACGGCCGCCGTATCCAAGCGCACCGTGTACAACCATTTCCCCAGCAAGGACGAGCTGTTCGCGGAAATCCTGCAGCGCATGTGGGAAAGCAGCATGGCCCAGCCTGCCGTGCCCTATGTTGCCGACCAACCCCTGCGGCCGCAAGTGCTGGCCCTGGTCGAGCAAAAGATGGACTTGCTGTGCGATCCGGCCTTCATCGACCTGGCGCGCGTGATCTTTGGCGAAACCATCCACTCGCCCGCGCGCGCGCAAGCGATGGTGACGCGCCTGAATGAAAAGGAAACGGGCTTGAATATCTGGATCCGCGCGGCGCAGCAGGACGGGCGCATCAAGGCGGGCGAAACGCTGGAAGTGGCGCACCTGCTGATGTCGCCCTTGAAAACCTTTGCCTTCTGGCCGCAGATCACCCTGGGCGAGCCTTTGCTGGGCCCGGCACGCCGGCGCGAAGTGACGGAACTGGCCGTCGATATCTTCCTGTGCTATTACGGCGTGGTAAAACAGACGGCATAAACGGGCGGCAAGTGGGCGGAGATGGTCTGCCAGTGTTCACCCTCGTCGCCTGAAAACCAGGCGCCGCCCGTCGTCGACGCCATCAACAGACTGCGCCCATCATCGGCCAGCGCCAGCCCGTGGCGGTAGACGAGGTCGTAGCAATGCTGCTGCGGCAAGCCCGCGCGCAAGACTTCGAAGGTTTTCCCGCCATCGCGCGTGCGCGTCACGGCCAGCGCGCCGTCGATGGGAATGCGCAGCACGTCCGCCTGCGCCGGCACGAACCAGGCCGTGTCGCCATCGCGCGGATGCACGGCCACGGCAAAGCCGAAATGCGCCAGCGGCGCCGTCGTCACCTCTTGCCAGTGCCAGCCGGCATCGTCCGAGCGCCAGATGCCGTTATGGTGCTGGCACCACAGCGCGTCCGGCGCGCCGGCGCTGCGCACGATGCGGTGCGGGTCTTGCACGGCTTCGTTTTCATCGAGTTCGGGCGGCATGTAATCGGCGCGCATGCCCGTCGCGCTCAAGGCCCAGCTGGCACCGCCATCGACCGTTTGCCACACGCCGCCGCAGGACACGCCGACCAGCACCTTGGCGCTGTCGCGCGGGTCGACGCAGATGCTGTGGATGCCGGGCACGTCGTAGCCGCCGCCAAACCACTGCGCCCGCTGCGGCACGTTCCACAGGGATTCCACCAGCTGCCAGCTGTCGCCGCGGTCGCTGGAGCGGAACAGGCCGCCAGGCAGGGTGCCCGCCCACAGCACGCCGGGCTGGTCCGCGCCGCCGGCCGCCAGCGACCAGATCTGCCGCAAGGTCCAGTCCACCGTATCGCTGCTGCCTTCCGGCTTGGCGGGATAGGCGGGCACGGCGACTTCTTTCCATTCGCCACTGCCCGCGTCGCGCCGGTGCAGCTTGGCGCCGAAGTGGCCCAGGTTCAGGGCCGCGTACAGGGTGCCGTCGCGGCCGTCGTGCAGCAGCATGGACACGGGGTCGCCGGCAAACTGCACCAGCGCCAGCTGCCAGGCGCCGGCCGCATCGACATCGAACTGGAACAGGCCCTTGCGGGTGCCGAGATACGCGCGCTGCGGGACTGCTGTCATGGCGTCAACCTCCGGAAAGTGCCTGCAAGATATACACCTGGCTGTCGGGCCGCAAGGCGTCGTCGAGCATGCGCCGCTCGCGGCAGCGGGCGCCGTCGATGAAGATCACCACATTGGGGCGCAGCGCACCCTGCTCGTCGAGCACATAGCCGCGCAGGCGCGGCTGCCGGGCAAACGCGGCATCGAGGGCGGCGCGCAGGCGAGGCGCATCCACCTCCACGGCAGGAACGTCGAGGAAACGCGCCAGTTGTTGCGTAAAGTGCAAGTTCGCCATGCTGCCTTCGACGTCATCGGCCTGGACTCATTCTAGTCCCCTTTGCGGCCAATACAATTAAAATAGAGGCAAGCACACAAGGAGGCCAGGCATGACGATTACCCCGGAAGAACTAGCGGTGCTGATGCAGGAAGTGGAAGTGGCCGATCCCATCGATTTTGCCGACTTGCCCTTCGACGAGCAGGAATTGCGCGGACTGATCGCCAACCACCTGTGCGAGATGGCCGACGCCATGGAAAGTTTCAGCCCGGAAGACCGCAACCTGGCCTTGCTGGCCGTGGCGGCCAAGCTGGTGCTGGAAAACCTCGTCTTGCACGTGCAATTGCTGCGCCGCCACGGCTTGCCCGTCAGCGACAGCGTGGACGCGCTGCTGCAGCGCCTCAAGGGCGGCAAGCCGTCGTGAATTAATTGCCCGTGCGCACCGCGCGCGCCTGGATGGTGACATCGCTGTCCGCCACGGCCACGCAAGGCAGGATGTAGCCGTCGAGCCGTTCATCGGGGCTGATGCCGGGCCAGTCCACCGTGTAGCGTATCGTTCCTTCGGGCATGTGGCACAGGCAGGTACGGCAGGTGCCGTTGCGGCAGGAACTGAGCAGGCGGATGCCGGCCAGTTCGGCGGCGGCCAGGATGGTGCTGCCCGCATCGGCCGGGAATTGCCAGCCTTGCGGGATGATCGTGATGGTAAAGGGAGGCGCGCTCATGCCTCCAGTTTAACAGTCCGCCAGCGCGGTCCAGCGACCGCCATCCGCATGGCTGCGCAGCACGGCTTCCGCAAAGGCCAGGCCCGCCACGCCGTCGGTGACGGTCGGCAGCCAGCCCGCTTCCTCGGGCACGGGCAAGCCAGCTTGCAAGGCGCGGATGCGCAAGGCCGCATCCAGGTACAGCTGGGCGAACGCTTCCAGATACCCTTCCGGATGGCCGGCCGGCACGCGCGTGGCGTGGCGCGCGGCAGCGCTGTCGACCCGGCCCGGGCGCAGCAGCTGGCGGTTGCCGCCCTGCGGCGTGAACCACAGCTCGTTCGGTTGTTCCTGATCAAAGTCCAGCTGCGCCTTGCTGCCGAACAGGCGCAGGCGCACCGTGTTTTCGCAGCCGGTCGCCACCTGGCTGGCCCACAGGGTGCCTTTCGCCCCGTTGGCATAGCGCAGCATCACCTGCACGTGGTCGTCCAGGCTGCGGTTGGGAACAAAAGTGGACAGTTCCGCCAGCACGGCATGCGGCGTCAAGCCGCTGACGAATTGCGCCAAATGATACGCGTGCAAGCCCACGTCGAGCAGCACACCGCCCGGCCCCGCCTTCTGCGGATCGTTATGCCAGTTGCCTTCGCTCATGCCGCCCGCCGCGATGGCATCGGCCAGCCAATCCTGCGAGTATTCCACCTGCACGAGGCGCAGCTCGCCGATGTCGCCCGCCTCGACCATGGCTTTCGCGTGGCGCAGCAGCGGGTAGCCGCTGTAGGTATGCGTGAGCGCAAACAGCAGATTTTTCTGCTGCGCCAGCGCCGCCAGCGCCCGGCCTTCCGCCAGAGATATTCCCAGCGGCTTGTCGCAGATCACGTGGATGCCCGCTTCCAGGAACGCCGTGGCGACGGGCGCATGTAAATGATTCGGCGTGACGATGGCCACGGCCTCGATGCCGTCCGCGCGCGCGGCTTCCGCCTGCGCCATGGCGCGGTAATCGCTGTAGCAGCGCTCCGGCGCCAGGTGCAGCGCGGCGCCGCTGTCGCGCGCGCGCTGCGGGTCGGACGACAGGGCGCCCGCCACCAGTTCATACTGGTCGTCGATGCGCGCCGCGATGCGGTGCACGGCGCCGATGAATGCGCCCTGCCCGCCCCCTACCATGCCCAATCGCAAGCGTCGCTGCATGTCGTCTCCCTATTTCAAGCCAAGCAAGTGATGGATTTGATCCTGGTCAACCGCGCTGCCCGCGAAATCATCGAACGCGTGCTCGGCCACGTGGATGATGTGCTCGCGGATGAAGCGCGCCCCTTCGGCCGCACCATCCTCCGGGTGTTTCAGGCAGCATTCCCATTCCAGCACGGCCCAGCCGGGAAAGTCGTACTGCGCCATCTTGGAAAAGATGGCCTTGAAATCGATCTGCCCGTCGCCCAGCGAGCGGAAGCGCCCGGCCCGGTCTTGCCAGTCGCCATAGCCGCCATACACGCCCTGGCGCCCGTTCGGCCGGAATTCCGCATCCTTGACGTGGAAGGCCTTGATGCGCGCATGATAAATGTCAATGAAGGCCAGGTAGTCGAGCTGCTGCAGCACGAAGTGGCTGGGGTCGTACAAGATGGATGCGCGCGGGTGGTCGTTGACGGCGGCCAGGAAACGCTCGAACGTCACGCCATCGTGCAAGTCCTCGCCCGGATGCAATTCGTAGCACAGGTCCACGCCGGCCGCGTCAAACGCGTCGAGGATGGGTAGCCAGCGCCTGGCCAATTCCGCGAACGCCGTTTCCACCAGGCCGGCGGGGCGCTGCGGCCACGGGTACAGATACGGCCAGGCCAGCGCGCCGGAAAACGTCACGTGCGCCGTCAAGCCCAGGCGCTGCGAGGCGGTGGCCGCCCACAGCAGCTGCTGCGTGGCCCAGGCCGTGCGGGCGGCGGGATCGCCCCGCACCTGTTCCGGCGCAAAGCCGTCGAACAGGGCGTCGTAGGCTGGATGCACGGCGATCAGCTGACCCTGCAAATGCGTCGACAATTCCGTCACCTGCAAGCCGTGGCGCGCCAGCAGGGCGACCACATCGTCGCAATACTGCTGGCTGGCAGCCGCTTGTTCCAGATCAAACAATCGCGGCGCCGTCGGCAGCTGCAAGCCCTTGTAGCCCAGGCCGGCCGCCCATTGCGCCAGGTGCTCGAGCGAGTCGAACGGCGGCTCGTCGCCGAGAAACTGGGCCAGGAAGATGGCCGGGCCCTGGATGGTTTTCATATCGATGTCCTGTTAGATAAAGCCGGGGTCAGACCCTCAATGCCGCTAACGCAAAGGTCATTGCTAGCGGGCGAGGGGGTCTGACCCCAGATTTTAAAAAGGCGAGTTCGGAAAGTAGAACTGCTTGGCGTTCTCGCGCGTGATCAGCACCGACGGGATGATGGTGTTGGCCGGCAATTTATCACCTTTCAGGCGCGCTTCCGTCGTCAGCTTGATGGCGTCGTACATGAACTTGGGCGAGTACGACACGTCGGCCACGATCAGCGGGTCGGAACCGTCCATGATCTTCTTCACGGCGCCCTTCGCGCCCGCGCCGCCGAACACTTGCTTGATGTCCGTGCGCTTCGCTTGCGCGATGGCCTTTTGCACGCCGATGGCCATGTCGTCATCGGCAGCCCAGACGGCGTCGATATGCTTGAAGCGGGTCAGGTAATCCTGCATGACCTTGAAGGCGTCGTCGCGGTTCCAGTTGCCATACTTGGCGTCCAGCACCTTGATGTCGGGATGGCCCTTCATCACGGCGGAAAATGCGTCATAGCGCTCGTTGTCGAGCGTCGTCGGCATGCCGCGCAGCGCGACGATATTGCCCTTGCCATTCAGGCTTTTCGCCAGGTACTCGGCCGGCAGCTTGCCGAAGGCCGTGTTGTCGCCCGCAATGTAGGCATCCTGCGACTGCGTGTTCGTCAAGCCGCGGTCCACCACCGTCACGTACACGCCCTTGTTCTTCACTTGCGCCACGGGCTGCGTCAGCGAGGCCGACTCGATGGGGAAGATGACCAGGGTGTTGATCTTGTTCACCGTCAACATATCCTGCAGCTGGTTCGCCTGTTCGGGCGCCGTGGCGGCCGTCTTGACGATGATTTTCAAGCCAGGATGGGCTTTTTCCAGTTCCGCCTTGGCCTGGTTGGCCCACCACACGATGCCCGAGGTAAAGCTGTGCGTGGCCGTGGGAATGGCCACGCCCACCACCAGCTTTTCTGCCGCCTGCGCACTCGGCAGCGCCCACGCCTGCATCACCAGCACTGCCATCCCTGCTACCCGTATAAAGCTCTTCATGCTGCTCTCCTCCAAGGTTGTGGGCGCCCGGTGGCCGCCCTTTCAGAACGCCGCTGTGTTTTTATTTGCGGCCTCGCTGCAGGAAGGCGACGGCGATGATTACCACGCCTTGCACTGCGGCATTCAGGTAGACACTGATGATGCTGGTCAAATTCAGGATGTTGCTGATCACGGATAATAAAATCGCGCCGATGACGGTGCCGACGATGCGCCCCTCGCCCCCTTTCAGGGCCGTGCCGCCCACGACGACGGCGGCGATCGCTTCCAGTTCCCACAGCAAGCCCGTCGTGGGCGTGGCCGAGCCCAGGCGTGGTACGTACAGCACGGTGGCGATGCCCACGCACACGCCCAGCAGCATGTAGGTGGCGATTTTCACCTTGTCGACGTTGATGGCCGCATAGCGCGCCACTTGCTCGTTGGAACCAATCGCCTGCACGTGGCGGCCGAACGTCGTGCGGTTCAAAATGATGGCGCCGGCCGCCGCGACGAAGAGGAAAATCCAGATGGGGATCGGCGCGCCCAGCACGCTCGTGTAGTAGACGGGGCTGTACAGCTCGGACAGGGTCGCGTCCAGGGTCAGCGCGCCGCCATCGGCCAGGTACGTCAAGACGGCGCGGAAGATGCCCAAGGTGCCCAGGGTAACGATGAACGGTTCGATATTGCCCTTGCTGATCAACAAGCCATGCATCAGGCCAAAGCCGGCGCCCAATATCAGCGCCATGGCGATGCCCAGCACCAGCATGGTGATGGGCGCCAGGTCGCCGCCCGCCCCTTGCGCCAGCGCATTCATGAAATAAATCATGCAGCCGGCGATCAGGGCCGCCATGGAGCCGACGGACAGATCGATGCCGCCGGAAATGATGACGAACGTCATGCCGACGGCGATGATGCCAATAAAAGCCGTGCGCGTGAGCACGTTCATCAGGTTGTCCACAGTGGCGAAGTCGCCATTGAGCAAGGTGCCCGCGATGCACAGGGCCAACAGGCCCAGCACGGGGCCGAAACCCTTGATGCGCGCGCCCAGTCTGGCGATGCTGGCGCCCGGGGCGCCGGTGGAGACAGTGGTGTCAGTGCGTGCCGGTTGCATGGGCAATCAACTCCTCTTCGGTCAGGTGGTCAGCAGACAGGGTGGCTTGCAAGGTGCCGGCGCGCATCACGGCGACCCGGTGGCACAGGCCGATCAATTCGATCAGTTCGGATGAAATCACGATCACGGCGCGCCCCTCGGCGGCCAGGCGGTGGATCAAAAAGTAAATGTCGCGCTTGGCGCCCACGTCCACGCCGCGGCTCGGCTCGTCCAATACCACGACCCTGGGGTCCGAATGCAGGTATTTCGCCAGCGCCAGCTTTTGCTGGTTGCCGCCCGACAGCATGCGCGCGCGGCTGTCCAGGTCGCCCGTGCGGATATTGAAGTCCAGCACCGCCTTGGCCAGCGCCGCTTTCTCGCCTGCCACGTCGAGCCACGGCCGCGCATAGCGCTCCATCGTCATCAGGGTGAGGTTTTCGCGCAAGCCCAGGTTCACATGTAGACCTTTTCCCTTGCGGTCTTCGCTCAAATACGTCATGCCATGCTGCATGGCCTGCTTGGGCGTGCGGATATCCACGGGCTGGCCATTGAGATGGATCAACCCCGCGCTGCGCGGACGCAAGCCCAGCAGCGCCTCGAACGATTCCGTGCGCCCCGCCCCCACCAGGCCCGCAAAGCCCAGCACTTCGCCGGCCCGCACCTCGAACGACAGGTTTTTCGACCAGCCGGGTACGCACAAGCCATCGACCTTCAACAACACGGGCGCGTCTTTCGCCAGCGCCACTTTCGCCGGGAACATGTCCGACAATTCGCGCCCCACCATCAGGTTCGCCATCTGCTGGCGCGTGAGGCTGGCCGTCGGCTCGCGCGTGACGAAACGCCCGTCGCGCATGACGATGACCTCGTCCGTGTTGCGCTCCACTTCATCGAGCTTGTGGGAAATGTAGAGAATCGTCACGCCATCCGCTTTCAGCTGCGCCATCACGGCGAACAGGCGCTGGGTTTCCGACGACGTCAGGGTGGCCGTCGGTTCATCCATGATCAGGAAGCGGGCGCGGCGCGACAGGGCCTTGGCGATTTCCACAAGTTGCTTTTCAGCCACAATCAAGTCGCGGATTTTCGTGTCGGGCGACACGTCCAGGCCCACCTGTTTCAGGTAGCGCGACGCCTCTTCGCGCATGGCGGCCTCGTCGAGCAGCCAGCCGCGCGTCTGCTCGTGGCCGAGGAACATGTTTTGCGCCACCGTCAGGTGCTCGGCCAGGTTGAATTCCTGGTGGATCAGCACGATGCCGGCCGATTCCGCCGCGCGCGAACTGGCAAAGCGCCGGGGCTGGCCATCGATCAGCAACTGCCCTTCGCTCACCGCCTCGTAGCCGGCGAGGATTTTCATCAAGGTCGACTTTCCGGCGCCATTTTCACCCAGCAAGCCATACACGCGCCCCGGCGCCAGGTTGAAACTGACGCCATGCAAGACGCGCACGGGGCCGAAATCCTTGCACACCCCCTCGAAACCGACGGCAACGCTCACTATGCACTCCCTCGCAAGACCAAGTTATGGTTAAGCAACACGCCCGGCACCTGTGCCGCCGGGTCCGCCAAGCGCTGCAGCAACAGTCTCGCCGCCGTCTCGCCCAGCTCGCGCATGGGCTGCGCGATGGTGGTGAGGCCCGGATCGATCTGCGCGGCGATGGCGATATCGTCGAAGCCGATGACGGCCACGTCTTCCGGCACGCGCTTCTTCAACTGGCGCAGCGCGCTCAGCACGCCGATGGCCAGGGTGTCGGAGACGGCAAAGATGGCCGTGGGCGCGCCGGGCTGCGCCATCATCCGCAAGGTGGCGGCCGTGCCCGCTTCGTAATCGAGGCTTTGCACCGTGTGCACCCACTGCGGCTGCACGGGCAGGCCGGCCCCCGCCAGGGTGTCCAGATAGCCTTGCTGGCGTTGCCGCGCGTACAGATAGCGTTCATCCGAGTTGATCAGGCCGATGCGCGTATGGCCGCGCGCCAGCAGATGCGCGACGGCGTCGGAGGCGGCCCGGTGATTATCGATGCCGACATAGGGCACGGCCACGGCGGGGTCGAATTCGCAGCACGCCACCCACGGCAGGCTGACGGATTCATGCGACAAGGCATGCTGCACCGTGTCCGGATCGAGGCAGATGGCGCCATCGGCGCGGTGCATGCGCAGCAAGTCGAAATACGAGCGCTCGCGGCCCGCGTCGGCGCCCGTGTCGCACAGCAACACGAAATAGCCGTGTTCGCGCGCCACCGTGTCGATGCCGCGCACGATCTGCGCATAAAACGGGTTGCCCACGTCGGGCACCATGGTCAGCAGCATGCGGCTCTCGGCCGTGCGCAGGCTGCGCGCCAGATGGTTCATGCGGTAGCCCAGGGCCGCCACGGAAGCGAGCACCTTGTCGCGTGTGGGCGCCCGCACCCCGGCCTGCTCGTTCATCACGCGCGACACGGTGGCCACCGACACGCCCGCATGCGCGGCAACGGCGCTGATGGAGACGGTTTCTGTCGGCAAAGGTGATGGAACGGCTGGCGGCATGAAGGTGCTCAATAAAATGTAATCGATTACATTTATAGGCCAGTCGCGCGCGCGATGCAAACATTATCGATGCTGCGATGCGCAAAAAAGAGGCAGGAATGCGGCAGGAATGCGACAAAAAAAGGGCAAAACCGGCCCTGCGCGGGCCGTCGGATACAGCTATTTCTGGGCTTGCAAGGCGCTTTGCTGCACGGCAAAACCGGCGCGCACGGCGGACAGGGCCGCCACCCACAGGATCAGTCCGGCACCGAGACAGCCGATGGGGTGCATGGGGCCATGGCGCACGGTCAGCGGATAGCCGATGGCCCACACGCACAGGGCCATGCCGATGGCCAGGTGACGGCGCGCCTTGAACAGCCAGGCCAGCGGGAAGAAATGCAGGCCCACGATCAAAATGACGGCGGGAATGAACCACGCCTGCAAGCCCATGTTTTTCAGGACGTTGCCGACGATGAAGATGGCGATCCATTGCCCGGCGTTCACGATATTGAACAGCCGCCCCACGCGTTTCGCTTCCGGCGATTGCTCCGCCGCCGCATGCGCGGCGCGGTGGCGCCGGAACTGGCGCCACGCCAGCATGAACAGCAGAACGGTGATGCCGGCGACCGGCAGCAGCCTGAGCGGATGCGCGCCATACGTCTGCACGCACCAGGCGGCCACCCACAGGCCGCCAAACAGGGAAAAGAACATGGCGCCGATGGCGCTACGGGCCAGCGCGGCGGCGGGGTCGGGTTGCGGCAGGGTCATGGCATGGTCTCTCGGCAAGTAAAAACGCTTACTTCATCATCGCACAAAACGTCTCGGGATTGCCGTCAAGAATGACGCCGCTGGGCCAGCGGTGGCTGCGCTGCTGGGCGCGCAGCAGGGACGCGGCCAGGGCCGAGTCGCCATCGACGGCGTACACGAAGACGGGCATGTTCAGGCTGGCGGCATCAGCCAGCAGATTCGGATTGGCGTCCAGGCTGCGCGCATCCACATGCACGCCGGTGGGCATGCCGATCTGTTGCTGCACACGCTGCAGCCACGGCTTGTCCAGCTTGGGCGGGCGGGCATTTTTCGCGATATAGCGGCTGACCCGGTTGGCGCCGGCCGCCTGCGCATTGCGCGCGTCAAACACGAGCAGGCCCAGGTAACCCTGCGGATCGGCGCGGCGCGCGCACGCCAGGTTGTTCGGCACGCCCGACGTCAAAAACCAGTTGCCGTGCTTGATGTTCGCGCGCAACTGTCCCACCAGGGTGGCGATCGGCGCGCACGACGACACCACATCCTTGATTTCCGCATTCAGGGTCTTGGCCGGGAAAGCCGTCGCCAGGTCGGCGACATCGGTGACGAAGGGCGGCGTTTCCGGCGTGGCCACGCCGCGGTTCTTCATGCTGGCGGCGCGCCAGTCGTCGGCCGTCAATTGTTTCACGGTGCGGGGCGAGCCCGTGTCGACCACCCTTCCCGTCAGCAAGTCGTGGTGCACCACCCAGCTGCCGTCGCCCAGCAGCTGCAAATCCGTCTCGACGCCGTCCCAGGTGCCGAAATACGTGTTGCGCAGCGCGCTCAGCGAGTTTTCCGGCGCATTGCCGGCGCCGCGGTGCGCATGCATCTTCATGCCCAGGCAATCGGCTTGCGCGGCCGTGCTGCACATGGCGAACAGCAAGGCCAGCGCGGCCGCCTTATTTTTGTTGCGGGTGATAGCCATAGTGAATTCCCTGCAAAACATGGATGCGGATCGCTTCGTTGACGGGGTAGCTGTAGCCCTGCCCCACCGCCACGACGTGCGTGATATTGGCCAGGATGGCCTTGCCGGCGAGATTCCAGCGCGTGCTGTCGGGCTCGCCCTGGCGCGTCCAGTCCAGCATTTGCCGGAACAGCTCGCTACGCGTGACGTTGTTGTCCAGCACCGACAGCATGCCCCAGGTGCCCGCAAAGGCCGTCGCCAGCACGCCCGTGGCGATCCAGGCGGAGCGCCGGCTCAGCTGCCCATCGGCGCCCGCCTGCTCGCCACGGCGCATGGCCAGCAGCAATAGTACGACGGTCGCGATCAGATACAGCAATTTGGAAAAGTGGCCGATGGCGCCCAGCAGCGAGAAGAACAGGGCCACGGGCGGCACGATGGCGGCGCGCGCCGCTTCCTTGCCTTCGTGGAAGAACCTGCCGCCCGCTTCAAAATCCGTGCGGCTGGCACGGTATTCCACCAGTTTTTCCGCCGTCTGGCGATCCAGGAACTGGTCGAACAGGCGGCCGAACTCGGCCGGACTCGCATACGCGGCCTGCACCGTGGCGCTGGCCGGCAACTTCAACGCTTCGCGCAATTCCGCCTGCACGCCGGGGCGCGCGACAAAAGCGGCAAACGGCAAGCCCGGCGGGATGCGCTCGCCGCGCACGGAGACGCCCTTGCTGGCCGCCTCGGCCGCGTAACGGCGCTTGACGGCGGCGCGGAAGCCCAGCTCGTCGTCGGTACGCCAGTTGGCGGGCACGGGCACTTTCTTGCGCACATTGTTGACGACGGCAGCCTGGCGCCGCATCGGCACCGAATGCGGCTGCCAGCCGCGCCGCGACAGGCTGCTCACGTATTCCTGCCACGACGATTGCTGCTTGGCGCGCAAGCCGGCATCGTTGTCGGGGATGATGCCCGCATACAATTCCCACTTGCCGGCCAGCTCGCGCATGGCCTCTTGATATTTGTCATAGTAGCCGGACGGGCCGCCTGCCACCTGGCGCACGTTGGCGCGCACCAGCTGCTCCTTGGCCGGTCCCATGCGCTCGTCAAGATGCCGCACCGAGACGGCCAGGAAGGGGAACAGGGCCAGGAAGGATTTCCCCTCCGGCTTGGCAAACAGGGTGGGATCGTCAACCAGGCCCTGCAGCTGCAAGCTGCCGCCTACCAGCGAACGCTGCAGCAGGGTGGTGTTGAAGGCCATGCGGCGAAATTCCGCGTCACGCGTATTGACCAGCACATTCACCGTGGTTTTCAGCACGCCGAAGACGACGCCGGCCGTCACCACGCAGCAGACGAGGATCTTGGTCCAGCCCGGCCCGCTGCCATTGTTCTTCAGCCGGCGGCGCCACATCAGTTGCAGCACCACCAGCGCGGCGGCGATGCCCGACAGGCTGCGGCCATAGAATTCCACCCCTTCCACGTCTTCCGGCTTGACGTTGCCTCCCACCACGTCGAGCAGGCGGGCATTGAAGCCCAGCTCGAAGCACAGATACGCGATGGTGAGGACGATCAGGATCAAGGTCTGCCGGATTTGCAGACTGCGCAAGCTGGCGGCCATCCTATTTCCTCAAATCGATGACGACGGGCTTGATTTCTTCCGTCTGGAAACTCATGGCGGCCGGTACGCGCGAAGCGCTGTCGCCGGCACGCGCGGCCGGAGTTGCCGCTGCCGGGGCGCCAGGCACGGTGCGGGCTGGCGCGGGCGCTTCCTGCGCCACCTGGCGGCGGCTCCGGCTGGTGGCGCGCGTGGCGGGCTTGGTGGCGGCTGCCGGTGCGGCGGCCGGTGCGGCGGGAATCACGCGCCCGCTGTCGCTGCCCGGCACGGTGGCAATGACGGGGCCGGCGGCGCGCAGAGCGTCGTCGGCAAACGGCTGCGCACGCGTATCGACGCCGGGCGGCACGGGCACGCTGGCGTTGAGCAGCCGGCTGTCCGTGTAAATCATGCGCGCCAGGCGATTGTAATTGGGGAAGTCGATATTGAGCGAACGGCCATCGGCCGCCAGTTCCACGCGGGGGCGGTCGTTACAATTGCCGACCGTCCACTGCAGCACGTCCGTGCCCTGGAACGCCAGCACTTCATAGCGGTAGGCGCAGCCGCGCTCCTGGGTTTCAACGATCACCACGGTGCGCTCGCCCACGTTTTCCACGCGCGCCACGCGGGCCGTGATGGCCTTGTCCAGCGGCACGACGCGGAAAGCCTGCGACAGCTTGATCGAATACTTGCCCTTCGGATCCTTGCGCAAAGTGCCTTCCGTGCCATCGCGCAAGCGGAAGGTGGAAATCGGCGTGCCGAACAGCTCGGCCGTATCGAGGCCCATCAACACGCCGCCACGGCCATTCGGCGTCATGGCGCAGCCCGTCAACAGGACGCCGGCGGCCAGGCCCATGGCCAGTTTGCGCCAGTGCGCAGATGCAAAATTCTTATACGTTGCCATACTTGATAACTTTCTCTTATTTCGGGGTCAGGGATTGATCACGGCCAGCGGATTGCCCGGGCCTGGCGGCGGCAAGACTTTCTGGCGGTTGCGCGACAGCACAGTGAAGGCGCCCAGGGTGTCCGGTCCGGCGACGATTTCCAGCTGCTCGCGCTGCAGCCAGGTGCGGATTTCCGCCTCCGTGGCCTCGGCGCGGAACAGCACGCGCGTGCGCACGCCCGTCTCGACGCCGCTGCCCTGAGGAGCACCATTGCGGAATTCCGCATTGCCGACGACGGCGCCCTCTTTCGGCAGGAACAGCCACGCCGACTGCACCACCATCACGCTGGCGGCCACGGCCGTGACAAGTTTGAGCCAGCGGCTGGAATTTGCCGCCGGCATTGGTACCTTCACCGGTGGCGCAGTAGCATCGGCCGAAGCGATCTGCAACTGCTGCAAGCCCTGGCGCAGCAATTGCCGGTAGGCCACGCGGCCATCCTTGCCCAGCTCGCTCGACAAGGGCGTGCCCGTCAAGGCGTAATCGTCGCCCGGCAAGGCCACGCGGGCGATCACGCCCGGTGCGGCTGCAGCCCCATTGGCGCGGCCATGCAGCTCCAGCCAGCGCGCCGCCTGCAGGCGCTCCTGGCTGAACACACCCAGGCAGGCGCCCAGGTCCGTCACGGCCAAGGTCACCGGCATGTCGCACAGCACCAGGCCCGCGCGCGGGTCGGCGGGCGCGTCGCGCTCCTCGACCACGAGGCCGCAGGCGTCCGCATACGACGTGTCCGGCGTGACGAGCCAGCCGCGCCAGCGCTGCTGCGCGCCGTCCCAGGCATCGAGCAGCACGGCGCCGAAGCCGGGGCGGCGCGCCAGCAGGTGGATCTGTCCGCCCGCGATGGGCCGCCCGGCCAGCGGCGCCGCGTCGCTGCGGCGCGCGAAGCGCTGCATCACGTGTTCCGGCACGGCGATGCCGCGCCAGTCGGGGGTAGCGCCCGCCACCTCGTCGTCCAGCACGTCGATGGAAGACGGGGGCGACGGCAAGCGCGCGGCAACGATGGCCAGGGTGGGCGTCAATGCATTCATGCCGGTGGCCTTTCATCCGGGTTCGAGGGAGGGGACGCGGGGTCCAGGTGCAGGGATAACGCGGCCACGCACAAGATATCCAAAACTATTTGCGCCGCCTGCATGTCGCGCGCGGCCAGGGTATCGCCCACGCGCAACTTGAGCAGGCTCAAGACCCAGCTGCCCAGCAAGGTGGCGCGGTGGGCCGGCTCGACCACCTGGCGCCCCGCGCTGGCAGGCTCGCCCTTCTGCCTGTGGACCAGGCCCAGCTTGCCGCCGTGATAGTGCGCGGAGGCAATCTGCTCGGCCAGTTCCTTGACGGGCATGCCGCCGCAGCCGCAATGGCGCAGCAGCAAGATCAAGTCGCGGGGCAAGGTCGTAATGAAACTGTCGGCCGCCTCGCGCACTTGCTGCGGCGTGAGCTGGTAGTCGCGCAGCGGCTCCGCATAGGCGTCGGGCGCGCGCAGCTCGCAGCCCTCTTGCGCATCCGCATCATCGTCGTCACGCTGCTTGCGCAGCTGGTCGATGATGAAGCGCTTGAAGTACAAAAACAGGGCACCGACGTGGTGGGGCGCGGCGTCGCTGTCGCTGTGCAAGACTTTTTCGATGAAGAACTGGTGGCGCAGATCGGCCAGGGAATCGCCCAGCGACGCCGCCTCGCGCGGGCGGCACGGGGTCAGCGCGGCGATGACGCGCTGGTAAAACTCGCCCAGTTCGCCTTGTGTCAGCTGCGGGCGGCGGGTCCAGAAAGCATGAATCCGTTCAAATTGTTCCGATTGCACAGCCGGTCCGATCGTGTGTTGGGCGCCACGCGCCACTGGCCGGCGGCGACGCGCACCGGCAAACAAGCAATACGCTGGCCAGACAAGAGAAACTTGTCAGTAAGGTAAAATGCATTTAAGCAATTTTCTCATATCACCGTCAAAATCGCTAACTTTTGTTACTTTCACGACAATTCCCGAGACGCCGATGCATCGCCTGATTTCCCTGTTTTTCAGCCTCATCTTTTTACTCTGCGGTAACGGCGTGCAAGCGGCCACGGGGAATGCCGCCAGCGGTCCCGGCAAGCGCATCGCGCTGGTGATCGGCAACGCGGCCTATCCGCAGCCCCTGTTAAATCCCGTGAATGACGCGCGCGCCATGGCCGAACGCCTGCGCCGCCTGGGCTTTGAAGTGCTGCTGCGCACGGACATCAATGCGGCGCAGCTGCAAAAGGCGTCGGCCGAGTTTTCCACGCAGGCGCGCGGCGCCGATATCGCCCTCGTGTTTTACGCGGGCCACGGCGCGCAGGCGGGCGAAGCCAATTATGTATTGCCGCTGGGCGCCAACATGAATGCGCTGAGCGCTACCACGATCGCCGCGCAGGGCGTGTCCGTTTCCAGCCTGGCGGGCGACTTGCAGCGCACGGGCGCGCGCGGCGCCGTGCTGATCCTCGACGCTTGCCGCCAGGAATATACACGCGGCGGCGCGGTGGTGGTTCCCGGCGGCAACGCGGCCAGCCACGGCTTTGCCGATACGGCCGCGCCACGGGGCGTGGTGATCGCCTATTCGGCCGGGCCCGGCGCCCTGGCCCGCGATTTCTGGTCGCCCGATTCGCGCAACAGCCCCTACACGAGCGCCCTGCTCGACGCGCTGGACGCTCCGGGCTTGCCCATGGGCGACGTGTTTTCGCAAGTGGCGGCACGCGTCGCGGCCATGACGCACGACGTGCAAAAGCCCCGCGTGTCGTTCGGCGAAACGTCGGCGCGCCTGGTGCTGAACATGGGCAGCGGCAAGGGCGTCAGCCCGCCCCCCGCCGGCGTGCTGGCCTCGGGCAACAGCGGCATGCGCGCGCCAGCGCCAGCCATGGAAAAGCCGGCCGCACCGGGCGTCAAGGTGTGGCCCGGCAACGTGCTGCAAGACATCAACTATGAAATCCGCATGCAGATCGCGGCCCGCCCGTTTCCCCGCCAGCAACTGGAAAAGCGCGCGCGGGGCGGCGACCTGGTGGCGCTGACGGCCCTCGGCTATGGCATCGGCGGCGGCGACGCGGGCATCAAACAGCCGAAGATCGGCATGCAGTGGCTGGAAAAGGCGGCCGCCAAGGATTTTCCGATTGCCCAGACCTATCTGGCCGAATTGCTGATGGTCAAGGGCGACCCCGCCTCGCTGAAGCGGGCGGGCGCGCTGCTGGACGCCGCCTCGCAGGCGGGCTACACGGCCGCCCATGCGTATAAATTCGACCTGGCGCGGCGCACGGGCGCGCCGCCGCAGGATGCGGCCCGGCATTTGCAGGACGCATTCATGGGCTTGATGAAGGATTACCAGGGCGCCGCCAAAGACCTGATGCAGCCGCCCAAAAAATAATTTCAAATAATTTTGGATTTCCCGGAACTGCCCCCGTTATCCGTGGGTACATGCAATACAGCATGACAGTGACCAGGGAAATCCCATGCAAGCATCCAGCCCAGCAGCAATCACCACCGGCCAACGGGGCCGCATCCTCGCCTACCAAGCCAGCGGACAAGGTTCCGTCAGCGTGGCCGGCATTCAACATGCCTTCGACGTCGCTACCCACTGGCGCTCCGACGTGGCGCCCGCCATCAATGCCGTCGTCGACGTGCGTTTCAACGAGTCAGGCGGCCTCGACACGGTCAGCGCCGTGGCGACGCAGCAACTGGCGCAGGAAGAGATGGCCGGCGCGGCCAAGCTGGCGCGCGACAAGGGCCAGCAGCTGTGGGGCCAGGCCGTGTCCGCCCTGGGCATCAAGGTACTGGCCAGCCTGGGCGTCTTGATCGCCGGCGCCTTTGTCTTCAACACCGTCGGCATCCGTTTGTTCGCCTCCGTGTCGCGCACTTACTGGCAGTTGCTGGGCCTGTCCGCGGACAGCCTGGAAAGCTTTGCCCGCGATGGCGGCGGCGGTTTTACTTCGGCGCAATGCTTCTTCCTGCTGGCCATTGCCGCCTGCTGCGCCACCATGGCCAGCAATCACCCGAAAGCGGCGCTGGGCAAGTGCGCGCCGCTGCTGTTCATCGTCATCCACAGCAGTTTGCTGTTCATCAAGATCAAGGGCGCCGTCAGCGACGCGGGCAACGCCATGGGCGGCATCATGGGCTCCCGCGCGGCCCGCATGGCCGAGCAGATGGCCAGCGAAATGCTGGGCCAGGTGTGGCAAGGGCTCTCGTTCGGCATCGGCTTTTATCTGGTGCTGGCGTCTTCCATCGTCCTGGCCGCCTACGGCCTTGGCGAATACAAGCGCAAAACCGTCGGCTAAGTCACCCCACACACTCACTAAAGGAAATATCATGCAACGTACCCTCCCCGCCCTGCTCGCCATCGCCGTGATCCTGTCCGCCTGCGGCAAGACGGATAACGCCACACCAGCCACTTCTGCCCCTGTCGCCGCGAATGTCGCCGACCTGGCCGCCAAGGCGCAAGTGAAGGCGGCCGCCGCCAGCCTGCCGCAAGCGGACGCTGCCACGCCGACGTCCAGCTATGTCGACATCACCAGCGGCAACCAGTTGATGTACAGCTACATCGCCCTGTCCGGCGTGCCGCCCGACTACGCGGCCGTGGCGCAGCGCATCTCGCGCGAATATGCGGGCAGCAACGATGCCTTCCGCAAGCAGGAAGTGCTCGACGCCCTGAAACCGCAGATCGACGCCAAGGTCAATGAGGCGAAAACCCGGCGCTACCTGCGCTACCAGATCAATGGCCAGGGCGCGCTGTCGCCGTACGCCATGGACAAGGCCGCCTTCCCGGCCAAGTTCGCCGAAGCGGGCACGTATTACTACATGTACGACAATGGCGACTACAAGCTGGCGTTCACGAATGGCGACGGCTATTCGCTGCTGAAGGTGGACCAGGAGGCGGCGCGCAAGATCGAGGCGGCGCGCAGCGGCTACAAGGACTTCGCCATCGTCGTGTACGCCTACGCCCAGGAAGCGGACATGGCCAGCAACCAGGTCAAGGCACAGATCGTCAAGGTGGCGATCAAGCTGAACGGGGAAGAAATTCCTGTCAGCCAGGCGCAGTAGAAGCGGCTCGGTTACACTGTTCGCCACATTGCATCGGGATAGCGACATGGGCGAACAGACACTGGCGGAACAACATCTGGCAAACGGGCAACGGCTGCAGCAGGCGGGCAAGCTGATCGAAGCGATCAATGCCTACCAGGCTGCGTACAAGCAAGACCCGGCCCTGGCCGAAGCGCAGCATTTCCAGGGCCTGGCCATGCTGGAACTGGGCCAGGGCGCCATCGGCCTGGGCCTGTTAAAACTGTCGCTCAAGCAACAGCCGGACAATGCCCTGTTCCACTACAACCTGGGCAACGTGCTGCGCGGCACGGACAGCGAAGCGGCGCTGGCCAGCTACGCCACGGCGGCGCGGCTGGCGCCGCACGAGCACGATTTCGCCATCAGCCATGCGGAATTGCTGATGGGAAAACAGCGTCTGCTGGAAACCATCGCCGAACTGGAGCGGGCCCACGCCCTGCGTCCGCAGCGGTGGCAAACCCTGCAGGGACTGGCCGAGCTGTATTACCGCACGGGACAGCAAGAACTGGCGCTGGAACGCTACGCGCAAGGCCTGGCGCTGCATCCGGCGCTGGCGCAAACGTGCTGCATCGGCTTTGCCAATCCGCAAGCGGAACAGGCAGAGACATTGACGCCGCTCAATGTCGCGGACACCCTGCACGATTTTATCCGCGAAACGGATTTGCACATCCTCGACGATTTCCTGCCCGACCCGGCCGCCTGGCGCGCGCAGGCGCTGGCGTTGCCGTTCGAGCAGCAGCGCTATGCGGGACAAAACTATCCGGGCAGCCAGACGGCGGGCCAGCCCAGTCAAGCCATCATGGAGCGCATCGCCACGGCACTGGGTCGCCCCATCCGTTTCATTTCGCCCGACAATGGCTCGTACCGCCTCAGCTATGCGGACGCCATGGCGCGCACGGATATCCACGTGGACAATGAGACGGGCAACAATTTCAATTTCTATGCGGGCGTGCTGTATCTGAACCCGCCCGAGCAGTGCCAGGGCGGCACCACGTTCTGGCGCCACCAGCCCAGCGGCTGGTACCGGAGACTGCCCGAAGCGGACGTGAAAGCGGGCGGTTATGCCAGCTTCAAGGACTTCCAGAAGCGCTGGCTGCCCAACAGTAAAGTGCAGAAATTCAACGACTTACAGGAACAACGCGACAGTTGGCAAGCCCTGCTGGAAGTACCCATGCGCCACAACCGCCTGATCGTCTACAAGGGCCATTACTTTCACTCGATCAGCAATGTGTTTGGCGACACGCCGGAGAATGGCCGGCTGGTGCAGCTGTTTTTCTTTGAAGTGCCGGAATGAACACGCCGGGCTAGTGCCGGATTACGCAGCATAAATCAGGGGTCAGACCCGACGGGTCTGACCCCAGCTCTTCAGCCGTCGGGTCAATACATGTCCGCAGCCGTGGCGCGTACTGCCTTCAACAGCATGTCCGCGCCCGGCGACAACAGATGATCCTGCTGGCGGATGATGCCGAACGCATCCATCTTGCACGGCAGTTCGATGGGCAAAATGCTCAGCACGTTCAACGATTCGTAGTAATGGGCCACTTCCGTCGGCATCACGTGCAGCGAATCCGTTTGCTGCAACAGAGACGTGATCAACAGCAAGGCCGTCGTGTCGACCACGTCCACGGGCGGTTCCAGGCTGGCGCGGCGGAACATCATGTCGAAGCGGTGGCGCAGGATGCTGCCTTGCGGCGGCAAGATCCACGGCTGGCCCGCCAAGTCCTTCAATTGCAAATTCTTGCGCGATAGCAGCGGATGGCCATTGCGCGCCACGGCGCTCGCCGGCTCTTCCGTCAATTCCTCGTAGATCAGGCCGGCGCTGCTTTCCTTTTCCAGGATGCGCCCGATCATGAAGTCCAGGGTGCCGTGCTGCAGCATGTCCATCAGGGTATTGCTGTGCTCCAGGTGCACGCCGATGCGCATCAGCGGCGCCTGCTGCTTGATGCGGGCAATCGCCCGCGGCAGCAAGGCCATGGCGGGCGTCATGATGACGCCCACTTCCACCTGGCCCGTGAGGCCCGACTTCAGGGCGACGATGTCGTCATGCGCCAGCGACAGGCTCGTCAAGGCCATGCGCGCGTGGCGTATCATCGTTTCGCCGTAGATGGTCGGCTCCATGCCGCGCGGCAACCTGTCGAACAGGCGCACGTCCAGCATCTCTTCCAGGTCCTTGATTTGCTTGGACGCGGCCGGCTGCGTCATGTGCAATTCTTCCGCCGCGCGGTGGATGTTGCGCTGCTCGTCAAGGGCGATCAACAGCAGCAATTGCCGCGTCTTCAGGCGGGCTCGCAAGAACCAGTTGGGGTTGAGGGTATCCATGAATAAATCATATCATGATCGATATCGATTTTAACTCAATATCGATGTTATAGATATCGGTGTGTCTCCTTTTTGTGTATCGTCAAGCAGCGTTCAGGATGCCTTGCAAGCGGCGCTGGGGTTGGCCGCCGGACCGGCCGTTTGATGGATGAATTCGATGGTGCCGTCCGGCTTGTATTTCAGTTCTTCCACGGCCACGGAGCGGCGGTACTCTCCGCCGCCGGGCAATTTGTCGTTGTGATAGAAGATATAGGACTTGCCGTTGAATTCGATGATGGCCTGGTGGATGGTTTTTACGATGGCATTCTTGTCCATGATGGTGCCGCGGAAATGCCATGGCCCCGTGGGCGTCGGCCCCGTCGAATACGCCGTTTCCTCGGGGAAGTTGCGCGAGTACGACAGGTAATACGTGCCCGCATGCTTGTGCATATACGCCGCTTCCGTGAACGCATCCATGCCGAAGGTCAGGATCGGGCCGTCCAGCTCCGTCATATTCGCTTTCAGCTTGGCGTACTTCAAGACCGTGTTGCCCCAGTAGATGTAGGCTTGGCCATCCGTGTCGATGAAGACGGCCGGATCGATGTCGTCCCACGGGATCGCCGTCTGCTTCGTCATGTCGTTCGTGATCAGGGCGCTGCCGCGCGCATCGACGAACGGTCCGGTAGGGCTGTCGGACACGGCCACGCCGATGGCCTTGCCTGGGATGCTCTTGTGGTCGACGGTCGAGTAAAAATAGTACTTGCCGTCGCGCTTGACGATGTCGCCGGCCCACGCATCCTTGCCGGCCCAGGCAAAAGTGGAAAAGCGCACCGGCGAGCCGTGATCCGTCCAGTTCGCCATGTCGCACGAGGAATACACGCGCCATTCATGCATCCGGTAATCCGTGTCCGTGGCGCTCGCTTCATCGTGGCCGACGTACAGGTACACCCTGCCATTGTCGACCAGCGCGGCCGGGTCGCCCGTATAGATATCCTTCACGATGGGGTTGGCCGCCTGCGCGCCGAATGGGGCGCAGGCGAGCGCCGCCGCCATGCCGATGGCTGCGGCAAGTTTTTTCTGTTTCAACATTGATTAACTCCCATTGGTATTTTTCTGGCCCATGGCCATCAGTCTTTGCACGACGCAAAAGACAAACAGCAAGCCGCCGATGACGATCTTGGTCCACCACGAGCTGAGCGTGCCGTCGAAGGCGATCAAGGTCTGGATGGTGCCCAGCACCAGCACGCCCGACAGCGCGCCCGCCACGTAGCCGTAGCCGCCGCTGAGCAGGGTGCCGCCGATGACGACGGCGGCAATCGCGTCCAGTTCCGTGCCTTGCGCATGCAAGCCATAGCCGGACAACATGTAGAACGAAAACAGCACGCCGCCCAGCGCGGCGCAAAAGCCGCTGAAGGCGTAAATGAAGACCTTGGTGCGGCCGACAGGCAGCCCCATCATCAACGCCGACTGTTCATTGCCGCCGATCGCATACACGGCGCGGCCGAATGGCGTCGCGTGCGCCAGCCAGATGGCCAGCAGCAAGGTCGCCACGGCGATCACGACGCCGGGCGACACGAAGCCACCCAGGAATCCCAGCTGGGTCTGCGACATGGCCACGAACAGCGGATCGGCTATGGTGATGGAATTGATGCTGATCAAATAGCACAGGCCCCGCGCCAAAAACATGCCGGCCAGGGTGACGATGAACGGCTGCAATTTGAAGTAATGGATCAGCGCGCCCATGCTGGCGCCGAATACGGTGCCCAGCGCCAGCACGGTGACGATCACCAGCAGCGGCGGCCAGTGCGCCACGTTGAGCAGCCAGGCGGCGATCATGGTCGACAGGGCCAGCACGGAACCGACGGACAGATCGATGCCGCCGGAAACGATGACGAAGGTCATGCCGACGGCGATCACCAGCAAAAAGGCGTTATCGATCAACAGGTTAAAGATCACTTGCGTCGACAGCAGGCCCGGATAGGCGGCGCCGCCCAGGCCCAGCATCACCACCAGCAGCAGGACCGTGACGAGCGAGGTGAAATACGGGGTGTGCAGCAAGCCCTTCATGCTTTTCTCCGATGCAGCAATTGCTTGAATTCCGACGATTGCGACAGGCAGACGAGGAAGACGACGACGGACTTGACGACCATGTTCACTTCGGGCGGCACGCCCAGCGAATAGATGGTGTAGGTCAAAGTCTGGATGATGAGCGCGCCGATCATGCTGCCGACCAAGCTGAACTTGCCGCCAGCCAGCGAGGTGCCGCCCAGGGTGACGGCCAGGATGGCGTCCAGTTCCAGCATCAGGCCCGCATTGTTCGCGTCGGCGCTCTTGATGTTCGAGCTGATCATCAGCCCCGACAAGCCCGCGCAGGCGGCGCAAAAGACGTAGACGAAGAAGATCAAGGTCGCCGTCCTGATGCCGGCCAGGCGCGCGGCGACAGGATTGATGCCGACGGCCTGGATGAACAGGCCCAGGGCGGTCTTGCGCATCAGCACGGCCGTGATGAGGAACACGGCAGCCACGAGGAACAGCGAGAACGGCAAGCCGAACAAATAACCGCTGCCGATGAAGAAAAACGGTTGGTAGTAGACGGTGACGATCTGTCCATCCGTCAACAATTGCGCCAGGCCGCGCCCCGCCACCATCAGGATCAGGGTGGCGACGATGGGCTGCAAGCCCAGGCCCGCCACCAGCACGCCATTCCAGGCGCCGCACAGCAAAGCCGCGCCCAAGGCGGCCGCCAGGGCCCAGCCCATGGGAATGTTGCTCACGTAGGTCGGCACGCCGTTGTCCATCACCATGGTGCCGCCGATCAACATGGCAGCCACGGTGCCGGACAGGGCCACGACGGCGCCCACGGAAATATCGATGCCGCGCGTGGCGATGACGAGGGTCATGCCCAAGGCCGCCAGCATCAGGGGAGCGGCGCGGTTGACGATGTCAATCACGCTGCCGTACAAATGGCCGTCACGGATTTCCAAGTGGAAAAAGCCGGGGATGGCGAAGAAATCGACCAGCAGCAGCAAGCACAGCGCGGCCAGGGGCCGGCTCAGGGGGTGATGTAAAACGGTATGCAAGGCGGACGTACCCATAGTGGAAGCCGGACGCGCCAGCGGCGCGCTCGATGGCGTGGATAAACTCATGTGGCGTCTCCGGCAATCACTTGCAGCACGGAACTGTCGTCGAGCTCGCCGCGCGCATAGTCGCCGCAAGCCTTGCGGTCGCGCATGACGAGAATACGGTCGCTGCAGCGCAGCACTTCCGGCAGCTCCGACGAGATGAACAGGATGGCCATGCCCTTGCGGCACAGCTTGCTTACATAGCTCATGATTTCCTGCTTGGCGCGCACGTCGATGCCGCGCGTCGGCTCGTCTAAAATCAGCATGGCCGGCGACGTCACCAGCCAGCGCGCCAGCAAGGCTTTCTGCTGATTGCCGCCCGACAGGCTGCCGATGGGCGTTTCGATGCTGGCCGTCTTGATGCCCAGCGCTTTCACATATTCGTCGGCCAGCGCCTGCTGGCGTTTGAACGGAATGGCGCGCAGCAAGCCCGTGCGGGCCTGCAAGGCCAATATGATGTTTTCGCGCACGGACAGCGACAGGATCGCGCCCTCGTGCTTGCGGTCTTCCGAGCAAAAACCGATATCGCGGGCAATCGCGTCGCGCGGCACGTGGAACTGGCGCGGCTTGCCTTGCATGGTGATGGCGCCCGAGTCGGCCTTGTCGGCGCCAAACAGCAGGCGCGCCAGTTCCGTGCGGCCGGAACCGAGCAAGCCGGCCAGGCCCAGCAACTCACCCTGGCGGATGTGGAAATCCATGGGCAGCAAGGCGCCCTTGCGGCCCAGTCCCGTCGCTTCCAGCACGGTAGGACCGAAACTGGCGGCGCCCGCTTCTTGCGCCAGATCAAGCTCCTGCGCCTGCGTGTCGGCCGCCACGCCGATCATCTTGTTCACCAGCGCCAGGCGCGACAGTTCGCTGCACGCGTATTCCCCTTCGCGCTCGCCGTTGCGCATGACGGTGATGCGGTCGGAAATGGCGTAGGTCTGGTCCAGGAAGTGGGTGACGAAAAGTATCGCCATGCCCTGCTCGCGCAGGCGGCGCAGCACGGAAAACAGCAGATTGACTTCCGCCTCGTCCAGGCTGGACGTGGGTTCGTCGAGGATCAGCACGCGGGCCGAAATGTTCAGCGCGCGCGAAATGGCCACCATTTGCTGGATGGCCAGCGGAAAACTGGACAGTTGCGCCGTGACATCGATATCAATCTGCAATTGCTGCAGCAAGGCACGCGCCTGTTGCTGCATGGAACGCCAGTCGATGGGGCCAAAGCGGCCGCCGAAACGGCGCGGATAGCGGCCGATAAAAATGTTTTCCGCCACCGACAGGTTCGGGCACAGATTGACTTCCTGGTACACCGTGCTGATGCCCAGCAACTGCGCATCCGACGTGGAGGCGGGGGCGATGGGCTTGCCATCGAGCAAAATCTGGCCGCTGTCGGGCGTGTAGACGCCCGTCAGCACCTTGATCAGGGTCGACTTCCCGGCGCCGTTTTGCCCCATCAGGGTGTGCACTTCACCCGGATACAGGCGCAGGGCAACATCGCTGAGGGCTTTGACGCCGGGAAAGGACTTGCTGATGCCGCGCAACTCCAGCAAGGGAGCTGGCGCGGCAGTGTGATGCGCTTGCGTCTTCATCATGCGGCAAGCTTAGTATTTACGGTTCGGGAATTCCTTGGCGGCCACCTCGGCAGGGAACACGCCTTCCACCGTCGTGATGCGCGCCGGCACGGGCTTGCCGGCCACCACATCGCGGGCGATGGACATCAGTTGCGGACCCAGCAGCGGGCTGCACTCGACGGTGACATTCAGCTTGCCGGCGATCATGGCCTCGAACGCGCCTTTGACGCCATCGATCGAGATGATGATGATGTCCTTACCCGGTTTCATGCCCGCTTCTTCGATGGCCTGGATGGCGCCGATGGCCATGTCGTCATTGTGCGCGTACAGCACGTTGATCTTCTTGCCTTCGGCCTTGAGGAAGGCTTCCATCACTTCCTTGCCCTTGGCGCGCGTAAAGTCGCCCGTTTGCGAACGGATGATCTTCATCTTCGGATTCTTGCCCACCACTTCCAGGAAGCCCGCCTTGCGGTCGATGGCCGGGGCGGAGCCCACCGTGCCCTGCAGCTCGACGATGTTCAGGGTGGCATCCGGGGTTTTCTTGGCATGCTCGAGCAGCCATTGGCCGGCACGGCGGCCCTCTTCCACGAAGTCGGAACCGATGAAGGTCACGTACAGCGATTTGTCGGCCACGTTGACGGCGCGGTCCGTCAGGATGACGGGAATCTTGGCAGCCTTGGCTTCGCGCAAGACGGTATCCCAGCCGGACTCGACGACCGGCGAGAAGGCGATGACGTCGACCTTTTGCGCGATGAACGAGCGCAGCGCCTTGACCTGGTTTTCCTGCTTTTGCTGGGCATCGGCAAATTTCAGGGTGACGCCATCTTTCTTGGCGGCATCCTTGATGGAGACGGTATTGGCGGTGCGCCATTCGCTTTCGGCGCCCACCTGCGAAAAGCCCATGACGAGGGGCTTGGCGGCGAAAGCGGAAGAAGTAGCGGACAGTGCGAGCAGCATGGCGCTGGCGAGGAGTGTGCGGCGTGTCAATTTCATTCTTGTCTCCAGTTTTTTTTGGAATACCATCACAGCCGGATGCCGGATGGGCGGTTTTTTATGAACCCATGGTAGGAGAAAGCAACATAGCCATCCAATCAATTCTTTTTCGCTTGCGATACCGATTTGCGTATCGGTATCGCCAGCAGAGTCCCTCTTCCCTCAGCGCAACAGGCGCAGCCCGTACAGGCCGCCCGCCACGGAATCCTTGCCGGCGACAAATTTCACGCTGAGTTTGCCGTTGCCAGCCGCCACCAGGGCCTGGGGAATGGCGATATCGAGCGTGTGCAGCTCTTGCGGCGCATCGGCCGCCACGGCGACCGTTTGCAGTTTCGTACCGTTGAGCAAGACGTCAAAGACGCGGCCCGCATCGAGGGTCGACAGGGTCAGGCGCAGGGTTTTCGCTTCGGCTTGCGGGTCGCTCAGTACATAGCTGAACCAGCCGGTCGCATGGCGCCAGTGCCGGCCCTTGTTGACGCCGTTTTCTCCCCCTTCCGCTTGGAAGAAATGGTCGGATTCCGGCTGCTGTTGTCCCGGCGCCACCTGGTCGATGGTGAGCGCGTCGAGCGCCAGGCGCTCGGATTCCGCCTGGCGCGTGCTTTCCTGCAGCTGCGCCAGCCTGGCCGGCGTGGATACGGGCCAGTACAGCATGTAGCGAGAGTCATGCAGGCGGAAGAAGGGAATCAGCCGCAAGGTGGCCGCATCCTTGCCCTGGATCAAGCCGGGTGCCGTAAACGTCAGCGGCTGGCCCTTCACGGGTTTGATTTTGCGCATGAAATCCTGCTCGTCGCTGACGAACAGCGGTGACGATTCCAGCGGACACACTTGCCCTTGGGCGATATGGCCCATGCGCGTATCGTCGGCAAAATAGTTCAGTTGTTCATGGGCGAACGGCTGCGTCTTGGCGGCCAGCACGATGGGGCCATGCAGCACGGCATAGTAATTCGACTGGTCCGGCATCTGTTCCAGGCGCGTCGTCATCGGCAGCACGACATCGACGCTGTCGCCCGACTTCCACGCGCGCGTGATCGTCACGTACTCGCCCGGCACGCTATTCACGCGCAGCGCCTTGCCGTTGAGTTTGACGCGCAGCTTGCCCTTGGCTACCCACTGCGGGTAGCGGATCTTCAGGCTGAACGTTTTACTTCCTTGCACCGTGATGCGCGTCGTGTCCCGGTCGGGGAACTGGGTCGATTGGACGATCCTGACGCCCTGCTCTTTCCAGTCCAGGGTGGACGCCATGAACAGGTTTACGTACAGCGCGTCGCCCTCATGCGCGTAGATGAACTCGCCATACTTGGCCTGGCTTTCGATGCCGGAACCCACGCAGCACCACATGCCCTTGTCCACTTGCGAATATACGCGGTAGTGGTTCGGGCGCATGGGCGTAAAGTAGACAAAGCCGCCCGTGCCGGGGCGCTGCGACGACAAAATGTGGTTGTACAGGGCGCGCTCGTAGTAATCCGCGTAGCGCACCTGTTCGTCGCGCTGGAACAGCTGTTCCGTGAGCTTGAGCATATTGTAGGTATTGCACGTTTCCGGCCCTTCGACCTCTTCCACCATCGAGGAAAAGTCGTGCTCGTCGTGGAAATGTTCCTTGACGCTGTTGCCGCCGATGGCCACCGTGCGCTTGTCGTGCACGGTTTGCCAAAAGAATTGCGCCGCCTGCTGCCAGTCGCGCCGGCCCGTCAGCGCGCCGATGCGCTCGAAGCCGATCACCTTCGGGATTTGCGTATTCGCATGCAAGCCCGTCAGCTTGTCCTGTTGCGCCACCAACGGTTGCAATATGGCCTGGTGCGAAAAGCGCACGGCCAGGTCCAGGTAGCGCTGCTCGCCCGTCATGGCGTAGACGTCGGCCAGCACTTCATTCATGCCGCCGTGCTCGGCACGCAGCATCGATTGCATCTGTGCATCCGTGAGCGAGGCCGAGAGTTTCACGGCCCAGTCCGACAAGGCGATCAGCATGGTTTTTGCTTCAAGATTGCCGGCGTGCTGGTAGGCGTCGCGCAAGCCGGCGAACACCTTGTGCAGGTTGTACCACGGCACCCATTTACCGTTGACGGAGAAGGTGTCGGCCTGCAATTTTCCCTTGGCGATGGCTTGCCAGGCGGCATTGCCGTCGGGAATGCCGCCCAGATAGCCGTTGCCATTGGCATCCTGGCATTTCTTCAATTCCACCAGCATGTAGTCGAGGCGTTCGCGCGCCTGCGCGTCGCCCGTCGATGCCACCATCAGCGCCAGCGCGGACAGGTAATGCCCGCCCATGTGGCCGTCCAGTCCAGTCGATTCCCAGTTGCCATAGCTGGGCTGCGGCTGCGGCAAGCCCGCCTCGCGGCGAAACGGCGCCAGCAATTTGTCCGGATCGAAGGCCAGCAGATAGTGCAAGTCCGTCGTCTGTGCATCGAGAAACGGTCCCGCTCCCAGGCGCACGGACGAGAGAGGAAACAATTCCGCTGCCTGCAGAGCAGGCGTGGTCAGGCCGCCGACGGCCAGCGCCAGCGTCAACAAGGTCTTTTGCATGGGGCGCCCTCAGGGTTTGGCGGCCGGCAGTTGGCGGCTTTGATAGCGGTTCAAGTCACGCGCATCGACCTGCGGCCAGCCATCCTTGTCCCACGTCATGGGCAGGATCTTGAGCTTCTGCAAATAATTGTCCGCCGTTTCGTAGGCGTGCAGCACCAGGTAATCCTTGCCATCGAAGGTGTAGGCGCTGTTGTGGCCCAGACCCTTCCAGTCCTTGTCGCCTTGCAGCAGCACCGTGCCGCCGCCCTGCGCCATGTCGCGGCCATCCCTGTCCAGGTACGGCCCCGTCACGCTGTTGGCGCGTCCCACGGCCAGGTGATAGGTACTTTTTTCCTTCTGGCAGCACAGGCCCCAGGAAACAAAGAGAAAATAATCGCTGCCGCGCTGGAAGATGAACGGCGCTTCGATTTCCTCGGGTGCAGGCTTGAATTCGCCGGCCCGTGGCGGCAGCGGTGCGCGGCGCGCCAGGGAGTGCCACTCTTGCGGTTCCGCAATACGGGTCCAGTCGGGCGTCAATTTCACCAGCTTGATGCCGTTCCAGAATGAGCCGAACGACATCCACGGCGTGCCGTGCTTGTCCGTGATGATGTTCGAATCGATGGCGTTCCACTCGTCGCGCTCGGGCACGGATTGCAGCAGCATGCCCTGGTCCACCCAGCGGTAATCGGGCGAACGGGGATTCAAGGTGGTATTGACGGTCACGCCGATGCCCGACGTATTCTTGCCAAAGCCGGACACCGAGTAGTACAGGTAATATTTTCCATCATGAAATTGCACGTCGGGCGCCCAGATATGGTCGTCAAACGATGGTGCGGCCGTCCTGGCCCAGGTCGGCTGGCCGGCAAACACGCGCCCTTCCGGCTGCCAATCCACCATGTTCTTCGAGCTGTAGAACGTGATGCCGGGGCCCGTGCTGTACAAATAATACGTGTCGCCTTCCTTGGCCATCACGGGGTCGTGCACGCTGACCTGGGCCGCGTGCGCGGCAGCCATGATCGCCAGGGTGCTCAGGATGGCGGCCGCGCCGCGCGTCAACATGTGCATCGTCTTCTCCAAAATGGTCAGCCGGCCCATCATGCGGGCCGGCTTGATGAATGACAAGGGGTGGCAGGCTAGTCGACCGCCACCACGACGACGGCCTTGGCGGGCACCGACACGGTCAGCTTGCCGCCTTGCGCCTTGGCATTAAACGCCACGGGCTGCACGGCTTGCGGTTGCGCAAAGCTGTTGACGGCATCCATCTTGCCTGCGGTCAGCACGCGGCCAGTCACGGCGGTCACTTTTTGCCCCGCCAGCGCCACGCTCACGTCGACGGCCTTGTGCGGATTCGTGTTGACCAAGGACAAGTACACCTTGCCATCCTTGGCGCGCGCGGCCGAGGCGCTCACTTCCGGAATACTGACCTTGCCCAGGCTGTACTTGCCATTGCCGCTGATGGCGACCGGCAAGGCCGTGGCGTCCTGGAACGGCACGTACATTTCAAACGCGTGATACGTGGGCGTGAGGAAATATTTATCCTTGTCCGTGATGATCATCGCTTGCAGCACATTGACCATTTGCGCGATATTCGTCATGCGCACCCGGTCCGCATGGGCGTGGAAAATGTTGAAATTCAAGGCGGCGACGAGGGCATCACGCAAGCTGTTTTGCTGGAACAGGAAACCCGTGTTGGTGCCCGGCTCCACGTCGTACCAGGTGCCCCATTCATCGACGTACAAGCCCGTCTTTTTCGAGGGATCGTTCTTGTCGATGGCGGCAAGATTGTTCTTGATCAAGCTATCGATGCGCAGGGTGCGGCTCAAGGTGGAAATCCATTCGTTTTCGCCAAAGCCCGTGGCCGCGCCCTTCTTTTCCCACACGCCGGTCGGCACCGTGTAGTAGTGGAAACTGATGGCGTCCATCATGTTCGGCTTGATTTCGCGGCTCAGGGTGCTGGACCAGCTGATGTCGTCGTCATTGCCGCCGCTGGCGATGAATTTCGGGCGCGCGCTTTCCGGCGTCTTCATGAAGGTGTGATAGTGCTTGTACAGGTCGGCGTAGTACTGCGGGCGCATATTGCCGCCGCAACCCCAGGCTTCGTTGCCGATGCCAAAGTAATCGACTTTATACGGCTGGGCGCGGCCATTCTTGCGGCGCAGCTCGGCCAGGGTGGACTTGCTGTCCGACGTCATGTATTCCAGCCATTCGGACATTTCCTGCGGCGTACCGGAACCGAGGTTGCCGTTGATATAGGTCTGCGCGCCCAGCAACTCGGCCAGGTCAAAGAATTCATGCGTGCCGACGGCGTTCGACTCTTCCACGCCGCCCCAGTTGGTATTGACCTTGGTCGGCCGCTTCTCGCGCGCGCCGATGCCATCCTTCCAGTGGTATTCATCGGCAAAGCAGCCGCCCGGCCAGCGCACCAGGGGCACGTGCAACTGCTTCAGCGCGCCCAGCACGTCGTTGCGCCAGCCTTTGGTATTCGGAATGGACGATTCCGGCCCCACCCACATGCCTTCGTAGATGCCCGTGCCCAAGTGTTCGGCGAACTGGCCGTAGATGTTTTTATTGATCACGGAACCAGGCTTGGCCGCATCGATGGTGACGCTGACGGGCGCGGCAAAAGCGCCGCCGACGGCCATGGCCAGGCTGAAGGCCACGATGCTGGTGTTGATACATTTCATGCTGTCTCCTGTTTTTAAGTGAAAAGCAAGGGCCGGGATCAACCCGGCAATGGATGTGGCGATGCCTCTCCTGCTACGGAGTGGGAGGCATACACGAATGGGGTAAGGCGGGAAGGCCCGCGGCCGACAAAACGCCCAGGGCTAGGCGCAGGGTCGCAGACAGTACGCTAGTACGGCAAGACCCTGCAACAACGCCCTGGACGTTTTGTCAGACCCAGCCGGCGTCGACGATGAACTCTTGACTCGAGCACATCGCGCCGTCATCGGAGGCAAGGAACAGCACCATGGCGGCGATGTCCTGTGGCATCAGCTTGCTTGGCAAGCATTGGCTTTTCTTGATTTCCACTTCCGCTGCCTCGTCGACCCACAGGTCGATCTGGCGCTGCGTCATGACCCAGCCGGGCGTGACCGTGTTGACGCGGATATTGTGCGCGCCGTAATCGCGCGCCAGGCCCCGCGTGAGGCCCACGACGGCCGCCTTGGTGGTGGCATACACGGGGTAGCCGCCCGACTTCATGTGCCAGGAAATCGAGCTGACGTTGATGATGGAACCGCCACCCTTGCGCTTCATGCCCTCGAAAACGGCCTGGCACGTGAAGAACATGGGACGTTGATTAATCGCAATACGCTCGTTCCAGTATTCCAGGGTGACATCCTGCGCCTGGTGGCGCTGGTCGTTGGCCGCATTGTTGACGAGGATATCGAAGTCGCCCAGTTGATCGGCCAGTTCGGCCATGACGGCTTGCAGAGAGGCAATATCCGTGATGTCGCAATGGCGGAACACGGGCGCCGTCCAGCCCGCTTCGGCCAGGCGGCGGCACAGGGCCTCGCTCGCATCCACGGCGATATCGACAAACGCCACCACGGCGCCCTGGGCGGCAAACTCCGCCACCAGGGATTCGCCGATGCCGCTGCCGCCACCCGTGATGAACACGCGCTTGCCCTGCAAGCTGCCATATTTCGCCAATTGCTTCATCTTGTCTCCACCTGTTTATTTTTTATGTACAACGTGCAACGCAAGCTGGCGCGGCAAGGGCATCGGCCCCGCCGCGCAGCAGCTTTTTACTCCTTGCCGAGAACGCCATCCTTGCGGCGCCAGATCCCCAGCGGATTATCATCGCGCAGCGACTCCGGCAGCAAGTCCTGCAGCAGGTTCTGGTACGACACAGGGCGCAGGAAGCGGTTGATGGCCGCCGTGCCGACGGAGGTGCTGCGGCCGTCCGACGTGGCCGGGAACGGGCCGCCGTGCACCATGGCCGTCGACACTTCCACGCCGGTGGGGAAACCGTTGGCCAGGATGCGGCCCACGCGGCGTTCCAGCACGGGCAGCAAGCGGCGCGCGTCTGTCAGGTCGCCCGCATCCATCTGCAGGGTGGCCGTCAGCTGGCCTTCCAGGCTTTCCGTGATGGCGATCAATTGCTCGATGTCGCGGCATGCCACCAGCAGCGAAGCGGGGCCGAAGACTTCGTCGCGCAAGTCGTGCTTGGCCAGGAAAGCTTCGCCCGACGTGACGAACAGGGCGGCGGCGCCCTTGCCCTCTTCTCCCGTATTTTGCACCAGCGGCGTCACGTCCGCGTGCTGCGCCAAGGCGGCGACGCCCTTGGCATAGCTGCTGGCGATGCCGGCCGTCAACATGGTGGCGGCCGGCGCGGGCGCCAGCGCTTCGGCGGCAGCGGCGGCAAAGGCCGTAAAGTCGGCGCCTTCCAGGCCCAGCACGAGGCCGGGATTGGTGCAGAACTGGCCCACGCCCATCGTCAGCGAGGCCGCAAAACCGCCGGCGATCGCCGCGCCACGGGCGGCCAAGGCTTGCGGCAGCACAAACACGGGGTTGATGCTGCTCATCTCCGCGTAGACAGGAATCGGTTGCGGACGCTCGGCCGCCACCTTCATCAGGGCGATGCCGCCCGAACGCGAGCCCGTGAAACCGACGGCCTGGATGGCCGGATGGGCGACCAACGCCTGGCCGATACCATTGCCCGTGCCCGTCAGCAAGGCGAACACGCCGGCCGGCAGCTTGCAGATGGCAATCGCCTTGACGATGGCGCGCGCCACCAGTTCCGACGTGCCCGGATGGGCCGAATGGGCTTTCAGGACGACGGGGCAGCCGGCCGCCAGGGCCGAGGCCGTGTCGCCGCCGGCCACGGAAAAGGCCAGCGGGAAGTTACTGGCCGCAAACACGGCGACGGGGCCCAGGCCGATCATGCGCAAGCGCAAATCTGGACGGGGCGGCACGCGCTCCGGCAGCGGGCTGTCGATGCGCGCATCCGTCCACGATCCTTCGCGCAGCAAGCCGGCGAACAGTTTCAACTGGCCCACCGTGCGGCCGCGTTCGCCTTCCAGGCGCGCGCGCGGCAAGCCGCTTTCCGTCATGGCGCGCACGATCAGGTCGTCGCCCAATTCGCCGATTTGCGCGGCGATGGTGTCTAAGAAGTCGGCGCGCTCCGCATCCGTGGTGGCGCGGAACGGATCGAAGGCGGCTTGCGCCAGACGGCATGCTTCGTCGATTTGCGCTACGTCAACCATGTGGAAGGCGGGCGCGATGTGCGCGCGCGCGGCCGGGTCCCACGCTTCGAAGGAGCCGCCATTGCCCTTGACGGCGACGCCGCCGATCCATGCATCACCGGTGATATTCAAACTCATAATGTGCTCACTTTCGCAAATTCGGTTGGGAAGACATCGAGGCGGTTGCGCAAGGCAGGGCCAAAGGCCGGCGCTTCGATTTCAAAGGTTTCGCCCGGCGCCACGCTCATGCCATCGGCGAAGCTCAGGGTGGCCGTGCCAAAGAAATGCACGTGCACGTCGCCAGGGCGCTTGAACAGCGGATACTTGAAGTGATGGTGTTCCAGGTTGGCAATCGTGTGCGACATATTCTCTTCGCCGCTGACGAAGGCCTTTTCCCAGCGCACATTGCCCGCCGCGTCCAGCACGCGCGAAGTACCGGCGATGTGCGCGGGCAATTCGCCCACCAGCAAGGCCGGACCCACGCTGCAGGCGCGCAGCTTCGAGTGGGCCAGGTACAGATAGTTCTGGCGCTCCGTCACGTGGTCCGAGAATTCATTGCCGATGGCGTAGCCGACGCGGTAAGGCTGGCCGTCGTCGCCGATCACGTACAGGCCGGCGATTTCCGGCTCTTCGCCGCCATCGAGGGCAAAGTCCGGCATGCGCAGCGGCTGGCCGCCCGCGCGCACGATGGAGCCGTCGCCCTTGTAAAACCATTCCGGCTGCGCGCCGGCCGTGCCAGCGGCTGGCTTGCCGCCTTCCACGCCCAGGCGGAACATTTTCATGGAGTCGCTCAGCGACTCGGCGTCGCCGCCGATCTTCTTGTGCATGGCGTCGCGCGCGCCGGCGCTGCCCAGGTGGGTCAGGCCCGTGCCCGTCACGTAGCAGTGCGCTTCATCCGCGTGGTCGAGCGGCGGCAGCACGCGTCCGGCAGCGGCCACGTCCGCATAGGAATGCGTGGCGTTGCCGACGGTGGCATTCACCAGGTCCGCCAGATTGATACGCTTGCGGATGGCGTCTTGCGCCAGCGCATACGTCGTGTTGTAGCCATCGATGACGCGGATCACGTCGTCTTGCAGCAGGCCGACGAGGCGGCCGCCATGTTCATTCGTAAATTGCAGCAACAGCATGGAATTCTCCGCTTAGTGTGAGTGGCGCGGCACGGCGGAACCGCGATTGCCGACCAGGAAGTCGAAATCGCAGCCTTCGTCGGCCTGCAACACGTGTTCGATGTACAGCTGCTGGTAGCCGCTCTTCGGTCCGGGCGCGCTGCCCAGTTCGCGGGCCGCCAGGCGTTCGGCGATTTCCCCGTCGCTGATGTCGATGTTCAGGCTGCCGTTGTGGCAATCGAGGGCGATCATGTCGCCATCCTTGACGATGCCCAGCGGGCCGCCCGCCATCGCTTCCGGCGCCACGTGCAGCACGACGGTGCCGTAGGCGGTGCCGCTCATGCGCGCATCCGAGATGCGCACCATGTCGGTGATGCCTTGCGCCAACAGTTTCGGCGGCAAGCCCATGTTGCCCACTTCCGCCATGCCCGGATAGCCTTTCGGGCCGCAGTTTTTCATGACCAGCACGGAATCGGCATCGACGTCCAGATCCGGATCAAGGATGCGTGATTTATAGTGTTCGAAATCCTCGAACACGACGGCCTTGCCCCGGTGCTGCATCAAATGCGGCGAGGCGGCCGACGGTTTCAATACGGCGCCGCGCGGCGCCAGGTTGCCGCGCAGCACGCAAATGCCGCCATCGGCCAGCAGCGGGTTGTCCAGCGTGCGCACCACTTCATCGTTGTAGATGGGCGCTTCGACGCAGTTGTCCCACAGCGACTTGCCGTTGACGGTCAGCGCATTCTTGTGCGGCAGCAAGTCGCCTTCGCCCAGGCGGCGTATGACGGCCGGCAAGCCGCCCGCATAGTAAAACTCTTCCATCAGGAAACGTCCCGACGGCAGCAAGTCGACGATGGTCGGCGTGCCGCGGCCCACACGGGTCCAGTCTTCCAGTTCCAGGGGTACGCCGATGCGGCCGGCAATCGCCTTCAGGTGGATCACGGCATTGGTGGAGCCGCCGATGGCGGCGTTGACCTTGATGGCGTTTTCAAACGCTTCGCGCGTCAGCACTTTCGACAGGCGCAGGTCTTCATGCACCATTTCCACGATGCGGATGCCCGACATGTGCGCCAGCACGTAGCGGCGCGAATCGACGGCGGGGATGGCCGCGTTGTGCGGCAGCGACGTGCCCAGCGCTTCAGCCATGCTGGCCATGGTCGAGGCCGTACCCATGGTGTTGCAGGTACCGGCCGAGCGCGACATGCCCGATTCGGCCGACATGAACTGGTGCAAGGTGATGGAACCGGCCTTCATCTGCTCGTGCAACTGCCATACGGCAGTGCCGGAACCGATATCCTTGCCATTCAACTTGCCGTTCAGCATGGGGCCGCCGCTGACGACGATGGTGGGGATGTCGACGCTGGCCGCGCCCATCAGCAGCGCCGGCGTCGTCTTGTCGCAGCCGACCAGCAGCACGACGGCGTCCATCGGGTTGCCGCGGATCGATTCTTCCACGTCCATCGAAGCCAAGTTGCGCGTCAGCATGGCCGTCGGGCGCAGATTCGATTCGCCGTTCGAGAAGACGGGGAATTCCACGGGAAAACCGCCAGCTTCCAGGATGCCGCGCTTGACGTGTTCGGCCAGCTGGCGGAAATGGGCGTTGCAGGGAGTCAGTTCGGACCAGGTATTGCAGATGCCGATGATGGGCTTGCCGTGAAACTCGTGGTCAGGTATGCCCTGGTTTTTCATCCAGCTGCGGTACATGAAGCCGTTCTTGTCCTGCGAGCCGAACCACTCGGCAGAGCGCAGGGCAACCTTCTTTTTTGTCTCAGACATGCCATTCTCCTGGTTGTGCTATGCCGGATCTAATGTCGTCGGCCCGGGCAGCGATGTTGGAATACTAAAGAATCCTGCCATGCCTTTCCAATCAATTTTTAATGCGTTCCGATACCGAAAACGGTATCAGCATGCCGTAATGAAAACGCCCTGCGGGCACGTGGCGGCAGGGCGTGGGCTGTTTTCGCAGGGGTACTTATCCGGCGGAAAAGCGGTACACGGTGTGCGTCCGATACTCCTCGCCCGGACGCAAGATGCTGTTCGGGAAGTGGAACTGGTTCGGCGAATCCGGGAAATGCTGGGTTTCCAGGCATAGCGCGCTGCGGTAGCCGTTGGCGCGCAGCTTGCCGGGCTGGCTGCCGTCGAGGAAATTGCCGGAATAAAACTGGACGCCGGGCTCCTGCGTGTACACCTGCATCACCCGCCCCGACACGGGATCGCGTACGGTGGCGGCCAGGCTGAGCAGTTGACCAGGCTGTTGATTCAGCACAAAGTTGTGATCGTAGCCACGGCCGATGCGGATCTGCTCGTGCGGTAAATCGATGCTGTGGCCGATGACGGTGCTCTGGCGCAAGTCGAACGGCGTGCCGGACACGTCCGCCAGTTCGCCCGTGGGAATCGAACCCGCGTCCACGGGCAGGTAGCGGTCCGCGTTGATCGTCACCTCGTGGCCGAGGATATCGCCCTGCCCCGCCAGATTGAAATAGCTGTGGTTGGTCAAGTTGATGGGCGTGGCCTGGTCCGTGACGGCGTGGTAGCGCAGGCTCAGGGCGTTGTCGTTGTCCAGTTCGTACACGACGGTCACGTCCAGCTTGCCCGGATAGCCATCTTCGCCGTGCGGGCTGCTGCGCGTGAACGTGACGCCGGCGGCATCGTCCCGGGTGAACGGCTCGGCCTGCCACATGACCTGGTGAAAGCCTTGGTTGCCGCCATGCAAGTGATTCGGTGCATTGTTGACGGCCAGCTGGTAATCCTTGCCGTCGAGGCTGAAACGCCCCTCGGCAATGCGGTTGCCGAAACGCCCGATGACGGCGCCCAGGAAAGCGCCATTGGCCAGATAGGGTTCGAGGCGCTCGAAACCAAGCACCACGTCGGCCAACGTGCCGTCGCGGTCCGGCACGTGGACTTCGCTGATAATGGCGCCAAAGTCGAGCACCTTGACTTGCATGCCCTGGCGGTTCGTCAGGGTAAACACGGTGACGTGCTGGCCACCGGGCAGGATGCCGAACGGCGCTTGCGTCACTGAAACAGAATCAACTGGGGTCATGGCGTCGGGTCCAGGTTTTACAGGGTCGATGAGCGGCCAAACACGGGCATGCCTTGCGCATCCCAGCGCAGCGGTTTGACGAACGTGTGGCGATCCGGGTTCCACAGCGGATCGCCGACGATTTCCGTGTAGGTGCGGGCATGGTACACCAGCAATACGCCGTCGCCGTCCTCGGCCGTCGTGAAGCTGTTGTGGCCGGGGCCGTAGATGCCGTGCTCGTAGCAGGTGGCAAACACGGGCTCGGGCGACTTGCTCCACGAGAACGGATCGAGCAAATCGGCCGACGCATCGGCCCACAGCAAGCCCATCGCATAGTTTTCATCAGTGGCGCTGGCCGAATAGCTGATGAAGATCTTGCCATTGCGTTTCAGCACGGACGGCCCCTCGTTGACCCAGAAGCCGCGGATTTCCCAGTCGAATTCCGGCTTGCTCAGCATCACGGGCGGGCCGGCCAGCTGCCATGGCGTGGCCATCGGCGCGATATACAGGTTCGAATTGCCTTCGATGGCCACGTCCTTCTGCGCCCACAGGTAATACAGCACGCCGTCGTGCTCGAACGTGGTGGCGTCCAGGCAAAAGGTGTCGATGCCCGTATCGATCTGTCCCATGAATTCCCACTCGCCTTCCAGGGGGTTGGCATTCGTATTGCGGATCGCATACATGCGGTGCTGGAACAATTTATGCTTGATTTCGCGGCTCGGCGCGGCGGCGAAATACACATACCAGGCGCCCTGGTTGAAGTGCAATTCCGGCGCCCACACCAGTTCGCTGTACGGGCCCGTGTCCGGCTTGTGCCACACGTCGACCGTGAGCGCATCGGCCAGGCCGGCAATGCTGTCCGCGCGGCGCAGCTCGATGCGGTCGTACTGGGGCACGGAGGCCGTAAAGTAATAATAGCCGTCGCTGTGGCGGTAAATGTGCGGGTCGGCCCGTTGTTCGATCAGCGGTTTCAAGACATCAGCCATATTGCCTACTCCAAATAATTAATCTCATGCAGCGACGTAGCCGCGCTTGTGCATCTCTACCTTGACACCCGTGTAATAGCTGTCGCTGATGCGGTACTTGAACATCAGCAAACCCATCAGCAAGTGGAAAAAGCCGGGGATGATCGACAGCATCAGGGCGATGCCGTTCAGGGCGAATTGCGTTTGCTCATGGTTGGGCTGGTAGTCGAAATACGCGAGCAGCACGCCCACCAGGCCGCCCGCCACCGCCATGCCCGCCTTCTGGCAGACGGAAATGCCGCCAAAGGCGAAGCCGGAGACGCGCTTGCCCGTCTTCACCTGTCCATAGTCGATGGTTTCCGCGATGGCCGACCAGAACACGGGCGCATGCAAGTCCACCACGAAGGACAGCAGGAAATACAGGGCGAAGGCCAGCACGGTGTCGCTCGGTTTTACAAAGAAATAGATCGCCAGGCTGATCAGCGCGACGCCGATCTGCGTGTAGCGGAACAGTTTAACTTTGCAATAGAACTTGGTGATCCAGGTCGAGGCGATCATGGCCAGGATGGCGGCCACCACGCCCGTGGTCAAAAAGGCGGCCACCGTTTCCGTGCTGCCGCCCAGATAGTATTTCGCGTAATAAATGGCGACGGAGCCGCGCACCACGTAGCCGATGGTGCCCGTGACGCACACGCCGCACAGCACCAGCCATTGGTCGTTCTGCAACAGCACTTTCAATTGTGCCAGCAACGGTTGCTTTTCCACCACGTGCACGACCCGCTCGGTGGTGGAGAAATAGCAGAACAGGAACAGGGCCACGCCCATGACGGCCATCACGGCCATGGCCGCCTGGTAGCCGACGGCCGGGTTGCCGCCGCCCCAGCGCTGCGACAGGACCGGCACGACGATGGTCACCATGAAGGCGCCGATCTTGGCGAAGAACAAACGGTAGCCGTTGGCCGACAGGCGGTCCTGCGGGTCGCTCGTCAAGCCGCTGATCAGGGAAATATACGGGATGCCCACGCCGGCCGTCATGATCGTCATCAGGATATATGTGGAATATGCCCAGATCAGCTTGGCGTCGTACTGCCACTCGGGCGTGCTGAAGACAAAGAAGACGCTGACGCCATACGGCACGGCCAGCCACAGCAGGTAGGGCCGGTAGCGGCCCGAGGCAAAGCTGTAGCGGTCGGTGATCTGACCCATGACGAGGTCGGCGATGGCGCCGATGACTTTCACGGCCACGAACAGCAGGGCCAGGTCCGTGGTTTTCAAGCCATAGATATCGGTATAGAAAAAGGTGATGATCAACATCATCGACGAAATGACGACATTGAGCGCCATGTCGCCGGCGCCGAAGCCGACCTTTTCAACGGTGGATAATTTTTGCGTCTCCATGCTTTCCGTCCATTCTTTTTATGATGAATCGTGCGTGACTGTCCAACTGACAGGGGCGTTGCCGGCCGAAACCATGGCAACGCCCTTGATTTTTTACTGTGCGATCAACTTACATTTTCCAGCGTAAAGAAAGACCTACCGTGCGGTCATAGCGGCGCGTATCGCGCGCATACACGCCCGGTTCGTTCCAGTAATCCTTGAACTTGGTGTCGAGCAAGTTATTCCCATCGAGGGTCACGGTGAACTGCTCGTTGATCTTGTACGACAGCGAACCGTCGAGCTGGGCCGTCGGCGCCACTTTCAAGTCCAGGCCAGGGCCGCCCTGGTTGTAGCTGTCGATGAATTTCGAGCGCCAGTTGTAGGCCAGGCGGCCCGACCAGGCGTCTTTTTCGTACAGCAGCACCAGGTTGTAGGCGTAGCGCGACACGCCCGTGATCGCATGGCTGCCCGTCTCGTCGTCGGTGGTGCCGCTCATGTAGGTGCCGTTCGCTTGCAAGCCCAGGCCGCTCAAGATGCCAGGCAAGCCGTCATAGAACTGCTGGTAGCCGATTTCCAGGCCTTGCAGCTTGCCGGCCGCCGTGTTGTACGGGCGGTCCACGTCATACGTCTTGCCGGCAATGGTTTCGCTGGAAATGCGTTGCTGGATATACCCGTCGAACTTGTGGTGGAACACGGTGGCGGTGACGGAACCGGCCGGCGCGAAATACCACTCCAGTGCCGCGTCGACATTGTCGCCCACGACCGGTTTCAAATTCGGATTGCCGCCCGCGCCCGTCGCCTTCACCGTTTCCGTCGAGTTGACGAGGGCCACGCCCGGGTTCAGCTGGGCAAAACCCGGACGGCTGATGGTGCGGCCCGCCGCAAAGCGGCCGACCAGGTCGGCGCGCAGCTTGATTTTCAGGGCCACGCTTGGCAGCACATCGGTACTGGCCGTGTCGCTGATCACGGGCGTGTAGACGCCATCCTGCGAGCTGTTGCCCTGCAAGCTTTGCTCCGTGCGCACGACGCGCACGCCCAGAGTACCGTCGACGGGATAGTCAGCCAGCTTGAAGGCGACCTTTGCCTTGGTGTAGATGGAATACGTCTTTTCCGTGTCCTTGAAGAACGAACCCGGGTCCATGGCGCGCGCCGCGCTGCTACCCGTGACGGCCTGGCGCACGGTGCCCGTGTTATTGAGCAAGAAACTGGCGCATGGCGTGTACCACTGCTTCAAGCCGTAGTCGGGTCCGCCGCTGGACATCGGTTCCGACAAGCAATTGAGGCCTGGAATCGACGTCACGCCCTGGCGGCTGAACGGAAATGCGGCGCCGGACACGTCCGGTGCTTCCGCATTGCCTTCATAGCTTTTGATCGATTCGGCTTCGCGCTTGACGCCGCGCAAGCCGACGCTGATTTCCTTGAAGATGCCGCCGGCACTCGGCGTGTAGGCCAGGT
The DNA here is from genome assembly GCF_023703445.1 of Janthinobacterium kumbetense. NCBI lineage: Bacteria > Pseudomonadati > Pseudomonadota > Betaproteobacteria > Burkholderiales > Oxalobacteraceae > Janthinobacterium > Janthinobacterium kumbetense. The sequence goes on from NZ_JAMQGR010000002.1 coordinate 507,422, forward strand.
CGGCGCGCACATCGTTCGAACTGCCCTGGTCCTGGCCGTAGCGGTCGAAAAAGCCCTTCAGATAGTAATTCGACGGGTCTTGCAAGTCGATGCCCGTGTAATCGACGTGCAGGGTGCCATTCTGGTTGGTATTGATGGTGGCGTTCGGCACTTGCGTGATGGCGTCGAGGATGGGGTTGCGCCATTTGAAGGTACTTTTGGTGCTGGCCACTTCCGACGTGAAACGCCATTCCGGGTTGATATCCCACAAACCGCCGACGGCAAACTGGTGCGTTTTCGTCTCGTTCTTGTTCGCCTGCGTCGACATGATGGTGTTGACGTTGGTCGAGGTCAATGTTTGCAGCTGGTTGGTGCCGGGAATTTTGGTGGCGGACACGGGCGTGCCCCACCATGGCAAACCGACGAAGTAATCGGACTCGGCATCGAGCAGGAAGCGCGTGGCCATGCCTTCCGCGTACAGCTCGACATCGGCGTTCGGACGCCATTGCAGCACGGCATTGGCGGTGCTGCGGCGGCGGTCGCCCTTGATCGGCAGCAAACCCACCTGGTCCGGCCCCGTCAAACCGGGCGACAGGAAACTTTTATCCACGGGCGCCGTATTGAATGCGCGTTCTTCATGGTAACGGTGCTGCTGCTGCGACAAGCCCAGCAGCGCGCCCACTTCACCGATGCCCGTCTTCCAGCGGTTCGCCACCATGCCGCTGATGTTCGGGTCGGTGGCTTTCGATTTGTCGCTGTAGACGGCGCGCGTATTCACGCTGGCCGTAAATTCCTTGAAGTCGAACGGGCGGTTGGTGCGCACGTCGATGATGCCGGCCACGCCGCCTTCGACCTGGTCCGCGCCCTGCGATTTATACACGTCGACGCGCTGCAGCATGGTGGCGGGAATGTCGGCCAGGTTGACGTAGCGCCCCGTGGTGGTAAACAGTTCGCGGCCGTTGAGCAAGGTCGTGACATCGCGCAAGCCGCGGATCATGACGGCACTGGCCTCGCCCGAATCGCGGCGGATCTGGATGCCGGAAATGCGCGCCAGGGTCTCGGCTACATTGTTATCAGGGAATTTGCCGATGTCGTCGGCGACGATGGAATCGATGACCTGGTCCGAGCGCATCTTGATCTGCTGCGAATTTTGCGCCGAGCGGCGCACGCCGCTGACGGTCACGACCGACACTTCCGCGGCAGGCTCGGCACTGGCATCGGCCGCCACCGCCTCCTGCGCCCATACAGAAGCCGTGCTCAGCAAGCCAATACCGGCCAATGCCGCAACGGCTGCCTTCAAGGTGAATGGACGAGGGAAAGTGGCCGCGAGCGGACCGGTGGCGTTGCGCATCATGAATCTCCAGATATTGTATTGATATTTTTGCACTGCTTGCATGTCGTTCGCATGCTCGGCGTTTATCTTAGGGGCTGGGCGATAATCTCTCCAATCAATTTTTCCACTGTTTCGATATCAATTTTGATATCGGCAACTGGAACACTTTGGAGGTTGCAAACGGACAACGGCAGGGGCGTCGCGGGCGTTTTCATCAAAGGCCGGCACAAAAAACAGGCAGCACTGGCGTGCAGCATGAAAGTGCGAACAGGACTAAGCTGATGGCGTAACACTCCCCCCACACCGCTTGCACAGGAGTTCGCATGAACGTTTTAATGGTATTGACCTCGCACGACCAGCTGGGCGACACGGGCCACAAGACCGGCTTCTGGCTGGAAGAATTCGCCGCCCCGTACTACGTGCTGAAAGACGCGGGCGCGCACCTGACCCTGGCTTCGCCCAAGGGCGGCCAGCCGCCGCTGGACCCGAAGAGCGACGCCCCCGAATCGCAGACGGCCGCCACGGCCCGCTTCAAGGCCGATCCGGCCGCCCAGGCCGCGCTCGCTTCCACCGTCCTGCTGTCCAGCGTGAAAGCGGCCGACCATGACGCCGTGTTCTATCCGGGCGGCCACGGCCCCCTGTGGGACTTGGCCGAAGACCGGGACTCGATCGCCCTCATCGCAGCGCTGCAGTCAGCCGGCAAGCCCGTCGCCGCCGTCTGCCACGCCCCCGGCGTCTTGCGCCACGTCAAAGGCGGCGATGGCCAGCCGCTGGTGAAGGGCAAGCAGGTGACGGGTTTCACGAATACGGAAGAAGACGCCGTGGGCCTGACGAAAGTCGTGCCCTTCTTGGTGGAAGACATGCTCAAGGATAACGGCGGCATCTACTCGAAGGGCGCGGACTGGGCGCCATATGTGCTGACGGACGGCATCTTGATCACCGGGCAGAATCCGGCCTCATCGGAGGCGGCGGCGCAGGCGTTGCTGAAATTGCTGAAGTAACGCGCCACGTTATAGCGAAGCCATGGCGGAGCGCAGCAACTTGCTCAACTGGGGCAAGCCTTGCGCTTCGTAAGTGGCAATCAATTCGGCTGAGGATCTGGGCGGTTTGCGCAATCGTGCCCGATTTTCCTTGACGACAGCAAGCATGCGTGTGGGGGCCAATTCATACTGGGCCACCAGAAAATCATCCGGGTGCAAGACTTCAATGTTGTGCCCGCGCATGAGCGCGTCCGGGAAATCCTTGAGATTGAAGGTGACGATGGCATCAGCATGTCCCACGATAGCAGCCGCCAGAACGTACCGGTCGTCCGGATCGGGCAAGATCAAGGTATCGATCAGGTATTCGTACGCTTCGATCACGCCATCCTCCACTGCCTCGGCCATCAGCGCGCTGGTGCGCGCCAACGCCGAAGGGTCGAGATCAGGCCGCTTGAGCAGCAAGTTGCGTTGCCACTCCTCCTGTATCTGCGCTGTCCAGCGTGCGCTGAAGATACCGTCCGCCGCCAAACTCAGCAATAGATCGCGCAAGGGTGCCGGATATAACACACAGGCATCGAGGACGGCAGTGTAACGGTAGTATCCGGCCATCAGTCCCCCAGTTCAAGCTCCTGCGCCTGATCTGCCAAGGCTTGCAAGGCCTGTTGCGAACGCCGTTTGCGCTCATCCTTGTACTGCACCACATCCTCAAAGCGCAGCCGGCGGTGCGTACCCACCTTATGATGGGGAATTTTCCCCGCTTCAAGCAAGCGCACCAGATACGGCCGTGACATATTCAAATACATGGCCGCTTCCTGGGTCGTCACATCGAGCTCCTTGGGCATGACCGTCACGGCCTTCCCTTGCGCCAAGGTGCCTAACACATCGGCAAACAGGCGCAATACATTCGGCGGCAAGCGCAGCAAGGGGGCGTCGCCCAAGTCCTGCGCACCCTCTTCCAGAATGGCAATCTGCACGGCACGCGAATGATCTAGCGCACTGACCAAGCAACGCTGCGCCGCTTTCGCCAGTTCCAGGTCTTCTTTATTTTCCAGACGGTCAATCACATTCGACATGGTATTCCTCCCTACTTCCCGTTCAAGCTTACGAGTCAAACGCAATAAACGCAACCAAAATAGTATAACAATTTGTGCACGGACAAGCACGACACGAAGCCAGAACGGCAAGGCGAACAGACACAGGGGAACCCATCAACTGCGAACAGAGGGGGAAATAATGGAGGAAACAACGGGGACATCTTGGTGCGGCTGGCGGGGATCGAACCCACGACCCTTGGCTTCGGAGGCCAATACTCTATCCACTGAGCTACAGCCGCGTAGGGGGAATTTCTGAAGTGATGCGAAGGATACCGTTTTTCTTTACCTACGTCTACGGAAACTGTCGTATCGCTGGCAATTGCATGTCACTGCTCAATTTTTGTGCCTATAATTGTGGGTTTCATAAAGGTTTACATCCAGGCATGTAAAAATGCTACCTTACACGGCCATCAGTTTCAAATCTGGACTAAGGACATCATGAGCGACGCACATAACGAACAACAATCAGCGATCAAAACGCCTAAACAATTGCTTGCCGCCGTAGCTGGCTTCTTCCTCATCACCGTCATCGGCATCATCCTGCTGGTGCAGTTCGTCACGGCGCAAAAACTGACGGGCGCCGGTACGGACAGCCAGTCGCCGGAAGCCATTGCCGAGCGCTTGAGTCCGGTTGCCAATGCCGGCTTTACCTTCAAGGATGCCAGCGGTCCGAAAGTGCTGCAAAGCGGCGAAGCCGTCTACACGGCGACCTGCGTGGCTTGCCATGGCGCCGGCGTGGCCGGTGCGCCGAAGTTTGGCGATGCGGGCGGCTGGTCGGCACGCCTGGCCCAGGGCTACGATACGGTCCTGAAACACGCCATCGAAGGCTTGCGCGCGATGCCGGCCAAGGGCGGCAATCCCGACCTCGACGATGTGGAAGTGGCGCGCGCCGTCGTCTACATCGCCAATGCGTCGGGCGGCAAGTTCAAGGAACCGGAAGTGCCGGCACCAGCCGCTGCCGCTGACGGCGCTGCCGCACCAGCCGCGGAACCGGCCAAGTAAGCAGCGTCACACCCGTTTCCAGGAACCGCCCGCCAGGGCGGTTTTTTTTACCCATCGTTTGCGCCAGATCACACGGCGTAAAAAAGCCGCCCGGCTTGCGCGGGGCGGCTGGCAACTTATGCCTCGGACTAGCGTCTTACCACATGATGACGCGGTCTTTCGGTGGCAGATACATCTTGTCGCCCGGTTTCACGTCAAACGCCTGGTAGAAGCCGGGCTGGTTGCGCATGGTGCCGTTGGCGCGGAACTGGCCTGGCGAGTGCGGGTCCGTTTTCAGCAAGACCAGTTGCTGCGCTTCGCGCATCTTCATGCGCCAAACCTGGGCAAAGCCCGCATAGAAGCGCTGCTCGCCCGTGAAACCGTCGATGACGGGGGCTTTCTTGCCATTGAGCGACAATTTGTACGCTTTATACGCGATCGCCACGCCGGAATTGTCGGCGATGTTCTCGCCCAGGGTCAGTTCGCCGTTGACGAAGTGGCCCTTGACGGGGCTGAAGCTGTTGTACTGCGCCACCAGCTGCTTGGTTTTCTTGGCGAAGTTTTTATGGTCGGCCTTGGTCCACCAGTCGCGCAAGTTGCCGTCGCCGTCGTACTGGGCGCCCTGGTCGTCGAAGCCGTGGCTGATTTCATGGCCGATCACGCCGCCGATGGCGCCGTAGTTGACGGCGTCGTCCGCGTTGGCGTCGAAGAACGGCGCTTGCAGGATGGCGGCCGGGAAGACGATTTCATTCAGTTCCGGGTTGTAATAAGCATTCACGGTCTGCGGCGTCATGCCCCACTCGTCGCGGTCGATAGGCTGGCCCAGCTTGTTCAATTCGCGGTTGTAGTTGAGCAAGTGCGAACGCTGGATGTTGCCGATCAAATCGTCCGACGCCACCGTCAGGCCCGAGTAATCGCGCCATTTGTTCGGATAGCCGATCTTGGTGGTGAACTTGGACAGCTTGATCTGCGCCTGTTTCTTGGTGACGGGGCTCATCCAGTCGAGCTTGTCGATGCTTTGCTGATAGGCCGTCATCAGGTTTTTCACCAGCGCTTCCATGCGTACCTTGCGCTCGGCCGGGAAATATTGCTCCACGTACAGTTGGCCTACGGCTTCGCCCAGCGCGCCTTCGACGGCGCCCACGCCGCGTTTCCAGCGCGGACGCATTTCCGTCACGCCCGTCAGGGTGGTGCCATAAAACGCGAAGTTTTCATCGACATACGCTTTCGGCAGGTAGCCGGCGTTGGCGTGCAGCAAGTGCCACTGGAAGTAGGCTTTCCACGTTTCCAGCGGCGTCTTGTTGGCGATCTCGGCAAAACCCTTCAGATAGCTGGGCTGGCTGACGATCACGTAATTGACCTTGCCGGCGATGCCCGTGTCCTTCAGGTAGCGGGCCCAGTCGTAGCCTGGCGCCACGGCGGCCAGTTTCGCCAGTTCCACCTTGTTGTAGGTCTTGACGGGGTCGCGGTTCTGCACATTGCTCCATTGCGCCTTGGCCAGCTCTGTTTCCAGGGCCAGGATGGCTTTCGCATTCGCGGCAGCGTTCGCGTCGCCGGCCAGGCTGAGCATTTTCTCCACGTGGGCCAGGTATTTGGCGCGCGTATCGGCCTTGCCTGCTTCCAGGTAGTAATCGCGGTCAGGCAAGCCCAGGCCGCTTTGCACGATGTCGGCCACGTATTTGGTGGAATCCTTGGCGTCCTGGTGGATGCCGAAGTCGTAAGGCGAAGTCACGCCCAGCTTGCTGAAGTGGGCGATTACGGCCGGCAATTCCGCCTTGTCCTGCAGCGCGGCGATCTTCGCCAGCTCCGCGTTCAACGGTGTCAGACCCAGGCTTTCCAGCTTGGCTTCATCCATGAAGCTGTTATAAAAATCGCCGATTTTCTGGGCATTCGAACCGGCCGCGCGGGCCTTGTCGGCGGCGGCGCCTTCGACGATGCCGCGCAGCTGCGTTTGCGTATCGTCAGCCAGCTTGGCAAAGCTGCCCCAGCTCGACTTGTCGGCAGGAATGACCGTTTCCGCCAGCCATTTGCCATTCAGGTGCTGGAACAGGTCGTCCTGCGCGCGCACGGCAGGGTCGACGTATTCGACGGCGATGCCGGACGTCAGCGCGGCGGCGGCGACAGCCGTGGCGGCGGCGACAGCCGTGGCGGGAGCGGCGGCGGCTTTCTTGGCCGTATCAGCGGCGCCAGCCATGCCGGACACGCCGGCCAGCAAGCTCAGGGTCAATGCACTTAACAAATAACGATTCACGGTTGTCCTCTATATTGTATTGTGTGGAATATAAGGGTCAGAAGGCCCAGGGCTTCTGGCCCGGTTTTTGACTGTAGCATACCGGCCGAAACGACAGAAAGAACTTTGACCGGAATGCAAAAAAGACCACGCTAGGTGGCCTTTTCTGTTGTTACAGTAGTACGTTTTTCACGACGACGCGCATGCGCTTACCAGATGATGACGCGGTTTTCCGGCGCAACGTACATCTTGTCGCCCGGTTTCACGCCAAATGCTTCGTAGAAGCCAGGCTGGTTGACCATGGTGCCATTGGCGCGGTACTGGCCCGGCGAATGGGGGTCGGTCTTGATCTGCACGATCTGCTGCGCTTCACGCATCTTGCTGCGCCACACCTGGCCAAAGCCCATGTAGAAGCGCTGGTCGCCCGTCAAGCCGTCGAGCACGGGTGCAGGCTTGCCGCCCAGCGAGATTTTATAGGCCTTGTAGGCGATCGCCACGCCCGAGTTGTCGGCGATGTTCTCGCCCAGGGTCAGGGCGCCGTTGACGTGGTAGCCAGGCAATGGGCTGTAACCGTCATATTGCTTGGTCAGCGCGTCGGCCTTGGCGGCGAAATTCTTGCGGTCGGCCGGGGTCCACCAGTCGCGCAGGTTGCCGTCGCCATCGGACTGGCTGCCCTTGTCGTCAAAGCCGTGGCTGATTTCATGGCCGATGACGGCGCCGATGGCGCCATAGTTGACGGCGTCGTCCGCGTTGGCGTCGAAGAACGGCGGCTGCAGGATGGAGGCCGGGAAGACGATTTCATTCATCGTCGAGCTGTAATAGGCGTTCACCGTCTGCGGCGTCATGCCCCACTCTTCGCGGTCGATCGGCTTGCCCAGCTTGGCCACCTGGCGCGCGGAGCCGAAGTTGGCGGCGCGCATCATGTTGCCCACCAGGTCGCCCTGGACGATTTGCAGCTTCGTGTAATCGCGCCATTTGTTCGGATACGCGATCTTCGGCGTGAACTTGGCCAGCTTGGCTTGCGCTTCCTTCTTGGTTTCCGGGCTCATCCAGTCCAGGGTGTCGATGCTGTCCTTGTAGGCGGCCAGCACGTTTTTCACCAGTTCCTGCATGTGCGCCTTGCGTTCTGCCGGGAAGTATTGCGCCACGTACAGTTTGCCGACGGCTTCGCCCAGCACGCCTTCGACGGCGCCCACGCCACGCTTCCAGCGCGGCTGGTTTTCCGTCACGCCGCTGAGTACCGTGCCGTAGAAGGCAAAGCTTTCATCGACGAAGTTTTTCGACAGGTAGCTGGCATAGCTGCGCAGCAACTGCCATTCGAAATACGCTTTCAGGGTGTCCAGGTCGCTTGACGCCAGCACCTTGTTGTAGCCGGCCAGGTAGCTCGGCTGGTTGACGATCACGTAATCGACCTTGTTGGCGATGCCCAGCGCGGCCAGGCCGGACTTCAGGTCGTAGCCAGGAGTCAGCCCGTTCAGCTTGTTGATGTCGGTCTTGTTGTAGCGTTTGACGGGGTCGCGGTTCTCGACCTTGGTCCATTGCACTTCGGCCAGGGCCGTTTCCAGTGCCACGACAGCCTTGGCGCGGGCGGCGGCATTCTTGTCGCCGGCCATGGCCAGCATTTTTTCCACGTGCGCCTGGTATTTTTCTTTGACGCCAGCCTGCTTGGCTTCCAGGTAGTAGTCGCGGTCCGGCATGCCCAGGCCGCTTTGGCTCACGTAGGCCGCATATTTCGTCGAAGCACGGGCATCCTGGCCCACGTAGACGGCGTACGGCGTGGCCACGCCCGTCTGGCTCAGGTGGGCGATCAGGGCGGGCACGCCCTTCTTGTCGCGCAGCGAGCGGATGCGGTTCAGTTCGCCGGCCAGCGGCTTCGTGCCCAGCGCCTCGAGCTTGACTTCATCCATGTAGCTGGCGTACAGGTCGCTGATTTTCTGCGCTTCGGAACCGGCTTTCCTGTTCTTGTCCTTTTGCGTGGCTTCGATGATGCCGCGCAACTGTGGCGTGGTGTCATCGCGCAGCTTGGCGAACGAACCCCAGCTCGACTTGTCGGCAGGAATCTCGGCCGTGGCCAGCCACTTGCCATTCAAATGGGTAAAGAAATCGTCCTGCACGCGCACGGCGGGGTCGATGTACTGCACATCGATGCCGGAAACGACGCCGGCGGCGGCAGGTGCGGAAGGTGCCACGGTCGGGGCGGCAACGGCGGATGCGGGTTCGGCGGCATGGGCAAACGCAGCCAACAGGGTCAGGGTCAGACTGCTCAAGAGATAGCGATTCACGGATTGTCCTTATGGGGCATGTCAAAAAGACCGGGCGGATAGCTTCGGGCGGATAGCCTGCCGCGCCAGGCGCTGCAGGAATGTAGCACGCAAGCATGCCTTTTGGCCATCCTTGCCCCTTGCTTGCCCCCCGCGCTTGCCCCCTGCTTACCCTCAGTTGCCGGGCAAGGTGATACCGGCGCCCCCGCTGCCCATGCTCACGCCCGCGCCGCCCATGCCCCCCTTGCCACCACCCTTGCGCCCGCCGTGCTCGCCACCGGGCGCGCCGCGCGACTCGCTGCGGGGCATGGCGGCGTCCATCACGCGCGCCATCTGGCCGGCGATGAACTGGGCCACCATCTGGCGCTGGTTCTCGTCCAGGGCATCGTTGACGCTCAGCCACCATTCGCGCAGCTGCTTTTCCTCGGCCAGGCTCTGCGTGCTTTCCATGTCCAGGCCGGCGAGCAGGTCGCGCAGCTCCAGCCGGGGCGCCTGCAAACCCTGCGCCACGCCCGCTTGCAGGCGTTCGCGGCGCGCCTTGCGTTCGCGCAACAATTGACGCGATTTCCCTTCCACCTGCTGCCACAAGGTGGTCTGATTCGCATTGAGCTTCAATTCCGTCTTGAAATCGGGCGCCATCGGCAGCAAGTCTTCCAGGCGCATGTCGGCAATCGGCACGGCCAAGGCGGTCAAGGCGGTGGTGCCCAGCAGTAAGGCCAGGCTGAAACGGCGCACGGCGGGGAGGAAGGTCAACGAGGTCATGGGGGCTCCGGATAAAAAAAAGCCTGCGTCCGCAGACGCAGGCAAAACCACTTCGGGTCGAGAATGCGAGTCCACTATAGGGCCGCGGCACACGCTTTTTTTCGACTCTTACAAATGCTTACTCCCCTCAAGAGTAACTATACATCGCATACAAAACCGCAACATATGGCAAGCTGGCCGCCCCGTTTTCGCGCGTAGACTGGGCCCAGGCATGCTTTTTCCACGGCCGGCCCACGCCGGCAGAGATTCAGGTCTATACTTTCAGGAAAGCGCCGCTCCACGGGGACTGGCGCTTGTGCAAGACACGCTAGCTGCAAAGGTGCAATGATGGGCAAACTCAAAAATACCGGCTTGATCGGCCTGGGCGTGGTGGCCGGCGTCGCCGTGTCGCTGCAATTTTCCGCCATGGCGCAAAAAAACGTCGAGCCGCCCCTGCCGCTGGAAGAGCTGCGCCAGCTGGCCGATGTGTTTGGCCTGATCAAGTCCGATTACGTGGAACCCGTCGAAGATAAGAAACTGCTGGAAGACGCCATTTCCGGCATGGTCGCCTCGCTCGACCCCCATTCCGCCTATCTGGACAAGAAAGCCTACGCCGAACTGCGCGAAGGCTCCGAAGGCAAGTTCGTCGGCCTGGGCATTGAAATTGGCCTCAGCGAAGACGGCTACATCAAGATCGTCTCGCCCATCGAAGATTCGCCCGCCTACCGCGCCGGCATCAAGGCAGGCGATCTGATTACCCGCCTCGACGGCCAGCCCGTGAAAGGCGTCAGCCTCGACGACAACGTCAAGCGCATGCGCGGCGAGCCGGGCACCAAGGTCTCGCTGACGATTGCCCGCAAGGATGAACCGCAGCCGCTGGCCTTCACCATCACGCGCGAGGAAATCCACCAGAAAAGCGTGAAGGCGAAGATGGTCGAGCCGGGCTACGCCTGGCTGCGCGTGTCGCAATTCCAGGAACCGACCGTCGACGACATGGCCGCGCAGATCACGGCGCTCTACAAGCAAGACCCGAACCTGAAAGGCATGGTGCTGGACCTGCGCAACGATCCGGGCGGCGTGCTGCAGGGCGCCATCGGCGTCTCGGCCGCCTTCCTGCCGAAGGACGCGGCCATCGTCTCGACCAACGGCCAGTTGCCGGACTCGAAACAGGTGTTCTACGGCCGCGCCGAATACTATACCTTCCGCTCGGAAGGCGATGCCCTGGCGAAATTGCCGGCCGCCATCAAGAAAGTGCCGCTGGTGGTGCTCGTCAACACGGGTTCGGCCTCGGCCTCGGAAATCGTCGCCGGCGCCCTGCAAGACTACAAGCGCGCCACCATCATCGGCACGCAAACCTTTGGCAAGGGTTCCGTGCAAACCATCCGCCAATTGACTGCCGACACGGCCGTCAAGCTGACGACGGCCCGCTACTACACGCCGAACGGGCGCTCGATCCAGGCCAAGGGCATCGTGCCCGACCTGCTGGTCGATGAAAATGCGGACGGCGACGGCTTGAACGGCTTGCGCATCCGCGAAGCGGACCTCTCCAAGCACCTGAGCAACGACCGCGACAAGGAAAGCGCCAAGGCCGCGCCCGTCAACGACGAGATGGAAGAGCAATTGCGCATCATCGCCCTGGAAAAGACCCGCAAACCGTTGGAATTCGGCAGCCAGGACGATTTCCAGCTGCACCAGGCGCTGAACCACCTGAAAGGTTTGCCGGTGCAACTGGCCAAGGCCGAACCGGTGGTGGTGCAAGCTGACGTCAAGCAAGAACAGAAGAAGTAAACAGCAGCGCCAGCAGCACGGCGGGGGGCGCCATGCCCCCCGTTACCCCGTCCACGCGACAAAAATCAATCTTCCGCCACACTTCCCCCTGCCCCGCAACACGAAACTCTCTACAGTCGAGCCCGTTTGTGTAAAATTTGCTTCACTTATCGGCATCGCGTCGATTGCCAAATTTGAAAGTTTAACCATGAAACAAGTCGTCATCAGCGGTACCGGACTGTACACGCCGCCATTTTCGATCTCCAACGAAGAGCTGGTCACCTGCTTCAATGCCTACGCGGAAAAATTCAATGCCGACAATGCCGACGCGATCGCCGCGGGCACGGTGACGGCGCTGGACCTGTCGAGCGTGGCCTTCATCGAAAAGGCGTCCGGCATCAAGTCGCGCTTCGTGATGGAAAAGGAAGGCATCCTCGATCCGACCCGCATGGTGTCGCGCATTGCGGAGCGTGGCGATGACGAACTGTCGCTGCAGGCGGAAATGGCCGTCGCCGCTGCGCGCGACGCCTTGGCGCGCGCCGGCCGCACGCCAGCCGATATCGACATGGTACTGGTGGCTTGCAGCAATATGCAGCGCGCCTACCCGGCCATGGCCGTGGAAGTGCAGGATGCGCTGGGCATCGATGGTTATGGTTTTGACATGAACGTGGCGTGCTCGTCCGCCACCTTCGGCATCCAGCAAGCCGTCGCCGCCGTGCAAAGCGGCCAGGCGCGCGCCGTGCTGGTGTTGAACCCGGAAATCACCAGCGGCCACCTGAACTGGCGCGACCGCGACAGCCATTTCATTTTCGGCGACGCCTGCACCGCCATCATCGTCGAAGCGAAAGACACGGCCGTCTCGCAGCACCAGTTCGAGATCATCGGCACGGAACTGAAAACGCGCTTTTCTAACGCCATCCGCAACAATTTCGGCTTCCTCAACCGTTTTGACGAATCCGGCATGGGCAAGGCGGATAAATTGTTCCGCCAGCAAGGCCGCAAGGTGTTCAAGGAAGTGTGCCCGATGGCTGCCGAGATGATCAAGACGACCCTGGCCAAGGCCGGCGTGGAAGTGGCGCAAGTCTCCCGCTACTGGCTGCACCAGGCGAATCTGAACATGAATCTGCTGATCGCGCGCCTGATCCTGGGCCGCGACGCGGAAGCCAACGAAGCGCCCGTGATCCTCGACACCTACGCCAACACCTCGTCGGCCGGCTCCATCATCGCCTTCCATAAGTATCAGGATGACATGGCGGCGGGCGCCACGGGTGTCATCTGCTCGTTCGGCGCCGGTTATTCCATCGGCTGCGTGATCGTGCGCAAGGTGTAGAGACACGGGGTGGCATAGGGTGGAGTCCTTGAATTAGGCGAAGATCCGGGTGGATAACATGCGTTCGTGGCCACCTGGACGAAGATATAGCACAGGTTTTTTGCAATAAAGCCGCAGGAAATTTTCCGGCAGGGGCTTTGATGCGTTTATACTTGGTCGCTGAGCAACATCTTTTTCCATCCGCACGTCCCCATAAGGAACCCCACACGCATGCCCCATGACATCAGCCTGATCACCACCATCGCCGCCGCCCTCGGGTTCGGCCTCATCTTCGGCTTCATCGCCGCGCGCCTGAAACTGCCGGCCCTGGTCGGCTATCTGGCCGCCGGCATCATCATCGGACCGGCCACGCCCGGTTTTGTGGCGGATGCGGAAATAGCGGGACAATTGGCGGAAATCGGGGTGATGCTGATGATGTTCGGTGTCGGCCTGCACTTTTCCATCGAGGATTTGTGGGACGTGCGCAAGATCGCGCTGCCCGGCGCCATCCTGCAGATCGGCGTCGCCACGGCGATGGGCATGGGCCTGGCCCACTGGTGGGGCTGGACCCTCGGTGGCGGACTGATCTTTGGACTGGCCCTATCGGTCGCCAGTACCGTGGTGCTGCTGCGCGCGCTGGAAGAACGGGGCATCCTCGATTCCCTGAATGGCCGCATCGCCGTCGGCTGGCTGGTGGTGGAAGACCTCGTCACCGTGCTGGTGCTGGTGCTGCTGCCGGCGTTTGCCGGCGTGCTGGGCGGCAAGGTCGCACCGGATGCCGAGGCCGTCAGCCTGTGGCAAACCCTCGCTATTACCCTGGGGCAAGTAGCCGGCTTCATCGTCTTCATGCTGGTGGTCGGCCGCAAGCTGTTCCCGTGGATCCTGTGGCAAGTCGCCCGCACCGGCTCGCGCGAACTGTTCACCCTGTGCGTGATCGCCGCCGCCGTCGGCATCGCCTATGCGTCGACCAAGCTGTTCGGCGTGTCCTTCGCGCTGGGCGCCTTCTTCGCCGGCATGGTGCTGCGCGAATCCGAACTCAGCCACCGCGCCGCGGAAGAGTCCTTGCCCCTGCGCGACGCGTTCGCCGTGCTGTTCTTCGTGTCCGTCGGCATGCTGTTCGAGCCGAACATCCTCATCGAGAAGCCCCTGCAAGTGCTGGCCGTGTGCGCCATCATTATCTTCGGCAAGTCGATCGCCGCCTTCCTGCTGGTGATGGCCCTGCGCTACCCGCCGAAAACGGCCATCATCGTCTCGGCCAGCCTGGCGCAGATCGGCGAATTCTCGTTCATCCTGGCCGCCCTGGGCCTGTCGCTGGGCCTGATGCCGCAGGAAGGCCAAAGCCTGATCCTGGCCGGCGCCATCCTGTCCATCGCCTTGAATCCGCTCGTGTTCAGCATGGCCAAGCCGCTGCTGCGCGTGATGAGCAACAGCGATTTCGCGCGCAAGTTCGAACGCACGACCGACCCGCTGGCCGAACTGCCGATGACGGTGCCGCAGGAAAAACTGTCGGGCCAGATCGTCCTGGTCGGCTATGGCCGCGTGGGCCGGCGCATCGCCGCCGCCCTGATGGAACGGGGCATCCACTTCGTCGTGGCCGAGGAAAACCGCGAAATCGTCGACCAGCTGCGCAAGCAGGGCATTCCGGCCGTGGCCGGCAATGCGGGCGAACCGGCCGTGCTGATCCAGGCGCACATCACGCACGCCACCATGCTCGTCATCGCCACGCCGGACACCTTCCACGTGCGCGCCATGATCGAGACGGCGCGCGCGCTGAACCCGAACATCATGACGGTGGTGCGCACGCACAGCGAGGAAGAGGCGGAATTGCTGCGCGCGGAAAACGCGGGCAAGGTGTTCATCGGCGAGCACGAACTGGCCAATGGCATGGCCGAGCACGTGCTGCAGAGTTTTGATGCGGCGAAGAAGGGGCATGGCGGGCATTAAGCCGGCGCCATTTCCGTCCAGCAAGCCTGCCCGCTCCCAGCCGGCAGGCTTTCTTTTTACAGGCTGGCAGCCAGTTCCGCCCCTTCCCGTATCGCCCGCTTGGCGTCGAGTTCGGCCGCCAGCGCGGCGCCGCCGATCTTATGGAAGCGGGGGCCGGCGGTGGCCAGCGGCTTGCCATCCTTGCCCATGTCCGGCATGAGCTCCGTCAAGCTGTCCTGGCCCGCGCAGATGACCACGTTGTCCACCGCCAGCAGGCGCTGCTCGCCGCCCACGGTGATGTGCAAGCCCTGCTCGTCGATCTTGTCATAGCTCACGCCGGCCAGCATGGCCACGCCGTTTCTCGCCAGCGCCGCGCGGTGCACCCAGCCCGACGTCTTGCCCAGACCCGCGCCCACTTTCGACGTCTTGCGCTGCAACAGGAAGATTTGCCGCACGGGCGCAGGCGCCACGGGCGCCACCAGGCCGCCGCCGGTGGCCGCATCCAGGTCCACGCCCCACTCGCCCGCCCAGGTGGCCACGGGCAGCGGCAGCGGGTGCGCCGGGTCGTGCAGCAGGTATTCGCCCACGTCGAAGCCGATGCCGCCCGCGCCGATGATGGCCACGCGCGCGCCGACAGGCTTCTTGCTTTGCAGCACATCCAGATACGACAGCACTTTCGGGTGGTCGATGCCGGGAATGGCCGGCAGGCGCACCTTGATGCCGGTGGCGACGATGACGTCGTCATAGCCGCCGGACAGCAATTGCTCGCGCGTGACGCGCTGGCCGAGGCGCAGCTTGACTTCCAGCAGTGCCAGCCGGCGGGCAAAATAGCGGATGGTTTCCGTAAATTCTTCCTTGCCGGGAATTTGCATGGCCACCTTGAACTGGCCGCCCACGCTGTCGCTGCTGTCGAACAGGGTCACCTCGTGCCCGCATTCGGCCGCCACGCAGGCGGCGGACAGGCCGGCCGGGCCGGCGCCGACGACGGCCACCCGGCGCGGCACGGCCTTTTTCGCGTACACGAGTTCCGTTTCATGGCAGGCGCGCGGGTTGACGAGGCAGCTGGCGCGCTTGTTGGCGAAGGTGTGATCCAGGCACGCCTGGTTGCAGCCGATGCAGGTGTTGATTTCATCCGTGCGCCCGGAGGCGGCCTTGGCGACAAAATGGGGGTCGGCCAGGAAGGGGCGCGCCATCGACACCAGGTCGCAGTCGCCCCGCTCCAGGATGGCGTTCGCTTCGTGCGGCATGTTGATGCGGTTCGACGCCACCACGGGAATGCCGACTTCGCGGCGCAGCCGGCCCGCCACGGAGGCGAAGGCGGCGCGCGGCACGGAGGTGACGATGGTGGGCACCCTCGCCTCATGCCAGCCGAAGCCCGTATTGAGAATCGTCACGCCCGCGTGTTCCAGGGCCTTGGCCACCGCCACCACGTCATCCCAGGTATTGCCGCCCTCGACCAGGTCGAGCAGGGAATGGCGGTACATGATGATGAAGTTGGGGCCGACGGCGGCGCGGATGCGGCGCACGATGTCCACGGGCAGGCGCATGCGGTTCTCGATGCTGCCGCCCCAGCGGTCCTGGCGCAGGTTCGTGCGCGCGCACAGGAACTGGTTCAACAGGTATCCTTCGCTGCCCATCACTTCGATGCCGTCATAGCCGGCTTTTTGCGCCAGGCGCGCGCAGCGCACGTAGTCGCAGATGGTGCGCTCGATGCCCCGTTCGCTCAGGGGACGGGGGCGGAATGGCGAGATCGGCGATTTCTTCGCCGACGCCGAGACGACGAACGGCTGATAGCCATAGCGGCCCGCATGCAGGATCTGCATGACGATCTTGCCGCCCTCCTCGTGCACGGCGCGCGTCACCTTGCGGTGGTTCGGCACGTCGCCGAGGAAATTGAGCGTGCCGCCGAACGGCAGCAGCCAGCCCTGGCGGTTCGGCGAGATGCCGCCCGTGACGATCAGCCCCACCCCGCCCCGTGCCCGTTCGCGGTAAAACGCGGCGAGCTTGCCATAATGATAAAAACGGTCTTCCAGGCCCGTATGCATGGACCCCATGATGACTCTGTTGCGCAAAGAGGTAAAACCCAGGTCGAGCGGGGCCAGCAGGTGGGGATAGGCAGTCATGGTGATCGGTCCGGTAGAGGTGGTATGCAGGCCGTACGGTAGCAAGCATTGCCGCTCGCCGCAGCGTATTTCTCTAGACCGGGAGTTCTAAATCGCCCGGCGCACGGGCCGGCGATGCGTACAGCTTGTGCCGGGCGCAAGTTTCCCGTAGGCTAGGTGCATGACGCGACTCTTCCTTTGCCTGCTGATGCTGTGCGCCGTCCCCGCTACCGCGCTGGCGCAGGCGATACGCATGGACAAGCTCAAGGTCGACGTCAAGCGCATCGAGGTCGACGGGCAGCGCATGTATGAAGTCGATGCCAGCGGCAGCGTGCAGGCGCCGCCGGCGTCCGTCTGGAAGACCCTGACCTCCTACGAGCGCATGCATGAATTCGTGCCGGATCTGAGTTCCTGCCGCGTGCTGTCGCGCAACGGCAATGAAGTCATCATCGAGCAGCAGGGCATGGCGCGCTTCCTGTTCATGAACCACCCCATCCACCTGGTGGTGCGCGCCACGGAAACGCCGTTCACGGCCATCGACATCGCCCTGATCTCGGGCGACATGCGGCATTACGAATCGCGCTGGAATCTGTATCCCATCCCCGAGACGGGCGGCACGCGCATCGTCTTTTCCAGCCGGCTGATGCCGGGCTTCTACGTGCCCGGCATGCTGGGCACGACCATGATACGCGGCGATATCGAGCGCATGATGGCGGCCGTGCTGGCCCGTATCGACAGCCAGTACGCCGATAAATCCGGATAAAACTACGCCAGGTAGGTATCGCGGTCGCGGATTTCCGCGAAGTTTTCCAGGCTGCCCAGCTTTACCGTGACGGGGTTCAGGCTCGCCTGCGGCTGCATCGAGCGCCAGGCGAACAGCCATTCCTGTTCCAACGCTTCGGCGCGCGTCTTGGTGAAGGCGGCGCCCAGGGCGGCGCGCTGGCCATACTCGACCAGGCCATCGATGCCGGCCCAGCTGGGCAAGGTGCGCTGCACGGCGCGGTGCAGGCGTTCGCCGAATTCTTCCGTATTGTGGATGATCAAACAGGCGTCGGCCGGGGCGAACAGGTCGAACAGTTGCTTGTCCCACACTTGCGAAAAGCTCAGGGTCAAACAATTGCCCGCAGGCATCAGGCGGAACTGGCCCAGGCTCAGCGCCAGCTCGAGTTCGCTGCGCTGGCCGTAGCGGTGCAGGGTGGGGGGACGTTTGTAATCGTGCATGCTGGACTCGTTCTTCAATAGTAGGGTAAACCGGCGCGCCGCTTAACGTGGCGGGCGGATATGGCGCCGGATGCGCTGGGCCGTCGCGGCCAGATAAATTTCGCGCAGTAAATAAATAAAACAGCCGATCAGGCAAATCACGGCCAGCACAAAGAAGGCCGCGATGTATTTGTCCAGGGTCAGGTTCAGAATATCGCCCAAAAACAGCATGGCGATGATGACGCAGACGAAGAAACCGCACGCCGTGCTGAGCGAAATCGAATAATTGATCAGATGGGTACGCCGATACAAGGTATCTAGCTCATCCATATAGAAATCGTTGTAGCCGATGTCGAGCCGGTCTTCCAGCACGCGCGTGCGGTCGATGATGCGGCCCAGACGGTTGGTCAGCACCACCAGCATGGTGCCGATACCGGTCAACAGGAAAACCGGCGCAATCGCCAGCTGGATGATATGGCCGATGTCGCCGATCTGTATGTTCATGGATAAAAAGTCGTGGGTTTACACCGGCGCCCGACCGTGGCGCCAGCACAGGCCATAGTGTAGCAGGTGGCGCACGCCGGCTGGCCGCTTTGCCAACCGGCGGGCTCTGGCGTCATACGAAACCGCGCCCCGGCACGAAGCGCTCGGTGGCGCGCACCAGCGCCGAAGCGATGCCGTGCTCGAGCGCGCCATGGCCCGCATCCGGGATCATTTCCAGCTGCGCGCCGGGCCAGGCTTGCTGCAGGCGGTAGGCCGACAGCGGCGGGCAGATGGCGTCGTAGCGGCCTTGCACGATGACGGCCGGCAAATGCGCGATGCGCGCCATGTTGCGGATCAGCTGGTCTTCCTCGAAGAAACCGAGGTTGGCCATGTAGTGCGATTCGAGCCGGCCCACGCCCAGGTCGAGCGCATCGTTCGGCGCATCTTCCGGCTGCGGCATCAGGTACACGCGGCGGCCTTCGAAGCGGCTCCAGGCGCGCGCGGCGGGCCAGTACACGGCGGGATCGCTGCTGAGGATGCGTTTCACGTAGGCCGCCAGCAAGTCGCCCCGTTCCTCTGCGGGAATAGGCGCGGCGAATTCCGCATACAGTTCCGGATAGAACCAGCGCACGCCCTCGATGAACCAGTCGATTTCCGCCTGCGTGCACAGGAAAATGCCGCGCAGCACGAAACCGAGGCAAGCCTCGGGGTGGGCCTGGCCATACGCCAGCGCCAGGGTCGAACCCCACGAGCCGCCAAACACCAGCCATTGGTCGATGCCGAACTGGGCCCGCAAGCGTTCGATATCGGCGATCAGCAGCTGCGTCGTATTGTTGCGCCATTCGCCCAGCGGCGTGGACTTGCCCGCGCCGCGCTGGTCGAACAGGATCACGCGATAGCGCTGCGGGTCAAAAAAGCGGCGGTGCTGCGGCGACAGGCCCGCTCCCGGGCCGCCGTGCAGGAACAGCACGGGAATGCCGTCGGGATTGCCGCACTCTTCCCAATAAATGGTGTGGATGTCATCGACCGCCAGCATGCCGTGCCGGTTTGGCGACAGGACGGGAAACAGGGGGGACAAAGAATCGGGCATGGCGGTCCTCAGAATGGCAGTCGGGGCGCCAGGCACGAGTCCTGGCAACTGTTCCAATTATAGTGCGCCGCCGGCGCCTCAGGCCAGCAGCAAGGGCAGGCGGTTCGACGACTTGATTTCGCGCATCGACAGGCTGGACTGGATTTCCGCCACACCGGGCAGGCGGCGCAGCACGGTCGAGACGAATTCGCCATACGCTTCCAGGTCGCGCGCCACCACTTGCAGGAAGTAATCGGCTTCGCCCGCCACATTGTGGCACGACAAGATTTCTGGAATCGTCGCGATCGCCTGCTCGAACTGCGACGGTTGTTCGCCGCCATGGTTGGCAAACACGACCCGCACGAACGCCACCAGGCCGATGCCCAACTTCTTGCGGTTAAGCAAAGCTTGGTAGCCGGTAATGAAACCTTCCTCTTCCAGGCGCCGCAAGCGGCGCCAGACGGGGGTTTCGCTCAGCTTCAAGCGCTCGGCCAGGCGCGCATTCGACAGCCGTCCTTCATCCTGCAACAGCCTGAGTATCTGCAAATCGGTGGCGTCGAGGCTAACTTCTGAAATTTTCATCTATTTTTTGTTTTTATACGAGTGGAATCTACCCGAATACTAGGGCATGCAGGGCAGGAAAAGCAAGCACATTTCATCGCTGCAAGAACATAATGGGACCCGGCGAGCAGGCCGCACCGTGTGCATGCTCCCGCTTTTCTTTTCGACCGAGCCATGTCCGATTCTACCTTCCTGATGTACCTGCTGGCACTGGCCGGCGCCTTTTTATTACCGGGCCCCGACATGGCGCTGGTGCTGGCGACGGGCGCCGCGCGCGGCGTGGCCACGGCGCTGGTGACGGCCGTGGGCATCGCCGGCGCGCGCGCCGTCCACGTGGCGCTGTCGGGCGCGGGCCTGGCGGCACTGATGGTGACGCATCCGCAAGCCTTGCAATGGGTCAAATGGGCGGGCGCCGCCTACCTGCTGTACCTGGCGCTGCGCCTGCTGCAGTCGGCCCTGTCGAGCAAAACGGCACAGGAAGCGGCCGCCCCCGCCACGGCGCATGGCGCCCGCGCCAGCCTGGTGCGCGGCTTCCTGACGAATCTGCTCAATCCGAAGGCGCTGCTGTTTTGCAGCATGTTCCTGCCGCAATTCGTCGTCGGCAGCGAGCAGGTCGGCATGCAATACCTGCGCCTGGGCGCCGTCCTGGTGCTGGTGGGCCTGCTGTTCGACGCCCTGTACGCCGTGCTGGCCGCGCGCCTGGCGCGCCGCCTGCGCGGCAAGCCTTCGCCTTACGGCAAGTTCGTGCTGCCTGCCGTGTTCGTGCTGCTGGCCGGGCGGCTGGTGCTGGGCTGATCGGCCATCGCATCCATGAAGAAGGCCGGGTAATCGGCCAGCAGGCTGCGCTCAAAGTCGTTGACCTTGCGAAATTGCCGCAGACCTGGCGCCATGGCCCGGCCCGCATCCCAGCTGCGCCAGGCATTCGGCGCATCGAATTGCGCCAGCAAAGCGTCGCCCAGGTCCTGGTACACGGCCGCCATGTGCGGCTTGGCTTGCAGCACTTGCAGATACAGGGCCGTCGCTTCCGGCCATTGGCCCAGCTTGGCGCGCAAATTACCTTCGAACAGGGCCAGGACGGGCTGCTGCATCCCCGTTTGCGTCCTGGCTTCCTGCACGGCGGCCAGCGCGGCCGCGACGCCCTCTTTATCCTTGGCCAGCAGCGCGCGCGTCAAGTCGTGGATGGGCTGGCACTCCTGCATGGCCCGCTGTTGCTCACGCGACAGCTTGTCCACCAGCGCACCCGTGGAAAAATGGTCTTCCAGCAAGGTCAAGAAAGCCTCGAAGGGTTTTTCTGCCGCAAACAGGCGCTCCGCCTCGGCGCGCAACGCCGGATGCGCCTGGGGACTCAGCGGCGGCAACAGCGCCGCCTGCGCCAGCACGCGCTCGAGCGGCGACGCGTCGGCCGCCAGCGGGCGTGGCCGGTATGCGGCCAGGGAATACGTGGCGGGCGCCCCCGCCGTCATGGCGCCGATGCGGAAATGGCGCGTGGCCGTGCCGCCCACCTCCTGGTAATGCAAGGTAAAGTCGGCGGGAATGCGCTTGCCATCGGCCAGCATCTTCAACACCAGCGGGTGGCCGCCCCAGGTGTAGCGCAGAAACTGGGCAAACGCCGTCGCATCGGCGCCGCTGACGGGGCTGCCGGCTATCCCCAGGCGCAGCAGGGGCTGCCCGTCGAGCGACCACAGCACGGCGCCGTCGAGCACCTGGGGGACCAGTGCGCCGCGCCGCCCTGGCGCCTGCACCGATAAAGTCTGCTCTTCATACACGGGCAAGGTCGCATGCTGTTCCAGCTTGCCGGCCTGCAGCATGCCTGCAATGCCCTGCCGGTGGCGCAACTCGATGGCGCGAAAGCCGACGGCGTCGAACAGCGAATAACCGTCATAGGTTCCCGCCGCCGTATCGATGAGGTAGCGGCGGCGCGTGGCAAAATCGAACATGGACAAGCTCATGCCATCGCGCACGCTGAGGTAATGGGGGCCCAGCACGACATCGCTTTCCTGCGTCTCGCGCGCGGGCAGGCTGGTTTTCACGCCGGGTTTGACGACCCGTTCGGTCACCACCGTGACGTGGAACGCGACGCTGGCCTGGGCCGCACTGGCGCCCAGGAAAAGGATGGCGGCCACGCTGGCGCGGCGCAAGGCGGGAACTAGGGTCATGGAGATGATGCAGTGGAGAAATACTGATTTTAAGGCAAATCCGGCGATTCCCTTGTTTTGCTTGCAAGCATAAAAAAAGACAGCCGCAGCTGTCTTTTTGTTTTACCTCAACAACGATTACGACATGTGCTGGCCGCCGTTGATCGAGATGTTGGCGCCCGTGACGAAGGCCGCTTCATCGGAAGCCAGGTAAGCCACCAGGCCGGCCACTTCTTCCGGCTTGCCCAGGCGCGCCATCGGAATTTGCGGGATGATTTTGCTGTCGAGCACTTCCTGCGGAATCGCCATGACCATCTTGGTGCCGATGTAGCCTGGCGAGATGGTGTTGACGGTGACGTTCTTGCGCGCCACTTCCAGCGCCAGCGACTTGGTGAAACCATGCATGCCGGCTTTCGCGGCCGAATAGTTGGTCTGGCCGAATGCGCCCTTCTGGCCATTCACGGACGAAATATTGATGATGCGGCCCCAGCCGCGTTCCACCATGCCGTCGCAGACGGGCTTGGTCATGTTGAAGACGGAATCGAGGTTGGTGCCCATCACGGCGTCCCAGTTCGGCTTGTCCATCTTCTTGAACGTCATGTCGCGCGTGATGCCGGCGTTATTCACCAGCACGTCGACAGGACCGATTTCCGCTTCCACGGCCGCCACGCAGGCCGCTGCCGAATCGTAGTCGGCCACGTCGCACGGATACGCCTTGAAGTCGTAGCCCATGTCCTTGGTCGTCGCCAGCCATTCCGCGACCTTCGGATTGCCTGGGGAATATGTGGTCACCACGCGATAGCCGAGCGCCGCCAGCTTGAAACACACCGCTTCGCCCAGACCACCCATGCCACCAGTTACCAATGCAACTCTTGCCATTTTCATCCCCTCAGTGTCGTTCTGTTGCTAAAAAGTTAATTATTTAAATAAAGCAGCCCAAAACCGCCGCATGACAGCGGCGTACCGCATCGCACCCAAGCGTAGCGAGCGGCGATGATTTGTGGCTAAGAAGCGCAACCGTGCTCTAGCACGGTGAGCATCGCAGGCCGCAAAGCACGCCGCGCAGTAGCTTGGGTGCGGTGCCAGCTACTTAGTCGCGCTCGATGGCCAGAGCGACGCCCATGCCGCCGCCGATGCACAGTGCGGCCAGGCCTTTCTTGGCGTCGCGGCGGATCATTTCGTGGATCAGGGTGACCAGGATGCGCGCGCCGGACGCGCCGATCGGGTGGCCGATGGCAATCGCGCCGCCGTTCACGTTGATCTTGCTGGTATCCCAGCCCATTTCCTTGTTGACGGCAATCGCTTGCGCGGCAAACGCTTCGTTGATTTCCATCAAGTCCAGCTCTTCATGCGTCCAGCCGGCTTTTTTCAGGCACAGACGCGATGCGGAGACGGGGCCCATGCCCATGACGGCCGGGTCCAGGCCCGACGAGGCGTAAGCCTTGATGCGTGCCAGCGGCTTCAAGCCCAGTTCCTTCGCTTGCGAGGCGGACATCATGATGACGGCGGCGGCGCCATCGTTCAGGCCCGAGGCGTTGCCGGCCGTGACGGTGCCGTCCTTGGCGAACGCGGGGCGCAGGCCGGCCAGCGATTCCAGGGTCGAACCGGGCTTGATGTATTCGTCGCTGTCGAAGACAACGGTACCTTTTTTGTTGGCGATTTCCAGCGGCAGGATTTCATCCTTGAACTTGCCCGCCTTTTGCGCCGCTTCCGCCTTCAGTTGCGACTGCAGCGCGAATTCATCCTGCTCGGCGCGCGTCACTTCGTATTTCTTGGCGACGTTTTCCGCCGTGATGCCCATGTGGTACTGGTTGTACACGTCCCACAGGCCGTCGACGATCATGGTGTCGATCATCTTGAAGTCGCCCATGCGGAAACCGTCGCGCGAGCCGTTCATCGCGTGCGGCGAAGCGCTCATGTTTTCCTGGCCGCCGGCGATGATGATGTTGGCGTCGCCGCACTTGATCGCTTGCGCCGCCAGGTGCGTGGCCTTCAAGCCGCTGCCGCATACCTTGTTGATGGTGAATGCCGGGATGCTGCTCGGCAGGCCAGCCTTGATGACGGCCTGGCGCGCGGCGTTCTGGCCGACGGCAGCCGTCAGCACCTGGCCCAGGATCGCTTCGCCGATCAGGTTCGGGTCGATGCCGGTTTGTGCCAGCAAGCCCTTGATTACATGCGCGCCCAGTTCGGACGCAGGAATCTTGGCCAGACTGCCACCGAATTTGCCGACTGCGGTACGGCCGGCGGCCACGATTACGACATCATCCATTTATTTCTCCGATATGCTGGCCACGAGGGCCAAGGTCAAGGTGCTAATAGAATCCCATTGGAATCCTGTGAATCCGGGAAGACACAGCAAGCTGTGTTTCATTCTAGCGCGGCATGCGCCGCAGTTCCAGCGCCGCACCGCAGGCGGCGGCGATGACAGCCTGCCTGCGGTGGCGGCGGGCGGCCTGGCGCGGCGGATAGCCGCTGCCGGGCCGCAACGCGCTTACGCCTGGCGAGCAGGACGCGTGTTTTTATTTTTATCATACCCTTCATCGGCGCCGCCGAAAGTGGTTTTTAGAAAATTATTGAAGGGAATAATCAGGGGTACGGGCGTTTGCTTTACCACCTGCAACAGCTCGCCAAATTTTTGACGCGATGCAGCAAACTCACCCTTTGTCACAGTGTCGAATTTCTCCTGGGTTTCTTGAGCAACATCCTTTGCCTGACGGCTATATGCACCGATGCGTTCGATGGCCAGTTGCGACTGCGTGCGCGACAGTTCCAGCAGCGCTTGCGGGTCCTTCGCGGACAGCAGCTGATTGCCCGCCACAGTAGCGGCCGCCAGCGCCGTGCGGGCCGCATCGAGCTGCAATTCCAGCACGCTGGCGCCGCTGTCGACAGCGGCCTGCGCATACGCTTGCGCGCTGATCAATTGTGCTTCCACCACGGCCTTGCCGGCCCGTGCCCATTGTTCGGAAAATGAAAACATCGTGTTCCTCCCCAAAGAGTAGGCAGCGCATGTTGCGCCGCACAGTGCTCAACTGTAAGCGGTGGTTCATTGCTGAACCTTGATATTTATCAAACTTTGCTGTTGGTTTGTTTCCAACCCAACGCTGGTCAGGACAACAACTTGATACCGTCGAGCGAGGCTGCGCACTGCTCGCGTATCACGCTGACGAAATCGCGCACGTACGCCTTGTCCTGCAGATGCTCGGGCACGGACACGTACAAATCGCTCCACAAGCCGTGTTCGCCCACCGGGCGCGCCACGACGTAATCGTAATCGACGTAATTCTTGATGGCCCAGTTCGGCAAGGCGGCAATGCCGCGCCGGCTCGCCACCAGTTGCAGCACGGCCACCGTCAATTCGGCCGTGCGGCGTTCAAACGCGATGCCGGCCGGCCGCAGCACTTCGCGGATCAGGTCGATGCGCTCCTCCGGCACGGGATAGGTAATTAATGTCTCGCCCGTGAAGTCGGCCGCCGCCAGCCGGCGCTGCGCCTGCAGCCGGTGCTTTTGCGCCATCACCACCAGCATTTCAAAGCGGAACAGGGGAAACACGGTGAAATCGGGGCCGTACGGCGAGCCGATCACGAGGTCCGCCTCGCCCGAACGCAGCAAGTCCGCCGGTTCGCTGTGAAAGCCGGAAACCAGGTCGATCTCCACTTCCGGCCAGCGCTGGCGGAAGGCATCCATCACCGGCATGAGCCAGTCGAAACAGGTATGGCATTCGAGCGCCACGCGCAGCTGTCCCTTGTCGCCCTGCGACAGGCGCGCCACGTCGCGCTCGGCCAGTTCGATCTCGGGCAGCAGCTTGTCGGCCAGGGCCAGGAGCCGGCTGCCCGTGGCCGTAAACGCGATCGGCATCGACTTGCGCTCGAACAATGGCGCCTTGTAGCGCTCTTCGAGCAAACGGATCTGGTGCGACAGGGCCGACTGGGTCAGGTTGAGCAGCTGCGCGGCGCGCACCAGGCTGCCGGACGAACGCAGGGCACTCAAGGTGCGCAGGTGACGGATTTCTAGCATCGGAGAAATGGATTCTGTGCGTGAATTATTTTCATGTTATTCGGCAAAATGTTTCGTTTTGATTATAGATCAAGTTGCCGCACACTCTAGCGCATTCACATTAAATCTCGATGACATCATGACCATTCGTACCCACGTCCTTGGCTTTCCCCGTATCGGCGCCGCGCGCGAACTGAAACTGGCGCTGGAAAGCCACTGGCGTGGCGAGCTGTCCGAGGCGGCCCTGGAAGCAACGGGCCGGCAACTGCGCGCGCGCCACTGGGCCCAGCAGCGCGACGCCGGCCTCGATTACGTCACCGTGGGCGACTTCGCCTTTTACGACCAGGTGGCCAGCCATATCCAGCTATTGGGCTGCGAACCGGCCCGTTTCCACTTTGCGCCAGAGCAATCGCCGCTGGCGCGCTATTTCACCATGGCGCGCGGCGCAGACACGCACGCCGCCCATGCCGGCTGCGGCCACGCGCACCATGCACACGCCGCAGGCACTGCCGCGCTGGAAATGACCAAGTGGTTTGACACCAATTACCATTACCTGGTGCCCGAACTGTCGCCGCAGACCCGCTTTTCGCTCGCTTGCGAGCGCCTGCTGGCGGAAGTCGCCGAGGCGCAGGCCCAGGGCCACCCGGTCAAGGCGGCCCTGATCGGCCCCCTCACCTTCCTGTGGCTGGGCAAAGAAAAGACGCCGGGCTTCGATCGCCTGGCCCTGCTGGAACAATTGCTGCCCGTCTACGGCGCCCTGCTCGACCGCCTGAAGCGGCAAGGCGTCACCTGGGTGCAGCTCGATGAGCCGATCCTGGGCCTGGACTTGCCCAATGCGTGGCGCAGCGCCTTCGAAAGCACGTATTGGCAGTTGAACCAGGTGGGCGTGAATATCCTGCTGGCCACGTATTTCTCGCCGCTGGAAGAAAACCTCAGCCTGACGTGCCGCCTGCCCGTGGCCGGCCTGCATGTGGACGGCATCCGCGCGCCGCATGAACTGATCAGCGTGACGGACTGGCTGCCCGCGCATAAAGTCTTGTCGATTGGTATCGTCGACGGGCGCAATATCTGGCGCACCGACCTCGACGCGGCCCTGGCCGTGCTGCGGCCGCTGGCAGCCAGGCGCGACGGCCATTTGTGGCTGGCGCCGTCGTGCTCGCTGCTGCACGTGCCGTTCAGCCTGGAAGCGGAAACGGAGCTCGACACCGACATCCGGAGCTGGCTGGCGTTCGCCACGGAAAAACTGGCGGAGATCGCCATCCTCAAGGGCGCGCTCGCCGGCCACCCCGATGACGCCGCACTGGCACAGTCTCGCCTGGCTGTCGCCGGGCGGCGCGCCAGCCCCCGCGTGCACCGCCCGCAAGTGGCGCAGCGCCTGCAGGCGCTGTCTCCCACCGTCGACCGCCGCGATTCCAGCTTCCCGCAGCGCCAGGCCATGCAGCGCGCGCGTTTGCAACTGCCCGATTTCCCCACGACGACCATCGGCTCCTTCCCGCAGACGCCGGCCATCCGCGCCGCCCGCGCCAGCCACAAGCGGGGCGAACTGGCGAGCGCCGAATATGAACGGCAGATGCGCGCCGAAATCGCCCGCGCCGTGGGGCGCCAGGAAGCGCTGGGCCTGGACGTGCTCGTGCATGGCGAAGCGGAACGCAACGACATGGTCGAATACTTCGGCGAACAATTGGACGGTTTTGTCTTCACGCGCCACGGCTGGGTGCAGTCGTACGGCTCGCGCTGCGTCAAGCCGCCCGTCATCTACGGCGACGTGCAGCGCCCGGCCGCCATGACGGTGGCCTGGACGGTGCACGCGCAAAGCCTGACCGATAAACCGATGAAGGGCATGCTGACGGGCCCCGTGACGATATTGCAATGGTCGTTCGTGCGCGACGACCAGCCGCGCGCCGCCACGGCGCTGCAGATCGCCCTGGCCATGCGCGACGAGGTAGCCGACCTGGAAGGGGCCGGCATCGGCATCATCCAGATCGACGAGCCGGCCCTGCGCGAAGGCTTGCCGCTGCGCCGCGGCCAGTGGGACGCCTACCTGGACTGGGCCACGCGCGCCTTCCGCATCGCCGCCTGCGTCGTTGGCGACACGACGCAGATCCACACCCACATGTGCTATGCGCAGTTCAACGATATCCTGCCGCAGATCGCCGCCATGGACGCTGACGTCATCACGATAGAGACGAGCCGCTCCGACATGGCGCTGCTGGCGGGCTTTGGCCAGTTCCAGTATCCGAACGAAATCGGCCCCGGCGTGTACGACATCCACTCGCCGCGCATCCCCTCGACCCTCGACATGGTGACATTGCTGCAAAAAGCCAGCGCCGTCATTCCCCCGGCGCATTTATGGGTCAACCCGGACTGCGGCTTGAAGACGCGGGGCTGGGCGGAAACGGAGGCGGCCTTGCAAAACATGGTGGCGGCGGCACGGCAGATGCGCGCGGCGTGATGAAAATATGACAAGGTCATGCAAGGCCTGACAAAACCGTGGCGAGCGGAAGAAAGTTGTGGTTGAGAAGCGCAACTGTACGAAGGTACAGTGAGCATCGCAGACCGCAAATTACGACGCGCAGCAGGTTTTGATAGGCGGACTCAAGCCGCATTCTCGGCTGCTTTCGGGGTGGCGCACCGGTTTTCCGGGGCGCCGTCCGTTTTTTTTGACATGAAGTAGGTGTTGCCCTGCGGAATAGCACGCGCCAGGCCCCTGATGCCGATTTTTTTGCAGTAGAATGCAAGAAATTTACTGCTCCCATTGTTGCCGTATGGAACATCTGGCCTGCCGCAGTTTCACTTTGATAAATGTTTATGTCCAAAAGCCCGTCGCAGAAGCCTATCGAAATCAAGATTTCCACCGTCGTTGCCGTCTCCGCCATTCTGCATAGCGCCGATACGCAGGCACTCGATGCCGCCTTGCGCGACATGACGGGAGGCGTGGCGGACTTTTTCGAGGACGACCTGGCCGTGCTGGACGTGGCGGCCTTGCCGCCCGGCAGCGTGCCCATCGACTGGGCCGCCCTCGTGGCCCTGCTGAAAAAATACCGTTTGAATGCCGTGGCCGTGCGCAATGCGCCGGCCGACATGCATGACGCCATCCTGGCGCAAGGCTTGAGCCTCGACAGCGGCAAGACGCGCGACGATGCGCCGCCCAAGGATGGTCCCAAGGATACCCCCACTGCCGCCGCCCAGTCGGGCGCCGACGCCCAGGTGATGGTGATCGACACGCCCGTGCGGGCCGGCCAGCGCATCTATGCGCGCGGCTGCGACCTGATCATCACCGCCGTCGTCAACAATGGCGCTGAAATCATCGCCGACGGCAGCATCCACGTATATTCCTCGCTGTACGGCCGCGCGCTGGCTGGCGCCTCGGGCAATGCCCAGGCGCGCATCTTCGCGCTGGCCATGGAACCGGAACTGGTCTCGATCGCCGGCGTGTACCGCACGTTCGAAGATGGTTTCCCCCCAGAAATGGCGCGCGGACCCGCGCAAATTCGTTTGGCTGGAGACAGAATCGATATACACTCTGTCAATCCGGTCACTCCCGTGAACCGCTCTTAAGCTGCACAATTCAAGAGATATCTGAAAAGGATTATTTGTGGCAAGAATTATTGTTGTGACGTCCGGCAAGGGCGGTGTCGGCAAGACGACCTCTAGCGCCAGTTTTTCCACTGGCCTGGCCATGCGCGGCCACAAGACAGCCGTGCTCGACTTCGACGTGGGCCTGCGTAACCTCGACCTGATCATGGGTTGCGAGCGCCGCGTCGTCTACGACCTGATCAATGTGATCAACAAGGAAGCAACCCTGAACCAGGCCTTGATCAAGGACAAGCACTGCGACAACCTGTTCATCCTGCCAGCCTCGCAAACGCGCGACAAGGATGCCTTGTCGGAAGAAGGCGTGGAACGTGTGTTGAACGACCTGATCAACATGGGCTTCGAATTCATCATCTGCGATTCGCCGGCCGGTATCGAGCATGGCGCGCTGATGGCGCTGACGTTTGCCGATGAAGCCATCATCGTCACCAACCCGGAAGTGTCGTCGGTGCGCGATTCGGACCGCATCCTGGGCATCCTGCAAGCCAAGTCGCGCCGCGCGCAGACGGGCGGCGAGCCGGTCAAGGAACATTTGCTGATCACCCGCTACTCGCCGAAACGCGTGGAATCGGATGAAATGCTGTCCTACCAGGACGTGCAGGAAATCCTGCGCATCCCGCTGGTGGGCATCATTCCGGAATCGGAGCAAGTGCTGGCCGCCTCGAACCAGGGCAACCCGGCCATCCATTTCACGGGCACGGACGTGGCGCAAGCCTATGAAGACGTGGTCTCGCGTTTCCTCGGCGAAGATGTCGAGTTGCGCTTTACCAACTATGAAAAGCCTGGATTACTCCAGCGCATTTTTGGGGCGAAGTGATATGGCCTTGCTTTCTTTCCTGTTCCCCCCCAAGCCGAAGACGGCCACCGCGGCCAAGGAACGCCTGCAGATCATCATCGCCCGCGAACGCAGCGGACGCGATGGTCCGGACTTCCTGCCCGCCCTGCACAAGGAATTGATCGCCGTCATTTCCAAGTACACCAAGGTCAATGCCGACGACATCAAGATTTCGCTGGACCGCCAGGGCAACCTGGAAGTACTCGACGTCAACGTGGTGCTGCCGGACGCGTAAGGCCTAATCCGGCCTGACCGTAAGCAATTCCTGCGCCACCGCGGCGCAGGCGTTCACGTGCTGGTTGCCGATCTGACGGAACACGGCGTAGCCGATGGCTGCCGCCACCGCCTGGCCGGCAAACGGCACAAAGCGCGCCACCTGCTTGGTGGCAATCTTGACGCCACTGCGCTTGAGCAGCTGGAGGATCAGTTCGCGCGACACCAACTTTCCCACCAGCATGCCGCCCATGCCCACCGCCGCGCGGTAGGCCATCATCTTGAACTGCGGGTTGAGGCGCTCGATCTGCTCGGGCGTGAGGCCGAATTCGTGGTTGATATCGTTGATCAGCATGGAAAACAGGCCTACGTCGGACATCAGGTCGATGCCGGGAATGGGAATGGCCGAGGCGCCCGCCGACATCATGGCACGCCGCTGCACCAGGCGCCGGCACCGTTCGCGCACTTGCTCGATGTCCGCGCGGCTGGCCGGTATCAGGGTCCAATCGGTGGTGCTCTTGTCTGCCATGGCCGTTTCTCCGCGAGTGATGGGTAGATGAACAAGTGTAACGTAAAGGCCTGCGCTGCCGATTTCACTGGACACAGTTGCAATCTCTGTTATATTTCACTTGAGCATTCCTTAACATTACGATAAGCAGAGCGGACCGTCTGTTTGTTGCTACACACTCCAGCCCATTATGCGAATTGCCGTACTCGATAGCGACCATAGCCAGGCAGAACTGATCTGCCAGGTGCTCACCGCCGCCGGCCACGCTTGCCACGAGTTTCAGAGTGCCAAGGACATGCTGGGGCAACTGCGCAAGGACAGTTGCGACATGCTGATCCTCGACTGGCATGTGAGCGATCTGGACGGCGCCGAAGTCTTGCGCCGTGCCCGGGAAAAACTGGCGCCCAAGGCGCCCGTGTTGTTTATGACCAACAGTTCCGGCGAAGACGACGTGGTGGCGGGCATGACGGCCGGCGCCGACGACTACATGATCAAGCCCTTGCGGCGCAGCGAACTGACCTTGCGCACCCAGGCGCTGCTGCGCGTGGCGTACCCGGCCCAGAATGGCGCCGAAACCTTGCAATTCGGTCATTACACGTTTGAAACCCGTCCAGGCCGCCTGCTGCGCGATGGCGAAGTGCTCGACGTGACGCACAAGGAATTCGCCCTGGCGCTGCTGTTTTTCCGCAACCTGGGCCGTCCATTGTCGCGCGCCTACATCCACGAAGCCGTGTGGCAGCGCGACACGGCCCTGCCTTCGCGCACCATGGATACCCACGTCTCGCGCGTGCGCAACAAGCTGCAGCTGAAACCGGAACACGGCTACAGGCTGGTGCCCGTCTACAGTTACGGTTATCGCCTGGAAAAACTGGGCGGCTGAACGGCGGCAAACGGCTGACCTGCTCAAAGCACGGGCACAAAGCGTTATAATGTCGGCATAAGCCATCCCAACAGCCCTGAAATGCAACTGCTCGCCGTAGGCCTCAACCATACCACCGCCCCAGTGTCGCTCCGCGAACAGCTGGCGTTTGCGCCTGAGCACTTGGGCCAGGCGGTGATGGCGGCGCGCACCTGGTTCCAGCGCATCGACTTGCGCGACAACGACGAAGCGGCCATCCTGTCGACCTGCAACCGCACCGAGCTGTACGCGGCCAGCCACGTGCCCAATCCGCTCGACGCGGGCGCGCATTTCCTGGCCGATTATCACAAGCTCAACTACAGCGAGCTGCGCCCCCACTTATATATGTTGCCGCAGCACGATGCCGTGCGCCACACCTTCCGCGTCGCCTCCGGGCTCGATTCGATGGTGCTGGGCGAAACGCAGATCCTGGGGCAGATCAAGGACGCCATCCGCACGGCCGACGAGGCGGGCGGCCTGGGCACGTATCTGCACCAGTTGTTCCAGCGCAGCTTTTCCGTCGCCAAGGAAGTGCGCAGCAGCACGGAAATCGGCGCCCACAGCGTGTCCATGGCGGCCGCCGCCGTGCGCCTGTCGCAGCGCATCTTCGACAAGATTGCCGAGCAGAACGTGCTGTTCATCGGCGCCGGCGAAATGATCGAATTGTGCGCCACGCACTTTGCGGCGCAAAACCCGAAAAGCATCACCATTGCCAACCGCACCATGGAGCGGGGCGAGGAACTGGCGCACCGCTTCAACGGCAAGGCCATCCGCCTGGCCGACTTGCCGGAGCAGCTGCACCAGTTCGACATCGTCATCTCGTGCACGGCGTCGTCGTTGCCGCTGCTGGGCCTGGGCCTGGTCGAGCGCGCCATCAAGGCGCGCCGCCACAAGCCCATGTTCATGGTCGACCTGGCCGTGCCGCGCGACATCGAGGCGGAAGTGGGCCGTTTGAACGACGTCTTCCTGTACACGGTCGACGACCTGGGCAAGGTCGTGCAGACGGGCCTGGAAAGCCGGCAAGCGGCCGTGGCGCAAGCCGAAGCCATCATCGAGACGCGCGTGCAATCGTTCATGAGCTGGGTCGACGACCGCGCCATGGTGCCCGTCATCCAGCATTTGCATGAAAACAGCGAATCCTTGCGCCTGATGGAAGTGGAACGGGCGCGCAAGATGCTGGCCAAGGGCGCCGACATCGACGCCGTCCTGGAAGCGCTGTCGAAAGGCTTGACGGCCAAATTCCTGCACGGCCCGCAGCAAGCGCTGCACCACGCGCAAGGCGACGAGCGCAAGCAGCTGGTCACCCTGCTGCCGAAACTGTTCCGCCCCCGCCGTTAGCGCAGCCCCGCTGGCCGCCCGCGCGGCCGCCCCTGCCCGCCTGCCGGGCCCGTATCATCCCTACACCTTTTACCGCGAATCGCTATGAAACCATCCATGCTGGCCAAACTCGATCAACTGGCGAACCGCCTGGTCGAACTCGACGAACTGCTGATGCATCCGGACGCCACGTCGAACATGGACAGCTACCGCAAGATGACGCGCGAGCACGCCGAACTGGGCCCGCTGGTCGCCCTGTACCATTCCTACCAGGAAGCGGGCAACGATATTGCGACAGCGCAAGAGATGCTGGGCGATCCCGACATGAAGGAATTCGCCCAGGAAGAAATCGAGGCGGCCAAGACCACCATGGCGCGGCTGGAACGCGAATTGCAAACCATGCTGCTGCCGAAGGATGTCAACGACGAGCGCAATATCTTCCTGGAAATTCGCGCCGGCGCGGGCGGCGATGAATCGGCCCTGTTCGCCGGCGATTTATTGCGCATGTACACGCGCTTTGCCGAGCGCAACCGCTGGCAGGTGGAACTCGTGTCTTCTTCCGATTCCGACCTGGGCGGCTACCGCGAAGTGATCGTGCGTATCGTCGGCAATGGCGCGTATTCGAAACTGAAATTCGAGTCGGGCGGCCACCGCGTGCAGCGCGTGCCGGCCACGGAAACGCAGGGCCGCATCCACACGTCGGCCTGCACGGTAGCCGTGATGCCGGAAGCGGACGAAGTGGAAGACGTCAACATCAACCCGGCCGACCTGCGCATCGACACCTACCGCGCCTCGGGCGCGGGTGGACAGCACATCAATAAAACGGATTCCGCCGTGCGCATCACCCACTTGCCGACCGGCATCGTGGTGGAATGCCAGGATGACCGCAGCCAGCACAAGAACAAGGCGCAGGCGATGAAAGTGCTGGCCGCGCGCATCAAGGACGTGCAGCTGCGCGAACAGCAGTCGAAGGAAGCGGCCACCCGCAAGAGCCTGATCGGCTCGGGCGACCGCAGCGAGCGCATCCGCACGTATAATTTCCCGCAAGGCCGTCTGACGGACCACCGCATCAATTTGACCTTGTACAAGCTGGACTTCATCATGGATGGGGATTTGACGGACTTGACGAATGCCTTGGCGGCAGAGCACCAGGCGGAGCTGCTGGCAGCCTTGGGCGATTAAACAGCGTCCATGGCGGCGTTGCATCGCCTGGCCGTACATTCGTACTGCCTGCGGCGCTGCGCCTTGCCCTGAACACTTTTTAACGCGCCCAGCCAGATCAAGGGTTTAAGTAGCGGCTAAGCAATAAAAATCCGCCCTTGTGCGAAAATGACCAGCTCGATTCCATCCACCTCACCGTGTCGCCCATGAAAAATTCACGCACCGTCCTCCTGTTGACCGCCGCCCTGTGTTTCCTGATGCTGGGCGTGGCCATGTATTTGCAGCATGCC
The DNA here is from genome assembly GCF_023703445.1 of Janthinobacterium kumbetense. Classification (NCBI taxonomy): domain Bacteria; kingdom Pseudomonadati; phylum Pseudomonadota; class Betaproteobacteria; order Burkholderiales; family Oxalobacteraceae; genus Janthinobacterium; species Janthinobacterium kumbetense. The sequence continues at coordinate 542,379 of NZ_JAMQGR010000002.1, forward strand.
ATGAACATGGCGCCGTGCCCGCTGTGCGTGATCCAGCGCTACCTGTTCCTCGCCATCGGCATCGCCTGCCTGGCCGGCGCGGCGGCCAACCGGCCGAAGATCGGCGCGGGCGTCGGCGTGCTGGCGGCCCTGGGCGGCCTGGGCGTGGGCGCCAAGCATCTGTACGTGCTGGCCAACCCCGGCTTTTCGTGCGGCATCGACCCGGTGGAAACGGCGCTGAACAAGGTCTTCACGGCCGAACTCATGCCCTTCATGTTTGAATCGTATGGCGCCTGCGAAAACGCGGGCGAGCCATTCTTCGGCCTGTCGATCCCGCAATGGGCGTTCATCTGGTTCGCCATCTTCGCCCTCACCTTGCTGTGGACCTTGCTGCGCCGTCAGAAATAATTGAAAGCACTATGCCAGAAACACTGATCCCCGCCGGCAGCACTGTCGGCGCCCTGCAAATCCGTCCCCTGCTCGATCCGCTCGACAACCGCATCCTGCTGGGCCACGCGCTGGGCCTGTCGCGCGTGAGCCTGATCACGCAATCGGAGCGAGTCCTCACTTCCGACGAGGCGGCCCGTTTGTCAGCCTTGCTGGCGCGCCGCCTGCAGGGCGAGCCGATCGCCTACATCGTCGGCCAGCGTGAGTTTTTCGGCCTGCCGTTCGAAGTGAACGACGCCGTGCTGATCCCCCGCCCCGACACGGAAGTGCTGGTGGAACTGGCGCTCGAACGCCTGCCGCCCGGCGGACGGGTGCTCGACATGGGCACGGGCAGCGGCGCCATCGCCGTCGCCCTCGCGCACACGCGGCCCGACGCCGTCGTCACGGCCCTGGACGTGAGCAGCACGGCGCTGGCCGTGGCGCGCCGCAACGCCAGCGCCAACGGCGTCAACATCACCTTCATGGCCAGCGACTGGTTTGAGGCGCTGGGCACGGAAAAGTTCGACCTGATCGTCTCGAATCCCCCCTACATCGCCAGCGGCGACCGCCACCTGGCCGAAGGCGATCTGCGCTTCGAGCCGGCCGGCGCGCTGACCGACCACGCGGATGGCCTGTCGGCCCTGCGCACCATCGTCTCCGGCGCCGCGCGCCACCTGGCGTCAGGCGCCTGGCTGCTGATGGAACACGGCTACGACCAGGCGGCATCCGTGCGCGGCTTGCTGGCCGACGCCGGCTACAACAAAGTGCAAAGCTGGCGCGACCTGGCCGGCATCGAACGGGTCAGCGGCGCCCGCCACGGCTGAGCACGACAAGCTGCGCAAAGCTTGATCCGGCGGCGCGCCAGATCCCCCGCAGTTTGTTAAAATATCAAGCGAATTCCTGACCGAAGCGCCGTCCCTGTTCCCCGGGGCGGACGCTGGCGACGCGGCGTTTTTTGGGCCGGCGCCGACGCATTTGCCAAAATTCGGTTAATCTCAGCACAAATTATTTATATGCTGCACAAGAAAGGAAGCTCAAATTGCCCAACCTGTTGACTCGCCGCCTGGCATTGCTGACCGAAGATGCCAACCGCGCGCTGCTGGGCGGCTTGCGCGGCATCGAGCGTGAAACCCTGCGCGTCGACCATGCCGGCCATCTGGCTTCCACGCCCCACCCCGCCGCCCTGGGCTCGGCGCTGACGCACCCTGAAATCACCACCGATTACGCCGAAGCGCTGCTCGAATTCATCACGCCGGCGGAACAGGACATCGCCGTCACGCTGGACAAACTCGACACCGTGCACCGCCACGCCTACAGCCGCCTCGGCGACGAGTTGCTGTGGAGCCAGTCGATGCCGTGCCAGCTGCCGCCCGAAGCGGACATCGAAATCGCCAACTACGGCAGCTCGAACATGGGCATGCTCAAGCACGTCTACCGGCGCGGCCTGGCCTTGCGCTATGGCAAAGCCATGCAATGCATCGCCGGCATCCATTACAACTACTCGCTCGACGAGCAGCTGTGGCAAGCGCTGGCCGGCAATCCTGACACCAGCGCCAGCCCCACGCACGCGGCGGCCACGCCGAAAGACGTGCAGTCGGAAAGCTACCTGGCGACGATCCGCAATTTCCGCCGCTACAGCTGGCTCCTGATGTACCTGTTCGGCGCTTCGCCGGCCCTGTCGGCCGGTTTCCTGCGCGGCCGCCCGCACAAGCTCGACACCCTGTCCGACGACACCCTGTTCCTGCCGTACGCCACCAGCCTGCGCATGAGCGACCTCGGCTACCAGAACGATGCCCAGTCCGGCCTGCGCCCGCACGAAAACAGCCTGGACGACTACGTCAACGCCCTCACGCACGCCGTCAACGACCCGTATCCGCCGTATGCGGCGCTGGGCACAAAGAAGGATGGCGAGTGGATTCAATTGTCCACCAACGTGCTGCAGATCGAAAATGAATACTATTCGACCATCCGTCCGAAACGCGTGATCCGCACGGGCGAGCGCCCGATCCAGGCCCTGTGCCTGCGCGGCGTGCAATACATCGAAGTGCGCTGCATGGATGTCGACCCGTTCGAGCCGGTCGGCATCAGCCTGGAAACGGGCCGCTTCCTCGACGCGTTTTTGCTGTTCTGCGCGCTCGACGACAGCGGTCCCATCTCGGCCGAGCAAAGCGCCTGCTACACGAACAATTTCGCCCGCACCGTCAAGGAAGGCCGCAAGCCGGGCCTGACCCTGCGCCGCGACGGCGAAGAGATCACCCTGCAGGCCTGGGGCGAAGAGTTGCTGGCGCGCATCGCGCCCGTGGCGGCCTTGCTCGACGCGCGCCTTGGCGGCACGCAGCATGCGGACAGCCTGGCCGCGCAAGCCCGCAAACTGGCCGACCCGGATGCGACGCCATCGGCGAAGGTATTGGCCGAACTGCGCGCCAACGGCGGCTCGTTTGCCGCCTTCGGCCTGCGCCAGAGCGAACGTCACGCCGCCTATTTCCGCGCGCAGCCGGCAACGCAGGAACAAAGCGCGTATTTCGACGAGATGGCCGCCAGCTCGCTGGCCGAGCAACGCGCCATGGAAGCGGCACCGGCCGGCAGCTTCGACGATTTCGTCGCCGCTTACCGCGCCAGCACCCTGTGCTCGCACACCTGAGTCTGACCTTGCGCAAAGCGCCCCCATGCTGACCTTCTACAATGAATTGCACAGCCAGCACCGGGGCCGCTTCGAAATGTTTCGCGGCACCCTGGTGCCCTGCTTCGAGACGCCCGAGCGGGCCGACATGGTGGTGGCCGAGCTGGGACGGCGCAACCTGGGCCGCATCGTCACGCCGCACGGCGTGCCGCTGACGTCGCTGGAGCGCATCCACACGCCCCGTTACCTGCATTTTTTGCGCCACGCCTGGCACGACTGGCTGGCGCTCGATCCCGACAATGCGGGCAAGGACGCCTTGCCATCCGTGTGGCCCGTGCGCACCTTGCGCAGCGATATCGAACCGGATGACTTCACGGCCAAGCTGGGACTGTACTCGATGGACAATGGCACGCCGCTGACGGCCGGCACGTGGACGGCGGCCAAGACGGGCGCCGACTGCGCCGTCAATGCGGCCCATGCGCTGCGCCTGGGCGAGCGGGCCACGTTCGCCCTGACGCGCCCGCCGGGCCACCACGCGGGCAGCGATTTCTTCGGCGGCTACTGTTTTCTGAACAACGCGGCGCTGGCCGCGCAGCATCTGCTCGACGACGGCGCGCGCAAGGTCGCCATCCTCGATATCGATTACCACCACGGCAACGGCACGCAAAGCATCTTTTACCAGCGCGACGACGTACTGTTCGCCTCACTGCACGCCGACCCGCGCAGCGAATATCCGTTTTATCTGGGCCACGCCGATGAAACGGGCAGCGGCGCGGGGCTGGGCTACAACGTCAACTTGCCGCTGCCCCCCGGCACGTCCACGGCCAGCTGGTTCGCCGCGCTGGAAACGGCTTGCCTGCGCATCAATATGTATGCGCCCGATGCGCTGGTGGTCTCGCTCGGCGTGGACACCTTTGCCGGCGACCCGCTGTCGCACTTCGCCCTGCAAAGCGGCGACTACCTGCGCGTGGGCGAGCGCCTCGCGCATCTGAACCTGCCCACCGCCTTCATCCTCGAAGGAGGCTATGCCGTGAAGGAAATCGGCATCAATGTCGTCAACGTGCTCGAAGGCTTTGAAACGGCCGATTAAGCCAGCCTACATATTGCGGAACAGCGCCATGAACGGCTGGCTCACGGCCAGGGTTTCCGGCCGCGTTTTCAGGCGCAAGGCGCCACGCCCCACCTCGTCGCGCGTGACCGAGGCCACCATCTTCATGTTGACGATGGTGGAGCGGTGGATCTGCTTGAAGATGGCCGGGTCGAGCACGTCGAGCAGTTCGCGGATCGGCTTGCGCAACAGCGCCTCGCCTTCCGCCGTCATGACGGCCGTGTACTTGGTGTCGGACTGAAAATAGGCGATGTCTTCCACCATGATCAGCCGCGTATCCTTGCCGCTGCTGGCCGTCAGCCACACCAGCGGCGGCGACTTGGCCGCCGCCGGCAAGGCGCTGCTCAATTGCTGCAGCAGGCCGGCCAGCGCGCCGTCGCCCGCCTGGGTCTTGCCGGCCCGTGCCTGCACGCGCTGCACGGTCGCCTGCAGGCGCTCGCGGGCTATCGGTTTCAATAGATAATCGACGGCGCCATTATCGAAGGCGTCGATCGCGTACTGGTCGTAGGCGGTGACGAACACCACCTGCGTGGCGGGACTCGCTTCCAGCGCGCCGGCCGCCACTTCCAGCCCCGTCAAGCCCGGCATGCGGATGTCGAGGAAGGCGATATCGGGGCGCAGGGTGGCGATGGCCTCGAGCGCCGCGCCGCCGTCGTCGCAGGCGGCGACGATGCGCAAGCCGGGCCACTCTTCGGCCAGCAGGGCCACCAGCGCGTCGCGCAGCAGGGCTTCGTCTTCGGCAATGACGCAAGTCATCTCAGGCTGATGCATAGGAAACTCCTTGCGCCGTGCTGTCTGGCACCGTGATGGTGGCCGTCACGCCATCGGGGAAATTGGCGACAATGGCAAACGCGGCGGCATTGCCGTAGGTCAGGCGCAGGCGCTCGCGCACATTGCGTAAGCCAATGCCCGTGCCGGCGCCGTCGTCGCTGAGCCCCTTGCCGTCATCGGCCACCGTGACGATCACCGTGCCGTTGCCGCTGCGCGCCATGATCCAGATGGTGCCGCCGCCGCTTTTCGGCTCCAGGCCATGCTTGATGGCGTTTTCCACCAGGGTTTGCAGCATCATCGGCGGCAGTTCCGCCTGGCGCAGGTATTGCGGCACCTCAATCTGCAGGTTCAGGCGTGCGCCCATGCGGATTTTCAGGATATCGAGATAGGCGCGCGCCCGTTCCAGCTCCGTGCCCAGGGTCGACATGGCTTGCTCCGTGCGCGGCAGCGAGTGGCGCAAATACAGGATCAGGTTGCCGAGCATTTCGTCGGCGCGCACGGGGTCGCTGCGCGTGAGCAGCTGCGCGCTGGCCAGGGTGTTGTACAGGAAGTGCGGCTCGACCTGCGCATGCAGCAGGCTCAGCTTGGCCACCGTGAGTTCCTTTTCCGTCACCGTCTGGCGCGCCTCGGCCTGCTCGCCGCGGCGGCGCTGCGCCACCCGGCGCGTCATCGCCCGCGTCACCGCTTCCGCGTTTTCCAGGTTGCTGCCATGGTCGACGAGGAACCAGTCGGTCCAGGCGTTGCGCGCCGGTTCGCAGATCAGGGTGACGCTGCCCGCTTCGCCATTCGGCGTGACGGTGGCGAGAATCTGGTTCGGCCGCGGCTCCAGGAAGCCCAGCAGGCGCATGCGCGGCAAGCCCGTGTGCGTGTAGGGCGCGGCGCGGCGCACGCGGGCCTGCACCTGCAGGCTGTCGCGCGCGCTTTCGACCACTTCGCTGCCCGGCAGTTCACGGATGGCCGCGTCGATCATGTCGAACGCCTCGCCCGCCTCGAACGGAATCTCGATCTGGCGCCGCTGGCGGCTCGACAGGGTGCCGGCATTGACGGCGCCGGCGATCAGGCGCACGCGCCGCACGTGCGAAAACGCATTCGTGACGACGGCGCTGGCCAGCAGCGCGCCGACGATGACAAAAAAGCCTTCCGTCTGTCCGAAGACATGGCGCAGGAAATTCTCGACCAGAATCGCCGTGGCGATGATGTAGGCGACCATCGTGGCCACGGTGATGCGCAGGATAAAGAAAAGGCTAGTCATGATTTTTCCTTGGGGAGTGAAGTGGGGCCAAGCATAACTATCGGCGCCAGCGGCGGTGGCCATTATGCGATGGAAGGGCAATACTGGCGACAAAGGCAAGAAAATAAAGCTTCAATCCGCGCCACGCGCAAATAAAATCGCTTGCAATTAAATAGCGCACGATATATATTGTGTACATGGACGCCGCACACCGCTTCTTCAGACGGGCATCCTGGGGCAGCAGCCCACGAAACAAGTAGCACACTATTTAGTAGTCAACTATTTAATCAACTCAAGGAAAACCATCATGTCGATCAAACAAGTCCTGTACCGCGCCCAAGCTACCGCCACCGGAGGCCGCGAAGGCCGCGCCGTGTCGTCCGACAATGTGCTGGACGTCAAGCTGACCACGCCAAAAGAACTGGGCGGCAATGGCGCCGTCGGCACCAATCCGGAACAACTGTTCGCCGCCGGCTACTCGGCCTGCTTCATCGGCGCCATGAAATTCGTCGGCGGCCGCGACAAGATCGCCCTGCCGGCGGACCTGTCGATCGAAGGCAACGTCGGCATCGGCGCCATCGAGACGGGCTTCGGCATCGAAGTGGAACTGAAAATCTCGCTGCCAGGCATGGAACGCGCCGCCGCCGAAGCGCTGGTCGCCGCCGCCCACATCGTGTGCCCGTACTCGAACGCCACGCGCGGCAACATCGACGTCACCCTGACGATCGTGTAATCCCCACCGCCTTGGGGCGCATCCCCGGCCGCGCCCCCAGGCGCCGCCGGGGATTTTTTTCAGCGCAGCGCCTGCAGCAGCTTGTCCGCCAGGGCCGGCGCCGAGGCGGGATTCTGCCCCGTGATCAATTCGCGGTCGACCACCACGTTGCTGCTCCACGGCGCCTGGTTCTGCACATACTGCGCGCCAGCCGCCTGCAATCCCGACTGCGGATAGAACTTCATCGTGCCGCCGCCGAGCGCGCCCTGCGCCGCCGCCTCTTCCTGGTTGCTGATTACCGTCATGCGGTAGCCGCCGTAGATCCAGCCGGCCGGCGCGGGCGGCGTCTGGCCCGCTTCCAGCGCGGCCGTAAATTGGGCCGCCTGCGGCAGGGCCGACAACAGGGCGATGGGGCCGTGGCACAGCAGCGCCGTCGGCTTGCCGTCCGCGTGGAACTGGCGCAGCAAGGCGCCCAGGCCGGCATCCTTCAACAAATCCTGCATGGGCGCGTGGCCGCCCGGCACCAGCACGGCCGCATAGTGGCCATAGCCGATCTGCGCCACCCGTTTCAGGCTGATCACGGGCGAGCGGCCCGGCACCGTCAGCGCCAGCTGGTCCAGCAGCGCCTTGTGCGCCGCGTGCGCGGCCGCGTCGCCGCCAAAGTAGGCGGCCGTATCCGAACTGGCGTCCAGCGTGGGCGCCTGGCCCTGCGGCGTGGCGAACGTCACCGTGTGGCCCGCGTCGAGCAGCTTTTTGACGGGTTGCATCAATTCATTCAGATAAAAGCCCGTCGCGAAGACCTTGCCATCGCGCAATTCGAGGTGGTTCGCGTCGGACAGCACGACGAGAACGTCGGCCGCCTGGGCGGTGGAAAAGGCGGCGAACAGCACACTGCTTAAGAGTAATTTTTTCATCATGAGGATTCCAGTAGAGAAGCCGCCAGCATATTCCGAATCAAAATGGAGAAAAATGATGAATAATGCAGCTGACTAATGCCAAATACGACCGAATGGGAACGCCATGGATAAATTGCAGGCAATGCAGCTGTTCCGCCGCGTGGCCGAGCTGGGCAGCTTTCGCCGCGCGGCCGATGAACTGGACCTGTCGGCCTCGTATGTGAGCCGGCGCATCGGCCAGCTGGAGCAGGAACTGGGCGGGCGCCTGATGACGCGCACCACGCGCCAGCTGGCCCTGACGGAAACGGGCGCCGCCTACCTCGAGCACTGCCGCAAGCTGCTCGACGAACTGGCGCAGGCCGAGGACATGGTGGCCCACTCGACGGCCCACGTGACGGGCCGCCTGCGCATCAACGCGCCATTATCGCTGGGCGTGGGCGAGCTGGCCGAGGGCCTGGCCGATTTCATGGCCGAGTGGCCGGCCTTGCGCCTGGACGTCGACCTGAAGGATGAATACGTGGACCTGGCGGCCGCCAACTACGACCTGGGTTTTCGCGTCACCACGGCGCTCACCGATTCGAGCTATGTGGCGCGCCACATCCACGACTACCGCCTGCACATCTGCTGCGCGCCCGCCTACCTGGAACGCCACGGTCCCCTGCTGGCCCCCACGGACCTGACGCGCCAGCGCTGCTTCATCTACAGCCACGCCCTGTTCGGCAGCCGCTGGCCGCTGCGCCATGCGGGGCCGCACAGCGACATCGAAGTGCCGAACTGGGTGCGCACGAATAACACCCTGTTCATGCGCAGCCTGATCCTGCGGGGACTGGGCATCGGCATCCTGCCCACCTTTGTCTGCCGCGCAGAACTGGCCAGCGGCGCGCTGGTCGAACTGTTTCCCGACGTGGAGCGTCCCAGCCTGGCGCTGTTTGCCATCTACCCGTCGCGCCAGCTGGTGGCGCCCCGCGTGACGCGCTGCATCGAGCACCTGAAGCAGTGGTATGCGCAGCGCTATCCCGCGCCGGCGGCGTGAAGCCGGTAAAATCATGGCCACTCTCAATCAAGGATGACCCATGATCAGCTGGCAATGGAACACGTTCGACGAACTCGGCCCCCACGATTTGTACCAGGTGCTGGCCTTGCGCCAGCGCGTGTTCGTCATCGAACAGCAGTGCATTTACCCGGACCTCGATGGCCATGACCAGCAAGCCATGCATTTGCTGGGTTGGCAAACGGTCGACGGCGAACGCCGGCTGGCCGCCTACCTGCGCGTGCTGGCGCCGGGCGCCAAGTATGTGGAAATGTCGCTGGGCCGCGTGCTGACGGCGCCCGAGGCGCGCACAACGGGCGCCGGCAAGCAGCTATTGCTTGAGGGCATCGCGCGCGCCGAACGCCAGCACCCGGGCCACGCCATCCGCATCGGCGCGCAGCACTACCTGGAGCGCTTCTACCAGTCCTTCGGCTTTGTCACCGTCAGCGCGCCCTACGACGAAGACGGCATCGAGCACGTCGACATGCTGCGCGCCGTGCAGCCGGGCGCGGCGGCATGACGACGGCCCTGATTTCCTGGAGCGGCGGCAAGGATTCCTGCCTGGCCCTGTGGCGCGCGCGCAACGCCGGCACGAGCGTGCCGCTGCTGATCACGGCCATGGATGAAGACGGCCGCAAGTCGCGCTCGCACGGCGTACCGCCGGAATTGCTCGCAGCGCAGGCAGCCAGCCTGGGCGCGCGCCTGCAGCGCTATCACGCCAGCTGGGCCAGCTACGAGGAGCAATTCGTCGCCATGCTGCGCGCGGCGAAAGACGCAGGCATAGAACACGCCATCTTCGGCGACATCGACTTGCAGCCCCACCGCGACTGGGAAGAAAAAGTCTGCGCCACAGCCGGCCTGACGGCCCATTTGCCCCTGTGGGGCGAGGATCGGCGCGCGCTGGTCGATGAGTTCCTTGCCGCCGGCTTCAAGGCCATCGTCGTGTGCATCAATGGCCAGCACCTGCCGCGCGAATTTTGCGGGCGCGAGTTCGACGCCGCCTTCCTGGCCGACCTGCCGCCCGGCGTCGACGCCTGCGGCGAAAACGGCGAATTCCACACCTTCGTCTACGACGGCCCCGCCTTCAGCGCACCGGTGGCGCTGCGCCGCACGCAAGTGCTGCAATATGACGCACCGGCCAATCTGGGCGGCGCCACGTATTACTTCCAGGAACTGGCGCCCGCCTGAATCCGCCGCAAAAACAACAAGGGCGACTCCATGGAGTCGCCCTTTGTCCGTGCACCTTGCGCGTGCTTACTTTTTTTCCACTTTTTGCAGCGTGATGTCGAACACCAGGCCGGCGTAAGGCGGGATCACCACCGCATTCGTGACCCTGTCGCGGGTGCCGCTCACGCCATAGCCGAGGTCATACGGAATGAGCAAGCGGCGCGTGCCGCCTACCTGCATGCCGACCAGGCCGCGATCCCAGCCCAGGATCATTTTGCCGATGCCGAGGACAAACGTAAAAGGCTGGAGAGGGGGCGACGTTTCGAATTGCACGCCTTTGCCGTCCGGCTTGCTCGCGTCATACAGCCAGCCCGTATAGGCCACCGTCAGGGTATCGCCCGCCGCGGCCGCCGTGCCGGTGCCTTTCACCAGGTCGGGAAAGAGGAGTTCCTTCACTTGCGTATTCGGGTCAAGCACGACCGGTTTCTCGGTATTGGCAGCAGCGCCGCAAGCGGTCAGGGCCACGGCGCAAGCGAAGGTGGCGATCATTTGAAATACCGATTTCATGGTTTCCCTTTAAATATTGGTGTGTGGCTAAGCCCGTACGGTGCGGACCGGTACGGGCTGGAGTTTAACAGGACTCGCGTAGCCCATTTGTAAGCAGACGTAAGCACGGCAATAAATGTGCCTCGCTGCAACGTTGACACAATATCTATATTTCTACCTGCGTACCCAGTTCGATCACCCGGTTGCTCGGAATCTGATAGTAGTCAGCCGCCGTGCGCGCATTGCGCGACATGGTGACGAACAGGTGCTCGCGCCACGGCATCATGCCGGCACCCGGCGTCGAGATGATGGTCTGGCGCGCGATAAAGAATGACGTTTCCATCATCTCGAAGTCCAGTCCCTGCTGGGCGCACTGCGCCAGCGCGGCAGGAATGTCCGGTTCATCCTTGAAGCCGTAATGCACGTTGACCTGGTAGCACTGGTGGCCCAGGTCCACCACGCGCACGCGCTCCGATGGCGCCACCCACGGCTCTTCATGCATGAAGACGGTGAGGAAGATCACCCGTTCATGCAACACCTTGTTGTGCAGCAAGTTATGCAGCAGCGCGTGCGGCACGCCATCCGTTTCGCCGCGCAGGAAGATGGCCGTGCCGGGTACGCGCAGCGGCGGCGCGATGAACAGCGACGAGAGGAAATCGTCGAGCGGAATCGCATGCTTTTCCAGGTTCTGGAACACCAGCTGGCGGCCCCGCTTCCAGGTCAGCATGACGATGAACAAAATCGAGCCCAGCAGCAGCGGGAACCAGCCGCCGTGGAACAGTTTCAGGGCAGTCGCCGACACCAGGTTGACGTCGATGATCAGGAAAAAGCCCGTGGCGGCCCAGCACAGGGCCAGGTTCATCTTCCAGCGGTAGCGGATGACGAAGAAAGTCAGGATCGTCGTCGACAGCATGGTGGCCGTCACGGCGATGCCGTAGGCGGCGGCCAGGTTTTCCGAGGAACCGAAGCCGATGACGGCCAGCAGCACGACGGCAAGTTGCAGCCAGTTCACGGCGGGGATGTAGATCTGCCCGATTTCGCTTTCCGACGTGTGGCGCACGCGCATGCGCGGCAGGAAGCCCAGCGCGATCGCTTGCTTGGTCATCGAGAAGGTGCCGGAAATGGTCGCCTGCGAGGCGATCACGGTGGCCATGGTCGACAGGATCACCAGCGGATACACGCTCCACGCGCCCAGTTGCTGGTAAAACGGATTCGAGACGGCTTCCGGATGCGCCAGCAGCAAGCCGCCCTGGCCCAGGTAGTTCAGCGCCAGCGCGGGAAAGGCGATCAGGAACCAGGCCAGGCGGATCGGCTTCTTGCCGAAGTGGCCCATGTCGGCGTACAGCGCCTCGGCGCCCGTCAGCGCCAGCACCACGGCGCCCAGGGCGACGAAGGCGACGAAGCCGTTATTCATCAGGAAAGTGGCTGCGTGCAGGGGATTGAGCGCGGCCAGGATGGCCGGCGACTTGATGATGTTGACCACGCCCATGCCGGCCAGCGCGGCAAACCACAGCACCATGACGGGAGCAAAATAGCGGCCGATGCCGGCCGTGCCGTGCGACTGCACCGAATACAGGCCCACCAGCACGGCGATCGTCAGCGGCACCACGTAGGGACTGAAGGCGGGCGTGGCCACTTCCAGGCCTTCGATCGCCGACAGCACGGAAATGGCCGGCGTGATCACGCTGTCGCCATAGAACAGGGTGGCGCCGAAGACGCCGATCACCATCAGCGGGAAATGCCAGCGCGACAGGCGGCTGACGGACGACAGCACCAGCGCCATCAGGGCCATGATGCCGCCCTCGCCGCGGTTGTCGGCGCGCAACACCAGGGTCACGTACTTGAGCGAAACGATCAGGGTCAGGCCCCAGAAAATCAGCGAGACGATGCCCAGCAGGTTCTCGTGCGAGAGCAGCAGGCCGTGGGCCGGGTCGAAGACGGTCTTCAGGGTGTACAGCGGACTGGTGCCGATATCGCCGTAAACGATGCCGACGGCCGCCAGCGTCAAGCCGGCAAGGCCGCTTTTTTTATGTTCCGACGTCAAGGTTGCACCCGTTTTTGTTTTGTTGCATCGCACAATATGATAGGTATTAGCAAATAGCAAGAGTATTTTTGCATGGTTCCGCAGCTGCCCCAAGGTCGTGGTTTTGTGCCGCTCCGCCTTGCTGCGCGGACATGCGGCCATTGATTTGTTGCCATTCTACGCCTCGCCAGCGGCGCCGGGCAGCCCCCGATGTTTTCAGCCATAATGACAGACTGTCTACTCTCCAGCGAAGCCCATCATGAATCCAGGCATGCTCTACGCCTCCCTCGCCTTCCTGTGCTGGGGCCTGTTCCCCCTGTACTTCCACGCCATCGGCGAGATCGCGCCGCAGGAAATCCTGGCGCACCGCATGGTCTGGTCGCTGTTGTTCCTGGGCGTCGTGCTGACCGTGCGCCGGCAATGGAGCTGGCTGGGCAGCCTGAAGGCGCAGCCCAGGGTCGTGGCCAGCTTCGTCGCCAGCGCGTTTTTGCTCTCCGCCAACTGGTTCATCTATATCTGGGCCGTCAACAACGGCCACGTGGTCGACGCCAGCCTCGGCTACTTCATCACGCCCCTGATCAATGTCATGCTGGGCTTTTTGCTGCTGCACGAGCGCCTGCGCCGCCTGCAGTGGCTGGCCATCGGCCTGGCCGCCTGCGGCGTGGCCTGGCTCACTTGGCAGGCGGGACAGGTGCCATGGATCGCCCTGCTGCTGGCGGCCACCTTCGGCGGCTATGGCTTGCTGCGCAAGACGGCCGCGCTGGGCGCGCTGGAAGGCTTGTCGTTCGAAACCTTGATTCTGTTCCCCCTGGCGCTGGCTTACATGCTGTGGCTGGCGTGGCATGGCCAGAGCGGCTTCGTCAACACTGATTCCACCGCCACGCGCGCGCTGCTGCTGGCGTCCGGCCCCATCACGGCCATTCCCCTGCTGCTGTTTGCCGCCGGCGCGCGCCGCCTGCCGCTGGCCGTGCTGGGGCTGTTGCAATACATCGCCCCCACGGGCCAGCTCTTGATCGGCGTGTGGGTCTTCCACGAATCGTTCACGCCCGAGCGCATGCTGGGCTTCCTCGTCATCTGGACGGCGCTGGCCCTGTATGCGGCCGAAGGGCTGTGGACGGCCCGCAAGGCGCGCGCCGCCGCCTAGTCCTGCCCCTGGCGTCCGTTTCCGCAGCGCGCAGCGCTGGCCGGAAGCGGGCGTTTACCGTATCCTGTCCGTCTTTGTATATCACCCGAGATTTCTAATGGCAAATTACGTCTACACCATGAATCGCGTGGGCAAAATCGTCCCGCCCAAGCGCCAGATTCTGAAAGATATTTCCCTGTCCTTCTTCCCAGGCGCGAAGATCGGCGTGCTGGGCCTGAACGGCTCCGGCAAATCGACCCTGCTGAAAATCATGGCAGGCATCGACACCGACATCCAGGGCGAAGCCGTGCCGATGCCGGGCCTGAACATCGGCTACCTGCCGCAGGAACCGCAGCTGGACCCGGCCAAAACCGTGCGCCAGGAAGTCGAGTCGGGCCTGGGCGAAGTGTTTGAAGCGCAAGCCAAGCTGGAAGCCGTGTACGCTGCGTATGCCGAGGAAGACGCCGATTTCGACGCCCTGGCCACGGAACAGGCACGCCTGGAAGCGATCATTTCGACCTCCGACGGCGGCAATCTGAATTTGCAGCTGGAAATGGCCGCCGACGCGCTGCGCCTGCCGCCATGGGACGCCACCATCGGCGTGCTGTCCGGCGGTGAAAAGCGCCGCGTGGCGCTGTGCAAGCTGCTGCTGTCGAAGCCCGACATGCTGCTGCTCGACGAGCCGACCAACCATCTGGATGCGGAATCGGTCGACTGGCTGGAACAATTCCTGCTGCGCTTCCCCGGCACCGTGGTGGCCATCACCCATGACCGCTACTTCCTCGACAACGCGGCCGAATGGATCCTGGAACTGGACCGCGGCCACGGCATTCCATGGAAGGGTAACTACTCGACCTGGCTGGACCAGAAGCAAGCCCGCCTGAAGCAGGAAGAAGCGACGGAATCGGCGCGCCAGAAGGCGCTGCAGAAGGAATTGGAATGGTCGCGCCAGAACCCGAAAGCGCGCCAGGCCAAGTCGAAAGCCCGCCTGGCCCGCTTCAACGAGCTGTCCGAGCACGAATACCAGAAGCGCAACGAAACGCAGGAGATCTTCATTCCCGTGGCAGAACGCCTGGGCAATGAAGTCATCGAGTTCAAGAACGTGTCGAAGGCGTTCGGCGACCGCCTGCTGATCGATAACCTGAGCTTTACCGTGCCGCCAGGCGCCATCGTCGGCATCATCGGCCCCAACGGCGCCGGTAAATCGACCCTGTTCAAGATGATCACCGGCAAGGAAACGCCGGACAGCGGCGAAGTGGCCATCGGCCAGACGGCGCGCGTCTCCATCGTCGACCAGAACCGCGATTCGCTGGCCGACAACAAGTCCGTCTTTGAAGATGTGTCCGGCGGTGCCGACATGCTGACGGTGGGCCGCTTCGAAATGCCGTCGCGCGCCTACCTGGGCCGCTTCAACTTCAAGGGCTCGGACCAGCAAAAGCAAGTGGGCAACCTGTCCGGCGGTGAACGCGGCCGTCTGCACCTGGCGAAAACCCTGTTGATGGGCGGCAACGTCCTGCTGCTCGATGAACCGTCGAACGATCTGGACGTGGAAACCTTGCGCGCGCTGGAAGACGCCCTGCTGGAATTTGCCGGCAGCGTCATGGTCATTTCCCATGACCGCTGGTTCCTCGACCGTATCGCCACGCACATCCTCGCTTTCGAAGGCAACTCGCAGGTCACCTTCTTTGACGGCAACTATCAAGAATACGAAGCCGACAAGAAGAAACGCCTGGGCGAAGAAGGCGCGAAACCGAAACGTATCCGCTACAAGCCCTTGACCACGTAATTTCGGTCCGGCAACGCAAAAAGGCAGTTACCTCGCGGTAACTGCCTTTTTTTTCAGCATACTTCCAGTTTTTAAAACCGTAGCGAGCGGCAACGAATTGTGGCTGAGAAGCGGAGCTGTGCTATAGCACAGTGAGCATCGGAGGCCGCAAAGCGTACCGCGCAGTAGGTTTTTAGAAGTTGTAGCGTGCGCCCAGTGCCAGGCCGGTAGCCTTGCGGCCCTGGTCGGCGCTCTTGCCGAAGTGTTCCACTTCCGCCGTCAGCGAGACTTTCTCGTTGATCGCGTACTGGGCGCCGACGGAAGCGTACACGCCCGTCTTGTCGTTGCCGCTGATGCCGGTCGACAAGCCGGTGCCGCTCAAGCTGTTCTTGACCTTGGCCACGCCCAGCTTGCCGAACACGCCGACTTTGTCGGTCACGGGCATGGTGGCCTTGCCGGCCAGGTAGTAGCCGTGCGAATCGCTTTTCACGGAACCGTTGCCGGCGCCGGTGACATAGCTGTAATCCTTGCTGCCGAAATCGGCATAGCCGCCTTCGATTGCCCAGGTTTTATCGAAATCGTAACCGGCGAAGATCTTGGCGCCAGCCTTGTAGCCGCTGTGATTATCGGCGCTGGTGGCGCCAGGAATATCGAAGTTATAGCGGTTGCCTGTGACGCCGGCACCCACATACGCACCTTCGGCGTGGGCGGCGCTCATGCCGGTCAGTGCGGTAACGGATGCGATCATTGCAAACAGGATTTTCTTCTTCATCATGTTCTCTCTCTCAATTAGTGAATGGTGCCTGGATTCGCAGTTCAGCGAAGTGCGATGACTACACAATAACAGCCGAAAAAAGCTACGTCTTTCTCCATTCCGTAAGAACTGTGACAAGATGTAAGCTGACATTGCAAACTGACAATAACCGTAAAATGCGCACCGTTGAGCGAACTTAAGATAGACTTAAGAGCATTAGCTATTTTCAGTCCACAGGAGAAGTGCATGCACAAACGCCAGTTTCTCGCCGCCGGCATGGCCGCCGCGGCGCTGCCCGCCATCGCCCGGGCGGCGCCCGCCGGCCTGCGTGGTCCCGCCCTGCTGACCATCACGGGCAGCATCGACAAGCCGAACCGGGGTCCGTTCGACGCCGTGCGCGACCAGATGATGCACAAACAAAAGATCAGTTTTGAGCGGGCGCGGGCCTTCGACTTTGCGGCGCTGGCGAACTTGCCGGCGCGCACCATCCACCCCACCCTGGAATACGATGGCAAGGCGCATGCCCTGCGCGGGCCGCTGCTGGTCGAGGTATTGAAGGCGGCCGGCGCGCCCGAGGACGATGCCGTGCGGCTGCTGCTGCGGGCCGTGGATGGCTATGCGGCGGCGCTGACCGTGGCGCAGGCGCGCGCACAGCGCTTTATCGTCGCCACCCACCTGGACGGCCAGGCGATGGCGCTGGGCGGCCTGGGGCCGCTATGGGCGATCCACGATGCGGACCGCATCGCCGCCGTGGCGGCCCTGCCCCTGGCCGAACGGTTCGCCAGCTGCCCGTGGGCGCTGTATCACATTGGCGTGGAGGCGGGTTGACGCTACTTAAAACAACGCCAAACAAAACCGTAGCGAGCAGAAGGGAGAGGTGGCTGAGAAGCGGAGCTGTGCTAATGCACGGGGCCGCCGAGGCAGTGAGCATCGCAGGCCGCCTATACCGACGCGCAGTAGGTTTTGATAGGCGTTTAGGCGTAGGCTTCCGCCATCGACATGACGCGCGGCGAGATGGTAATGCCGTGTTCCTCGAACAGCGCCGTGATGGCCGCCAGGTTGTGCGTGCATTCCTCGGTTTTCCAGCCCTTGAAGATATCCGTGCCATCCTTCTGGAAATGCAGGTCCAGCACCTTGCCCGCATCCTTGTGCAGGTAGGGCGAACTATAGGTGTTCTCGAAGCCGAGCGCCTTCAATTGTCCCAGCAAGGCATGCGGTGGATGGTCGGGATCGGTGGCGAGAAAAATGCCGAAGGTCTTGCCCGGTGGTTTCGCGGCGATGTCGACCTCGTAGATGCCGGGGGCCTTGCTGACGGACGTACTCTTTAAAAATAACATACAACACTCCCTGCGCGTAATGTCCCGCGCCTGAAACGGGCGGCAAGACAGGGGCGGTGCGCAATGATTCCCCTCGTCAAATCTTATTGCTAATTTGCATCTTTGTCGACAAATCGGCACTTTTATTTGGTAAGTCGTGGTTATCTTGTCGCGTTCGCCAAGGTAAATTGTCAATAAAGCCAGTTATCATTGCGCCAATACCCGGCCTGCTGCATACTTTTGGCTTGCGTCACGATTGCCTTCCCGCCGGCCACCCCTCGTCTCCATGCGTCTTCTGTCGATCAAGTACCGCCTGCTCATACTCCTGACCCTGATCCTGGGTGCGGGCTTCATGGCCACCAGCCTGGCCAGCTACCTGGCTTCGCGCCAGGCCATCGAGCACGGCATCGCCGACCAGACCTTGCCATTGACGGGCGACAATATCTATTCCGAAATCCAGAAGGACATGCTGCGCCCCGTCTTCATTTCCTCGCTGATGGCGCACGACACCTTCGTGCGCGACTGGATACTCGCCGGCGAAAACAAGCCGGAACAGATCGTGCGCTACCTGGCCGAGGTCAAGAAAAAATACGGCGCCATCACCAGCTTTCTCGTCTCGGACAAGAGCAGCAAATATTACTATGCGGAAGGCACCCTGAAATCCGTCAGCCCGCAAGCCACGCGCGACATCTGGTACTACCGCGTGCGCGCCATGGACACCACCGACTATGAAACGAATGTCGACGTGGACATGGCCAACCGCGACAGCATGACCATCTTCATCAACCACCGCGTCTACGACTACGACGGCCAGTTCATCGGCGCCACCGGCATCGGCCTGACCCTGGCCACCATGAGCCACATCATCGACCGCTACCAGGCGCGCTTCCACCGCAACATCTATTTTGTCGACGGCGCCGGCGCCCTGGTGCTGGCAGGCAAGACCATGCGCAACGGGCACGGCAATATCCGCAGCCTGCCCGGCGTGAACGCCATTGCCGAGCAAATCATCAACCACCAGAGCGAACCGACGCACCTGTCGTACCAGCTGGGGCGCGCGCAAATCCTCGTCAACTCGCGCTTCATTCCCGAACTGGGCTGGTATCTGGTGGTCGAGCAGAATGTCAGCGACGAAGTCCAGTCGCTGCAGCGCGTCTTCATCTTCAACCTGGCCATCAGCTTTGGCGTCACCCTGCTGGTGCTGGTATTGACCCTGCTGACGGTGAACCGCTACCAGCGCCGCATCGAACGCATCGCCTCGACGGATGCGCTGACGGGGCTATTGAACCGCCAATCGCTGGAATTGCTGTTCCAGCGCGCCATGCTCTTGTCCAAACGCAACGAACAACCGATGTCCGCCATCCTCTTCGACATCGACTTCTTCAAGCGCGTCAACGATACCCACGGCCACCTGTGGGGCGACAAGGTGATCCGTGGCGTGGCCGACGTGGCGCGCGCCACCGTGCGCGAAAGCGACGTCATCACGCGCTGGGGCGGCGAGGAATACCTGGTACTGCTGAACAATTGCAGCCTGGCGCAAGCGGCGGAAGTGGCGGAAAACCTGCGCACCGCCGTCGAACGCCACGATTTCGGCCTGCCCGCACCGCAACTGCCCGTGACGATCAGCCTGGGCGTGACCGAGTACCGGCCAGAGGAAAGCGAATCGGCCTTCTTCTCGCGCGCCGACAGCGCCTTGTATCAGGCCAAGCATCACGGCCGCAACGGCGTGCACGCCGCCTGAGTCACTCCCCGCGCTTGCGCCTGGCCAGATCCTGCGTGGGCGCCACCAGCGCCCGGTACAACTCGCCCGTGGCGGCATCCCAGCTTTGCACGGCCAGCTGCTGGCGTTGCACGGTGGCAGAGTCGCCGCGCGCGATGGGGCCGGACAGCGCGGGCGCGGCGCCCAGGCGGAACACGTTCGCCACCGCTTCCGTCACCAGGGGCTGCGCCAGTTCGCGCGCCACGGGCTCGGGAATGCCGGCCGCCTGGTAGGCGCGCAAGGCGGCGTCGAGCACCGTCACCAGGTAATTGCTGGCGAAGACGGCGGCGGCGTGATACAGGGTCTTGGCGGCCGGGTCGATGGGCACGGGACGCGCGCCGATGGCGTTCAAGGCGGGCGTGAGGAAGGCCAGCGCCAGTGGATCGCCTTCGACGCCGCAAAACGTGCCGTCGAAGGTGGCGGCCACCTGCTGCGGGTCGGCAAAGCTGCGGATCGGGTGGGCGCTGGCGACAAAGGCGCCCGCCTGCGTGGCGGCCAGCAGCACGTTCGAGGCCAGCGCGCCGCTGCAGTGGAACACGATGGCGCCCGCCTGGCGTCCCTCGGCCACCAGCGCCGCGCAGGCCGGGCCGATCTGGTCGTCGGAGACGGCCAGCATGGTGACGTCGGCGCGCCGCAAGGCCGCATAGCTGGCGACGGGAGTGCCGGCGCCGATGAAATCGACCGCCGCCTGCGCCGACGCCATCGAGCGCGTCAGCACATCCTGCACCAGGATTGCTCCGCCCTGCGTGCCATCCACGCGGGCGAACAAACGGCCCAGCACACGGCCCACGTGGCCGGCGCCGATGATATTGAGGGTAACGTTCATGGCGATTTTCTAGAAGCTCGATCCCGGCTGGCGCAAAAATTCCAGCTCTTGCGGCGTGGAGGCGCGGCCGAGGATGGCGTTGCGGTGCGGGAAGCGGCCAAAGCGGGCGATCACTTCCTGGTGGCGCTCGGCGTAATCGAGCATGCCGTCAAAGCCGGGCTGCGCCTGCGACAGCAGCTGGAACAGCTCGACGGCGCGCGCCTGCATGGCCAGGTCTTCCGCGTGTTCGAACGGCAGGTAGGCGAAGGCGCGCAGCATCGGCGACAGCTGGCGGTCCTGCCCCGCGTCCGTCAAGGCGACGGCCAGCGCCAGCGCCCGGGCGTCGCCGGCAAAGGCGTGCGGCGTGCCGCGATGCACATTGCGCGTGAATTGATCGAGCACGATCAGGCGCGCCAGCGCGCTGTGCGGCGTGGTATCCCATGCGAGCAAGCCGCCCTCGATGGCGGCATCGATCAGCGCGCCGAAACGCGCGCGTATCTGCGCATCGAAGCCGTCATCCTTGCGGAACCATTCCACGCGCGACTGGCCGTAATCGGGGTTATCCGGCGGCAGGAACCAGAAATCGAGTACCTCTTGAGCCTGTGCATCCATGTCCATCCTCTCGGCATCCGTATCAATTGCGGGCATGCGACAGCTGGAAGCCGGCGATGCCTTCGAAGGCGGCCAGTTCGGCCGACATGGCCGACAGGCTGGCACCCGTGTTCTTGCCATGCGCGATGGCAACAAAACGCCATTCCTGCATGCCGTCCGTGCTGCCGATGGTCAGCGAGCCGCCGGCGATGTCGTAGCCGCGCTTGGCCGCCATGCGCCGCAGCGCATCTTCGCGCGGAATGAAATCGCGCTTGAAGCGCATGGTGATGGCCACCGCGTGGCGCGACGGCAGCCAGTTCTCCAGTTTTGACAGGAAAATCATCGCCATCGCACACAGAAAGGCCAGGCCCATGGCCGACAGATAAAAGCCGATGCCGACCATGATGCCGATCACGGACGAAGCCCAGATCGAGGCGGCCGTCGTCAGACCGCTGATATTGAAGCCCTCGCGCATGATCACGCCGGCGCCAAGGAAACCCACGCCCGTGACGATGCCCTGGATGACGCGCGTGGGATCGCTGCCGACGATGGCGCCATGGCCGCCGTACCAGAACTCAGGATAGCCGCCCAGCACCGTCAGCGCGGCCGAGGCCATGCACACGAGGCTGTAGGTGCGCATGCCGGCCGCGCGCCCGTGATACGAGCGCTCGTAACCCACCAGCAAGCCCAGCAGCAGTGCGCCGAGCAGGTTCAGCAGGATCACGCCATTCGTCGCCAGCTCGGCCGGCGACCAGTAGGCGCGCAGGAAGTCGATGGTCGGCATTTAGTCCTGGGGCTTTTTCGTCAGCTGCTTTTCAAACGCCACGTCGAGCTTGCTGACGCGGCGCGCCTTTTGCGGTCCCAGGCCATTCACGAAGGCGACAAAGGCGTCCAGTTCCAGCGGCGGGCACAGGGGCGGCAAGCCCGGGCCTTCCGTGAGGAAGAACAGTTCATCGCCCGTGCGCGCCATCGTGTACAGGCGGTGGCCGGTGCGTTCCTTGAGCCGCTCGATGGCGGACGTGGCGCGGGTCGAGCGCATCAGATGGCTCCCGTGCGCTGTTCCAGCCACGCCAGCGCAGGCGCATCGGCCGGCGCGGCCAAGTGCGGCGCCAGGCGCGCGCGCACGGTGGCGTGATAGTCGTTCAGCCAGGCCGCTTCGTCATCGCGCAGCAGCGAACGTTCCACGCAACGCGTGTCGATCGGGCACAGGGTCAAGGTTTCGAAGCGCAGGAATTCGCCGAAGGGCGTCGTCCCCGCGGGAACGTTCAGCACCAGGTTCTCGATGCGGATGCCCCACTGGCCGGGACGGTAGATGCCCGGTTCGATCGAGGTGATCATGCCCGGTTCCATGGCCGTCTGCGGCTCCGGCATGGCGGACTGCGAAATCGATTGCGGTCCTTCGTGGACGTTGAGGAAAAAGCCCACGCCGTGGCCCGTGCCGTGGCCAAAGTCGATGCCTTCGGCCCACAGGGGCGCGCGGGCGATGGAATCGAGCATGGGCGACTTCACGCCGCGCGGGAATTGCGCGCGCGACAGCGCGATCATGCTGCGCAAGACCAGGGTGAAATCGCGCCTGTGCTCGGCCGTGATCGCGCCGACGGGGACCACGCGGGTGATATCCGTGGTGCCGCCCCAATACTGGCCGCCCGAGTCGATCAGCAACAAGCCATCGCCTTCGATAGTGGCGGCCGAATCCGCATGGGCGTGGTAATGCATGATGGCGCCATGCGCATTGAAGCCGGCGATGGTGCCGAAACTGGGGCTGACAAAACCGGCGCGGCGGGCGCGGGCAGCCGTCAGGTGCTCGTCGACGCCGATTTCCGTCAACGGCGCGCGCTGCGGGTCGGCCAGGGTGCGATCCAGCCAGCTGAAAAACTCGCACAGGGCGGCGCCATCCTGCTCCATGGCGGCGCGCACGTGCGCCGCTTCGGCATCCGTCTTGCGCGACTTGGCCAGGGTGGTCGGGTTGATGGATTCGACCACCTGCACGCCATCGGCCACGGCCTGGCGCGTGCCGAAGGTGATGCGGCGCGGGTCGAGCAGCAAGGTGGCGCCGGCCGGCAAGGCGGCCAGCGCGGCAGCCGTGCGGTCATAGGCTGCCACGTCCACGCCCTCGCTCTCCAGGGTGGCGCGCAGGGCCGCCGGCACCTTGCCGTCGGCGACGAACAGGGTGGCGCGCTCGGGTCCCACCAGCGCATGCGCGAGGAAGACGGGGTTGTAGTTGACGTCGGCGCCGCGCAGGTTGAACAGATACGCGATGTCGTCGAGCGTGGAAATCACATGGTGGCTGGCGCCCTGGGCCGCCATGCCGGCGCGCAGGGCCGCCAGTTTTTGCGTGCGCGACAGCGAGGGATACGCGGCCGCATGTTCAACCACGGGGGCGGCGGGCATGGCCGGGCGATCCGGCCACACGGCTTGCAGCACATCGGTGTCCGTGCGCAAGGTAACCTGCTCCCCCAGCGCCTGCTGCAGCAGGCGCGCATTGGCCAGGCCCAGCACGGCGCCGTCGACGGCTACCGTCTGTCCCGGCCGCATGGTTTCGCCCAGCCAGTCGATATACAGCACGCTAGCGCCGGACGGGATTTTCTTCAGGACGATGCCGCTGCCGGCCAGTTCGTCTTCCGCCTGTTCCCAGTAGCGGCCATCGGTCCATACGCCGGCAAACTCCTGCGTCACGACCAGGGTGCCGACCGAACCCGTAAAGCCCGACAGCCACTCGCGGCCCTGCCAGCGGGCCGGCAAGTACTCGGACAAATGCGGGTCGGCCGATGGCACGATGCAGGCGTCGATGTGCTGCGCGCGCATGGCGCTGCGCAGTTGCGACAAACTGGAGGCGGGAGTGGCTTGGTCAGGTGTCTGCATGGGTGCGAAAATGGAGCGGTGCTGGGAAGTGCCTATGATACCGCGATTAGCAGCCGGGCTGCACTCGGTGCAGCGCCAGCAACACCCCGGCGGTAGCGGCGATTTTTTCCAGCAGCGCCTCGTCGTAAGGCAGCCACGGCACGGCGGCCAGCTTGTTCCCCTTCGCGAGCACCTCGGTCGCCACCTCGGCGCCGTCCAGCGTGACCCTGCCGGTGGTCAGGTGGATGGCGTGCCTGCCCACCATCAGGTAACGGGGCTCGAGCGCCATGCGCCCTGCTTCGATCTGCTGCGCAAACACTTGACGCAGCACGGTGCGCCGCATGCCCGCCATCGGCCCCGGGGGCAAGTTGGCCAGGTAAGACAAGCGCTCTTCGCGCTGCACGCTTTGCTCGTCTTCCACCAGCGCCAACGCGCTGGCGCTGACCAGCAGATCCACCGCGCGGCACGCTTCCGAATAGGCCACAGGCGCCAGCGGCAGCATCTGCGCGGGCGCCAGCCCGTTAGACGTGCAGGCGCCGCCCGCGCCTGGATAGACGCGTCCCTCGAGGCGCAGCAATACGCGCCAGGCGCCGAACCCGCGCGACAAGCCTTCATCGTCGTCCAGCCGCCAGCCTTCGCGGCGGGCCAGTCCCAGCAAGGCAGGCAGCGACAGCTGGTAACCGGAAAATGGGGCGCTGCCGTCGCCGGGCGGTGCATATATTTCACGATACACCTGGCGCAGCGGCTGGCGCACGCGCCGCTGTGTAAC
Source organism: Janthinobacterium kumbetense (assembly GCF_023703445.1). NCBI lineage: Bacteria > Pseudomonadati > Pseudomonadota > Betaproteobacteria > Burkholderiales > Oxalobacteraceae > Janthinobacterium > Janthinobacterium kumbetense. Next base: position 566,611 of record NZ_JAMQGR010000002.1, read on the forward strand.
CAGCGCCTGCCAGGCGGCGCGCTGCTCTCCGCTGCCGTGCAGGGGATGCCACAGGCCGATCTCGCCTTCTCCCTGTAGCGGCACATCCGCCGGCTGCCCCCATGCATCGATGGCACCCTCGCCATCGAGCATGAAAGCCTGGCCGTCACCCGTGCGCCAGACCAGCGCGCGCGCCACCGTATCGATATCGGCATCGTCGCGCAAGGCGCGCCATTGATCCAGCCCCAGACGCACGTCGCTGGCATAGCCCGCTTCCAGGCGGCGCGCCAGCATGGCCTGGCGCCGTTTGCCCATGGGACCGGGCATGCCGATCCTCCAGGCGATATCGGGCCGTTCGGCCAGCGCCCGTTCGGCCGGTTTCAGATTGCGTTCCAGCTTCTTGCGGATGCCCGCATGGCGCACCTGCGCCAGCGCCGTGCGCAGGGCCAGCAAACTTTCCGGCGTGGGGATGGTTTCCACCGCATGGCCCAGCGCCATCGCCAACGACTGCGACGGCGCGCTCTTGGCCGTGCCGGGCGCAACGCATACCAAGGGCAGCAAGACGATGATCACGGGCCTGAACCATGCATCATCGCGATAGGCGGCGACCCGCGCGGCGCGCGCCAGCACCTGAGAGTCTGCCGTGGCAAAGGCGGCATCGGCCGCATACGGCACGCCGCCGTCATGGATGGCGGCGATATGGCGTGCCGCCTGTTCCAGTATCGTGCGCGCAAAATCGACATACGCCGCATCATCGGCCAGCACGACGGCGGGATCCGCCTCGCCGATACTGTCGCGGTTCCAGTGGCCGCTGTAGCGCGAGCCGGCCAGCGCCAGCAGGGACGCTTGCGCCAGTTGCGGCAGCAATTCCAATTCATGCAAGGTCAATGGCATCGGATAATGGGCGTGACGCTCCTCCATTGCCTGCGCAAATTGCGCAGGGGCGTCGCCGCCAGCAAGGCGCGCCAGCAGGTAGGCCTGGTAGGGGCACTCGGCCCAGCCCGAGGTTTTGCCGAGAATGCGCCGCGCCTGCCCCGCCGTGCTTGCCGGTGCCTCGCCCTGCAGGCAAGCCAGACAGCCAATGACATACTCCCATTCCCGGTTGTAATCGCCGGCCGCGTCCAGCGCATCGAGGAACATGGCGCCTGCCAGCGCCGGCGCCAGGTTCATGCTGGTCGCTTGTGCCAATAGCGCCGTCGCCAGCTCGCGCCGCGCCGTATCGTCATGGCCGAAGCGCGCCGCGCGATGCAACGCCCCCCAGATGGCGCCCAGTTCTTCCGGTGTCCAGTCGTTGAAATCGACGGGCGGCCCCGTGAATCGCGCATGCTCGACAAAGCCGCCATCGAGGCGTACGCGCAGGGCTGCGGCACGCGTGGTCTCAGATGGCATCATCGGCCTCGTAACGGCGCAAGCCTTCCAGGTCCAGCACGCGGATGCCGCCGTAATCGAGGCGCAGCAAGCCTTTCTTTTCCAGCACCTGCAAGGCCTGGTTGGCGCGCTGGCGCGAAGAGCCCGACAGCAGGCCGATTTCCTCCTGCGACAGCTGCACCAGCGTCTCCACGCCAGGGTACAAGTGCGAGTTGAACATCGACGCCAGGCAGCGCGCCACGCGCGTGTTCAGGTCCAGCAAGCGTTCGTTTTCCACCATGCCGATGAACTGCCCCAGGCGCTCGTTGAGCTGCATCAGCAAGAAGCGCGTAAACGGCAAACTCGTTTCCAGCAGCCAGTGGAAGGTGGCGCCTGGCAGGCGCGCCACGCGCGTGTCGCGCAGGGCCATGGTGTCGTATTTGCGGATTTCATTTTTCAGCAATGAACCTTCACCGAACCAGCTGCCGGGCGGCACGCCGATGAAGGTCATGGCCTTGCCGGAGGCGGAAAAGTTATTCATCTTGACCATACCGCTGATGACGCCGATCCAGTTGTCCACCGGCTCGCCCTTGCGGCAGACAAAGCCGCCTTTCGGCACGAAAGTCTCGAACACATCCGCTTCGACCCGGGCCATTTGCACGGGATCGAGCAGCTGCGCCCAGTTGGCCGCGCGCACGGCATCCTTGAGACTGATATCAGGGTAGGTCATTGTGCGATGCACCATCGAAAAGTGGGTAAATGTCCCCGAAAAGACAACTTGGCAAACTAACGCAAGCTACTATCATTGCACAAACGCCTTACACATAAAAAACACAGAGCGCCATCCAACGAGGTGGGGCCTGAGACAAGCAACAGGGAGACACTGGTGCAAACGAATACCACAGCAACAATGCCGACTTTTCCGCGGCGCTTATTGCAACACGGGACAGTACGATCCGACAAGCCCGCCTTTCGCGAAAAACACCTGGGCATCTGGCAAACTTGGACCTGGCGCGAGGTCAACGACGAGGTGCGCGCGCTGGCCTGCGGCCTGGCCGCCATCGGCTTCCAGCGCGGCATGAACCTGGCCATCATCGGCGATAATCGTCCCCGCCTGTACTGGGCCATGCTGGCTGCGCAAAGCCTCGGCGGCGTGCCCGTGCCACTGTATCAGGACGCGCCGGCCGCCGACATGGCCTATGTGCTGCAGGATGCGGAAATCCGCTACGCCATCGTCGAAGACCAGGAGCAGGTCGACAAGCTGCTCGAACTCAAGGCCCTGTATCCGCACGTCGCCCACATCGCCTATGACGATGAACGGGGCATGCGCCATTACCGCCAGCCGGAACTGATGTCGTTTGCCGCACTGCAGACGCTGGGCCGCGCGTACGACCGCGAACATCCGGGCTTTTTCGACGCCGCCGTGGCAGCGGGCCAGGGTAGCGACTCCGCCGTGATCCTGTACACCTCGGGCACCACGGGCAAGCCGAAGGGCGTGTGCCAGAGCCACACGGCGCTGCTGGCCGCAGGCGTTGGCGGCGTCGCCTTCGATCAGCTCACCGACGAGGAAGACATCCTGTCCTACCTGCCCATGGCGTGGGTGGGCGACTGCCTGTTCTCGCTGGCGCAAGCCATGGTGGCCGGCTTCACCGTCAACTGCCCCGAATCGGGCGACACGGTCATGATCGACATGCGCGAAATCGGCCCCACCTGCTACTTTGCGCCGCCGCGCGTGTTCGAGAACATGCTCACCAGCGTGATGATACGCATGGAAGACGCCAGCAGCATCAAGCGCCACATGTTCAGCCATTTCATGGACGTGGCTAAGCGCTGCGGCGCGCAGATTTTGGATGGCAAGCCAGTCTCGCTGGCGGACCGCCTCAGCTACAAGCTGGGCGAGCTGCTCGTCTACGGCCCCCTGAAAAACGTGCTGGGACTGTCGCGCGTGCGCGTCGCCTACACGGCCGGCGCCGCCATCGGCCCCGACCTGTTCCGCTTCTACCGCTCCATCGGCGTCAACCTCAAGCAATTGTACGGTTCCACCGAAACCTGCGCCTATGTATGCCTGCAACCGGACGGCAATATCAAGTTCGACAGCGTCGGCTTGCCGGCGCCGGGCGTGGAAGTCAAGCTGGCGGCCAATGGCGAAGTGCTGGTGAAGTCGCCCGCCACCATGAGCGGCTACTTCAAGCGGCCCGACGCCACCGCCGAAGTGATCGACGACGACGGCTACTTTCATACGGGCGATGCGGGCGTGTTCGACGGCGAAGGCCACCTGAAAATCATCGACCGCGCGGCCGACGTCGGCAAGATGAATTGCGGCGCCATGTTCGCGCCCAACTACATCGAAAACAAGCTCAAGTTCTTCCCCTTCATCAAGGAAGTGGTGGCCTTCGGCCATGCGCGCGACCAGGTGTGCGCCTTCATCAACATCGACATCGAAGCGGTGGGCAACTGGTCCGAACGGCGCGGCATCGCCTACTCCGGCTACACCGACCTGGCGGCGCGCGCCGAGACCTATGGCCTGATCCGCGACTGCATCGAGCAAGTCAACGCGGAACTGGCAGCCGATCCCTTGATGGACCGCACGCAAGTGCACCGCTTCCTCGTGCTGCACAAGGAACTCGACCCGGACGACGACGAGCTGACACGCACGCGCAAGGTACGCCGCAAATTCATCGCCGAAAAGTACGCGGTGCTCATTTCCGCCCTGTATGAGGGCAAGGCAACGCAATACATCGAGACCCAGGTGAAATTCGAGGATGGCCGCCTTGGCTCGACCAGCGCCGACCTGCAGATCTGGGACAGCAAAACGTACCGGCCCCAGGGCCTGGCCGCATGATGGAGCACAGCACGATGCAAATGAATGAACCCGACGCCCATTTCGGCACGGCCCGCAAAACGGGTCCCGTGATCCTCGACCTGAAGAACATCTCGCTATCGTTCGGCGGCGTGAAAGCCCTGACCGACATCTCGTTCGACGTCAAACAGCATGAAATCCGCGCCATCATCGGCCCGAACGGCGCGGGCAAAAGCTCGATGCTCAACGTGATCAATGGCGTGTACCGCCCGCAGCAGGGAGAAATCATCTACCGGGGCGAACACCGGCGCGGCATGGACTGCTACCAGGCTGCCAAGTCCGGCATCGCGCGCACCTTCCAGAACATCGCCCTGTTCAAGGGCATGACGGTGCTGGATAACATCATGACGGGGCGCAACCTGAAGATGAAGTCGAATTTTCTGCTGCAAGCCCTGTACTGGGGCCCGGCGCGGCGCGAGGAAATCGAGCACCGCAAGAAGGCCGAGGAAATCATCGACTTCCTGGAAATCCAGGCCATCCGCAAGACGCCCGTGGGGCGCCTGCCCTACGGCCTGCAAAAACGGGTGGAGCTGGGCCGCGCCCTCGTGGCGGAACCGGAAATTCTGCTGCTGGACGAACCGATGGCCGGCATGAACGTGGAAGAAAAGCAGGACATGTGCCGCTTCATCCTCGACGTCAACGACCAGCTGGGCACGACCATCGTGCTGATCGAGCATGACATGGGCGTGGTGATGGATATCTCCGACCGGGTGGTGGTGCTCGACTACGGCAAGAAGATCGGCGACGGCACGCCCGACGAGGTGCGCAGCAACCAGGATGTCATCAACGCGTATTTGGGTGTCGCGCACTAGCGCCGGACAAGGAATAACAATGAATATCAATTTTTTCTTTGAAGTGCTGATCGGCGGCCTGCTGTCGGGCGTCATGTATGCGCTGGTGGCGATCGGTTTTGTATTGATCTACAAGGCATCGGGCGTGTTCAATTTTGCGCAGGGCGCAATGGTGTTTTTCGCCGCCCTCACCTGCGTGGGCATCATGGACAAGTTCGGCCTGTCACTGTGGCTGGCCATCCCGCTGACGATGCTCACCATGATCGTGCTGGGCATGGCGATCGAACGGGTGGTCTTGCGGCCCCTCGTCAACCAGCCCGAAATCACGCTGTTCATGGCCACCATCGGCCTGACCTTTTTCATCGAAGGCCTGGCGCAGCTGATGTGGGGCTCGCAAGTGCACAAGCTGGACCTGCCCATCGAAGACGTGCCGATGCAATTCCTGATGGACCGCTTCGACATCAACATCTCGCAGTTCGACCTGATGGCGGCCGGCATCTGCGCGCTGCTGGTGATCTGCCTGGCCTTGCTGTTCTCGAAAACCAAGGTGGGCCGCGCCCTGCGCGCCGTCGCCGACGACCACCAGGCGGCACTGGCGGTCGGCATCCCGCTGCAGCGCATCTGGGCCGTGGTGTGGGGCGTGGCGGGCCTGGTGGCCATGGTGGCCGGCTTGCTGTGGGGCGCGCGCAACGGCGTGCAATTCGCCCTCACCTTCATCGCCCTGAAAGCGCTGCCCGTGCTGATCCTCGGCGGCTTTACGTCGGTGCCGGGCGCCATCGTCGGTGGCCTGATCATCGGCGCGTCGGAAAAGCTGGCCGAAGTCTATCTGGGCCCCATGGTGGGCGGCGGCATCGAAGGCTGGTTCCCGTACGTGCTGGCCCTGCTGTTCCTGCTGGTGCGTCCGGAAGGGCTGTTCGGCGAAAAGATCATCCGGCGTATCTGACGCCGCACCGCCGCCACATGATGCATACGACGCACCCATCACAAAGGACACGCCATGATTTACCGTGAAGCAGGACAATTCAAGACCAGCTACCAGGCTGACAACCAGATTTTCCCGATCAGGCAAGACCGCCTGGCACTGACGGCCACGCTCCTCGTCGCCGTCTTCCTCCTGCCGTATTTCGCCTCGCCCTACATGCTGTCGGCGATCCTGATCCCCTTCTTGATCTTCGCCCTGGCGGCACTGGGCCTGAACATCCTGACCGGTTACGCGGGCCAGCTGTCGCTGGGCACGGCCGCCTTCATGGCCGTCGGCGCGTTCGCCTCGTATAACTTCATGGCCCGCCTGCCGGGATTGCCGCTGCTCGTGTCGTTCATCCTCGGCGGCCTGTGCGCGGCCATGGTGGGCATCGCCTTCGGTCTGCCGTCACTGCGCATCCGCGGCTTTTACCTGGCCGCCTCCACCCTGGCGACGCAGTTTTTTGTCGTCTGGTGCCTGACCAAGATCCCGTATCTCACCAACTACAGCTCCTCGGGCGTGATCACGGTGCAGAAGATGACCATCCTCGGCTACCAGTTCGATACGCCGCAAAGCAAATACCTGCTGGTGCTGGCCATCGTGTCCGGCATGGCGCTGCTGGCCAAGAACATGATCCGCTCGAACGTGGGCCGCTCGTGGATGGCCGTGCGCGACATGGACATGGCGGCCGAGGTGATCGGTTTCAGATTGATGCGCACCAAGCTGCTGGCGTTTGCCGTCAGCTCGTTCTACTGCGGCGTGGCCGGCGCGCTGTATGCATACGCCTACCTGGGCACGGTGGAGCCGGAAGCGTACAACCTGGACCTGTCCTTCCGCATCCTGTTCATGATCATCATCGGCGGCGTCGGTTCGATCCTCGGTTCCTTCCTCGGCGCGGCCTTCATCGTGCTGCTGCCCGTCTTCCTGAACACCATCGCGCATGGCCTGGCATTGCCGACCAGCGTGGCCTCGAACCTGGAACTGATGGTGTTCGGCGCGCTGATCATCTTCTTCCTGATCGTCGAGCCGCACGGCCTGGCCAGGCTGTGGCAGATCGCGAAGGAAAAGTTGAGACTCTGGCCCTTCCCCCATTAAGTTTTTGCAGTCGATGTCGGTTCACTTGAATACCAAATAAAACAAGAGGAGACACACAATGAAACACATCAAATCGCTCATGCTGGCCGCCGCCATCGCCAGTGCCGCACTCACCATGGCCGGCAGCGCGCAGGCGCAGGACAAGGAGCAGTACATCGCCCTGCCATCCTACCGCGTGGGTCCCTACGCGGCCGGCGGCTCCGGTTTCTACGGCGGCATCATCGACTACTTCAACCTGGTCAACCAGGCCGGCGGCGTCAATGGCGTCAAGATCAGCTGGGAAGAATGCGAAACCGAATACAACCCCTCGCGCGGCGTGGAATGCTATGAACGCCTGAAAACCAAGCAGGGCGGCGCCACTCTGGTGGAAACCCTGTCCACGGGCGTCGCCTACGGCATCCTCGACCGCGTGGCGCAAGACAAGATCCCCATGACGATGATCGGCTACGGCCGCTCGGACGCCGCCAACGGCAAAGTCTTCCCCTACGTGTATCCGCTGATCTCCAGCTACTGGAGCCAGGCCGCCGCCATGATCAAGTACCTGGGCGACAAGGATGGCGGCATGGACAAGCTGAAGGGCAAAAAAATCGTCCACCTGTACCACGATTCGGCCTTCGGCAAGGAGCCGCTGCCCGTGCTCGAAGCGCTGTCGAAACAGTACGGCTTCGAACTGGTGAAAATTCCCGTCGCGCCGCCGGGCAGCGAACAGCAATCGCAATGGCTGCAAATCCGCCAGGCCAAGCCGGACCACGTGATCCTGTGGGGCTGGGGCGTCATGAACTCGGTCGCCATCAAAACGGCGCAGCGCAATGGCTTCCCGCGCGACAAAATGCTGGGCGTCTGGTGGGCCGGCTCCGAGGAAGACACGATTCCATCGGGCGACGCAGCCAAGGGTTACACGGCGATGACGTTCAATACGCCGGGCAACTACCCCGTGCTCGACGACATCCGCAAGAAACTCTACGCGTCCGGCAAGGGCAACCTGTCCGACCAGTCGCGCATCGGCTCCGTCTACCACATGCGCGGCGTGACGGCCGGCATCCTGTGGGTGGAAGCGATCCGCACGGCGCAGGAAAAATTCGGCAAGGGCAAACCGATCACGGGCGAACAGATGCGCTGGGGCCTGGAAAACCTGAACGTCGACGATGCGCGCCAAAAAGCAGTGGGCGCGCTGGGCATGTTCCCTACTGTGAAGACCAGCTGCGACGACCATGAAGGCTCGGGCGCCGTGAAGGTGCAGCAGTGGGATGGCAAGAAGTGGACCGCCATCACGCCGAAGTGGATCGTCGGCGACAAGGCCCTGGTGCGCAAGCTGGTCGAGGAATCCTCTGGCAAGTACGCGGAAGAGAAAAAGATCACGCCGGCGTGCATGAAGTAATGCCGTAGGCGAGAGGAACCGGACCGGCCAACGCCGGTCCCGTGTTGAACATTTTAAAGAAGCAGCCATGACCCACACTGCCACGCAAGCCCCGATCCAGGCGGAAACGCCGACGCCCTACCTGTCGGTGAACAATATCGAAGTCATCTACGACCACGTGATCCTGGTCCTGAAGGGCGTGTCGCTGCAAGTGCCGCAAGGCAAGATCGTGGCGCTGCTGGGCGCCAACGGCGCCGGCAAGTCGACCACCCTGAAAACCATCTCGACCCTGCTGCGCGGCGAACGGGGCGACGTCACCAAAGGTGAAGTCCAGTTCAAGGGCGAGCGCGTGGACCAGTTGACGCCGAATGAACTGGTGAAGCGGGGCCTGTCGCAAGTGATGGAGGGACGCCACTGTTTCGGCCACCTCACCATCGAAGAAAACCTGCTGACGGGCGCCTACACGCGCAGCCTGTCGCGCGGCGAGCTGAAAGACGCGCTGGACAAGGTGTATCACTACTTTCCGCGCCTGAAAACCCGGCGCAGCAGCCAGGCCGGTTACACCTCGGGCGGCGAACAGCAGATGTGCGCCATCGGCCGTGCGCTGATGGCCAAGCCGTCGATGATTTTACTGGATGAGCCGTCGATGGGCATCGCGCCGCAGATCGTCGAAGAGATCTTCGGCATCGTCAAGGACCTGAACCTCAAGGAAAACGTGTCTTTCCTGCTGGCCGAGCAGAACACCAACGTGGCGCTGCGCTACGCCGACTTCGGCTACATCCTGGAAAACGGCCGCGTCGTGATGGAAGGGCAAGCGCAGGAACTGGCCAGCAACGAAGACGTCAAAGAGTTTTACCTGGGCGTGTCCAGCGCCGGGCGCAAGAGCTTCCGCGACATGAAGTTCTACCGCCGCCGCAAGCGCTGGCTGGCCTGACGCAGGAGGCAAAGCATGGACCTGGAACGGGCGAAGCAAGTGTGCCGCGGCTTTCCCGGCGCGACGCAAGACATCAAATGGACGAACGTGCTGGCGTTTTGCGTCGGCGGCCGGATGTTCGCGCTGTGCGGCGCGGAAGCGCACAGCACGCGCGGCATGAGCTTCAAGGTCGATGCGGAACGCTTCCTGGAATTGACGGACCGCCCCGGCATCCGCCCGGCGCCGTACCTGGCACGGGCCAAGTGGGTGCATATCGCCAGCCCCGATGCGCTCGACGACGGGGAAATGGCGGCCCTGCTGCACCGCTCATACAGCCTGATTGTTGCCAGGTTGACGAAAAAACTGCAACGTGACATTGGAGAATCCGCAACATGACCGATACGCTCGACAGTCTGGAAGCACGCGCCCCCGAAGAGCGCGAACGCGAATTGATGGCCGGCCTGCCGCAGCTGATCGCGCGCGCACAACAGGCGCCGGGCTGGGCCCGCATCCTCGATGGCGTCAATGCAGCCGACATCACCAGCCGCGCCGCGCTGGCGCAGCTGCCCGTGACGCGCAAGTCCGACCTCAAGCAATTGCAGCACACGCAACTGCCGTTCGGCGGCTTGAACACGACGCCAAAGAACGCCCTGTCGCGCGTGTTCGTCTCGCCCGGCCCCATCTTCGATCCCGAAGGCCGCGGCCCCGACTGGTGGCGCTTCGCGCGCCCCATGTACGCAGCCGGCGTGCGCGCCGGCGGCTTGCTGCAGAACTGCTTTTCGTATCACTTCACGCCGGCCGCCTTCATGGTCGAAGGCGGCGCCGCGCGCATCGGCTGCACCGTCATCCCGGCCGGCATCGGCCAGACGGAAATGCAGGTGCAGGCGATGGTCGACCTGAAGCCCGACACGTATATCGGCACGCCGTCATTCCTGAAACTGATCATCGAGAAGGCGCGCGAAATGGGCGCCGACATCAGCAGCGTCACCAAGGCCGTGATGGGTGCGGAAGCCTTGCCCGAGTCCCTGCGCAGCTGGTTTGCGGAGAACGGCGTGCCGCACGTGTTCCAGACCTATGCCTCGGCCGACATCGGCAGCATCGCCTATGAAACGGCCAGCAATGGCAAGCTCAATCCCGGCATGGTCGTTGACGAAAACGTGCTGCTGGAAATCGTCCATCCGGGCAGCGGCATTCCCGTCGCGCCGGGCGAAGTAGGCGAAGTGGTCGTCACCGTCTTCAATGCCGACTACCCGCTGATCCGCTTCGCCACGGGAGACTTGTCCGCCGTGCTGACGAACGCGCCGGAGTCGCCGTGCGGCCGCACGAATACGCGCATCAAGGGCTGGATGGGGCGCGCGGATCAAACCACCAAGGTGCGCGCCATGTTCGTGCATCCGTCGCAGGTGCACGAGATCGCGCGCCGCCATCCGCAGATCAAAAAAGCGCGGCTGGTGGTATCGGGACGCATGGCCAACGACGAGATGACTTTGCATTGCGAAGTCGACGATCCGCTCGACACCAGCGGCACCGAAGCCATCATCGGCTCGATCCGCGAACTGACCAAGCTGCGCGGCAACGTAGTGCTGGTGGCCGTGGGCAGCCTGGCGCAAGATGGGAAAATCATCGACGACATGCGCGATTACAAATAAGGCCGATTTGCGGGATAATACCGGCATTGACCATCAGCCCCATTCATCGCCATGCAAGAGTCCATGCAAGAATTTCATCACAACCGTGCCCGTGACCTGATCAAGAACGCGGAACTGCTGTTCGACCAAGACGCCGTGCAGGCGTCGATCACGCGCATGGCCGATGTGCTCAACACGCGCTTCAACGCCGAGGATTCGAAAGAGTTCCCGCTGGTGCTGGGCGTGATGGGCGGCGCCGTCGTCTTTACGGGCAACCTGCTGCCGCAACTGAGCTTTCCGCTCGAATTCGACTACATCCACGTGAGCCGCTACGGCGACGACGACAAGGGCGGCGAAGTGGTGTGGAAAGTCATCCCCCGCTCGAATGTAGCGGGCCGCACCGTCATCGTGCTCGACGATATTCTCGACGAAGGCGAAACCCTGGCACACGTCAAGCAGCGCCTGCTGGACATGGGCGCCTCGGAAGTGATCCTGGCCGTGTTTGCCGACAAGGCCATCGGCAAGAAGAAGCCGGTTCAAGCCGACATCGTCGGCCTGGTGATCCCGAACCGCTTCGTCGTCGGCTTCGGCATGGATGCCTATGGCTACTGGCGCAACCTGCCGGGCTTGTGGGCCATCAAGCCCGAGGATTTGAAGCAGGAATAAGGATGGCTTGGATGACGCGGCATGCCGCGTCATCCCGCAGCAGCAGAGTTACAGCTTCAACCGCGCGCGCGCCGCATCGTATTCGGCTTTCAGGCGCGCCACCATCTCTTCCACGCTCGGCACGTCATCCATCAAGCCCACGCCCTGACCCGCGCCCCAGATGTCACGCCAGGCCTTGGCGCTGCCCGAGCCGAAATTCATCGCGCTCTTGTCCGCTTCGGGCAAGGCTTCCGGATCGAGTCCGGCCGCTTCGATCGATTTTTTCAGGTAATTGCCGTGCACGCCCGTAAACAGGTTCGTGTAGACGATGTCCGCCGCGCTGGAATCGACGATGGCGTCGCGGTAGCCGTCGCTGACGTTCGATTCCTTGGTCGCCAGCCAGCGCGAACCGATGTAGGCAAAGTCTGCGCCCATCGCTTGCGCGGCCAGCACGGCGTCGCCCGTGGCGATGGAACCGGACAGCGCCAGCGGACCGTCGAAGAATTTGCGCACCTCGCCCACCAGCGCGAACGGCGACAGGGTGCCCGCATGGCCGCCAGCGCCGCTGGCGACCAGAATCAAGCCATCGACACCCGCCTCCAGCGCCTTTTTCGCGTGACGGATCGAAATCACGTCATGCAGCACGATGCCACCATAGCTGTGGATGGCGTCGAGCATTTCCTTGGGCGGCGCACGCAGCGAGGAAATGATGATGGGGATCTGGTGTTTCACGCACACTTCCACGTCGTGCGCGAGGCGGTCGTTCGACTGGTGCACGATCTGGTTGACAGCGATCGGCCCGACTTTCTTGTCCGGGTTGGCGGCCTGGAAGGCGGCCAGTTCGGCCTGCAAGTCCGTCAGCCACGTGTCGAGCAATTCGGCGGGACGCGCATTCAGGGCCGGGAAGGAACCGACGATGCCGGCCTTGCACTGCGCCGCGACGAGGGCCGGGCCGCTGGCGATGAACATCGGCGAGGCGATAACGGGTAAGGAGAGGTTTTGCAACGCAACAGGCAATGCCATGGCGGACTCGCTGGAAAGTTGATCGGACGTAAAAAACACTGAACGTTGATTATAGTGCAGAAAAAGTACGATCGTGCTGAATTTATCGCACCGACGATTCAACCCTCGTTGAGCAAGTACTCACCCTCGACGCGCGCCGCTACGGCCCTCACCAGCTGCGACACGGCCCACTCGGCCAGCGCGGCCGCCTCCTGGCGCAGAAAGCGCCGGTTGGCTTCTTCGAAGATGGGCATGCCGCGCAGCAGAGCAGGTATCTCGGCGAGGGCGATGCGCTGGCGTTCCAGCAGCAGGAATTTCAGCAGCACCTTCACGGCGTTCTGCGCATTGCGCACGGGATCGGACGCCAGGTAATCGAGGCGCGAATACGCGCGCTGCAGGGCGCCGGCGGCATCCGTGAATGGCCGCCCGTGGCCTGGGATCACCACGCGCACGTCCAGGCTGGCGATCAGGTCCAGGGTGGCGCGCGCTTCCAGAAAGCCGGAGCCGCCATCGAGTTCCGGAAAGATCACGCCGAAGCCGTTTTCCCACAGAGCGTCGGCGGAAATCAGGATGCCCTCCTGGGCGCAGTAAAAAATCAGCGAGTGCGGGTCGTGGCCCGGTGCGCCCAGCGCCTGCCAGCGCATGTCGGCCAGGGTGAAGGTGTCGCCGGGCGAGACGGTGGCGTCAAAGCCGAAGCGCGGGCATTGCTGGCCCGTGGCCTGGAAGCTGAGGGCATCGATATCCCAGGCGCGCACCTTGTCCGCTTCCGATACGGGAATGGCCGTATGGCAGCCGTATTCGGCTTGCAGCAGCGCGTTGCCGCCGCAATGGTCGGAGTGCAGATGCGTATTGAACAAGCGGTCCAGCGGCCGGCCCGCCAGGCTGTGGCGCAGCAGGGCCAGGGTTTGCGGCGCATGCGTGACATAGCCGCTGTCGATCAGGGCCGTGTCGTCCCTGCCCTGGAACAGGATGTTATTCGACGACAGCCAGCCGCGTTCGAACACCTGAATGGAATCGGGGAACAGCGCTGGCGATCGCGGCATGGGCTTCCTCAGTAATCGGGCTCGAAGTCGAGCAGGGATTCGCGGCCCGGCAATTCGGCCCACACGGCGCGCTTGAAGTCGTCGTCGGCCTTGCTCCAGGCGATGATCTCGTCGAGCGTGCGCAGGCAGCCTTCGCACAAGCCGCTGCCGCGGTTCATCTTGCACAGGCTGACGCAGGGCGACGGTACCGGCGACGGCAAGGGGAGCGGAACGGCTGGCGGAGTATCGACCATCATGGAGCGGCATCGGTAAACGTGAAGGCTTTCATTATGCCGCGAAACCACGCCGGCGAGTCGGCGGCATCGCCCTGCAATGACACTGTCAACATATTTTCCGACGAAAAAATAATCAAAAATATATTATTTGAAAATTTATTTTGCGGCCCATCTCACTCTGCGGGAGCCCATCCTACAGCGTGATCAGCCCAGATCCTGCTTGACTTGAGATATTTCAGAACTATACTACCATCCATACAGATGGCAATTGGATGCCACGTGGAGTTTTTGGAGAGATATGGCCAAGCAAGACAGCAAGCCCAAAATTGGGGAATCCGAGAAAATCACGATCAACCTCGGCTTGATCGACCTGGGGCAGATCGATTTGCTGGTCCAGGAGGGATTTTATTCCAACCGCACGGATCTGATCCGTACGGCCATACGCAATCAACTCAATACGCACGCCGACGTGGTGAAACAAACCGTCGCCCGCAAAAGCCTGGTATTGGGCATGCAGCATTATTCGCGCGCCGACCTGGAAGCGATCCAGGCAGCCGGCCAGCGCCTGCAGATACAGGTGCTGGGACTGGCCAGCATCGCCAGCGACGTCTCCGTGGAACTGGCACTTGCCACCATCGAGTCGGTCTTCGTATTAGGTGCCCTGCACGCCAGCACCGTCGTCAAGACGGCGCTCGCAGGGCGAATTCACTAGCGTATTGGTTCGCGGCGATGACCCGGCCGATGCGCGGCACCGTTAAGGATGGTCATGAAACTACCTCTCAACATGTTGGCGCAGATGCGCGCCGCAACCCGCAATCTGTTGGGCAGCGGTCCCGCCGCCGCCACCGAAGCCATTCAGCAGGCGCTGTCCGCCGCCGGCCTGGCGCCGCAGGCGGCGTCCACACAGCAGCAGCCGATGCGCGATATCAATCAGCCACCTGCGCCACCACCGGCGCAACCATCTGCGGCAACGCAACCGCAAGCTGACGCCGCGCCCCCCACACCCGCGCAGGCGGCGCAGGACTTCGCGCAGGATTTCATGGCGCGCCTGGGCGTGCCGGCAGGCCTGGGCCAGCACAGCTTCGACATGCCCAGCTTCGAGCTGCCAAACTTCCACCCGTCCGGCTTCAACGCGCCGGCCGCCACGCCAGCGGAGGTACCCGCCGGCGCGCAATTCATCGACGGCGTGTACCGCAACCATGCGGGCACGCGTTCGTACAAGCTGTATATCCCCAGCAGCTATCATGGCCAAGCCATGCCGCTGATCGTGATGCTGCACGGCTGCACGCAAAATCCCGACGATTTCGCCGCCGGCACGCAAATGAATGCGCTGGCAGAAGAAAAGGAGTGTTTTGTCGTCTACCCGGCGCAGACGCAGGGCGCCAACAGTTCGCGTTGCTGGAATTGGTTCAACGCCATCGACCAGCAGCGCGACCAGGGCGAACCGTCGCTGATCGCCGGCATCGCCCGGCAAGTCATCGACGACTACCCGGTCAACGAGCGCGAAGTGTTTGTCGCCGGCCTGTCGGCGGGTGGCGCCATGGCCGTCATCGTCGGCACCCTGTACCCCGACCTGTTTGCCGCTGTCGGCGTGCATTCGGGTCTGCCCTTCGCTTCGGCGCAGGACTTGCCGTCGGCGCTGGCCGCCATGAAGGGCGGCGCCATGCCCAATGCCCAGCGCAAGGCGCCGGCGGGCGGCGTGCCCATCATCGTTTTCCACGGCGACCGCGACACCACCGTCAACCCGCGCAATGGCGATGAACTGATCGCCCAGGGCGTGCGCAGCCAGGCGGGCGGCAAGGCGGCCAAAGCCGCTTCCGTCGATGGCAGCGTGCCGAATGGCCACCGCTACACGCGCACCACGCACAGCCAGGCCGATGGCTCGCCGCTGGGCGAACACTGGGTCATCCACGGCGCCGGCCATGCCTGGTCCGGCGGCAGCGATAACGGCAGTTACACGGACGGCAAAGGGCCGGACGCCAGCCGAGAGATGCTGCGCTTCTTCAAGACCGTCAGCTGATGTTTTCGGCGAACGGCGCGATCTGCCGCTGCTTGTCGGCGATCTCGCACACGCCGTCGGCATAGCGGTTGGAGATGGCGATGAACTGGTCCTGGATCTGCAGGAAGGCGTCGACGATCTCGGCGTCGAAATGCGAACCGCGCCCCTCGACGATGATCTGCACGGCCTGCGCATGGTCCATACCCTGCTTGTAGATACGCCGGCTGATCAGGGCGTCATACACGTCGGCCAGCGCCATCAGGCGCGCTGAAATCGGGATGGCTTCGCCAGCCAGGCCTTGCGGGTAGCCGCTGCCATCCCATTTTTCATGGTGGCTGTAGGCGATCTCCTTCGCGTACTTGAGGAAATCGACTTCGATGCCCAGCTCGTGCTCGGCCGCCAGGATGGCGTCGCGCCCGAGCGTGGTATGCGTCTTCATGATGGCCATTTCGTGCGGCTCGAAACGTCCCGGCTTGAGCAGGATATGGTCGGGAATGCCCACCTTGCCGATATCGTGCAGCGGCGCCGTCTTGAACAGCAGTTCGATATTCTTGTCCGTCAAAAAATCGCGGAAACGCGGCAGGCCGCGCACTTTCTCGGCCAGCGCTTTCAGATAGTGCGAGGTGCGGCGGATATGGTTGCCCGTCTCGCTGTCGCGCGTTTCGGCCAGCGAGGCCATGGCGTGGATGGTGACGTCCTGCAGCGCCGCCACCTCCTGCACGCGGCGCTCCACCTCCGTTTCCAGGTACTGGTTCTGGTCGCGCAAGAAATCCTGCATCTGCTTCATCGCCAGCTGCGTCCTGATGCGCGCCAGCACGATGGGCGCCGAAATCGGCTTGGTGATGTAGTCGACGGCGCCCAGCGCCAGACCCAGCTGCTCGTCGGCCACTTCGCTCATGGCAGTGACAAAAATCACGGGGATGCCGGCCGTGGCGGGATCGGCCTTCAGCGCGCGGCACACATCGTAGCCGCTCATGCCCGGCATCATGATGTCGAGCAGGATCAGGTCGGGCTGGTCGCTGCCGGCGGCGATCTTCAGGGCGCGTTCGCCATTGACGGCGATCTTGGTGCGGTAATCGTCTTCCAGCACCGCGCGCAGCAGGTCGATATTGTCTGGTGTGTCGTCGACCACCAGAATGGTTGGCTTGCTTGCCGGCGCTCTCATGCCCGTCCTTCGCTCTGCATAGTTATCCTTGTCACAGTGTCAGCTCCAGCGCATCGGCTACCTCGCCCAGCTGCGCCAGCGCACCTTCGAAATCGTATTGTCCCAGCATGCGCTTCAACTGGCGCGCGTGTTCCGCCTGCCCGGCCGCGACCAGCACGGGGCCGATGCCGTCCAGGTGCTTGACGGCCTGCGCATCGTCCTGCAGCAGCAGCTGCGACAATTCGCGCAAGCCCGCTTGCAGGTGCGCCCGGTCCACCGCCGCCACTGGCGCCACCGCCGCGCCGCCCGCCTCGGCCACATGGCCGCGCGACTGCATGGCCAGCACGATCTTCGGCACCAACTCGTCGAGCGCCAGGGTGCAGGCGGCCAGCGCCTGCGGCAAGCCGTCGTGCGAACCCAGGCTGAGCAAGTGCTCGACCCGCGCGGCGCTGTCGGCCAGGCCGCCGGCGCCGATATTGCCGGCCAGGCCCTTCAGGGTATGCGCTTCGCGGATCGCCGTCTCGAGCTGGTTGTTCTCGATGGCGGCAACGATGCGCTGCATGGCGTCGAACTGGGTTTCCACAAAACGGTCCAGCAATTTTCGCATCAAAACGGCATTGCCGCCCACGCGACGCATGGCTTCCGCCATTTTCAGACCGGCGATCACGGGCAACTCCGCTTCCGGCTGCGCCACCACCGCCGTCATTGCCTGCGGCGTGGCTGGAGCGATCCAGCGTGCCAGGGTACCGAACAACTGCGCCACGTCGATCGGCTTGGCGATGAAATCGTTCATGCCGGCATCCAGGCATTTTTCCTTGTCGCCCACCATGGCATTGGCCGTCATGGCGATCACGGGCAAATTCGAATAACGGGGATCCTGGCGCAGCTTGCGCGTCGCCTGGTAACCATCCATCACCGGCATCTGGCAATCCATCAGCACGCCGTCATAGGCGTTTTCCTCGATCTTCGCCAGCGCGATGGCGCCATTGCCCGCGATGTCGACGCGGATGCCGGCGTCGTTGAGAATATGCTGCGCCACTTCCTGGTTGACTTCATTATCCTCCACCAGCAGCAGCCAGGCGCCGCGCAAGGCACGTTCGTCGTCGCGGTAGCTGCTCTGGCGCTGCGTCTTGCGGCTCTGCCCCGTCACGCCGCCAAACACGAACGATATCTGGTCGAGCAGGGTCGAGGCGCTGACCGGCTTGTTCAATACGCCGTCGAACGGCAAGTCCCGCTGGCGCGCCGCCTCCAGCAGCGCTTCGCGATGGAAGGCCGTGACCATGATGCAGGCCGGCGTCGCATCGATGCCGGCGGCATCGGCGCGGATGCCGGCCAGGGTATCGAGGCCGTTCATGCCCGGCATTTTCCAGTCCATCAGCACCAGTCCGTACCCTCGTCCCTCGGCGCGCGCCTGCGCCACGGCGCCGATGGCCAGCACGCCGCCAGACACGGCACGCGCTTCGAAGCCCAGCGCCGTCAGCATGCTGACGAAGATTTCACGCGCGCTGGGGTTGTCATCGACCACCAGCACGCGCAGGCCCTGGAATTGCTGCTGATGCTGCAGTTGCGACAGGCTGTCGCGCGGCACGGCGGCCAGGCCGAAACGGGCCGTGAAGAAGAAGGTGCTGCCCACGCCCGCTTCGCTGACCAGGTCGATCTCGCCTTCCATCATTTCCACCAGGCGCTTGCTGATGGTCAGCCCCAGGCCCGTGCCGCCATGGTGGCGCGTGGTGGAGGTGTCGGCCTGGGTAAAGGCCTGGAACAATTTGCTGCGCTGGGGCGGCGTGAGGCCGATGCCCGTGTCGCGCACATCGACGCGCAAGACAGCCGCATGTTCTTCCAGCTGCTGCAGGCGGATGCTGACGACGATCTCGCCCTTATCCGTAAACTTGATCGCGTTGTTGGTCAGGTTGATCAGCACCTGGCCCAGGCGCAGCGGGTCGCCCTGCAAGGCGTTCGGCACATTGGGGGCGATGTCGAACAGCAGTTCGAGCCCCTTGTCCTGGGCGCGCATCACGGACAGGTCGGCGATCTGTGCCAGCACGTCCTCGAGGAAGAAATCGACTTTTTCAAAGGCCATCTTGCCCGCCTCGATCTTCGAGAAATCGAGGATGTCGTCGATGATGGCCAACAGGTTCTTCGAAGCCGATTCCACCTTCTCCAGGTAATTGCGCTGGGTCGACGTGAGGTCCGTCTGCAGCGCCAGGTGGGTCATGCCAATGATGCCGTTCATCGGCGTGCGGATCTCGTGCGACATATTGGCCAGGAAGTCCGACTTCATCTTGGTCGCATCCTCGGCCACTTCGACGGCGTGGCGCAGGTCCTGCTCGACGGCCAAGCTGGTGCTCATGTCCTTGAGCGCCTGCAGCAACTCACCCGTCTCGTCGCGCGACGTCACTTCGATGACGGAACTGAGGTCGCCATTGGCCACGCGCGTGGCGATCGCCACCGCCTCGCCCAGCGGACGCGTAATCGAGCGCGCCGACCAGGCAAAGGCGAGACCGGTCAGCAGGGCTGCCAGGCCGATGCCGCCCATCAGCAGCAGCGAGGTATCGATGTCGTTGCGTATCCGGGCCGCGCTGTCGCGGATCAGTTGCTGCTGCAAGTCATCGAGCTGGCTCACGTACAGCAGCACTTTTTCCAGCACCGGCAAGGTCTGCGTCTGCATGGCCTGCTCGGCGCGGGCATCCTCGCCGCGTTCGACCAGTTCGAACATCGTCTTGAGCGACACATAGTAGTCGGCGCGCGCCAGGTGCATCTGCTCCAGCAGGCGCCGCTCCTCGGGCCGCGCATCGAGACCGTCGAGGATGCGCACCTGCTCATCGATGCCCTGCTTGATCGCCTCCAGGCGCGCCTGGTTCGCCTGGCGCAGCGCCGGCTCGTGCTGGCTCGGCAGGTTGCCGATGCGCGTGGCCGCCTCGCGCGCCAGTCCGTGGATCTTGCTGGTGGCCTTGGCGGCGACCCAGTCGCGCTGCAGGATATCGTCGGTCTCGGCGCGGATAGCATAGATGCGGCTCCCCGCCAAGACGATGACGACCAGCATCAGCACGATCAAAATGGCATAACCGGCATTGATGCGCACGCCGATGCGGATATCCCTGAAGCGCATAACTTTCCTGTAAGAAATTCTTAAAAATCGAAGTCTGAACGTATTCCCCTACAAAATGCAAGGTCTTTTGCAAAGGAAAAAGCGCGCCGATGCGCTTATCTGGCCGGCGTTGCTGCCGGAGGGGTCAAGGCGGCGATGCGCTCTTGCAGGCAGGCGGGGCACCAGCAGCCCACGGCGGTGCTGCCGGGCACGGGAACGGCCGGCGGCAGGGCCACGCACCAGCAGGGTTCCTTGGCGTCCGGATCAAGCTGGCCGCACTGGAAGGTGGCGCCGCACAGGCTGCATACGCTCATGGCTGTGTTTGAATTGGCAAGTATGTGTCCTGCCGCGCCAGGATACGACGCAGATGTAACGGGCAGTAAAAGGGCTGGCTGGGGGGCATATCGGGCCAGACTATAGGATCATCAGGGAAAATACAACAAGATCGCCCTATAATGCCTCCAAGATTTTCTTCTTCCCTGTAAAATCCCACAAATCTATTTTCCGGACTCGCCATGAATCAACTAGCTAACTTGAACCTGGACATGAATGACGACTTGACGGCGGTGTCGCCACAAATCAAGGCGCAGATTCTGGCCGAGGCCCTGCCCTACATCCGCAATTTCCATGGCAAGACCATCGTCATCAAGTACGGTGGCAATGCCATGACGGACGAACGCCTGAAGCACGGCTTCGCGCGCGACGTCATCCTGCTCAAGCTGGTCGGCATGAACCCGGTCGTGGTGCACGGCGGCGGACCGCAGATCGACAACGCGCTGAAAAAAATCGGCAAGCAAGGCACCTTCGTGCAAGGCATGCGCATCACCGATGAAGAAACCATGGAAGTGGTGGAGTGGGTGCTGGGCGGCGAAGTGCAGCAGGATATCGTCATGCTGATCAACCATTACGGCGGTCAGGCTGTGGGCCTGACGGGCAAGGATGGCGGCTTGATCCGCGCGCGCAAGATGCAGATGCCGGACCGCGAACATCCGGGCGAATTCCTCGACATCGGCTTCGTCGGCGAGATCGACGCGATCAACCCGGCCGTCGTCAAGGCGCTGCAGGACGACGCCTTCATTCCCATCATCTCGCCGATCGGTTTCGGCCAGGATGGCCAGGCCTACAACATCAACGCCGACGTGGTAGCCGGCAAGATCGCGGAAATCCTGAAAGCGGAAAAGCTGATCATGATGACCAATATCGCCGGCGTCCAGGACAAGCAGGGCAACCTGGTGACCGACCTGTCGGCGCGTGAAATCGACGAGATGTTCGCCGACGGCACGATCTCGGGCGGCATGCTGCCGAAGATCTCGTCCGCGCTCGACGCCGCCAAGTCCGGCGTGAACACGGTGCACATCATCGACGGCCGCATCGAACACTCATTATTGCTGGAAGTGTTGACCGAGCAAGCTTTTGGTACTATGATCCGTTCGCACTAAAAAAATCGCAACGCATCACAGCGAGTAGTTTGGCGGCGCAGATCACCTGGCGCCGCTTTTAATTTGCCCTTGTAGCTCAGTGGTAGAGCACTCCCTTGGTAAGGGAGAGGCCACGTGTTCGATCCACGTCAAGGGCACCAACTATATCTCCCCGCAGCTGAAAAAATGTCCATGGCGGCGTTGTACTGCCTCGCCGTACATGCGTACTGTCTTCGTCAGTACGCCTTGCCCTGAACACTTTTCCATCTGCTCTGCCGCCGTTGGGTGCGCGGCTAAGCCACCAGTTCAATACATCCGCTCGACCTTCAAGCCCTTCTGACGCAATAAATCCGGAACGCTTTTCGTTCCCACCAGATGCAGCACGCCGATGGCGGCCAGGCTGTGTTTTTCGCGCGCCAGCAACCTGGCGATGCCGTCAGCCAGGGCGGGGTTGCGGCCATCCAGCAACACCTTTTGCACGAACTGGGCGGCGAACGACGGGTCTGTCGCTGCCTTGGCGGCCAACCTGTCGAAGGCGGCCGCGTCGGCCGTGCGCCAGGCGTTGGCGATCTCGCGCGCTTCCTGGCTTTGTTCCTGGTCCTCGATCGACGCCACGCCGTCTTCCAGGAAACGGCACTGGTCGGCCGGCGACATGGCGCCGAACAGCGCCATCTGGCCTTCCATCGACTCGAGTTCCACCACGGGAATCTTGCGCGCCTTGGCCTGCTGCGACAGATAATTGTCGACGGCCAGGTCGGAGCGGTAGCCGAGCGTGGAAAACTCGCCGATGGCCAGCATGCTGGCCAGCATCCACGGCTTCATCGGCGCCACCGACTCGGCTGGAATGCCGTATTTTTGCAACAGCGGCGCCAGGCGCGGCGCCAGGGTCTGGCGGCAATCAAACGGCACTTGGCTGCCCGGCGCCTCCATGCCGTACTTCAGCACGGCGCCCAGGGCGGCGCGCGGGTCGGCGCCGGGATCGATCTCCAGCGCCAGCGCCCCGGCGCCTTCCAAGGCCTGCGTCACCGTCGGCTCGAGCGGATAAAAATCGGGCGCGCCGACGTGGATGGTACCGAACAGATACAGGGTATGGCTGGCGTCCTGCACCTTGAACAGGGCGCCCCGGTTTTGCGTCACGGGCGGCGCGTCGGCAAAGGCCGCCGGCAACGGCAGCAAGAATAATCCGCAAAACATCACTATAATCTGGCGTCGCATGGTTTTCCTGATTGTTGAATTTTTCATCTTGCTTATCATCTTGCCTAAAGACTCCTGTGCCTGTGTCCCATCTTAACCGCTCGTCGCCGGTCTGGCTGTTTGACCTCGACAACACGCTGCACAATGCCTCGCACGCCATCTTCCCCACCATCACGGCCAATATGAACACGTATATTGCCCGCGTGCTGGGCGACGGCGTGACGCCGGCCGACGACGCCATCGTCAATGCGGCGCGCGCGGCCTACTGGCGCCGCTATGGCGCCACCTTGCTGGGCATGGTCAAGCACCATCAGGTACAGGCAGCGCATTTTTTGCACGAGACGCATGCATTCGACGATTTGCGCGCCATGATACGCGCCGAGCGGGGGTTGGGGGCTTTACTCAAACGCCTGCCTGGCCGTAAAATTTTACTCACCAACGCGCCGCTGCGCTATTCGAGCGACGTGATGCGCCACCTGGGCTTGCGCCAGCATTTTTCGCAGCATATCGCCATCGAGGCGATGCATGTGCACCGCCAGCTGCGGCCCAAGCCATCGACCCTGATGCTGCGCAAACTGATGCGCAAGCACCAGATCCGCCCTGGCCGCTGCATCCTGGTGGAAGACACCCTGGCCAACCTGAAGGGTGCGAAAAAACTGGGCCTGCGCACGGCATGGGTCACGCAATACCTGAAAATGGCGGATCCGATCGGCGTGGCGAAGTTGCCCAAGGCGTTAAATCGCCCCGCTTACGTCGATGTCAAAGTAAAATCTGTCCGGCATTTGGCACGCCGCCTTCACCGTCTGCGTTGAAGGGAACTCCTGGGCTTCCGGTTGACGCCGGAAGCTGCACCGCTAGCGGCGGTGACGGACCTCCCCATCAAGGCAGCATTTTTTTTAACGACAAGAGAAAATATGGCAAGCACACCGCCGGGCCAACGCAGGCTACAAATTCTTCAGGCCCTCGCCGCAATGCTGGAGCAGCCGAAAGGCGAAAAGATCACCACTGCCGCACTGGCGGCCAGACTGGCCGTGTCGGAAGCGGCCCTGTACCGCCATTTCGCCAGCAAGGCGCAAATGTTCGAAGGGCTGATCGAATTCATCGAGTCGAGCGTTTTCGGCCTGATCAACCAGATCGCGGAAAAGCACAGCGACGGCATGACGCAAACGCGCGACATCGTCGGCATGCTGCTCAATTTCGCCATCAGCAATCCGGGCATGACGCGCGTATTGATCGGCGATGCGCTGGTCAATGAGGACGAGCGCCTGCAAGTGCGCATGAACCAGTTCTACGACCGCGTGGAACTGGCGCTCAAGCAGGCCTTGCGCGTGGCCGCCGCCGAAGGCCATGGCAAGGAAAGCGAAGTGGCGGCGCGCGCCACCCTGATCGTCGGCTTCGTCATCGGACGCTGGCACCGCTACGCCAAGAGCGGCTTCAAAATCAATCCCTCCCAGGAAGCGGCGCTGCAAATCGCCATGCTGCTAGGGTAAGTCACCGCCGCGGCTGTCCCCATGCATACCGACTGTTTCGCCCTGCTCGACGACGCCAGCACCCCAGGCGCCGGTTCGCGCCTGTACACGGGCCTGGCGGCGGTCTTGCAATGCACCGAGGGGCAGGCCTGGCCCGAGTTGCTGGAAGGCCTGCAAGACGCCTTACATCGCGGCCAGTACGCCGTCAGCGTGTGCAGCTACGAGCTGGGGGCGCATTTGCTGGCCATGCCGCCGCGCGCGGCAGGCGTCAACGCGCCGCCGCTGGCGCAAGTGCTTGTCTTCGACCATTGCACGCAGCTTTCACAGGACGAGGTGGCGCAGTGGCTGGACGCGCGTGTCCACGCCGACGCAGCGCCGGCAGGCGTGGCCGATATCCGCGCGAATGTGGATCAAGCCGAATTCACGCGCGCGCTTGACCGCATCCACGACTACATCGTGGCTGGCGACACCTACCAGGTCAACTACACGTATCGCTTGCGCTTCGACGCCTTCGGCTCGCCCCTGGCCCTGTATGCGCGGCTGCGCGCGCGTCAGCCCGTACCCTACGGCGCGCTGGTGATGCTGCCCGATGGCGGTGCCCTGCTGTCGCTGTCGCCGGAACTGTTCGTGCGCCATGCGCAAGGCGAGCTGATGGCGCGCCCCATGAAAGGCACGGCGCCGGCCGCCCCTGCCGACCAAACGGCAGAAAACGCGCGCCGCGCCAGCGCCCTGGCCAATGACCCGAAGAACCGCGCGGAAAACCTGATGATCGTCGACCTGCTGCGCAACGACATCGGCCGCATCGCCGTCACCGGCTCCGTCAAGGTCCCGGCCCTGTTCGAGGTGACGCGCTACAGCAGCGTGCTGCAAATGACCTCCACCGTGCAGGCGCGCCTGCGCGACGACGCCAGCCTGGCCGACATCTTCCAGGCCTTGTACCCGTGCGGCTCGATCACGGGCGCGCCGAAACGCCGCACCATGGAAATCATCGCCGAGCTGGAGCCGGCGCCGCGCGGCATCTATACGGGCGCCATCGGCTGGTTCGATCCTCCCGCCTCCAGCGCTACCCACGCGGTGGGCGACTTTTGCATGTCCGTGCCGATCCGCACCCTGGCCTTGCAGCCGGCTGGCCCTGACGGCATCCGGCGCGGCGAGATGGGCGTGGGTGCCGGCATCGTCCTGGACAGCGACCCGCACGAGGAATTTGCGGAGTGCCAGCTCAAGGCCCGCTTCCTGACGGGGCTGACCAACGACTTCGAACTGTTCGAGACCTTGCACGCCAGCCGCACCGGCGGCTGTCACCAGCAAGAGCGCCACCTGGCGCGCCTGGCCGCCTCCTGCGCCTATTTCGGTTTTGCCTGGAGTGACAGTGCCGCGCAGGCCGCGCTGCAGGCGGCCTGCGCGGCGCGCCCCGACGATGCCCCCTTCCGCCTGCGCCTGGCGCTGCGCCAGGATGGCCAGTGCACGACGCAAAGCGGTACACTCACCGCCCTGCCGGATACGGTAACCATCTTCCTGGCACCCGACGCCACGACTGCCGGCGACCTGTTCCTGCGTCACAAGAGCAGCGTGCGCGCACGCTACGACGCGGCCTGGCGCGCGGCCGAGGCGCGAGGCAGCTTCGACATGCTGTTCTTTAACGAACGGGGCGAACTGACGGAAGGCGGGCGCAGCAATGTCTTCGTCCGCCTCGATGGCCGCTGGCATACGCCGCCCCTGTCCTGCGGCCTGCTGCCCGGCGTGCAACGCGCCGCCATGCTGGCCGATCCCGCCTGGGACGCGCAGGAAACCATCATCACGCGGGCCATGCTGGCGCAGGCCGAAGCGATTGTCGTGTGCAATGCGTTGCGCGGGGCGATACCGGCGCAGCTGGTTACCTGATATCTACCTGCATCTCGTAACCACCATAAATCATCCGCTTGCCATCGAACGGCAGCTTGGCCGGATCCATCATCTCGGCCAGGCGCGGGTCTTTCATGACCTTGTCGTTGATTTCATCGCGCTTGGCGCGCGACGCATACACGATCCAGGAAAACACCACCACTTCGCCATCCTGCAAGTCCACCGCTTGCGGGAACGACGTCAGCTTGCCTGGCTTGACGTCGTCGCCCACGCATTCGCGAAATTCCAGCGCGCCGTACTCGCGCCAGATGGCGCCGCAACTGCGCGACATGGCCAGGTAGGCTTCGAGCTTGGCTTTCGGTACGGGCACCACAAATCCATCGACATACGCCATGATGTTCTCCTTGGTTGTGACAAACGCGAACAACCAGCTTAGGACAATGATGGCAAGACGACAAGCGCGGCATTAAAAAAAAGCAGGCGATCAAGCCTGCTTGCGTGTCGGCAACTTACAGCGCCAGCGCTTTTTCCACCGCGCCCACCAGTTTCTTGTCGTCCGGCGTCACCTTGCTGGGGAAGCTTTCCACCACTTTACCGTGACGGTCGATCAGGTATTTGTGGAAGTTCCAGGCCGGGGTCTTGCCCGTCTGCTTGATCAAGTCCACATACAGCGGATTCGGCGTGGGGCCGGAGACCACCGATTTGGCGAACATGGGAAACTTCACGCCATAGGTGTTGTAGCAGAAATCGGCGATTTCCTTGCTGTTGCCCGGCTCCTGCTTGCCGAAATCGTTCGACGGGAAGCCCAGCACCACCAGGCCCTTGCTGCCGTACTTGGCGTACAGCGCCTCGAGCCCTTCATATTGATTAGTAAAACCACAATAACTGGCCGTATTGACCACCAGCACCACCTTGCCCGCGTACTGGCACAGGTTTTGCGGCGCTTCATCCTGCAGGCGGTTGAAGGTCTGCTTGAGAATCGCGGGGCAGGCGGCCGGCGCGACGGCAGCTGTAGCGGTTTCGGCGGCATGGGCCGGCATGGCCAGACTGGCGCCGGCGGCAAGGGTGGTGAGCGCAAACAGCTGGGCAAGGGTCTTGGACATGAAGGGCACCATGGTTGAACGGAAAAAACCATTCTATGTCAAACGCCGCGCGCGCGCATGAGGGCCACAAGAACAGCAATTTCTTGAGCAACATCAACGATAGTGCAGTACTTGCCCATCGCACAGTTTTTTTACCTATGCTCGGCCTTCCTATCCCATTTCTTGCCTTGTGGAGTCGCCATGCCCTTCCCGCACCTGACCGCATTACCCACCGCCCTGCTGGCCGCCAGCCTGCTCACCCTGGCGCCAGGCGACACGCTCGCCGCCACGGCCGCCAAAGCCGCCAAACCCGCCACGGCCAGGGACGCCCCCGCCCTGCCCGGCTACCAGGCTGACCTGAGCCAGACCACCGTGTCCGGCCTGTCCTCGGGCGGCTTCATGGCGGCGCAGTTTGCCGTCGCCTACTCGGCCACGGTGGCCGGCGCCGGCATCATCGCGGGCGGCCCGTATTTCTGCTCGGGCCAGCCAGGCCGCTTCCCCTACATTCCCTACCTGACGAATGCCCTGACCACCTGCATGAATCCGGGCAGCGCGCAGGTGGCGCCGCCTGTCGCCAGCGAATTGCTGCGCGCGGCGAACGACTTCGCGCGCGCCCGCCTCATCGACGACACGGCCAACCTGAAACGCCAGCGCGTGTATCTGTTCAGCGGAACGAAAGACCAGACCGTGACGCGGCCGGTAGTGGAACAGGTGGGGAAATTCTATGCGCTGGCGGGCACGCCGGCCGAGCAGATCCGCTTCGTCGACAATGTCGGTGCAGGCCATGCCATCATCACGGACAACAACCAGGACAAGGCTTGCGACGTAACGGCGTCGCCCTTCATCAATGACTGCGACTTCGTGCAGGCGCGCGACATCCTGCAGCACCTGTATCCGGACCTGCAGCCGTCGTCGACCACCCTGACGGGCAAGTTGATATCATTCAATCAACGCAGCTTCATCCAGAGCGCGTACTCCAGCATGAACAATACGGGCTACGCCTACATCCCGAAAGCCTGCGACAGCGAAAGCTGCCGCGTGCACGTGGTCTTCCACGGCTGTTTGCAAACGACGCAAGCCATCGGCGACCGTTTCTATACCAGCACCGGCTACAACCAGGTGGCGGACGCCAACAAGATCATCGTGCTGTATCCGCAGGCCGAACCGAGCCCCGTCTACCCGTACAACCCGAAAGGCTGCTGGGATTTCTGGGGCTACACCAGCCTCAATCCGATCGACCCGGACTTCTACCGCAAGAGCGGCACGCAGATGGAAGCGGTCAAGGGCATGCTGGACCGCCTCGCCGCGCGCCGCGGCTCACGCTAGGCGACCTTAAATACCGCCCATGCAGATGTACTTGATGACCAGATAGTCCTCGATACCGTAGGTCGACCCTTCACGGCCCAGGCCCGATTGCTTGACGCCGCCGAAGGGGGCGATCTCGTTCGAGATCAAGCCCGTATTGACGCCGACCATGCCCGTTTCCAGGCCTTCGGCCACGCGCCAGATGCGGCCGATGTCGCGCGAATAGAAGTAGGCAGCCAGGCCGAATTCCGTGTTGTTGGCCAGGGCAATCACTTCATCGTCCGTCTTGAAGCGGAACAGGGGCGCCAGCGGGCCGAAGGTTTCCTCCGTGGCCACGCGCATGTCGTTCGTCACGTCGGCGATGATGGTCGGTTCGAAGAAGCCGTTGCCCAGCGCGTGGCGCTTGCCGCCAGCGAGCAGGCGGCCGCCCTTGCCCAGCGCGTCGGCCACGTGTTCTTCCACCTTGGCGACGGCCTTGGCGTCGATCAGCGGACCTTGCGTGACGCCCGCCTCGATGCCATTGCCCACCTTCAGCTTGGCCACGGCGGCCACCAGTTTGTCGGCAAACGCGTCATACACGCTGTCCTGCACATACAGACGGTTGGCGCACACGCAGGTCTGGCCGGCGTTGCGGTATTTCGAGGCGATGGCGCCTTCCACGGCCGCATCCAGGTCCGCGTCGTCGAAGACGATGAACGGCGCATTGCCACCCAGTTCCAGCGACAGTTTCTTGATCGTTGGTGCGCACTGTTCCGCCAGCAGGCGGCCCACCTGGGTCGAACCCGTAAACGTCAGCTTGCGCACGATCGGGTTCGACGTCATTTCGCCACCGATGTCTTTCGGCGCGCCCGTGACGATGCTGAACACGCCCGCAGGCACGCCAGCGCGCTCGGCCAGCACTGCCAGCGCCAGCGCGGAAAACGGCGTGGCTTCTGCCGGTTTCAGGACCATCGGGCAGCCGGCGGCCAGGGCCGGGCCGACTTTACGGGTGATCATGGCGGCGGGGAAGTTCCACGGCGTGATGGCGGCGCATACGCCGATCGGCTCCTTGGTGATGACCAGGCGGCGGTCCGGCCACGGCGACTGCAGGGTATCGCCCGCAACGCGCTTGCCTTCTTCGGCAAACCACTCGATGAACGAGGCGCCGAACTGCACTTCGCCCTTCGCTTCCGGCAAGGGCTTGCCCTGCTCGGTAGTCATGATCAGCGCCAGGTCGTCGGCGTTTTCCAGGATCAGGTCATGCCAGCGGCGCAGCACGGCCGCGCGCTCCTTGGCCGTCTTCTTGCGCCAGGCAGGCCAGGCGGCATTGGCCGCCTCGATGGCGCAGCGCGTCTCGGCGGCGCCCATCAGGGGCACCGTGCCGATATGCTCGCCCGTGGCGGGATTGCTCACATTAATCGTCTGGCCACCATCGGCATCGACCCAGGCTCCATTCACGTAAGCCTGGTGACGCAACAAGGTAGGATCTTTCAACTGCAGCATATGCATCTCCGGTCTGGTTTGAATTATCGACGAGGGATACTATGCCACAGCGCGGCAGATTTCGCAGGCGCGGCGCTGAACTGCCCCGAGCTCTACTCGACCTTGAAAGACGACAGTTTCGGGTCCGGCGCCGGGTATTCCAGCTTCATGCCCTGCAGGGTTTCCAGCAGCAGGGACGCCACCACCAGGTTGCGCTGCGTCTTGGAATTCGATGGCACCACGTACCACGGCGCGTGGTCGGCATCCGTCTCGCGGATCGCCGTTTCATAGGCGCGCTGGTAGCCATCCCACTTCTTGCGCTGGGCGATATCGTTGGGATCGAACTTCCACTGGCGGTCGGGATCATCGAGCCGCTCCTGCAGCCGTCCCCGTTGCTCGTCCTTCGAGATATGCAGGAAGACTTTCAGGATGACGGTGCCCGTTTCGCTCAGCATGCGCTCGAAATCGCGGATCTGCGCATAGCGGCGCTGGCATTCTGCCTTGTCGATCATGTCCTGCACGCGCGTGATCAGCACATCCTCGTAATGGCTGCGGTTGAAGATGGCGATCTCGCCTTTCACGGGCACATGCTGGTGCACGCGCCACAGGTAATCGTGCGCCAGTTCGATATCGGTGGGTCCCTTGAACGCCACGGCGCGAATGCCCATCGGGTTGATATTGCTGAAGATGGCCTTGACCGTGCCATCCTTGCCCGACGTATCCATGCCCTGCAAGACCAGCAGCACCTTCTTTTTGTGCTGCGCGTACAGCATGCTCTGGCACTCGGCGATCTGCGCCGTCAGGGCCACGGTTTCCTCGCGGTCCAGGGCCTTGCACTGGGCCGGCGTCAGCTTCTTGTTCGCCGCCTTGGTGGCGGCGCCCAGCAGGCGCTTGCCGGCGAAATCCTCGTTCAGGTCGAAGTCCTTCCCGGCACGAAACTGCGTGCGCGCCTTCATGCCGCCACCGCCAGCTTACGGTGCTCGATTTTTGTGCAATGGTCCATCACCACATCCAGGCCCGCCGCCCGCGCCAGTTGCGCCGCCTGCTCGTTGATGACGTCAAGTTGCAGCCACAGGCAGCCGGCCTTGACGGCAATGGCTTCCTCGGCGATGGGCAGAATATCTTCTGACTTGCGGAAGCAGTCGACGATGTCGATGCGCGCCGGCGCGACAGTCGCCGCGGCCTGCGTCAGGGTGGCGTAAGCGCGCTGCCCCAGCACATCGCGTCCGGCGAGGGCCGGATTGACGGGCAACACGCGATAGCCATGCCGCAGCAGGTAATCTGCCACTTCATGGCTGGCGCGTTCGGGCTTATCGGACATGCCGACGATGGCGATGATGCGGCTGTCTTGCAGGATGCGGGCGATGTTGGACATATTCTGGTCTATGAGGCGTGCGACATTGCCCCCTTAGCGTAGCAGATTCCCGTCCCGGTGGGAGCTAGCCAGAAGACTTAGCCGTCCGCACGGCCGCCATCTTCGCCACGAAGGCCTGCGCGCGCGCCGTCACGGCCGCGTAGTCTCCCGTGGCGCCCGGACCACTCAGACTGCTGCCGATGCCTACGGCCACGGCGCCGCTGGCAAACCATGCATGCAGGTTCTCCACCGTCACGCCGCCCGTCGGCATCAACGGCGCTTGCGGCAGGGGCGCGCGCAGGGCCTTGATGTAGGCGGGACCGAACATCTCGGCAGGGAAGACCTTGACGATGTCGGCGCCCGCCTGCAGGGCCGTGACTATCTCCGTCGGCGTCATCGCCCCCGGCATAGACAGCACCTGGTAGCGCTGACACAGCGTGATGGTCTCCACGTTCACGCCAGGCGAGATGATGAACTGGGCGCCGGCCAGGATGGCGGCGCGTGCCGTCTCCGTATCGAGCACCGTGCCCGCGCCCAGCAGCACGTCATGGCCATGGCGTTCGCGCAGGGTGCGCAGCACGCCCAGGGTATCGGGCGTGGTGAACGCCACTTCCAGCGCCGTGATGCCGCCGGCAATGCACGCCTCGGCGATCTGCACGGCCGCCTGCGCCGAAGAGGCGCGCACGATGCCGACCATGCCCCGTTCGAGGATGCCCTCGAAAACCGTGTGCTTCTGCATTTGCTCTCTCCTGTCAGGCCGGCAGGGCGCCAAAGCGCACTTCCGGCAAACCGCGCACACCCACCTGACGCGCATGAAACAATCCCCCGGCCAGCGGTTCGCTCGCCAGCTGGGCCGGGCTCAAGCTCTCCTGCGCCGTCGTGACGAACAATTCGTCGTAGTGTGGCCCGCCCAGGCTCACGCAGCTGGGCTGCGACACGGGCAAGGCTATCGCGCGCTCGACGCTGCCGTCCGGCGCGAAGCGCAAGACCCTGCCTGCTCCCCATTGCGCGCTCCACAGGTAGTCATCCGCATCGATGGTGGCGCCATCGGCGGCGCCGGGGCCCGGATCGAGCACGGCAAACACGCGCACCCGGCTGGCGTCGCCCCCCAGATAATCGTCCCAGCGGTAGATCGCCTTCTTCATCGAGTCGCAGAAGTACATGGCCGTGCCATCGACGCTGAAGCAGATGCTGTTCGAGATGGCGATCTGCGGCAGCGGCAGGCGCTCCAGGGTCAGGTCCAGGTTGAGGCGATAGAAGCTGGCGACGGCATCGCGGCACGGGCGCTCATCGAGCGTGCCGAAGACAAAGCGTCCCTGGCGGTCACAGCGGCCATCGTTCAGGCGCGTCATGGGCAGGTTCCCCTCCACCGTGTGCAAGGGCGTGACGGCCCCGCTGCGCGCGTCAAACCAGGCCAGGCGCGAAGCCAGTCCCAGCAGCAGCACGTCGTCGCAGTCCGTCAGCGCGAAGCACGCCAGGCGCTCCGGCATGGCCCACGTCTGGCGCTCGCCCGTGGCCAGCACCAGCGCATGCAGCTGGCAGCCTTCGATATTCGTCCAGAAAACGCGGCCGCTGCGTTCGCACCAGCGCACGCCCTCGCCGAGAAAATTCTGCGCATCGACCAGTAATTGGGCCTGTGTCCCCATCATTTTTCCTTTAACTATGTATAACGCATGATAAAACCGTCGCGAGCGGAAGTCAGTTGTGCCCGAGACGCGCAACTGTGCTTGAGCACAGTGAGCATCGAGGCCGCAAATGACGACGCGCAGCAGGTTTGATCGTGCGCTATCAATGTGATTCGCGCGGAACCGCCGAGCCTCGGCAACCGACGAGGAAGTCGAGGTCCGCGCCTTCATCGGCCTGCGTCACGTGCTTGATGTACATCGACTGGTAGCCGCCCTTCATGGCCGGTGGCGGCGCGCTCCATTCCGCCCGCCGGCGCACCAGCTCGGCCTCGTCGACGTCCAGGTGCAGGCGCCGTCCCGCCACGTCGAGTTCAATCATATCGCCATCGCGCACCAGGGCCAGCGGCCCGCCCACGGCCGCTTCCGGCGCCACGTGCAACACCACCGTGCCGTAGGCCGTGCCGCTCATGCGCGCATCCGAGATGCGTACCATGTCGCGCACGCCCTGCTCCAGCAGTTTCTTCGGCAATCCCATATTGCCCACCTCAGCCATGCCAGGATAGCCCTGCGGGCCGCAATTTTGCAGCACCATCACGCAGCTGGCATCGATATCGAGCGCCGGATCGTCGACGCGCCTTTTATAATGCTCGATGCTGTTGAAGACGACGGCGCGGCCACGGTGCTGCATCAGTTCCGGCGAAGCGGCGGACGGCTTGATGACGGCGCCGCGCGGGGCCAGGTTGCCATGCAGGACGGCGATGCCGCCCTCGTCCTTGAATGGCTGCGCCAGCGGCGTGATCACCTCGGGATTGAAATTTTCCGCTTCGGCCACGTTGACGGCCATGCTGGCGCCAGTGACGGTGAGCGCCTCGCCATGCAATTTGCCCAGCAAGTCGCGGATGATCACGGGCAAGCCGCCCGCATAATAAAAATCTTCCATCAGGTACTGGCCCGACGGCATCAGGTTCAGCAGGCAGGGAATGTCGCGCCCCAGGCGGTCCCAGTCGCCCAGGCGCATGTCCACGCCGATGCGCCCGGCGATGGCCAGCAGGTGGATCACGGCATTGGTCGAGCCGCCGATGGCGCCGTTGACCATGATGGCGTTTTCAAACGCTTCGCGCGTGAGGATCTGCGACAGTTTCAGGTCTTCATGCACCATGTCGACGATGCGCCGGCCCGTCAGCTGCGCCTGCAACTTGCGGCGCGCATCGACGGCGGGAATGGCCGCGTTGCCGGGCAGGGTCACGCCCAGCGCTTCGACCATGCTGGCCATGGTGGAAGCCGTGCCCATGGACATGCAGTGGCCGGCGGAGCGCGACATGCACGATTCGGCCTGCTGGAATTCGTTTGAGGTCATGCGCCCGGCGCGCACGTCTTCGGAAAACTTCCACACGTCGGTGCCGGAGCCGATCGGTTTGCCGCGGTAGTTGCCGTTCAGCATGGGGCCGCCAGACAGCACGATGGTCGGCAAATCCACGCTGGCCGCGCCCATCAGCAGGGCCGGAGTGGTCTTGTCGCAGCCCGTCAGCAGCACCACGCCGTCGATCGGGTTGGCGCGAATCGATTCCTCGACATCCATGCTGGCCAGGTTACGGAACAACATGGCCGTCGGGCGCAGGTTCGTCTCGCCCAGCGACATCACGGGGAATTCGACGGGAAAACCGCCCGCTTCAAGCACGCCGCGCTTGACCATCTCGGCCAGGTCGCGGAAATGGCCATTGCAGGGGGTCAGTTCGGACCAGGTATTACAGATGCCGATGACGGGACGGCCATCGAAGGCGTCGCTGGGATAGCCCTGGTTCTTCATCCAGCTGCGGTGAATGAAACTGTCCTTGTCGTCGCCGCCAAACCACGCTTGCGAACGCAAGGGACGCTTGTTCTTGTTGTCACTCATACTGTCTCCTGCGGGGAAATCAAGCCGCGCGCGGCGGCGATCAGCAGCGCACCGTGACCAGCCAGATTGGCTTGCTGCTGGTCGTCGACGATGATGCGCTTGC
Organism: Janthinobacterium kumbetense; assembly: GCF_023703445.1. Taxonomy (NCBI): domain Bacteria; kingdom Pseudomonadati; phylum Pseudomonadota; class Betaproteobacteria; order Burkholderiales; family Oxalobacteraceae; genus Janthinobacterium; species Janthinobacterium kumbetense. Next base: position 601,425 of record NZ_JAMQGR010000002.1, read on the forward strand.
CATAAAAAAATCCGTGTTCTTCGATCAGCAGCCCGAGCGCCTGGCGCAGCATGGGCTTGCCGGTAATGACGAGCGGGGTATCGGGCCGCATCTGGATGGCGGTGCTGTTGCGCAGCGCCAGCAAATCGCCACTGAGGACGGCACCCATCAGGAAATTGGCCCGCTCGTTGCATTCGACGGAGCTGAACTGGCCCAAGGTGCGCACGCTGAAGCAGGCGCGCGCCAGCCCCGTTTTTTGCGCCGCCGCCGCGCCGGCCAGCAGCATTTTCGGCACCAGGGTCTGCGCAAAACCGCCATCGACCGATTGCTTGATCAGGGTGTGCTGCGTGATCGCCTGCAGCAGTTCGCCCGCGATGGTGGTGCTGCAGCCGAGGATGCGGCGCTGCTCGTCCACGCTGATCAGTTTGGTATGCGAGCCGGGCATGATCAAGGTTGCAGCGCCCCGCAACTGCAGGCGCTCGAGCAGCGCGACGACTTCCGTCTCTTCGCCGCGCATCATGTCCATCGCCTCGACGTTATGCAGGCCGACGGCGCCATGCTGGTTGCGCACGCCGGGAATCAGCCACAGGGGCTGCGCCAGCACGTCGGGCAATTCCACCGCCTGCATGCCTTGCGCCAGCTGCGCCAGGCCGGCAGGCGCCGGCAAATGCGGTACCTCCCGCACGCCCATGGGCGAAGTGATCATGCCAGACGCCAGCGCCAGGTCTACCTCGGATGGCGCGATGCCGGCACTGGCCAGTACGCTGGCGATGGTGTCGCGCAGCGCCTGTTTCAGCGCGCCGTTATGGCCATCGATGGCGGTATTGCGCACGCCCGTTTCCAGCTGCGCCTGGGCGACGACGGCGCCCGCGCGCCACAGCAAGGTACGCGTATTGGTAGTGCCGGCATCGATGGTGAGTATGTTCATGGGCAGGTTCGCAGCGTCGGTCAGGACAAAAATAAATGAGGGAAAAACTACCCCATGGTAGAACTGCCCCGCATATCTGACCAATCACTTATTTGACATCATTGATACCGGTTCGGATATGTCAAACGCATCGATATCCTGCACGCCCAAACGGTAGGCAAGGTTGAAGCACCTCGCCTGTCCCGGCTGCAGTTGCACGTCCTGCGCCAGCAGGGAAAAACAGCGCGCGTCGGAATACAGATGGCAGCTGTCCTGGGTGCTGGAAAAACGCAAGACCCGGCCCGACGCGGGGTCGGCAACCCGCGCTGCCTCGCGCAGCTGGCCGCTGCCCGTCCAGTAAAAGTCATGCCGGAATCCCGGCAAGTGGGCCAGCGCGGGCCAGGCCAGGCGCGAAGCGAGCGGCGCCGGCTGGCGGAAGTCGAAGGCGCTGCCCGCCACATCGTGCGGAGAACCGCCCGTGCCACCGCCAGGCCAATAGCGGTCCGCAGCCAGGCGCAGCACATGGTCGCCCACGCTGGCATGGTTGCCCTGTAGATTGAAACGGGGTGCGGCAAGCGCAAAACGGGAAACGGTATCGGATGTGGCGACACAGTCGAGGTGCAGGCTGCCGTCGTCATCAAACCGGTAGCTCAGGCGCACCGACAGGCCGTCTTGCGCCAGCTGCAACTGCAAGTGGCCGTCGTCGGGCGATGCGCACTGCCAGCCCGTGGAGGATCGCGCCGCTGGGGGCGCCGCGCCCAGCACATCGGCCAGACGGCCATAACGGTCAGGCGCCCACCAGGCCCGCACGCTGGCATCGTGCGTATCGATGGCCACGCGCATGCCGCGCGCGTTGCGCAGCAGATGCATCATGGCGCCTGCCCGGGGGCTGGCGGCGGCCGGCTGCGCTGCTGGAATTCGCGCGGCGTGCAACCGAGTTCGCGCTTGAAGACGGCATGCATGTACTGCACCGTGGTAAAACCGCAACGCACGGCCACCTCGGCCACCTGCCCCGGCCCGCGCGCGAGCAGGGTCTTGGCCGCATCGAGCTTGAAATGCAAGATTTCATCGTGCACGCTGCGCCCCAGCTCGTGGCGGAAGTGCGCTTCGAGCGAAGAGCGCGACACGCCCACGTAATCGGCCACCTGCTCCGTCTTGATACCCTGGCAGGCGTACTGGCGAATGAAGTGGCGCGCCTGCATCACCTGCGGATGCTGGAAGGGCTGGTGGCGCGTGGAAGCGAGCACGTTCAGGCCGGCCGGCGGCACCAGGATGCGCGTGCCGGACAAGCGCGCGCCGTTGAGCATCTGGTGCAGCAGATGCGCCGCCGTGCGGCCCATTTCCTCCGTGCCCTGGATCACGGAACTCAAGGGAATGCGCGTGAGCATGCGCGCCAGCGGGTCGTTGTCGATGCCGATCAGGGCGACCTGCTCCGGCACGGCGATGCCAGCGTGCATGCAGGCTTGCAGCAGCTGGCGCGCGCGTGCGTCGCTGACGGCGATGATGCCGACGGGTTTTTCCAGGCTATTGAGCCAGGCGATCTGCTGCTCCACCGCTTCGTCCCATGACGGCGCGCTGGTGGCGACGCCCCGGTACACGTCGGCATGCATGTGGTCGCGCTCCATCAAGGTGCAAAACGCCGTTTCGCGCTCCTGCGCCCAGCGGTTGACATCGGCCTCGGGCAGGCTGAAACAGGCAAAGCGGCTCAATCCCGCTTCCACCAGGTGTTCATAGGCCAGCTTGACGATCTTGAAATTATCCGTCGCCACGTACGGGATGCCGGCCGGGTAATCCTCGGCGCGCGCATACGAGCCGCCCACGGCCACCACGGGTAGGCGGCTGTGCGCCAGCGCCGCGCAGACGGCGGGATCGTCGAAATCGGCGATGATGCCGTCGCCCTGCCAGCGTTCGATGCCCGGCAGGCGGCAACGAAAATCCTCTTCCAGGAACAGGTCCCACGACACGCGCGTGGTGTTCAGGTAGGCGGCGATGCCCGCGATGATGTCGCGGTCATAGATTTTATTCCCGTTAAACAGCAGCGCGATCCGGTGCGCGGTCGGCATCTTCATGGTGTCTCCTCCCGTGCCAGATCGTTTCACGGCTAGCGGCGTCCGGCACGCGTGCTGACATCGACCCACACGGCGAGGGTGAGGATACTGCCTTTTACGATCATCTGCCAGTAGGTGTCCACGTCCAGCATGGACATGCCGTTATCCAGGCTGGCCATCACCAGCGCGCCAATCAGGGCGCCGTACACGGTGCCCGAACCGCCGCGCATCGAAGTGCCGCCGATGAAGCAGGCGGCGATGGCATCGAGTTCGCTGAAGGTGCCGGCCGACGGCGAACCGGCCGCCAAGCGGCCCGTGTTGATCAGACCCGCCAGCGCGCACATCAGGCCCATGATGCCGAAGATCCACAGCTTGACGGCTTTCACATTGATGCCGGACAGGCGCGTCGCTTCCATATTGCTGCCGACAGCGTAGATGCGGCGGCCGAATACGGTCTGGCTGGTGATGTAGCTGAACAGCCCCAGCAAGGCCAGCAGCAACAGCACGGGCAGCGGAATGCCTTCATAACCGTTCAGGGTTTGCACGAAGGCGTACAGCACGGCACCGATGACGGCCAGGCGCAAGCCGTCGGCCCAGGGCGCCGTCTGCGGCAAGCCATGCTGCGCGCGGCTGGCGCGCGCGCGCCACGTCAGGAAAGCGGCCAGCAGGAACAGGCCGATGCCCAGTACGATGCCGGGCACCGCGGGCAGGTAGCCCTGCCCCAGGTAGACCATCGGCTCGGAGACGGGCGCGATCGTGATGCCGCCTGTGATGCCCAGCAGGATGCCGCGGTACGCCAGCATGCCGCCCAGGCCGACGATGAAGGACGGGATGCCCCGGTACGCCGTCAGGTAGCCGTTGAGGAGGCCGATCACCAGGCCGCAGCCGAGTACCGCAGCCAGGTTCAAGGCCAGGGGCCAGTGCTGCGTCACGTCCAGCACGGCGGCGATGCCGCCGAGTAGCCCCAGCAGGGAGCCGATCGACAGGTCGATCTCGCCAGCGATAATCACCAGCACCATGCCGCAGGCGAGGATGCCGGTGACGGACATCTGGCGCAGCAGGTTCGACAGGTTGCGCGGCGTAAGGAAACTGCCCTCCGTCTTCCACGAAAAGAAGGCCCAGATCAGCGCCACGGCGATCAGCAGGGCCAGCATCTTGTATTGGGTGAACAGCTGTTTGATACTGTGCGGTTTCATGCTGCGGGTTCCTTGTTTGCGGTGTTGGCGGCGGGTGCCGGGCGCTGGTCCAGCGCCGCCGCCAGCACGGTTTCCTGGCTCAGGCCATCGTTGATAAAGTCGCCGCGCAGGCGGCCTTCGCCCATCACCAGCACGCGGTCGGACACGCCCAGCACTTCGGCCAGTTCCGACGAGACCATGATGATGGCCACTCCCCGGTCGGCCAGCGCCAGCATCAATTTGTAGATTTCATATTTGGCGCCCACGTCCACGCCGCGCGTGGGCTCGTCGAGAATCAGGACGCGCGGGCGCGTCAGCAGCATCTTGGCCAGCACGGCCTTTTGCTGGTTGCCGCCCGACAGGCTCGTAATGGGCAGCGACGGGCTGGCCGCCTTCAGCTCCAGCCGGGCGATCTCGCCGCGCACGGCCGTCAATTCCACCTCGCCATCGATGCGCGTGGCGCGCGCGAACTGCTCCAGAACGGCCAGGGTGATGTTCTGCCCCACGTCGAGGTCGGGCACGATGCCGTGATGCTTGCGGTCTTCCGGCACCATGGCCAGGCCCATGGCGATGGCCTTTTGCGGCGAGCGGGTATCGATTCTCCGGCCATCGAGCCACACTTCGGCCTCGCACGGCCCCTGATAGGCGCCAAACAGGGCCGAGACGAGTTCCGTGCGCCCCGCCCCCACCAGACCGGCGATGCCGAGGATTTCGCCCTTGCGCAGGGTAAATGACACATCGTCGACGCGCTTGCGCTGCGGGTTGTCGGCGTCGATGCAAGTCACATGGCGCGCCTCGAACAGCACCTCGCCAATGGCCGGCGGCTGCGCGCGCTGCGGATACAGCTGGCTCATTTCGCGGCCCACCATCTGCGCGATGATGCGCTCGACGTTCATCTGCGCCATCGGCGTGGTGGCGATATGCCTGCCGTCGCGGATGACGACGATGGTGTCGCAGATGGCCGCCACTTCATCGAGCTTGTGCGAAATGTAGATGCAGGTGACGCCCTTGGCCTTCAAGGCGCGCAGGATATCGAGCAACACGGCAATTTCCGACGCCGTCAGCGACGATGACGGCTCGTCGAGAATCAGCAGGCGCGCATTCTTGTTGAGCGCCTTGGCGATTTCCACCAGTTGCTGGTGGCCGCCGCCGTAATTCATCACGGGCTGCGCCACGTTCAATTCGGGAATTTTCAGTTCGCGCAGCAGCTCGTCGGCGCGCTTGTACATGGCCGCATAATGCATGCGCCCACCCGGCAGGGTCAGCTCGCGGCCCATGAAGATATTCTCGGCCACGGACAGCTGCGGCACCAGCATCAGCTCCTGGTGGATGATGATGATGCCCGCGTCTTCCGTGTCGCGGATCGATTGCGCGCGCAGGGGCTGGCCATCCCACAGGATGTCGCCATCCCAGGTGCCGTGCGGGTACACACCGGACAGCACTTTCATCAGGGTCGACTTGCCGGCGCCATTCTCGCCGCACAGACCGATGCATTCGCCGGCCCGCACCTGCAGGTCGATGCCGTCAAGCGCGCGGACACCGCCAAACTGTTTGACGATGCCTTTCATTTCAAGCAGATAGTCGGACATGCTCACTCTCGTTGCGGATTAACAGAAATCAGGGGTCAGTCCCGGCGGGACTGACCCCAGCTTTTAGTTGCCCAACTGAGCTTTGGTATAGAAGCCGTCGTCGACGAGAATGTTCACATTCGCCTTGGTCAGCGGCGTTGGTTTCAACAGCACCGTGCTAACTTTTTTCAAGCCGTTGTCATAGCTGGAGTTGTAGGCCGGCTTTTCATTGCGCGCCAGTTGCACGGCCAGTTTGGCCGCTTCGGCGGCAATGGTTTTCAGGGGCTTGTAGACGGTCATCGACTGCGTGCCGGCGATCACGCGTTTCACCGCCGCCAGATCGGCATCCTGGCCCGAGACAGGCACCTTGCCCGCCAGTTTTTGCGCGGCCAGAGCCTGGATGGCGCCGCCGGCCGTGCCGTCGTTCGAGGCGACGATGGCGTCGATCTTGTTGCCGTTGGCCGTCAGCGCGTTTTCCACGATGGACAGCGCTTCGGTGGCGCTCCAGTCCTTCACCCACTGCTGGCCGACGATCTTGATATCTCCCTTGTCGATAAACGGTTTAAGCACCTTCATCTGGCCTTCGCGCAGCATCTTGGCGTTGTTGTCGGTCGGCGAGCCGCCCAACAGGTAGTAATTGCCCTTCGGTTGCAGCTTGGTCACGCCTTCGGCCTGCATCTCGCCCACTTTCTCGTTGTCGAACGAGATATACGCGTCGATATCGGCGTTCAGGATCAGGCGGTCATACGACAGCACCTTGATGCCAGCCTTTTTCGCTTCCTTGACGGTGTTGTTCAATACCGTTGCGTTGAACGGCACGATCACCAGCACGTCCACGCCGCGCGAAATCAGGTTCTCGATTTGCGAAATCTGACGCTGCTCGCTGGCATCGGCCGACTGCACGAAAACCTTGGCGCCCTGCTTTTCGGCGGCGGCGATGAAGAAATCGCGGTCGCGCGTCCAGCGCTCCACGCGCAGATCGTCGATGGAGAAGCCGATCTTCGGGTTTTTCGCATCGGCCAGGGCGGCGCTGCTGCTCAATGCCAGCATGGCGGTCATGATGGCTGCACTGATGATCTTGTTCATTGTGTGTCTCCTTGTGGATTTTATTAACAACGTTTTTTCACTACGGGTGTTGCGGCTTCAAAAATCAATGGTTATGGCGTGGCAGGGTCTGTCCCACGGCGCGGTATTTCAGCGCAAGCTCCATGCAGGCGCCCGTTTCCAGCTGGCCCACGCTGGCGCGGTAGATTTCCTGCCATGGCGTGGCGCTGTCGTTGACCGGCGGCGGCAGTTCTTTGGCGCGGCGCGCCAGTTCAAACGCATCGACCAGCATGTCGCACTGGCCCCCATTCAAGTCCACGCGGACGATGTCGCCCGTGCGCAGCAGCGCCAGGCCTCCGCCCACGGCGCTTTCCGGCGACGCGTTCAAAATTGAGGGACTGTCCGAGGTGCCCGACTGGCGCCCGTCACCCAGGGTCGGCAGATTCAAAATGCCGGCCTTCAGCAAGGCGTCCGGCGGCTGCATGTTGACCACTTCGGCAGAACCGGGCCAGCCGACAGGGCCGGCGCCGCGCATGACCAGCATGCAGCTGTCGTCGATATTGAGCGCCGGGTCGTTGATGCGTGCGTGGTAATCGTTTGAACCGTCAAAGACGATGGCGCGCGCCTCGAATACGCCTTCGCTGCCGGGGCGCGACAGGTAGCGCTCGCGAAAAGCGGGCGAGATCACGCTGGTCTTCATGATGGCGAAGTCGAACAGGTTGCCTTGCAAAGCCATGAAACCGGCCTTTTCCTTCAGCGGCGCGGCAAACGGACGGATCATCTCGCGGTCCGCGCTTTCGCGACCTTGCAAGTTGGCCGCCATCGTCTGGCCCGTGACGGTCGGGCGCTCGGCGTGGAGCAAACCCGCGTTGAGCAGCTCCCACATCACGGCCGGCACGCCGCCGGCGCGGTGGAAGCGCTCTCCCAAATACTTCCCGGCCGGCTGCATGTTCAACAGCAGCGGCACGTCATAGCCGTGCGCCATCCAGTCGCTCGAATGCAATGCCACGCCTGCATGGCGCGCCATGGCCATCAGATGCGGCTGGGCGTTGGTGGAGCCGCCGATGGCCGCATTGACGATGATGGCGTCCAAAAACGCCTCGCGCGTGAGGATGCTCGACGGGCGCACGTCGTCATGTGCCATGCCGACGATGCGGCGCCCCGTTTCATAGGCGATCTGACCCCGCTCGCGGTACGGCGCGGGGATGGCCGAGCAGCCCGTCAGGGACATGCCCAGCGCCTCGGCCAGCGCATTCATGGTTGATGCCGTGCCCATGGTGTTGCAGTGGCCGGCCGACGGCGCCGAGGCGGCAGCGATCTGCAGGAATTTGTCGTTGTCGATCAAGCCGGCGGACAGCTGGCGGCGGCCTTTCCAGATGGCCGCGCCGGAACCCACCAATTCACCGTCCATCCAGCCGTCGAGCATGGGGCCGCCCGACAGCACGATGGCGGGAATGTCCACCGTGGCGGCGGCCATCAATTGCGCCGGCGTCGTCTTGTCGCAACCCGTCGTCAGCACCACGGCGTCGATCGGGTAGCCATGCAGGATTTCCACCAGGCCCAGATATGCCAGGTTGCGGTCCAGCGCGGCCGTGGGACGGCGGCAGTTTTCAAAGATCGGATGCAGCGGGAATTCCATCGGGATGCCGCCCGCGTCGCGGATGCCGTCGCGCACGCGCTGGGCCAGTTCCAGGTGGATGCGGTTGCACGGGCTGATATCGCTGCCGCTTTGCGCAATGCCGATGATGGGCCGGCCCGAACGCAGCTCCTCTGCCGTGATGCCGTAGTTCATGAAGCGCTCCAGGTACAGCGCCGTCATGTCGATATGGTCGGGATTGTCGAACCAGTCCTGCGAGCGGAAGCGCCGCGCCTGGGGTTGGGCGGGAATGCTCATGCGCCGTACCAGCCTGCGTCGACGTAGTATTCGCGTCCGGCGCACTTGGCCGCGTTGTCCGACGCGAGGAACAGCGCCAGCGCCGCCACGTCTTCCGGCTCCACGCGCGTCTGCAGGCATTGCCCCTGCAGGATCACGGCTTCCGCTTCCGGCGTATGCCACAGCCGCTCCTGGCGCGGCGTGCGCACGGCACCGGGAATGATGCAGTTGACGCGGATGCCGTCGACACCCAGGTCGCGCGCCAGGCCGCGCGTCAGGCCCTCGATGCCGGCTTTCGCCGTCATGTAGATCGACAGGCGCGCTTGCGCTAGGTGCCAGGAAATCGAGCCCAGGTTGAGGATCACGCCGCTGCCCTTGGCGCGCATGGCCGGCGCCACGGCCTGGGCGCAGAAATACTGGTGGCGCAGGTTGACGGCGATGCGCTCGTCCCAGTAGGCGGGCGTGACGTCCTGCAGCTGGTGGCGGTCGTCATTGGCCGCGTTGTTGATGAGGATATCGGTGGCGCCCGCGCTGTGTTCGATCTCGGCGAAGGTGGCCGCCAGGGCGCCCAGGTCCGTCAGGTCGCAATAGCGGAAAACGGGCGGCTGCGGCAAGTGGGCCAGTTTTTCTTCCAGTGCGTGCGATGGCGCGCTGGCGATGTCGATAAAGGTGACGTGGGCGCCCTGGCGCGCGAACGCCTCGACGATGGCCACGCCGATGCCGGTGCCACCGCCCGTGATGACGACGCGCTGACCTGCCAGGCTGGGATAAGTTGCATGCTGCATGGTGTCTCTCTTTTTAAAAAAATCGGATCAAAGCAAACCGCGACGGGCCAGGTTCTGGTACAGCGCGCGCACGCCGAACGTCCAGGGAGGGATCGCATCGCAGCGCTGCACTTCGTTGACCAGCGCGCCCAGCGCGGCGCTGGCAATCGTCACCCGGTCGCCCAGGTGGTGCGTGAAGCCGCCGCCCTGCGCGCCGCGGTCCTTCACGGGCGAGAACATGGTCCCCAGGAACAGCATGAAGCCGTCCGGATACTGGTGGTACTGGCCTGCCGTCTGGCGCACCAGGTCCAGCGGGTCGCGGCTGATCTCGCGCATGAAGCTGGCGCCTTCGAGCACAAAGCCGTCGTCCGCGCCTTCGATCAGCAGCGACACTTCCGCCTGGCGCACGGTGTCGAGCGTGAAGTGTTCGTCGAACAGGCGGATGAAGGGGCCGATGGCGCAGGAACCGTTGTTATCCTTGGCCTTGCCCAGCAAGAGGGCGCTGCGCCCTTCGATGTCGCGCAGGTTGACGTCATTGCCCAAGGTCGCCCCCAGCACCTCGCCGCGGCTGTTGACGGCCAGGACGATCTCCGGCTCCGGGTTGTTCCACGCGGACGATGGCAGCAAGCCCACCTGCGCGCCGCAACCCACCGACGACATCGGCTGCGCCTTGGTAAACACTTCCGCATCGGGGCCGATGCCCACTTCCATGTACTGCGACCAGGCGCCGCGCTGCTGCAGCTGCTGTTTCAGGCGCTGCGCCGCATCCGAGCCGGGCTTCAATGCGGACAGGTCGCCGCCCAGAGTCATTTGCAGGGCGGCGCGCAGGCTCGCCGCACGCGCCGCATCGCCACCGGCCTGTTCCTCGATCACCCGTTCGAGCAGGCTGACGGCGAAAGTCACGCCGCAGGCCTTGACAGCCTGCAGGTCGCACGGCGCCAGCAGCAATGGCTGGCTGGCCGGCGCGGCCAGCGCCTGCTCCAGCAGCGCCTGCACGGGGCCGAGGGCGATACCGGGCGCATGGCGGGCGATATCGAGCGCATCGCCGCGTTCGAACAGCTCGGCCACGGTCGCCACCGTCTGCGTGATGTCGACCACCTCGCCGCCACGCACGGCGACGACGCAGGGGCCGTCACGCCAGATGCGGCCGATGAGGAGGGCCTGCGCCAGGTCGGCAGGCAACAGGGAGGTGGGAGAAATCGGCTGCATGGCAAGCTTTCAAAAGGTCGCGACGGGATGGCTGGTCTTCAAGTTCGGACCGATTCTGCGCGCCGCCCTGTGTCGCCGCAATTACGAAAATCACCAAATTGAATGATGATTATTGGTATTGCAGCGCACCAAAAAAAGCCGCCGCCCGGCCCCCTTTCCAGCCCTGGCTACACGGCGGGAATGGGCCGCATGGCGCATTGCATCAATCCGCCTATCGATACCGTTTTGGATATCACCGATGTGAAAAAAGTGATTGGTGAGGGATGGATGGACAAACTAGTATCAGCCGTGGCCTGCAATCGGCCATCCGCACGGAGCCCGCCCATCGGGACGACGGCCCTGGCACATTCAACTATCGAAGACGGTGGAGACCTGAAATGAAAACAACAATGAAAATGCTGACCGCGAGCCTGGCGCTGGCCATCTCCGGCATGGCGGTAATGCCCATGGCAAGCGCCGCCGACAAGGGCGCGATCGGCATCTCGATGCCGACCAAGTCGTCCATGCGCTGGATCGCCGACGGCGACAACATGGTCAAGGTATTCAAGGAGCGCGGCTACAAGACGGACTTGCAGTTTGCCGACGACGATATCCCGAACCAGCTGGCGCAGGTGGAAAACATGATCACCAAGGGCGCCAAGGTGCTGGTGATCGCCGCCATCGACGGCACCACCCTGTCGAACGTGCTGCAAAAAGCGGCCGACAAGGGCATCAAGGTCATTTCGTATGACCGCCTGATCCGCGGCACGAAAAACATCGATTACTACGCCACCTTCGACAACTTTCAGGTCGGCGTGCTGCAAGCGGGCTATATCGAATCGGCGCTGAAACTCAAGGAAGGCAAGGGCCCGTTCAACATCGAGCTGTTCGGCGGCTCGGCCGATGACAACAACGCGCACTTCTTCTACAACGGCGCGCTGTCGGTGCTGAAACCCTACATCGACAGCGGCAAGCTGGTGGTGCGCTCGAAGCAGATGGGCATGGAAAAGGTCGCCACCCTGCGCTGGGACGGCGCCGTGGCGCAGGCGCGCATGGACAACCTGCTCAGCGCCTACTACGGCAATGCGAGAGTCGACGCGGTGCTGTCGCCGTATGACGGCTTGAGCATCGGCATCCTGTCCTCGCTCAAGGGCGTCGGCTACGGCACGCCGAAACAACCGTTCCCCGTCGTGACGGGCCAGGATGCGGAAATCCCGTCGGTGAAATCGATCATCCGCGGCGAACAGGCATCGACCGTGTTCAAGGACACGCGCGAACTGGCCAAGGTAACGGCCAACATGGTCGACGCGATGATGAGCGGCAAGACGCCGACCGTCAACGATACCAAGACCTATAACAACGGTATCAAGGTGGTGCCATCGTACCTGTTGAAACCGGTCACCGTCGACAAGGCGAACTGGAAGCAGGTGCTCGTCACCGGCAGCGGCTACTACACGGAAGCGCAAGTGAAGTAAGCATCGACGGTACTGAAGGCCCGGCGCTGCCGGGCCTTTCGCTTCATGCACGATCAAGAACAAGACTGCCGCACGACCGGCGCCGACCAGCGCGGCCGTGCCAGAGAGGTTATATGACGAACACTATCCTGGAAATGCGCGGGATACGCAAAACATTCCCGGGCGTCGTTGCGCTCGACAATGTCAACCTGCGGGTACGCAGTGGCGAGATCCACGCCATCGTCGGCGAAAACGGTGCCGGCAAATCCACACTGATGAAAGTGCTGAGCGGCGTCTACGGCCATGGCAGCTATACGGGCGACATCGATTACCTGGGCCAGACGCGGCACTTCCGCGGCATCAAGGACAGCGAAGAAATCGGCATCATCATCATCCACCAGGAACTGGCGCTGGTGCCCCAGCTGTCGATCGCCGAGAATATCTTCCTCGGCAACGAGCCGGCCCGCATGGGCGTCATCGACTGGGAATACGCGCAAGCGAAGACGCGCGAACTGCTGCACAAAGTCGGCCTGAAAGAGTCCCCGGACACCCTGATCACCAACCTGGGCGTGGGCAAGCAGCAGCTGATCGAAATCGCCAAGGCGCTGTGCAAGGACGTCAAGCTGCTGATCCTCGACGAGCCGACGGCCAGCCTGAACGAAAGCGACAGCGCGGCCCTGCTCGACCTGCTGCTGGGCCTGAAAGCCCAGGGCATCGCCTCGATCCTGATCTCGCACAAGCTCAATGAAATTTCGCGGGTCGCCGATGCCATCACGGTGCTGCGCGACGGGAACACGGTCGACAGCTTCGACTGCCGCGTGGAGCCCGTCAGCGAAGACCGCATCATCGAAAAAATGGTCGGGCGCGAGATGGCCGACCGCTATCCGCCGCGCACGCCCACCATCGGCGAGACCATTTTCGAAGTGCGCGACTGGCGCGTTTTCCATCCGGAGCATGCCGAGCGCCCCGTCATCAAGGGCATCAACATGCACGCCAAAAAGGGCGAGATCATCGGCATCGCCGGCCTGATGGGCTCCGGGCGCACGGAACTGGCTATGAGCCTCTTCGGGCGCGCCTACGGACAGCGCATCAGCGGCACGGTGCTGAAGAACGGCCAGGAGATCGACGTCAGCACCATCGGCAAGGCGATCGCGCACGGCCTTGCGTATGTCACGGAAGACCGCAAGGGCCTGGGCCTGATCCTCGAGGAAGACATCCAGAAGAACACCAGCCTGGCCAACCTGGACGCAATTTCGAAGCGCATGGTGATCGACGAGCAGCGTGAATTCAGCGTGGCCGAGGAGTTCCGCCGCAAGCTCAAGACCCGTTGCTCGAGCGTGGCGCAGAAAGTGGTCAACCTGTCCGGCGGCAACCAGCAAAAAGTGGTGCTGGCGAAGTGGCTGTTTTCGCGCCCCGACATCCTGATCCTCGATGAACCGAGCCGCGGGATCGACGTGGGCGCCAAGTACGAGATCTACAGCATCATCAGCGAGCTGGCCGCCGAAGGCAAATGCATCATCATGATTTCCTCGGAAATGCCGGAATTATTGGGCATGTGCGACCGGATCTATGTCATGAACGAAGGCCGCTTCGCGGCAGAACTGAGCGCAGCAGAAGCATCGCAGGAGCGCATCATGCGCGCGATCGTTACACACGGAGAAAACAATGGACAATAAATTGACAGCGGGCGCGCCAGCGGGAGCAGCGGCCGCCCCGGCAGCGAAAAGCTACGCCGGCTTCTTGAAGAACAATATGCGCGACTACGGCATGCTGCTTTCCCTGATCGTCATCATGGGCTTTTTCCAGTACATGACCGACGGCACCCTGATGCAGCCGCTGAACCTGACGAACCTGGTGCTGCAAAACAGCTACATCGTCATCATGGCGCTGGGCATGCTGATGGTCATCGTGGCCGGCCATATCGATTTGTCCGTCGGCTCGGTGGTCGGCTTCGTCGGCGCGCTGGCGGCCGTCCTGATCGTCAACTACCAGATGAATTTTGTCGCCGCCAGCATCCTCTGCCTGCTGGCCGGTGCCGTCATCGGCGGCGCGCAAGGGTATTTCGTCGCCTTCTTCAAAATCCCGTCCTTCATCGTCACCCTGGCCGGCATGCTGGTGTTCAAGGGCCTGACCCTGGCGCTGCTGGCAGGCCAGTCGGTCGGCCCCTTCCCGGAAGGCTTCCAGATGCTCAGCTCGGGCTTCCTGCCCGATCCGTTCGGCGGCGAAAACCTGCGCGGCTTTTCCCTGCTGCTGGGCGTGATCGCCGCCGCGGCGCTGATCATCACCTCGCTGCGCAGCCGCGCCAAGCAGCTGAAGCACGGCATGGAAAACGAGCCGCGCGCCTTTTTCCTGCTGAAAAACGCCATCTTCGCCGCCGTGATGGTGTATTTCAGCTACCTGCTGGCGTCGTACCGCGGCTTCCCCAACGTGCTGGCCGTGATGTCGCTGCTGATCGTCGCCTACACCTTCATCACCAACCGCACCGTGCTGGGACGCCGCGTGTATGCCGTCGGCGGCAACGAGAAGGCGGCGCGCCTGTCCGGCATCAAGACGGAACGGGTCAGCTTCTACACCTTCGTCAACATGGGCATGCTGGCGGCGCTGGCCGGCCTGATCTTCGCGGCGCGCCTGAACACGGCCACGCCGAAGGCGGGCACGGGTTTCGAACTGGACGTGATCGCCGCCTGCTTCATCGGCGGCGCCTCGGCTTCGGGCGGCGTTGGCAAGGTGATGGGGGCCGTCATCGGCGCCTTCATCATGGGCGTGATGAACAACGGCATGTCCATCATGGGCATCGGCATCGATTACCAGCAGGTGATCAAGGGCCTGGTGCTGCTGGCGGCCGTGTTCATCGACGTCATTAATAAAAATAAATGAGAAGAACAAGGAAGCACAGGTTCGAGCCTTAGGGGGCTCTGGCCGGCGTTCGCGCCGGCCTTTTTTATACAGCGGCTAAGCGCGCCGCGCGATCCCCCCACCACGCCGCCTCCTCGAACACGGAAAAGCCCGACAAATCCGCATGCGCGAACAGGATGGCACCGTCGTGCTCGCGCAAGGCCTTCAAGCCCGCGTTGCTGCGAAATCCCGGCAAGGGCGCCGCCATGGCGTGGCCGCGCACGGTGATGTCGACGCGCTCGACGCAGCTGGCAAAGTCACGTCCATACGCCGTCTTTAAATCGACGCTGGCCAGCGCCAGCAATTCCTCCGTCGTAGCCACATCTAACCACTTACGCGCTGCCTGCGGCGTGCGGTCGGACAGGGCCACGTAGGCGCTGAAGACGGTTTTCTCGGGCGGACGCACGCGGATATCCTGGTGGGTCGAGACGACGTAGCCGAGGCCCGGCTCCTGGTACACCACGTTGTCCCAACACAGGGGCGCATGCGGCAATTCGTCGGGAAAGCGTTTCAGTAAAAAATTCGCCACCAGCCACGGCGCATACGCGGGCGTATCGCGCTTCGCGTCAAAACCATAGTCGGCGATGTTGTTGACCACGCGCGCCGCCACATACAAGGGCATGGCGCAGATGGCCTTGCGCGCCTTGACCAGGTAAGTGCGCGGCTGGCCGTCGACCAGTTCCAGGCACAGCGCCTCCACGCCCTTGTCCGTCGTCTGCACGGAAACCACCGTACCCGCATGACGTTTGACACCCGACGCCTGCTCCATCGCCGTGGCCACGGGCTGCATGCCGCCCGGCCAGGTCAGCCAGGCGCCATTGCCCGCATTCGCCGCCTGGCCCCAGCGGCTGCAGTAGTAGTGCAGGCCGGCCCAGGCCGAGACCTGGTCGTAGCGCGTGCCGTAGTCGTCGCGGCAGCAGTAATTCAGATACCAGTGCAGGGTGGGCGAGGTATAGCCTTCGCGCTCCATCCACTGCTTCAAGGTGATGGTGTCGAGCGCCTGCCAGGCCGGATCCTGCGACGACTCCACGGTAGGGAAAACGAAGACACGCTTGCCATCATTGCCATGCGCCTGGCGCAGGCGCCGCACCTCGGCAAAGAAGCGCTCGTGCTGCGCCAGTTCTTCGGCGGGAACGCCTTCGGTGGGAATGAAGCCATCCTGCCAGTGGCCGTTGAACAGCAGGCGCTCTTCCGGCGCGTGCAGGATGTAGCGCTCGTCGTAATACGGCTTTTCCGCCTGCGGATCGCGCTGGATGATGCCCAGGTCGAACAGGATTTCCCGCACATGCGTCGATTCGGGCGAAGGCAGCGGCAGATAATGGCCACCTGTCGGATAGGCCAGGTCGCCGAACTGCCCACCGGCCGCGTTGCCATACGGCTGCGGGCCATCGATCATGAGGAAGTCCTTGTGTCCCAGCTTGTTCAGGCGCCAGGCCGCCGTCAGGCCGGCGATGCCGGAGCCGAGGATCGCCACGTCGGTGGTGACGGTTGCCGAAGGCGCCGGCAGCGCCGCGCGCTCGCGCATCAGCTTGCGCAAATAATGCCCCTCGCTGCGGCCCGGATACAGCACCTTCGGCGTGATCTCCTGCCAGCGCAGATACGCGGCGATGCTGCCGATGCCAGCGGCTGCCGCTGCCGTGCCGCCGGCGGTCCACAGCATGAAGGAACGGCGCTGCATCAGCGGATCACCCGGTTCCAGTCCTGCTCGAATTCATGCACAAGCGACTGGGTATTCAGGCGGTTCGGCGCCATCGGCAGCGGCTGCATATCGGGCGGGAAGATGAACATTTCGCGCGTGGTGTCCACATTCAGGTAGCGCATAGGCAGGCGGTAGCTCGTCGGCGGCACGTAGTCGAGCTGGGGCGAGGCCAGGATAAACCCCCATTCGCCGAACGAGGGCACGTAAGCGTGATACGGCCAGGTGCGCATGCCCACTTCACGCAGGGTCGAATTGATGGTCCAGTAGGCGTGCGGGGCAAAGAAGGGCGACGTCGATTGCACCACCATCAGGCCCTTGGCCGCCAGATGCTTTTTCACCAGGTCGTAGAACGGCACCGAGTACAGTTTGCCGAGCGCGAAGCTGGACGGATCGGGGAAGTCGACGATGGCCGCGTCGAACATGTCGCCGTTGTTGCGCAGCCAGACGGCGGCATCGGCATTAACGACGGTAACCCGCTTGTCCGAGAACGAATTGTTGTTCAGCTTTGCCAGTTCCGGGCGCGTGGTAAACGCGGCAGTCATGGCGGGGTCGAGGTCGACCACGGTGACGTGTTCGACCTGTGGATAACGCAGGATTTCGCGCAGGGCCAGGCCATCGCCGCCGCCCAGCACCAGCACGCGGCGCGCCCACGGCAGCGCTTCCAGCACGGGGTGCACCAGCGCCTCGTGGTAGCGGTACTCGTCGCGCGAGGAAAACTGCAGGTTGCCATTGATGTACAGCCGCGTATCGTCCTTCCAGCGCGTGATCACCAGGCGCTGGTAGGGCGTGGTGGTCGAGTACACGATCTGGTCGCCGAACAGGCCGTGCTCGCCCCAGGCCACCATGCGGTCCGACATGGCAAAGCCGGCCACCAGTACCAGCATCACGGCGCAAGCGCGCAGGAAGCGGCTCGTGAGGTTCTTCAATTCCGCGCGGAACACCCAGATCGTCCACAGGCCCACGCCCACATTGAGCATGCCGAACAGGAAGCCCGTGCGCACCAGTCCCAGGTACGGTGACAGCACCAGCGGGAACAGCAGGGAAACGGCCAGCGCGCCCAGGTAATCGAAGGTCAGTACGCGGCTGACCAGCTCGGAAAATTCCGTTTGACGCGAATTCAGGGCGCGCATCACCAGCGGCACTTCCATGCCGACCAGTGCGCCGATCAGGAACACCATCACATACAATAAGGTGCGAAATGGCGCGGCCATCCACGAAAAGGTCATGAACAGGATGGCGGCCGACAGGCCGCCGATCAAGCCCACGGCCAGTTCGATGTCGACGAAGCGCGAGAGCACGTCGTCATCGCGCACATACCTTGAAAAGTGAGCACCCACACCCATGGCAAACAAGTAGCAGCCAATGATGGTGGAAAACTGCAGGATGGAGTCGCCGAGCAGGTAGCTGGACATGGCGCCGGCGATCAGCTCATACGCGAGGCCGCAGGAGGCGACCACGAAGACGGACAAAATCAGAATCTTTTTGTTCATGGGACTTTTTTTGTTCTAATATGCGTTGACGTTATCAAATACTCATTGTGAGGAATGCCGTGCCCGCCATCCTAAACTATCTGATTCATCTTTTACTGGCCGCCGGGCTACTGATTGTATTTTTTATCATCTACACGCGCGTCACGCCGTATAACGAAGTGCTGCTGATCCGCCAGGGCAATCAGGCCGCGGCCCTGTCGCTGGGTGGCGCCATGCTGGGTTTTTCCGCCACCATCGCCTCGTCGCTGATGCACACGGCCGACTATCAGCAGTTCTTCGCCTGGGCCTTCGGCGCCATGGTGGTGCAATTGCTCGCCTATGTGGTCACCACGCGCCTGCTGCGCATGTCGAAAGACCAGATCGAATCGAACAACAGCGCCTTCGGCGGCCTGCTGGCCGCCATTTCCCTGTCGATCGGCGCCATCAACGCCGCTTGCATTTCCTGACGTTTTACCTCATTCAAGGACACCATCATGAGCCTCGGCAGCTTTATCAAGAAGCAGTTTATCGACGTACTGCAGTGGAACGAAGAGACGGAAGGCGTACTGGCCTGGCGTTTTCCCATGCAGGATTTCGAGATTCAGAACGGCGCCATCCTGAATGTGCGCGAATCGCAAGTGGCCGTCTTCGTCAATGAAGGCAAGATCGCCGACGTCTTCGGTCCCGGCACGCACAAGCTGACGACGCAGACCTTGCCGCTGCTGACCAACCTGAAAAACTGGGACAAGCTGTTCGATTCGCCGTTCAAGTCGGACGTGTATTACTTCAGCACCCGCGTGCAGACGGGCCGCAAGTGGGGCACGCCGCAGCCGATCACCATCCGCGACAAGGATTTCGACATGATCCGCGTGCGCGCCTTCGGCATGTACTCGTACCGCATCGCCGACGCCCGCACCTTCTTCACCGAGATCAGCGGCACGCGCGAAGTGTATACGCGCGACGAAGTGGAAGATCAATTGCGCGGCATTTTAATGTCGAGCATGGCCAGTTCCTTGGGCGGCGCGAATGTGCCCTTCCTCGACATGGCGGCCAACCAGGCGCTGATGGCGCAGGAGGTCAAGGATGGCCTGGCGCAGGCGTTCGCCCGCTATGGCGTGGGCCTCGATGAATTCAACGTGGCCAGCATCAGCCTGCCAGAGGAATTACAGGCGGCGCTGGACGAGCGGATCTCGGCCGGCATGAAGGGCAGCCTGGGCGCCGACAAGATGAGCGGCTACACGAAATTCCAGGTCGCCAATGCGATCCCGCTCGCGGCGCAGAACGAGGGCGGCATGGCCGGCATCGGCGCAGGTCTCGGTGCCGGGCTGTCGATCGGCCAGGTGATGGCGCAAAGCATGGGCGGTGCGCTGCAGCAGCCCGCCCCGGCACCCGCTCCGACGGCGCCACCCGCACCCGCGGAAGAACCGGTCGAGGCGCGCCTGGAAAAACTCAAGGGTTTATTGGACAAGGGACTCATTTCGCCGGCCGACTACGATGGCACCAAGGCTGAACTGCTGAAAAAACTGATCGGCTGATTAGGGCGAAATACGACTGCATGCAAACTGTTTCCTGTCCCAGCTGCGGCGCGGAAGTGCATTTCCGCTCGCACGCTTCCGTGCTCGCCGTATGCGAGTACTGCCACAGCACCATTCTCAAGGACGCCGACTCGGTCAAAGATCTCGGCAAGATGTCGGCCGTCCTCGAGGATTACTCGCCGATCCAGGTCGGCACGGCCGGCGTGCACGATGGCGTGCACTTCACCGTCGTCGGCCGCATCCAGCAGCGCTACAGCGCCGGCACATGGAACGAGTGGTATCTGCTGTTCGACGACGCCAGCACGGCCTGGCTGGGCGATTCGTCCGGCCTGTACACCCTGACGCGCGAACGCAGCACGCAAGACGCCCTGCCCGCCTTTGCCGAGCTGACGCCGGGCAGGCGCTACACGATCTGCGGCGAGCCGTACACGGCGGCCGAGATCCGCAGCGCCGAATGCATCGCCGGCCAGGGAGAATTACCGTTCAAGGTGGGCGCCGGCTGGCGCATCCAGGTGGCGGACTTCCGCAACTACGCCAGCTTTGTCACGCTCGACTACACGGATGGCCCGCAACCGGTCGTCTACCAGGGCGTGGCCGTCACCCTGGACAGTTTGAAGTGCCAGCTGCTGCGCGACGACGACGCCATCGCCAGGAGCGCCGGCAAGTACCGAGGCAAGCTCGATGCGCTCGACTGCCCGTCCTGCGGCAGCGGCATCCAGTATGTACCCGGCGCGGCGGCGCAGCTGGTCTGCCCCGCCTGCCACGCGCAGCTCGACGCCAGCGGTCCGGAAGCGCAGGTGCTGGCCATCGGCAAGCAGGTGCACGACAACGCCGACCTCACCCTAGAGCTGGGCGCCAGCGCGAAGATCAGCAATGTGGATTTCACGGTGATCGGCATGATGCGCCGCGCCGACGACGAAGGCAGCGAGTGGAACGAATACCTGCTGTATGGCGCGCGCGCCGGCTTCTTCTGGCTGGTGGAGACCGACGATGGCTGGTCGCGCTCGAACGTGCTGCCGAACTGGCCCAACTGGGCGTCATTGGACGCCGATACCTGCACGCTCGATGGTGCCACCTACCGCAAGCTGTATGACTACGGCTCGCAAGTCGTGTACGCGGCGGGCGCCTTCAACTGGAAGGTGGCCGTCGGCGACAGCACGCGCGTGTTTGAATTCGAGCAAGGGCAGACCAAACTGGCGGCAGAGCTCACCGGCGAGGAAATGACCTGGTCGCGCTCCGCGCCCGTCGCCCATGACCAGATGGCCGCCTGGTTCGGCGCCGCCTTCCATGGCGACGCCAAGGTGCAGAATATCCAGCTCAGTCATCGCGGCATCGCCAAGGTCTTCATCGTCATCGTGCTGGTCTTGAATGCGATCCCCATGTTTGTCTCGTTCTCCAGCACCCTGATGTGGAGTTTGCTGGGCTGCCTGGCGCTGTTCCTGCCGGCCGCTTTTCTCGACAAGAATGCAAAGAATCCCCCATGAGTAAATACGTGATCTACGCCCTGATGGTGACCTTCAGTGTCACCGCCGCCAACTGGGTGCGCATGTTCAAGGTAGCCGGCAGTAGCAGCGGCAGCAGCTGGAGTTCGCGCACGGGCAGCGGCGGCGGCAGCTATGGCGGCGGCTCCAGCGGCGGCAGCCACAAATAAGCATGACAGCCACACCGCATCTGCCGCTGGGCACCCATTTGCTGGCCGATCTGTCGGGCATCGCACCGGAACGCCTGCGCGATGGCGCCGCGCTCGAGCGCCTGTTGCGTGACGCGGCAGTCGCGGCCGGCGCCCAGGTGCTACACAGCCATTTCCACAGCTTTGGCGCCGGCCAGGGCGTCACGGGCGTGGTACTGCTGGCCGAATCGCACATCTCCATCCACACCTGGCCCGAATGCGGCTTTGCCGCCGTCGACATCTTCATGTGCGGCGCGGCCCGGCCGCAACTGGCGCTCGACGCCATCAAGGATGCGCTGCAGGCGGCGCACTGCCAGCTGCAATCGGTGCGGCGCGCGCCGCCCGGGCATTCCTAGCGCCGCTGGTGGATCGCGGGGGGATCGCTTACACTGTCGGCTCATATCCCAACCTTGACTCCCATGCGCCGTTCCGCCCTCCTTGCCCTGCCCCTGCTGCTGCTGGTCTCCGCCTGCAACGACTACACGGCGCCCAGCCTGTACCAGGCCACCACGCCCGAGTGCAAGACGTGGACGGAGGGTTCACGCTTCGAGCTGCCGCGCGGTATCAGCGTGTATGCCACACCGCCTGTCGCCCTGAAGGATGGCGGCACCGAGCTGGCGCTGATTTTTACTCTTCCCATCGGGACACAAGCCAGTTTTACGCGCCTGTCCTTCCTGCTGGAAGAGCCGAAACAGCCGCCCTTCGCCGAAGCCAAGGTGCTGACCATCTACCAGCGCGGCATGAACCGCAAGGCGGAAATCGTCGATGTCATCGAGCAGTTGCCCATCATGTTTTCCGCCGTCGGTTCGAGCGCCGAAACCCAGTGGCGATTGCGGCTGCAACTGCCGCGCCAGCTGCCGCAGCGTTTCGATCTGTCCATGCCCGACATGCTCGTCGGCGGCAAGCGCTACCCCGTGCGCACCTTTACCTACCGCTATTTCCCCGAGCGCAGCGCCTACGGCATGTGCAACTGAACCACGCCATCCATTGACGGCGGCGCGTGCCGCTGGCACACTGGCGTTTTCCCTCACACAACAGGAGTAGACAACATGCGCCATTCGGATACTGCCGTGCTGTCGGCTGCCTGATCACGGTCTTTCCCCGCTAAGACCCTTAGCCCGCCATTGCCCATACGCGTGATCGCGTAGCCGACTTCCCTTTCTTTCGTGCCAGTCATCGCGACTGGCGGTGCCTGCACGCGCAGGCTTCACGTCCGTACGCGGACGACAGAATTTGGAATCACGCTACCATGATCGCATTCGATTTTGCGCAACTACGCCTTATCGGGCTGCAGCAGGCCATCGCCGGCGCAGCCACCCAACTCGACTTATCTTCCCCTGCCGCACAACTGCTGCGCGTGAGCGCCGTCCACCGCGACAGCCTTCTCGTGCACGACGGCACCCGGGAACACCCGGCGCAGGTCCTGCCGCGCCTGTTGCACGAGCTGCTGGCGCAAGACACCGTCCTCACCGTCGGCGACTGGGTCGCCGCCGAACACGATGGTCACGGCGCGCTGTGGATAACGGCACACTTATCCCCAGTCACGCAAATCGCCCGGCGCGGCAACGACGGCCGGCGGCAAGTGCTCGCCAGCAATGTCGATACGGCCCTGCTGGTAATGGGACTGGACGGGGATTTCAACCCACGTCGGCTGGAACGCTATCTGGCCATCGTGCTGGCGGCCCAGGTCAGCCCCGTGGTGGTGCTGAGCAAGGCCGACGTGGCCGACGACGTGCCAGGCAAGCTGGCGCAGCTCAAACAGCGCCTGCCATCCCACGTGCCCCTGTTTGCCATCGATACGCGCCATGCGTATGACGTGGCCATCCTGGAGCCCTGGCTAGGTACTGGCCAGACCTTGGTGCTGCTCGGTTCATCGGGCGCCGGCAAGTCCAGCCTGACCAATACCCTGTCTGCGGCGCAACAGGCAACCAACGGCGTGCGCCATGGCGATGGGCGCGGACGGCATACGACGACGGCGCGCTCGCTGCACCTGTGCGCCAGCGGCGCCTGCATCATCGATACGCCGGGCTTGCGCAGCTGGCAGGCCGACGCCGATGCGCAGACCCTGGCGGCCACCTTCGACGACATCGCGGCGCTGGCGGCGACGTGCCAGTTCCGCGACTGCCAGCACGCCAGCGAACCAGGCTGCCAGGTGCGCGGCGCCGTCGATGCGGATCGGCTGCGCAATTATCACAAGCTGCTGCGCGACGCCCGGCGCGGCGAGGAGACGCCGCTCAAGCGCATCGCCGCGCGCGCCAAGTGGAAGACGATATTGAAGGCGGGGCAGGAAAGGAGCAGGCAGAAGCGCCAGGAATAGCCGTCAAAGCATAAAAAAAGGCAGCCCGAAGGCTGCCTTTCTTGTTGCTGGCTCGCTGATTACAGCTTGCGCAGCTTCTGGATCGCTGCCAGCTGCGCAATCGCGCTGGCCAGCTCGGCTTGCGCTTGCGCGTAGTCGATGCCCGAATCCTTGTTGTGGATATTTTCTTCCGCCAACTTCTTCGCTTCCAGCGCTTTCGCTTCGTCGAGGTCGTGACCGCGGATCGCGGTATCGGCCAGGACGGTCACGGTATCCGGTTGCACTTCCAGCAGGCCGCCGGCAACGAAGACGAACTCTTCTTCAGCCTGGCCGACTACCTTGATGCGGACCGCGCCCGGACGGATGCGGGTAATCAAAGGCGTGTGGCGTGGGTAGATACCCAGCTCGCCCTGTTCACCCGGCAACGCGACGAATTCTGCTTCGCCTGAAAAAATCAGTTCTTCAGCGGAAACCACGTCAACGTGAATTGTGTGTGCCATGTGTGTCCTATCGGGTTGAAGAACCCCGCCGTGTAACGGGCGGGGTTAGGCCCAGACTTAACTTAGTTAAGTTTCTTGGCTTTTTCGATTGCTTCTTCGATCGTGCCGACCATGTAGAACGCTTGTTCCGGCAGGTGATCGAGTTCGCCCGAAGCGATCATTTTGAAGCCCTTGATCGTGTCTTTGAGCGAAACGTATTTACCAGGCGCGCCGGTAAAGACTTCAGCGACGTGGAAAGGCTGCGACAGGAAACGCTGCATCTTACGTGCGCGGGCGACCAGCAGTTTGTCTTCCGGTGCCAGCTCGTCCATACCCAGAATCGCGATAATGTCGCGCAATTCCTTGTAGCGTTGCAGGGTCGTTTGCACGGCACGCGCGGTGTCATAGTGCTCTTGACCAACGATCAACGGATCCAGCTGACGCGAGGTCGAATCCAGTGGGTCCACGGCTGGGTAGATACCCAGGGAAGCGATGTCACGCGACAGCGCAACGGTCGAATCCAAGTGAGCAAACGTGGTAGCAGGCGACGGATCGGTGTAATCATCGGCTGGAACGTAGACGGCCTGGATCGAGGTGATCGAACCGGTCTTGGTCGACGTGATACGCTCTTGCAGACGGCCCATTTCTTCCGCCAGGGTCGGTTGGTAACCCACAGCCGACGGCATACGGCCCAGCAGTGCCGATACTTCGGTACCGGCCAGCGTGAAGCGGTAGATGTTGTCGACGAAGAACAGAACGTCCTTGCCTTCATCACGGAACGATTCAGCGATCGTCAGGCCGGTCAGCGCGACGCGCAGACGGTTACCTGGCGGTTCATTCATCTGACCGTAGACCATCGCCACTTTGGAGTTCTCTGGGTTTTCCAGATCGACCACTTTCGCGTCAGCCATCTCGTGGTAGAAGTCGTTACCTTCACGGGTACGCTCACCAACGCCGGCAAACACGGACACGCCGCTGTGCGCCTTGGCGATGTTGTTAATCAGTTCCATCATGTTCACGGTCTTGCCTACGCCAGCGCCGCCGAACAGACCAACTTTACCGCCTTTTGCAAACGGGCAAACCAGATCGATCACCTTGATGCCGGTTTCCAGCAGTTCTTGCGATGGCGACAGTTCGTCGTATGCAGGAGCGGTGCGGTGGATCGACGCGATCTGCTCGTGCGACACAGGGCCGCATTCGTCGATCGGGTTGCCCAGCACGTCCATGATGCGACCCAGGGTTGCTTTACCGACTGGTACCATGATTGGTTTGCCGGTGTTCTGGATCATCATGCCGCGACGCAGGCCATCGGACGAGCCGAGTGCAATGGTACGGACAATGCCGTCGCCCAACTGCTGTTGTACTTCCAGGGTCAGTTCCGAGCCTGCCATCTTCAAGGCATCAAATACCTTAGGCATCGCGTTGCGGGGAAACTCAACGTCCACCACAGCGCCGATACACTGAACGATTTTGCCATCAGCCATGTTCGTTCCTTCAATATAGTTAAATTCGTTTAAACCGCAGCCGCACCGGCGACGATTTCGGAGAGTTCTTTGGTAATCGCAGCTTGACGGGTCTTGTTGTAGATCAGCTTCAATTCGCCGATCACACTACCCGCGTTGTCGCTTGCAGCTTTCATCGCGACCATCCGTGCCGATTGCTCGGACGCCAGATTCTCCGCGACTGCCTGGTACACCAGCGCTTCTACATAGCGCTCCAGCAATTCGTCGATCACGCTTTGCGCGTCCGGCTCGTAGATGTAATCCCACGAGTGGGCGCCCTTGTCGGCGACCATCTTGTCGGCCGTCAGGGGCAGCAATTGCTCCACGACTGGTTCCTGTTTCATCGTGTTGATGAATTTGGTGTAGCACAGGTACACTGCATCGATCTTGCCTGCCTGGAACTCTTCGAGCATGACCTTGACGGGTCCGATCAGTTTGTCCAGGTGGGGCGTATCACCGGTTTGAATGGCGTGCGCAATGATCTTGACGCCGATGCGATTCAAAAAACCCAAACCCTTGTTACCGATGGCAACTGCTTCAACCCGGTTGCCAGCTGCTTCCAGCTCGCGCGACTTCGACGTCACCTGGCGCAGGATGTTGGTGTTCATGCCGCCGCACAGACCCTTGTCGGTCGTGACAACGATGAAACCCACTGCCTTCGCTTGCGTACCCTGGGCAGCTGCCAGGAACGGGTGCGTGTATTCCGGATTGGCGGTCGCCAGATTGGCGGCGATATTCCGAATCTTGTCACTGTAGGGACGGGCGGCCCGCATCCGGTCTTGCGCCTTGCGCATTTTGGACGCGGCGACCATTTCCATCGCCTTGGTGATCTTCTTCGTATTCTCTACGCTCTTGATCTTGCCTCGTATCTCTTTGCTTGATGCCATGAGTCCTTACTCCTTCTGCGCGTAGGGCGGCGCCTCACTCAAAGGTGGGCGCCGCCTGGCCGCTTAATATGCGCCGGATTTCTTGAAATCAGCAATGGCCGCCGACAGAGTTGCTTCGCTGTCTTTGTCGAGTTGCTTGGTTTCTTCGATCTTGGCCAGCAGAGCAGCTTGCTTGGTCTTCATGTAAGCGTGGACACCAGCTTCGAACGACAGCACTTGCTTGACTGGCACGTCGTCCATAAAGCCTTTGTTCACCGAGAACAGCGATACGGCCATCAGCGAGATCGACAGTGGCGAGTATTGGGCTTGCTTCAGCAATTCCGTTACGCGCGCACCGCGGTCCAGCTGCTTGCGGGTCGATTCATCCAGGTCCGAAGCGAACTGCGCAAACGCGGCCAGTTCACGGTACTGCGCCAAGTCGGTACGGATACCGCCGGACAGGTTTTTGATGACCTTGGTCTGGGCGGCGCCACCGACGCGCGATACGGAAATACCGGCGTTAATTGCAGGACGGATACCGGCGTTGAACAGCGAGGTTTCCAGGAAGATCTGACCGTCGGTAATCGAAATCACGTTGGTTGGAACGAATGCGGACACGTCGCCAGCTTGCGTTTCAATGATCGGCAATGCCGTCAGGGAACCGGTCTTGCCTTTGACGGCGCCGTCGGTGAACTTCTCGACGTAGTCGGCGTTCACGCGTGCTGCGCGTTCCAGCAGGCGGCTGTGCAGGTAGAACACGTCGCCTGGGTACGCTTCGCGACCTGGTGGACGGCGCAGCAGCAGCGAGATTTGACGGTATGCAACAGCTTGTTTGGACAGATCATCGTAGACGATCAGTGCATCTTCACCGCGGTCACGGAAGTATTCGCCCATGGCGCAACCGGAGTACGGCGAGATGTATTGCATGGCGGCCGATTCCGAAGCGGAAGCGGCGACAACGATGGTGTATTCCATCGCGCCGTGCTGTTCCAGCGAGCGCACGATGTTCTTGATCGACGAGGCTTTTTGGCCAATCGCGACGTAGATACACTTCATGCCCTGGCCTTTTTGATTGATGATCGCATCAATCGCCACAGCCGACTTGCCGGTTTGACGGTCGCCGATGATCAGTTCGCGCTGGCCGCGGCCAACTGGAACCATCGCATCGATCGACTTCAGGCCGGTTTGCATTGGTTGCGAAACGGATTCACGGGCGATCACGCCCGGGGCGATTTTTTCAATCGCGGCCGTCAGTTTGGTCTCGATGGCGCCTTTGCCGTCGATCGGCTGGCCCAGCGCGTTGACAACGCGGCCGAGCAGCTCAGGACCGACTGGCACTTCCAGAATGCGGCCGGTGCATTTCACCGTGTCGCCTTCGGAGATGTGCTCGTAGGCACCCAGAATCACGGAACCGACGGAGTCGCGTTCCAGATTCATGGCCAGGCCAAACGTGTTGCCTGGGAATTCCAGCATCTCGCCTTGCATCACGTCCGACAAACCGTGGATGCGGCAGATACCGTCGGCGACGGAAATAACCGTGCCTTGATTACGCACTTCAGCGCCGCCGTCAAGACCTTGGATCCGGCTCTTGATCAACTCGCTGATTTCAGATGGGTTGAGTTGCATACTAACTCCTAAAAGTGTTTCTCTCAGCTTGCGCGAGGGGTAAGGGTCTGTCTAAGCTGGCCTGCCGAAGCGCGTGTCTTACGACACCAGTGCAGCGTGCAGTTGCTGCAGCTTGGCGCGCACCGAGGTGTCGAGCACTTGGTCGCCAACAACCACGCGCACGCCGCCGAGCAGCGATGGATCCACTGTGACGGCAGGGTTGAGCTTACGACTGAATTTCTTTTCCAGCGTTGCGACCAGCTCGGCCGTTTGGCCTTCGCTCAGATCGAAAGCGCTCGTGATCTCGGCGTCAGCCGCACCTTCCAGGCCATTTTTCAAGGCATGGAATTGCGCGCCGATTTCCGGCAGCAGGCTGATGCGGCCATTTTCGATCAACATCGTGACGAAGTTTTTCACTTCCTCATTGAGCGGCGATTTCAACAACGACAGGATGGTGGCGGCGACGTCGCTTTCCGAAACTTTCGGATTGCGCGCGTACGCCTGTACCTCGGGGTGGCTACCGATCTGTGCCAGTTCGGACACCAGTTCGGACCACGCCGCGAGGTTGCTTGACTCCTTACCAGCTTGGGCTACGCGGAACAAAGCTTCCGCGTAGGGACGGGCGACGGTTGCGAGTTCTGCCATGATTACAGCTCGACAGCAAGACGCTGCAACATTTCGGCGTGAGCCGTAGCGTTTACTTCACGCTTCAAGATCTGCTCGGCACCCTTGACAGCCAGGTCAGCCACCTGAGCGCGCAATTGTTCGCGTGCTTTCGACAGTTGCTGTTCGGCGTCCGACTGGGCTTGCGCAATGATACGCGCAGCTTCAGCTTGTGCATTTTGCTTGATCTCTTCAGCAACCAGCTGCGCGCGCTTTTCAGCGTCCGCAACGCGTTGCGACGCTTCTTCACGTGCACTGTTCAATGCCTCTTGCGCACGCTTTTCAGCGACTGCCATCGAAGCCTGACCTTGATCGGCCGCAGCCAATCCATCCGCGATTCGTTTGGCACGCTCATCCAGCGCGTTGTTCAGCGCTGGAAATACGAACTTCATCGAGAACCAGACCAACACCGCGAAGGTGATCATCTGGCCGATGAGCGACATATTGATGTCCATACCTTTGCTCCTAACTAAAAGTTTCTCCTAGGGTTGGAGCGAATTACTGAGCAACAGCCGTCAGAGCGGACAGGAACGGGTTAGCGAACGTGTACAGCAGAGCAACACCAACGCCGATCATCGAGATAGCATCCAGCAGACCAGCGATAACGAACAGTTTGGTTTGCAGTTGTGGCATCAGTTCTGGTTGACGTGCCGAAGCTTCCAGGAATTTGCCACCCAAGATAGCGAAGCCCAGAGCGGTGCCGATTGCGGCCAGGCCGATGATGATTGCTGCTGCCAGAACGGTCATGCTTTGTACTTGTGCGATCAGAGCTTGCATAAAATTCTCCTAAATTTAAAAACGAAAGATACTAAAAAAACAAAATATAAAGTTAATGATTAATGTTTCTCAACCGCAAGGCTCAGATACACAACCGTCAACGCCATAAACACAAAAGCTTGCAAAGTTACAATCAAGATATGGAAAATTGCCCATGGACCACCCAACGCCCACTGTGCCCACCAAGGCAACAACGCGATCAAGATGAAAATCAGTTCGCCGGCATACATATTGCCGAACAGTCGCAGCGACAGGGAGATCAGTTTTGCAACCAGCTCAACCATTTGCAGCAGGAAATTGACAGGTGCCAGGGCGATCGTGCCGATCAGGCCGCTCGCATGGAACGGTGCCGTGAACAGTTCCTTGATCCAGCCGCCCAGGCCCTTGGCCTTGATCGAGAAGGCGATCACGCACAGCACGACCGACAGCGACATGGCGAAGGTGTGGTTGACGTCGGCGGTCGGCACGGCGCGCAGTTTATGCACGCCAAACCAGCTCAAAATCTTCGGCAACAGGTCAACCGGCAGGAAGTCCATCGCGTTGAGCAACCAGACCCACACAAAAATAGTGATGGCCAGCGGCGCGATGACCTTGCTTTTCGCGTGGAAGGCCCCATTAATAGTGTCATTGACGATTTCCATGACCATTTCGACGAAGTTTTGCAACTTGCCAGGGACACCAGCCGTCGCACGACGCGACGCCATATAGAAAACAGCCAGGAAAACAAAGCCCAGAATGGCCGAAATCCAGAACGTATCCAGATTGATCATGCCGTCGGCACTTCTCAGGTGGGCGAGATGGTGACTGATGTATTCTGTGGCGTTGGCCGGGGCAGCATGGCCCGCTTCAATAGCGTGTTCTGTGGTCATAATGAATTTAGATTTGTCGTTTCAGAGCTCAACAGGCCCCAAAACCAATGATTAAACAGCGAGCAATGAAAACCAGTATGCTAAGGTTGCCACCGCGAAACCCAAGATCAGCCATAACCAGGCGGCCGACTGAAACAACACCAGTGCCAATATAAACAGCACCGCTGTGATAAATATTTTCACCACTTCTGCGCGCAAATGCGCCCGGAATGCCTTGTTGGCGTCGCTAGAACCGCGAACCACCAACAGGGCATACACCAGGCTACCGATGACTGCGATAGCGCCGCCGTATGCGGCGGACCAGCCTCTGACATTGCCACCAAAAAACAGGGTGACCGTGGCAAAGCTGATAGCGATTGCTAGCTGCAATGCAACTACTTTGTAGACTGGCTTGGCAATACTTTGTTGTGAATCACTCAATTGCCAAGTTCCCAGAAAAATCTACACACGCAAAGACACGGGATTATAGTTGGCTTTGATCTATAGAGTCAAACGTTGCTGCACCGCAGCAGGGCAATTGCTGCGTGAAACTGACGCTTTACCGACTATTCGCCGCCTTTTGCACCACTATATGGCAAAGTCGCTTGTCTGGCCGCTTCCAGCCGTGTTATCAAGGAATCACGTGGTGCATCTGGAAAGCATGGCCGGATCGTCTACACCCGCATGGCCCCTGTCTTTGAGCTTGCTATTTAACCACGCAAGCGGGTCAACAAACCATCGAGCACGTCAAGATCGGCAAAATCAATCACCAATTGGCCGCGGCCCTTGTTGCCCATCTTGAACACCACGGGCGTGGCCAGCGCATCGGACAACTCTTCTTCCAGGCGCGCGATGTCGCCGGACTTTTCCTTCTGCCGCGGTTCGACCGGGTTGGCCGCTTCCTCGACCGTGCGAGTGACGAGCTTTTCCGTTTCACGCACCGACAGGCGCTTGGCCACGACCTGGTTCGCCAGGGTGATCTGGCTGGCCGCATCGACGGCCAGCAGCGCGCGCGCATGGCCCATGTCGATATCGCCAGCCATCAGCATGGTTTGCACGGGAGCAGCCAGGTTCATCAAACGCAATAGGTTCGACACGGCGCTGCGCGAGCGTCCCAGCGCAGTGGCCGCTTGCTCATGCGTAAAACTGAAGTCGGCGATCAGGCGGTGGATGCCCTGCGCCTCTTCCAGCGGATTCAAGTCTTCGCGCTGGATGTTCTCGATCAGCGCCATGGCGGCGGCGGCCAGGTCGTCCACGTCGCGCACCAGCACCGGCACTTCCGTCAGGCCAGCCAGCTGCGAGGCGCGGAAACGGCGTTCGCCGGCGATGATTTCATATTTGATAACGCCGCTCAGGGTGTCTTGCCCGATCGGCCGCACCAGGATCGGCTGCATCAGCCCCTGCGCCTTGATCGAGGCGGCCAGTTCATTCAGGGCCCCCTCGTCCATGCGCGTGCGCGGCTGGTATTTGCCGGCTTGCATTTGCGACACGGGCAAGTTCGACGGTTGATTCGTGTCCGGACCAGCAAAATCGCCGCCGCCGCCCAACAGGGCGTCGAGTCCGCGACCCAGTCCTTTTAATTTTTTCGTAGCCATGCTGTCCTAATCGTGTTTTCAGAGTAAGCGCTTACATCACAATGTGCAGGCGCTCGCCCCTTGTTTACATATGTTTGATGCGTTCGACCATCTCGGCGCCGAAGGCGATATACGCCTGGGCACCTTTCGAGCTGGGGTCGAAGGTCACGCCGGGCAAGCCGTACGATGGCGCTTCGGCCAGGCGGACATTGCGCGGGATGATGGTATTGAATACCTTGTCGCCGAAGTGCTGTTCCAGCTGCGCCGACACTTGTTGCGATAATGTCATGCGTGGATCGAACATCACGCGCAGCAAGCCGATGATCTTCAGATCCGGGTTCAGGTTGGCGTGCACCTTCTTGATGGTGTTGACCAGGTCGGACAAACCTTCCAGCGCGTAGTACTCGCACTGCATCGGGATGATCACGCCATGCGCGGCGCACAGGCCGTTCAAGGTCAGCATCGATAATGCCGGTGGGCAATCTACTAATATGAAGTCGTATTCGCCGTCCACTGCGGCCAGCGCATCCTTCAGGCGGCGTTCGCGGTTGTCCAGTTCGACCATCTCCACTTCCGCGCCGGCCAGCTCGCGGTTCGACGGCAAGACATCGAAGCGCCCCGCTTCCGAACGCTGGCGTGCCGTCTTGACATCGGATTCGCCCAGCATCACTTCATAGGTCGACGCCTTCAAGCCGGCCTTGTTGATGCCGGCGCCCATGGTCGCGTTGCCCTGCGGGTCGAGGTCGACCAGCAGCACGCGCTGGTTCAACTTGGCCAGACCGGCGGAGAGGTTGACGCTTGTTGTGGTTTTACCAACACCACCCTTTTGATTTGCTACACAAAAAATTTTGGCCATGTATCTTCTAGTTGTAAAGAGATGCAAACTTCATCGTGCGCCCCGGCATCCGGCCGAAACGATTTATATTATTTATTTCGTTTATACGATATAAATCATTTATATCGTTTATACCGTATAAACTGTTTATATGATTTATACCGTTTAATTTTCGGTTTTTAAATTCTTGCTATAAAGACCAGATGACGCTCTGCATTTAGCCCTGGCACCTGGATAGGCCGCAATTCCGTCACTTGCCAGTCTGCCGGCAGTCTCTCGCGCTCGTCTGGCGGTGCCACCCCTTTCAAGGCGATGAATTGCCCGCCCTCGGCCAGCACGTGATTCGACCAGTTGACGAAGTCGGACAGGTCTGCAAAGGCGCGCGAAGTGATCACGTCGAATTTCTGCTGCACTTCCAACTGTTCCACGCGTTTCGTGTACACGGTCACGTTGCTCAAACCCAGTTCGGCCTTCACTTGCGTCAGGAATGCCGTCTTTTTATGCACCGTGTCGATCATCGACACCTTCACATCGGGCCGCGCGATGGCCAGCACCATGCCCGGCAAGCCGCCGCCGGCGCCCACGTCGAGCACGTTTTTCGCCTGCGCGAACGCCGGCACGGCGGCCAGCGAATCGAGCACGTGCAGGGTCAGCATCTGCAGCGGATCGCGCACCGACGTCAGGTTGTACACGCTGTTCCATTTGGCCAGCAAGGCCAGGTAATCGAGCAGTTTTTCCGTCTGATCCGCGCTCAGGTCCAGCCCCAGCGCGGCGATGCCTTCATTCAAAATGGGGGCCAATGCGGCCCGGTCAAACTGCTTCATTCAACAACCTCGTCCTTTAAAGTGGTGGTCTGCGCGGCACCGAAGCCGCGCTTTTTCAGGTGAACCAGCAGCAGCGAAATCGCCGCCGGCGTCACGCCGGAAATGCGCGAAGCCTGGCCCAGGGTTTCCGGGCGCTGCTTGTCGAGTTTTTGCCGCACTTCGACGGACAGCGCGCCGATGTCCAGGTAGTTGAAACCCTCTGGCAAGGCCAGGTTTTCATAGTGTTCGTGGCGCTCGATTTCCTTGCTCTGGCGCTCGATGTAGCCCGCGTATTTGAGCTGGATTTCCACCTGCTCGCGCACGGCCGCGTCTTCCACGCCGGGGCCGGCCAGGGCCTGGCCTTCGATGCCCGTCATGCTCATCAAGGTGTCGTAGGCGACGTTCGGACGGCGCAGCAAGTCCGCCAGCGAATACTCGCGCTCGATGGCCTGGCCGACGATGCGTTCCGATTCGGCGGCCGCCAGGATGCGCGGGTTGACCCACGTGGAACGCAGGCGCTCGAGCTCGCGCGCCACCGCTTCGCGCTTCGTTTCAAACGCTTGCCACTGGGCGTCGCCCACGCAGCCCAGAGCGCGGCCGATTTCCGTCAAGCGCATGTCGGCATTGTCTTCGCGCAGGCTCAAACGGTACTCGGCGCGGCTGGTGAACATGCGGTACGGTTCCTGCACGCCCTGCGTGATCAGATCGTCGACCAGCACGCCCAGATAGGCCTCGGAGCGGCCCGGTACCCAGGCTTCCTTATCCTGCGTCAGCAAGGCCGCATTCAGGCCCGCCAGCATGCCTTGCGCGGCCGCTTCCTCGTAGCCCGTGGTACCGTTGATCTGGCCGGCGAAGAACAGGCCGGCGACGGCCTTCGTTTCCAGCGAGGCCTTCAAGCCGCGCGGGTCGAAGTAATCGTATTCGATGGCATAGCCGGGACGCAGGATGTGCGCGTTTTCCATGCCCTTCATCGATTGCACCAGAGCGATCTGCACGTCGAACGGCAAGCTCGTGGAGATGCCGTTCGGATAGAACTCATGCGTCGTCAAGCCTTCCGGCTCGAGGAAAATCTGGTGCGATTCCTTGCCCGAGAAACGGTGGATCTTGTCTTCGATCGAGGGGCAATAGCGGGGCCCCACGCCTTCGATCACGCCCGTATACATGGGGCTGCGGTCCAGGCCGGCGCGGATGATGTCGTGCGTCTGGCTATTCGTATGCGTGACCCAGCACGGCACCTGGCGCGGGTGCATGGCCGTATTGCCCATCACGGAAAACACGGGCACCGGGTCGAGGTCGCCCGGCTGCTCTTGCATCACGGAAAAGTCGATCGTGCGGCCATCGATGCGCGGCGGCGTGCCCGTTTTCAGGCGCCCCTGCGGCAGTTTCAGCTCTTTCAGGCGGGCCGACAAGGAGATGGCGGGCGGGTCGCCGGCACGGCCGGCCGAATAGTTATTCAAGCCCACGTGGATCTTGCCGTCGAGGAAGGTTCCGGCCGTCAACACGACGGCGCGCGCGAGAAACTTCAAGCCGATCTGCGTCACGGCGCCGACGACCCGGTCGCCTTCGACGATCAGATCATCGACGGCTTGCTGGAACAGCCACAGGTTAGTCTGGTTTTCCAGGCGCGTACGGATGGCGGCCTTGTACAAAATACGGTCGGCCTGGGCGCGCGTGGCGCGGACTGCCGGGCCTTTCGAGGAATTCAGGATGCGGAACTGGATGCCGGACTCGTCGGTGGCGATCGCCATCGCGCCGCCCATGGCATCGACTTCCTTGACCAGGTGGCCCTTGCCGATGCCACCGATGGAAGGGTTGCACGACATCTGGCCCAGTGTCTCAATATTATGCGTGAGCAATAGCGTCTTCTGCCCCATGCGGGCGGAAGCGAGGGCCGCCTCGGTACCGGCGTGACCACCACCGACAACGATGACGTCGAATTCTGTAGGAAATAACATGATAAATAGGTAACAGTGCAAGTAAAAATGCGGGATGAGAGCTCCGATTATAGAGTCTTTTTGCAAGCGCAACCTTGCGCAGCGCATTTTTTGCTTAATTTTTACTCAGCAGGGGCAAGCCAACGGCGATTTCTGTTTCACGTGGAACACGCAGCGTGACCAGGCAGGGGGCTGCGGTGGCGTGAAATGTTTGCTACAATTGCCGCATCGTCCGCCAACGTGACCACGCCAGTGGCCAGCGGGACGAGCATCCAGGAGGACGGCCTCCCCCATCATGGGAACACACCGGGACGGCCCGCTCTGTATAAGGAGCCGCCATGGCCTGGATACTGTTACTCATTGCCGGCTTGTTTGAAGTCGTGTGGGCATACTCGATGAAACTCTCCGAGGGTTTCACCAAACTCACTCCCTCCGTTGTTACCATCGTCATGATGATCGCCAGCTTCGGCTTGCTGTCGCTGGCCATGCGCACCCTGCCCCTGGGCACGGCCTACACCATCTGGACGGGCATCGGCGCCGTCGGCGCCTTCATCGTCGGCATCGTCTTTCTGGGCGAGCAAGTCAACACCATGCGCGTATGCGCTGCCGTCCTCATCGTGTGCGGCATCGTGCTGATGAAACTGTCGTCCAGCCACTGAGAGGAATCCCCATGCTCCTCGAAAACTATTTTCCCGTCCTCCTGTTCATTCTGATCGGCATCCTGGTCGGCATCGTGCCCATGCTGCTGGGCCGCACGCTGGGTCCGCACAAGCCGGACCCGCAAAAACTGTCGCCGTACGAATGCGGCTTCGAAGCGTTCGGCGACGCGCGCATGAAGTTCGACATCCGCTTCTACCTGGTGGCCATCCTGTTCATCCTGTTCGATATCGAGGTGATCTTCCTGATGCCGTGGGCGGCCAACGTCAATGAACTGGGCTTGCATGGCTTCTGGGCCGTCATGGGTTTCCTGGGCGTACTGACCATCGGCCTGGCCTATGAATGGAAACGCGGCGCGCTGGAGTGGGAATGAGCAAGCTGCTGTTGCTCAACCTGCTGATGGGTGCCGGACTGGCCTATGCGGCCGTGCGCGAGTATCGGCAAGATGCGCGCACGTTCCGCGTGCTGGCGGCCGTTTCCAGCCTGTCGCTGCTCGTGAGCCTGGGGTTGGCCAGTCAGCTGCAAGACTAAACGGTTCCACGTGAAACATGCGCGGCGCGGGAAAGCGGAGTAAGCTTGGCGTCTGTCCTTGCCGCCAGGAGTCTGCATGCCCGCCTTCCAGTTCCGCACCGTGCCGCACCTGATCGTTGAACCGGGCGCCGCCGCCCAGCTGGGCGCGCATATCGCCCACCACTTCCCCACCGTCCGCCGCGCCCTGCTCGTCACCGATGCAGGGTTTCTGCGGACGGGACTGGCCGATGCCCCTCTGCACAGCTTGCGGACGGCGGGCATCGACACCCATGTTTTTTCCGACGTGCAAGCCGATCCGCCCGAAGCCATCGTGCTGGCAGGCGTGGCCCAGGCCCGGATGTTTCACGTGGAACTGATTATCGGCCTCGGTGGCGGCAGCTCGCTGGACGTGGCCAAGCTGATCGCCGTGCTGGTCCCCGGCCACCAGGAACTGGCCCAACTGTACGGCATCGGCAATGTCCACGGCCAGCGCCTGCCCCTGGTGCAATTGCCGACCACGGCGGGCACGGGCTCGGAAGTGACGCACATCGCCATCGTCACCACGGGCGCCACCAGCAAGATGGGCGTGGTGGCGCCGCAACTGTATGCGGACCTGGCCATCCTCGACGCCAGCCTGACCCTGGGCTTGCCGCCCGCCGTGACGGCCGCCACCGGCATTGACGCCATGGTGCATGCGATCGAAGCGTACACCAGCCGCCTGCTGAAAAATCCCTTGTCCGACATGCTGGCCAGCCAGGCACTGTCGCTGCTGTCCGCCAATCTGCTCACGGCCTGCCGCGATGGCAGCCACTTGCCGGCGCGCCAAGCCATGCTGCTGGGCGCCATGCTGGCCGGCCAGGCGTTTGCCAACGCCCCCGTGGCCGCCGTGCACGCGCTCGCCTATCCCATCGGAGGACTGTTCCACGTGCCACATGGCTTGTCGAATGCGCTGGTGCTGCCGCACGTGCTGCGCTTTAATCTGTCCCACGCGGCGCCCCTGTACGCGCAACTGGCAGCCATCGTGCAGCCCGGCATTACGGGCAGCGACGAGGCGCGGGCGAACGCCCTGATCGACGCCATGCAGGCAATTGCCTCGGCCACGGGCATCGCCCGCACCCTGCGCGAGGTGGGCATCGCGGCCAGCGACCTGGACCGGCTGGCCGATGAAGCCATGCTGCAGACGCGCTTGCTGGGCAACAATCCCCGTCCCGTTACGCGCAGCGATGCGCGCGCCATCTATGCGGCCGCGCTGTAAGGCCATACGCTGTCAAGACATAAAAAAGCCACGCATGGCGCGTGGCTAGCCTTGCGACCACAAGCAGCCGCTAGTTGGGAATATCCACCACCGTGCCCGTCACGCTGATGACATTACCGGCCGCCGGCGTTGCCGCAATGGCCGGCACGTTGACATTCGTGATCAGGGTCGACGCATCGGCGCGCGTCACCGTGCGCACCACCTGCGATGGCGGCAAGGCTTGCTTGGCGTTCAAGTGCGCATACATGGCGTCCAGCGCGCGGTTCAGGTACACGTGCAGCGGTACGATCAGGGTCGGCAAGGCGCTGCTGAAGGAATCGAAGTGGTTCGCGTTGGTCACCTCGATATAGCGCAGGCGGCTATTCGTCCCTTCCACCGCTGCGTTCAGCCCCAGATAGGCGCGCGAGGCGTGATTGACGGGAATCAAGGTGTCGCTGCGGCCATGCACGATGAGGGCCGGCTTACCATTGAGTTTGCCCGTCGCCTGCACCTCGGCCATGCCTGCCCGCACGCGCACGCTTTGCGCGGCCAGCGTACCCTGCAAGTTGGCGTTGCTGACGGCATCGCGTCCCGTCGCCAGGCTGCGCAGGCACAGGAAGCCGTCGAGCGACTGGTCCGCCAGGCTGCTCGATGGCGAGACGCCGGCCGTGTACACCCTGGCGCCGCCCACGCTGTTCTCGTACACGACATTGCCCACGATGCCGCTCTGCGCGGCAAAGCTGACAGCCTTTTGCGCCGAAGTGAACGCGATCGGATTGCCGCTGAGATCCGTCTGCGCAAACGTGAAACCGCACACTTTATCGGTCACGGAGAATTTGCCGTAGGCATACGCATACGTGACGGCCACGAGGATATTCGTGCCCGCGTGCGCCGCCTGCAGCGGATCGGAGTCAAGCAGCCAGCCATACGCGCGCAAGCGCTGTTTCGCGTCCGCCTGCTGCGCCGCCAGGTCGGCGCCGTTCAGCAAGCCCTTGGTCACCAGCGCCGTGCAGCGTCCCGCATTGCCTGCCACGGAAGCGATGCACGGCTGATACAGGGCGGCATAGGTGGCGTAGTCGAACAGCGCGCGGCCGGGATTGGCCACCACCGCCCCGCCCTGGCGCACGCTGTAGGCAGTCGATGGCGCCGGCTGGACTTGCGGCTCGCTGGCCGCCACGCCGCCGATCAAGCCCTTGCTATCCTGTTCCGCCGCCAGCAAGGCCGAGCCGGCGCCGTTGGAAATGCTGGACGCAATCGTGATCGTGTTCTTCGGCGTCAGCCGCACGACGCGCGAACTGCCGTCGCGGGCCAGCACGCCATAGCGTTCGTTCAACACGTAATACGCCATCTCGATGGCCTGCAAGGTGACCTTGCCCCAATCCTTCTCGGGATTCTGCTGCGAATGCGCGTGCTTGAAGGCGATGCGGTTCGGGTTGGCGCCAGCCCAGGCCAGCCGGTCGGCATCGCTCAAGTCGGGCGCGAAGAGCGCGTTCTTGCCGGCGGCCACCCTGCCCGCGCGCACGCCGTTCTGCAGGTTGACGCTGTCATCTTCAAACACATACAGGCCCGTGCCGGAGCCCTTGTCGGCATACGCCACGGCGCAGCCCTTTTTCAGCCCCCATTCGCCCGAGCTGCCGATGGCGCCGTAAATGCCGCGCGAGCCGCTGGACGTGCCCGTGACGATGCAGGCATGGTCCGGGTCGAAGCTGGCCGGCACCTGCACCATCAAGGTGACATTCTTCTTGCCCGTGCCATCGTCGGCATACGCGATGTATTCGCTGCCGGCGATCAAGCCCTCGCCCGTGCCCACGTTCCCGGACGCATCCACGTTCGGTCCGTACAAGGTGCCGTAGCCGCTGTTGGCGGCAATGTCGAGCACGGCGCGGTAATTGGCGTAGATCGCATTGCGGCGCAATTCGACCGGTGTCGGCTGTTCCATATTCGCGTATGCGGGAGTCGCTCCCGCCAGCCCCGTCTTGCCCAGGCCGGCCGTCAGCAAATCATTCGTCTTGCCGTCGTAGTCGGTCCGCGTGATGGTGCCCAGGTAGCCGGGTATCTGGTTCCGTTCTTCCGGTGCATGATTGCTGCCGCAGGCTGCCAACGCCAGCAGGGTGCACAGGCTGCTCCCCGCGCGCGTGATCGTCGTTTGCATGGTGGTTCTCTCCGTTAAGGTAACAGTGGACGCACAATGAAAAACGCCGGACGATCCGTCCGGCGTTGCTTGAAAATCAGACAGCGGCTTTGGCTGGCCTGCCGCCGAAGCGCGCGATGGCTTCGCCGACGATGCCGCGCCGGAACATCAGCACGCAGATGACAAAGATCACGCCGGTCACCATGCCCACCGATTCGCCCAGGGTGCCGAACCACTCGATGCCCGTGTGCGTGGCCAGGTAGGTGCCGACATCGCCCAGCTTGTTTTCCAGCGCGATGATCAACACGGCGCCGAGGATGGGGCCGGACAAGGTGCCCATGCCGCCCACCAGTGTCATCAGCACGACCAGGCCCGACATGCCCCAGTACACGTCGGTGAGGGTTTCAAAGCCCAGCACCAGTGTCTTGGTGGCGCCGGCCAGCGCGGCCAGCGAAGCGGACAGCACGATGGCCATCAGCTTGTACTTGTTGACGTCGTAGCCCAGCGAGATGGCGCGCGGTTCGTTTTCCTTGATCGCCTTGAGCACTTGTCCGAACGGCGAGTGGATGGTGCGCACGATCAGGGCGAAGCCGGCGACAAAAATCGCCAGCACGACGTAGTACAGGACGGTGTCATTGCCCAGGTCTATCGTGCCCAGCAAGGTTCCACGTGGAACACCCTGCAAGCCATCCTCGCCCCCCGTGAACGGCAGGCGCAAGGCCAGGAAGTACACCATCTGCGCCAGCGCCAGGGTGATCATCGTAAAGTAGATGCCCTGGCGGCGGATCGCCAGGCCGCCGATCACCAGGCCCAGCAAGGCGCCCGTGGCGACGCCGGCCAGCAATCCCAGTTCCGTTGGCCAACCCCAGGTGCGCAGCGCGTAGCCGGTGACATAGCCGGCGCCGCCGAAGAAGGCCGCATGGCCGAACGACAGCAAGCCCGTGTAGCCGATCAGCAAGTTGAAAGCGCAGGCAAACAGGGCAAAGCACAGCAACTTCATCAGGAAGACGGGATAGCCGTAAAACGGGGCCGCCAACGCCAGCAGCAAGGCAATGGCGTAGCCTACATTCTTATTCATCGTGGTAGCTCCAATACATGACTGATGAGGATTACTTTTCTTTGCCGAACAGGCCGGCGGGACGCAGCAGCAGCACGATGACCATCACCACGAACACCACGGTGGCCGAGCCTTCCGGGTAGAACACGCGGGTCAGGCCCTCGATCACGCCCAGGCCCAGGCCCGTCAGGATGGAACCCATGATGGAACCCATGCCGCCGATCACCACCACGGCAAACACGACGATGATCAGGTTCGAGCCCATCAGCGGCGAGACCTGGATGATGGGCGCCGCCAGCACGCCGGCGAAACCGGCCAGCGCCACACCGAAGCCGAACGTCAACGTCACCATCAGCGGCACGTTAATGCCGAATGCTTCCACCAGTTTCGGGTTTTCCGTGCCGGCCCGCAGGTAAGCGCCCAGCTTGGTTTTTTCGATGACGAACCAGGTCGCCAGGCAGACGGAGAGCGAGGCGATGACCACCCAGGCGCGGTAGTTCGGCAGGATCATGAAACCCAGGTCCGTCGCGCCGGCCAGCGCTTCGGGCACGGCATACGGCTGGCCCGAGACGCCGTAGAAGGAACGGAACACGCCTTCCATGATCAGGGTAATGCCGAAGGTCAGCAGCAAGCCATACAGGTGGTCGAGTTTATACAGCCAGCGCAGCATGGTCTTTTCGATCAGGATGCCGACCAGGCCGACGAGGATAGGGGCGATGACCAGCATGGCCCAGTAATTGATGTCGAAATAGCTGAGGCCCATCCAGGCCAGGAAGGCGCCCATCATGTACATGGCGCCGTGCGAGAAATTAATCACATTAAGCAAGCCGAAGATGACGGCCAGACCGAGGGACAACATGGCATAGAACGAGCCGTTGACGAGACCCAGCAGCAGCTGGCTCATCATCGCTTGTATTGGAACGCCGAAAATTTCCATGGCATCACAGTATAAAAAGCACCGCCGGGTAGCGGTGTGGTATCAAGGGAAACGCGCCACCGCAAACGGGAGCGGCGGCGCAAGGCGAACCCTGCGAACGAAGCGTGCAGGACAGAGCGCCCGCGCAGCGGCGGGCACCCTGTAGAGATTGCTACAGCGTTACTTCCACAGCGAACACTTCGACTCGGCCTTGGTCACATACGCTTGCGCGCCGGGCACGGTGGCGACCACCTTGTAGTAATCCCATGGGTACTTCGACTCGGATGGTTTCTTGACTTCCATCAAATACATATCGTGCACCATGCGGCCATCGGGACGCACTTCGCCATTCTGGGTAAACATGTCGTTGATCTTGGTCTTCTTCAGGTAAGCCATGACCTTTTCCGTGTCGTCCGTGCCCAGCGCCTTGACGGCTTTCAGGTAGTTCGCCGCGGCCGAATAGTCGGCCGCCTGCAGCATCGACGGCTCCTTCTTCATCTTGGCGAAATAGCGTTTCGACCAGGCGCGCGTCTCCGCATTCAAGTCCCAGTACCAGCCGTCCGTCAGGTACATGCCCTGCGTCAGGTTCAAGCCCAGCGAATGGATGTCATTGATGAAGATCAGCAAGCCGGCCAGCTTCATCGATTTCGTCAGGCCAAACTCGTTGGCCGCCTTGATGCTGTTGATGGCGTCGCCACCGGCATTGGCCAGACCGAGGATTTGCGGTTTTGCCGCTTGCGCCTGCAGCAGGAAGGACGAGAAATCGGAAGCGCCCAGCGGATGCTTGACGCTGCCGAGCACCTTGCCGCCGGCCGCCTTGACGACCTCGGCTGTGTCTTTTTCCAGCGAATGGCCAAACGCATAATCGGCCGTCATGAAATACCAGTTCTTGCCGCCCTGCTTGACGATGGTGCCGCCCGTGCCGCGCGCCAGCGCCACCGTGTCATACGCGTAATGCACGGTGTACGGCGTGCATTCCTCATTCGTCAGGCGCGACGAGCCGGCGCCGATGGCGATGAAAATTTTCTTCTTTTCCGCCGCCACCTTGGCCATGGCCAGGCTGGCGCCGGAATTGGTGCCGCCGATCAGCATGTCGACGCCCTGCTGGTCGAACCATTCGCGCGCCTTCGAAGCGGCGATGTCAGCCTTGTTTTGATGGTCGGCGGAAATGAATTCCACCTTTTTACCGGCCAGCACCACGCCGGCATCGGCGATCGCCATCTTGATGGCTTCCGCGCCACCGAGGCCGTCGACGTCGGAATACACGCCCGACATATCGGAAATAAAACCGATCTTGATGGTGTCGCCCGATACCTGGGCGTGCGCGGCGCTGGACAAGCCCAGGGCGCAAAGAGTGGCGGTGGCAATGGCGATAGCGTTACGTTTCATAGTGTCTCCGTTGGGATTATTGTTTGCTATTCAGTCGATTGCTGGACGATGACGAGTACAACAGACTACATGGGGACTACACGCCAAGCAGCTCGGTCAATACCGGCATCTTGGCCTCCAGTTCGGATGCAGCAAAAGTCTCGACGATCTGACCGTGCTCCATCACATAAAACCGGTCCGCCAGCGGCGCGGCAAACCGGAAATTCTGTTCCACCATGACGATGGTGTAACCCTTCGCCTTCAGGGTGGTGATCATGCGCGCCAAGCCTTGCACGATGACGGGCGCCAGGCCTTCGGAAATTTCATCGAGCAGCAGCAAACGCGCGCCCGTG
The DNA here is from genome assembly GCF_023703445.1 of Janthinobacterium kumbetense. Classification (NCBI taxonomy): domain Bacteria; kingdom Pseudomonadati; phylum Pseudomonadota; class Betaproteobacteria; order Burkholderiales; family Oxalobacteraceae; genus Janthinobacterium; species Janthinobacterium kumbetense. The sequence continues at coordinate 645,100 of NZ_JAMQGR010000002.1, forward strand.
CGCAGGATGCGCGCCACGGCCAGCATCTGCTGTTCCCCACCCGACAGGCGCGTGCCCTGGCTGTGGCGGCGCTCCTGCAAGTTCGGGAACATGGCGTAGATTTCCTCCACCGACATGCCCTTCTCGCCGCTGGCCAGGGTCGGCGGCAGCAACAGGTTTTCCTCCGTCGACAGCGAGGAAAAAATGCCGCGCTCTTCAGGACAATACCCGATGCCCAAGTGGGCGATTTTGTGCGTGGCCAAACCTATCGCTTCGACGCCGTTGACCTTGATCGAGCCCGTGCGCGCACCCGTCAGCCCCATGATGGCGCGCAAGGTGGTGGTGCGGCCGGCGCCGTTGCGGCCCAACAAGGTCACCACCTCGCCCTGCTCCACTTTCAGGTTCACGTCGTGCAGGATGTGCGATTCGCCATACCAGGTGTGCAGTTGTGCAATTTCCAGCGCGGGTGCGCTGCCATTCGCTCGTGTCGCCATCAATGCGCCCCTTCCAGTTCCGCGTGGGTGGTGCCCATGTACGCTTCCATCACTTGCGGATTGCGCGACACTTCGGCGTAACTGCCTTCGGCCAGCATGGCGCCGCGCTGCAAGACAGAAATCTTGTCGCAGATGCCGGAAACCACGTTCATATTGTGTTCCACCATCAAAATCGTGCGGCCAGCCGACACTTTTTTGATCAGTTCCGTCACGCGGTGCACGTCTTCATGGCCCATGCCTTGCGTCGGTTCGTCGAGCAGCATCATTTCCGGCTCCATCGCCAGGGTGGTGGCAATTTCCAGCGCCCGCTTGCGGCCGTACGGCATGTCGACCGTGATGGTGTCGGCAAACTCCGTCAGGTCGACCTCGGCCAGCAAGGCCATGGCGCGGTCGTTGAGCTGATTCAATGCCCGTTCGCTTTGCCAGAAGTGGAACGAGGTGCCGAGCTGGCGCTGCAAGCCGATGCGCACATTTTGCAGCACGGATAAATGCGGGAAGACGGCGGAAATCTGGAAGGAACGGATCACGCCCATGCGCGCGATCTGGGCCGGTTTGGCGGCCGTGATATCTTTCCCATTGAACAGGATCTGTCCGGAAGTGGGGACCAGGAATTTGGTGAGCAAGTTGAAACACGTGGTCTTGCCGGCGCCGTTCGGACCGATCAAGGCGTGGATATGGCCCCGCTCTACCTTCAGGTTCACGTCGCTCACAGCGGTGAATCCCTTGAATTCCTTGGTCAAATTTCTTGTTTCCAAGATTACGTTTGACATCGTGTCTCCTAGTTGTACTTTTTGTACTACTTAGTCATTTTTATAATACACAACTTAAATTTAACGCACAATACAGTATAACTACGGGGATTTTTCGCCGGCCCGAATGGCGCAAACTCGCACGCTTGCCCGGCTATTTCCAGGCCGCGTGTATCATTTGCGCCGCTTTTTCCGCGATCATCACGGTGGGCGAGTTCGTATTACCAGAAGTAATGTACGGCATGATCGAGGCATCGACGACGCGCAAACCGGCTACGCCGAGCACGCGCAGCTGGCTGTCGACCACGCTCAAGGGATCGCTGGCCAGGCCCATGCGGCAGGTACCGACCGGGTGAAAGATGGTGGTGCCGATCTGGCTGGCCGCCTGCGCCAGTTCTTCCTGGCTCTGGAATTGCACGCCGGGCTTGTATTCCTGTGGCGCAAACTTACTTAACGCCGGCGCGGCAGCGATGGCCCGCGTCAGGCGCAAGGCGTCGGCCGCCACGGCGCGGTCTTGCTCGGTACTCAGGTAATTGGGCACGATCTTCGGCGCCGCATAACTGTCCCCCGACGCGATATGCACGTGGCCGCGCGAGGTGGGGCGCAGATTGCACACGCTGGCCGTAAACGCGGGAAAAGAGTGCAACGGTTCGCCGAATTTATCCAGCGACAAGGGTTGCACATGGTATTGCAGGTTCGGCGTGGCTTGCTGCGGATCGGACTTGGCAAACGCTCCCAGCTGCGACGGCGCCATCGACATGGGCCCGCTCTGGAACAGCGCATATTGCAAGCCGATCTGCATTTTTCCCACGATATTGCTGGCCATCACATTCAAGGTTTTCACGCCCTGCACCTTGTAAACCATACGCAGTTGCAAGTGATCCTGCAAATTGCCACCCACGCCAGCCGCATCGAGCACCGGCACAATCCCATGCTGCTGCAGCAAGGCGGCCGGGCCGATGCCGGACAATTGCAGCAATTGCGGCGAACCGATGGCGCCCGCCGTCAGCAGGGTTTCCCGCCGGGCCGTCGCCTGCCACTGCGTGCCGCCGCCCGTAAACACGATGCCCGCGCAGCGCGGTCCCGCTTCCGTCGTTTCCAGCAACAGACGTTCCACGTGGCAACCCGTCATGATGGTCAGGTTCGGGCGGCGCGATGCCGGTTTCAAGAACGCTTTCGAGGTATTCCAGCGGATGCCGCGGCGCTGGTTGACGTCGAAATATGCGCTGCCGCTATTGTCGCCGCCATTGAAATCGCTGGTTTTCGGGATGCCGACCTGCTGCGCCGCATCGCGGAATGCATTCAGGATATCCCAGGACAGGCGCTGTTTTTCCACGCGCCACTCGCCGCCCACGCCGTGGTTTTCCGAGGCGCCGCCGTAGTAATCCTCGCTTTGTTTAAAGAGCGGCAAGACCTTGTCCCAGCGCCAGGAAGCGTCGTCCGTCAGGTCGGCCCAGTGGTCGTAATCGCCGGCCTGGCCGCGCATGTAGATCATGCCGTTGATGGAAGAGCTGCCGCCCAGCACTTTTCCGCGTGGATAGATCAGGCTGCGCCCGCCCAGGCCCGCATCCGCCTGCGTGGAATACAGCCAGTCCGTGCGGGGATTGCCGATGCAATGCAGATAGCCGACGGGGATGTGGATCCACACGTAATCGTCCTTGCCGCCCGCTTCCACGAGCAAAACGTTGGCGTCCTTGTCCCGCGTGAGCCGGTTGGCCAGCACGCAACCTGCCGTGCCGCCGCCCACGATGATGTAGTCGTATTCGCCTGCCGATTCCAATGAAGCTCCTTTCGGTATGCCATCAAGCTGTCGCGCGGCGTGTCTCCCCGCCGCGTCCCTGTACCAGAGTCTGTCTTTCTTCATGCATGCATGGCTGCTGAGCCGCCTTGAGATTACCACCAGTGCCGGGCCAGGGCGACATTAATCGTGGCCCGCGATACGGCCGAGCGTCACGGCAAGCTCAAAAACAGGGTCGCCAAGCTGTGGATAACCGTATGGATATCCACAGGTACTATATGTGCGTAAACGAAAATTTTTTTGGACGCCTTTTTTTTATCCCAAAACCATCCCCGGCAGATACAACCCTTACTCAGCGTTTATCCGTACGCCAAGCGATTGTTTACAAGGATAAATCCGGACTTATCCACAGAAGATGCCGCCGTTAACTACTATTACTATTCTTGTATACGAACTTGTTAAGGTAAACCCGACAACGCACGCTTTGCTTGTCCTTCGCCTTCGAGAACGTTGACAAGCCTCTCTTCAAAAAAACAGACGCGCCTCTTTGACTGACAAAAAAAAATCCAGCCAACAACTGAGCAACGAAAACCGGCACGGCCGGCATCACGCGCACAGCATTGCCAAACCGTTTTGCAAAATGGAAACGTCAACAGGCTTGAGCAGGCAGCGTGCCAGCAAGCGGTTCGATGTAGAAAAGAGGGGGAATTTGAGACGATTGTGGATAAGTCACTTGATATCCACAGGATGACTTGTGAGTAAACACGAAGTTATGCGCAGGCCCGCATTTTATACAATTTTGCTCCTCGCGTGATACAGCGATTATGCACGCTTTATTTTGCGCGTAAACGATTGATCCTGTTGAAAAAAAGCGACTTATCCACAGAAAAAAACGCGTTTACTATTACTACTATTTTTATATATAGATCTATTGTAAACCGACAAAAAAAGCGGAAGTCCGGGGATATTTCCAAAAAGCATGCAAAAACCGCCAAAAAAAAAGCCAACGGCGACATCGCGAGCCACTGCCAAACCGTCTTCCAGGAATCACCTGGATGCCAAGGTTCATGAAAGAACAACGCGCGTGGTTGCTCAACCAGGATTGCCAGGCAAGGATCAAGGCAAACGAAACACGTCAAACATGCCACTACAGCAAGAAAATCCGTGATTTTTGCTTGCTGCTGTGGATAAGTGCCTGCATATCCACAGGATGAGATGTGGGAAAAGTCGATCTTTGTCCACAGCCCGATTTTTATCCCAAACAAGTCCTCCGTAGATACAATGCTTGTGCGCCTACTTTTTTGTGCGCCAAGTCGATGATTTTTATACGGTATACCGACTTATCCACAAAAAAATGGCCGTTTACTATCACTACTATTTTTATGTATACATCTTTATTTAAAACACAGAGACAAACGCGAACGGTGGAAAAGTCACCGAAATAGCTGTTTTCACCCTGTAAACCGTTTGGCAATCCAAAAAACCTGTAAAAACAGCATGAATTCACACAAAAAAATGCGTTTAGGCATCATCAGTGCCTTGCACGAAGAACAGCAGGGGCTGGTAGAAGCCATGCAAGGCCCCCAGAGGCGTTCGCACGGCATGCGCGACTACACCCTGGGAACCCTGTGGAATATCGACGCTGTGTGCGTCCTGTCGCGTCTGGGCAAGGTTGCCGCGGCCATGACAGCTTCTATCCTTGTGGAAAAGTACGGAGTTACCCACATCGTCTTCACCGGCGTGGCCGGCAGTGGGGATAAACACGTGAAAGTCGGCGATATCGTCGTGGCCGAAGCGCTGTTGCAGCATGATATGGATGCCCGTCCCTTGTTTCCCCGCTTCGAAGTGCCGCTGACGGGACTGCAGCGCTTTGCCACGGACCTGCAACTGAGTACGCAACTGGCTGCCGCCGCGGAAGATTTCCTGCGTGACGATGTGTCCAGCGTGCTCAAGGCGGCGGATATTGCGCAATTCAGCCTGCAGCACGCGCAAGTGCACCGCGGCCTGATCGCCAGCGGCGACCAGTTCATCAGCAGCGCCGCGCATGTGAACCAGCTGAAAGAAGATATCCCCGACCTGCTGGCCGTCGAAATGGAAGGCGCCGCCGTGGCGCAAGTGTGTTTTGAACTGGGCGTGCCGTTTACCGTCATGCGCACCATTTCCGACAACGCCAACGAAGAGGCGGCCGTCGACTTCATGCGTTTCGTGCAAACCGTCGCTTCGCCGTACGCGTTGACGGTGATCCAGCAGCTGTGCCAGCGCCTGGCTAACTGATTTTTCAGCTAGCGTGCATAAAAAAAGGGCAGAACCACTGGTTCCGCCCTTCTTATTTCAAAACAAAAGAATCTGAAAAATGTTCAGGGCCAGGCGCCTTGCCGCAGGCAGTACGAATGTACGGCCAGGCAAGGCAACAACGCCATGGACTTTTTCTCAGGTTCCTTTAGACGCTGAGCATCATCAGACTGGCGTTACCGCCAGCCGCCGTCGTATTCACGCACAGCGCCCGCTCAGCGACCAGGCGCCACAGGGGGATGACACCCTCTGGCGTGGTGGCGATGGTGCCCACCAGGGCCCCTTCCCGTGCCGCCAGCAGCGGTTTGAGCTGGCCATCGAGGCAAGGCTCGATCATGGCGATCTGGAAATCATGCTTGACGGACTCCAGGCTGCTGACGACCTGGATGCGGTCCTTCAGCGCGGCCGGCAAGTCGCCGGGGATCAGATCCGGCGTTTGCGCCAGCACGAGGGCCTGGTTACCGGTGGCCAGCACGGCTGCCAGCTGGTTCATCAGCGTGCCGGACGTTGCTGCCGCGCACAGAATCGTGCCGCGCGCGGCAAAACTCAGGGTATTGCGCTCGCCCGTCGGGCCTGGCAAGACGGTGGTGCTGCCCAACAAGGTGGTGCGCGCATAGTCCTGCGCCAGTTGCTGCACCTGGTCGTGGCCATGCATCTTCGCCCACACGGTGAGCGCATCCAGGGCCGGCGGCGCCTGGCGCTGGTGCTGCGCACCGGCCGGCGCATTGCGCTGCAAGCGTTTCAGGTACAGGGGGCCGCCTGCCTTGGGGCCGGTGCCGGACTTGCCCTCGCCGCCGAACGGTTGCACGCCGACGACGGCGCCGACGATGTTGCGGTTCACATAAATATTGCCCACGTGCGCGCGCTTGGTAATGAAGTCGATGGTTTCATCGATGCGCGTATGGATGCCCAGGGTCAAGCCGTAACCGCTGTCATTGATCGATTGCACCAGTTGCGGCAGTTCGGACCGCTTGTAGCGGATCACGTGCAGCACGGGGCCGAAGACTTCCTGCGTCAATTGCGCCAGTGACTTGATTTCCAGCACGGTCGGGGCGACAAACGTGCCTTTGACGGTCGGCAAATCGAGCGAATAATGGTCGATGGCCATGGTTTTCATCTTGTTGATGTGCGCCAGCAAGTTACCTTGCGCTTCCGCATCGATGACGGGACCGATATCCGTGGCCAGGCGGTCAGGATTGCCAACGCGCAATTCCTGCATCGCGCCTTTCAGCATGTGGATGGTCTTGTCGGCGATTTCCGTTTGCAGGAACAGCACGCGCAAGGCCGAGCAGCGCTGGCCGGCGCTGTCGAAAGCGGACGACATCACGTCTTGCACCACTTGCTCCGGCAAGGCGGACGAATCGACGATCAAGGCATTCTGGCCACCCGTTTCGGCGATCAGGGGAATATCGATGCCTTCGGCCACGGCACGCGCGGTCAGGTTGCGGTTGATCAATTGCGCCACTTCCGTCGAGCCCGTGAAAATCACGCCTTTGACGCGCGTGTCATTGCACAGGCCGGCGCCGACGATCTCGCCGCTGCCGGGCAAGAATTGCAGCGCGCCGCGCGGCACGCCCGCCGCATGCAGCAATTGCACGGCGCGGTGGGCGATCAGCGGCGTTTGCTCGGCCGGCTTGGCCAGCACCACGTTGCCCGCCGCCAGGGCGGCGGCCAACTGGCCCGTAAAGATGGCCAATGGGAAATTCCACGGGCTGATGCAGGTAACGGGTCCCAGCGCCAGGGTATTCGGCGCGTGTGCCACCTGCGCCGCGTAGTAACGCAGGAAGTCGACGGCTTCGCGGATTTCCGCGATCGCGTTCGGCAGGGACTTGCCCGCTTCGCGCACGGCCAGGGCCATCAGCTCGATATGGTGTTCCTCGAACAGGTCGGCCGCACGCAGTAACGCTTGCGCACGGAGCGACGGTTCCGTGGTTTGCCAATCCATGGCGAAGGCGCTGGCGCTGGCCAGGGCCGTTTCCACGTCGGCCTGACCGGCTTCCATGACCTTGCCCACGACGTCGTCGTGCTGGGCCGGGTTGTGCAGCATGTGCGTGGGGCCGTTCAGGCTGACGGCGCCATCGATCAGCGGCGCCGCCTGCCACGTCTGCTGCTGCGCCAAGCCCGTGGCCAGGGTGCGCAAAGTGTCTTCATTCGACAGGTCCAGGCCGGCCGAGTTCCTGCGTTCGCTGCCAAACATGTCCAGCGGCAATGGAATCGACGGGTGCGGCAAGCCGCCCTGCAGGCGCGCCTGTTCCAGCGGATCGCGGATCAGGCTATCGATGGCCACGCTTTCGTCGACGATCTGGTTGACGAAGGACGAGTTGGCGCCGTTTTCCAGCAGGCGGCGCACCAGGTAGGCCAGCAGGGTTTCATGCGAGCCGACAGGGGCGTAGATGCGGCACGGCTTGTCGAGGTTGTCGGGGCCGACGACCTGGTCGTACAGGGTCTCGCCCATGCCGTGCAGGCACTGGAATTCGTAGTCGGTGATGCCGTCGCGTTTCGCCCACGTGTAGATGGTCGACAGGGTTTGCGCGTTGTGCGTGGCAAACTGTGGATAGATCAGGCTGCTGGCTGCCAGCAGTTTTTGCGCACACACGAGGTAAGAGACGTCCGTGTAGACCTTGCGCGTGTAGACGGGATAGCCTTCCTGGCCGTCGACTTGCGCGCGCTTGACTTCCGCATCCCAATACGCGCCCTTCACCAGGCGCACCATGAACTTGCGGCCGCTGCGGCGCGCCAGGTCGATCAGGAAATCGATGGCAAACGGGCAACGCTTCTGGTACGCCTGCACCACGTAGCCGATGCCGTCGAAGCCGGCCAAATCTGTATCAAAGGCCAGTGCTTCCATCAGGTCGAGCGACAGTTCCAGGCGGTCCGTCTCTTCCGCATCGATGTTGAAGCCGATGTTGTACTGTTTGGCCAGCAACAGCAGTGCTTTGACTTTCGGCAACAATTCTTCCAGGACTCTGGCGCGCTGGGCGCGGCTGTAGCGCGCGTGCAGGGCCGACAGTTTCACGGAAATGCCGGGGCCGTTGCGGATGCCGCGGCCGTTCGAGGCCTTGCCGATGGCATGGATCGCCGTCTCGTACGAGGCGTAGTAGTTGGCCGCGTCCTGCTGCGTCAGGGCCGCCTCGCCCAGCATGTCGTACGAGTAGCGGTAGCCGCGCGTTTCGTTGTCGCGGCTGTTCTTCAACGCTTCCTCGATGGTCTGGCCCGTCACGAACTGGTTGCCCAGCATGCGCATGGCCAGGTCGACGCCCTTGCGGATCAGCGGTTCGCCGCCTTTGGCGATGAGCTTGGTCATGGCCGAACCGAGGCCCGATTCGCTGCTGGTACTGACCAGTTTGCCCGTGATCAGCAAGCCCCAGGTGGCCGCGTTGACGAACAGCGACGGTGATTCGCCCAGATGTTTCTTCCAGTCGCCCTTGCTGATTTTGTCGGCGATCAGACGGTCGGCCGTTTGACTGTCGGGTATACGCAACAGCGCTTCAGCCAGACACATCAATGCAACACCCTCTTCCGACGATAGCGAGAACTCGTGCATCAGTGCATCGACGCCGGAGGCGCGTGTGCGTTTTTGGCGCACGTTCGAGACCAGGCGGTGCGCCAGGGCTTGCCCTTCGGCTATCGTTTCGGTGCTGCTGGGGCGGACTTGTTGCAACAGCCACTGCACGGCGGAAACCTCATCGCGCCTATAGGCGGCGGTGACGGCGGCGCGTTGTGGTGTCGCTTCGGGCAGGATTTCTGCCTGGAACGCAGCAAAAGGAATCGGGGTAAAAGCCGAGGGGCCTGCAGGGTGCATAAGTGCTCTTTACAAGGAAAAGGGGACGAAAACTGACGTAATTCTTGCTCTTTTTTTGGTGCAAAAAAATACAGAAAGTCGGACGTTAAGATGATTCGATTGTAAAGGGGATTCTTATGGATTAATTCTGGTAATACAGGGGACTAGCAATAGATAGTTTTTGATGCGACAATTTAACCAAATAATATTAATTTGGGGGTGATGGTAATGCTGGACAAGATCAGTAAGAAAATCTTGATGGAATTGCAGAGCGATGGACGCATCAGCAATGTGGAGCTGGCCGCGCGCGTGAACCTGTCGCCGGCCGCCTGCCTGGAGCGCGTGCGCAAGTTGCACGAATCCGGTTACATCATGGGCTATACGGCCCAGTTGAACCCGCAGCTGCTCGACGTGTCGCTGCTGGTGTTCATCGAAGTGGTGCTCGATCGCACGACACCGGAAGTGTTCGACGCCTTCAAGCATAGCGTACAAATCATTCCAGAGGTACTGGAATGTCACATGGTGGCCGGTGGTTTCGATTACCTGGTCAAGGCGCGCGTCAAGGACATGGCCGCCTACCGTGAATTCCTGGGCAAGACGCTGTTGCAGAAAGGTGTGCGGGAAACCCACACTTATGCCGTCATGGAAGAGGTCAAAAACACGACCAAATTGCCAATTAAGTGACCCTGGTGTAGCCGCCCCACTTTTCTGATTGAGCTATCGGAACAAATGTTGTAGGGTAGAACTACAATTCTGCTATCCGGTAGCCGCCTGAAACGCCGCGCAGACGGTCACTTCAGGGTGCAAAGTGGGCAATCGTGCCCACCGGCATACGGTTACGGCACGTCCCCGCGGGGGCGTGACGGGTTCGCGCAGCGGGGGACAAATGAAGCAGTTGCAGCATCAGCTGGTGCGTTTCTTTGTATTCACGATCCTGGCCATGGCCGTCGCCTGTTGCCTGGCCTATCTGTTGTTGCTCTCGGGCGGCGACCATCCCTATCTGATTGCCTGCGTGGCCGCCGCCATCGGCGCCGCGCTGCTGGCGTTTGCCGGCCGTCCGCGCGGCGAGCCGGGCTTGCACCAGTTCGCCGACACGGTGGGCAACGCCATCGATGCCATCATGATCGGCGCGGCGGAAACCTCGTATTTTGTCGATTCCGTCAAACAGAAGGTGGAACTCGATGTCCGCACGGCCAGCGACATTGCCGACAGCTCCGTACAAAATGCCGCGATGACGGAAAAGATCGCCGCCAATGCGGAACGGGCCGCCAAGGTAGCCGCCGGCGTGCGCGTGGAAAGCGTGGCGGCGCGCGCCGAAGTGGACCAGGGCTTGCAGCGCATCAATAACGCACGCGAGGAAGCGCAAGGCGCTTCCAGCAACATGCTGAGCTTGCAGGAAAAATCCAAACGCATCACGGGCTTTACGGAAGCCATTTCCGATATTTCCGCGCGCACCAACTTGCTGGCGCTGAACGCCGCCATCGAGGCGGCGCGCGCCGGCGAACACGGGCGCGGTTTTGCCGTGGTGGCAGGGGAAGTGCGGCAATTGGCGCAGCGCACCAAGGAAGCCTCCGATGAAATCAGTGTGATGGTGCGCGAAATCAATGAACAGTCGGAAAAAGCCGCACGCGGCATGAGTTCGCTGGCGGCCGGCGTCACGGAAGCGGCGCGTAATGTGCAAAGCGTGCACGCCTCGCTCAGCCATATCGAGCAGTCATCGGGCGAGTCCGAGGACGAGATCGGGCAAATCGCTCGCGCCTCGCGCGAACACGTCGAGACGACGCAAGTGATCGCCGACGCCATCGGGCAAATCCGCGACAGCATGCTGTCGACGAATGCCGAATTGCCGCGCGCCACGCAATCGGCCATGGCCCTGGCCGAGCGGGCCGAAGTGATCGCCGGCGCCCTGGGCGAATCGAGCGTGGCCACGCCGCACGACGAGATCCGCGAGGCGGCCCAGCGCGCCGCGCGCGACGTGGGCAAACTCTTCGAGCAAGCGATCGCCTCGGGGCGCATCACGCGCGACGCCCTGTTCGACCGCCATTACCGCCCCATCCCGAATACCGATCCGCCCAAGCACAACACGAAATTCGACGCGTTCACGGACAAGGTGCTGCCCGACTTGCAAGAAGGCGTGCTGGCGGCATTGCCCCACCTGGCGTATGCGGGCGCCGTCGACAACAATGGATATTTTCCAACGCACAACAAGAAGTTTTCCCAGCCGCTGACGGGCGATTACGCCACCGATATCGTGAATAACCGCACCAAGCGCATCTTCAGCGACCGCACGGGCAAGCGTTGCGGCAGCAACACCAAGGCGTTCCTGTTGCAGACCTATAAACGCGACACGGGCGAGGTCATGCACGATTTGTCCGTGCCCATCCACGTCGAGGGCAAGCACTGGGGCGGTTTTAGAATCGGTTACCGCTCCAGTAACCACGCATAAAAAAAACGCCTGATGAGATATCAGGCGTTTTTTTTGTCCTGTCGCAAGTCTTACTCGACGTGCGGCTTGGGCGCCACGCCACCGCCGGCCGCCGTGGCCGTGCGCAGGGTGGGCGTGTTCATGCTTTCCAGGTGATTGCGCAGCCATTTGTGGGCGGGGCTGCGGGCGTCGCGCTCGTGCCACAGCATGTCCAGGTGGACGGCTGGCAAGGTCAACGGCAAATCCTTGTACAGCAGCGATTCCGTCATGCCCGTCGAGGCGATCAAATGGCGCGGCAAGACCGTGATCAGGTCGGAATTGGCGACGACCCGCCCAGCGGTAAAGAACTGGTTGACCGTCAACAAGATGCGCCGTTCGCGGTGGATCTGCGACAGCGCCTCGTCGATCAAGCCATGCGCGCGGCCGGAAAAGCTCACCAATAAATGGTTGGCCGCACAGTAGTTATCCAGGGTCAATTCCTTGTCGGCCAGCGGATGGCCGCGCCGCATCACGCACACATACTTGCCGGAATACAGGCGCTCGTGACGGATGGGCGAACCCGTTTCGCTGGACAATTGCGCCGCCACGCCGGGAAAGAAGCCCACGGCCAGGTCGATGTCGCCGCGCAGCAGCATGGGACGCGGTTCGCGCGTGGTCAGCGGCATCATGCGTACGTTGACGCCGGGCGCTTCCCGTTCGATCGAGCGCATCAGCGAAGGTAGCCAGAACGCGGCCGTCGCATCGGCCATGGCCATGCGGAACGTGGCATGCGTTTTCGATACGTCGAAGGTTTCCGGCGTGACAGCCGCTTCCAGGCTGGCCAGGGCCGAGCGCACGGATGGCCACAGCGCTTCGGCGCGGGGCGTGGGTTTCACGCCATAGGCCGTGCGGATCAGCAATTCGTCACCGAGGCTCTCGCGCAGGCGTTTGATGGCGTTCGATACCGCCGGCTGCGTCATCGCCAGGTGGCCGGCTGCGCGCGTCAGGTTTTGTTCCGTCATGACGGCGTCGAAAACACGCAGCAAGTTCAGATCCAGCGTCAGAAAACTCATGGAAAGCCCAAGATAAAAGTTGAATTGATTACTTAAGAGTGTAAACCGCGCCGGGCACGAATATTTTCACTCGTAAAAAAATATTACAGTTTTCCATTCACGATTCATATAATTGGTATCAAGAAATGGAATTAGATTTATATGTTGCACTGCACTATAGTACTGTCAAATTCTATAATGCACTGGAACACTATGTCTACCTTCGCCTCCGCCCTGTACGCAGTATCCGCACCCGTGCTGGAGATTTCCCTGCTGAACGCCCTGCAACTCGTGCTGGTGATCGTCGCCGTGGGCGCCTTCGCCCTGCTGTTCAAGCCTTTGCTGGTGGGGATCGCCCGCGCCATGATGCTGGTGGTGCGTCCCAAGCTGAGCCGCGAAGAGCGCCTGGCGCGCCAGCAGATGCGCGAAGCGCAAGCCTTGAAACGCACGCTTGGCAAGATGGATGGCGTGTCGCCAAGCAATGCCGCCGAATTGCGCGCCCTGTCGACGCGTGCCTGAGCGAGTAACTGTTGCAGAATGACAAGCCGGCCTGCGCCGGCTTTTTTTACGCTTGCCGCCAGCTGATTACGCCATGTCGCCCAGCAAATGCGCGCGCAACATGGTGTCGGCCGGATGGGCACCTATCCAGATTTTCAGCAGCGCATTATAGAAAGCCAGGTCCGGCACCGTGTCGCCCACCTGCTTGCCGTTCAGCTTGCACAACGTTCCCTCTTCCGGCAGCCAGTCCACGGTGAGAATGTCGCCCTTTTTCAGGCCGGGCACCATTTCGAACATGGCGCCGAACTGCATCGTTTGGCTCAGCAGGCGCGTGCGGTCGGCCTGGTCGGAACTGCGCTTCAAGCCTTGCATGAAGGCTTGCCCCAGCTCGTCGGAAGTGATGTCGCGCAGCATGACGATTTCCAGGCGGCGAGGCCCGGGCAGCGCCAGGATGTCGGCCAGCTGGGTTTTCTTTTCCGGCAGGTACAGCGCGATCGTGTACACCTTGAAGATGACCTTGTAGCGCACGCCGGCGCCGTTGAGTTTTAATTCGCGGCTGGCCAGCTGCACCGTGTCGTCCAGCTTGACGCCGCCCACCTCGACGGCGAGCGCTGGTCGTGCCACGGCGGCGCACAGGCTGGCGCATAGGCAGGCGGTGGCCAGGGAGCGGCCCAAACGGGATGTGCTTATTTGCATCTTCTACCTCCGTGGAAACCATGGGCTGTGGATAAGTCAGCACACAGTGTAGAACAGTTGGCAGAAGCTGGCGCCACGCAGACGTGGCCCGGAAGTGGCGCGGGAGAAAAGCTCAGGCTTTGGCGGCGGGCAGTTCCGCCTGCAGGCGTTCGTACTTGGCCATCAATTGCTCCGGGCTTTCGCGCCAGGCGGGATTGAAGGGGATGCAGCTGACGGGGCACACTTGCTGGCATTGCGGCTCGTCAAAGTGGCCCACGCATTCGGTGCACTTGTTGGGATCGATTTCGTAGATTTCCGCGCCCATGTAGATCGCGTCATTCGGGCACTCGGGCTCGCAAATGTCGCAATTGATGCATTCGTCGGTGATCAGTAATGCCATGATTTCACTCTTACTTATTGCGATGAGGCAGCGTTGGCGGCAATCTTGTTTTGCAGCCAGCGGTTCACCGAGGGGAAGACAAACTTGGAGACGTCGCCGCCCAGCGCCGCGATTTCGCGCACGATGGTGCCCGAAATGAACTGGTACTGGTCGGATGGCGTCAGGAACATGGTTTCGACATCGGGCAGCAGGTAGCGGTTCATGCCCGCCATCTGGAATTCGTACTCGAAGTCGGAGACGGCGCGCAAGCCGCGCACGATGACCCGCGCTTCATGCTTGCGCACGAAATCCTTGAGCAGGCCGGAAAAGCTTTCCACTTGCACATTCGGATAGTGGCCGAGCACTTCGTTGGCGATTTCCAGGCGTTCGTCGAGCGAGAAAAACGGTTGCTTGTTCTTGCTGTCGGCCACACCGACGATCAGCTTGTCAAACAGACCCGATGCGCGGCGCACCAAATCTTCATGACCGCGCGTGAGCGGATCGAATGTTCCTGGATAAACGGCTACAACCATTGCGGCTCCCTGACGATGCACCAATATAGACGCGCATTATGCCTGAAATTGGTGACCACCTTGGTGTTGCGCCTCGGGCCAGGGAGCCTTTTTGCCTCATTTATAGGCAGATTCAGGCAGTAGCCGGAACTTTGTTGTAAGTTAGCAAATGATAATAAACGGTGCCCGCCTTGTCGGCGCGGATGACTTCCCACGGCGCCATCCACTCCGGTTTTTCCAGGGCGCTGGTGTCATCGAAGACGAGCGGCAAGCCCGATTCCGCATATACCATGCCGCCTTCCTTGAGCAGGTTGGCGCACAGCGGCAACACTTTCGCCAGGAAATCCTGCTGGTAGGGCGGATCGAGGAAGATCAGGTCGAAACGCTGGCCGCGCGATGCCAGGCATTGCGCCGTCAGCAAGGCGTCGCCGCGCAGCAGCTGGACATTGTCGGCGCGCAATTTCGTCTTGTTTTCTTCCAGCTGGCGGATCACGGGCGTATGGGTGTCGACCATGGTGACGGCGGCGGCGCCGCGGCTGGCCGCCTCGAAGCCCAGTGCGCCGCTGCCGGCGAACAGGTCCAGCACCTGGGCATTGGCCCAGTCGCCGTCGCGCAAGTGGTTGATCCAGTTAAACACGGTTTCGCGCACGCGGTCCGGTGTCGGGCGCAAGCCCAGTGCCTGCAAAACAGGCAGCACGGAGCGCTTCCACTGGCCGCCGATGATGCGCACCTGGTTCGGTGGCGGCGCGTGGTGGACGGGGACTTTGGCGGGTTTCTTAATTTTCTTTTGCATGGGCATTTAAAACACCTAACAAAACCTACTGCGCGTCGCGATTTGCGGCCTGCGATGCTCACTGTGCATTCGCACAGCTGCGCTTCTTAGCCACAACTCACTGCCGCTCGCTACGGTTTTGTTAGGCGTTTCATTTCTTCAATTTGATGGCGGCCACTATAGCATATGGCCCCCTCGCCCCTGCTGGCGCTGCCGCTCTATTTGGGTTGCGTGGCCAGGGAATTGAAATCGTCGATCCAGCCCTGCATGCGCTTGACGGCATGGGCCTTTTGCGCCGGCGTGGCGATCTTGATCACCGTCATGACCATCTGCGCCGTGCTGCTTTCGTAGGCATCGAAGAAGGTCTTGCGCTCGGAATGCTCGAGGCGCTCGAAACTGTCCTTGATCAGGGTCGTGATCAAGCCCACGGTGGCTTCCTTGCCGAGTTTTTCCTGGTGAACTTTCTTGACCAGGCTCAACACATTCTGTTGGCGCCGCATGCGTTCGTCGAGCCAGATCTCGTTGTTCAGCGGACGCGCGTCGGACGCCTTGCGGATGAGGGCTTCCTGCTCGCTGCTGAAGCTGCCGAACCACAGTTCGAATTGCTCCATGGCTTTCTTGTAGCGCAGTTTCTGGCGCTTCTCCTGGTCGCCGCTCAGGTATTTCTTGCGGTAATCCTCATTGTTCGACTTGAACTTCTTTTCCATCTGCGCGATCTGCTCGGGCTTGAGCGAGCGCGCCAGGTCGGCCAGCTCGGGCGCTGCCTTCAGCAACAGCGCCTGGGTGCGCTGCTTGATCTCGCTGTAATCCGCCAGCAGGTCCGCCTGCGTGGCATTGCCTTGCAACTGCTTCTGGCCCGTGCGCAGGATTTCCACGTAATCCTTCAATTGCGTCTTGCGGTGCCAGTCGAACAGCTTGTCGATATCGTCGCGCACCCAGCCCTTCTGGTCGCGGTCCAGGTCGACATACGCGTTCAGCCACCAGTACAGCACGGTATCGCCATTGTTGTAGGCCAGGCGCAAGCCGCTGCAACCGGCCATGACGACGAGCAGGATGGCCAGTAAGGCATACGTCAAGCGGCTGGAAGACGTGGAAGACGGGGCCTGCGTGTTAAACTTTTTCATATTCTTAACTTATAAAAGACGGTCTATGAACGTTGTCATTCTCGCTGCCGGTATGGGCAAACGCATGCAGTCGGCACTGCCCAAGGTATTGCACCCGTTGGCGGGCAAGCCGCTGTTGTCGCACGTCATCGACACGGCGCGCGGCCTGGCGCCGTCCCGATTATGCGTGATTTACGGGCATGGGGGCGCAGCGGTGTTGAAGTTGCTCGACGGCTACAAGGTGAACCATGGCGTGCAGATCGACGCCGCCGAGCAGGCGCAGCAGCTGGGCACGGGCCATGCCGTCCAGCAAGCGCTGCCTTTGCTGGATGACAGCGTGCCGACCCTGATCCTGTACGGCGACGTGCCGCTGACCAGCGCCGCTTCCCTGCAGCAACTGGTGCAGGCGGCCGGCAAGGACAAGCTGGCGATCCTGACCGTGGAACAGGACGATCCGTTTGGTCTGGGCCGCATCGTGCGCGACAACGGCGCCATCGTGCGCATCGTCGAGGAAAAGGATGCGACGCCCGCCGAGCGCGCCATCCGCGAGATCAACAGCGGCATCATGGTCGCGCCCACCGTGCAGCTCAAGCAATGGCTGTCGGCCTTGTCGAATGACAATGCCCAAGGGGAATACTATCTGACCGATATCGTCGCCCAGGCCGTCGCCGATGGCGTGGCCGTCACCTCGGCCCACCCGGCCGCCGTGTGGGAAGTGGCGGGCGTCAACAGCAAGGTGCAGCTGGCGCAATTGGAACGCATCCACCAGAACAATATCGCGCAAGCGCTGCTGGAACGGGGCGTGACCCTGCTCGATCCGGCGCGCATCGACGTGCGCGGCGAACTCATTTGCGGCCGCGATGTCACCATCGACGTGGGCTGCGTGTTCGAAGGCAGAGTCGAACTGGGCGACGGCGTGCGCGTGGGCGCCAACAACGTCTTCATCAACGCCACGGTGGCCGCTGGCGCACACATCAAGCCCTTCTGCCATATCGAGGACGCCATCGTCGGCGCCGCTTCCATCATCGGCCCCTATGCGCGCCTGCGCCCGGGCACGGTCCTGGCGGAAGACGTGCACATCGGTAACTTCGTCGAAGTGAAAAACAGCCAGATCGCCGCGCACAGCAAGGCCAACCACCTGGCCTACATCGGCGACGCCACCATCGGCTCGAAGGTCAACATCGGCGCCGGCACGATCACCTGCAACTACGATGGCGTGAACAAGTTCCGCACGGTCATCGAAGACGACGCCTTCATCGGCAGCGACAGCCAGCTGATCGCGCCCGTCACCGTCGGCAAGGGCGCCACCCTGGGCGCGGGCACGACCTTGTCGAAAGATGCACCGGCCGGCAAGCTGACCGTGTCGCGCGCGCGCCAGGTGACCATCGACGGCTGGACGCGTCCCGTGAAAATCAAGAAGTAAGCGGCGCAGTCAGCCCTTGCACACAGGCAGGCCGCATGGCCTGCCTTTTTTGTATGTGGATAACTCTGTGGGCAAGCCGCTGCACAAGTGGGGCATAAGCCTGTGTGCAAGCCTGCGTATAAGCTGTTGGCAAGTTTTTCAATCTGGCCCGCCATGCGCGTGTCGCTGCCTTTTCCGCTGATTCCAGCGGCTTGCCAGCGATGGAATCGCCTTTTCCTGCGGATTGTGGATAACTCTGTGTGTAAGCCTGCGGATAAGCGCTGGATAGCGTGGGTACAAGTGGGGATAACTGCAGTTTTGCCACCTGCTTTCCACATATTGCTGTGGGTAAGCCTGTGGAAAAACCGTGCACAGACGGTGGATAGCTGGTGGGTAAGTCTTGCGTTGGATCAAGCAACAGCCGAAAGTCGGGCTTCCGGCTGTTGCCGCCGCATCAGAAGCGGCGATTGAGTTCGACCCACAGGCGGGCCGAACTGCGCGCCGCCAGCAGGACGGGCGTGCCGCCGATGGGCTTGGCGACGTATGCGCGGGCATTCCACTGCTGCCCGCCCGCCCAGTTCACGCCCAGTCCGGCGCCGTGCAGGCGCGCGCTGTTCGGGCCCGGCGTCCAGCGCTGCTGGTTCACCGTCACGCGCGCGCTGTCGACGAAGGCCACGGCTTGCCATTGTCCCTCGTCGCTGGCGCTCAGTTCATGCCGCCATTCGGCGCTGCCGAAATAGCCGAGGTCGCCAGCTGCCGCGCCCACGTCATACGCGCGCACCGTGTACGGGCCTCCCACGCTCATCTTTTCGGAGGAATCGAGATTGCTGTCCGCCCACTGTCCCGCGAAGGCCAGGTACACGGCGTTGCGCTGGTCCAGGTTTTGCAGGCGCGACAGGTTGACGTTCCATTTCGCAAAATTGCCATGGCTGCGGGCGCTGAAGGCATCGTTCAGGCGCGTCAGCGGGTCGCTGATGTCGAGCTTGCCAGCCGTCGCGGCCACGCTCCAGCTGGTGATGGCGCCAGCCAGGGCCGCATCGCGCACGTCGCCACCGAGGGTGGCGCTCAGGTTGTCCAGGCGGCGGTCGCTGCGCATGGCGCTGGCGTCGATGCGGTCGCGCAAGTGCACCTGGTCATACTGCAGCTGGATCGACATGTTCGCATCGCGGCTGCGCAGCAGCGGATGGCGCAGCCAGGCACTGGCAACCTGAGCCGTGCCATGTGCGTGCAGCGGGCGCATGGCGCCTTCCAGGCGGTAGCGCAGGGCGGACATGGCCACCCCGGCGCGCGTGCCGGCGCCGTTCAGCAGCAGGTCATAGCCGAGACGCGCATACGACATGCCCGTGCCCGAGCTGAGCACGCTGGCGCTGGCCACGTCGCCCTGATGCAGCGGGTTGTACAGGTACACGGTGGCGCCAAGGCGGGCGCGGCCCGTGTAGCGGTTGCCATTGTTGTCGAGGAAGGCAGCGCCAGCCATGCGCGGGCCGGACCAGGCATCGACCAGCAGGTCGGAGCCGCCCACTTCGGCGCCGGGCGTGAGCGTGGCCGTGATGGCGACATTCGGTATGTCGGACAGCAACAGCAAGCTGCGGTCGAGTTCCGCCTGGCCGATGGTCTGGCCCGTTTGCAGCGGCGCCAGGGTGGCGTTCAGCAAGGCGTCGCTGACGTCGCTGCGGTTGTTGATGCCCACCTTGCCGTAGCGCGCCTCGAGCACGTCGATGCGCACGATGCCCTGGCGGATGGTCTGGGCGGGCACGATGGCGCGCGCCAGCGGATAGCCATGGGCGCGGTAGTAACTGGTGATGCGGGCCGCCAGTTCTCCCAGTTGCTCCAGGGACAAGGTCGTGCCATGGGCGTTGGCGACGAGCGCCTGCAAGGTGGCCGTATCGAACGCGCTGTTGCCGGCGATATCGATCTGCGTGACGAGAAAGGGCGCGCTGGCGGGCAGCGGCGCGCCCTCTTTCTGTTCGATGCGCAGCGCCGGCGCGCCGGGAGCCGTATTGGCGGGCGTGGCCGGCTGCAACTGGCGCAGGATAGCGCCCGCATCGGGCACGACCGGGGTGGTTTGTGCTACGGCGCATGGCGCAAAGGCCAGCAGCAGCAGGGACAGCAACGGTTGTTGCATCAGGTGTCGCGGAGTCAAGGAATGAGTCATGGTGTTATTGATTTACGTTAAGCATGTTGGCGGGCAGCTTGACGCCGCCCAGGACGACTTGCAGGGCCGGGCCGCGGCTGCCGATCTGCATGCTGGTGTTTGGCAAGGCATTGCTGGCGGCAGCCGTGCCGGCCGGGGCATCCGTCTGCGTGACGGTGATGGTGGGTGCGGCGGCCAGCGTGCCGGGACGCGTGTCGGCAAAGCTGCCCAGCACTTGCGCCTGCAGTTGCACCACGGCTGCCTGGGCCGGTGGTGGCAGGCTGGCCGGCGGCGGCAGGGTTGCCGACGTCAAGGTCAGCGCGCCGGCATTGCCCTCGGCTTGCACGAAGGCATAGTCGGTCGAGGCCAGGCCGCTGCCCGTGATGGCGTAGTTGCCAGCCGGACTGCCGGCCGTGGCCGGGCTGGTCCAGGCCACGGTACCGCTGGTGGCGTCCGCCAGGGTGTCGCCGCCCAGCAAGCCGCTGACCTTGCCGCTCAAGCCTTCCGGCGTGCGGCCACCCGTCAGGCTGGTGGCCGTGGCCGTGTACAGCAAACTGGCCTTGGCGATATCGGCCGTGATGTTGCCCGGTTGCACGAGTGCATAGTTGCCCGCATCCGCATCCGCACCCTGCAAGGTAAAGCCGTCGACGATGACGGTTTTGCCTGTTCCGGCGTGCTTGTCGGCAAAGCGGGCAGTGCCGCCCGCCACGCTCAATTGGTCGTCGCCCAGCGCCTGCACCTTGGCCTTGCCTGTCAAAGTGGCACCCGTGGTGGCGTCATACACTTTATTGGCCGCACCCACGCCGCTCACGCTGACAGTAGCTTTACTGATGTCGGCCGTGATGTTGTTCGGCTGCACCAGCACATAGTTGGCCGCATCGGCGCCTTGCAAGGCAAAGCCGCTCAGGGTGACGGTCTTGCCCATGCCCGCGTTCTTGTCGGCAAAGCGGGCCACGCCGCCGGTCACGCTCAACTGGTCGCCGCCCAGCGCCTGCACGCTGGCCTTGCCCGTCAGGGTGGCGCCCGTGGTGGCGTCATACACTTTGTTTGCCGCAGACACGCCGGCGACGACCACGCTGGCCTTGCCGATGTCGGCCGTGATGTTGTTCGGCTGCACCAGCACATAGTTGGCCGCATCCGCACCCTGCAGGCTGTAGCCATCGACGATGACGGCCTTGCCTTTGCCTGCGTTCTTGTCGGCAAAGCGGGCCACGCCGCCGGCCACGCTCAACTGGTCGCCGCCCAGCGCCTGCACCTTGGCCTTGCCCGTCAGGATGACGCCGGTGGTAGCGTCATACACCTTGTTTGCCGCACCCACGCCGGCGACGACCACGCTGGCCTTGCCGATGTCGGCCGTGACGTTGTTCGGCTGCACCAGCACATAGTTGGCCGCATCCACGCCCTGCAAGGTAAAACCGCTCAGGGTGACGGCCTTGCCCATGCCGGCGTTCTTGTCGGCAAAACGGGCGGTGCCTCCGCTTACGTTCAGCTGGTCGTCGCCCAGCGCCTGCACGCTGGCCTTGCCCGTCAAGGTGGCGTCCGTGCTGGCGTCATAGACTTTATTGGCCGCCCCCACGCCCTGCACATTCAGCGTGGCGCGGTTGACGGTGGCGCTGTGCCTGCCGCCTTCCAAGGTGTAGTTGCTGGCCTGGCCCGTGCTGCCGTCAGCCAGCGTCAGCGTGCCGTTGGCCATGGTCTTTTTTCCACCCGCGTTTTTGTTGTCGAGGATACCGTTACCCGACAGCAACAGGCTCTCGCCTTGCACCAGGCCGTTCAGTGTCAGCAGACCGGCCGCCATGCTGGCGCTGCCGTCATAGGTGCGCGTGCCGTTCAGGCTGATGACGGCCCGGTTGATCGTCAGGGCGCCCGCCTGCAGGTCGATGTCATACCCTTGTTGGCCGGAATACAGGTAGGTGCCGGCGGCGTTGTAGAGACCGGCATCGCGGATGGCGCCGTACAGGCTGTTGCTTGAGGAAAAGACTTGCCCGGAGTCGGCAGCGCCAGCGACCGAGTAACGGGCATTGGACAGGCCCCCCGCATAGCTTTGGCCATCGTAAGTCTTGCTGACCGCATCCGAGGTGACGGTCAAGGCGGTCAGGAAGCTGCGCAGCAACGGCGCCGTCTGGCCTTCATAGATGCGCCAGATGGCGCCGCTGCCGGCGTTCGTGGCCATATCCCAGCCATCGAAACTCGATTTCGAGTGCAGTTGCGCATCGCTCAAGGCGTGCACGTTCGTTTGCGCGCCGCCACCGCTGCCAATGCCCGAGACGCCGTCAGTACTGGTCCAGAAGCTGTTGTTTACCTGGCTGAAGTTGGTGCCGATCAACGCGCCCTTGCTGGTCTCGCCCTTGACCATGCCCGTCGCGTACGTGTTTTCGACGATACCGCTCATGTTGAGGCCGATCAAGCCGCCCACGGACGTGCTGCCGCTGACGGCGCCGCTGGCGTAGCTGTTGTTGATATTGCCGTCGTTCGTGCCGAGCAAGCCGCCAACGGACTCGCGGCCATTGACCGTTGCGCTACTGTAGCTATTGGAAATGAGGCCCCTGCCGTAGCCTGCCAGGGCGCCGACGTGGATGACGCCGCTGATGCTGCCGCCCAGTAAGCCGATATTGCTGATGACGGAGGAGCTATCCGCATAGCCGAACAAGCCGACGATATCGAAGTCGGACGCGATGGTCAGTCCGCTGATGGTATGGCTCTGGCCGTTCAAGCTGCCGGTGAAGATATTTTCTATGCCGCCGCCCAGGCCGTTTGCCATGCCGACAGGAATGAATCCATTCTTGCCCCAGACGCCCTTGCCGCCCGCCGTGGCGCTGGCATCGATGTTGGCGCCCAGCACATAGCTGCCATTGAGTGCCATGGACATCAATTGCAGCTGGTGCGCATTGTAGATCGTTGTGGAATACTCGGATGCCAGCATGGGATAGGTCCCGCCTTCGCCATGGCCGGCATTATTCAAGTTGCCGTCCACGTTGACCAGCACCCAGTTATTGCCCTGCGCGCCAGGCGTGGTGGTGAAATTGAATCCCGTAAAACTGCTGGCCGTGCGCATCTGCGTGTCCGTCAGGCCGGTGCCGCCCTTGGAGGTCGCCTGGCCCGTACCGTCGATGGACCAGAAGCTATTGCTGATTTGCTGGGGTGCGCTGTTGCTGCCGATCAAACCGCCGAAGTTGGTGCCGCCGTCGGCGATGAGCAGGCGCCCCGCCGCGTAGCTGGTATTGACGGATCCCGCTCCCGAATTGGTGCCCACCAGGCCGCCGATCTCGGTCTTGCCCGCCACGCTGCCCGTGGCATAGCTGTTGCTGATCGTTCCCTGGTTGATGCCGACCAGGCCGCCGCTCTGGGTATTGCTGCTGACGGCGCCCGAGGCGTAGCTGTTGACGATGGTGCCGCTGTTGCGCGCCACCAGGCCGCCGCTGATGAAGCCGTCGGCGATGACGTCGAGCGCCGCATAGCTATTCTTGATCGTGCCCTTGTTGTCGCCCACCAGCCCACCGGCGTAATAGTGGGTCTTGATGCGGCCGCCATTCAAGCCCACATTCTGGATCAGGGCATCCTTGGTGGTAATGGAAAACAAGCCGCTGCCGCCGCCGGACCCGGACATCATGCTGAGCTGATTGATGGAATGGCCGAGGCCGTCGAAGATGCCGCCAAAGGCCGCATCCCTGCCCAGCGGCACGAAGCCCGCGTCCCACCAATTGGGGTTCCAGGCGGCCGAGGCGGTGGCCGAGGCGTCGATGTCGGCGCCGAGCACAAAATTGCCGTTCAGTTTGCCATTGATCCCTTGCAAGTCGGTGCCCGTGACACTGCGGTAAGCGCCCAGCTGGGTAATCACCGTGTAGCCGGTACGTGCGCCATCGGCGCCCAGTTTGGTGCTGAAGTTTTGCCCGGCGGGCAAACTCACCTGCGCGCCGTTACCCAGCTGATATACGGCCGTGTTGCCGGCAGCGGCGGCGCCCTGGCCGTATTCCAGCGCCAGGCTGGCCGTGCCGGAACCGTTCAGGTTGGCGTTGATATTGATGTTGCGCTGCGCATTCAAGGTCAGTTCATTGGCCGACCAGCTGACCTGGTCGTTGACGTGCACGTCGCCGGCCGTGCCGTGGCTGCCTTGCGTGCTCTGGATCACGACATTGCCGTTGCGCAAATTGGCCGTCAGGGCGGCGCCGCTGATGTCGCCGCCGCTGGCGGCGATGGTGAAGTCGACGGGGTCGATCAGCCAGGTGCCGGCGCGGCCCTGGGCAGCGGCCGTGCTGATGCGCACGTCGTTGCCGATCTTCACGTGGGCGGCGCTCGTTTCGATGAAGCCGCCATTGCCGCCCGCGGGGGCGCTGGCGTCCAGGGTGCCGCTCACATGGGTGGTGCCGGCGGTCATGCCGCCGAGCAAGACGATGCTGCCATCGCGCTGTTCCACGCTGCGCGCCTCGATGACGCCCGTGTGGTTGACGACGCTGGCCAGCAGCGAATCGCGGGCGCCTGCGCTCATCAGCACCTGGCCGCCATCGGCGCGGATCAGGCCACCGTTCTCGGCCAGGTTGTTCAGGGTGCTTTGCTCGATGCGCAGTTGCAGCAGGCGCGCGCCGTCAAAGCTCAGGGTGGCGGCGCTGCCGGCACCCAGGGCGACCGTGCCCAGGCGGGCCGAGATGGCGCCCTGGTTGCTCACTTGCCGGCCCAGCAGGGCGACATAGCCGCCATCGGCTGCGCGCAGCGTGCCTTCGTTGACGACCTTGCCAATGCCTTGGCCGCCGAACGCGTGTTTCGAACCGCCCAGGCTGGCGCTGTCGACGTCGAGCGTCGAAGCCACCAGGCCGCCCACGTTGACTTGTGCGCCGCGGCCGAACAGCACGCCGTTCGGATTGATCAGGTACACCTGGCCATTCGCGTTGACTCTGCCGAGGATCTGCGTGCCGTTGCTGTCGAAGATGCGGTTGACGGCCAGTGCGCTGGCCGAGGGCTGGACGAAGTTGACGGTTTCCTTGGCGCCCACGTTAAAACTGTTCCAGTTCAGCGCGGCCTGCGCGCTGCCCTGATGGATGGTGGTGGTGCCGCCTTGCTGGCTGATGCTGGCCGTGCCGCTCACCACCTGCCCACCCGTGGGCGCGGCCTGTGCCGGCCCTCCCAGCGCCAGCGCCGTCATGGCGGCCGCTGCCGCGGCCAGTTTGCGGCGGCTGCCCTTGCCGCGTCCGCGCGACGTTTCCGCGACGGCGACCCAGGCGTTCAAGACGTGGCTCCAGACGAGGCGGTAGATGTGGTTCAACGATCCGTGACGATGCATGCGATGTCCTTGTTGATTTGAATAGGGAGACGCCCGCGCGCCTGCGGACCTGGCCGGGCTGGCGCGAGCGGGAAATGGGGAAAGAACGGGTCAGGAAAGCGGCGCGAACAAGGAGAGGCCGGTGAGGTGGCTGGCGAGTTGGTTGCGGTGCATGTTTTCCCTGTGCTGTGCGTGGACGGCGTCCGTTGCGGCTTTTGTTGCTTTTTTAAATACAATCGTTATAAAAAGCTACAAAGATTTCTGAACGGAAAGATATCAGAACGGGGAAATTTAAAATTGAGCAAACCTGAGCGATTCCCGACTGATTTAGTCGGGAATACGCGCGGTCGTCAGACGGGCAGGCGCAAGGCGAAGCTGATGGTGCCGTTGTTGCCGGCGCTGGCCAGTATTACCTGGCCGCCGTGCAATTCGGCGATGCGCTGCACCAGGTACAGGCCCAGGCCGGCGCCAGGCTTGTGCTGGGCGATGCGGCCCCGGAAGTATTTCTGGAACAGGCGCGGGATTTCATCGGCGGGCAGCGGCTCGCCTTCGTTGCTGACGGCGATCTGCACGCGGCCGTCCTCGAGCGTGCCGGCCTGCACGCGGATCGCCAGGGCTTGCGGCGCGTGCCGGTCTGCATTGCTGAGCAAGTTGCGCAGCGCCACGCGCAGCAGGCTGGCGTCCACCACGGCGCTGGCGGGCAGCGCCTGTACGCTCGCTTCGATGCGGCCCGGTGGCCATTCGGCCAGCACGGCCGTCAGCAGCGCGGGCAAGTCGCATGGCAGGGGCCGGAAGGTTGCCGCGCTCGTTTCCATGCGGTCGGCGCTCAGGTATTCATCCACCAGCGCCGTCATGCGGCCGCTCGCTTCGCGCAGGTTCTGGCAGCGCTGCAGGGTTTTTTCCCGCGGCGCGTCCGTGTTGCGGGCAATTTGCTGGGCCGTGGTATTGATGATGGCCAAAGGCGTGTGGAATTCATGCGACACCATGGCAACGAAATCCTGCTGCTCTTCGCGGGTGCGGGTTTCCACTTCCAGCGCGGCGCGCAATTCGCCTTCGAGCACGGCGCGCCGGCCGATTTCCTGCCGCAGCGCCACGGTGCGCAGCGCCACCTGCTCTTCCAGCCGTTCATTCAGGGCGCGCACGGCACTGACGGCCTCCGCCTGTGCGCGGTCCTTGGCGCGGCGCAATTCGGCGTAGCGGCGGTTGAGGCGCAGGCTCATCAGCATCATGTGCACGAAGGCGCCCAGGGTGGCCGCATGGTTGGTCCAGAAGTTCGGCGGCACGATGGCCATATTGCGCAGGAAACTGATCACCACGCCCGCGTAAAAGATGCCGAAGATAAACAGGAAAGCGTGCGCCGGACGATGCCCGCGCAGCGCCAGCCAGCTGGCCAGGGCGATGAACAGCACGATCAATGGCAAGGCCGTCATTTGCACGACGAGCACGCCAGCCGCATAGTCGCCGTGCAGCACCAGCAGCGCCCCGCACAGCGCGGCAGCGGCCGTCAAACCCACCACGACGCGGCTGAAACGGGGATACAGGGCGGGCAGTTCCAGTTGCAATGTGGAAAAACGCGCGCCGACGGCGATGGACATCGCCATCGACACGCCCAGCATGGGATCGGACAGCCAGTTCGGCATGGTGAAGATTTGCTGGGGAATGGCGATCGTCAGCGCTTCCGTCGTGGCATTCGTCAGCACGTACAGCAGATACCAGCCGCTGTGGGCTTCGCGCGTCATGCGCCAGAAAAAGATATGGAACAGGATCAAGAGCAAATAACTGCCGAACTGCAAGCCGTAATACAGGTATTCGCGGCGCGAGGCGTTGTCGAAGGCATCGCTGGGCAGCAAGGTCAGCTCCGTCGACATGGCTTTTTTGCTGTGCAGGCGCACCAGCCAGCGCTGCGGCGTATCGGCTTGCAGGCGCAGCGGAAACACCACCTGGCGCGCATCGATGGGCCAGTTGCCGCGCGCCACGTCGGCGCCCGCTTCCTGCAAGACCCAGTGGCCTGCCGCGTCCCAGCGGTACAGCCGCACGTCGTCAAGCACGGCGTTGCTGAAACGCACGACCCATTCATCGGGGGAGGCTGCCGCGCGCGTCACGTCCAGGCGCAGCCAGACGGCGTCCTGCGTGTAACCGGCGCTGACGGCGCCGGGCAAGGTGCGCCAGCCTGGCGCCGCCAATGCCGCATCGGGCCCCAGCCGGCCCGTGGCATCGCGCAGCATCTGCAGGTGGCCGCTGGCGGACACGGGCTGCCCGCTGGCCGGCAGCAGCAGCGGCGCAGGCGCGGCAGCTGCAGGTGCAGCATGGGGGAACAGGGCGGTGAATAACAGGCAAAGGGCGAGCAGGATTTTCATGGCGAGGCAGCTTACCACGGCCAGCATGGGAGTCAGAAAGACAACTTCCCGGCCCCACGGCGATCGGTTATCCTTGCGCCATGTTGAACCTCATCCTGCTTGAAGACGAAGCCGTGCTGCGCCACGAGTTGACCGAATTTCTCGGCGATTGCGGCTACCGCGTCAGCGCCGTGGCCGACCTGGCCGCCTTCCACGCCTGCTACGCGCCGGCCGTGCACCGCATTGCCATCATCGACCTGGGCTTGCCCGATGGCGAAGGCATGGTGCTGGTGCGCGCCTTGCGCGCGCAGGGGCAGCCCATCGGCATCGTCGTGTTTACGGCGCGCGGGGCCACGCAGGACAAGGTCAACGGACTGGGCGGTGGTGCCGACTATTACCTGCCGAAGAGCGCCGACCTCGATGAGCTGGCCGCCACCCTGGGCGCGCTGGCGCGGCGCCTGGGTGCGCCGCCTGCCGACGCGCCGCCGCCTTCCACGGCCTGGGTGCTGGAACTGGGACCGCGCCGCCTCTTGCCGCCAGGCTGCGGCGCCATTGCGCTATCGCAACAGGACGTCACCGTGCTGCACGTGCTGATGGCCGAGCCGGAACGCATCGTCAGCCGCCAGCAGATCGTGCAATCGCTGGGCGAGGATTTTCTCACCTACGACCAGCGCCGCCTGGACACCCAGATCAGCCGCTTGCGCCGCAAGGCCGAACAGGCGGCGGGCCTGGCCTTGCCCATCAATACCGCCCGCAACGCCGGCTACCGCTTCTATGCCGAAGCGGAAGTGCGCCCCTGAGTTTTCCCGTCTGCCGCCGCGGACGGGCTGTGGATAAGCCTGTCGATAACTGGACTCGTAACTTGTTGGCAAGCTGTGTGCAGCCGGTGCACAAGTCAAGCTGGCAGTAGCTTGTCTACTCTTTGCATGTTGGTGCGGTACCGTCGCGGGCCGCCTGACGCTGCTTCCCCGCGCATCCCTTGCTCTGCTGCCATGGCTTGCCCGCGTCATGCTTGTGCATAAGCCTGTGGGCAAGTGCGGCATAAGCGGTGGAAAAGCACCGTATAAGTGTGTGGGCAAGCGGTGTGCAAGCGGTGGATAAATGAAAGTAAAAATCACACGGCGATGCGCGTCTCGAATTTGCTGCGGAACGTGGAAAAATAGCTTTTCACGTTGCGCACATTCGCGTGCGCGGCAAACAGGCGGTGCGCCAGCGCGTGATACGCGGGCATATCGGCCACCTGCACCATCAGCACGAAGTCGGGCCCGGGCGAGACGCGGTAGCATTGCAGCACAGCCGCTTCCTGCGCCACGAGCTGCTCGAATTCCGCCATGCGCTCCGCCGCCTGCACGTCGAGCGTGATTTCCACGATGGCCGTCAGGCGCGCGCCCACGAGTTGCGGCGCGACGATGGCCACTTGCCGTTCGATGACGCCGCTTTCCCGCAAATGCTTGACCCGCCGCAAACAGGTGGGCGCCGAAACGTGCACCGCTTGCGCCAGCTCACTGTTGGTTTGCGATGCATCAATTTGCAAGGCGTTCAGGATGCGACGATCGATCTCGTCGAGGGTAATGTTGCTATCGCTCATGGTTTTGATGAATTGGAAAATAAATCGATTCTAAATGAAATAATATTTCATCACAAAATGGTTGTGAAATATTCAGTCAAAAATGTACAGATTTAGAAAGCATATTTCATTCACTCTGCATTAGCATGCTTGCATTGATTAAATTTTAGACAGAGGTTTCCATGTGCGGCATCGTCGGCGCGGTAGCGCAACGTAATATCACTCCCATCCTGCTCGAAGGCTTGAAGCGCCTGGAATACCGCGGCTACGATTCCTGCGGCATCGCCCTGCACGCGGATGGCCGTTTGCAGCGTTCGCGCTCCACCTCGCGCGTGGCCGAGCTGGAAAAGCAGATCGCCGAAGAAGGCTTGAGCGGTTTCACGGGCATCGCCCACACGCGCTGGGCCACGCATGGCGCCCCTGTCTCCTTCAATGCCCACCCGCACTTCTCTCCGACGGAAGAGAACGCCCGCGTGGCGCTGGTGCACAACGGCATCATCGAAAACCACGACGAACTGCGCGCCGAACTGACGGCCTTGGGTTACGTCTTCCAGAGCCAGACGGATACGGAAGTGATCGCCCACCTGGTCGAGCACATGTACAACGGCGATTTGTTTGAAACCGTGCAGCAGGCCGTGAAACGCCTGGACGGCGCGTATGCGATCGCCGTCTTTTGCCGCGACGAGCCGCACCGCGTGGTCGCCGCGCGCCAGGGCTCGCCCCTGATCGTCGGCCTGGGCAATGGTGAAAACTTTGTTGCCTCCGACGCCATGGCGCTGGCCGGCACGACGGACCAGATCATTTACCTGGAAGAAGGCGACGTGGTCGACCTGCAACTGTCGCGCTGCTGGATCGTCGACGTCGATGGCAAGCCCGTCGAGCGCGAAGTGAAGACCGTGCATGCCCACACGGGCGCGGCCGAGCTGGGCCCGTACCGTCACTACATGCAAAAGGAAATTTTTGAACAGCCGCGCGCCATCGGCGACACGCTCGAAGGCGTGACAGGCATCATGCCGGAACTGTTCGGCGACGACGCCTATAAAATCTTCAAGCAGATCGACCGCGTGCTGATCCTCGCCTGCGGCACCAGCTCGTATGCGGGCATGACGGCCAAGTACTGGATCGAAGCCATCGCCAAGGTGCCCGTCAGCGTGGAAGTGGCCAGCGAATACCGCTACCGCGACAGCGTGCCGCACCCGAACACGCTGGTGGTGACGATTTCGCAAAGCGGCGAAACGGCCGACACCCTGGCCGCCCTGAAACATGCGCGCAGCCTGGGCATGCAGCACACCTTGACCATCTGCAACGTGGCCACCAGCGCCATGGTGCGCGAATGCGCGCTGGCCTACATCACGCGCGCCGGCGTGGAAGTGGGCGTGGCCTCGACCAAGGCGTTTACGACGCAGCTGGCCGGCCTGTTCCTGCTGACCCTGTGCCTGGCGCAAGTCAATGGCCGCTTGAGCGAAGAACAGGAAGCGGCGCACCTGAAAGCCATGCGTCACCTGCCCGTCGCCATCGCCTCCGTGCTGGCGCTGGAGCCGCAAATCATCGCCTGGTCGGAAGAATTCGCCCGCAAGGAAAACGCCCTCTTCCTGGGCCGCGGCATGCATTACCCGATCGCCCTGGAAGGCGCCTTGAAGCTGAAGGAAATTTCGTATATCCACGCCGAAGCGTATCCGGCCGGCGAGCTGAAACACGGCCCGCTGGCCCTGGTGACGAATGAAATGCCGGTCGTCACCATCGCGCCGAACGACGCCCTGATCGAAAAGCTGAAATCGAACATGCAGGAAGTGCGCGCCCGCGGCGGCCAGCTGTACGTCTTCGCCGACGTCGATTCGCGCATCAGCTCCGGCGAAGGCTTGCACGTGATCCGCCTGCCCGAGCACTACGGCGATTTGTCGCCGATCCTGCACGTGGTCGCGCTGCAATTGCTGGCCTACCACACGGCCCTGGCGCGCGGCACGGATGTGGACAAGCCACGCAATCTGGCCAAATCGGTGACGGTGGAGTAAGCAGGACGGATGGCGCCTGTCGCTGGCGAGGCGCTCGTCAGCCAGGAGCCGGGTTGGCGCGGGAACGGTACTGCTCGATCCACTTGACGGACTGTGCGATGCCGCCGAAGGGAAAGAAATGCAGGCTGACCTCGCCGTGTGCCGCTGTCAGCCCGGCGGCCAGGCGTTCGACAAACAGGTCCGGCCCCGCCGTGCCGAACAGCTTGCCGATGGACACGCCGTACTTGGACCACATCGAGGCGCATGCACTGACGCCGCACACTGCGGCATAACGGGCCAGCACCGCGATGCTGGCGGGACCCGGCACGCCTACGCGCACGGGATGCTCAATGCCCCGTTCGCGCAGCGCTTTGAGCCACGTCAACACGATATCGGCATCAAACGCAAACTGCGTGACGATCAAGGGCGTCATGCCGCGCTGCGCGATGCTGCGGCACTTGCGTTCGAGCACATCCCACTGCTCGGCTGTGCTCATGACCGGATGGCCTTCCGGATGACCACCCACGCCGATCACCTTCATGCCTGCGCGCTCGAACACGCCTGTGTCGATCAGCGCGGCACTGTCGGAAAACGGCCCCATCGCGGTGGATGGATCGCCGGCGATCACGAAGCAGCGCTCGACGCCCGCTTCGGCGACGGCGCGCTGGATGAATGACTCAAACCCGGCGAACGAGGCAATACGGCGCGCGGACAGGTGCGGCATGGGTTCAAAGCCGAGCGTGCGCACGGTGTGGGCCGCGGCCAGCCGCGCGGCGTTGTCCTCGCGTGGCAGGTAGGGAATGGCAATGGTGGACGCGGGCGCTATCCGCGGCGCCGCCGCGCTCAACGCCGGCATGTCCTTGGCACTGACTTCCAGGGAATAGGCGTGCGTGATGTTGCCGGCGGACCCGAGCTGAGCGGGATGCATCAAGAGATGACCCATGGCGTCGCTGCGGTCACTGCGCACTGGCGCTGGCAGGCTGGCGCGCCAGTGCGATGAAGGCGCGCACGTAGTCGATGGCGGTGTCCGTCTCGCGTGCTCCCAGGAAAATCTGCTTGGCGATGCCGCGCTCGCCCAGCCGCACAGGCACCACGTCCATCTTGGCTGCGTACTCCTCGACCAGCCAGCGCGGCAGGGCGGCCACGCCGCGGCCGCTGGCTACCATTTGCAGCATGATGTCGGTGGTTTCGATGGCTTTGTGGCGCTTGGGCGTGACACCGGCCGGCAAGAGGAACTGGTTATAGATATCCAGGCGTTCGATGTCCACGGGGTAGCTGATCAGCACTTCCTGCGTCAGTTGCTGAGGCTGCACATAGGCCGCCGCCGCCAGCGCATGGCCCTTGGCCACGACGAGCACCTGCTCGTAGTCGAACACGGGTTCGAACGTCAGTCCCGGCTTGTACAGCGGATCGGGCGTGACGAGCAAGTCGATCTCGTAGCCGAAGAGCGCGCCGATTCCGCCGAACTGGAACTTCTGTTTGACGTCCACATCCACGTCGGGCCATGCGGCCAGATACGGCGACACCACCTTCAGCAGCCACTGGTAGCAAGGGTGGCATTCCATGCCGATGCGCAGCGCGCCGCGCTCGCCCTGCGCGAACTGGCCCAGGCGTTCTTCGGCCAGGTCCAGTTGCGGCAGCACCCGGTTCGCCACCGCCAGCAGATACTGGCCGGCTTGCGTCAGGCGCAGGTTGCGCCCTTCGCGCAGCCAGACGTCGGTGCCCAGTTGCTGCTCCAGCTTCTTCATGCTGTGGCTCAGGGCCGACTGGGTCAGGTGCAGCACGCCTGCGGCGGCCGTCAGCGACCCCTGTTTCTCGACCTGCTGGACGATGCTGAGGTGGATGCGTTCAAGCATTGAGATGAGCCATGTTCATGGATGTATGAAATAAGACCATTATACTTCATCGATTCCCGCCGCTATCATCGATCCCCTTGTTGCCTGCACTTTTACGGCCCTGGCGCATCCATCCACATGAAAGCAAACATGACACGTCCACTTCGTTTAGTCGCGGTTTCCGGCGGGCTGCAACGCCCTTCCAAGGCGGCCGCCCTGGCAGAGCACCTGATGGACCTGATCGCCGAGGAAGTGCTGTGCGAACAACGCCTGGTCGAACTGGGCCAGCTCGCACCCCAGCTGGCCGGCGCGGTCTGGCGCTCCCACCTGCCCGAGACGGTGGAACGCGACCTTGTTGCCGTCGAGCAAGCCGACATCCTGGTGGTGACCACGCCCGTCTACCGCGGCTCCTACACGGGACTGTTCAAGCATTTCTTCGACTTCATTCATCAGGATGCCCTGATCGACAAGCCCGTCCTGCTGGCGGCGACCGGCGGCAGCGAGCGCCATGCCCTGATGATCGACCACCAGTTGCGTCCGCTGTTCAGCTTTTTCCAGACGCGCACATTGCCGCTGGGCGTGTATGCCACCGACAAGGATTTCGTCGACTACCGCGTGCAGGACGAGGCCCTGATCCAGCGGGCCGCGCTGGCCGTGCAACGGGCATTGCCATTGATCGCATTGACGCGCCATGCGAGCCCGGTCACCGCTGAAGAGGTGGTCGCAGCCTGATACGCATCGCCACGGTCACCAAGCTATTACCCCATTCATTCTTTCGCAGAATTCAGGACACCAGATCACCATGAGCAAAGATTTTGCATTCAGCATCAAAAGCATTATTTTCGATGAAAACTATCATCCATCGGACAATACCCGCCTGACGACCAACTTTGCCAATTTGGCCAGGGGAACGAGCCGCCAGGAGAACCTGCGCAACACCCTGAAAATGATCGACAGCCGCTTCAACAGCCTGGCGCATTGGGATAACCCGAAGGCGGACCGCTACGCTGTCGAGCTTGAAATCATTTCCGTCGAATTGAATATTGATGTCAAAGGCGGCAATATCCCCTTGATCGAGATATTAAAGCCGACCATCATCGACAAAAAAACCGGCGAACGCATCGCCGGCATTGCAGGAAATAACTTCTCCTCTTACGTCCGCGATTACGACTTCAGCGTGTTGCTGCCAGAGCACAACAACAATCAATCTGCATTCAGCGCACCGGAGGATTTCGGCGATTTTCATGGCAAGCTGTTCAAGCACTTTGTCAGGTCAAATACTTACAAGGAACACTTCAACAAGGCGCCCGTCATCTGCATCAGCGCCTCGAGCAGCAAGACCTACCTGCGCACTGAAAATCAGCACCCCATCCTGGGCGTCGAGTATCAACAAAATGAATTTTCCTCGACGGATGAATATTTCGAAAAAATGGGGATGCAAGTTCGCTATTTCATGCCGACAAACAGTGCCGCCCCCCTGGCTTTCTATTTTATCGGCGACCTGCTGGGCGACTACAGCAATCTTGAGCTGATCGGCACCATCAGCACGATGGAAACGTTTCAAAAGATTTATCGGCCCGAAATCTACAATGCCAATTCAGCGGCGGGAAAAGTTTATCAGCCTAGCCTGAAGAATCAGGATTATTCGCTGACGCAAATTGTCTATGACCGCGAAGAGCGCAGCCAGCTGGCCGTCAAGCAGGGAAAATATACGGAAGAGCATTTCATCAAGCCGTACAAGCATATTCTGGAACAATGGGCTGCCAATTACGCTCTCTGATCAATCAAATACACGACATCAATCATCATGAAAAAATTATTGCCTACTTCAACTGCCGGCAGCTTGCCCAAACCTTCTTGGCTGGCGCAGCCTGAAAAGCTGTGGTCGCCCTGGAAATTACAGGACGAGGAATTAATCGAAGGCAAACAGGATGCCTTGCGTTTGTCGCTGCAGGAGCAACAGCAGGCGGGCATCGATATCGTCAGTGATGGCGAGCAGACGCGTCAGCATTTTGTCACCACGTTTATCGAGCATCTGAGCGGCGTCGATTTTGACAAACGCGAGACCGTCAGAATCCGCGACCGCTACGATGCGAGCGTGCCGACCGTCGTTGGCGCCGTGAGCCGCCCGAAACCGGTGTTTGTCGACGACGCCAGGTTTTTACGCCAGCAAACCACGCAGCCGATCAAATGGGCGCTGCCAGGCCCGATGACGATGATCGATACGCTGTATGACAGCCACTACAAGAGCCGCGAAAAACTGGCCTGGGAATTTGCCAAGATCCTCAATCAGGAAGCCAGGGAACTGGAGGCGGCCGGCGTCGACATCATCCAGTTTGACGAACCGGCATTCAATGTTTTCTTTGATGAGGTCAATGACTGGGGGATTGCCACCCTGGAGCGGGCGATCGAAGGGCTCAAATGCGAAACGGCCGTGCATATTTGCTATGGCTACGGCATCAAGGCCAATACGGACTGGAAAAATACGCTGGGCTCCGAATGGCGTCAATATGAGGAATCGTTCCCCAAGCTGCAGCAATCGAATATAGACATCATCTCGCTGGAATGCCACAACTCGCGTGTTCCCATCGATCTGATTGAACTCATCCGCGGTAAAAAAGTGATGGTCGGCGCCATCGACGTGGCAAACAATGCCATTGAAACGCCGGAAGAAGTGGCCGACACCCTGCGCAAGGCGCTGCGGTTTGTCGATGCCGACAAACTCTACCCGAGCACCAACTGCGGCATGGCGCCCTTGTCGCGCCGCGTAGCCAGAGGCAAGCTCAATGCGCTCAGTGCCGGCGCGGAGATCATCCGCAGAGAACTCTCGGCCTAGCCGCACCGTGTCAAACTGGATTGTTGATTGACATGGATCAGGTCACGTAACAGGAAGCAGCCCATGCTGCATGACGCCACAGGCGCCGAGAGGCACCTGTGGCGTTGCTGTCTTAGAACTCTTCCCAGTCGGATGACGCCGTTGCTGCCGGTGCAGCTTTTTTGGCGGCCGGCACGCGCAGGGCGACGGCTTGCTGGCGCGGTACGGTTGTCGCGGCGATTGCCGGCTTGCTTGCCGGTGCGCCGGCTTCCAGCTTGAAGGCGCTCACCACCTGCGCCAGGGTAGCCGCCTGCTCCTGCATGGCCGCCGCCGCGGCCGCCGATTCTTCCACCAGGGCCGCGTTTTGCTGGGTGACGTTGTCCATCTCGCTGATGGCCTGGTTGATTTGCTCGATGCCGGCCGTCTGTTCCGCGCTGGCGGACGTGATTTCTTCCATGATGTCGGTGACGCGGCGCACGCTGTCGACCAGGTCGCTCATGGTGTCGCCCGCTTGGTGCACGAGCTCGCTGCCGGCCGCCACGGTTTGGGTCGAGTCGTCGATCAGGGTCTTGATTTCCTTGGCCGCGGCGGCCGAGCGGTGCGCCAGGCTGCGCACTTCCGTGGCCACGACGGCAAAGCCGCGGCCCTGTTCGCCCGCGCGCGCCGCTTCCACGGCCGCGTTCAAGGCCAGAATGTTGGTCTGGAAGGCGATGCCGTCGATGACGCCGATGATGTCGGCGATCTTGTTCGACGAGGCATCGATTTGCCGCATGGTCGCCACCACTTGCGCGATGACGGCGCCGCCGCGCTGCGCCACGCCGGAAGCCGTGTCGGCCAGCACGTGCGCCTGGCGCGCATTGTCGGCATTCTGCTTGACGGTCGAGGTCAGCTCTTCCATCGACGACGCCGTCTCTTCCAGCGAGCTGGCTTGCTGCTCCGTGCGCGCAGACAGGTCCAGGCTGCCCGCTGCCACTTCGGACGAGGCCGAGGCGATCGTTTCCGTGCCGACGCGCACCGTGCCCACCGTTTGCGCCAGGTTGTCGTTCATGCGCTTGAGCGCCTGCAACAGTTGCCCCATTTCATCGCTCGATTGCACGGTGATCTGGCTGCGCAAATCGCCAGCGGCCACCGTGTTGGCCACCTGCAGCGCCGTGGTGACGGGGCCGGTGATCGAGCGCGTGATGCCATACGCCAACGCCGCCGCGATGGCTAGCGCCGCCAGCGACATGCCGATCAGCAAGGTACGCGTGTTGGCATAGGTGGCATTCGCGTTGTCGCCCGCCGTGTTGGCCAGGGTATTTTGCAAGCTGATCTGTTCAGCAATCAACTGTTTATAGACGAGCAATACGGGACGCAGCTGGCCGTACAGGTAGGCGCTGCTGTCGTCCGGCGTGCCGTTACGGATCAGTTCAAGCAAGGCTTCCTGCCCCTGCGCGTAGCGGGTGTTGGCGTCGTTCATCTTGGCCAGCAACGCGCGCTCTCGGTCGGAATCGAGCATGCGGGCGAGCTTGCCGAGATTGCCGGCCGCCGCCTGGCGCGCGGCCAGGATGGCGTCCGTTTGCTTGCGCTGGTCGGCCGGATCGGCGCTGAGCATCATATTGCGCAGCGCGATGGCGATGTCGTTGATGTTGGCCGACACGCTGTTGGCGAGCTCGATCTTCGGCATGCTGTCATGCACGATATGGCCGGTGCCCTGGTTGATCTTGCCCAGCATGGCGATGCCCAGGCAAGAGATGATGATCAGCATGGCGCCGATGGCGCCAAAGCCTGTGGCGAGGCGTGTGCCGATGGTCAGGTTGGATAAAAACTTCATGGCTGTCTCAATACGGAGGGAATGGTGAAAAGGTCGGCGGCGTGCAGATGGGTGCCGCGCCGCCAAGCGGACGACGATCCTAGACCTTTTTGAATGACATTTCCATAGGGCAATATGCCTAGTCGCGCCTGGAGGCACACGCCAGTTCCGCTGATCCTGTGGCTTGCCCGCGTTTTCAGCTATATTGGCAGGCACCTGCCGGGCAGCACGCCATGACCGGCGCTGCTGCCAATCCGGCCGTTTTTCTCATTTCCAGCCATAGGTCCGCATGACTTCTTTCCGTCTCCGTTTCTTCCCCTTCCTGTTGGCCTTGCTGCTGGCGTGCTCGCTATCCGCGCCGCCCGCCTGGTCGCAGCCCGTCGATGACGCCGCCACGGCCGACCAGCGTCTCGATGGCTTGCGCAAGCAGATCACCGGTATCCAGAAGGCGCTCGATGGCGAGGCTGAGCTCGATGATGCGACCCTGTCGCAGATGCGCGCCGATGCGCTGGCGGCCAGCACCGAAGCGGACAAGGTGGCCGACGCGCTCGCGCCGACATTGTCGAGCGTGCAGGCGCGGCTGGCCGAGCTGGGCAAGCCGGCGGCGGGGGTAAAAGATGCACCCGACGTGGCGGCGCAGCGCAGCCAGCTGGACCGCACCAGCAGCGCGCTCGATGCGCAGGTGAAACTGGCGCGCTTGCTGGCCGTGGAAGCGACGCAGGCGTCGGAGCAAGTGTCGACCGTGCGCCGCGCGCAGCTGCAGGCGCGCCTGGGCGAACGCACGGCGTCGATTTTGGCTGGTTCTTTCTGGAAACAGCTGCATGCGGAATTGCCGCAGAACTTGCAGCGCCTGCGGGCGCTGGAGCTGGAGTTGGCGAACGCGGCCAGCGCCACGCCATGGTCGGCCTGGGGCGGCTTGCTGGCCGCCATCGTGGCCGTGATCGGCGCCAGCGTCTGGGCTTCGCGCTACTTGCTGGTGGTGACGGCCACGCGCGTGCCGCATGGCCGCTTGCGCCGCTCCTTGCATGCGCTGGCCGTGCTGGTGCTGGCGCTGGCCACGCCGGGACTGGTGGCGGAATTGCTGGCCATGGGCTTGCGCTGGGAGGGCGGCCTGTCGGACAAAACCTCGACTTTTCTCAGCAGCTTGATCGGCATCATCTGTTTTGCCGGTTTTACGGCGGGACTGGGCCATGCGCTGCTGTCGCCACGGCGCGTGTCGTGGCGTTTGCTGCCCCTGCCCGACGCGCTGGCGCACCGCATGCGCAATTTCCCATCGATGTTTTCCTTCATCGTCGTGCTCGTGTGGGCGACGGAACGGGTCACCATCGTCATCAATGCGGGCCTGTCGACGGCCGTGGCCGTCAACTGCATCGTCGCCCTGGTGATGAGCACGACTATCGCCTACGGCTTGATGCGCGCCGAGCGCTGCTGGCGCCAGTTGCGCGAGGCCGATCCCGCCACCCTGGTCACGCCGCTGTGGCTGCGCTGCGTCACGGTGCTGCTGTGGCTGGCGCTGGCGTCCAGCGTCATCAGCTTGCTGGTCGGCTATGTGGCGTTCGGCAGCTTTGTCGCCAAGCAAATCGCCTGGGTCATCGTGGTGCTGTGCAGCACCTATCTGCTGACGGTGCTGGTCGACGATATCTGCATGCTGCTGGCTTCCACCCCGCCGCCGCCGGATGTGGCCAACCCCGTGCTGGCCACGCCCAAGGCGCGCGACCAGGCGGCCGTGCTGCTGTCGGGCATAGGCCGCGCCATCGTCGTGCTGCTGGCCCTGATGCTGCTGCTGGCGCCGTTCGGCGAAGGGCCGGGCGAGCTGTTCCAGCGGGTCGGCAAGCTGCAGGATGGCCTGGCCATCGGCGAGGTGGCGATCCGCCCTGCCGCGCTGATCCAGGCTCTGCTGGTGCTGCTCGCCGGTTTTGTTGCGCTGGGCCTGTTCAAGCGCTGGCTGCAAAACAGTTATTTGCCGACCACCAACCTTGATTCCGGCATGCAAGTGTCGTTCATCACGCTGTTTGGCTACATCGGCGGCGTGCTGGCCGTGGCGCTGGCCCTGTCGGCCGCCGGCATCGGCCTGGAACGCATCGCGTGGGTGGCGTCGGCCTTGTCGGTGGGTATCGGTTTTGGCTTGCAGGCGGTGGTGCAGAACTTCGTCTCCGGCCTGATTTTATTGGCCGAACGTCCGGTGAAAGTGGGCGACTGGGTGTCACTCGGCGGTGTGGAGGGCGACATTCGCCGCATCAACGTGCGCGCCACGGAAATTCAACTGAGCGACCGCTCGACGGTGATCGTGCCGAACTCGGAATTCATCACCAAGACGGTGCGCAACGTCACCCTGGCCAATCCGCTGGGCCTGGTGCAAGTCAAGCTGCCGTTGCCGCTGGGCACGGATGCGCAAGCGGCGCGCGCGCTGATCCTGTCCACCTTTGTCGACAATCCCGACGTGCTCGACACGCCGGCGCCCAGCGTACAGCTCGACGGCATCGACAATGGCTTGTTGCTGTTCAACGCCACCGGCTATGCCTCGTCGCCGCGTCTGACCTCGGGCATCCGCAGCGCGCTGCTGTTCGAACTGCTCAAGCGCCTGGACGCGGCGCATATCGCGATCGCCAAGCCCAGCACGATGGTGCTGAGCACGGTGCCGGCCCAGCCCGAGGCACCGGCCATGTCGGCGGTGGCAGCCGCGCCGGCGCCCGCGCCCGTGCCGCCGCTGACGTCCTAGCGGACCGTCGACCACAGCAGCGCTGCCAGGTACAGGCCGATGCCGAACGCCGTGTGCGCCATCAGGCTGCGCAGGCGGGCGGCCGTCGGATGCGGCGTCTTGCTGGCGGCCAGGCCGGCGCCCATGCCCGGCTGCAAGATGCAAAACGGCGCGGCCACGCTGACGAGGCCCGCCAGCAGGGCCGGCGCGAAGGTCGGCGCTTGCACCCACTTCTCCCCTACCAGCGCCAGCAGCACGGCTGCAAACAGCACGCCGATCGCATAGTGAGCCGTCCAGCCCAGGATGGCTTCATCGCGCACGGGCGCCGCCTGGGCGATGTTGGCGTGGGTGAAGGTGCCGCGCGGCAGATGGCCCAGCCAGCGCCCCACCATCGCAAAGTTCAGCGAGGGAATGCACCAGAAGCGTTTTAACGCCACCGCCCACACATCCATCACCGCCGTCGCGCCCGCGCCGATCGCCAGCGCATCGAGCCAGAGTATTTGCATTGCCGCTCCTAACATTCAATTGATTGCTTGAATGTTATAAGGGTGCTAGCATCGTGTCAATGAAAAATGCCGATATCGAACTTCTCACCGGTTCCGCCGGGTTTGCCCATATTTTAGGCAGCGCGCCGCGCCTGCGCCTGCTCGAGCAGATCGTGCACGGCGAGTATGCGGTGGAGCAATTGGTGGAGTTGACGGGCCTGTCCGTGGCGAATACCTCCCAGCATTTGCAGCAGTTGCGGCGCGCCGGTTTCGTGCTGGCGCGGCGCGACGGCAAGCGCGTGCTGTACCGGCTGGGCAGCGGCCCCATCGTGCAACTGCTGGCCGCGCTGGACGTGTATGCGCAGCACCAGCGCAGCGAATTGCAGGCGCTGGGCCGGGGTGACCACGTGGAAGCGATCACGGGCGACGAGTTGCTGGAACGCATGCGCGAAGCCAGCATCACCGTGCTCGACGTGCGGCCGGCGCAGGAATTCGCGGCCGGCCACTTGCCCGGCGCGGTCAATATTCCCTTTGATGACTTGCAGCGCCGCCTGGGCGAATTACCGGCGAACGCAGAGATCGCTGCGTATTGCCGCGGCCCGTATTGCGTGCTGTCCGTGCAGGCGGTGGCGGCCCTGCGCCAGCACGGCTTGCATGCGCGCCGTCTCGGCAGCGGCTACGACGATTGGCAGGCGGCCGGCTTGCCGGTCGTGAAGGCGGCCTGATGGCGATCCCGGACAGCAAGCAGGCACTGATAGCCGCCATCGACAGCACGTATGCGAAGTTGATGCAGGAACTGGCGCGCGTGCCGCCCACGCTGGCGCGGGAACCCGTGCTGGAAGGGCAAGTGGCGGGCACGCGCATGAGCGTGTGCGACTTGCTCGCCTACCTGGTCGGCTGGAACGAGCTGGTCTTGCACTGGCACGCGCAGCTGCGCGACGGCAAACGCATCGAGGACATCGCCTTTCCCGCCGAAGGTTTCACGTGGAACGCTCTGGGAAAACTGGCGCAGCGCTTCTATGCCGACTATGCTGACTTGAATATGGACGACTTGCTGCAGCGCCTGGCACAGGCGAAAGATCAGCTGCTGGCGCTGATTGAAAGCCATGACGATGCGCAATTGTATGGCCAGCCCTGGTACACGCATTACACGATGGGACGCATGATCCAGTTCAATACGGCGTCGCCCTATGCGAATGCGCGCACGCGCTTGCGGGCCTGGCTCAAGACCTTGTAGCACCCTGATCGGCAGGCTTGCACGATTGCATCAGTACGCTCAGAAAATTTTTCAGGCAGGATAGTGGTTTCAAGCGTAACCAATGAAGGATCGCCATGCTGACCATCGCCCTCGCCCAGATGAATCCCACCGTGGGCGATTTCGACGCCAATTGTGCCGCCATCATCGCGCGCATGGGCCGCGCCAGCAGCGATGGCGCCGACCTGCTCGTGTGCCCCGAGTTATCGCTGTGCGCGTACTATCCGGGCGACCTGTTCGAGGACGCCGCCTTCCTGCGCGACATGCAGCAGGCGCTCGACACGGTGCTGGAAGCGTCCACGCGCTGGCCGGCGCTGGTCACCGTCATCGGCACGGCGCGGCCGAATCCCGGCGTCGGCAAGCCCCTGTACAACGCCTTGCTGGCGATCCGCGACGGGCGCATCGTGGCCGAATACTACAAGCAGCTGTTGCCGACGTATGGCATCTTCGACGAGGGGCGCCATTTCGAGCCGGGGCCGCCCGGCGCCTGCACCCTCGATATCGCCGGCTGTAAAGTCGGTTTCATGATTTGCGAGGATGGCTGGAACGACGATGGCCGCGCCTACGCCGTCAACCCGTTCGACGCCCTGCACGCGGCGCGGCCCGACCTGGTCGTCAGCATCAACGCCAGCCCGTCCGACATCGGCAAGCGCGCGCAGCGCCATGCCGTGTTCGGCGCCGCCTGCGCGCGCGTGAACTTGCCTTTGCTCTTCGTCAACCAGGTGGGTGGCCAGGATCAACTCGTGTTCGACGGCGCCTCGTTCGCCATGTCCCCCACCCTCGGCGTGCAATTCGAGGCGGCCCGCTTCGTCGAGGATGATGCATTGCTGCGCTTTGCCGACGGCGGTTTTACGCGCACGGACGGCGCGGCGTTTCCCGTGCCCGACCCGGACGGCATCCCCGCCGTGGAATTTGCGCGCCGTCAAATCGTGCTCGGTTTGCGCGACTATGCGCGCCGCTGCCGCTTTACGAAAGTCGTCGTCGGCTGCTCGGGCGGCATCGATTCGGCGCTGACCCTGGCCCTGGCCGTCGAAGCCCTGGGCGCGAACAACGTGGTGGGCATCACCATGCCGTCCGTGTTTTCCAGCGCCGGCTCCGTCACCGATTCCGTCGCCCTGTGCGCCAACCTGGGCATCGTCCTGCACACGCATGCCATCCGCGACATCGTGGCGCAATACGAAGCCGGCTATGCCCAAGCCTTCGACGGCAAGCTGCAGGGGCTGCCGCTGGAAAACCTGCAGGCGCGGGTGCGCGGCACCATCCTGATGGAATACTCGAACGCCTTTGGCGCCCTGCTGCTCACCACCGGCAACAAGAGCGAAATCTCGGTGGGCTACTGCACCTTGTATGGCGACACGAACGGGGGACTGGGATTGATCGGCGACCTGTATAAAACGGAGGTGTTCGCCCTGTCGCGCCACCTCAACGCCAGTGCCGGGCGCGAACTGATCCCCGTCGCCGTGCTCGACAAACCCCCGTCGGCGGAACTGGCGCCGGGCCAGCGCGACACCGACAGTTTACCGCCCTATCCCGTGCTCGATGAAATCTTGAAATGGCATATCGAGGGACGCCGCCTGCCGGCGCAAGAAAGCGCGCAAGCCTTGACCCTGGTCGACCAGCTGCGCGAGACGGACGAGGGGCGCGCACTGGTGACGCGCATCCTCGGCATGGTTGCCCGCAATGAATACAAACGGCGCCAGGCGGCGCCCATCATCCGCGTGCGTTCGCGCGCCTTTGGCAGCGGGCGTCAATTGCCGATCGCCGCCCACTACCCCACCGGAGACGACGCATGAGCTCATCCTATCCTGCCGACGCGGCCATCCTGATCGGCCGCTTCCAGCCTTTTCACAATGGCCATGCGGGCTTGCTGCAAAAGGCGCTGGCCACCGCCGCCAGCGTCGTGGTGGTGCTCGGTTCCGCCTTCCATGCGCGCAGCCCGAAGAACCCGTTTACGTGGCAGGAGCGGGCCGCCATGATCGCCGCCACCCTGCCCGAGGCGCAGCGCGCGCGCGTGCATTACGTGGCCGTGCGCGATTACTACGACGATGGCCTGTGGGCCGATGCCGTGCGGCGCGCTGTGGCGGGCGCCGTGCCCGCGGTGCAGCGCGTCACCCTGGTGGCTTGTTTCAAGGACGCCACCAGTTATTACCTGCACCACTTCCCGCACTGGCAGTTGCTCAACCTGGAGATCGATCCCGGTGCGCCCATCGGCGCGACGGCGATCCGCAACGTGCTGTTCGAGGCGGAAGACGTGGACGTGTCGCTGAGCGCCGTGGCGCAGCTGCTGCCGGCGGCCATCGGCCAGTATCTGAAGGCGTGGACCTTGTTGCCGTGGTACGCGCCGCTGGTGCAGGAATACCGCGCCATCGAAGCGTACAAGGCGCGCTGGCGCACGGCGCCGTATGCGCCCATCTTTTGCACCGTGGATGCGCTGGTGCAGACGGGCGGCCACGTCTTGCTGGTGCGCCGCGGCGGCTATCCTGGCAAGGGCTTGTGGGCGCTGCCGGGCGGCTTCCTGGAGCCGCGCGAACGCTTGCTGCAGGGCGCCCTGCGCGAACTGGCGGAAGAAACCCAGCTGGGCGTGCTGGCGCCCACCCTGGTCGAGGCGCTGGTCGGCGTGGCCGTGTTCGACCATCCGGACCGCAGCCAGCGGGGGCGCACCATCACGCATGCGCATTACTTCGACTTGAAGACGCGCCAGCTGCCGGCCGTGACGGCGGCCGACGATGCGGCGCTGG
The DNA here is from genome assembly GCF_023703445.1 of Janthinobacterium kumbetense. Classification (NCBI taxonomy): domain Bacteria; kingdom Pseudomonadati; phylum Pseudomonadota; class Betaproteobacteria; order Burkholderiales; family Oxalobacteraceae; genus Janthinobacterium; species Janthinobacterium kumbetense. The sequence goes on from NZ_JAMQGR010000002.1 coordinate 689,830, forward strand.
CGCAGTGGGTGCCGGTGAGCGCCCTGCCGGCCATGGAAGAGCAATTCTTCGAAGACCACTTCCACATCCTGAACCACTTCCTCAAGCTCACGCACGAGGGGCGCTGACAGAGCCATCCCCTCGCCGCGCGTCAGGACGTGATGCGCTCCCAGCCATGTCTGATGGCCGCCTTGAAGTTGTCCCACGCCGATTGCGGATACGTGTGCTCCCACGTGGAACGCAGCTCCGCTTCCACCTCATCCCACGGGCGGCCCCGGTAGCTGTCGCTGTTCGCCATCGAATGGCCATAGCGGTAGGCGGGATCGTAGTCCTCGAAGCGCGCGCCGGTGGCGACATAGGTGGCGCTCCAGTGGTTGCGGTAGTACTGCTCGTCGTCGTAGCTGGTGCCCGGCAGGTTGTCGGCGCTGGGATAGCGGCGCGCGTTGGCGCCCGCGCCCGATGACGGCGGCGCCATGCCGCCCGCAAATTGCTGCGATGCTGCCGTCTCGTTCAGGTTGCCGGCCGACGCGCCCTGCTGCATGCTGGCGCCCTGGCGCCGCGCGCCGTCGTCTTGCGGCGCGCCCTGCCAGCCGCCGGTGCGCCAGTGCTCGGCGTGCGCATCGATGTCGAGCGGCGCGTAGCGCTCGACGAGGTCGGTGGCGCGCTGGATATCGGCGTCGCTCGCCCCTTCCAGTGTCAGCACGACATGTCCGCGCCGCACGGCTTCCGCATAGATGTGGCGGTCGGCGTGGCTGCCGAACAGGTCCGTGAAGAAATGTTTGACGCTGTCGAGCAGGCTGTCGCTGTCGTCGCGGCGGATGTTTTCCGTGGCGGAAAAGTCGTCACTGCCCGCATCGTGCAGGCGGATGTTGGCGCCGGGAAAGCCCGCCGTGATCAGGTCGTGCCGGGCGCGCTCGGCCATGTCGCGCACGGCGAAAACTGCTGCCAATGTATGTGCCATGATGGTCTCCAATCGGTGAACAACGTCCTTTCAGTGTAGGCCGTGAAAAGCGAAATGGGCGCTCGTTTGCCCTTTGGAAATCGTTGTATTCAACAAGTATTGACGACGTGACATGGGCGCCGTGGCGCCACGTGAAACCTCAGGCGGGCGTGCCCACGAACGCGCGCAAGAAGTCGATAAACGCGCGCACTTTTTCCGCAATATGCTGGGTGTTCGGATACACGGCATACACGCCCTGTTCCGGGAAGACGACGTCGGGCAGCAGACGGCGCAAACGTCCCGCGCGCACGTCCCCTTCCACCTGCCATTGCGGCAGCAGGGCCACGCCGCAGCCGCCCAGGGCAAAGCCCAGCAGGGCCGAGGCGGAGTCGGAATGGATGGCGGCGTCGTCCTGCGCGACGAAGACGGCGGCACCATCGGGCGTCTGCACGTCCCAGCGCAGGGGCGTAGCGAGGCGGCTGTGCGCCAGCCAGCGCGCGCGCTGCAAGTCGGGCAAGGTGGCGATGTCCCGGCCGGGCAGGCTGGCCAGGTAGGCGGGCGAGGCGACGGGCCAGATCGCATACGGCTCGATCAGCGCGGCGCGGTAGCTCGAATCGTTGAGTGAACCCATGCGGATGGCCAGGTCGTAGCCGCCCGAGATCAGGTCTTCATGCGAGGACGACGAGGAATGCTGGATCTGCAGCTGCGGATGGGCGGCGGCAAAGGCGATCAGCGCGGGGATCACCGTGCGGCTGCCGTATTCGACGGTGGTGGTCAGGCGCAGGGTGCCGCGCAAGCCCTGGTGCCCCTGGCGCGCCGTCTCGATGGCGCCCTGGGCTTCGCTGAGCACGCGCTGGCAATCCTCGTAAAAGCGCCGTCCCACGTCGGTCAGCGCCAGGCTGCGCGTGCTGCGCGTCAGCAGCGACACGCCCAGCTCCGCTTCCAGCTGTTTCAAATTGAAACTGACGACGGCCTTGCTCTGGCCCAGCACGGCGGCGGCCGCCGTGAGCGAGCCGGCGTCGACGATGGCGATGAAAATACCCAAACGGTCAAGACTGATCATAAATAACTATGAGGATACATGCGGGTTGCGGGAGTTTGTCAAAATTTCTTTGACAGTGTAATCGGGGCTGGCCCGTTACGCAAATGGCGCTGGACGCTTAAGCTGGCCGTTTGCCATTCGGAGCACCATGGACTATCGCAAAAAGGTCGCGGCCATCTATCTGCTGGGGTTTTTCGTCGACCTGATCAACATGTTCATCACCAGCGTCGCCTATCCCGACATCGGCCATGCCCTGCACGCTTCGGTAGCGCAGCTGGCCTGGATCAGCACGGCCTACATCCTTGGCCTGACCATCGTTATCCCCGCCAGCGCCTGGCTGGCTGCCTATTATGGCAGCAAAACCGTGTTCATGGCATCGTTGCTAACATTTTTATGCGCCAGCATCGGCGCCGGCCTGGCGCCCTCGATCGAGGCGCTGATCGCCTGGCGCTGCGTGCAGGGCCTGGGCGGCGGCTTGCTGATCCCGCTGGGGCAAAGCATGACTTACCAGCTGTATCAACCCGCCGAGCGTCCCGGCCTGTCCTCCGTCATCATGCTGGTGGGCTTGCTGGCGCCCGCCCTGTCGCCCGCCTTGGGCGGCGTGATCGTCGACAGCCTGTCGTGGCGGGCGATTTTTTACTTGAACGTGCCGTTTGCCGCGCTGGCGCTGCTGCTGGCCGCCTGCTGGCTGCGCCCCGACCCGCCGCGCGCGCAAGTGCCCCGGCTCGACACGGGCGGCCTTGTGGCGGGCAGCACAGCCATCCTTTTGCTGTTGCTGGGCTTGACCATGATGGGTACACCGGGCGAGCTGCTTGCCGGCGCCGGTGTGCTGGCGCTGGGCGCCGCCTGCGCGTGGGGCTATGTGCGCGGCGCGCTGCGCAAATCCACGCCCCTGCTCAACCTGCGCCTGGCCGCCGAACCGCTGCTGCGCATCGCCATGCTGATGTATCTGCTGGTGCCGGGCGTGTTCATGGGCGTGAGCCTGCTGGCCATGCTGTATTTGCAGGGCGTGCTGGGCATGTCGGCATCGACGGCGGGCGCGCTGATGCTGCCGTGGGCGCTGGCCTCGTTTGCGGCCATCTCGCTCACGGGGAAAAGCTATCGCCGCGTGGGACCGCAACCGCTGTTCATCGCTGGTGCGCTGCTGCAGGCGGCGGGCATGCTGATGCTGCTGCGGGTGGATGCGGCGGGCCAGTTGTTCTGGTTGGCCGGCGCGTATGCCGTGATGGGCTTTGGCGGCGGCTTGTGCAGCAGCACGGCGCAAAGCACGGCCTTCCTGCGCACGCCGGACGGGCAGCTGAGCCAGGCCAGCGCCGTGTGGAATATCAACCGTCAGCTGGGCTTTTGCCTGGGCGTGGCGCTGCTCAGCGTACTGCTGAATGGCTTGCTGGCGGCGCAGGGAATTACGTCGCTGGACGACCCCGCCCAGCACCTGCGCGCGGCGCAGGTTTTTCACTGGTGCTTTGCGCTGGCCGCCAGCGCGTGCGTGCTGCCTTTGGCGCTGTGCGCGCGCATCGATAACCGCGCCGTTCTCGACCTTTTACATCACCATGGAGCAGCAAAAAAATGAAGACAACGAACCCCTGTTTTGACGACGTGTTATCCACGCATGTGCTGATCCGCGAATGGCTCTCCGGCGTAGCCACGGCGCCCGAACATTGCGCCGATTTGCTCGCGCGTTTTTCGCCCGGTTTCACGATGGTGTCCCCCGGCGGCAAGCAGCTCGATCATGCCGGCTTGACGGCATTTTTCCAGGGCGCCGGCGGCAGCCGTCCGGGCCTCATCATGCGTATTTCCGACCTGGCATTGATCCAGGACAACGCCACCGGCGCCACCGTGTCCTACCGTGAGTTCCAGTCGCTGCCGGGCGCGGAAAACACGGAGCGCCTGTCGACCGTCGTGTATGAGAAGACACCGGCTGGAACGCTGCTGTGGCGCCATTTGCACGAGACGTGGAGCGCTTGATCTAACTCAAATCGTGCAAGTCTTTTTGTTGCGCCGGGCCGATGGAAAAGCGGGAAAACACCACCTCCAGGCCACCCCGTTCCGGCGTGCAGCACATGGGGCCGACGCGGTAGCTGCCGGCCTCGGGAAATGGCGCCAGGCGCAGCAGCGGCCAGCGCTGGCCATCGGTCGAATACTGCACGCGGATCGCGCCTTGCGCCACCGTCACGCGCAGCCAGAAACCGTCCGGCATGGCGGGAGCGCTGCTGACGGCCCAGTCGGATTTGTCCTGCGTCAATACCGTGCTCAATAAGAGCTGGCCGTCGGAAAATTCGACGCCGCACTTGATCCAGTTTTGCTCGTCGATGCGCACCATCATGCCGGCCTGGTCGTACAGCGCCGCGTACTGCGCCGCCACGTGCAGCTGCGCCGTGAAATCGCCGTCGATTTGTGTGCCGAAAAAATGGCCGCTGTCGCGGATAAAACCATAGTGAGTCTTGCGCCAGAAATCCGTATTTGCGTCCGTCGTCACGCGCAATTGCGCGCCGTCGGCGGACCAGTTTTCCGGTGGATTGAGCCAGCTGCCTTGCGTGAACATCGCGTGCCTTTCCGAGCTAAAAAGATCACATAGTGTGCCCCCATCCCAGCGCCTTGTACAGGGCGATCGCATCGACGTAGGACGCCGTTTCCGCCAGCAGCGCTTCGCGCCGAATATCGTACAAGGCGCGCTGGTTTTCCAGCACGGCCTGGTAGCTGCCGGCACCGCCCGCATAGCGCGTGCTGGCGATGCCGAGGGCCGCGTTGCCGTGGCGCGCCGATTCCAGCAGCGAGGCCAATCGCGTCTGGTTTTCCGCCAGCTGCGTAACGGCGTTTTCCACCTCTTCCTGCGCCAACAGCATCGTTTGCGCATAGCGCGCCAGCGCGCCCTGCGCTTCGGCCTGCGTACCGCGCAAGCGCGCCTTGACGCTGCCCAGGCGGAAGGCCGGATAGCTGACGGAGGGCGCCACTTCGAAGGCGCGCGCGCCGCCGTCAAACACGCCGCTGCCGCGCAGCGCAAAGAAGCCCAAAAAGCCGCCCAGGCTGAGGCGCGGATACAGGTCCGCCGTTGCCGCCCCCACGTCTTCGCTGGAAGCGGCCAGCAGGCGCTCGGCGCGCACCACGTCGGGACGCTGCCTGATCAGGCGGTTCACGTCGCCCAGCGGCAGCTGGCCGGCCAGCGGCGCCTGCTGCCGCGGTGCTGTCGCCAGCGCGACGGCGCCCGGTGCTTGGCCGCTCAGCACATCGAGCCGGTACTGCGCCTGGCGCAAGCCGGCCTGCAACGGCGGCAAGGCCGCCTCGCTGCGCGCCAGGTTGGCCAGCGCGTTGTGGCGCTCTTCTGGCAAGCCGCTGCCGGCGCGGATGCGCGCGTCGATCAGGGCGATGGTATCGCGCCAGCTTTGCACTTGCGCCTGCGTCAGCGCCAGGTTTTGCTGGTAGCCCAGCGCCTCGTAGTAATTGCGCGCCACTTCGGCGGCGATCGTCAGCTGCACTTGCCGCAAATCGGCCTGCGCCGCGTCGGCGCGCGCCTGCGCCGAGCGGGTGATATGCGCGAGGCGGCCGAACAGGTCGATCTCCCACTGCGCGTCGAAACCCACGCGCGTGCTCGTGCTGGCGGCACGGCTGTCTGGCGCATCTTGCTGCACGCTGCGCTGCCACCCCGCCTGGCCCGTGACGGCGGGCAGTTCGTCGAGGCGGCGCTCGTCGAAGGTGGCGCGCGCGGCCAGCAGATTCGCTTGCGCCTGCGCGATATCGAGGTTGTGCGTCAACGCGCTGGCGATCAGCTGCGACAGGCGCACATCGTCGAAAAACGTCCACCAGGAGGCTTCGCTGGCAGCCGTTTGACCTGGCGCAAACTGCGCCTGCTGCGGACTGGCCAGGGCGATGGCGGGCGTGCCCGGCGTGACGTAGGCGGGACTGACGGCGCAGCCGGCCAGCAGGGGGAAAAGGGAGACGAGATAGCGGTAATTTTTCATGGGGATTCCTTCAGCGCGTGCGACAGATCGCGCGCGCGCGGCGTGGCATGGTCGGCCGTGTGGCGGCGGGCCAGAAAGGTGTACACGGTGGGCAGCACGAACAGGGTAAAGAAGGTGCCGATCAACATGCCCGAAACGATCACCACGCCCAGGCCGAAACGGCTGTTGGCGCCGGCGCCGGACGCGAACAGCAGTGGCACCAGGCCCACCACCATGGCCGCCGTCGTCATCAGGATCGGGCGCAAGCGGATTTGCGCCGCCTTGCGGATGGCGCTGAGGCGGTCCAGCCGTTCATGCACCTGCAATTCATTGGCAAATTCCACCATCAAGATCCCGTGCTTGCTGATCAAGCCGATCAGGGTCACGAGGCCGATCTGCGTGTAGATGTTGACGGTGGCGTAGCCGAGCGCCAGCGGGATCAGCGCGCCGCAAATCGACAGCGGCACCGTGATCAGGATGATCAAAGGGTCCGTCAGGCTTTCATATTGCGCCGCCAGCACCAGGTAAATCACGACGACGGCCGCCAGGAAGGCCAGCAGCAGCGCATTGCCTTCCGTGGCGAATTGGCGCGCATCGGATTGCCAGTCGTAGCTGAAGCCCGGCGGCAGGGTTTTCGCCACGCCGTCGAGGAAGGCGACGGCGTCGCCCAGGGTCACGCCCGGCGCCGGCACGCCCTGGAAGGTGGCCGCATTTTGCTGGTTGAACTGGGTCAGCATGTTCGGCTCGATCTGTTCCGTCACCGAGACGACGGCGGACAGGGGCAGCAGGCTGCCATCGTCGGCGCGCACGTACTGCTGCGTCAGGGCCTGCGCCGTCAATCGCTGCTCGCGCGGGCTTTGCGCGATGACGTCGTAGGCGCGGCCATCCATGCCGAAGCGGTTCAGGTAATTCTCGCCCACCAGCACGGCCAGCGATTCGCCGATGTCCTGCATGCGGATGCCCAGGCTGTTCGCCTTGGAGCGGTCCACGCGCACCTTGACGACGGGGTTGTTGTAATCGAGGTCGCTGTCGACGACGGCAAACAGGCCGCTGTCGCGCGCGCGCTGCTTGACGTCTTCCATCGTGCGGAACAGGGTGGCGTAATCCTGCGCGCTGCGCAGCACCATTTGCACGGGCAAGCCGCCGCTCGATCCGGGCAAGGGCGCCAGCTGGAAGGCGAAGATGCTGGTGCCTTCCACGTCGCCCGCGGCGTGCTGCAATTCGGCCTGGATGACGGCCGCATTGCGCGAGCGTTCGGCCCATGGCGTCAGGTTGATGCCGCCGATGCTCGATGCCGGGCCTTCGCCGCCATTGATGATCCAGCGCGAGTCCGTTTCGGGGATATTTTTGTAGATCTCATCGAGCTTGTACGAAAAGCGTTCCACGTAATCGAGGTTGGCATGCTGCGGCGCCTTGATCGCCGTCAAGACGCTGGCCTGGTCTTCCGCCGGCGCCAGTTCGCGCTGCGGCAGCAGGTACAAAAACGGCAAACTGACCATCACCAGCGCGGCGAAACCGGCGCTCAGCCAGCGGTGGTGCAGCGAACGGTCCAGCAGGCGCGCGTAGCGGCTGGTGAGGCCTTCGAAGAAATGCTCGGCGGCGCGCGCCATGCGTCCTTCCGATTGTTTCGGCTGCAGCAGCAGGGAGCTCATCACGGGAGATAAGGTCAGCGCCACCACGCCCGACACCACCACGGCGCCGGCCAAAGTCAGCGCGAATTCCTTGAACAGCGCGCCCGTCAATCCCCCCATCATGCCGATCGGTGCATACACGGCCGCCAGGGTGATCGTCATGGCGATGACGGGGCCGGCCACTTCGCGCGCGCCCACCAGGGCGGCCGCCACGGGCGTCTTGCCTTCCTCGATATGCCGGTGCACGTTTTCCACCACCACGATGGCGTCGTCGACCACCAGGCCCACGGCCAGCACCATCGCCAGCAGGGTCAGTAAATTGATGCTGAAGCCGAAGGCCAGCATCAGCGCCGCCGCGCCCAGTATCGACAGCGGGATCGTCACGACGGGAATCAGCACGGAGCGCAGGGAACCCATGCACAGGTAGATGACGATGACGACGATGAGCAGCGCTTCAAGCAGGGTGTGCGCCACCTCGTCGATCGATGACTGGATGAAGCGCGCCGTCTCGAACGCCAGCTCGACTTTCACGCCCGGCGGCAGGGTTTTCTGGATTTCCGGCAGCAGCTTCTTGATGCCGTCGACGATCACCAGCGGGTTGCCGCCGGGCGTGGGCGACAGGCCCAGATACACGGCCGGCACGCCGTCCATGATGCCGCTCGTCTCCGTGGCGGCCGCGCCCAGCTCCACCGTGCCCACGTCCTTCAGGCGCACCAGGGCGGCGCTGTCCTTTTCATCGCCGCCCTTGCGGATGACCATGTCGCGAAATTGCTCCACGCTGGTCAGGTCCGTGTTGACGCTGATGTTCGCGACGACGAATTGTCCCTTCACCTTGCCGGGCGCCGCCTGGTAGTTATTGCGCCGCACGGCGTCGGCCACGTCGGCTGCCGTCAAGCCGCGCGCGGCCAGTTTCGCCGGGTCGATCCACAAACGCATGGCCAGCTGCTGGCCGCCATACACGTCGACTTTCGCCACGCCGTCGATGGTGGCGAACATCGGCTGCACCACGCGCGCCAGGTAATCCGTCAGCGCGGGCGCGGACACGCTCTCGCTGGCAAAGCCGACATAGGCGACGGCCGAGGAATCGCCGGCCGCGCGCTCGATGACGGGGTCGAAAGCGCCTTCCGGTAATTTATAGCGGACCTGGTTGACCTTGGCCATGACTTCCGTCAACGCTTGCGTGGAATCGCGGTTCAATTCCATGCGCACGGTGACGGTGCTGCTGCCCTGCACCGACGACGACGTCAGGTAATCGATGCCTTCCACCGACGATACGGCTTGCGCGATGGGCTGCGTCACGAAACCCTGCATCAGTTCCGCCGAGGCGCCCGGATAGTTGGTCGTGACGGTGATGGTGGACGATTCGAGCATCGGGTATTGGCGGATCGGCAGCTGCAGGATGGCGATCACGCCCAGCATCAGAATCAAGGTGCTGATCACCAGCGCCAGCACGGGGCGGCGCACGAATAAATCGGTAAATTTCATGGTGCTGGCCTTTCCTCAAGAACCGGCCTTGGGCGCGGCGCGTTTCGCCTCGTCCAGGGTATTGGCCACGGCCTGCACGGCCATGCCGTCGGCCAGTTTCAGCTGGCCCGAGGCGACCACGCGCTGCCCTTCGCGCAAGCCGTCGAGGATGGCCACGCGGCCCCCGGCCCGCTCGCCCAGTTTGACGCCCACGCGCTTGACGGTGAGCGGCTGTTTTCCTTCCTGCTGCGCCACAAACACCGTATCGCCATACGCGCTGTAGGTCACGGCCGTTTCCGGCACCGTCAGTTGTTGGCCAGCCTCGCGGGCCACGCGCACGTTCGCATACATGCCCGCTTTCAGCGCACCGCGGGGATTGCTCAATGCCGCCTGTACCTGCACCATGCGGGAGCGGGCGATCAGCGGGTCGATGGCGTTGATCTTCGCCGTGAAGATTTCATGCGGATAGGCGTCCACCAGCACTTGCACGGCCTGTCCCGGCGCCAGATTCGCGCTGCTCTGTTCATCGAGGGCGAAGTTCACCAGCAAGGCCTTCGTGTCGATCAGGCTGGCCACCGTGTCGGCCGCGTTCAGGTACTGGCCCGCGTGCACCTTGCGGATGCCCAGTTGCCCCGCGAACGGTGCGCGGATGGTCTTTTGCGCGATCAGCGCTTCCGTCTGGCGCACGTCGCCCAGGGCCGCATCGCGCGCGGCCAGCGCCGCATCGAGCTGCTCCTGCGTGGCGGCTTTTTCCCTGACCATCTGCGCCGCGCGGGCATGGCTGCTCTCCGCATTTTTCAGCTGTGCGCGCTGGCGCAGCAGCATTGCCTGTTCCTGGGCGTCATTGAGCTGCACGAGGATGGCGCCGGCCGCCACGCTCTGGCCAGATTCGAAACGGATCTGCGTGACGCGCCCGCCCGTTTCGGCCGCCACCTGCACCTGGCGCGCCGCTTCCAGTTCGCCCACGCCGGCAAAAAAGCGCTCCTGCGTGCCCAGCACGACGGGAACCAGCGCCACCTTCGTGGCGGGGTAGGCGGCGGCATCGGCCGCGTGCGAGTTGGCGCGCGGATACAGCGCGGCGCCCGCGACGGCCAGGGCGATGGCCAGCGCGGAAGCGCCGACGAGTTTCGTATTCATGATGAAGTCCTTTACTGCATTGAAAGGGAGAAAGAAGAAGAGGCGCAGCGGAGGCTGGTCAGGTCCGCTGCGCGTTGAAGAGGAAGAACAAACCCAGGGTCCACAGCAGCAGCACCAGGTGCGTCGTCTGCAAGCTTTCCTGGGCGATCCAGTAGCCGAACCACAGGCCGCCCAGGTGCATCAGCAGCAGGAAGGCGGCCATGGCGCACAGGGCCAGGTTCAGCCAGGGTAACGCTTGCGTCAGGGATGCGCCGAGCAACAGCGCCACGCCCGTCCAGGCGGCGATGGCGGCCAGCAGTTGCAGCGTCAGCACCGTCAACAGGCTCAGGCGGTGCAGGGTCAGCGAGGTGAGCGCGCGGCGCAGCAGCGGCGTCTGGATGGTCGGGTCCTGGCGCAGCGGGTCCATGCGCATGGTGTTGCCGATGGCCCAGACGGCGCCGTGAAAGGCGTGCAGGTTGTTGAGGGCGGCCAGGGTGAGCCAGAGGGCCAGGCCGATGGCGAGGATGGCGTGAAACAGCCAGATCGAGTGAGACAGTTGCATGGGAAAATCCTGTCAAAAGAGTACCTTGCCGGCATGCGGACGTGGAAACTCCTCGACAGCGTGGAGCTACCGGCCTATTATGCAAGCAATTAGTTGGTTAACTGGCCCCATGATAGTTGAGCGAAATGAATTACACAAGTAAACGTTTGGATAATCAAGAGGCGCCGCAAACGACGGAGCGCATCCTGTATTTCATCAAGACCAAGGGACCCGTCTCCACGGCAACCCTGGCCAAGACCCTGGACATGACGGGCGAGGCGGCGCGCCAGCAAGTGCAAAAGCTGGTGGCGGCGGGCCTCATCGAGGGGCGCCAGGAAGCGCAGGCGGGCGCCGGGCGCCCGCGCCAGAACTGGGTCTTGACGGAGGCGGGCAATGCGCGCTTTCCCGACACGCATGCGCAGCTGACGATCAAGCTGATCGGTTCCGTGCGCCAGCTGTTCGGCGAGGCGGGGCTGGATAAACTGATCACGCAGCGCGAAGAGGAAAGCCGCAGCGCGTATGCGCTGGCGTGCTCGGCGCCGGACTTGCCCACGCGGCTGCAGCAACTGGCGGCCGTGCGCGATGAAGAGGGTTATATGGCGCGCGTGGAAGCGGATGGCGACGACTGGCTGCTGATCGAAGACCACTGCCCCATCTGCGCCGCCGCGCGCACCTGCCAGGGTTTTTGCCGCTCCGAATTGCAGCTGTTCCAGGAAGTGGTGGGACCGAACGCCAGCATCGTGCGCGAGCAGCATGTGCTGACGAATGCGATGCGCTGCATCTACCGCATTTCGCCGCTGCCCGAGTTAAATTAAGCTTTCGGAAACAGGGGCCGCGTGGCCAGCGCCACCAGCCCCGCCAGCCACCACACGACGGGCCAGCTGCTGGCCGCCAGCAAGTGCGGGATGGCGATCGGCGTGAGGAACAGGCCCGCGTAGACGGCCGTGTTCGCCATGCCCAGGGCCGTGCCCGCGTTGGCGCCGCCCGCTTCCGTGGCCAGCTCCGTGTAGGCCACGCCATGCCAGGCGGACACGGCGATGCCGGCGGCCACCACGGCGGCCATCAGCAGCCAGCCCGGCGCCTGCAGCCAGGCGATGCATCCCAGCACAATGAACGACGCCAGCGCCACCAGGGCCGAGCCGCGCAGATAGGCGGGCCGGTTCGCGTGGCGGTCCGTGTGGCGTCCGCTCCAGATGCGCATCACCATGGCGCCCGCCTGCAGGGCCACCATCACGGCCGTGATGGCGGCCAGGCCCAGGCGGCCATGGTCGTGCAGGAAGACGGTGGCATAGCTGAGCACGGCAAACTGGGGCACGCACAGCAAGCCGATGGCGGCCACCATGCGCCACACTTTGCGGTTTTTGAGTGGACCTTGCAGCGGCGGAGGCGGCTTGATCCCAAACAGGCCCGTGGACGCGTTTTGCGGCTCCGTGGCGGCCTCGGCAGAGAAATCGGGCTCATGCATCCATCGCCACGTAAAAAACGCCGACAGGCCGCATACGAGGGCCAGGGCGCCAAACACGGGCATGAAGCCGTAACGTGACGCCAGGCTGGGCAGGACGAGGGCGCCGAGGCCGCCGCCGAGCGGCACGGCCGTCTGGCGGATGCTCATGGCGAAACCCCGTTCGCCCGCGCCGAACCAGCGCATCACGGCGCGCCCGCTGGCGCCATTCACGCTGCCGCCCAGCACGCCGACCAGCGCCAGCCCGGCCGCCAGCGCCCATAACGGCGGCACGGCGCCGTCAGCGGGTGTGATCCACAGCAGCAAGGTCAATAGGGCCAGCATGGTGCCCAGCAAGCCTGTCAGCAGCACGGGGCGGTCGCCCCAGCGGTCGGTGGCCATGCCCCATGGCAATTCTGTCAGGGCCACGCCCAGGCCCATGGCGCCCAGCGCCACCCCCAGTTGCGTATTGCTCAGGTGATAGCCGCTGCGCAGCCAGATGGCCGTCGTGGGCATGCCGTTGGCGGCGGCGGAAAAGCTGGCATTGGCCGCCACGCCGACGGCCAGCACCTTCCAGCGGTGGGCATCGCCCAGCGCGGGCGCGGTGGCGGGGACAGGAACAGGAACGGCTGGGCAGCTGGTGGTCATGGCAGGGAGGGGAAAGTGGTTGACCCTGACAGTGTTGCGCAGTACGATCGTTCTGAATATCAGATAATTTACCAGTTACCATCCCATAAAACAGGACGATTGTATTTGCGCCATGAGCTTGCTGAATTTTGACATCGCCTTCTTGCGCAGCTATGTGGCTGGCATCGAACTGGGCAGCTTTGCCCGCGCGGCCGACAAGGTGGGCCGCTCCACCTCCGCCGTCAGTGCGCAGCTGAAAAAACTCGAGGAGCAGGCGGGCATGCCCCTGTTCCGCAAGGATGGCCGGGGACTGGCGCTGACGCCGGCCGGCGAAGTGCTGCTCGGCTATGCACGCCGCCTGCTGGAAATGAACGACGAGGCGGCCGTCGCCTTGCGCGGCGCGGAACTGGAAGGCTGGATACGGCTCGGTTTGCAGGAGGATTTCGGCGAAGCCTTGCTGCCCGACGTGCTGGGGCGCTTTGCCCGCGCGCATCCGAAAGTGCGCATCGAGGCGCACGTGGCGCGCAACACGGCCTTGATGCAAGGGCTGGCCATGGGCCAGCTGGACCTGGCCCTGCTGTGGGGCGGCGCCTGCATCGCCGACGTGGCCGAATATCCGCTGCCGCAGCGCCAGCATATTGCCGAGCCGGCCATGCGCTGGATCGCCTCATCCAGCCTGGCCTGGCAGCCCGAATCGGGCGAGCCCTTGCCGCTCATTACCTTCGACCGCGACTGCCTGTTCCAGCGCTGCGCCACGCAGGCGCTGGACCATGCGGGCATCGCCTGGCGCACGGCGTTTACCAGTCCCAGCCTGGCGGGACTGTGGGCGGCGGCCGCGGCCGGGCTGGGCGTGACGGTGCGCACCAGCCTGGGCTTGCCGTCTTCCGTCTGCGCGCTCGACCACGTGGCGGCGGGCTTGCCCGCCCTGCCCCCGCTGTCGCTGGAACTGCTGCGCGCCTCCAGCGTGTCCAGGCCGCCCGTCGAGCGGCTGGCTGGCCTGATCATCGACGCGTTGCGGGACAGTCCCGCTTGATACTGGCGAGCGGGAACGGGCGCCGTGGGCTATCGGCATGCATCGGTCCCGGCGCGGGCCGCCGGCGCAGGTTTACCGTGGCCGCTCTCAGCTTGCTCGCCAATGGAAACAGATTCCATCTTGCATGATCTGCAAATCAGCTATGTTTCGCTGCACGCCGCTGTACGTGTCGAGTACGCAAAAATCGCATGACTGAATTTCCTGTTCCAATCGGTCTGCCTCGACGAAAAGCTGATCGTTGGCGGCTTGTTCCAGATTCTTGAACAAGGTCGCGTATGCGGCAAAGGCAGCCGTGGGAAGAAAAGTCCCGAGAACAAGCGCATTCTCGGACAAGACGACAATTTCTCCGAGGATCGTTCCAGAACGATCAGATAGTGTCAGGCTCATAGGGCGATGGACATTTTGGTGCTATCTCAGGTGCGTGATGCGGGGTTTGTCATGGTTCAGCGTTCAGCGCCATCGCTGCGCAGCCAGTATTCAACCACATGGGCGCAGCGCTTGCCATGCGATGCATCAAATGGCGCTTGCGGCAGCGCGCTGCGCGCGGGCGGATTCACGCTCCATCCTTGCGCGCAATCAACACCTGCACGGGCGCCATGGGGAAATCGCTGGCGCTGTATTGCTCCACTTGCCGCCAGCCCGTGTCGCGCAGCAATTGCGCCAATTCTCCCTGCTGGGTTACCGTGCGGCCCAGCATGCGCATCGGCAAGTAATACGGCAGCACGCGCGCCGCGTCGCCGGCTGCCGGGGCGATTTCCGCCTGCACGCAAACGAAGATGCCACCGGGTGTCAACGCCGCATGGATCTTGCGCAAGGCCGCCGCCATGTCGGGCACGAAGTGCAGCACGGACGAGCACCAGATGAGGTCGTAGCCGCTGCCGATATCGTCGCTGGCCAGGTCGCCGCCCACAGTCTCCAGGCGGTCAGACAGTTGCGCATGGGCGATGTTCGCGGCTGCCACGGCCACCGTTTCCGGCCAGTCGAAGACGCCGCCGTGCAAGCCCGCATGGGCTTGCGCCAGCGCAATGGCAACCCAGCCCGGTCCGCCGCCCAGGTCGAGCAGGCGCAGCGGCGTGTGGCCGTCTGCAAACGGGGCGATGCGCTGCATCACGGACAGGGCTGCGCGCATGGTGACGGCGCGTTGTTCCTGGCCAATCTGCTGCTGCGCGGCAATGGCCCAGTTGATGCCACTTGCCGTGCTGTAGGGCGCGGCCTTGCCGCCCTCGCGCACCAGCGTACTCAGCTGGGTGGCGAAATGGCGCAGCGCATGCAGCCGGTACAGCCAGGCGTCGCCGCAAAAGGCCTCGGAGTCGCGGCAGAAATACTGCAAGGTGGCGGCCGTGCAGCGGTAGCGCTGCGCATCAGCATCGGCCGCATCGCGTTCCAGCACTTGCATGCTCCAGAGTAATTCCAGCAGCAGCGCCGTGTGCGGCGCGTGCAGCGACAGGGCGTCGGCCAATTGCGCCGGCGTGTGCGGCGTGGCCAGCAGTTCGAAAATGCCCAGTTCCAGGGCGGCGGCCAGTCCGTCCGCCTGGACGGGCGCGACGGCCAGGTCCCAATACGGTTGCAAGGCGTGTTGTGTGGTGAATGGCATGGTGCTTCCTTTCGGTGAGGTGGGCAAGAGCACCTATTTTATGCAACAATGAGAATAGTTATCATTTGCATTTGTATGCGACACGGCGCATTTCGTATGCGCGACGGCGCGCGGAAAAACAGGGGGAGCGATGAGGGAACAGGACAGGGAAGCGGCAGGCTGGACGCGGCGCCAGCTGGACCCCGGGACGGGCGAGTGCCGCGCGGACCAGCGCCAGGTCGACCAGGGCTTGCTGCTCGTGCATTCCGATTACCGTCCGCGCCTTGCGCTCGTCGAGCAATCGAAGCATGACGATGCGGGCGGCATGGTGATCACCATCGGCCTGGAAGGCGTGTCCGGCTACACCACGCGCGATGGCGAACAATTGCGTTTCCGGGCTGGCCATACGACGGTGACGGCCTTTCGGCACGTCAGCGGCGAGCGCCGTTTCGAAGCGAATCAGCGGGCGGCGCAATTGCGCGTGCTGGTCGATGAAGACGCGCTGGCGCGCTACTGGCCGCAAGGCCTGGCGTCATTGTTACCCCACGGTGGCGCGCGCCAGCTGGCACATGCGGCCACCACGGCGGCGTCCGCCCAGCAGGCGCGGGCGCTGCTGCGCGCGACGGACCCGCTGGCCGTGCACATCGGCGTGCTCAGTGTCCTGGCGGAACAGTTGCGGGTGCTGCGGCCGGCGCCCGCGCCCGCTTCCATCCCGCGCTGGTCCGAGGCCGAGATGATCAAGCTGGAGCGCGTCCATGCGCTGATGCAGGAGCAGATGGCGCAAGACCTGACGCTCGATTACCTGTGCGCGCAAGCGGGCCTGAGCTTGTTCAAACTCAAGCAGGGATGGCGCTACCGCTACAACGACAGTCCGCAGCGTACCCTGCTGGCGTTGCGCATGCAGCGGGCAAAGTTACTGCTGGAAAATGGTTGCCAGGTGGCGCAGGCGGGCTGGCAAACCGGTTATCGCCATCCGTCCAATTTCAGCGCTGCGTTCAGCCGCTATTTCGGCTACGTGCCGAAGACCGTGGGACGCGCTGGCCCGTAAAAAGCCGGTGTAGAATCGGCGGGCAGCATTTTTCATCTCACTTGAAGGAGACATGATGGCCCGCAAAATATTTGTCAATCTGCCCGTCCAGTCGCTGGAACGCTCCGTGGCGTTTTTCACGGCGCTGGGCTTCAGTTTCAATGCCCATTTCACGGATGAAACGGCAACGTGCATGATCGTCGCCGACGACATTTTCGTGATGCTGTTGACGCACGACAAATTCAAGCAATTTACGCCCAAGCAGCTGTGCGATACCAAGGTGGCGACGGAAGTGCTCGTGTGCCTGTCGGCCGAGAGCCGCGGCGAAGTCGATGCGCTGGTGGCGAAGGCCGTCCAAGCGGGCGGCAGCATCTACAAGGAGCCGATGGATTACGGCTTCATGTATGGCCACAGTTTCCAGGACCTGGATGGACATCAATGGGAGTTGATGTTCATGGAGCCGAACGCCGTACCTGGAAACGCCTGACCAAACCTACTGCGCGTCGCGCTTTGCGGCCGGCGATGCTCACCGTACCAGATTACGGTTGCGCTTCTCGGCCACAAATCACTGCCGCTCGCTACGGTTTTGTCAGGCGTTGCAACAGCCAAGTCAAAACACTTGTTAAGCCCACGCCTTAGCTGGCCAGCGCCAGCAGATCGACCACGTCCAGGCCCGCCAGGTCTTGCGTCGTGTTGCCCGCAAACGCGGCGCGGCTCTGCTGGCCGTTTTTCAGCCAGGTGCGCGTGACTTCCTTGATCTGGCTCAGGGTGCAGGTCAATACGCCCGTGCGGAATTGCTGGCGCACGGCTTCCGTCGTGCCGCGCTGCTGCATGTTCCACGCCGTCAGCGCTTCCGCGTACGGCGAATGGGGCTTGTCGAGGCCCTTGATGACGCAGATGATGGCCTCTTCCACTTGTTCCTGCGAGAAATCGCCATCGAGGATTTGATCCAGGGTCGTGCCGAAGTCGGCGTACGTGCCGGCCAGGCGCGGATCGCGGTAGGAACTCAAGGTAAACGTGCCGGCGCCGGCCGCATAGCTGGCGCTGCCGCCATACGCGCCGCCTTTTTCGCGCAGGGCCGTATGCAGCACCTGGTTGGTCATCAGTTCGGCGGCGACGGCCAAGGCGGACGCGTCCGGATTGTGCACGCCAGGCACGGCCCAGGAAACGAAGCAATGGTTGATCTGGCTCGTCGCATGCAGGGCCGTGTTGGCCAGCGGCAAGGCTGCCGGCGCTGGCGTTTCAGTCGCTGCGGCGGCATCCGTGCTGGCTGCCGGCAATTCCAGCAAGCGGGCCAGGGTGATGCCATCCTGCTCCAGGCCGGCGCACAGCACGGTTGGCTGCTGGGCGATGATGTGCGCGTGCAGGGTGTCGAGCTCGCGCGCGATTTCCTGCAAGCCCTCGGAAGTCTTGCTCAGCTGCTGCAAACGGCGGTAGAACGGCAAGGCCGCCGGGCCGCCGACGATGTCGTCGAAGCGGCGCGTGGGCGACAGCGGTGCCGCCGCGGCCAGCATGGCGTAGCGGTTGCCCGATTCGGACAGGCTGCTCAATTTGTCTTGCACCAGGCTTTCGATCAGGAAAGCCAGGCGCTCTTCTTCATCGAAGCGGGGCTTGGCGATCCAGGCCGACAGCACGGCGGCGATGGCCGCGTGTTCTTCGCGCAAGCCGCTGGCCGAGAACGACAATTCCACGCGCATCGCCTGTTGCGGGCGGGGAATGGCTTCCAGGCCGATGTGGAACGATGGCACCATGCTCTGGCGCCAGGCGCTGGCGTCGTCGAACGACATGTCGCCCACGCCCAGTTCCGGCGCCAGGTCCGTGTACAGGCGCAGCCATGGCCACGACGCTTCCGGCAAGCCGGACACGTCGTACAGCACATTGGCATAGCTGATGCCGTTCGAGGCAATGCTGAAGGCCACGGCGCCGTCGACGGCCGGGGGAATCGGCAGTGCCGGGCGCGGCAGCGCGCTGACGTCGCCGGGGCGGATGCGCGGCAAGACTTCGGAATTCGACGGCAGCTGCTGATGCGCTTCCAGCGCGGCGGACTCGGCGATGATGTGCTCGCGCTCGGCGTCCGTCAGCTTCGCCTGCAGGGCCGCCAGCGTGGCGTTTTCCTGCGCGGCGCGGTCCGTGAAGTAGGCGCTGTCGGGCACCACGTGGGTGGTCAGACGGGTTGGATTGGCGATCAGCTCGCGCACCAGCTGCTTGAAGAATTCCGGGTCTTCGATCTGCTGTTCCAGGGTTTCCAGGATGTCCGCATTGTCGAAGGCATCCATGACGTTGCCGTCGTACATGGCCAGCGGCAAGGCGTGCAGCAGGCGGCCCAGGCCGTAAGGCATGCGGCCGCTGCTGATTTCGCGCTGGCTGTATTTGATATCGCGCAAGGCCGCGTGCAGCACGGCGGCGGGGATGCCCTCTTGCGCCGTCTCTTCCAGGGCCGTCCAGATGCGCTGGTGCGCGTCGGCGATCTGTTCCTGCGTCAAGCCTTCCATGCCGATGTGGAATACCATCTGGCGGATGCCCGCATCGCGGCCATTCATGTCCGACGGGCGGCCATAGCCGGCCGATTCCATGGCGCGCATGACGGGCGCCGACGATTCGCCCAGCAAGCCGTGCGACAGCAAATGCGCGTGGTAGTAGGCGATGGGATCGCTCGACTCGCCCATCAGCCAGGCGAATTGCAGGCCGAATTCATCGTCGCGCGCTTCCTGCGATGGAATTTTCACGACGTTTTCCTGCGGCGCCGTCCACGCGGGCGCCAGTTGCGGCAGGCGGCGCGGGCTGAAGCCGCTGAGCTTGGACAGCACGCGTTCGGCCACCTGCTCTTGTACGGCCGACGCTTCGATATTGCCGGCGGTCATGATCACGGCTTGCGAAGGGTGATAGTGGCTGGCGTGGAATTCTTTCAGCATTTCATGCGTCAGTTCGGGGATCACCAGCGGATCGCCGCCCGATTCCACTTCATACGTCGTGCCCTTGAGCAAGGCGCTGGCGATGCCGCTGTCGAGCGCGCGCATGGGGCTGTTGAAGGCGCCCTTCATTTCATTGAAGACGATGCCCTGGTACACCAGCTTGTCGCCTTCGAACGCGTGGCGCCAACCTTCCTGGCGGAAATTCAGATAATCGAGATTCGGGAAGAAGGCCGCGTCCAGATATACGTCGAGCAAGTTGAAGAAATCCTTGCGGTCGGTGCTGGCGAACGGGTACACGGTGCGGTCCGGGTAGGTCATCGCATTCATGAAGGTGGCCGTCGAGCGGCGCAGCATCGAAAAGAAGGGGTCGCGCACCGGGTAGCGGGCCGAGCCGCACAAGGCCAGGTGCTCGAGGATGTGGGCGCGCCCGTCGCTTACTTCCGGCACAGTGGGAAAGGCCACCAGGAACACCATCTCAGCCTGCTCGGTATGCATGTGGATATGGCGCATGCCCGTTGCTGGCTCGACATATTGCTCGATGGTTGCCTGCAAGACTGGAATGAAGTTGCTGCTGACTTTTTCAAATGTGCTCATGCGGTATGGGATCTCTGCGGTAGGTGATTCGGAGTGTCGGTGGGGCTGCATCACATGTGGGGGCAAAGTGGCGTAATGCCAGGGCCGGGGCCACTTTGATGCCTGTATGAAGCTTTTCCCTATTGTACTAGGAGTATCTGCGCGCCGCCGCCGTGGCTTGCTTGCCGATCGCAAAAGCAACAACATTGTCATATAGACTATTTTTTGACAGGTGGCGCCCCGCGATGAACGCTTAGCGTACCATGCGCCTTTTGCACTCCAGACTGAACCGAAGGCGCCCACCTTGTCCCGACTTTCCTTTCGCCAACTGCTATTTGCCGCCTTCATTTTGACGACGGGCATTTTGACGGCCACCTCCGTGCAAGCCCTGCTGACCCTGGAACACCTGGCGCGGCTGGGGCGCGAGACGGCGGCGCAGGCGATTGCCCTGACGGAACAGTCGCAGCGCCTGTCCGAGCGCACGCTGGCCATGGAGCGCAGCGCGCGCCAATTCCTCGTGCTCGACGATCCCGTCTTCCGCGAGCGCTACGCGGCGGCCCGCGACGAAGCGACGGCGGCGCTGCAAGTGCTGAACCGGGCCACGCCCGAGTTCGCCCCGCAGCTGGCCGATGAATGGACGGTGCAGGCGCAAGCGGCGTGGGAAGTCTTGCAAGCGGGTAAGCGCCGCAAGCGCGATGGCCACGCCGTCGTGTACCGCGCGTTTGCCCGCATGACGCAGATCAATGACAGCCTGGCGCGCGAAAGCAAGACGGAAATCGGCAGCCGCAACGACGCCCTGCTGGCCGAGCTGGAACGCCAGCGCCGCCTGCTGGGCGTGCTGGTGGGCGGCGCCGTGCTGCTGGCGGCCGTGCTGGCCACCTGCTTCGGCTTTCTGTTGTCGCGCCCGTTGCGCCGCATCGAGACGGCCATCGAGCGCCTGGGCGACAAGCGCTACGACCAGCCCATCGTCGTCGGCGGCCCGGCCGACACGCGCCGCCTGGGCCAGCAGCTCGACTGGCTGCGCCAGCGCCTGGCCGATCTCGATGCCGACAAGGAACGTTTTCTGCGCCACATCTCGCATGAGCTGAAAACCCCGCTGGCGGCCCTGCGCGAAGGCGTGGCCTTGCTGGAAGACGAGGTGGCGGGCAAGCTCAGCGACGGCCAGCGGGAAATCGCCGGCATCCTGCAGCAAAACACGGCGTCCCTGCAAACCCAGATCGAAGACTTGCTGCGCTACAATACCGCCGCTTTTGATGCCCAGCATTTGGCGCGCAGCAAGGTGGACTTGCTGGTCTTGCTGCAAGATGTGGTGGCCGGGCAGCGCTTGCAATGGCTGGCGCGCCGTTTGACGGTCGAGGTGCAGGGCGCGTCGCTGATCGTGCAGGCCGACCGCGACAAGCTGGCCACGGCCCTGGCGAACCTGCTGTCGAATGCCGTGCGCTTCAGCCCGGAAGGCGGCACTGTGCGTTTCACCCTGTCTGGCGAAGGCGGCCGCGTGCGCATCGATTGCACCGACGAGGGCGCCGGCGTGGCGCCCGAGGACGCCGCGCGCATCTTCGAGCCGTTTTACCAGGGCGTGCGCCAGGCGGCCGGCGCGCGCAACGGCAATGGCATCGGCCTGTCCATCGTGCGCGAATATATCGCCGCCCACGATGGCAGCGTCACTCTTTTACCGCGCCCCGCCGGTGCGCATTTTCGGATAGAACTGCCCTTATGATGACGAGAATTCCCCTGGCCGGCATGGCCGCCTGCGCGCTGCTGCTGGGCGCTTGCGCCGCCAAGCCCCCCACCCAGACGCCCGTGCTGGTGCAGACGCCGCCGCGCGTGGTGGTGGTGGCCGATCCCCAACTGGCGGAACTGCTGGCGTATCAGGGCGCCTTGCGCCTGATGACGCCGTCGGAACTGGTGAAGGCGCAGCTGGACCTGGCGAAGGCCGATCACGCGCCGCACAACACGCTGCGCCGCGCCATGCTGCAGGCGGCCTTGCGCGGTCCCGGCGACCTGGCCCGCGCGCAAGCCTTGCTGGAACCGCTGGCCACGGCCACGGGCAAGGACGCGCAACTGCTGGCGCCGCTGGCGCAATTGCTGGGCAGCCAGTATGCGGAACTGCGCCGCCAGGACGAGGGCATCGACAAGCTCAACACGCAGCTGCGCGACGCCCAGCGCCGCATTGACCAGCTCAATGAAAAGCTCGAAGCGCTGAAAAACATCGAGCGCAGCCTGTCCGTGCGCCCCGCCGCGGGAGCGCCGAAATGAGCGAGCACGCCCACATCTTGCTGGTCGACGACGATCCCGACCTGTTGCGCCTGCTGACCATCCGCTTGAAGGCGGGCAACTATCGCGTGACGGCCGTGGGCAGCGCGGAAGCGGCACTGGCGCGCCTGGCAGTGGAATTGCCCGCCCTGGTTATTACCGACGTGCAATTGCCGGGCCGCGACGGCCTGGCCCTGTTCGATGAAATCCGCCGCCAGCATGCGGCCCTGCCCGTCATTTTGCTGACGGCCCACGGCACCATTCCCGACGCCGTCGACGCGACGGCGCGCGGCGCGTTTGCCTACCTGACGAAACCGTTCGACGGCAAGCTGCTGATGGAAAAAGTGGCGTATGCCATCAACTTGTCCACCGTCATGCCGACGCCCGCGTCCGGCGACGAGAGCTGGCGTGCCGAGCTGATCAGCCGCAGCGCGCAGATGGCCGAGCTGCTGGCCGAAGCCAAGCTGGTGGCCGGGTCCGACGCCAGCATCCTGATCCGCGGCCCCAGCGGCACGGGCAAGGAATTGCTGGCGCGCGCGCTGCACAACGCCAGCCGCCGCGCCAAGGCGCCGTTCATCGCCGTCAACTGCGGCGCCATTCCCGAGCAGCTGCTGGAATCGGAACTGTTCGGTCACGTCAAAGGCTCGTTTACGGGCGCCGTCGGCAACCGCGAAGGCTTGTTCCAGGCGGCCGATGGCGGCACCCTGTTCCTGGATGAGATCGGCGACATGCCCTTGCCGCTGCAGGTGAAACTGTTGCGCGTGCTGCAGGAGCGGGCCGTGCGCCCCGTGGGCGCCGACCAGACGCGTCCGGTGGACGTGCGATTGTTGTCCGCCACGCACCGCAACCTGGACGTGGCGATGGCCGAGGGGCAATTCCGCGAAGACCTGTATTACCGGCTTAATGTCGTGACCTTGACCCTGCCGCCGCTGGCCGAGCGCCGCGAAGACATTTCTCTGCTGGCGAACCATTTCCTGCAGAAGCTGGCGGCCAAGTATGAGAAACCCCTGAACGGCTTTGCGCCCGACGCCTTGACGGCCCTGGTGGCGGCGCCATGGCCCGGCAATGTGCGCCAGCTGGTCAATGTCGTCGAGCAAGTGTGCGCGCTGGCCACGGCGCCGCTGGTGCCCTTGAGCCTGGTGCAGCGGGCCTTGCGCGTGCCCTCGCTGGAAGCGCTCAGCTACAACGAAGCGAAGCAGCGCTTCGAGCGCGACTACCTGATACAACTGTTGCGCCTGACGGATGGCAACGTGGCCGACGCGGCCCGCCTGGCCGACCGCAACCGCACGGAGTTCTACCGTTTATTGCAGAAATACGAGCTGACGCCGGCCCTGTTCCGCGGCGAAGGCGACCCTGTCGCTGAATAGCGACAAAAATAAAGTATTAATAATCAATGACTTATTGTAAAACATTGATATTGTTGCCACAGGCTGTCGCTGGCAGACGACAAAAAGCCCGGATTTTCGGCCCGGAACGCCGCGAAACGGGCAGGAAAAATCGAGTCTAAAGCTAAGTCGTTGATTTTGAAAGGAAATTAAAAGCTGGCACGGTGCTTGCTGTATGGGTAGATGTGACGCTTCAAAGTGTTGCTTTATCCAAGTAAGAAGCTTTTAACTTCATTGAGAGGAACTACCATGCAAACATCGAAACTGTTCAATACCCTGGTTGCCGCTATCGTACTGTCGGGCGCCTCGATCACCGCTTCGCATGCCGCTGACTCCGCACCAAAAGCACAAGCTCCTGCTGACACCGTCGTGGCCGCCAATGCCGCCGCAGCCGTCCCTGATGAAACCATCACTTCCTCGGCCAAGGCCGCCCTGAGCGCTGATGCGCAAGCCGCTGCCCTGCCCGTCAAGGTGGCAACCCAGCAAGGTGTGGTCGTCCTGTCGGGCGACGTGCCGAGCGCCGAAGCGGGCGACCGCGTCGTGCAGATCGTCGCTTCCGTGAGCGGCGTGAAAGAAATCAAGAACGAGCTGAAAGTCAAAGCCGCCGGCTAAGCCCTCGCGCTGTACTTTACTCCGGGTTGCCCTGTCTGCGGACAGGGCATTTTTTTGTCCGCACGGTTTGACCCGGCCAGCCATGCCGATGCCGCCAGGCAAGGAGCAGGGAAATACAAGTAGAATAGCCAGCACTGGCGCCGCTCCCGGCGCTGTTTGTCATCCCCGGCACAGCATTCTGTTGCAAGGCTGCGCCGTTACCAGGCTACCGCATGTCTTCTTTTTCTCCCGCTGCCCTGTTGCGCAATCTGAAACCCGATAACTTCACCATCGCCCTGCTCGTCACCGTGGCGCTGGCCACTTTCCTGCCCTGCACGGGCCAGACGGCCGTGGTCTTCGGCAATATCACCACCGTCGCCATCGGCGCCCTGTTCTTCCTGCACGGCGCCAAGCTGTCGCGCGAAGCCGTGGTGGCCGGCGCCATGCACTGGCGCCTGCACTTGCTGGTGCTGGCCAGCACCTTTGTCCTGTTTCCTCTGCTGGGCCTGGCACTGCGCCCGCTGGCGCTGACCTTCCTCACGCCCGACCTGTACATGGGCATCTTGTTCCTGTGCGCCTTGCCGTCCACCGTGCAGTCCTCCATTGCCATGACCGCCATGGCGCGCGGCAACGTGCCGGCCGCCATCTGCAGCGCTTCGGCCTCGAACTTCATCGGCATTTTCCTCGCCCCCATCCTGGTGGGCTTGCTGGTGGCCAAGGGCGCGGAAAGCAAGTCCTCGGTGGACGCCGTGCTGTCCATCGTCATGCAACTGCTGCTGCCCTTCCTGGCCGGCCAGTTCCTGCGCCGCTGGATCGGCCGCTGGGTCGACCGCCACAAGGCCACCCTGAAATACGTCGA
The DNA here is from genome assembly GCF_023703445.1 of Janthinobacterium kumbetense. Taxonomy (NCBI): domain Bacteria; kingdom Pseudomonadati; phylum Pseudomonadota; class Betaproteobacteria; order Burkholderiales; family Oxalobacteraceae; genus Janthinobacterium; species Janthinobacterium kumbetense. Next base: position 714,752 of record NZ_JAMQGR010000002.1, read on the forward strand.
CCAGGGTTCGATCTTGCTGGTGGTCTACACGGCCTTCAGCGAAGCCGTCAGCGAAGGCCTGTGGCATACGATTTCGGTGGAAACGCTGGTGGCCCTGGGCTTGATCAGCCTGCTGCTGCTGGCGCTGGTGCTGGGTATTTCGACCTTTGTCAGCCGCCGCCTGGGTTTCAACAAGGAAGATGAAATCGCCATCGTCTTTTGCGCCTCGAAGAAGAGCCTGGCCAGCGGCGTGCCCATGGCCAAGGTGCTGTTTTCCACGCGTTCGCTGGGCATGGTGATCTTGCCGCTGATGCTGTTCCACCAGATTCAGCTGATGATTTGCGCCGTGATCGCGCAAAAGTATGCGCGGCGCGACGAGGCGGCGGCGGTGCGCGTCTAGGGGATGGACGGGGCCTTGCTGCGCACCGGCCACGTCAGCGCGTCAAGCAAGGTGCCCGGCGCCTTGCCCGTGTCCAGCCCCGTCGGGGGATATTCTCCCGCGCGGGGAATATGGTGGGTGCCGAACAGCCAGTCGAAGACGGGGAACAGCCCCGCGAAATTGCAGTTGAAATGCTCGGCTTGCACCGAGTGATGAACGCGATGGTACTGCGGTGAATTGCACAGCATCCAGTAACGGCCAAAGCCGACCCGGACATTCATGTGCGGGAAAACATGATACAAGCTCAGTATCCCGTACATTCCCAGAATCACCATATTGGTCTTGAATAAGATCCCCGCCAGCAGATAGATACTGAGTGCCTTGATGCCCGCTTCGGCCCAATAGTGCCGCGTCGTTGTGCTGGCATTCATGGCCGTATCGCTGTGATGGAAGGAATGCATGGCCCACATGGCGGGTACGCGGTGTTGCGCGCGATGAAAGACGTATTCCAGAAAATCCATGGTCAGGGCATACGCGATGAAGGCCGGCGCCAGCATCCAGCCTGAAGAGGCTAGATTGATGAGCCCGCCGCCGGCCGCATTGACAAGCTGTACCGTGACGATGGCCGTGAGCGGGGCCAGCATGGCGCCGCTGGCGGTATAGATGAGCATATACGCAAGATTGAAGCGCGACGCCCCGGAAGGCTGTTGCTGCAGGGGATGCCGTCTCTCGATGAGCAATGCCAGAAGAATGACCGCCAGGAGCATCAGGGGGCCAAGCAGTAGCGCTGCGTATCCCATCGTTTACCCCTGGAAAGTAGTGGATAGTTGTCTCTTGTTAAAAATAGTCCGCCCATTCCCGTCTGTCAATGCCATTGGCATTGCCTTGACCCATGCAATGGCAGAACGCTATATATAAGTGTATATTACGCTCCTTGTTCACCGTTCACTTTACAAGGATACGATCATGCGCCTCACCTTCCTCGCCCGCCTGCTTGGCACCGCCCTGCTGGCCACCGCCGCCACCTCCGCCCTTGCCGGTGAAGTGGTGGTGTCGGCCGCGGCCAGCCTGACGAATGCGTTCAAGGATGCGGCGCAGAGCTACGAGGCGCAGTATCCGGGCAGCAAGGTGTCCCTGAACTTCGCCGCCTCGGGCGTGCTGCTGCAACAGATCGTCAAGGGCGCGCCCGTGGACGTGTTTGCCTCGGCCGACCAGGAAACCATGGATGCGGCGCAAAAGCAGGGCTTCGTCCTGCCGGCCGACCGCATGGATTTCGTCGGCAACAGCCTGGTGCTGATCGTGCCGCACGATAGCAAGCTGGGCATCAAGAACTTGAGCGACCTGACGCACAAGAGCGTGACCCGCGTGGCCATCGCCAATCCGGCCAGCGTGCCCGTCGGCCGTTACTCCGAAGGCGCGCTGAAGAAGGCGAAGCTGTGGGATGCCGTGCAGCCCAAGGCCATCGGCACGCAGAACGTGCGCCAGTCGCTCGACTACGTGGCGCGCGGCGAAGTCGATGCGGGCTTTGTCTATGCCACCGACGCGGCCATCATGAAAGACAAGGTGAACGTGGTGCTGGACGTGCCATTGGACGCGCCCGTGCTGTACCCGATCGCCGCCATCAAGGACAGCGCTAACCAGGCTGAAGCGAAGCGCTTCGTCAGCTACCTGCAGACGGCGCCGGCGCAAGCCATCCTCGCCAAGTACGGTTTCAAGAAGCCATAAGGTAAACGAACGCGCATGGATATCGCCTGGACCGCGCTGGCCCTGTCGCTCAAGGTAGCGGCGTGGGCCACGGCGCTCAATTTGCTGCTCGGCATCGGTACGGGCTATGTGCTGGCGCGCACGCGTTTTCCCGGGCGCGAGCTGCTCGACGCCCTCATGACCCTGCCGATGGTGATGCCGCCCACCGTGCTCGGCTATTACCTGCTGGTGCTGCTGGGCCGGCGCGGCACGATGGGTATCTGGCTGCAGGATAACTTCGGCATTAACCTCATCTTTACGTGGCAGGGCGCCGTGATCGCCTCCACGGTGGTCGCCTTTCCCCTCGTCTTCAAGCCCGCGCGCGCCGCCTTCGAAGCGGTCGACGGCCAGCTGGAGCAGGCGGCCCGCGTGCTGGGCATCTCGGAAATGGCGATCTTTTTCCGCGTGACCTTGCCGCTGGCCTGGCGCGGCATCCTCGCCGGCGTGCTGCTGGGCTTTGTGCGCGCGCTGGGCGAGTTCGGCGCCACCCTGATGGTGGCCGGCAGCATCCCCGGCAAGACGCAGACCCTGTCGGTGGCCGTGTTTGAAGCCGTGCAGGCGGGCCAGGATGAGGTGGCCAATACGCTGGTGCTGATTATCTCCCTGGTCTGCATCGTGGTGCTGCTGTCGGCGGGCCGTCTGGCGCCCGGACGCATCGCGCACAAATGACGCAGATGATGACGCCTATGCAACTCGACCTCGACCTCCGCGCCACCTTGCGCTCCGGCAAACGCCGCTTCGACCTGCAGGTGCAATGCACCTCCAGCAGCCAGCGCATCGCCATGTATGGCCCGTCCGGTGCCGGCAAGAGCATGACCCTGAAAGCCATTGCCGGCCTCTTCACGCCGGAGGCGGGCCATATCCGCCTGAACGGGCGCACCCTGTTCGATTCCGCCGCCGGCATCAATTTGCCGCCGCAGCAGCGCAATGTCGCCTATCTGTTCCAGGATTACGCGCTGTTCCCGCACCTGACGGTGCGCCAGAACGTGGGCTTTGGCCTGCGCCGCGGCTGGTTCAATCCGCGCGCGCGCGAAAAATTGCAGAAGGTCGAGCATTGGCTCGACGCCTTCCACCTGCAGGAACTGGCGCACCAGTTTCCCGACGAGTTGTCCGGTGGCCAGCGCCAAAGGGTGGCGCTGGCGAGGGCACTCGTGGCCGAGCCGGCCGCGCTGCTGCTCGACGAGCCGTTTGCCGCCCTCGATCCGGCCCTGCGTGTCAAAATGCGCCTGGAGTTGAGCCAGTGGCAGCAGCGCCTGGACGTGCCCATGATCCTGATCACACATGATCCGGAAGATGCGCGCATTCTGGGTGAACATGTGCTTTACTTGCGTGACGGAAAAATTGACAGCATGGAAGAGACATTGGGTGAACGCATTGGATAAATCAGCGGCAGCGGAAATCGGCCTGCAAGGCTCGGTATGGATGACGGTGGGCGGAGAAAACCTGGGCGGCGCCGGCCGGGTAGAATTGCTGGGCGCCATCGCCGAATGCGGCTCCATCACGCAGGCGGCCAAGCTTGTGAAGATGAGCTACAAGGCGGCCTGGGATGCCATCGACGCGATGAACAACCTGGCTGGCGAACCGCTGGTCGAGCGCTTGACAGGCGGCAAGGGCGGCGGCGGCACGCGGCTGACGCCACGGGGGCGCCAGCTGGTCGACAATTTCCGTATCATCGAGCGCGAGCATGCCCGCTACCTGCGCCAGCTGGGCAGCCAGGCGGAAGGCATCGCCGACGATCTTTTACTCATACGGAGAATGGCCATGAAAACCACGGCACGCAATCAATTCCTGGGCAAGGTGACCGAACTGAAACAGGGCGCCGTCAACGATGAAGTCACCCTGGAATTGCCCGGTGGCCAGCACATCGTGGCCATCGTCACGCAGGGCAGCAGCGCGAGCCTGGGCCTGGTGCCGGGCGTGGAAGCGTTTGCGCTGATCAAGGCGTCATCCATCATCCTCGTGACGGACAGCCAGGGCGCGCGTTTTTCCGCGCGCAACCAGCTGGCCGGAGTCGTGACGCGCGTGCAGACGGGCGCCGTCAACACGGAAGTGGTGCTGGACTTGCCGCGCGGCGGCACGATTGCCGCCATCATCACCAACCAGAGCAGCACCGACCTGGGCATCGAACTCGGCAGCAACGTGACGGCCATCTTCAAGGCGTCCAGCGTGATTCTGGGCGTGCCCGCCTGATTTAATCCTGCAGGCGCGACAACCAATCCGCCGCCGCCGCCAGCGCCTGTTCCAGTTCCTGCGCCGTGCGCGCCAGCAGCGCCGGCACCTCGTCCAGGCGGCCCGCATCGATGGCTTCCTCGGTGGCGAACGCGGCGCGGATCAGGCGTTTCGTGCCCAGGGTGCCGACGGAGCCGCGCACGCTGTGCAGGATGCGTGCCACGTCGCTGTGGCGGCCCGCCTGCAACGCCGTTTCGGCCTCGCGCACGGGCGTCATGCCCTTGTTCAGCGCGTCTTCCACCATGCGCCGCAGCACGCCGCGCCCCTTCGCATCGCGTCCCATCACGCGCATCAGCGGCGCCATGGAAAACACTTCCTCATCGGCGACGCGTGCCGGCTCGGCCGTCTGCACTTGCGGGCGCTTGGGCAGGTGGCGCAGGATGACTTCCATCATTTCTTCCACCACCACGGGCTTGGCGATGAAATCGCTGATGCCGGCCGTCATGCAGCGCTCGCGCTCGGACGCCAGCACGCCGGCCGTCATGGCGATCACGGGCAGGTGCAAGCGCAGTTCCGTGCGGATGATGTGGGTGGCGCTGAAGCCGTCCATGACGGGCATCTGCATGTCCATCAGCACGATGTCGTAGCGCAGCGCTTCCGTGCGCAGCCGTTCCACGGCTTGCAAGCCGTCGCCCACCACGTCCAGGGTGGCGCCCATGTGTTCGAGGATGCCGCGCGCCACGGCCTGGTTCAAATGATTGTCTTCCACCAGCAGGAAATGCACGCCGGCCAGTTCCGTGCCCAGCGGCTGGTGCAGCATGCGTTGCTCGCCGCCGTCGTCCTTGGCGATCAGCGCCTGGTGCAGGGCGTCGAACAGGCTCGATCCCGTGATCGGCTTCATCAGCACGACGTCGGCCTCGGCCGCGCTGGAGATTTCTTCCAGGTGGTTGCGGGCGAAGGCGTTGACCATCACCACGATGGGCTGGCGCTGGCCGCTGGCCGCCTGGCGGATGGCCTTGGCCGTGGCCAGGCCATCCATGACGGGCATGTGCCAGTCGGCCAGCACCACGTCGTACGGTTGCTGCTGCGCCAGGCGTTCGCGGTACAGTTCGATGGCGGCAAAACCGGAGTCCACTTCGTCGGCCAGCCAGCCCCACGCCTCGATCAGCTTGACGATCAGTTCGCGCGTGGTGCGGTTGTCGTCGGCCACCAGCAGGCGCAGCTGGCCCAGCGCCGGCGTGCGCCGCGTTTCTGCCGGCTGCGCCAGCATCTCGAAGGGCACGCTGAACCAGAAGCGGCTGCCCTTGCCTTCGCTGCTGGCGACGGCGATGTCGCCGCCCATCATGTGGATCAGCTGCTTGCTGATGGCCAAGCCCAGGCCCGTGCCGCCGAAGCGCCGCGTGATGCTCTGGTCGCCCTGGGAAAACGCGGCAAACAGCTGCTGTTGCTGCAGTTCCGTCATGCCGATGCCCGTGTCGCGCACTTCGAAGCGCAGCCAGGCGCGGCCGCTCTCGCTCTCGGCCAGGCTGACGGCCACCACCACTTCGCCGCTCTCCGTGAACTTGATGGCGTTGCCGGCCAGGTTGACGAGGATTTGCTGCAGGCGCTGGGCGTCGCCCACGAGGCGCCGCGGCACGTCGGGCTCGACGGCGATGGCCAGTTCCAGCTCCTTTTCGCCCGCATTCATCGTCATCGTCGTGGCCAGGGTATTCATGACTTCATCGAGGTCGAATTCGACGGGCGACAATTCCATGCGCCGCGCCTCGATCTTCGAATAGTCGAGCACGTCGTTGAGGATGCCCAGCAGCGACTGGCCCGCTACTCTGACCATGGTCAGATACTTGCGTTGTTCCGTGTCGAGCCTGGTATTGCCCAGCAAATACACCATGCCCAGCACGGCATTGAGGGGCGTGCGGATTTCATGGCTCATGTTGGCCACGAAATCGCTCTTCGCGCGGTTGGCCGCCTCGGCCCGGTCGCGTTCCTGTTCCAGCTCCGCCGCGCGCGATTCGAGCTCCTGCTGCAGGCGGTCGCGTTCGCTCATCAGGCCGTTGAACGCTTCCGTCAGTTCGCCGATCTCGTCGCGCTGCTGCACCGGCACGGGCGTGAAGCGGCTGCCGCTGGTGCGCAGGGCTTGCAGGGTGTCGCGCAGGCGCACCAGCGGCGACAGCAGGCGCACGGTGACCCAGCCCAGCACAAAGGCGGCCAGCAGCGAGGCGAGGATGCTCCACAGCACCAATCGGTACAGCACGCCATCGAACGGTTCGAAGGCATCCTCGACGGGGAGCGAGGCGGCCAGCAGCCAGTTCACGGATTTCAGGCGCTTGAAGCTGTTGACGGCCGTGATGCCGCGGCTGTTGGTGCTGACCATGCTGCCTTCGCCATCTTCCTTCAGCAGCTGGGTCGTCGTCAGGTTGGCGTTCGGCTTGCGCGGTTGCAGCAAGCGGCTGGTATCGGGGTGCAGCACGTAGCGCGGCACGGCGCCGCGCGTGAGGATGAAGTAATAGCCGTTCTTGCCGATCTTTTCCGAGCGCAGGCGGCCCAGCAGGTTGTCCTTGTACAGGCGCAGCACGCCGATCACCACGCCGGCCACCTGGCCATCGGCGGCCAGCACGGGCGCCACCATCTGCACGATGGGCATGCCGCTCGACTTGCCCAGCATCGGTTCGGTGATCATGGGCTGGCGCGTGCGCAGGACGGTCTGGAAATACTCGCGCTCGGCGACGTTGATGCCGGCGCGCCCCGCCACTTCCGGCATGTCGGCCACGACGGCGCCATGCGCGTCGAGCACCAGCACGTCATCGAACAGCACCAGCATCGAGCGGCGCGAATAGTATTCGCGCAATTGGGCGGGCCGGGCGATCAATTCCGGCGGCTGCTGTCGGGCCGTCAGGGTGACGATCTGCAGCAGCATGCCCAGCTTGTCGTCGAGTTCGGCGGCGGTGCGGGTGATCAGGGACGATTGCTGGCTCAGCAGTACTCGGGTGAAGTCGTCGCGCATGTGCTGCACCTGGATCATGGTGACCAGCGCGATCATGGCGATCGAGGTCAGGCTGGTGGCCAGCGCGACTTTTGCTTTAATGCCGAGAGGCTTCATGATTTCCTTTTCAGTACCGGGCGGCACAGGCGGCAGATAATGCTGTCAGGAATTTTCCTATCAATGCCCCAGCTTGGCAAGCGCCGCCGCGCAAATTGCCCGCCCCGTACGGGCTTTTGACGATGTTGCCATATAATTAAAGGCTGGACGTCGTTTATTCGCCGAATTTACGGTGAAATTGGCATACGGCAACCCTGTATGCGGCTGTATGCAGTAAACTTGTTGTTGCATTTTCTAAAAGGTACCGACATGACTGAAGCGCTACTCACTCCAACCTTGCCCACCGTGAACGTGGAGGCGTTGCGTGCGCGATGCTCGACCTGCAGCATGCATCAATTGTGCCTGCCGATGGGCCTCGATGTGGGCGACATGGACAGGCTGGATCAGATCATCGGCCGCCGCCGCAAGATTGTGCGCGGCGCCTCGCTGTTCCGCATCGGCGACTCGTTCCAGAACCTGTATGCGATCCGCCTGGGGCATTTCAAGACGTACCAGATCAATCCGGGCGGCGAAGAGCAGGTGACGGGCTTCCAGATGGCGGGCGAACTGCTGGGCATGGACGCCATCAGCGCCGACCGCCACCACTGTAATGCGGTGGCGCTGGAAGACAGCGAAGTGTGTGAAATCCCGTTTTCCAGCCTGGAACAATTGCTGGGCAATATGCCGACCCTGCTGCGCCATTTCCACCGCATGATGAGCCAGGAAATCACGCGCGAGCAAAGCGTCATGCTGTTGCTGGGCAATATGCAGGCGACGCAGCGCTTTGCCGCCTTCATCGTCAACCTGGCGTCGCGCTATGAAGCGCGCGGCTATTCGGGCAGCAATTTCCAGCTGCGCATGTCGCGCGAGGAAATCGGCAACTACCTGGGCCTGACCATCGAGAGCGTCAGCCGCCTGCTGTCGAAGTTCAAGAAGGAAGGCTGGCTGCGCGTCTCGAACCGGGAAATTGAAATCCTGCAGCCGGCCAAGTTAAAAGCCATTACGGCCGGCACGGACGTCTGCAAGTAAGACTTACAGTTCCTCGTCCGCATGCAGCGCGATGCTGCGCTGCAGGGGCCAGGTCCAGATGCCGGACAGGCGCCACTCGCGTTTGTCGTTTTCCACCAGCACTTGCCAGCGGCTGCGCTCGAGCATCGGCAGCGCCACGGAAAAATTGCCGGCTGCGTCGGGCTGCACCAGCACCTTGATATCCTTTTCCGGCAGGGTCGCATGCGCCAGGTGCAGCTGCAAAGGCGCCTGATAGGCCTTGCCGAAGCTGTGCACGGAACCGGTCAGGCGTGCTTGCGCCACGTCATACGACAGGCGCGTATCCATCGCCAGGTCGCTGGCGATCGTGTCGCGCTTCAAATCCTGGTTGATCGCCTTGCCCTGCTTGTAATAATCGCCCACCACCAGCGCATCGGGCTGCGTAAACGCGATATAGCCCATGAAGCTGCCGACGACCACGGACAGGCCGGGGCCGATCATCAGCAGCCATGGCCAGCGATGCTTGTACCACGGTGCAACGGGTGCTTGCAGTTTCAGACTGTCGGACATGGTATTTCTCCTGTGTAAACGGCCAATCCCCGTGCGGGGACCGGCCTTCCTGCAACTTCGTGGCGGCGGCGAGGGCACCCGGTCCCCGTCCGCCTTTCCTTGTTAACGTGGCACGATGAATACCGCGCTTTCACGCACATGCAGCGATGGGTCGTCCAGCGATTGCAATTCGATCGCAATCTTGTTCGAGCCCTTCTCTCCCACGCCGTGCGGCACGCGCAGGCGGATCGGCCAACCCAGCGTTTCCGTCGGCTGCAAGGTCACTTCTTCGCGCGTCAGCAAGGTCAGGCCCGGCAAGCCGGAAGCGCTGATTTTGAAATGCTGGCTTTGCTCCGACGTGTTCATGATCTGCAGGCGGTAGACGTTTTCGATCATGCCGTCTTCCACTTCGCGTCCCATGGAACCGCGGTCGCGGATCACGTCCATTTTTAGGGGCGTGCGCAGGGCCAGCGAAGTACACACGGCGATGATGATCAGGGCCAGGATGGAAGTGTAGATCAAGACGCGCGGGCGCATGGCGCGCTGGCGTATCTGCTTCGAATTGAAGTTGTTTTCCATCGCATGGTCGGTACTGTAGCGTACCAGTCCCCGTGGCCGGTCGACCTTGTCCATCACGCTGTTGCAGGCATCGACGCAAGCGGCGCAACCGATGCATTCATACTGCAGGCCGTTACGGATATCGATGCCGGTCGGACACACCTGCACGCACAGGGTACAGTCGATGCAATCGCCCAGCTTGTCGTTGTTGCCGGCCTTCTTGCTCATGGCGCCACGTGGTTCACCGCGCTTGGCATCGTAGGTGATGATCAGGGTGTCCTGGTCGAACATGGCGCTCTGGAAGCGCGCGTAGGGGCACATGTATTTGCACACCTGCTCGCGCAGCCAGCCCGCGTTGCCGTAGGTTGCCAGACTGTAGAACAAGACCCAGAACCATTCCCAGGGACCGAAGTTCAGCGTGGTCACCGACTGCGCCAGTTCCTTGATCGGCGTGAAGTAGCCGACAAAGGTAAAGCCCGTCCACAGGGCGATGGCGCCCCATACCAGGTGCTTAGCCGTCTTCTTGAACGCCTTGCGCACGGAGGGGCCCTGCTTGTCGAGGGCCATGCGCGCGCTGCGCGTACCCTCGATGCGGCGTTCGACCCACAGGAAAATTTCCGTGTATACCGTTTGCGGGCAAGAGAACCCGCACCACACCCGCCCGGCAATGGCCGTGACGAGGAACAACAAATACGCACAGATGATCAGCAGGGCCGCCAGATAGATGAAATCCTGGGGCCACAGCACGACGCCGAAAATGTAGAACTTGCGCGTGGTCAAATCGAACAGCAGGGCTTGCCTGCCATTCCAGGTCAACCACGGCAAGCCGTAGAACGCGAGCTGGGTAAGCCATACGCATACCCATCGCCAGGTAGCGTAGCGTCCTTTGGCCTCGCGAGGGTAGATTTGCTCGCGGGCCGCATACATCTTGATGACTTGAGGTTCCATTTTTACTTTGCGGGTGCCTGCGGATTCGACAGGCTCCAGACATACGCCGACAGCACGTGTACCTTGGATTCGCCGAGGAAATCGCTGAAGGCCGGCATGGTGTTGCTGCGTCCCTTGCGTACGGTTTCCATGATGGTGTCGGCGCTGCCGCCGTACAGCCAGGTCTTGTCCGTCAGGTTTGGCGCGCCCAGCATCTGGTTACCCTTGGCATCGGCGCCATGACAGGCCATGCAGGCGCCGAACTTGGCCTTGCCCAGCACCGACTTGACGGGATCCGAGGTCGAGCCGGACAGGCTCAGCACATAATGGGCCACGTTCTCGACATCCTTTTCGGACCCTAGGGCGGCGCCCATCGGTGGCATTTGCCCATTGCGGCCGTGCATGATGGTGGTCTTGATGATGTCGGGTTCGCCGCCATACAGCCAGTCCTTGTCGGTCAGGTTGGGGAAGCCCTTGTTGCCGCGCGCATCCGAACCGTGGCATTGCGCGCAGTAGGTCAGGAACAGGCGCTGGCCGATGGCTTGCGCCTGCGGATCGGCGGCCACCGTCTTCAAGTCCTGGCTCAGGTACTTGTTGAACAAGGGACCGTAGTCGGCTTCCGCCTTCTTCAGCTCTTCCTCGTACTGGCCCGTCGATTTCCAGCCCAGGCTGCCGGCATAGTTGCCCAGGCCCGGATACAGGAACAGGTACGCCAGCGAGAAGACGATGGTGATGTAGAACAACCACATCCACCAGCGCGGCATCGGCGTATTGAGTTCCTTCAAGTCCTCGTCCCAGACGTGGCCCGTGGTGCCGTCGGCGGGGGCGCCGGCCGGCACTTTCACTTTCGACTGCGAGTACAGCAGCACGCCGCAGCCGATGATGCCCAGCAGGGACAGCACGATCACATAGATATTCCAGAAGCCGTTGGTAAAGTCAGCCATGGTTATGCTCCTTCGCCAGGGTCGTCTCGGCCTCGGCCGGATAGTCGAGCGCGTCGTCGGCGAACGGCAGACGTGCCGCCGCGTCGAAGTCGCTGTTGCTGCGGCTGAACGTCCACCACAGGATGCCCACGAACGTCGTAAAGGAAACCACCGTCATGACGCTGCTGGCGCTGTCAAACAGGTTTTCGATTGCCATGCTAATTCCTTGTTTTGATTAATGTACCGAGGCCTTGCAGATAGGCGACCAGGGCGTCTTCTTCCGTCTTGTCCTGCAGCTGCGCGGGGCCGGCGGCGATCTCTGCATCGCTGTACGGCTGGCCCAGGCGTTTCAGGGCGCGCATCTTCGGCATGATGTCGTCAGGCACCAGCTTGGTCTTCGCCAGCCAGGGGTAGGACGGCATGTTCGACTCGGGCACCACGTCGCGCGGGTTGTTCAAGTGCGTGCGGTGCCATTCGTCGCTGTAGCGCGCGCCCACGCGGGCCAGGTCGGGCCCCGTGCGTTTGGAACCCCACTGGAACGGACGGTCGTAGACGAATTCGCCGGCGACCGAATAGTGGCCATAGCGTTCCGTTTCCGCGCGCAGCGGACGCACCATCTGCGAGTGGCAGTTGTAGCAGCCTTCGCGCACGTAAATGTCGCGGCCTGCCAGGCGCAGCGGCGAGTACGGTTTCAGGCCGGCGACGGGTTCCGTCGTGCTCTTCTGGAAGAACAGGGGAACGATCTCGACGGCGCCGCCGATGCTGATCACCACCGTGACCAGGGCGATCAGCAGCCAGGGGTTTCTTTCAATCCATGCATGTGAAAATTTCATTTGCTTTCGCTCCTATCAGGCGTGCGCCGCGTTCAGTTCCGGAATGCGGGCGACGGGGAGTTTGCTGCCGCGCAGAGTCATCCAGGTGTTGTAGCCCATGATGCACATACCCGACAGGTACAGCAGGCCACCGGCCACGCGCACCACGTAGTACGGATACGTCGCTTTCACGCTCTCGACAAAGGTGTAGGTCAGGGTGCCGTCCGGATTGACCGCGCGCCACATCAGGCCCTGCATCACGCCGGCGATCCACATTGCGGCGATGTACAGCACGATGCCGATGGTGGCCACCCAGAAGTGCACGTCGACCAGGCGCGTGCTGTGCATCTGCGTGCGGCCCGCCAGGCGCGGCAGCAGGTAGTAGATCGAACCCATGGTGATGAAGCCCACCCAGCCCAGGGCGCCCGCATGCACGTGGGCAACGGTCCAGTCGGTGTAGTGCGACAGCGAGTTGATGGTCTTGATCGACATCATCGGACCTTCGAAGGTGGCGATGCCGTAGAACGACAGCGAAACGATCATGAATTTCAGGATCGGATCGGTACGCAGCTTGTGCCAGGCGCCCGACAGGGTCATGATGCCGTTGATCATGCCGCCCCAGCTTGGTGCCAGGAGGACCAGCGAGAAGACCATGCCGATCGATTGCGTCCAGTCAGGCAATGCCGTGTAGTGCAGGTGATGCGGGCCCGCCCACATGTAGGTGAAGATCAGCGCCCAGAAGTGGACGATCGACAGACGGTACGAGTACACGGGGCGCTCGGCTTGTTTCGGGATGAAGTAGTACACCATGCCCAGGTAGCCGGCGGTCAGGATGAAACCCACCGCGTTATGGCCATACCACCACTGGATCATCGCGTCCTGCACGCCCGCATAGGCGGAATACGACTTGGTGAACGAGGCTGGCATGACGGCGCCATTGACCACGTGCAAGATCGTCACGGCCAGGATGTAGGCGCCGAAGAACCAGTTGGCCACGTAGATGTGCTTGACCTTGCGCTTGATCAAGGTGCCGAAGAAAACGATGGCGTAAGCGATCCAGACGACGGCGATGAGGATGGCGATAGGCCATTCCAGTTCCGCGTATTCCTTGCCGCGTGTCATGCCCAAGGGCAGGGTGACGACGGCGCACAGGATCACCGCTTGCCAGCCCCAGAACGTGAAGGCGGCCAGTTTGTCGGAAAACAGGCGCACCTGGCAGGTGCGTTGTACAACGTAGTACGAAGTAGCGAACAGGCCGCAGATGCCGAAGGCGAAAATCACCGCATTCGTGTGCAGCGGACGCAAGCGTCCGTATGTCAGCCATGGTATGTCGAGGTTCAGGGCAGGCCAGGCCAGCTGAGCGGCGATGATAACGCCAACCAGCATGCCGATGATGCCCCATACCACAGTAGCGACCGCGAATTGCTTCACGATCTTGTAGTTATAGTTCAGCGATTGATCCACAAAGACTCTCCCTGGAATTACTATTTATGATGGTGGCCAGAGAGTAAGTGTTTGACCGGGAAAAAACTTTGATGTGGATCAAAATTCCCCGGATGAAATAAGCGTAGCGAAGTGGCATCGAAATAAAGTGATATTTCGATCAAAAAAGCCATGCAAGATCCCTGCAAGCGCTGCTTGACCTGTGTCAAAAGACGCTTGCCGGCGCTGGCGGGCGCCAGCGTATTGCGTGGGAAAAAGTCAGGCCGGCGGTTCGCCGGGCGCCGGCTTGGCCGGCGTGTCGTCGTCCTGCAGCACGCGCAGGCCAGGTCCGACGAGGTCGTCGAACTGGCCGCTGTCCGAGGCCGTGAAATACACCCACAGGGCGATGAAGACGACCACGACGCTTAAGGGGATGAGGAGGTAGAGAGCTTCCATTAGACTTTCCGCAGGCGCAGGGCGTTGGCGATGACGACGGCCGAGCTGGCAGCCATGCCGACGCCGGACAGCCAGGGGTTGAGGAAACCCAGCGCGGCGGCCGGGATGGCCGTCAGATTGTACAGGGTTGCCCAGCCGAGGTTTTCGCGGATGATGCGCATGCTGCGCGCCGCCGTTTTCGCCGTGTCGAGCACGGAAACCAGTTGGCTCGACAGCAGCACCGTGTCCGCATGCGCCTGCGCCAGCGCGGCGCCGGAACCCATGGCGAAGGACACGTCGGCACCGCTCAGTACGGCGGCGTCGTTGATGCCGTCGCCGACCATCGCCACCACGGCGCCCGTGGCCTGCAATTGCTGGACGAAATCGAGCTTTTCATCGGGCAGGCATTCGCCGCACGCCGTGTTGATGCCCAGTTCCGTCGCCACGCTTTGCGTCAGCGCTTCCTGGTCGCCGCTGAGCAGCACGACTTGCTTGCCGCGCCGGTGGAAATACGCGACGACGTCAGCCGCTTCCGGGCGCAACGCGTCGCTGAGTAAAAAGCGCGTCAGCCAGCGCCCCTGCGTGCCCAGGTACAGCGGCGTCATGCCCTGCATGCCGACGGCCGTGTCGCCCAGCGGCGGCCCGGCGAGGGCGGCGACAAAGGCCGCATTGCCCAGGCGGTAGCGCACGCCGTCGACGATGCCCTCCAGGCCCTGGCCTTGCACTTCTTGCAATTGTTCCGCATGCGCGCGCGGCGGTTGTCCTGGCAAGCCTTCTGCCGCTGCCAGGATGGCCTGCGCCAGCGGATGGGCGCTGCCCGCTTCCAGCGCGGCGGCCACCTGCAGGCAAGCGTCCTCGCCCATGCTGCCGAGCCCCTCGGTTTGCCGCAGCACGGGCCGGCCCAGGGTCAGGGTGCCCGTCTTGTCGAAGACGATGTGGGTGGCGCGGTGCAAGGTTTCCAGCACATGCGGCTGGACGATCAGCACGCCGCGCCGCAGCAGGCTGTCGGTGGCGGCCGCCAGCGCCGTCGGCGTGGCGAGAGACAGCGCGCAGGGGCAGGACACGACCAGCACGGCGATGGCCACGGGCCACGCTTGCGACGGGTCATGCCAGCTCCAGAAGGCGAACACGGCGATGGCAAACAGCAGCAGGCCCAGCACGAACCAGGCGGCGACCTTGTCGGCCCATTGGGCGATCTGCGGCTTGCCGCTGCCGGCCCGCTCGATCAGTTTCAACAGGTCGGACAGGGTGCTTTCGCGCGCCGGTTTGAGCACGCGCAAGATGAGCGCCGCGCTGGCGTTGATCGCCCCGCCCGGCACCCGCTCTCCCGTTTTTCTCCGTTGCGCCGCGCTCTCGCCCGTCAGCAGGGATAAATCGAGCGCGCTCGTGCCTTCGATGATGACGCTGTCGGCGGCGATCGCCTCGCCCGGTTTGACCAGAATCACGTCACCGACGGCCAGGCTGCCGGCCGGCACCAGGGTGGTGGCGCGGTCGTCCGGGAAGCCCGCCATCAGCGACGCGGACGCGGGCAAGGCGTGCTGCAAGCGTTCGAGGGCCGAGGCGGCCTTGCGGCGCGCCTGCAGCTCGAAATAGCGGCTGCACAGCAGCAGGAAGATGAACATCGTGGCCGAGTCGTAATACACCTCGCCGCGGCCCGTGAAGGTCGCCACCACGCTGCCGAAGAAGGCCGCCAGGATGCCCAGCGCCACGGGCACGTCCATGCCCAGGGTGCGCGCGCGCAGGCTGGCCCAGGCGCCCTGGAAGAAGGGCATGGCCGAATAGCAGATGGCCGGCAAGGTCAGCAGCAAACTGGCCCAGCGCATCAGGCTGGCCATATTGTCATCCAGCGTGCCATCCTCGGCCAGGTAGGCGGGCGCCACGTACATCATCACCTGCATCATCGACAGGCCGGCGACGAACAGCTGGCGGCCCAGGGTCTTGCTGGCCTTTTGCAGGCGCTCGCCATGGCGCACGGCATCATACGGATAGGCCGTGTAGCCGACCTGGCGCACGGCTTGCAGGATGTCGCCCGGTTCGCATTCGGCGCGGCTCCAGCGCACGTACAGGCGCTCCGTGGCGACGTTCAGGCTGGCCGCCTGCACGCCGGGCAAACGCGTCAGCTGGCGCTCGATCAGCCAGACGCAGGCGGCGCAGCGGATGCCTTCGACGGACAGGGTCGCCTCGCAACTGCTGGCGTCGCGCGCGAATTGCGCGTCGTCATTGCTGTACAGGCGCAGCTCGGGCGGCACCAGGGTGGCGTCGGCCGCGTTGACGGCATATTCGTCGCGGTCGCGGTAATACGCGCTCTGGCCGATGTCGACGATGGTTTGCGCCACCGCTTCGCAGCCGGGGCAGCACATGGCGCGCGGCACGTCGTCGATGGTGACGAGCCAGCTGGAGCCGACGGGGACGGGCAAGCCGCAATGGAAGCAGGCGGACGGTTGTAACACAGCATTCATAGGTTTGATTTCATGCGTCTTTTCATGGATGGCCCGTGACGCACAGGGCGTCGAGCCAGCCCAGCGACACGCCATTGGCGGCGCGCAGCAGGCCCAGCACGCCAAAGCCCAGCACCAGCAAGCCGCTGGCGATGCGCACGGGACGGCGCTGCATCTGCGCGCGCAGGCGCGTGCCCAGCAAGCCCATGCCCAGCAGGGTGGGCAGGGTGCCCAGGCCGAAGGCGGCCATGGCGGCCGCGCCGTTCAGGGCCGAACCTTGCATCATGGCCGTCAGCAGGGCGCTGTAGACCATGCCGCACGGCACCCAGCCCCACAGACCGCCCACGGCCAGCGCCTTGAATGGCGTATCCATCGGCATCAGCGGCTTCAACAGGGGGCGCACGCGGCGCCAGATCACGTTGCCGGCCGCTTCCAGGTGCGCCAGGCCGCGCCAGGCATCCATCAGGTACAGGCCCAGGGCGACGAGCATCAGGTTGGCCAGCCAGTAGCCGGCCACTTGCAGGGACGCCAGGTGCAGCATGCCGGCGCCCGCCAGGCTGCCGGCCAGGGCGCCGGCCAGCATGTAGCTGCCTATGCGCCCGCCGTTGTAGGCCAGCACGCGCAGCACGTTCGTTTGCACGCTGGTCTGCAGCGCCGGGCGCGCCACGGCGATGGCAATGACGGGGCGCACGGGCGCCGCCGGCGCGCCCCCGCCCAGCGACAGGGCGCCGACGATGCCGCCGCACATGCCGATGCAGTGCACGCTGCCGGCCAGGCCGACCAGGAACATGGGCACGAGGCTGAGGGCGTTCATCGGGCGCGATTACACCGTTTTCGAGTAGCGCAGCGGCTGCACCGCGTCCGGCGCCGTGTTGGCGCGCGCCAGGGTCAGGTAGCGGTCGAAGACCATGCAGATATTGCGGATCAGCAAGCGCCCTTTCGGCGTCACCGTCAGCCAGTCTTCCTCGATGACGAGCAAGCCGTCGCGCGCCAGTTCGCGCAGCTTGTCCAGCTCGGCGGCGAAGTAGCTGCGGAATTTGACGGGGTGCGCTTGCTCGATGGTGGCGATCGACAGTTCGAAATTGCACATCAGCATCTGGATGATGATACGGCGCAACAAATCGTCCGTATCGAGCTTGATGCCGCGCGCGATCGGCAGCACGCCTTCGTCGAGCTTTTCGTAGTACGCGTCGAGCGTCTTTTCATTCTGGCTGTACACGGCGCCGACGGAGCTGATGGCCGACACGCCGCAGGCGATCAGGTCCGCCTCCGCGCGGGTCGAATAGCCCTGGAAGTTGCGGTGCAAACGGCCCTGGCGCTGCGCCACGGCCAGGTCGTCCGTTGGCTTGGCGAAATGGTCCATGCCGATGTACACATAGCCGGCGGCCGTCAGGCGCGCGATGCACAGGCCCAGCATGGCCAGCTTGGTGGCGCTGTCGGGCATGTCCGCGTCGAGGATGCGGCGCTGCGGCTTGAACAGGTGCGGCATGTGCGCGTAGTGGTACAGGGCGATGCGGTCGGGGCTGGCGTTGATCACCTTGCGCAGGGTTTCCGTCATGGTGTCCAGGTTCTGTTTCGGCAAGCCGTAGATCAGGTCGATGCTGATCGAGCGGAAACCGGCGTCGCGCGCCGCCTGCATGATGGCCACCGTTTCCGCTTCCGGCTGGATGCGGTTGACGGCTTTTTGCACGTCGGCGTCGAAATCCTGCACGCCCAGGCTGATGCGGTTGAAACCTTGCGCGCGCAGCGAAAACACGCGTTCGCGCGACACCGTGCGCGGGTCGATTTCGATCGAATATTCGCCGTCTTCATCGGACGCGAACTCGAAATGCTGGCGCAAATGCGCCATCAGTTCATCCATCTGCTTTTCGCTCAGGTAAGTGGGCGTGCCGCCGCCGAAATGCAGCTGTTCGATCTGGTTCATGCCGGCAAACAGCTTGCCCTGCATGGCGATTTCCTGCTTTAAATAGCTGAGGTAGGTGGCCGCCTTGCTGCGGTCTTTCGTGATGATCTTGTTGCAGGCGCAGTAGTAGCACAGGGTGTCGCAGAACGGCACGTGCACGTACAGCGACAGGGGACGGCGGCCGCCGCGCATGCGCAGGGCGGCCAGCGCTTCGAGGAAGTTGCCGTAGCCAAATTCCGCATTGAAACGGTCGGCGGTCGGGTAAGACGTGTAGCGCGGGCCGGACTGGCTCATCTTGCCGATGATGACCGGGTCGAATTCGACGACGGCGTCCAGGTCGGCGGAAGCACTGCTGAGTAGTGTAGGCATGGTGTGTATGAAGTCTTGAAAGGTTTAGGCTGCCAGGCGTTTCATGGCGGGTTTGCCGGCGTTCGCGGCGCCCGCAGCACCCGATTTTCCGCCAGGCATGGCGACGCGGCGCGGTGGCGGCATCTTGCCGAAATTGAACAGGCTCACGGCTTGCGACAGGCTGGCCGCTTCTTCCGCCAGGCGCGTGGCGGCCGCGGCGGCTTCTTCCACCAGGGCCGCGTTCTGCTGCGTCACCTGGTCCATATGGGCGATGGCCTGGTTGACCTGGTCGACGCCGATGCTCTGTTCGCGCGAGGCGATGGAAATTTCCTGCATGATGGCCGTCACCTGCTTGACGGAGCTGACCACCTGTTCCATGGTGGCGCCGGCGCGGTTCACCTGCAGCATGCCGGCGCCCACCTTGCCGACGGAAATTTCAATGAGTTGCTTGATATCCTTGGCTGCCACGGACGAGCGCTGCGCCAGGTTGCGCACTTCGCCCGCCACCACGGCGAAGCCCCTGCCCTGCTCGCCGGCGCGGGCCGCTTCCACGGCCGCGTTCAAGGCCAGGATGTTGGTCTGGAAGGCGATGCCTTCGATCAAGCCGATGATGTCGACGATTTTCTTCGACGAGGTGTTGATCTCGTCCATGGTGGTGATCACTTCGGAAACGATCTCGCCGCCCTGCACGGCCACTTTCGAGGCGGCCACGGCCAGCTCGTTCGCCTGCACCGAGTTGTCCGCGTTCTGTTTCACCGTCGACGAGAATTCCTCGATGCTCGAGGCCGTTTCTTCCAGGCTGGCCGCCTGCGATTCCGTGCGGCCCGAGAGGTCCATATTGCCGACGGCGATTTGCTTGGTGGCCACGGCCATGGTTTCCACGTTGATGCGCACGTCGCGGATGGTGGCGATCAGGTTGCTGTTCATCTGTTGCAGCGCGCGCAGCAGTTGACCCACTTCATCCGTGCTCTCCGTTTCAAAACTGCCCGACAGGTCGCCGGCGGCAATGGCCCGCGCGCCGTTCAGGGCCTTGCCCAGCGGTTTGAGCACGGACATGCGCAAGGTGTACCAGAGGAAAACGTTGATCAGGAAACCGAACAGGGTGGCGCCGAAGATGGCGTAATTGGTGATCTGGCCGCCGCTGGCGAACAGGCTGATGACGCACACCAGCAGTTGCAGGCAGTTGACGATGGAGGTGGCGGCCCAGATGCGCAGGTTGAGCGACATGTGCGTCAGGCTGTGCAGCAGGTGCGCCAGGCCCGGGCGCACGATCTGCCCGTTCTTGATGACGATGTTGCCGCCTTCCTTGTTGCGGATGGCCGCGTAGGCTTCTTCGGCGGCCTTGACCTGGTCCTTGTCCGCCTTGACGCGCACGGACATGTAGCCGATGGTCTTGCCCGCTTCGCGGATGGGGGTGACGTTGGCGCGCACCCAGTAGAAATCGCCGTTCTTGCAGCGGTTCTTGACCAGGCCCGTCCACGGCGTGCCGGCCTGGATCGAGGTCCACAGGTCGGCGAACGCTTCGGCCGGCATGTCCGGGTGGCGCACGATGTTCTGGGGCGAACCGAGCAGCTCGGCCTCGCTGAAGCCGCTGACCTGACTGAAGTAGGGGTTCACATACACGATATTGCCGTTCATATCCGTTTTCGACACGATGGCCTGATCGTCCAAGACGAGGACTTCACGGTTAGTCACTGGCAAATTTTGTCGCATGGTCGCGGCTTCCTGATCAGTTAAATAGGCAATTGGTGAGTAAGACTTGCACGATTGCAAGAATGGAGATCAGTGTAAGGAGTCGCCTGCGCAAATTTATTGATGTAGATCAAAATCCTCAAGATTGGTCGTGCTTGCACGCATTTAGCGATAGCAATGCGGCATTGTTTTAAAGGCACTGGTTGTCGGCAGCGGCTAATCGATACCCGCCGTCAGGGGGCGCAGGCTGCCCACGGCGTAGCCTTGCGCATAGTCGATGCCCAGTTCGCGGATGACGGCCAGGGTGGCTGCGTCTTCCACGTATTCGGCCACCGTTTCCAGGCCCATCACATGGCCCACTTCATTGATGGCCTTGACCATGGCGCGGTTGATGGCATTGGTGGCGATGTCGCGCACGAAGACGCCGTCGATCTTCAAATAGTCGACGGGCAGGGCTTTCAGGTAGCCGAACGAGGAAAAGCCGCTGCCGAAGTCATCGAGCGAGAAGCGGCAGCCCAGGGCCTTGAGCTGGCGCATGAACACTTGCGCCTTGGGCAGGTTGGCGATGACGGCCGTTTCCGTGATTTCAAAGCAGATTTGCTCGGGCGCAATCGCGAATGCCACGAATTGCTCGGTGATGTAGTCGTGCAAGCCGGCATCGGCCAGCGACATGCCCGACAGGTTGACGGAATACAAGGCCGGTGCGCGGCGCCGGCTTTCCGCCAGCGCGGCCAACGGCGGCAGGCTGTCGCGCACGCTCTGGATATGCGCGCAGACGGCGCGGATGACCCAGCGGTCGATGGACAGCATCATGTCGTAGCGTTCGGCGGCCGGGATGAAGGCGCTTGGCAAGATCAGGTCGCCCTTGCTGTTGCGGATGCGGATCAGCACTTCGTCGTGGTGTTCCGGGCTGTCGTGCAGGTGCACGATGGGCATGGCGTACAGGCGGAAATAGTCGTGGGCGAACGCTTCGTTCAGGCGCGAGATCCACAGCATTTCGCCATGCCGCTGCGCCAGCATGACGTCGGACTCCTGATAGATATGGATGCGGTTGCGGCCCTGCTCCTTGGCCAGGTAGCAAGCCTGGTCGGCCGCGCTCAGCAGCTCGCTCATGGACTTGCTGTCCTGGCTGATTTCCACGATGCCGATGCTCACGCCCAGCTCGAAGCTGCGTTCGTCCCAGGCGAAACGGAAATCGCGCACGGACTGGCGCAGCTGTTCGCCGATCAGGCGCGCATGTTCGAGCGGACAGTGCGGCAGCAGCACGCCCAGTTCGTCGCCGCCCAGGCGCGCCAGGATGTCGCTGTCGCGCATCCGCCCCTGCAGCATCTTGGCCAGCAGCTGCAGCAGCACGTCGCCGGCGCCGTGGCCGCAGGTGTCGTTGATGACCTTGAACTGGTCCAGGTCCAGGTACAGCAGCGCATGTGCGTGGCCATCCTGCTTGGCCGTGTGCAGGGCACCGGCCACCAGGTGTTCGAATTCGCGCCGGTTGATCAGGCCCGTCAGGGTGTCGTGCGTGGCTTGCCACGACAGTTCCTGGCTCAGCTTACGCTCGTGGCTGACGTCGCGGAACACGACGACGGCGCCGAGGATGTGGCCGTCGCGCGACCAGATGGGCGCGGCCGATTCCTCGACGGCGATGCGCCGCCCGTCGCGCGTGACCAGTTGCGAGCGGGGCGAAATGCCGATGGCCTGGCGCTGTTGCAGGCAGCGCATGGCCACGTGCTCGCGCGCTTCGCCCGTGCGTTCATCGGCCAGCGGCATGGTCAGGCCGATGTCCAGGCCCTGCGCCAGCTCGTTGCTCCAGCCCGTCAATTGCTCGGCCACCCGGTTCAGGTAACGCGTCTTGCCCTGCGGATCGGTGGTGATGACGCCGTCGCCGATGGAGCTGAGCGTCACTTCGGCCAGTTCCTTGCGCTCGGCGATCATGAGTTCGCGCGCCATGTGCTCGGTGATATCCCAGATGATGCCCAGGGTGCGGTCGGCCTTGCCGCCGGCATTGACGAAGACTTGTGCCTTGGCCGCCAGCCAGTGCTCGCTGCCGTCGGGCCAGACGACGCGGTATTGCAGGGCGTAGCCGCCGCGCCGGCGCACGCCGTCCTGCAGCACGTTGACCACCTTGTCGCGGTCGCCGGCGTGCACGCAGTCGAGAAAGCTGCGGAATGGCTGCGTCAGCGCCCGTTCTCCCAGGCCCAGCAAGGTGGCGCCCTTGGCCGACCAGCTGACCGTGCCGTCGATGACCTGGCCAGCGACGATGCGCGAATCCCAGATCGCCATGTGCGCCGCCTCCAGCGCCATCTGCAAACGTTTCTGCTGGTCGCCCATCATCCTCTCCCGACATGGATACAGGAATAGACGCGCCGCTGGTGTTTAAGTTCCCGGCAGCTCGGCGGGTGTGCTGGCCGAGGCGCGCGCCACGTCGCGCACGTTCTTTTGCACGGCCACGGCAGCGAATAGGCTGAGCAGGAACGCCATGGCATAAAACCCTTTCTCGCTGTTTTGCAGGGTGGCGTTCCACAGGCCCACGGTCAATAACAGCAAGGCCAGCAGCACGGAAATCCAGCACAGGCCGAAATAGATGCCCGTCACGGCGATGCCTTCGCTGCGGTCGCGCACGGATTTTTGCAGCGAGATGGCGGCGAACAGGCCATACATGAGGATGGTGAAGTAATAGCCCTTCTCGTTGAGGGCCATCGTGGCGTTCCACAGGCCGGACAGATAGGTGACGATGCCGATCAGCAATGCCGCCCAGGAGGCGCCGATGAAGGCGCTGCTGGGGCGTGGGGCGGGGGAAGTCTGCATAGGGTCTCCATGGGCAGCGGGCGCCGCCGGCATGGCCGGGGCGGCAGGCACGGATGCGCCTGCCGCTCCATCAGACCAGAAAGCTTATTTGCTTGGCTTGATCATGCGCAACAAAGCCGACACGGCCGTGACGCCGGCCAGCACCAGGCCGCCGGCGATGAGGCCGGCCACCGCGTTGATCAGGCTGGGCGTGACGGCCGCCAGCACGGGGCCGATGCCGGCCACGCCGCCGACGGCTTCCTCGACGTGGTGCAGCATGCCGCTGGCCCACGGCCAGCCGTGCGTCAAAATGCCGCCGCCCACCATGAACATGGCCAGGGTGCCCACCACGGAGAGAAACTTCATCAGTTTCGGCGCCGCCGACACGAGCATGCGGCCAAAGCCGCGCACGCCGTCCATCAGCGCGCCTGCGCCCTTGCGCGCCGCCAGGTAAAAGCCCGCGTCGTCGAGCTTGACGATGCCGGCCACCAGGCCGTACACGCCCACCGTCATGATGAGGGCGATGCCGACGACGACGGCCACCTGTTCGGCGAAGGTGGCTGCGGCCACCGTGCCCAGGGCGATGACGATGATTTCCGCCGACAAAATGAAATCGGTGCGGATGGCGCCCTTGATCTTGTCCTTTTCCAGCGCCACCAGGTCGACCTGCGGGTCGCGCAGCGCCTGCGCCAGTTCGGCCTTGTGGCTGTCGTCCGGGTGCAGATACTTGTGCGCGATCTTTTCGAAGCCCTCGAAGCACAGGTAGGCGCCGCCCACCATCAGCAGCGGCGTGATGGCCCATGGCGCGAACGCGCTGATGGCCAGCGCGGCGGGCACGAGGATGGCCTTGTTCTTCAGCGAACCGACGGCGACGGCCCACACGACGGGCAGTTCGCGCTCGGCGCGCACGCCGGCCACTTGCTGCGCGTTCAGGGCCAGGTCGTCACCGAGCACGCCGGCCGTCTTCTTGGCGGCCACCTTGGTCATCAGGGAAACGTCGTCGAGGATGCTGGCGATGTCGTCGAGCAGGGCCAGCAGGCTGGAGCCGGCCATCTCAGCGCGCTCCCACGGTGGTGGCAGGAAATTGTGGAGCGAGGAAAGTGTTGTTTTTCATGATGTTATTCTTGGTTGTACGGCAAGGAACGATGTGGCGAAGGCGTGACCGCGATCTTACCTCAGGCGGGGCCGGCAAGGCCGCACGGGCCGGGTTAAAATTGCCTCTCATCACCATTTTTGGAAACCGCATGCCCTTTGCCACCTGGATCACCTTTGTCATCGCCGCTTCCATCATCGCCGTCTCGCCCGGCTCGGGCGCCGTGCTGTCGATGTCGCACGGCCTGTCCTACGGGGTGAAAAAGGCCAGCGCCACGATTCTCGGCTTGCAGCTGGGCCTGCTGGTGGTGCTGGGCATCGCGGGCGCCGGCGTCGGTTCCCTGCTGCTGGCGTCGGAAGTGGCGTTCAATATCGTCAAGACGGTGGGCGCGCTGTACCTGATCTACCTGGGCCTGTCGCAATGGCGCGCCAAGGTGGCCGTGACGGGCGACCTGCATGCGGACGCCGTGGCGCCGTCCATGCGCCGGCGTGTGCTGACGGGTTTCCTGACCAACGTGACGAATCCGAAGGGCATCATCTTCATGGTGGCGGTGTTGCCGCAATTCATCAGCCCCACGTCTCCGCTGCTGCCGCAATTGCTGATCCTGGCCGTCACCATGTGCACGATCGACCAGATCGTCATGCACAGCTACGCCTTTTTAGCGTCCTCGATGCAGCGCTTCTTCCGCGACGCGCGCGCCGTGAAAAAGCAGAACCGCTTCTTTGGCGGCTTGCTGATGGCCGTCGGCGCCGCCCTGTTCTTCGTCAAGCGGGGCGGCCAGACGGCGTCCTGAGCCAGATCAAGATGCAAACATTTGTAAGCCCGCTTGCGATGCCCGCCCGATAGGACTGTAATCGGGGTGTTGTCTACCTTTCATCTCTGTCCGTCCTGCCTGGAGCGCTGCCATGCGTCCGACCCTGTCCTCCCCCTTCTTGAACACCGTGTGCGCCGTGCTGCTGTCGTCGGCGTGCTCCCTGGCCCTGGCGCAGGACCCGCCCGCCCGCGTGGGGCGCATTTCCACCGTCGAAGGGCAGGTGCTGGTGCGCGCCGGCGAGGGCGAGGCGCAACATGCCCTGCTGAACTGGCCTGTCACGACGGATAACCGCTTGACCACGATGCGCGGCGCGCTGGCGGAATTGCGCGTGGGTGCGGCCGCCGTGCGCCTCGATGGCGATTCCGAGCTGGAAGTGAGCGAGCTCGATGACGACAGTTTCAAATTGCACCTCGGATATGGCACGGTCAGCGTGCGCGTGCGCAATCCCGACGCGCTGCGCGGCTTCGAGCTGACCACGGCCCAGGCCCGCGTGATCCTGACCCAGCCGGGCTGGGTGCGCATCGAGGCGGGGCGCCAGCCCGGCACCAGCATCGTCAGCGTGCTCGAAGGGGCGGCCGACGTGGATGGCGCGACGGGCAGCGTCACCTTGCGTGCAGGCAAGCGCGCCGAATTGACGGACGAAGAATTGCGCACGGGCGCCTTGCAGAGAATCGCCTTCGACAACTGGCCCGAAGCCTTGCCCGCCGCCGCGCCGGCCTTGCGCTATGTCACGGACGATACGACCGGTTATGAAGAGCTGGACCGCTATGGCGCCTGGCAGGACAACGCGGAATACGGCCCCCTGTGGCTGCCCAGCACGGTACCGGCCGGCTGGGCGCCGTACAGCGACGGGCGCTGGACGTGGATCGCGCCGTGGGGCTGGACCTGGGTCGACAATGCGCCGTGGGGCTACGCGCCCTCGCATTACGGCCGCTGGGTGCTGCTGGGCCAGCGCTGGGGCTGGGCCCCGGGCCGCGAGCGCGGCCGCGTGCCCTGGGCGCCGGCCCTGGTGGGCTGGGTCGGCGGCAATCACGGGACCGGCCACGGCCAGCAGCCGGGCGTGGGCTGGTTTCCCCTGTCGCCGCACGAGCGCTACGTGCCTGGCTACCGCAGCAGTGCCGAGTATGAACGCCGCCTCAACCGCGTCGCCGACGGGCGCCGTTCCGTGATGGGCGAGCGCGAACGCCGTGAAGGCATGACGATGCTGCCGGGCGAGCGTTTTGGCGGCGCGCGCACGGTGGACGTGCCGCGCCGCAACCGCACCATCATGCCGGCGCCCGTGCTGCAAAGCATGCCCTTGAGCACTCCGCCTGCGCCGGCGGGCAACTGGCAGCGTCCCGCCGATGCGCCGCGCCAGCAAGATGGTTTCCGGCGCGACTGGGGCAACCGTCCTGGCCGTTTGCAGACGGACGATGGCCAGACGCACCTGGCGCCGCGTCCCATGCAGCCGAACCGGCCGCCCGTGCCAGTCCAGCCGCCGCAGCCGCCGATACCGGCGGCGCCTTCCTTGCCGCCCGTGCAAGATCCGGTGGCGCACCCCGGCTGGCGTGGCGAACAGCGGCCCCGCGCCGAGCGGCCGCAGCCGCGCCCCGCCATCGAGCGTCCTGCCGAGGTGCAGCGCCCGGACGGCAACCGCTGGGAGCGTGGCGGCCGCCGCGAAGTGCTGCAGACGGCGCCGCCGCCTGCCATGCCTGCGCCACCGCCCGTGGCCCAGCCGCGGCCCGCGCCGCCGCCGATGCCGGCTCCTGTGGCGCGTCCGGCACAGGAGGCGCGCGGGGGCGAACGCAGCGGGCCGCCACGTGAGCGGAACAATGACCGGGGCAATGAGCGCGGCGGCCCCGGCCGTAATGGCCGGATGCAGGAAGCGGAGCGCTGAACTGGCCGCTGGCGCTGGCTGCCTGTCCGTCCGGTCATGGATTATCGACGTTCAAGCCGCCAAACCGACAGTTCGTCACATTTCAGCGGTCAAGCCGCGGTGTTTTGTCTACAGTGGAGTCATTGCAGCACAGCGCAATGCCTGCGCGGCTGACAGCACCGATTTTCCGGCTATTTTGTCCAAACGAAATAGTTTTCGCCAGCTTACAAAGCTGGCT
The DNA here is from genome assembly GCF_023703445.1 of Janthinobacterium kumbetense. Lineage (NCBI taxonomy): Bacteria > Pseudomonadati > Pseudomonadota > Betaproteobacteria > Burkholderiales > Oxalobacteraceae > Janthinobacterium > Janthinobacterium kumbetense. The sequence goes on from NZ_JAMQGR010000002.1 coordinate 741,873, forward strand.
TTTTTTTTCCGCGCCCCTGGCGCCATGGCGGCGGGCGCAGGCGCCGCCAAAGTTGGCTACAATACGCCTTTCTGCAGCCGCCGCGCGCCATGCGCCGCGCCGTCTGTTCTGACCGGCACTGATTGGATTTCCCATGCAAACCACCCCACCCACCGAAGTGACGATTCCTCCCAGCGAATCGCTGATCGAATACCCGAGCGACTTTCCCATCAAGATCATGGGCCCGACGCACGTCGATTTCGCGCCGACCATGCTGGAACTGGTGATCAGCCACGATCCGACCTTCCACGCAGGCCGCATGGAAGAGCGCCCATCGGGCAAGGGCAATTACACGGGCCTGACCGTCACCGTGCGCGCCATCAGCCGCGAGCAGCTCGACGCCCTGTACATGGCGCTGTCGGGCCACCCGATGGTCAAGATCGTCATGTAAGGCTGGCTGCCGCCACGCTGGCCCGGCTCTTCGTGAGCAGCCAGACGGCGGCAAAGGCCGCGCTGGCCGCCGCCGTCACCCACAGCAGCGGCTTTTCGCTGCCGTCCGTGATGGCGGCGATGACAGCGCCGCAGGCGGCCGTGATGAGCATCTGCACGAAGAAGAACAGGCCCGAGGCGCTGCCCGCCTGGTCGCCGTACGGCTGCAGCACGGCCAGCTGGCAGGCGGGGATGGCCATGCCTACCGACACCATCACCAGCAGCATGGGCGCCACCAGCGACGCCACGTGCCGCGGCGCCAACGTACCCGCCAGCAACAAACTGGCCGCACCCGCCACATTGATCAGCACCGCCACGCCCAGCAGGTAATCGGCGCCCAGGCGCGGTCCCAGCGCGCGAAACAGGCTCGATCCCCCGATATAGCCGCTGACCGTCAGCGCGAACACCAGCGCATACGCGTGCGGCGACAGGTGCATGCCCCTTTGCAACAGCACGGACGATTCCGCGATGAAGGGGAAATACGTGCAATATACACAAGCGATGGCCAGCGCATAGCGCAGGAAATACGCGTCGCCCAGCAGGCGGCGGTACAGCGCCAGGGTATTGCCCTGTGGCACGACGCTGGCCGGCCTGGTTTCCGGCACCCAGGCGGCGATCAGCCCCAGCGACAGCGCGCCCAGCAGGCACAGCACGCCAAACACGGCGCGCCAGCCGAACGCCGCATCGAGCACGCTGCCGGCCAGCGGCGCCACGATCGGCGACAAACCCATCACCATCGATATTTTGCCCAGCATGCGCGCCTGCGTGGCGGGATCGAAGCGGTCGCGCACCATGACCCGGCCGATGATGGTGCCGCTGCAGCCGCCGAACGCTTGCAGCACGCGCGCGGCGATCAGCACGTGCACGTCGGAAGTCACGGTGCAGACGATGCTGGCGAGCACAAAAATGCCCGTGCCGGCCAGCAGCACGGGGCGGCGTCCGTAGCGGTCGGCCAGCGGCCCGCACGCGAGCATCGAGGCGGCCGAGCCGGCCATGAACAGGCTCAGGGTCAGTTGCAGCTGCGCATCGCTGGCATGCAGGGCATCGGCCATGGCCGGCAGCGAAGGCAGATAGATGTCGATGCTGATGCGCGACAGGCAGACCAGCAGCAGCACGATGCCGCCCCAGGCCCATAAAGCGATTTGTTTCTGCATTGTTTTACACGATCCAGGCAAGCGTGCGCCCCGCTGGCGCACCGGAACGGTGAGAGTAGAATGTTTGTGGTGTAATGCGAAGTGCCAGTCATCAGAAAATTCATTGGACCACTTGGACGACTATTATGCCGCGAGGAAAATCACCGCACGCCCTGGACTTGCCTCGCCCCACCAGCTGGCTCGACAAGGCGGGCGTCAACAAGCAGGATGGCGCGTATGAAGCGCTGCGTTCGGCCATCCTGACGAAGATGTTGCCGGCGGGCAGCCGTTTGCCATCCAGCCGCACCCTGGCGGAACGGTGGGAGTTGTCGCGCGGCACCATCGAAACCGTGTTCGACCGCCTGCACGCGGAAGCGTACGTGACGCGCGTGCCCGGTTCCGGCACGCGCGTGTGCGCCGTCGTGCCGGAGCGCTTCCTGATGGCGGGCCTGGGCGACGCCGTTCCCGCCCCGCTGGCCGTGGCGCCCGCGCCTGCCTCGGATACGGGCGTGCGCGACGGCTTGCCCTTCGTGGCGCGGCGCGCCGACGCCAGCCTGTTTCCCATGGCTGCCTGGTCCAAGTGCGCCACGCGGGCGCTGGCCGCCGCCACGCCGGAGCAGTTGTGCAGCGCCGATCCCGCCGGCTTGCCCGAACTGCGCCAGCAGATCGCCGATTTCCTCGCCAAGTACCGCGGCGTGCGCTGCGACCCGCAAGACATCCTTGTCACGACCGGCATCCGCCACGCGATCGACTTGCTGGCGCGCAGCATCGTGCGCGAGGGCGACAAGGTGTGCCTGGAAGAACCGGGCTATCCGGCCGCGCGCGCCCTGTTCGCCCTCGCCGGCGCCGTGCCGGTGGACATTGCCGTCGACGCCGAGGGCATCGATGGCGCCGCCCTGGCCGCGCACGCGGATGCCCGCCTCGCCTACGTGACGCCGGCGCACCAGTCGCCGCTGGGCGTGACCATGTCCGTCACGCGCCGCCTGGCCTTGCTGGAATGGGCGAACGACCACGGCGCGTGGGTGCTGGAAGACGATTACGACAGCGAATTCAATTACCAGAGCGCGCCGCTGGCAGCCTTGAAGGCGCTGGACCAGTACCAGCGCGTGATTTATTGTGGCAGTTTTAACAAGACCCTGTTTGCCGGCCTGCGCGTGGGCTTCATGGTGCTGCCGTCCGCCTTGCGGCCGCAGTTGCTGCGCACCCTGCAGTTGACGGGCAGGTCCGTGGGCGTGACGGAGCAGCTGGCGCTGTCCGCCTGGATGGAGGATGGCGCTTTCGTGCGCCATTTGCGCCAGGCGCGGCTGGCCTACAAGGAGCGGCGCGACCTGTTGCTGGCCTGCCTCGAGCAGATTGCCCCCGGGCGCTACGCCATTTCCGGCCAGCAAGCGGGTTTTCATTGCGTGCTATGGTTGCCGCCGGGCAGCGACGAGCGAACGTTTTGCGCGCGCGCCGCGCACGAAGGGCTGGCGCTGCAGCCGCTCGGTGATTTTTGTCACAGCGCACAATTGGCGCCAGCCGTGCTGCTGGGCTACACGGCCTTGAATGGGCCCCAGATACGCCATGCTGCACAAAAATTGGGCAGATTGCTGCTGTTGCCGGAGTCTGCCCCGGAATGAAACGGCGGCCTGGCTTATAATCACGGCTTCGCCGCAGCGTCCGCAGGGCGCCGGCAGCTGATTACAGAATCCGTCATGACCACCACCCGAACCGAAACGGCGCTGATCCGCGAGCTGGGCCGCGTCGATTACGAGCCGACCTTTGCCGCCATGCGCGCCTTTACCGACGCGCGCACGACGGACACGCGCGACGAACTGTGGGTCGTCGAGCATCCGCCCGTATTCACCCTGGGCCTGGCGGCCGACCGCGGCCACCTGCTGGCCGGCGCGGAGAATGTGCCCGTGGTGCAGACGGACCGTGGCGGCGAAGTGACGTTCCACGGCCCCGGCCAGGTAGTGATTTACCTGCTGATGGACTTGCGCCGCAACAAGCCGGGCGGCAAGCTGTATGCGCGCCAGTTCGTGCATAAAATCGAGCAAGCCATCATCAACGTGCTGGCGGCGTATAATCTCGCTGGCGAACGCATCGATGGCGCGCCTGGCATCTATATTGCCGGCGGGCCAGACAAGGGGGCGAAGATCGCCGCGCTGGGCTTGAAAGTGCGCGGCAACGGCTGCACCTACCATGGCGTGTCGCTCAACGTGGCGATGGACCTGGCGCCGTTTTCCTGGATTAACCCTTGCGGTTATTCCGGCCTGAAGACGGTGGACATGCGCAGCATGGGCGTGCTGGCGCCGCTGGCCGACGTGCAGCGGGCCCTGGCCCACGAATTGACCGTATTACTCGATGTAAGCGAAGTAAACAGCGCCGCAGGCGCGCCTCAGGCAGCGGATGCCTGAGCAAACAAACCAACATGCCCCTCAAGGGCTTGCAGCCATGACTTCTGAGACCATTTCCAGCACCGCCCCCGCCGCTCCCGCCGCCTACAACCCGAGCGAAAAGCAAAAAGGCGCCAGCAAGACTTCGCGCATCCCGATCAAGATCATTCCGATCGAGCAAGTCGAGCGCCTGAAAAAGCCGGACTGGATCCGCGTCAAGGCCGCGTCGGCATCGACCCGCTTCTATGAAATCAAGGACATCCTGCGCGAAAACAAACTCGTGACGGTGTGCGAGGAAGCCAGCTGCCCGAACATCGGCGAATGCTTCGGCAAGGGCACGGCCACCTTCATGATCATGGGCGACAAGTGCACGCGCCGCTGCCCGTTCTGCGACGTCGGCCATGGCCGCCCGGACCCGCTGGACAAGGAAGAGCCGGCCAACCTGTCGAAAACCATCGCCAAGCTGCGCCTGAACTACGTCGTCATCACCTCCGTCGACCGCGATGACTTGCGCGACGGCGGCGCCGGCCATTTCGTCGAGTGCATCCAGCAAACGCGCGCCCTGTCGCCGAACACCCGCATCGAAGTGCTGGTGCCCGACTTCCGCGGCCGCCTGGAAAAAGCCCTGAACCTGTTCAAGGATGGCTTGCCTGACGTCATGAACCACAACCTGGAAACGGCGCCGCGCCTGTACAAGGAAGCCCGCCCCGGCTCCGACTACATGCACTCGCTGAAGCTGCTGAAAGACTTCAAGGCCATGTACCCGGACGTGAAGACCAAGTCCGGCATCATGGTGGGCCTGGGCGAGACGGACGAGGAAATCCTGCAAGTCATGCGCGACATGCGCGAGCACGACATCGACATGCTGACCATCGGCCAATACCTGGCCCCATCGAACAGCCACTTGCCCGTACGCCGCTACGTGCACCCGGACGTGTTCAAAATGTTCGAGGAAGAAGCCTATAAAATGGGCTTCACCCACGCCGCCGTGGGCGCCATGGTGCGCAGCTCGTACCACGCGGATGAACAGGCGCACAGCGCCGGCGTGGAATCGGCGCTGAATTTCTAAGCACCTTGCGCTGTATCAAAGCCGCCCGCTCGCGCTGGCGGCTTTTTTTTGCCTGTGCGTATCGTATGCGCCTCATCGGCCGAGCGTCCTATACTGGCATGCTGAAAAGGTATTGTTGGCAAATGAGCTATGAGGTGGCGCATGGACGTACGCATCGACGCATCGTGGAAGGCGCGGCTGGAGGCTGATTTCGCCGAACCTTACTGGGAACGCCTGGCCGCCTTCGTGAAGGCGGAATATGCGGCGGGGCCGTGCTGTCCACCCGGCAAAACCATCTTCCGGGCCTTCGACCTGACGCCGTTCGAGCAGGTGAAAGTCGTGATCTTGGGGCAAGACCCGTATCACACGCCGGGCGCGGCCATGGGACTGTGCTTTTCCATCCCCGACGGCACGCCGCCGCAGCCCAGCCTGCAGAATATCTTCAAGGAATTACAGAGCGACGCAGGCGTCGTACGCACCCGGACGGATTTGTCCGACTGGGCGCAGCAAGGGGTATTTTTGCTCAACAGCGTGCTGACCGTGCGCGCGGGGGCGGCCGGTACGCATGCGGGCAAGGGCTGGGAAAAGCTGACGGACAGCGCCATCCGCCACCTGTCCGCCGAGCGCAGCAATCTCGTCTTCATCCTGTGGGGCGGCTACGCGCAAGCCAAGCGGTCCCTGATCGACCCCGGCAAGCACCTGGTGCTGACGGCGCCCCATCCATCTCCCTTGTCGGCGAATAAAGGTTTCTTTGGCAGCAAGCCGTTCAGCCTGGCGAATGCGTATTTGCAGGCGCACGGCCAGGCGGCCATCGCCTGGGGATAAGGCATGACACGGTACGGCAACCGACAGCGGCAGGCGTTGCTCCCTGCCGCTGTCTTCGCGCGTAACTCTTAAAAACTCGTCGATAAACCCGCATAGATGCTGCGGCGGGCGCCATACTGCGGCGCTCCCACGCCCACGCCGGAACCGTCGCGCAGCAGGTAGGACTTGTCGAACAGGTTGATCAGGGCCAAACGTCCTTCCACCTTGCCGACCGGCGTATTTTTCCACGTGTGCGTGAGCGCCGTGTTGACGGTGAAGTAACTCGGCAAATGGCCGGAATTCGGCGCGCCGCCATCCGGTGTCATGCGCAGGCCGCTGCCGTAGAGGAAGTCAGCGCTCACTTGCGAATCGCCGAAGTGATAATGGCCGCCACCGGACAGCGTGTATTTCTGGTCATGATCGAGATAGACATAGTGGCGGCTGATGTAGTTCAACTCATCGGCGCCAAACAGGGCCTGGCCCGAATTGATGTTGCGGCCCTGCGCCTTTTGCGTGCTGGCGTTGAGGAACAGGCCCCAGTTTTTCTCGCTGTAAATGGCCGACAATTCCAGGCCCTTGGCGTAGCCGTCCGCATAGTTGAACGGCGTCAGGATCAGCGCCTGGCCGAACTGGCCTTCGTCCAGCAGATTGTTGATCTTTTTATAGTACACATCGGCCGTCACGGTCAGTTTCGCATTCACCTGGTGGCTGATGCCGACGTCGTAGTAGTGCGTGCGCTCGGCCTTGACGTTGTCCGACTTGCCGATTTCCGGCGCATTCGTCGTGTTCGCATACAGGTCGATGCTGCCTTGCGCCGCCAGTTCCTGCGGCGGCGGCGTGAAGTAGCGCGAATAGCCGGCGTGCAAGGCCGTGCCCGGCGCCAGTTGATACGCCAGGTTGACGCGCGGGCTCCATTGCTGCTCGCTGGTGTAGGCCGAGACCTTGTCGAAGCGGGCGCCATAGTTCAGGGTCAGGGGTTTGCTGATATGCCATTCATCCTGCAGGTAGAAACTGGCCAGGGTGCCCGTCTTGCCGCTGTTGTCGACGATGGAAACCGGCGTGGTGGCGCTTTGCGCACCGTCCAGCGCCGGGAAGACGGCCACCGTGTTGTCGCTCGTCGTCTTCTGGTGCGTGTAAGCGAGGCCGGCGCGCACGGTATGGTCCTGGTGCAACTTGTAGCTGATATCGAACTGGGCACCCGAGGCGCTGTTCGCGCGGCGCGAATCCGACGCCACGCCGTTGTAGATCAGGTCGCCGATGGAGTCCGGCGTGAAGTGCAGTTCCGAATACTGGTGGAAGGCGGAGACCTGGTAATTGAGGTCGCCCAGGCTCTTTTGCAGCGACAGCACGAGGAAGCGGTTCACTTCGCGCTGGTTTTCATTCAGCTGCGACGACGGCAAGGTGGACGTGCCCGCCTGCGCATCGCTGTGGCCAGCCAGCGAGAAGCCCGGCGCCTGGTCCGGATTGTTCGGGATCTGGAAGCGGCCGTTATACGTGCCGAACATGGCGCCCAGGCGCGTGTTGTCATCAAGGAAATACGACAGGCTGCCGAACGATTTGTTCTGGCGCGTCTTGTCGTGCAGGGCGCTGCGCGTGTCCTGCGGGTTTTCCACGCCCAGGGAATTGCCCAGGTAGCTGCCGGACAGGTAGTAATTGAACTTGCCCACGCTGCCAAAAAATTCGGCACTCGGCTCCACGTGGTCGTGGCTGCCGACCATGATGCCGATGCGCCCGCCCGGCGTCATGCCGCCCTCCTTCGTTTCGATGTCGACGATGCCGGCCGTGCGCAGGCCGAACTGGGCCGGCAAGGCGCCCGTCATGAAATCCGTCTTGTCGATCAGGCGCGTGTCGATCGACTGGCCAAAGCCGCTGATGCTTTCCGGCAATTGCACGCCATTGATGCGGTATTGCACGTTGGCATGGTCGTCGCGCACGTGCAGGGCGCCGGAACCCTTCGAATCCTGCGATACGCCCGGCAGGCGCAGCAGCACTTCATTGAACGGCGTGTTGTCGCCCTGGCCCAGCATGTCGACCATGTGGCTGTCGATGCTGTAGATGGTGGTGCCGACTTTCGGCGACAGCTCGATGCGCGCGCTTTTCAAATGGGCGGACGTGACTTCCACTTTTTGCATTTCTTGTGGCGCGGCGTCCGTCGCAGCGGTGGCTTCGGCGGCATGCGCGGAAGCGGTAAACAGGCTGGCAAGGGCGAGCGACAGCGCGCTCAGGCGTGGTGTGTGTTGCATGGTGAACCTCGAAAATAGTCTACGCCAGGCGGCCCGGCGCGCATGAGGACGCGGCGGTGCAGCCTGAAAAAAGGATAAAAACAGCGTGGGAACTACAACGAGGCGGCAGGCGGGCCGCGCACGGGCGGCAAGATGAGGGCGGCGGCGGGTGCCAGGGTGGCGGGAGCGATGGCCAGCAAGCGGTACGGCAATAACTGGGCGGGCGGCTCGGTGATGGCCGGCGGCACGGCGATATCGGCCACCTTGTCGATGACGGTGGCGCAAAGCGCGCACTCTTCCGCGTCGAGGCTGGTCTTGTGCAGGTGCGACGCGGCCGTCGACAGCAGGAACACGAGGGCCAGCGTACTGAACAGCGCCACGCACAGCCGCCACGGCGTGCGCGCGAGGGCGGCGGCACCGTGATGAGCAAGCTTGCGGGTGGGCTGGCGGGAAGACATGGGCGCATAGTAGCAAGAAAATCGCCGCCTTGTCAGCGCTTGTTGCGTGATTTGCGCTGGATGAACTTTACAGGGTGGCGCGCAAGTCGCGCGGCGACAGACCGTAATGCTGGCGAAAACGGGCCGCGAAGCGCGAGGGCGAGGCGTAGCCGCAGGCAGCGGCGATGTCGCCAATGGGTAAGATGCCAGATTGCAATTCTTGCAAGGCCAGGCCCAGGCGCACGTCTTCCAGGATGGCGCGGAAGTGACGTTGTTCCAGGGCTAGCTGGCGGCGCAGCGTGGACGCGCCCAGGTGCAGCTGGCTGGCGACCTTGGCCACGCTCCAGTCGGCGGCCGGGTCCAGCAGCAGCACTTGCTGCACGCGCGCGGCCAGCGGGTCGCGGCGGTCCAGCAGCAAGGGGCCGCAGTGGCCGCCCAGGGCCAGGGCCAGCAGCAAGCCTTCGGCCTGGTGCGCCAGCAGCGCGGCCGGTGTGCTACCCGCCAGGCTGGCCATCAGCTGGTCCCAGGCCAGCGCCGCGTGGTCATCGAGCGGCACGCACAAGCTGGCCGTGGCCGCCTGGCGCAGCTGGCCATCGACGAGGCCGCCATGGCGCGCGCGGAAACGGGCGATCAGGGCTGGCGAAAAACTCAGCACTTCGGCCCGGTAGCCTTGCGTGCCTTGCGTGCCTGGCAGGTTGGCCACGCCCAGTTCCTGGCCCGCCGGCATCAGCACCACGTCGTGCGTCCCGGCGCGCGCCTGGCGAGCGCCCCATTCCAGCAGTTTTACTCCCTGCCGCACGCGGCACAGGGCGCTCTGGAAGACGGGTACGCGGCGCAGGGTTTGCGCGCGGCGCGCCTCGATGGTGCCGTGGGCAATGCGCAGTTCGCTCAGGGCCACCGCTTCCATCTTATCTTCCATACAGTCCCGTCAGCTGTGCCTTGCCCAGCGCGTTGGCGTTGAGCATGTAGCCGAGCATGGCGCCGCTGGCCTGTTGATCCAGGGGCAGCTTGTCCACGCCCAAGGCCCAGACCGTGATCTGATAGCGGTGCGCCTTGTCGCCGGGTGGCGGGCAGGCGCCGCCGTAGGCGCTGTCGCCGAAATCGTTGCGTCCTTGGATGGCGCCCGCTGGCAGGGTGCCGGCCGTGGCGCCGCCCGGCAAGGAAGTGGTGCCGGCGGGCAGATTGAATACGCTCCAGTGCCACCAGCCGCTGCCCGTCGGCGCGTCCGGGTCGTACAGGGTGACGGCGTAGCTTTTGGTGCCGGCCGGCGCGCCGTGCCACGACAGCTGCGGCGCCAGGTTGCCGCCCGTGCAGCCGAAGCCCTGGAACACTTGCGCAGGTGCCAGGGTCTGGCCAGGGGCGATGTCGGTGCTCGATACCGTGAAATCGGCCGCGTGGGCGCCCAGGTGCAGAGCGAGGCCCAAGGTGGCGGCGAAGAGGCGGGCAGTGGTCATGGTTTTCCTTTCGATGAAGTATAGGGGAAAGTGTATGCCTTGCAACATTCCTCCGCGATGCCGATGCGCTCGCTGATGGTGCCGAAACGCTCGGTTTCCTCCAATTCGCGCGTTCTGATGAGCGTGTTGTATGGTTCTTCCCTTTCTTGCCGCACGTGATTTTCACTGCAGGGCTTTCATGCTATCGTTTCGCAGCCCAAAATTCCCAGAGTCCCCCTTCATGTCCAAGCGCCCGATCCCATGGCTGTTAGCCAAGCTGCACCTGTATGCGGGCCTGTGGTTCGGCGCCCTGTTCGTCCTGCTGGGCTTGACGGGGTCCGTCATCGCCTGGATGCCGGAACTCGATGCGTATCTGAATCCTAATTTGTTGCAGGCGAGCACGCCCGCGCCCGGCCAGGTGTTCCAGGTGACGCCACGCACGCTGCAAGCGGTGGTGGACGCACTCGCGGCCGACCCCGCCTACGGCAAGCCGAGCCAGCTCAATCCGCCCGCCGATGCGCGCGACGTGTACGTGGCCTCGTACCGCCAGGCCGGCAAGCCGTCGCCATTCAGCCAGGCCATCGTGCGCCAGGTGATGGTCGACCCCTACACCCTGCAAGTCAAAGGCGAGCGCGACTGGGGCCGTTTCGGCCTCACGCGCCCGCTGTTGATGTCGGGCATGTTTCATTTGCACCGCTATCTGCTGTCGGGCGACGCGGGCAAGACGGTCACGGGGATTTCCGGCGTGATGCTGCTGCTGATGGCGCTCACCGGCATCTATCTGTGGTGGCCGCGCCTGCAGTGGACGGCGATCAAGCGCGCGCTGACGGTGTCGCATGGCGGTTCCTGGCCCCGTTTTCACTACACGTTTCATAAGGCGGCGGGCTTCTTTGCCGCGCCCGTGCTGGCTGTGCTCGCCTTTTCCGGCATCTATTTCAATTTGCCGCAATTGATCGTGCCGCTGGTGGAGCTGGTGTCGACGGTGCCGGATACGGCAAAATTGAAGAATGTGGCGCAGGACGGCGCCGTGCTCGATGCGGGCGCCGCCATGGCCGCCGCGCAGCTGCTGTATCCGCAGGCGCGCGTGTCGCGCATCGTGCTGCCGGCGAAAAAGGACCAGCCGTATGACGTGCGCGTGCGCCAGCCCGGCGAAATCGCCCACGGCGACGGTGCCACGCGCATCACCCTGGACGCGCGCAGCGGCTTGCCCCTGCGCATACGCGATCCCTTGCGGGCGCCGGCCGGCGATGTTTTCCTCGGCTGGCAATTCCCCCTGCATTCGGGCCAGGCGTTCGGCGTGGCCGGGCGCGCCTTCATTACCTTCTTCGGTTTGATGCCCTTGCTGTTCCTGCTGACGGGCAGTTTGGTGTGGTGGAAACGGCGGCGTGGCCGGAAATAGGCGGTTGCCAAACCGCTGCGGGGAAAGTTGCTATCATCATAGTATTTTCCGGCAGATCCGCTGTCCGGATTCACCCGCACAAGGACCCGCATGAGCAATCCCGACATCACCGTAGCAATGTTGAATGAACGCGGCACCGGCCGCCTGCCCGGCCACCTGGGCATCGTCATCACGGCAGTGGGCGACGGCCAGCTGACGGCGGAATTGCCCGTGCTGCCGCACTTGCTGGCGCCGAATGGCTACCTGCATGCGGGCAGCGTGGTGACCCTGGCCGACACGGCTTCCGGCTATGGCTGCATCGTCAACCTGCCCGAAGGCGCGAGCAATTTTACGACCATCGAGTTGAAATCGAACCACCTGGGCACGGCCCGCGAAGGCACGCTCACCTGCACGGCGAAAGTCGAGCACAAGGGCCGCAACACGCAAGTGTGGGATGCCGTGGTGAAAAGCAAGGAAACGGGCAAGACTATTGCCCTGTTCCGCTGCACGCAGATGATTCTGTATCCTAAATAAGCTTAGATTTTCACCCAGTTACCCTTGTACAAGATTGGTCCCGTCGGTCCGTTCGGATCCGGCGAACCGCCTTTCGGCTCCAGGGTGACGGCCAGCAAGGCCACGTCGCTGCCGAGGGCGCGCTGCGACAGGGCCAGTTTCACGTTGCCCTTGTCTGCCAATAAACCCAGCGAACGTGGGTTGCCGCTCTTCGGCACGGCCCACAGTTCCAGATCCTTATCACTCGGCACGGGCGCGTTGCCCACCATGCGCACCTCGAGCGCGCCGTGGCGGCTGTCGGCCGTCAGCAGCAGGGCCGTTTGCGCTTTCTCGTCCGTCAGGCTGGCCACATAGCTGATCTGCGGCGCATCCATCACGCGCGTGGCCACGACAATCACCAGCAGCGCGGCGATGGCGCTCGACGCCATGCCCAGGCCACGCCAGAACGCCAGCGAATCGCGCAGCCAGGACTTGCCGCCCTGCGGACGCAGGTGCAGGCGCTGCTCGATCTGTTGCCACACGCGCTTGGGCGGCGCCACGGGCGTGGCGAATTCCGCCATTGGTTCCAGGCGCTGGCGCCATTCGGCCGTGATATTGCGCAAGTCGGCGTCGTTGTGCAGCCAGCCTTCGAAACGCCGCCGCGCGCCCCCTTTCAGGGTGCCCAGCACGTATTCGGACGCCAGTTTCTGGCGCAGCACGTCATTGCCGCGAATATTCATGATGCCTCCCGTTTCGCCAGGCACGTGCGCAGCCGTTCCAGGCTGCGCCGTATCCAGGTCTTCACGGTGCCGATCGGCAGCGACATCTGCTGCGCCACTTCGCTATGCGACAGGTCGTGATAGAACGCCAGGGCGACCACCTGCCGGTGCAGCCCTTCCAGGGCGGACATGCAAAACGCCAGCGCCTTAGCGTCACCGCTCAGTTGCAGTGACTCGATCGGCGTGGCCTGGGGGTCTCGGAGTGCATTCATGACTTCGCTATCAAACTGTTCGGCATCGATTTCCACGGTATCGTCGCTGCGCCGCAGCACATCGAACGCCTTGTTGCGCACGATGGTGGCCATCCAGGTCATCGGCGCCGCCAGATGGCTCTGGTAAGCGGCGGCGTTGTTCCAGATGGCGACGAACCCCTCTTGCAAGGCTTCTTCAGCGAGCTCTTGCTTATGCAATATACGCAGCGCGAAGCCAAACAGTTTCGATGAGGTGGAGTTATATAGCTGGCGGAACGCGGTGGCGTCCTTGTTGCCGGCGGCGAGCAGCCAGGTTTTCAGTTGCTGCGGGTCGAGCGATTGGGCGGCTGGGGACACGGCTGGCCTTCACAAGGTGAGTGGGATCACGCAAGGGAAGGTTATAACAGATTGGCAACACCTGGCAACAGGGTTTTGTGCGGTGCTCCCCTCGTCTTCAACGCCTCACAGAAGCGTAGCGAGCGGAAGTGAGTTGCGGCAGAGAAGCGGAACTGTGCTTGAGCACAGTGAGCATCGCAGGCTGCAAATCGCGACGCGCAGTAGCTTATGTGAGACGTTTAGCCGGCGATGGCGGATTCGAGCAGCTTGTGCAGTTCAGCGAATTCCGGCTTGCCCACGTAGCGTTTGAGGATCTTGCCCTGTTTGTCCAGGACGAAGGTGGTGGGCGTGAGGGCCACGTCGCCGTAGGCCTTGGCCGCCTCGCCCGTCACGTCGAGCGCCACCTTGAACGGCAGCTGGCGCGTTTCGGCGAAGTTCAGTACGTAGTTGGCCGGATCGTATTTCATGGCCACGGCCACGAATTCCAGTCCCTGCCCCTTGTACTTGTTGTAGGTGTCGACCATTTCCGGCATTTCCGCCACGCAAGTCGTACACGAGGTGGCCCAGAAATTGACCATCACCACCTTGCCGCGCAGGCTGTTTGACGTGATTTTCTCGCCATGGATGCCGTGGAAGGTCACGTCCGGCGCGCTTTGTTTGTCATTCAGCGACAGATAGCCGGCTGCTGCCACGCCCGCCACGACGACGGCGATCAGGGCTGGCTTGATCCAGGACTTGCTTGCGGATGGCGAAGTTGACATGGTTTTCACTTGAAAAGCGGGGCGATGCGGCCACGATGCGACTATTATAGCCGCCGCATCGTTGGCGCGCCCTAGGTCGGATGGCGGAGGCGCTTACTGCTGTACCGTATCGCTGACGGTGCTCGTCGTGCGCTGCTGCGGCGGGTCCGGCTGCAATTGCTTCAGTTCCGCTTCCGAAATGTAGTCGAACAGCTTGACCACTTTCTGCACGCCGCCCACGCCGCGCGCCACGTCGGCCGCGACCGTGCCTTCGCGCTGGGTGACTCTGCCCATCAGGAAGACGGTGGCGTTCTCGGTGACGACCTTGAACGAGGCAGCCGAGATGGTTTTCATGTCGACCAGGCTGGCCTTGACCTTGGTGGTGATCAGCGCGTCGTTCGAGCGCGAGGTATAGCTGGCCGGGCCGGCGATGATCAGTTCATTCGCCACCGATTCCACGCCCTCGATATTGCGCACTTCGCGCTCGACGGCATTTTTCATCGCCTCGTCGCGCACTTCGCCCGTCAGCAGGACGCGGCGGTTGAAACTGGTGACGTTCACGTGGCCCACGTCGCCCACGATGGAGGGGATGCGCGACTCGCCTTTCAGGGCGATCGACTTGTCTTCGGTCTGCGCGCCCAGGGTGCGGCGGTCCGCTGCGGCCACGCCGCCCATCACCGCGCCGCCGACCATCAATTCGATGCAGCCGGTGAGCGAGGTAAGCATGGCGCCGCACAGCAGTGCGGTGGCCAGCGGGCGTTGTACGCGTTTCCAGCCTGGGCCAGTACCGAATTTAGTCATTCACGTCTCCTCCGAATAGGGCGACATCGATGCCGTCGCAGATGCAATGTATGGTGGTCAGATGGACTTCCTGGATGCGCGCCGTGCGCTCGGCTGGCACGCAGATATGCACGTCGGCGTCCGTCAGCATCTTGCCGATGGCGCCGCCGTCCTTGCCCGTCAGCGCCACGACGCGCATTTCGCGCTCGAGCGCCGCTTCCACGGCCGCCATCACGTTGGCCGAATTGCCCGACGTGGAGATGGCCAGCAGGATGTCGCCGGCCTGGCCGAAGGCCTGCACCTGCTTCGAGAAGATCTCGCGGTAGCTGTAGTCGTTCGCCACGGCCGTCAGGATGGACGTATCCGTCGTCAGCGCCAGGGCCGGCAGCGGAAAGCGCTCGCGTTCGAAGCGTCCGACCAGCTCGGCCGCGAAATGCTGGCAGTCGGCGGCGGAACCGCCGTTGCCGCAGGCGAGGATCTTGTTGCCGTTGGACAATGCATAAAACATCAGGTCGATCGCCTGCGCAATCGGTTGCGCCAGTACGGTGGCGGCCTGGATCTTGAGTTCGGCACTTTCGTGGAAGTGCGAGAGGATGCGTTGATTATTCATAGTCTGCCGATTATAGTGCAGGCGCGCGGCATGGCGGACAAGCACTGTTAAAAATGCTTACATATCGAGGATGTTCTTCAGCCAGCTGATGCGCCCGCCATCGATGGCCAGCGCGTCGAAGCGGCATGGCGGCAGCGTTTTTTGCCCCAGCAGCCAGGTTTGCGCGGCCAGCACCATGCGCCGCTGCTTGGCCGGCGTGATGCTGGCCAGGGCACCGCCGTAGGCTGTACTGCTGCGCAGCCGCACTTCGACGAAAACGATGGCGGCGCCGTCGCGCATGATCAGGTCGAGTTCCCCGCCCTTGCATAGATAGTTGCGTTGCAGCAGCACCAAGCCTTGCAGCAACAGATACGCGAGCGCATCGTCTTCCCCTCGCCGTCCCCGTTCCCGTTTGTTCCAGAAAGCGAAGGGCGGCATGGCGTGTCCTTATTGCGCCGGCGGCAAGGCGGCCGGTGTTGTTGCCGTGGCCGGCGGCCAGGTACCCAGCACGCCTTGCTGGTAGGTGGCGGCCTGTTCCGTGCGTTCGAACACGCTTTGATCACCGTCGAAGCGCACGGCCAGGCGGCCCGTCACGCCATCGAGGGTAAATGGCGCGTTCGGCCGCAGCGCCACTTCGCGCGCCACGCGGAAGGCATCGATGCCCAGCGCGTACAGGCGTTCCATGTCGGCCGTCAGCCGGCGTTCGGCAGGCTGCTCGGGCTGTGGATACACCATCACTTGCGGATGGTCGCGCTGCACTTGCCATGGCAAGTCCAGCAGACGCGCGCCGTCGAGTTCCGGGCCGCTGGCGCCGCGTCCGGCGCCGGGATTCAAGGACGAGGTGCCATACAGGGGCAGATCGCTGCCGATGGCCACGCGCAGCTGGCGCGCCTGGTCGGCGTCGAGCGCGGCAAACAGCAGGCCTGGCGGCGTGGCGGCCAGGCGCGCGCGCAGCTGCACCAGCTCGGCATCGCTCAGGTAGCCATTCGTGGCCGTCAAGTCCATGGTCTCGATCTTGCCGCCCTGGCGCAGCCATTCCTGCTTGAAGGCGGCGCTGATGCGGCGCTGCGAGGGCGAACCGGCCGACAGGACCAGCGCGCTGGCGCCCGGCTGTTCGCTGGCGGCCCAGGCGGCGACCTGGCGCGCTTCCGCCTCGATCGACAAGCCCATCACCAGCAGCTTGGCCGGCAGGCGCGCGTCGCCGCGGTTGTCCGGGTGGTTCAGGGCGATCGTCGGTTTGCGCACCAGGTCGCTGTTCGCCACGGCCGTGACGGCCGAGCGCGACAAAGGCCCGACGACGATGTCCTGTTCTTCCTGCGCTTGCGCAAACTTGTTCAGGACGTCGCTGCTGCCATCGCCCGTATCGATCACCGTCACTTCAAAGCCGCTGCGGTCGCGCTCGTACGCGGCCATGAAGCCGGCGCGCAGCAATTCGGCGGCCGGGCCCAGGGAAGCCGAGCGCAGCGGCAGCAGCAGGCCGATGTGGTGGACATTGCCGTCGGATGGCGCCGGTGCCGTGGCGGCCGGCATGTCGAGCGGCGTGCCGGTGGCCGGTTTGTTCTTGATGGGCGCCAGCGGCGCGCCGTTGCCGTCGTACGCGGTAATATCGGGCACGGCCACGGCGAAAGTGACGGGTTCGGGTGCGGGCGGCTTCGGCGGCAGGGGCGGTGGCAGCGGCTTCGGTGGCGGCAGCGCCCTTGTGTTAGATTCAATAGGCGCGCACAATTGCCCGGGCGCGTCGCAAGGCGTGCTGCAAGCGCTCAGCATGCCGGTCGCGGCACAAACAAGCAGTAACTTCACACTATTAGCAAGCATTTAACCTCCAAAATGACCG
Organism: Janthinobacterium kumbetense; assembly: GCF_023703445.1. Taxonomy (NCBI): domain Bacteria; kingdom Pseudomonadati; phylum Pseudomonadota; class Betaproteobacteria; order Burkholderiales; family Oxalobacteraceae; genus Janthinobacterium; species Janthinobacterium kumbetense. The sequence continues at coordinate 758,915 of NZ_JAMQGR010000002.1, forward strand.
TACAAGAAATCAGTTCCATCGCCAGCCTGCCCATCATGACAGAGGCGGCGCACCAGGTCTATCCTATCGCAACATTGTATATAGTGGCCACGCCGATCGGCAATGTGACCGATATCAGCCTGCGCGCGCTGCATTTGCTGAGCCTTGCCGATGCCGTCGCCTGTGAAGATACGCGCAATACGGCGCACCTGCTGACGCGCTTTGGCTTGAACAAGCCGTTGATTGCGGCGCATCAACATAATGAACGCGAAGTGGCGCAAACTTTGATTGCCCGCCTGCACGCCGGCGAGCGCATCGCCCTCGTCTCCGACGCCGGCACGCCCGCCGTGTCCGACCCGGGCGCGCGCATCGTCGACGCCGTGCGTGCGGCCGGCTTGCGCGTGCTGCCCCTGCCCGGTCCATCGGCGGCGATCACGGCCATTTCCGCCAGCGGCTTGCTGAATGACCAGTTTTACTTTGTCGGCTTCCTGCCAGCCAAGGCCAAGCAGCGTGAAAACATGCTGCACAGCCTGCGCGGCGTGACGGCCACCATGGTGTTCTATGAGGCGCCGCACCGCATCCTCGATTGCGCCACGGCCCTGGCGGCGGCGTTCGAGCCGACGCGCCAGGTGGTGTTCGCGCGCGAACTGACGAAACTGTTCGAGGAAATCCACCGCTGCCCCCTGTCCGAGGCGGCGGCGTGGATACGCGCCGACGCGCACCGGGAAAAGGGAGAATTTGTCGTCTTGCTGGAAGGCGCCACGGAAGCGCAGGACGCGGAAGACGTGGAAGCGGAACGCATCCTGAATATTTTATTGGCCGAATGCAGCGTCAAGCAGGCTGCGAATTTGACGGCGCAGATTACGGGCCGCAAGAAAAACGCCCTGTATGAGCGGGCGCTGCAGTTGAAGGGGCAGGAATAAGGCGATCAGGGCGGCGGCTGGACATCGAGCGCCTGTGCCGCCGCGAGCAGTTGTTGCACATGCTCGATCAACTCGTCGACAAAGCCCTGCGTGACATCCAGCTCGCCCTCGTATTCCGCCAGGTTGCGCTTCTTGTGCGCCTGGCTTAACAGCAGCCATTGCTGTGGCGTGAAACCCAGCGTGTGTTCCAGGCTTTGAAAGACGAGATAGCGATTGTCGCTGCGATAACCATGTTGACGCAGCGCAGACAAGGCAGCTGCATGCGCGGCGTTATAGGCCAGGTCGAAGCGGCTTTCCAGCGACAGTATCGACTGCCTGGCATCGCGCAGGCGCACGGTGGCCGAGCGCAGCAAGCCGGCCCGTTCGCGTGCGTCCGGTGGCTCAGCCTTGAGCTGGCCGATGCGTGCCAGGTTCGCCAGCGCCGGTGAGCTTGATGAAGTCATCATTGGCTCCTTTGACAAAAATCCTGGGCTGGTCGAGGACCCGCACCACGAACGACTTGCCGTCGTCTATTCTTTGCCGCCATTCTGCCGGCGTGTACAAGGTGGGATTGATGCTGCGTCCCAATTGGTGCTCTGCCGGTTGCAGCGCCGCCAGTAGCTGGGCGTTCGATGCCATGCTGCCGATCACCATCAGGTCGATATCGCTGTGTGCGTGTTCCGTGCCCTTGGCCATCGAACCGTACACGAAGGCCAGATCGATTTCCTGCCAGTATGGCTGTAGCGCCACGCGCAGCACGTCGGCGACGCCAAAGGTTTTCAGCACGATGCTGCGCAGTTCGTCGAAGATGGGTGCCGCGTGATTCGCCTGATAATGCTTTTGGTTGCCCACTTTTTTCACCGTGACCAAGGCCGACTTCTCCAGCTTGGCCAGCTCGCGCTGCACGGCGCCCGACCCCATGGCTGCGAAGGCGATGATTTCATTCGCATAGAAAGAGCGTTGCGCCTGGCCAAAGAGCAAGGCCAGTACGCGTTGCTGTGTCTTGGAAAACAATGTGTCTGCATAAATACCCATATTGGGTATGATAGTACCCAATATGGGTAGAGTCAATCACGTCTTCACCACTTGCAGCCGCTATCCTTCTTGTCGAGCAGCATCAGCACGGGCGCCAGCAAGCCCGCGCCGGAATAGGCCGTGCGGCAATCGCCGCGCTTGCCTTGTGCGATGTCGCGCGCCAGCTGGGTTTCCGTTTGCAGCGGCTTGTCGGGGATTTGCCCCACGGCCGTGCCCACCTTGGACGGATCGCGTTCGCCCGCCATCTTGCGCGCCGTTTTTCTGGCCGCGTCCATGTCGAATTTCGGTGTTTCCGGGGTTTCTTGCCTGAAGGTATCGGCACTGGCCGCCGGCGTGGCCGGTGATGCCGGCACGACCGTGATGGCTTGCGGGCTGGCCGCTGGCGTCACGGTGGCCGCCGGCGTTTCCCGGACCGTGGCGAGTTTCGGCTTGCTGATGGGCTTGGGTTCGCGTTTCGGCTTGACCACTTCGGCGGGCGGCGGCGGGGGCTTGGCGGCCAGCGGACGTATCCACACGGCGATCGATTCCACGCGCGGGGCCGTGTCCATCCGCGCGGCCGGCTGCACATGGCGCCATAGATAGATCAAGGCGCCATGCAGCAGCAGGGACACGGCGATGCCCAGCACGATGCCGCGGCGGTTCGGCAGGGGCCGGCCACCGTCGCTTCTTTCTATCCTGAACTCCATTGCCGTCGTCACCTTCATGTCTGATCGGGAAAACTTGCCAAGCCAGTGTCGCATACTTCAATCGTTTTGAAAAATACATGGATTCCAGTGCCGCGCGTAAATAATTTACACAGAGTTTCACCTGACCCTTGACCGAAATCGATACGGCCTGTATTATCTTGGTCTTCGGAGTGTGGCGCAGCCCGGTAGCGCACCTGGTTTGGGACCAGGGGGTCCAAGGTTCGAATCCTTGTACTCCGACCAAATTTGTAGAAAAAAACCCAAGAGTTTAGGCTCTTGGGTTTTTTTTCGTCTGTCGCGCCTGCGGCGCGAGGCCGGCAGCAAAAAGGGGCCGCAGCCCCTTTGCATTTACCCCAGGCGTTTCGCCGCGATGGCGTTGCCGGCCCGGCTGGAACCTTTGCGCCCCAGCTGCTGCGAGATGAACTGCCCCGCATCGACGACCAGGTCCAGGTCGATGCCGGTGGCAATGCCCAACCCCTGCATCAGGTACAGCACGTCTTCGGTGGCCACGTTGCCGGTGGCGCCCTTGGCGTACGGGCAGCCGCCCAGGCCGGAGACGGACGAGTGATAGATCGCGATGCCCGTTTCCAGGCTGGCGTAGATGTTCGCCAGCGCTTGGCCATAGGTGTCGTGGAAGTGGCCGGACAGGCCTCCCACGTGGAAAGCCTGGATCGCGCGCTCCATTACCGCCTGCGTCTTGCGCGGCGTGGCCACGCCGATGGTGTCGGCGATGTCGATTTCGTCGCAGCCCAGGTCGCGCATGCGTTTCACCACGTCGGCCACGGCGTCGAGCGGCACGTCGCCCTGGTAGGGGCAGCCGAAGGCGCAGCTGATGCTGCCGCGCAGGCGCAGGCCGTGCTCCTTGGCCGCTTTCGCCACGCCTTCGAAGCGGGCGATCGATTCGGCGATGGAGCAGTTGATGTTCTTTTGCGAGAACGCCTCGGAGGCGGAGCCGAAGATCACCACTTCATCGGCCTGCGCCGCCAGCGCGGCATCGAAACCCTGCATGTTCGGCGTCAGCGCCGAATAAATGGTGCCGGGGCGGCGCGCGATTTTCTGCATGACTTCCGCGCTGGTGGCCATCTGCGGCACCCATTTCGGCGACACGAAGGACGCCGCCTCGATATTGGCGAAGCCGGCCAACGTCAGGCGGTCGACCAGTTCGATCTTGACGGCGGCGCTGATGGTTTCCTTCTCGTTTTGCAGGCCGTCGCGCGGACCCACTTCGACGATCTTGACCTGCTTGGGCAGACTGGTAGTAGGGCTCATCTCAATATCCTTGCAAACGGTTGACGATGCCGGCGACAGAGTCGCCGGCGTGCAGGTGGCGCATCTTGGCGGCGATTTGCGCCACGCTTTCGCGGCGCAGGGTGGCGGCCGAAATATGCGGCGTGATGGTGATGCGCGGTTCTTGCCAGAACGGGTGCTGCTGCGGCAGCGGCTCGTTGCGGAACACGTCCAAGGTCGCTCCGGCGATGTGCCCGGAGCGGATCAGGGTCAGCAAATCCGGTTCAGCGAGATGCGCACCGCGCGCCACGTTGATGATGTAGGCGCCCGGCAGCAGCATCGACAGGCGCGCGCGGTCGAGCAGGTTGTGCGTGTCCGGCGTGAGCGGCAGCATGCAGACCAGCACGCGCGTGCCGCGTAAAAAGGCTTCGAGTCCCTCTTCGCCCGCGTAGCACTGCACGCCGTCGACGTGCTTCTGGCTGCGGCTCCAGCCACGCAGGGGGAATTCGAACTGCGCCAGCGCATCGAGCACGCGGGTGCCCAGCACGCCCATGCCCAGAACGCCGACGGGAAAATCCCCCTTGTCGAATGCGGGCAGCGGCTGCCAGATGCCGGCGCGGCCCTGCGCCTCGTAGTCGTCGAAACGGCGGAAGTGGCGCAGCACGGCGTGGCTTACATATTCGGCCATCTGCACGCCCATGCCCGCGTCATCGAGGCGCACCAGCGGCACGTGGGCCGGCAGCGCGTCGCCGAATTTCAGCAGCGCGTCGACGCCCGCGCCCGTGTTGAAGATGGCTTTGACTTCGCTCAATACGGGCAGCATGGTCGCGGGCGGCTGCCACACGACGGCGTAGTCGCAAGGCGCGAACGACTCGCCCTCGCGCCAGAAGACAATTTCGGCTTCGGGCAGCAAGTCGCGGAAGTCGCTGATCCACGCCGCTTCCTTGCCGTCCGCGCGCTGTAACAGGATGCGCATCGAGGTTTCCAAGAGCGCTCCTCAGGCGGCGGCCTTGAAGGCCAGCAGCGGCGCGCCATCGGCCACCTGGTCGCCGACCGCGTACAGCACCTCTTCCACCAGGCCGTCGTGCGGCGCGGCGATCGTGTGCTCCATCTTCATCGCTTCCATGATGACCAGCGGCTCGCCCTTCTTGACGTCCTGGCCTTGATTGACCAGCACGGCGACGACCTTGCCCGGCATCGGCGCCGTCAGGCGGCCGCCTTCCGCTTCCGTTTCGCCCGCATGCGCCATCGGGTCGCTGTAGTGCAGGGTGTGGTGCAAGCCGCTGGTGAACACGTGGAATTGCTCGCCGTCGCGCAGCACGGTGCCATGCACGGCACGCTCGCCCAGCTTGATGTGCAGCTCGTTGCCTTTGCGCGCCGTCAAGGTCAGGGGCTGGCCGTTGAACAGCCAGCCATCCGTCTGGTAGGCGATGCGCGCGGCATAGGCCTTGCTGTCGCCGGCCAGCGCGAATTCGTCGGCAAACGCCAGGCTGCGTCCCAGGGTGCTGTTCAAGCGCCAGCCCAGGGCATTGCCCCACGGGTCGGCGCGGTTGGCCGATTGCGCTTCGGCGGCCGCTTTTTCTTCCAGCAGCAGGGCCACGGACGCCAGCGCCAGGGCCGTGTCGGGCGCCGCCTGCAGGGCGGGGAACAGCGACTCTTGATTGCGCTCGATCAAACCCGTGTCCAGGTCCGCGCTGGAAAATGCCCGGCCTTCGACCAGGCGTTTCAGGAAGGCGATATTGCTGGCCAGTCCTACGATCTGGTATTCCGACAGCGCTTGCGCCATGCGCGCCAGCGCTTCGCGGCGGTCCGCGCCCCAGACGATCAGCTTGGCGATCATCGGGTCGTAGAATGGCGAAATCGCGTCGCCTTCGCGCACGCCCGAATCGATGCGTACGGACGCCGGAACCACCGTGCCACCCAGTTCGAACGTGACGGCCGATGGCGACTGCATGTGGCGCAGGGTGCCGATCGACGGCAGGAAGCCCTTCTCCGGATTTTCCGCGTAGATGCGCGCCTCGATGGCGTGGCCGTGGATCGCCAGTTCGCTCTGTTTTTTCGGCAGCGGCTCGCCAAAGGCGACGCGCAACTGCCATTCCACCAGGTCGGTGCCGGTGATCATTTCCGTCACCGGATGCTCGACCTGCAGGCGCGTGTTCATCTCCATGAAGTAGAACGAACCATCCTGGTTGGCGATGAATTCCACCGTGCCCGCGCCCACGTAGCCGACGGCCTTGGCGGCGGCGACGGCCGCTTCGCCCATGGCTGCGCGGCGCTCGGCCGGCATGCCCGGCGCCGGCGCTTCTTCCAGCACCTTTTGATGGCGGCGCTGCACCGAGCAATCGCGCTCGAACAGGTAGATGCAGTTGCCGAGCGTATCGGCGAACACCTGGATTTCGATATGCCGCGGGCGCGACAGGTATTTTTCGGCCAGCACCTTGTCGTCGCCGAAGGAGCTGATCGCTTCGCGCTTGCACGAGGCCAGCGCGGCCTTGAAGTCGGCGCTGTTGTCGATGACGCGCATGCCCTTGCCGCCGCCGCCGGCCGAAGCCTTCAGCAGGACGGGGTAGCCGATCTTGTCTGCTTGCGTGTGCAAAAAGTCCGCATCCTGTTCCTCGCCATGGTAGCCGGGCACCAGCGGTACATTCGCCTTTTCCATCAGCGACTTGGCGGCCGATTTGGAGCCCATGGCGCGCATGGCGGACGCCGGCGGGCCGATGAAGACCAGGCCCGCCGCGTGGCAGGCGTCGGCGAAATCTGCGTTTTCGGACAGGAAGCCGTAGCCGGGGTGGATCGCCTGTGCGCCAGTGGCCAGCGCCACGGCGATGATCTTGTCGCCGCACAGATAGCTTTCCTTGGCCGGCGCGGGGCCGATCAGGACGGCTTCGTCGCACACGGCGACGTGCTTGGCGTTGGCGTCCGCTTCCGAATACACGGCGACGGTCTGGATGCCCATGCGGCGCGCGGTAGCGGCGACACGGCAAGCGATTTCGCCGCGGTTGGCGATCAGGATTTTAGTGAACATGGTCTCTCTCTTTGCAGCTCGTGGCTGGAAGTTTTTTATCTGAGGTGTCGCGATGAAGGAATGCGCCCTGGTGGGGCGCATTCCGATGGCTGGATCAGCAGCCGCACTTCTCTTTCTGTACCGAGTCCAGCATGGCGCCGCGCGTTTGCAGGCCCAGCTTGTTCAACAGGACGCGGTCGTCTTCCGCTTCCGGGTTGTCGGTGGTGAGCAGCTTGTCGCCGTAGAAGATGGAATTGGCGCCAGCCAGGAAGCACATGGCTTGCACGGCTTCGCCCATCTGGCGGCGACCCGCCGACAGGCGCACGCGCGCCTTCGGCATGGTGATGCGGGCCACGGCGATGGTGCGCACGAATTCGAACGGATCGAGCGCTTCCATGCCGTACAGTGGCGTGCCTTCCACCTGCACCAGGTGGTTGACGGGCACCGATTCCGGATACGGATTCAGATTGGCCAGCTGGGCGATCAGGCCCGCGCGCTGCAAGCGCGTTTCACCCATGCCGACGATGCCGCCGCAGCATACTTTCAAGCCTGCTTCGCGCACGCGGCCCAGGGTGTCCAGGCGGTCCTGGTATTCGCGCGTCGAGATGACGTTGTCGTAGAACTCGGGTGCCGTATCGAGGTTATGGTTGTAGAAGTCGAGGCCCGCGTTCTTCAGGCGGTCCGCTTGTCCTTCTTCCAGCATACCCAAAGTAGCGCATGTTTCCAGGCCCAGCGCCTTGACCTTGGTCACCATCTCTTCGACTTTTTCCATGTCGCGCTCTTTCGGGCTGCGCCAGGCGGCGCCCATGCAGAAGCGCGTGGCGCCGTTGGCTTTTGCCTGGCGCGCCGCGTCGAGCACCGTGTCGATGTCGAGGATTTTTTTCGCTTCCACGCCCGTGTCGTAGCGGGCCGCCTGCGGGCAGTAGCCGCAGTCTTCCTCGCAGCCGCCCGTCTTGATCGACAACAGGGTCGCCAGTTCCACGTCGCCGTCGGGGAAGTTGACGCGGTGGGTTTGCTGGGCCTTGAACATCAGGTCATTGAATGGCAGGTCGAACAGGGCCAGCACGTCGGCGACGGGCCAGGTGGCCGCTTCCGGCACGGTGATGCGCGCCGCAGGGCGGTGCAGTTCGACGGTTTTTGCTGCTTCTTGGACTAAAGACATGGTGATTCCTTCGCTTCTATTTTTTAGCTACATTAAGTGTTGGGATGCTGCGCCGGCCAGTTGGGCAAGCCGGTGAAATCGAGATACGCCGCCGCCGCTTGCGCGCTCGGCTGCGCCAGGCGCGGCACCCTGCCCAGCAGCGGCGCCGGGATGCGCTCGATCAGCGCATCGATATTTTCGTCGAGGAAGCGCATTTCCACTTCCAGCGTGTTGGCGACCCAGCCGACGACCGTCAGGCCGCGCGCTTCGACGGCTTCCACCGTCAGCAAGGCCTGGCTGATGCAGCCCAGGCGCATGCCGACCACGAGGATCACGGGCAGGTCGAGCTGCTGCGCCAGGTCGGCCGAGTCGAAACCGGGCGACAGCGGCACGCGGAATCCGCCCACGCCTTCGACCACCACGGCGTCCGAGGCGGCGGCGATTTCCAGGTAGGCGGCCAGGATGGGCACCGATTCGATGCTGACGCCTTCGAGCGCGGCGGCGATGTGCGGCGCGGCAGGCTCCTTCAGCATGTAGGGCGTCGTCAGGCTGCGCAGCATGGTGACGTTGCCGGCCGCGATCAGGCTGTCGGCGTCTTCATTATGCAGTTCGCCATCGCGCATTTCGGCGCCGGCGGCGACCGGCTTCATGCCGCAGGCGCGCACGCCGCGCGCGACCAGCGCGTGCAGCAGGGCCGACGACGTCAATGTCTTGCCGATTTCCGTGTCGGTGCCGGTGACGAAACAGGCAAAGCGCGAGGGCAGGCCGGCAATGGCCGGCGCCGGCTGCACGGCCGGCGCCAGGTCCGCCAGCACTTCCGCCACGATAGGATCATCAAGGCTCATGGCGAGTCCTTTCCAGGGTGTTGACTGCGTTGATCAATTGCGCCGCTTCCTGCGCCGTATGGCCGGCCGACAGGGTGACGCGCAGGCGCGCCGACCCCGCCGGCACGGTGGGCGGGCGGATGGCGCCGACCCACAGGCCCTGTTCATACAGGGTGGCGGCGATGTCCAGCATGTCCGCGTTCTCGCCGATGATGACGGGCTGGATGGCGGTCACCGAGGGCAAGGCTTGCCAGCGTTGCAGCTGCAGGCCGTCGTTCCATTGCGCCACCAGCGCCGCCAGGTGGGCGCGGCGCTGCCGGCCTTCCTCGCCGGCGATGATGTCCAGGCTGGCCAGCAGCGCATGCGCCAGCGCGGGCGCGGCCGCCGTGGTGAAGATGTACGGGCGCGCCTTCTGTATCAGGGTGTCGATCACGGCTTCGTGCGCGCACACAAAGGCGCCGCCCACGCCGGCCGACTTGCCCAGGGTGCCCACGTACACGAGGTAGGGCGAATGCAGGTCGAAGTGTTCGAGCGCGCCGCGGCCGTTGGCTCCCAGCGCGCCGAAACCGTGCGCGTCGTCGACCACCAGCCAGGCGCCGTATTGTTCGCACAGGGCCAGCAGCGCGGGCAGCGGCGCCAGGTCGCCATCCATGCTGAAGACGCTGTCGGTGACGACGATTTTCGTTTTTGCCGTGCTGGCCGCCAGCAGGGCCGCCAGGGCATCGAGGTCGGCGTGCGGATATACGCGCGTTTTCACGCGGGCCAGGCGCGTGCCGTCGATCAGCGAAGCGTGGTTCAGCGCTTCCGAGAAAATCTCCGCGTCCGCATCGCCCGCCGCCAGGGCCGTCAGCACGGCCAGATTAGCCATGTAGCCGGTGCAGAAATACAGGGCGCGGGCGTTTTCCAGGTTGGCGCCCACGAACGTCGCCAGGCGCTCTTCCAGCTGCGCGTGGGCGCGGCCATGGCCGCTGATCAGGTGCGACGCGCCGCTGCCGGCGCCATACAGGTCGGCGCCCTCTTTCAGCGCCGCGACGATGCGCGGATGCGACGCCAGGCCCAGGTAGTCATTGCTGCAAAAGGCCAGCATGGCGCGGCCATCGACCGTCAGGCGCGGCGCGCACGGCGTGTCGACGGTGCGGCGGCGGCGGATCAGGCTGCGCTCTTCCAGCCCTTGCAGCTGCTGTTGTAATCGGGCGATCAGTTCCATCTCAGGCCCCGATCACATGATTGAAGACGGCCAGGGTCTGCTGGCCCAGGCCCGCGATCTCCGCGTCGTCGAGGATATACGGCGGCATCAGGTAGACGGTGGAACCGATGGGGCGCATCAGCAGTTCATGTTCCAGCGCCGTGCTGAAGAAGCGGCGCGAAAAATCGGGCGCCGCGTCGACGGCGTCAAACGCCCAGATCATGCCCTGCTGGCGGAAGTTTTTTACCTTGTTATGCTGCGCCAGCGGCGCCAGCGCTTGCGTGATCTTCTCGGCGCGCACGCGGTTGGTGGCCAGCACGTCGTCTTCCTCGAAGATGGACAGCGTCGCCAGCGCGGCGCGGCAAGCCAGCGGGTTGCCCGTGTACGAGTGCGAATGCAAAAAGCCGCGGCGCACGTCGGTGCTGTAGAACGCCTGGTAGATGTCTTCGCGCGTCATCACCAGCGATAAGGGCAGATAGCCGCCGCTGATGCCTTTCGACAGGCAGACGAAATCGGGCCAGATGCCGGCTTGTTCGCAGGCAAAGAAGGTGCCCGTGCGGCCGCAGCCGACGGCGATTTCATCGAGGATCAGATGGACTTGATAGCGGTCGCACAGGGCGCGCACCAGCGACAGGTACAGCGGGTCGTGCATGGCCATGCCGGTGGCGCATTGCACCAGCGGCTCGATGATGATGGCGGCGATCTTGTCGGCCTTTTGCTGGAACAGCTGTTCCACGTCAGCGGCGGCGCGGCGCGCCACGTCCTGCGCTGATTCGCCCTCGGCCGCCTGGCGGAAGTCGGGCGACATCACCGTCTGCGTTGCCCGCAGCAAGGGGCCGTAGGCATCCTTGAACAGGGCGACGTCCGTGACGGCCAGCGCGCCGATGGTTTCGCCGTGGTAGCTGCCTTTCAGGCAGACGAATTCCTGTTTTTCACCCTTGCCGCTGTTGCGCCAGGCGTGAAAACTCATTTTCAGGGCGATTTCCACGGCCGACGCCCCGTCGGACGCGTAAAAGCTGTGGCCAAGTACGCTGCCCGTCAAGGCGGAGAGCTTTTCCGACAGCTCGATCACCGGTTCATGCGTAAAGCCGGCCAGCATCGCGTGTTCCAGCCGGTCCAGCTGGTCCTTCAGCTCCGCATTGATGCGCGGATTCGCGTGGCCGAACAGGTTCACCCACCAGGAGCTGATGGCGTCCAGGTAGCGTCGTCCTTCGTGATCATACAGCCAGGCGCCGCGGCCGTGGCTGACGGGGATCAATGGGACCGTCTCGTGGTGCTGCATTTGCGTGCACGGATGCCACACGCTGCGCAGACTGCGTTCGACCCAGCCCGATTGTTTTTCTGCTTTCAAAACTGCTCCAATGATATTGCTAGCCCATGAGCCAACTCGGCTTGCGCTTGTCGAGGAACGATTGCACGCCTTCGCGTCCCTGCTCCGAGGCGCGGATCTGCGCGATGCGCTCGGCGGTGTCCGCCAGCAGCGCCTCGTCGACGGGTTGGCCGACGATTTCGCGCACCAGCGTTTTCGCTTGCGCCACGGCGTGCGGGCTGTTGCCCGTCAGCGCTTTGAGCACCTCGGCCGTTTTCGCGTCCAGCGCGTCTGCCTCGACTACCTCGTGGGCAAAGCCGATGCGCAGCGCTTCCTGAGCGGAGAATCGCTCGGCGGTCAGGAAATAGCGGCGTGCCGCGTTTTCGCCCATGGCCTTGATGACATACGGTGAAATAGTGGCGGGAATCAGTCCCAGCCGCACTTCGCTCAGGCAGAAATGCACGTCTTCCGCAACCAGAATGATATCGCATGCGGCGACGAGGCCCATGCCGCCCGCATAGCAGTCGCCCTGGACCTTCGCCACCACGGGTTTCGGACACAGGTAAATCGTGCGCAGCATCTGCGCCAGCTGCAGCGCGTCGGCCTGGTTTTCGGCATGCGTGTAGCCGGCCATCTTCTTCATCCAGTTCAAGTCCGCGCCGGCGCAAAAGGCGGCGCCATTCGCGGCCAGCACGATGGCGCGCACCATGTCGCTGCGTCCCAGACCCTCGAAGGCGCGCGCCAGTTCGGCGATCGTCGTCTCGTTGAAGGCGTTGCGCACGTCCGGGCGGTTCAGGGTCACGGTGGCGACATTGCCTTCGATGACCAGCTTTAAGGTTTCAAATTCCATTATCTTCTCCCTGAATGCCGCTTACATGCGGAATACGCCGAACTTCGTGTCCGGGATTTCCGCGTTCAAGGCGGCCGACAGGCCCAGGCCCAGCACCATGCGGGTGTCGGCCGGGTCGATCACGCCATCGTCCCACAGGCGCGCGGTGGCGTAGTACGGGTGGCCCTGGTGTTCGTATTGCTCCTTGATCGGCTGCTTGAAGGCCGCTTCCTCGTCCGCGCTCCACTGCCCGCCCTTGCCTTCGATGCCGTCGCGCTTGACGGTGGCCAGCACGGATGCGGCCTGGTCGCCGCCCATGACGGAAATGCGCGCATTCGGCCACATCCACATGAAGCGGGGCGAAAACGCGCGGCCGCACATGCCGTAATTGCCGGCGCCGAAGCTGCCGCCGATGATCACCGTGAACTTCGGCACGGCAGCCGTCGCGACGGCCGTCACCATCTTGGCGCCATTGCGGGCGATGCCCTCGTTTTCGTATTTGCGGCCCACCATGAAGCCCGTGATATTTTGCAGGAAGACGAGCGGGATCTTGCGCTGGCAGCACAATTCGATGAAATGCGTGCCTTTCAGGGCCGATTCGGAGAACAAGATGCCGTTATTGGCGATGATGCCGACTTTTACGCCATAGATGTGCGCGAAGCCGCAGATCAGGGTGGTGCCGTAGCGGGCCTTGAATTCGTCGAAATCGCTGCCGTCGACGATGCGCGCGATCACCTCGCGCACGTCGAACGGTTTGCGCGTGTCGACGGGAATCACGCCATACAGTTCCTGCGTCGGGTATTTCGGCTCGACGGAGTCGCGCAAGGCCATCTGCTGCGGTTTTTTACGGTTCAGGTTTGAGACGATGGTGCGCGCCAGCGACAGCGCGTGCAAGTCGTTCTGCGCCAGGTGGTCGACCACGCCGGACAAGCGCGTGTGCACGTCGCCGCCGCCCAGGTCTTCGGCCGTCACCACTTCACCCGTCGCCGCTTTCACGAGCGGCGGGCCGCCGAGGAAAATCGTGCCCTGCTCCTTGACGATGATCGATTCGTCGCTCATGGCCGGCACGTAGGCGCCGCCCGCCGTGCAAGAGCCCATGACCACGGCGATTTGCGGAATGCCCTTGGCCGACAGGTTCGCCTGGTTGTAGAAGATGCGGCCGAAATGGTCGCGGTCGGGGAAGACGTCGTCCTGGTTCGGCAGGTTGGCGCCGCCCGAGTCGACCAAATAAATGCAGGGCAGGTTGTTCTGGTCGGCGATTTCCTGGGCGCGCAAATGCTTTTTCACCGTCATCGGGTAATACGTGCCGCCCTTGACGGTGGCGTCGTTGCAGACGATGACGCATTCCTGGCCCGAGACCCTGCCGATGCCCGTGATGATGCCGGCGGCCGGCGCCGCATCGACGCCCTTGGCGTCCTGGTACATGGCGTAGGCCGCCATCTGGGAAAACTCGAGGAAGGGCGTGCCGGGATCGAGCAGCATCTGCACGCGGTCGCGCGGCAGCAGCTTGCCGCGCGCCAGGTGCTTGGCGGCCGCCGCTTCGCCGCCGCCGGCCGCGATTTTCTCCACCTTGTCGCGCAAATCGTCGACGATGGCTTGCATGGCCGCGGCATTGGCCTTGAAATCTTCACTGCGCGGATTGAGTTTGCTTTCGATGTGCGGCATTGCGGTTCCTTTTTATTATCGCCCGGTCTCTCGGGTCGCGCTATTCGGGAAAACTGCCGTCGAGATAAAACCAGCGCAGGGCGCCACCATCGCCCTTGTCCGCCTCGCGCACGAAGCGGCTCACTTCATGCAGGCGGTGCGCGCGGCCGTTGACCTTGTAGCGGGCCACGAATTCCACGCTGTCGCGCTGTATCTCTTCGGCTTGATCTGCTGATTCTGCTTTACGTTGACGTAAACGTAAAGCAGATTTTACCTCAAGTCCCAGCCAGTGGACTTTTTCTTCGTCGGCGAATAAGGCGTCGGCGGGACAGGTGCTGGCGTGCCAGGTGGCGCGCAGATAGGGCTCGTCGCGCAAGGTGAAGGCCGTGTAGCGCGAGCGCATCAGGGCTTCGGCCGTGGGCGGCAAGGCGTCGCCCGCGATATACGGGCCGCAGCAACTGGCGTAGGAGGCGCCGCCACAGGGGCAGGCGGCAGAGGTCGCGGGTGTGGGCATGCGCTGGCAGACAGGAGAACTGAAAAGTTCCGCAATTATCCGCCATAAAGGCAGCGGCGCGTGCGCGCCACCTTGGGCAGCTATTTTTTCGGGCTGAGGAAGTCCAGCGCGAACGGCGGCGCCTTGTTCTGCATCAGGTCGGCCAGGATGCGCGCCGTGCCGGCGGCAAAGGTAAAGCCCAGCGGACCATGGCCCACGTTGAGCCACAGATTGCCGACTTTGCTGGCGCCCACCAGCGGCGCGCTGTTCGGCGTGGCGGGGCGCAGGCCGGCCCAGGCCGTGGCCTGGTCGTAATCCGCGCCGCGCGGCATGGCTTCGCGCGCCAGCCGCGTCAGGCCGGCGATGCGGTTCCAGTCGATGCTGTTGTCGGCGCCCACCATGTCGACCATGGCGGCCACGCGCAGGTCGCCGCCTATGCGCGCATACAGCACCTTGCGTTCGAAATCCGTGATGCTGATCTCGGGCGCCTGGTCCTGCGCGCGGATGGGCGCCGTCAGGCTGTAGCCTTTCAGCGGGTACAGGGGCAGGTAGATGCCTGCCGTGGCGGCCAGGTCGCGGCTCTGGATGCCGGCCGCCAGCACATAGTGATCTGCTTGCAACAGGCCCAGGCTGGTGTCGACGCCCGTGACCTTGCCCTTGTGCGTGACGAGGCGGCGCGCCTCGCCTTTCAGCAGGAGGGAAAAATTCGGGTGCTGCAGCAAACGCGCTTCCAGGGCCAGGCAAAAGGCGTGGCAATCGGCCACGGCTTCTCCTTCGGTAAAGATACCGCCCGCCAGGGCACCCTGCAGGGCCGCCAGCGCCGGTTCGCGCTGCACGGCTTCAGACGGCGACAGGACGACGCGCGCCTCTTCCGACTCGGGCCGGGCCACGGCCCGCTGAAAGATGGCGGGCGTGCGGTAGACGATGAGTTTACCTGCATCGCGCCAGGCATACGCTTCCGGCGGTACCGTCAATTCCAGCTGCGCCATGCCGGCGCGGCTCCATTCTCCCAATTGCAGCAGCTTGGCCGTCGTGCGGGCATTGCTGGCGCTGTTGCAATTACGCAAGAAACTGGCCATCCAGCGCCATTGGCGCCAGTCCGCCTCGGGACGGAAGCGCAACGGACCGTCTTTTTGCAGCAGCCACTGCAGGGCTTTGAAGGGCACGCCTGCGTCCGCCAGGGGCGCCACATAGCGATAGCTGAGCTGGCCGCCATTGCGGTAGCTGGCGGCGATCGCCACTTGTTCATTGCGTTCCAGTACAGTGACCTTGTAGCCGGCCTCGGCCAGCCACCAGGCCGATGTCAGACCGACGATGCCGCCGCCGATGATGATGACTTGTTGCTGCATGTTGCCTCGCTGCGTTGCGCTCCCATGGTGCGGGAGCATTCGGGAAGAGCTTAGAGGCTGGCTGGTCGGGGAGCCAATGAAACATCATGGTGCAGCCATAACTTTCAGGAATGCACTGTTTCAGTGCAAATTATTCATGCTTGTCAATCGCACCACGGTATAAGGTGGTGAGTATCAATTCCTCGCTGCGGCCCATGGCGGAATACGTGCCCGGATAGCGTTCGGGATCGCTGCCCGTGCCGCCCACCAGCATCACCATGCCGTTCCGGTTCTTGAAATCGAGCACGAAGGCGGACACCAGGCCATACGCGTCGCCCAAATGGCCCACGGCCGTGAAGCTGGCGCCCTCGACCAGGCCGTTGCCCTGCCCCGCCACCGCGTCGAATTGCTGGTTGCCCAGCCCCCAGGCGCGGTACAGGCCCCGCTCGCTGTCGCCATTGCTGGCGTCCGGCGCCAATTGCCATTGCCGGCCAAACATCAGTGCGATGCTGGCCGGCTGCAATAGCTGCTGATCCTGGTAGCGGCCCCCGTCGAGCAGCATTTGCATGACCTTGCCCAGTCCCGCGGCGGAAATGCGCAAGCCGCCCGTGGGACTGAAGACGGTGGCGTTGCTGCCGATCACATAGCTGGCCATGCCGGCCGGTGGACGCTGGTAAAAATCGTCGGCCTGGGCGATCCATGGCCCGTGCGGCTGCCACACTTCCGTCTCCAGCGTGCGCTTGCGGTACAGGGTGGCCGTATTGGCCACCTCTTCCGGGGAAAAGGCGGCCGGGTTGTAGCCGCCGCGCACATCGAGGGGATCGAGCAGCAGGCGCCGCATCAGCAAGTCGAAGCGCTCGCCCGTGACTTTTTCCATCACCGTGCCGATCACACCCCAGTTCAGGTTGGAATACGTAAAGTAGCGGCCCGGCGCTGCGGCGCGATCCCACATGCTGTCGCCGCCGGCCGTAAACACGTCGCGCAGGCTGCGTTCCGGTCCCCAGGCGTAGCCGCCCGCGTCGCGCAGCGAGGAAGTGTGGCTGAGCAAGCTGCGCAGGGTCAACGGTTGCTGAGGGAAATGCGGGTTGCGCAGGGAAAAGCCCAGATAAATGCCCACGTCCTGGTCCAGGCTCAGCTTGCCCTGCTCGACCAGGCGCATCAGGCCCAGGGTGGTCATCATCTTCGAGACGGAAGCGATGCGGAACAGGGTGGCCGGCGTCACGGGCAAGCTGTCCGCCGGCGTGGCGGCCATGTGCCGGCAGCCAAATTGTTGTTGATATGACACCTTTCCATGGCGGATGGCCAGCACGGACAGGCTGGCCAGCGGGTGGGCCGCATCGTCGACGATGGCGGCCAGCGTGGCATCGAGCGCGCGCTGCCCTACGTTTTGAGAGACCAAGTCGCTGCCGCTGCCGGGCGGGGCGGCCAGCGCGCTCCAGGTCGTGCCCAGCAGCAGCAAGCCCAGTAAACCCGTCATTTTATTGTGCATGTTTCCCTGTTATCCGATGTGGTGGAGGCGTCACCAGCATAGGGCGCGATGGTTTACATGGCTAATGAAAATTGCTTATTTATCTATAATACAAAGCTATACGTACGGTAAAACATTGTTTTTTTAAGTGTATAACCGTTATTTATGGTCATTTTCCATTTATTCATGGGTGGACGGGCTACGCGCAGGCGCCATCGCTATTACACTAGGAGGACAAGGAGAACTGTATGAGCCAGACCAGCGTAGAACTCAAGGTCGATTTAAATGACAATTCGCCTTTATATATGCAGATCGCCCGCAAGCTGAGCGATGACGTACGCAACGGCCGCTACCAGGTAGACCAGGCCCTGCCATCCGAACGTACCCTGTCCGAACTGCTTGACGTATCGCGCGTGACTGCCCGCAAGGCCATCGACCAGCTCGTCGAGCAAGGTCTCGTCGTGCGCCGCCGCGGTTCGGGCAACTATATTGCCCCGCGCATCGAGCAGCCGCTGTCGAACCTGTCGAGCTTTTCCGAGCAGCTGCAGCAGCGCGGCTACCGCCCCGGTTCGCGCTGGCTCAAGCGCGAAGTCGTCATCGCCAGCAGCGATGAGCAGCTGAGCCTGGGCCTGGCGCAGAACACGAAAGTGGCGCGACTGGAGCGCTTGCGCCTGGCCGACGACGTCGTGATGGCGTATGAAGTGAGCGTGTTGCCGTTCAACGTGGTGCCGGACCCGGATACCATGGGCGACTCGCTGTATGAATACTTGAGCAGCATCAAGAAGGCCCCCGTGCGCGCCTTGCAGCACATCCGCGCCATGAATGCGACGGACGTGCTGGCCAAGCAGCTGGGCATCCCCGATGGCCAGGCCGTGCTGTTCATCACGCGCATCGCCTACCTGGAGTCGGGCGAAGCGGTGGAACTCACGCATTCGTATTGCCGCAGCGATCATTACGATTTTGTGGCGGAAATGCGCCGCGCTCCGTAAATCTACTGCTCGAGCAGGCGGATCATGGATTCCGCCACGTCGACGGACGATTCCCAGCTCATGCCCGTCACCAGCCGGCCGTCGACCTCGACGTGACTCTTGCCGTTGGCGCCGTGCCTGAATATGCCGCCATGGCCCTTGATGCTCGCTTCTGCCGAAAAGGGATAGGCCTTGTATACCGGCGATTCCTTGTTGAGAAACGCATCGGGGAACGAGGTGAGCACCTTGCCCTGGATCAGGAAAGTACCGTCACGCAGCTTCAGATTCTTGATGCCCTCGGTGCCATGGCAGATGGCCGCGATCACCCCGCCCTGTTGTTCGTAGATACGCAAGGCGATGTCCTGCAGCGGCTTGTTGTCCGGGATGCCGACGATGGCCGCGCCGCCGCCGACGAAAGCCATGCCCGCATAGTCGTCTGCCCGGACCTCGGCGACGGGCTTGGTATGGGCCAGTGCCCACATGAAATCACTGTCGTACAGATGCTTCTTGAGCAGCTCGTCCGACGTGACGATCATTTCCAGGGGAATGGCGCCCCCCTCGGGACTGACGAAGTCGACGGTATACCCTGCTTTGCGAAAGACATCATAGGTATACGCGATCTCCGGAAAATTATTGCCTGCGTTAACCTTTGTGCCGGGATATTGATGCACATTCGACACGACCAGCAGCACCTTGCGCGCCTGGCGCGGGGCTGCTGGCTCGCGATCTGCCGACTTGCTGATGATCTTCCAGTTGCCGGCGATCTTTTTCAACAGAAAGACATCCACATAGCGCACCCCTTGCTGGGGAATGTGGATCTCGGCCTTGGCCGTGGCCACCTTGCCGCTCACATCCACCTTGATCAGCCGCCCGTGGCGCCCATTGAATTGCCCTATTTTCTCTTGGGAGAAGAGTTTGGCGTATTCCGGACCGCTCAACTCCCATTCCGCATCGTTTTTGCCGTCCAGGTAAAGGCGGGCATTGGCATAAAAGGCCTGGTTGATCTCGCTCTGCACGTTAAAGCTGGTGCCATGCATATACAAGCGCACGGTTTCCCGGATGGCATTTTCGTCCTGGTCTGCGGTTGCGGCGGTGCCGACGGCGGTGATGCTTAACAAGCAACAAGCGAGTATCGTTCGCAATAAAAACTGAATCATGGATGTACCCTGCATGTAGAACTGCGTTTATCGGAGCAACGACTATTTCAGATCGCTGGTGGTCGATAATTTAGCGAAATGCAGGGGAATTGATGTCGCCAAACATGATTTCAGACTCCGGAATGGCGATTCCGGAGTGGTTTTACGCGGAAATGGCCCTGGCCGCCTGGCTGGATTGGGCCCGGAAGCTGGCGGGAGTCTGGCCAGCCACTTTCTTGAAGGTCGAATAGAAGGTGGAACTGGAATTGAACCCGCAGCGCTCGGCGACGCTATCCATGTTCCATTGTGGCTCGTCCGTCAATACCTGTTTCGCCTCGGCGATACGGTATTCGTTGACGTAGGTCGTGAAGCTCTTGCCCAGCTTGTCATTCAATACCTGCGACACCTGCGCCTGCGTGCATCCCGCCCGCTTGGCGAGTTGGGCCAGGGTCAGGTTCGGATTCAGATAGGATTTCTGCTCGCTCATCTGTTGTTCCAGCGCGGCGAGCACGGCAAGTGTATCTTCGTGCGTCAGGCGGCTATTCCGGTACTTTTGCTGCGGGTCGGCAGGCGCCAGGATTTCCTTTCTCAGCAGAAAGACCATCACCGCCACATGCAGCGAGAAGGTGAACGACAAGGCGCCGACAATATAGGACGTGAACGGCGTGCTCGCGTAGGCCGCCAACATGAGACAACTGCCTGCAAAGACGCTCAGCAGGAGCACGCTGCTGGTCGCCATCCGCTGTCCCTCGTTCCACCATGCACGGCGGCTTTGCCACAGCAGCCTGGCGGTTGCCAGCAGGTAGCATAGCCAAAACACATGAATGGCATGGCTCGACTGGTTCCATACAGCACGATACGCGGAATATGGAAAGGCAACGCCAATGCCGATCAGCAGGAAGGACAAGCCCAGATGCCAGCGCCATGCTTGTCCGGCAGGCCGTTGCGCCAGCCCGGCGATGAAGGCGCGTACATAGAGATAGGTCAAGGGACCGATCAGCAGGCAGGCCGACAGGCCCAGCTGGCGGAATTCGATGGCGATCGCAGGGTTGAAGTAGAGGAAAGCGGATTTGGCGGTGCGCACCCCGACGGCAAGCAGCAATGCCCCCAGCATGCAGTCGGCGAGGCAGCGGGGCCGGCGGCTGAAAAAATAGACGGCCAGGAAAATGCCGTTGATGGCGCCGAGGGCGCTAAACAGGAACAGCAATTGGCGAGCGATCATGGGGCGTGTCGTGGTTTAGGGCGTCGAACTGAAGTATAGACATAAACGGGTCTAAAACTTGCCTCTGGGCCACTGAATGAACAAATTCAGCAACTGGTTTGCCGCCGTAGCGAGGTACGCCTAGTTGCACAGGCCATAAACTCCCGTTATGCCCGCCTGCCATCCTTTCATGGTTGATCCCGCTCGTTGGTATTAAACTGGTTTCACGGTCAACCATGTTCTGAAATCATGTTGAAAACTGAAACCCCGAGCCGGCGGCATCCGGACCTGGACCTGTATCCGGTGGAGCAACTGGTGGCGGCGCTGGTCGACGACCAGTTCTGGGCCGTCGAAGCCGTCCGGCTGGCGTCGCCCGGCATCGCTGCCGCCATCACGGCTGCCCTGCCCCGCATCGCGGCCGGCGGACGCCTGCTGTACGTGGGCGCGGGCACGTCGGGACGCCTGGGCGTGCTCGACAGCGTTGAACTCAATCCCACGTTTTCCTGGCCGCCCGAGCGGGCCGTCGCCATCCTGGCCGGCGGCGCGGGCGCCATGTTCACGGCCGTCGAAGGGGCGGAAGATGATTTACAGCAAGGTGAGGCGGACTTGCTGGCCCTGCAGCCGCAGAGCAATGACGTGGTGATCCTGCTGGCCGCGTCCGGCGCCACGCCGTATGTGCTGGGTGCGCTGCTGGCCGCGCGCAAGGCGGGTGCCTTGACGATCGGCATCGCCAACAATGTGGACGCCCCCGTGGCGCACGAGGCGCAATGCGGCATCGTGCTCGACACGGGCATGGAAGTCATTTCCGGCAGCACGCGCCTGAAGGCGGGCACGGCGCAAAAAATCACCTTGAACACGATTTCCAGCGCCCTGATGGTCGGTTTGCACAAAACTTACGGAAACTTGATGGTAGACTTGAAGCCGACCAACGCCAAGCTGATCTGGCGGGCCGTGCGTCTGACCATGCACGCCACCGGCGCCAGCGAAGTGCAGGCCAGGACCGTGCTGGAGCAATGCCACTATCACGTCAAGGTGGCGATTGTTGCCTTGATCAAAAAAATCAACACAAACCAGGCACAGGCATTGTTGGCCGGCGCGGACGGCAGTGTGCGGGCGGCACTGGCGGCGTGATCCGATGGCGCGGCATTCTTCTGTCTGGGAGACAAAGAAGGATGTATGGAGCTTGTGAAACAAACCGCCCCGGCGCGCGCGAATAAGCCGTCAAATAAGCCGTGGCTGTGGATCCCTTCCCTGTATTTCGGCCAGGGCATCCCCTATGTTGTTGTCATGACACTGTCCGTGATCATGTACAAGAACTACGGTTTTTCCAATACGGATATCGCGCTGTATACGAGCTGGTTGTATTTGCCCTGGGTTATCAAGCCCCTGTGGTCGCCCTTCATCGATATGTACCGCACCAAGCGCTTCTGGATCGTCGGCTTGCAGCTGGTGATCGGCGCCGCGCTGGCGCTGGTGGCCTTGACGACCTCCCTGCCCCATTTTTTCCAGATCAGCCTGGCCATCTTCTGGCTGATGGCTTTCAGTTCCGCCACGCATGATATTGCCGCCGACGGCTTTTATATGCTGGGGCTGGAAGAGCACCAGCAGGCGGCCTTCGTCGGCGTGCGCAGCACGTTTTATCGCCTGGCCATGATCGCCGGCCAGGGCGGCCTCGTGTACCTGGCCGGCTATCTGACGCATGCGACGGGCAATGTGCAGCTGGCCTGGTCCGTCGTGTTCGCCATCCTGGCGGGCCTGTTCATCGCCCTCTTCCTGTATCACTATTTTATTCTGCCGAAACCGAAGGATGACCGGCCCAGCATCCAGGGTGCCGGTATTTCTCCTCTGCAAGAGTTCGTCGCCACCTTTGCTTCCTTCTTCAAGAAGAAGGATATTCTCGTCATCCTGGGCTTTTTGCTGCTGTTCCGCCTGGGCGAAGCGCAACTGTTGAAGCTGGCCGCACCCTTCCTGCTCGACCCCGTCGCCAAGGGCGGCCTGGGCCTCAGCACGGAACAGGTGGGCCTCGTCTACGGCACCATCGGCGTCATCGCCCTGACTCTGGGCGGCTTGCTGGGCGGATTCATCATTTCCCGCTTCGGCTTGAAACGCTGCCTGTGGATCATGGTGCTGTCCGTCCACTTGCCCGACCTGGTCTTCGTTTACCTGGCCACGGCCTTGCCCAGCAGCATTTATGTGATCGCCGGCGGTATTGCGTTGGAGCAATTTGGCTATGGCTTCGGTTTCGCGTCCTACATGCTGTACATGATCATGGTCTCCGATGGCGCGCATAAAACGGCCCATTACGCCATTTGCACGGGGTTCATGGCCCTGGGCATGATGTTGCCGGGCATGGCCAGCGGCTGGATACAGCAAATGCTCGGTTACCAGCATTTCTTCATCTGGGTGTGCATCGCCACCATTCCCGCTTTCATCATGGCTGCGCTGGTCAAGATCGATCCCGAATTCGGCAAGAAGGCCGAGGCCTGATTCTTTTGAACGGTGCGCCCGCAAGGATGGCGGGCGCACAGTAAAATGCCCCACCGATAGACCTGCGCTCCACCACTGCAAGGAATTGTTTTGTTGTCTACTTTTAAAAAACGCCTGGGCGCCAGCGCCGGCGTATTGGCCGCGCTGGCCACCGCCACATTGCTCAGCAGCTGTACCAGCACCAAGCTGCCTTCCGCAGTGACGCCGGGTGAAGCGGGTTTGCCGGCCGTGCCGCCCGTGCAGCACATCACGGGCGAAGTGCCGCCGCCGGCGCCGCGCGAGTTCCGCGCCGCCTGGGTGTCAACCGTGGCGAATATCGACTGGCCCAGCCGCAGCAATTTGCCGGTCGCCAAGCAGCAAGCGGAAGCGCTGGCCATCCTCGACCGCGCCAAGTCCTTGAATTTGAACGCGATTGTGCTGCAAGTGCGGCCCAGCGCCGACACGATATATCCGTCCCAGCTGGAGCCGTGGTCGGAATACCTGACCGGCAAGCAAGGCCAGCCGCCGTTGCCTTTGTATGACCCGCTGGCCTTCTGGGTTGCTCAGGCGCATGCGCGGGGACTGGAATTGCACGCCTGGTTCAATCCCTACCGTGCCCGCCACGCGACGGCCAAGTCGCCGCTGGCGCGCGACAGTTTCGCGTCCACCAACCCGGCGTCCGTCAAACAATACGGCCGCTACCTGTGGATGGACCCGGGCGACGCCGCCGCTTCCAAGCACACGACGGACGTGGTGCTCGACGTGGTGCGCCGCTACGATATCGATGGCGTGCACATCGACGATTACTTTTATCCGTATCCGATCGACGCGCCAGGCGCCGGCGCCGGTGCGGAAACAGCCGCGCTGGACGCGGGCAATGGCGGCGCCAAGCGCGAACTGCCGTTTCCCGATGAGCCTTCCTGGCAGCAATATCTGCTGGCTGGCGGTCAGCTGGATCGTCCGTCCTGGCGCCGCCAGAACGTCAACCAGTTGATCGAAGCGTTATATACAGGCATTCACCGCGAAAAGAGCTGGGTGCGCTTCGGCATCAGCCCGTTCGGCATCGGCCGTCCCGACCGCCGCCCTGCCGGCATCGTCGGCTTCAGCCAGTACGACAAATTGTATGCGGATGCGGAACTGTGGCTGGCCAAGGGCTGGCTCGATTACCTGTCGCCGCAGCTGTACTGGCCCGTGGCGCAGGCGCCGCAAGCATTTGGCGTGCTGCTCGACTACTGGCTGGCGCAAAACCCGTATGGCCGCCACGTGTGGCCGGGTTTATATACGAGCCGCATCGACAATTCTGCCAAGTCCTTCACGCCGCAAGAGATCATCAAGCAGATCGAAGTGACGCGCACGCGCCCCGGCGCGAATGGACAAGTGCATTTCAGCATGGTGCCGCTGATGCAGAACCGCAAGGGTGTCAGCGACCAGCTCAAGGCGACCGTGTATCAAAGCCCTGCCCTGATTCCCGCCACGCCGTGGCTGGGCAAGGAAGCGCCCGGTACGCCTGTGCTGGCCTTGCGCCGCGATTCCACCAGCCTGAACGTCAAATTGGCGGCGGGCGGCGGCAAACCCGTGGCGCAGTACGCCGTCTGGGCCCGCTACGGCGAAGACTGGCGCTTTACCGTGGTCACGGGCGTGCAGGGCGAACTGACCCTGGTCGACGATGCCACCGGCAAAGTCAATGCGGTGGTGGTCAGCGCCGTGGACCGCCTCGGCAATGAAAGCCCCCGCGTCACCGTGCGCGAACCGTTTGCGGCCCCCGCCAAGTAGTTGCTGAGCGTTTATCCGTAGTCCATAACCTGCAGGCATGAAACATGCGCAAGCTTTCATGCCTGCAAGCTCCGCTTGGCTTTACACTCATGCCATGATTTTCTCCCCTGCAACCCATATTGATACTGCCGTGCTCGGGCTGGGCATCGACGCGGGCGGCACGCAGACGCGCTGGGCCCTGGCCAACGGGGACGGCGCCATCGTGGCCGACGGCGTTGTGGAAGGCTTGTCTGCCTTGCAAATGAGCAGCGATGCGGGCCGCGCAGCCGTGCACGCCACGTTTACCCGGCTGTGCCAGGCCGTGCTGGCTGTCGGCCAGCCCCGCGCCGTGGTGGCGGGCTTGACGGGTTTTGGCGGCGACGATGCGGCGCTGGCGCCCATGCTGGCGCAATTGCTGGCGCTGGATGCCGGCGACGTGCGCTTGGGCAACGATATCGATATCGCCTATCGCGACAGTTTTGAACCCGGAGAAGGTTATCTGGTCTACGCTGGCACGGGCTCGATTGCCGCCTGGATCGATGCGGACGGCGACTTTCACCGCGCAGGCGGGCGCGGCGTGCTGCTCGACGATGGCGGCGGCGGCTACTGGATCGCGCGCGAAGCCTTGCGCCACATCTGGCGCCGCGAAGACGAGGCGCCGGGCAGCTGGCAAGAGTCTCCCATGGCCGAGGCCGTGTTTGCGCAACTGGGCGGCAGCGACTGGTCGCTGTCGCGCGCCTTCATGTATGGCCAGGACCGGGGCGCCATCGGCCGCCTGGCGCTGGCCGTGGCTGCCAGCGCGGATGCCGACCCGCTGGCGCTGGATATCTTGCAGCGCGCGGGACAGGAATTGGCGCGCCTGGCGCTGGCCTTGACGGCGCGCCATGGTACGCGCCCCGTCGTGCTGGCGGGCCGCGCGGCGCAGTTGCACCCGGCCATCGCGGCTGCCATGCGCGCCGCTTTGCCTGTATCGTTGACGCTGGAACAGAAAGTTGCCCGTCCACATGAAGCGGCGGCCAGGATAGCCGTCAAGACACAGGCCAGCACTGAACATTTTATTAACCCGAACACGGATCTTTCATGAAAAAAATCGCCCTCGCCCTGCTGGTGGCCCTGCTCTCCGCCTGTACCACGCCCGCGCCGCACCTCGACCACAGTTTGACGGCGCGCAGCCAGAGCCCGCGCGTGAAATTCATCGTCATCCATTACACGGTCAGCGACTTGCCCCGCTCGATCAAGATCCTGACGGAACAAGTGGTCAGCAGCCATTATTTGCTGACGGACACGGACAAGCCGAAGTTTTACGTGCTGGTCGACGAGTCGCGCCAGGCCAATCACGCGGGTGTGAGTAACTGGAAGACTTATACACAGTTGAATGTCAGCTCGATCGGCATCGAGATCGTCAACCCAGGTTACAAAGATACGCCGGAAGGCCGCCTCTGGTATCCGTTTCCCCAGGCACAGATCGATGAACTCATTCCCCTGTTGAAAGATATCCAGGCCCGCTACAACATCGCGCCGGAAAATATCCTCGGCCACAACGAGATCGCCCCCCAGCGCAAGCAGGATCCGGGCCCATTGTTCCCTTGGCGCCAGCTGGCCGATGCGGGCTTGATCGTCTGGCCGGACGCCAACCGTGTCGCTACGCAGCGCCTGATTTTTGAGCAGCAAGTGCCGGATGCCGTCTGGTTCCAGAAAAAGCTGGCCCAGCACGGTTATGCGACGCCGACTACGGGCGTGTTCGACGAAGCGACGCGCAATGTGCTGATCGCTTTCCAGATGAAATACCGCAACAAGCTGTTCGATGGCACGCCCGATGGCGAAACGGCGGCCCTGCTGGAAGTGCTGACGACGCCGGCCCCGGCTGTTGCAACAAAGTAGCATGACCGTTCCAGCCCATGACTTTTTCTTATATGCTGAACATTGACGGCCCTGGCGGCCACGGCAAGGTAAAGGAATAGCTCATGCGGTTGCGTCATATCGAAGTGTTTCACGCCATCATGCAAGTTGGCACCATCAGCGGCGCCGCCCAGGTGCTGCATATCTCGCAGCCGGCCGTCACCAAGGTCTTGCAGCATTGCGAGTTGCAACTGGGCATGCCGCTGTTCGAGCGCGTGCGGGGCAAGCTGTACCCGAAACCGGAAGCGCACCGCCTGTTTGTCGAGACGGAAAAACTCAACCGCGATTTATTGGGCATCCGCCGCCTGGCGGCCAGTCTGAAGGGCCACGCGGTGGAAACCATCCGCCTCGTGTCCACGCCGACGATCGCCATCAGCGTCTTGCCGTTCGCCATGACGGAGTGGCGGCGCGACTTTCCCCACACGCGTTGTCAGCTGGCTACCCACCACACTGGCGAGATCGTCAATACCTTGCGTCTCGGCGAAGCGGACCTGGCCGTGTCCCTGCAAGACCCGCGGCATCCGGGTATCGTGGCCGAACCGCTCGCGCATGGCGTCATGACGGTGATCGCCCCCGCCGGCACTTGGCATGCGGCCGATTGCGGCACGCCCTTGACGGCGCATGGCCTGAATGGCGAGCTGATCGGCCATGCCGACAACGATCCGCTGGGCGAACTGGTGGTGGCCGCCTGCGAAGCGCAGGACATTCACCCCGTGTTTTCCACCGTGGTGCAAACCTATCAAATTGCCCGTTCCCTGGTGGAAGCGGGCGCCGGCATGGCCGTGGTCGACCCGTTTACGGCTGCCTCCGGCTCGCCCGAGCGCCTGCAGCGCCGTCCCTGGGCGCCGGCTATCCCCATCCAACTGTATTTATTGACGGCCAGCCACTCGCCGCTGTCGCATGGCGCGCGGCGCCTGGCCGACAGCATCGGCGTGGCGGCGCGTAATTGCCTGGAAAGAGGAGTCTGATGTCTGTTGTAAGTTTGCAATTGGAAGCGGTCGGCAGCGATCCGCAATTTCGCCACCTGAGCAGTATCGCCGGCATCGCCGTCGACTTGCGCTATGCCACGCCCGACAATTTCGTCGGCCGCGACTTATACAGCCCCATCGATTGCGCCTGGCTGCACCGCGATGCGGCCGCCGCGCTGGAACGGGCCGTGGCGTGGCTGGCCGCGCGGCGCCCCGATCACCATTTATTGGTGCTCGACGCCTTGCGCCCGCAACGGGTGCAGCAGCAATTGTGGGACGCGTTGCAGGGTACGGAGTTGCTCGGTTATATCGCGGAGCCGTCGCGCGGCTCTATCCACTCGTTCGGCATGGCGCTCGACATCACTATCGTCGGTCCGGATGGCCGGGAACTGGATATGGGCACAGGCTTTGACGACCTGAGTGAGCGCTCGCACCCGGCGCTAGAGCTGGTTTTGCTGGAAAAGGGAGAAATTACGCAGGAGCATGTGGCACATCGCCGATTGTTGCGCGACGCCATGTTCCAGGCGGGCTTCTTCGGCATTAACAGCGAATGGTGGCATTTCGATTGCGGCGACCGGGTGCTGGTGCGCCAGACCTACACCCGGGTACTCTAATTAAAAGACCTTTAATCCCTTCAGCATCACGATCAGGATCAATACGGGCGAGACAAAGCGCAGCAGGAACAGCAGCACATGCGCCAAGGTTGTATTGTGCAACTGGCCGTGATTGCTGATCGCCTCGATGAAATGCTGCTTGCCCCAGGCCCAGCCGGTAAACAAGGCAATCGCGATGCCGCCCACGGGCAGGAAGATATTCGACGAGACAAAGTCGAACAGATCAAACATATTCAAATCGAATAACTTGAAGTCCGCCAGGGTGCTGTTACTGAGGGCGCACACGGAACCGAGCACGGCCAGCAGCAGCATGGTCACGACGGTGGCCTTGGTGCGCGCCCAGCCAAAGCGTTCATGGAAAATGACCACGGGCACTTCCATCAGCGACAGCATCGCGCCCGTGGCGGCCACGGCGGCCAGGATGAAGAACACCACCATCAGGGCTTGCCCCATGGGAATTTGCGAAAACACGGCAGGAATCGTGATGAACACCAGCGACGGCCCCGCACTGGGAGCGAAACCAAA
This sequence comes from Janthinobacterium kumbetense, assembly GCF_023703445.1. Classification (NCBI taxonomy): domain Bacteria; kingdom Pseudomonadati; phylum Pseudomonadota; class Betaproteobacteria; order Burkholderiales; family Oxalobacteraceae; genus Janthinobacterium; species Janthinobacterium kumbetense. The sequence goes on from NZ_JAMQGR010000002.1 coordinate 787,499, forward strand.
CGTGAACACGGCGGGGAAGATGGCGATACCGGCCAGCATCGATACGCCGAGGTCGGCCGCCATCACGCGCAAGGTGGTGATGGGGATATTCTGGTCATCGCGGAAATAGCTGCCGTACGTCATCATCGTGCCCATGCCGACGGACAATTTAAAGAAGGCCAGGCCCATGGCCGTCAGCACGACGGACGCCGTCAGTTTGGAAAAATCAGGACGGAACAGGAAAGCCAGGCCTTCACCTGCTTTATCGAGCGACAGGCTGACCGCGCACAGCAGGAGCAGCAGCAGGAACAGCAGTGGCATCAGTTTCTTGGCAATCGCCTCGATGCCCTTGGTCACGCCCAGCATCAATATGCCGCCGATAAACAGCAGCACGCCCCATTGCCACAACAGCGATTGCAAAGGATTGCTTATCAGGGAGGCGAAGGCCGCTTCCGTCACCAGTTTGTCGCTGCTGAGGATGGAACCGTCGATGGCTTTGGCGATATAGGCAAACACCCAGCCCACCACTTCCGAGTAAAACGCGACGATCAGGAAGGCGGCCACCATGCCGATGACGCCGACCAGCCACCAGGGCTTGCCCTTCGGCGCCAGCTGTTCCATGGTCGAGATCGGGTTGACCTTGGCGCGGCGTCCCAGGGTGATTTCCGCGATCATCACGGGCAACCCTACTAATAAGGTGGCGAGTAAATAGATGAGCAGGAAACCGGCGCCGCCATTGGCGCCCGTCAGGTAAGGGAATTTCCAGATGTTGCCGAGACCGACTGCGGAACCGAGGGTGGCGGCGAGCACGCCGAAGCCAGTGGTAAAGCCAGCTCGTTTCAGGGTCAGGCCTGATCCTTGAGCTTGTTGTTTCATGGTGAATCTTCTATGGATGGACGCGAATGTGCGCTGAGGGGGCGAAATTGTAGCAGTTGGCCGCAAATACCCCGGAAAAGCCTTGCTACTCCCGGGGCGCTTTGCTATAGTTCGCCTCCCCAATGAGACGCACTGGTTTGCGGCACAAAAGGGACAGCCTTCCGGGGCTGGGTAGTAGAAAAGAAGGAGTTGACG
>NZ_JAMQGR010000020.1:0-39628 GCF_023703445.1 Janthinobacterium kumbetense
GGCCCCAGCACTTGCACGCCCGCCTGCAGCGCCGTTTCCGCCTTGATCGCATCTTCGCGGATGGTGCGTCCCATGAGTTTCGGCAAGATATTGACGCAGACGATGATGGCGCCAAACGAGCCGAACACATACGTCACGGCATAGCCGACGGCCACGTTGCCCTGCAGGCGCGCCACCTCGTCGGCCGCCAGGCCCAGCTTGGTGATCGCGTCGCCGGCCGTGCCGATGATGGCCGACTGCGTCAAGCCGCCCGCCGCCACGCCGGCCGCCAGGCCCTTGTCCAGGCCAAAGACCCTGGCCAGGATGACCACCGTCAGCAGCGCCGTCACGGCCAGCACGACGGCCAGGATGATTTCGCGCACCGACTGGCGGCCCAGGGAATTGAAGAATTGCGGCCCGCTTTCATAGCCGACGGCGTAAATGAACAGCGCGAACAGCACCGATTTCACGCCGGGATCGATGGCGACGCCCACCTGGCTGACGAGCACCGCCACCAGGAGTGAACCGGCGACCCCGCCCAGCTGAAACGAGCCGAACTTGATCTTGCCGATGTAGTAACCCACTGCCAGGGAGAGAAACAAGGCAATTTCAGGCGACTTCTTGAATAACTCATGCAACCATTCCATGCGGACCGCCTTTCGTGTTGAAGGAATTCTTTACTGCGTTTGCCCTTGCTGGCTGCTCATGCGTGCACCGACCCTGCCAGGGCCACGATCAGCGGCCCCAGCAGGGGCAGCACCACGTTCGAGATGGCATAGGTGATCGTGTAGCCCAGCAAGGGCGTGGAATTGCCGGCCGCATTCTGCACGGCCGACAGGGCTGGCGTGCTGCACTGCTGGCCGGCGATGGCACCCAGCAGCACGGGCGCTTCCAGCTTGAGGAAAAAGTGTCCCACCAGCAGCGACAGCGAGGCGGGGATGACGGCGATCAAGACCCCCATCAGCGGCAAGGACAGCCCGTACTGGCGGATCAGATCGATCGCCTGCGGCCCCGACGCCAGGCCCACGCAGGCGATGAAGGTGGCCAGGCCGATATCCTTCATCATGTCGAGCGCGCTGGAGGGGATGCCCTGCATGCCCGGCTTGCGCGCCTGGTACCAGCCGAACACGAGGCCCGTCAGCAAGGCGCCGCCGCCCGTGCCCAGCGAAAACGGGATGCCGCCCAGCTTGGCACTAAAGCCGCCGATATACACGCCCAGCACGATGCCGATGCTGGCGTAGACGATATTGCTGCGGTCGCCCGTGGGCACGCGCTTGCCGATGGCGGCCAGCGCCGTGTTCAGCTCGCGCCCTTCCGTCGTCCCGTACAGGCGCAGCACGTCGTCGCGCTGCAGGGACAGGTCGGGCAAGGGCGGCATGCTGTGCTCGCCACGCACGACGGCCGCCACATGCACGCCGGCCGGCAAAGCCAGCTGGCGCAAGGGCTGGCCCACCAGCGCGGCTTGCTGCAGCACCACTTCGACGGCGGAGACAGCCATGTTCAAGCCCGTCGTGTCGGCAAATTCCTCGCCCAGGATGGCTTCGGCCGCCACCAGCGCGGGACGGTGGCCGATCACCAGCACTTCATCGTTGTTGCGCAGGCGCAGTTCCGGTTCCAAGGGCAATACCTTGCCGTGCCGGCGCACGCGCGTGATGCTGGCGCGGCCCGCAAAAATATGCTGCAAGGCATCGAGACGGCGTCCCGCGCCACGGCTGATGCGGTAGGCGCGGCCCACCATTTCCGGCGTCGCCTGCACGCCGTCGCCATCGGTCTGCGCGCCGCCCATCTTTTCCCACAACTTATCGGCTTCCTCGCGCAGGTTGACACGCAGCAACAGCGGAAAAATCTGGCTGGTGACGATGACGATGGCGATCAGGCCGAAAATGTACGTGATGGAATACGCGGTGACGACGTTGGCCTGCAGCTCGGCGATGCGGGCGGCCGGCAGCGCCAGCTTCGAAATGGCGTCCGTGGCCGTGCCGACGACGGCCGACTCCGTCGCCGCACCCGCCATCATGCCGGCCGCCGTGCCCTGGTCCAGGCCCAGGAAGCGCGTAGCCAGCAGCACCAGCGCCAGCACCACCACCACTTCGATCAGGCACAGCAGGCCCAGGCGCAAGCCCTTGGCATTCAGGTTGGCAAAGAACTGGGGACCGCCCGCATAGCCGAGGGCAAAGATGAACAGCATGAAGAAGACATTCTTGACGCTGGCGTCCAGGGTGATGCCCAGCTGGCCGATCAGCAGCGCGGCGACCAGGGTGCCGCACACGCCGCCCAGCTGGATGGGGCCGAAACGTATCTGCCCTGCCGCGTAACCGAGCGCCAGCGCCAGGAACAGGGCCAGTTCCGGTACCTGGTGCAATACGGACGTGATCGAATCGAGCATGGACGAACCTTCGAAAAGATAACGGATGGTGACAAGGGGACAGCGCGTTCGGCGGCTGGCGGCAGCTGGCGGTGGAACGGGCGCACGGCTCCCGCACGACACCTGCGGCAAGCGCTTGTGCTGGGAAAAAGTTGCAACGTGGAATTATGTTCGGCGAAAATTTAATAAGTGTCAACAGGTGTTCTGTTGAACTCGCTTTGCGCTTCATCAAACATCGGGCGCACGATTGAAGCCACTGTTTGACATTGATCAATAAGATTATTAGTAATGTTTGGGACGATACCAAAGTGCCTTGCGCGCCAGCGGCGTCTCCTCGGGCAAGTCGGGATTGGCCAGCTCCAGCACGTGGCGCCGGGACAGCTGCAAGCCATCCGCGAGGCGGCCGAAATGGCGTTGGAACAGCTGCGCGAAACTGCCATCGGCGAGCATGCTTTCCAATCCCCTTGCAATGTGGCGGGCCAATTCCGGCCTGTGCCGGCCGACAAAGAAGTACAGCGCGGCCGGGTAGCGGATGACCAGGTAGGCGTCGAGCGCCAGCGGCAGGTGCGCATGGCTGGCCAGTTCGCTTTGCGCCTCGATCACGGAACGGGGAAAGTAATCGATGCGCCCTGCCGCCAGTTGCTGGAACAGGCCTTCGTAGGTACTCGAGGTATCGAGGCGCAAGCCATTCGCCTGCAGGATGGCGGAGTCGGGCCAGTCGCGCATCTGGCCGGCCGACAGCCGCGCCAGGGCGGCGATGCTGCGCACGCCGCGCAGCAGTTGCGGCTGGCGGGCCTGGATCAGGGCCACGCGCCAGCCGATCAGGCCGCGGTCGATGGGGATGCGCACCGGCAACAATTGCGTTTCGCGCGCGCGGCTCGTCATGGCCCAGACGACGTCGACGCCGCCCGACGCAGTGGCGATTTCCTGCATCGCGCGCGTCTGCACCATGCGCAGTTCGGAGCGGCGCAAAGCATACGCCTGACCCGACCTGGCCAGCGCCTGTTGCAGCAAGGCCGTCACATAACCTTGCTGCGGATCATCGAGCGCCTTGTGGCGCGGATACACGAGCGGCAGCGGCGGCACCGCGCCGGCGGCCGCACCCAACGGCCACAGGGCGGCAAGCTTGAGCAGGGGGCGGCGCTGCATGGCCCCTCCTTTCCAGCGCTGTCATAGCGTTCTTATCAGAATGACAGTATCGCGCAGCAGGGCACGCTTGTCGACTGGAATACGGCAACTGTGTACAAAACAACAGCACTTTCAAGGTGACCCGCAGGGCTGGGGATTAATCCAGATCAATAAAACCGCAAATACAAAATAAATCTTGCGTGCTGCTCTGGACGGCATGCGCATGGCTCGCCTACGCTGTTTTTTTATCTGAAAAACAAGAGGAACCCATGCAGACAGCACGCTTGAATATTATCGGAATGGATCATGAAGGCTGCGCCGACAGGCTGACGGGCGCGCTCGAAGCCGTCACGGGCGTGGCCACCGTGTGCGTCTCGCTGGCGCGCCACGGCGCCACGGTGCAGTTCGACGAACGGCTGGCCACGCAAGAACGCCTGCTGGCCGCCGTCAATGACGCCGGCTTCATGGGCGAGGCGACGGATGAAGAACAGCTGGCCTCGTGCAGCGGCGCCTGCGGCCACTGCCGCCACTGAACGCCACTGAGCGCCCGCCCTCCCTTTCTTCGCTCAGCCTTCGCGCGCGCCCCGGTCGCGCAGATGCGCCAGCACGCGGCGCGGTCCCAGCGCCTGCAGGTCGAATGGCGGCAACTCGATGGCATCGAGCGTATTCTTGAACAGCAAGCCCAGTTCCGTGTCGCCTTCCAGGCTCAAACGGCGGCTGAAGAACAGCGTGTCCGGATCTTCCTGGCGCCGCGCCAGCAGCATCAAATCATGCACGCTGGCGGCGATGCACAGGTCCGGCACGTCTGCATAGCGCTCGGCCACGAACACCGTGCCCTGCCACTCGAAGTCGAAGGCGATGCCCGCGTCCAGCAGCCGCAAGCGCAAACTGCGCCCTTCCAGGCTGCGCCGCACGTCGTCGGGCAATTGCGGCGCCAGCAGGCGGTTCAAGCCCTGCACGAACAGCCAGGAGGCGGGATAGGGGGGCAGCTTGGACAGCAATTCGGCCAGCGCTTCGGGCAGCCGGTACGACACGACGGGCTTGCTCATGCCCGGCCTGGCGGGGCTTGGGGCCGGGACGGGCAATCTTTCCAGTTGATCTTGCATGGTGCTTCCTTTCGAGGCGTTCAATGGGCGGCGTGCTGTTCCATGCCGGGCTGGCCGTGCCAGTAGCCGTCGCAGGCGCCGGCAGGCTGGCAGGCCGCCAGTTGGGCCTGGGCGCCGATGCCGCTGACCTGGCCGCGGCGGGCGCGGTCGAAGATGGCGATGACCTGTTCCGTATGCATGGCCTGCGGGCTGATGCGCGCCACCGCCACGCCCATGTCGCGCATGGCATCGAGTTCGCGCACCAGGTTGTAGACGAGCGCCGACTGCGTCTGCGTGCCATTCAGTACGAGGAAGGGCACTTCGTCGCGCGTGCGCAGCAACAGGCCGTCCGGCTCTTCCAGGCAGCTGTAGCCGCAATCGTCCTTCGGCAGGTTGCGGTTGCGCGCCGTGAAGCAGCGCGCGGAAAACGCCAGCGGCATGCGGCCGTAGGCGAAGACTTCCGTCTCCAGCCCTTCCGGCTTCTGGCGCTGCATCTCCGCCAGCGCCGTCTGCCCCATTTCCAGCGGCATCACCCAGCGCCGCGCGCCCAGGCGCGCCAGCAATTGCAGGCTGGGGCCATTGAACAGGTTCAGATGGGGACCGGCGACGAAGGACGCGCCCTTTTCCATACAGTGCACGGCGCCCATGTCGTTGGCCTCGACGCCGTAGCGGCCATTGCCCGTGATGCGGCGCAGGGTCGCCAGTTCCGCGCCCGCCTCGATCAGCGCCTGCGTCGACAGCACCACTTCCTTGCCGGCGGCGGCCAGCATGTCGGCGATATCGAGCCAGTCGGCCAGACGCACCTCATGCCGGCGCGAGCAGACGGTCTCGCCCAGGTAGACGATATTGACGGCGGTGCCGGCGATCTGCTGGTAAAACTCGAAAACCGTGGCGCGCGGCCAGTAGTACAGCAAAGGGCCCAGTGAAAGCTTCAGCATGTTCATCCTCTATTTCCAAGATCTGTGGTAAGCGCCCAAGGTGTGCTGCTGGCCTTCGGCCAGCTTGTCCATGGCCGCCATCCAGCCCGGCTTGACGGCGTAGCGCGCATTGCCTTCGCGGCAGGCATCGATCGCTTCGCGCCACACGCGCGTAACCTGCGCCACGTACGCGGGGCTGCGCTGGCGCCCTTCGATCTTCACGGCGCGCACGCCCATGGCGATCAGTTGCGGCAGCAGCGCCAGGGTGTTCAGGCTGGCCGGCTCCTCGATGGCGTAATACTCTTCGTCATTGACTTCGAAACGCCCCTTGCACAGGGTGGGATAGCTGGCGTTCTCGCCGGGCGCATAGCGGTCGATCAGCACGCCGTTCAGGCGCGACTCGAGGCCGTTTGGCGTTTCCAGCCAGCGCACGGATTTCGCCGGCGAGCACACGCCATGGGTATTCGGCGCCTCGCCCGTCGCATACGACGACAGCGCGCAGCGTCCCTCGACCATCACGCACAGGCTGCCGAAGCCGAACACCTCGATCTCGACTTCCGTCTTGGCGATCAGTTGCTCCACCTGCGCCATCGACAGCACGCGCGGCAGCACGGCGCGGGCGATGCCGAAGTGTTCATGGTAAAAATTGATGGCTTCGTAGTTGGTGGCCGAGCCCTGGACGGACAGGTGCAGGCGCAGCTGCGGGTGGTGCTGGGCCGCATACGCCATCAAGCCCGGATCGGCCACGATCATGGCGTCGATGCCGGCATCGGCGGCGCGGTCGATGGCGCTGCGCCACACGGCCCAGTTGTGCGGCTGCGGATAGGTGTTCAGCGCCAGCAGCACCTTGCGCCCATATTGATGGGCGTAGCGCACGCCCTCGGCGATGGCCTTCTCGTCGAAATTGAGGCCGGCGAAATTGCGCGCATTGGTGGCGTCGCGAAAGCCCAGGTACACGGTGTCGGCGCCATTGTCGACGGCCGCTTTCAAGGCTGGCAGGCTGCCGGCGGGACAGACCAGTTCCAGCGGTCCGGCCACGCGGGTGGCGGTGGTTGATTCAAGCATCATGGTGTTCACAGTCCTGTATCGGCTCAGGGTGCAGACTATAGCCCCGCCCAGGCTGCCCAGTCCTTGACGCAGGTGAAGGAATGCATGCATGGCTGGTGCGCGTTCAACTTGCTTGACCTGGCTGTAAAATGCCCTCCTTTTCTCCCTCTTCGATTGCCCGCCATGCCCCGCAAACCGCTGCTGATCTTCCTGCTCACCCTGTTCCTCACCGTGCTGCAGGTGCAGTGGGCCTCCCCCACGGAAGGCTACGACGCCGAGGCGCTCTCCGTGCTGTCGCCCGAAGTACTGGGCGCGTATCCGGGCGTGCTGCTGCTGTTCCTGCAAGCCGTCTTCGCGCGCCGCGCCATGCCCGTGACGCGCCAGGCCGCCATCTGCACGGGACTGCTGGCCGTCTACTGGCTGCTGGCCAATTACGTCACGTTCGACGCGCGCGTGGCCAGCTGGAGCACCTTCTCGACGCGGGAAATCTGGGCGCACGTGCTGCCCGCCTCCATCCTCAGCATCGCCGTCTGCGGCGCCGCCTACTTCGCCGCGAGCGCCTTCATCCTGCGCCAGGGCCGCCTGAAAAAGTAAACGAGGGCGCTTTTTTCACCTGCATCAAGGATTCGTCACGCCACTGCACGCACCCTTTGACGCCACTATATTTAGTGATTAATCTCCATAAAAACACCGCATGTTGTGTTTATTGGAGGTTTCATGACGACGAATGCAGTTTCCCCCACACGCGGCCAGGTCGATGTCGCCGCGTCCATCAATGAATACCTGGACCGGCGCGACTGGCGTGTCAACGCCAACGCCAACCAGGGTTACTCGCTGGGCGGCCTGATACTCAATGTGTCGGGCAAGGTCATCGCCAACTACTGGCTGGACCAGGTCTATCCGCCGGAAGTGGGCGCGGCGCACCGCGAAGCGGCGCTGCACATCCACGACCTCGACATGCTGGCCGGCTATTGCGCCGGCTGGTCGCTGCGCACCCTGCTGCACGAAGGCTTGAATGGCGTGCCGGGCAAGATCGAGTCCGGTCCGCCGAAACACATGTCGAGCGCCATCGGCCAGATCGTCAATTTTCTCGGCACGCTGCAAAACGAGTGGGCCGGCGCGCAGGCGTTCAGCTCCTTCGACACCTATATGGCGCCCTACATCCGCAAGGACAGCCTGCGCTACGAAGACGTGCGCCAGTACATGCAGGAACTGATCTTCAACCTCAACGTGCCATCGCGCTGGGGTACGCAGACGCCGTTCACCAACCTCACCTTCGACTGGGTTTGCCCGGACGACCTGCGCGAGCAGATTCCCGTCATCGCCGGCCAGGAGATGGACTTCAGCTATGGCGAGCTGCAGGCGGAAATGGACATGATCAACCGCGCCTACATCGAGATCATGATGGCGGGCGACGCCAAGGGCCGCGTCTTCACCTTCCCCATCCCCACCTATAACATCACCGAGGATTTCGACTGGCATAGCGAGAATGCCGAATGCCTGTTCGAAATGACGGCCCGCTACGGCCTGCCCTACTTCCAGAATTTCATCAATTCGGAACTCAAGCCGAACATGATCCGCTCCATGTGCTGCCGATTGCAGCTGGACTTGCGCGAATTGCTGAAACGGGGCAATGGCCTGTTCGGCTCCGCCGAGCAGACGGGCTCCCTGGGCGTGGTGACGATCAATTGCGCGCGCCTGGGCCACCTGTGGCGCGGCGACGAACCAGCCTTGATGGCAGACCTGGACCGCCTGCTGGAACTGGGCAAGACCAGCCTGGAAATCAAGCGCCGCACCATCGAGGAATTGATGCAGCAAGGCCTGTTCCCGTACACGAAACGCTATCTGGGCACCCTGCGCAACCACTTTTCCACCTTGGGCGTGAACGGCATCAACGAGATGATCCGCAATTTCAGCGGCGACGCCTGGGACATCACGACGCCAGAAGGCCACGCGCTGGCCGTGCGCCTGCTCGACCACGTGCGCGCCCGCATGGTGGCCTTCCAGGAAGAGACGGGCCATATGTACAACCTGGAAGCGACGCCGGCCGAAGGCACGACCTACCGCTTCGCCCGCGAAGACCGCAAGCGCTTTCCCGCCATCCTGCAGGCAGGCACCGCCGACAACCCGTATTACACGAATTCGTCGCAACTGCCCGTCGGCCACACGGACGACCCGTTCGAGGCGCTGGAATTACAGGATGTGCTGCAGCGCAAATACACGGGCGGCACGGTGCTGCACCTGTACATGACGGAAGCGCTGTCCGACGCCAACGCCTGCCGCGAGCTGGTAAAACGCGCGCTGAGCCGCTTTTCGCTGCCCTACATCACCGTCACGCCCACATTTTCCATCTGCCCGCGCCACGGCTACCTGGCCGGCAAGCATGAATTCTGTCCCACCTGCGATGCGGAGCTCATTGCCCGCAAGCAAGCCCAACCTGCTCCATCACTTAAGGAAACGCCATGAATGCACGTCCCGACTTCACTCCCGCCATCACCCTGCTCGATACGGAACGCCAGCGCTGCGAAATCTGGACCCGCGTGATGGGCTACCACCGCCCCGTCGCCTCGTTCAACATCGGCAAGCAGGGCGAATTCCACGAACGCCAGTATTTTACGGAAGCGAGCGCCCGGGTCGGCCAGCCCGCCTGCCATGGCGGCTGAATTGAAGGTGGGCGGCCTGACGCCCTTTTCCGCCACCGACTATCCCGGCAAGCTGGCGGCCGTGGTGTTCGTGCAGGGCTGTCCCTGGCGTTGCGGCTATTGCCACAATCCGCACCTGCAGGCGCGCACGCCGGAAGGCGCCATGCCGTGGCAGGACGTCCTGACCTGGCTGCGCCGCAGAACGGGCCTGGTCGACGCCGTCGTCTTCAGCGGCGGCGAAGCGTGCATGGATCCGGCGCTGGGCCGCGCCATGCAGGACGTCAGGGAACTGGGTTTCGGCATCGGCCTGCACACGGCCTGCATCTATCCGCAGCGCCTGCAGGAAGTGCTGCCCCTGGTCGACTGGGTGGGCTTCGACATCAAGGCGCCGTTTGCCGACTATCGACATGTGACCCGCGTGGCCGGCAGCGGCAACCCGGCGCGCGCCTGCCTGGATGCCATCCTCGCCAGCGGCGTCGCCTACGAATGCCGCACCACCACCCATCCGGACCTGCTGCCGGACGACCAGCTGCTGGCCCTGGCCTCCACTCTGGCCGCCAAAGGCGTCGATAACTACGTGCTGCAGCAGTTCCGCGCCGAAGGCTGCGCGGATGCGGCGCTGTCCGGGCGCCCCCTGCACGGCTATCCGGCGGCGCGCACGGTGGCGCAAATCGGCGCCATGTTTCCCCGTTTTACATTCCGTAATCATGGCAGTTGAGCCGACAAGCACATTATTTCGGAAAGCCCCGCAAAATTCCCCGTTCTGCAACGCTGAAATGTCTTGCGTGCTGTAATGTATCAACTGTGCTGCGCACCACGCGCAGCCCGTCAGATTCCTCACACCGCATTACAGATAAGCGTCATCCATGAACGATTTCACCGCAGCCAGCCCAGGCACCCCTTCCACCCATGCCGACATCCTGTACGGCCCGCCGCGACCGGATTTGCTGCGCGAGGAAGTGCTGGCCGACCTGCTGGAAGCGACGGCCCGCCGCTGCCCGCAGCAAATCGCCCTGATCGATGGCGCGCGCCGCATCACGTATGCGCAACTCGATGCCCAGGCGGGCCTGGCCGCGTCGCGCCTGGTGGCTGCCGGCGTCAAGCCGGGCGACATCGTGGGCCTGTGGCTGCCGCGCGGCGCCCATTTGCTGCTGATGCAGGCGGCCATCGCCAAGGCGGGTGCCGCCTGGCTGCCCGTCGATGAAGACACGCCCGTCGAGCGCCTGCAAGTGTGCCTCGATGACGCCAATGGCGCCGGCGTCGTCAGCTGCGCGCATTTCGCGCCACGCCTGGCGGAGGCCAGCGTGGGCCGCCCCGTGTGGACGGCGGAAAGCCTGCTGGCGCCCGCCGCGCCGGGCGAAGTGCTGCCCGCGCGCGGCGCCGTGCTGCCCGAACACCCGGCGTACGTCATCTATACGTCCGGCTCCACGGGAAAACCGAAGGGTATCCTGATCAATCAACGCAGCATCTGCCACTTCCTGCGCAGCGAAAACGCCGTGCTGGAAGTGACGCAGGACGATACCGTCTACCAGGGCTTTTCCGTCGCCTTCGACATGTCGTTCGAGGAAATCTGGATCGCCTACCTGGTGGGCGCCACCCTGTGGCTGGGCCCCAAGGATATCTCGGGCGACCCGGAAGCCTTGCCGCGCGCCCTGACAGAGAACAAGGTCACCGTTCTGCACGCGGTGCCGACCCTGCTGGCCCTGTTCGCCGAGGAAGTACCGAGCCTGCGCTTGATCAATCTGGGCGGCGAGATGTGCCCGGAGTCGCTGGTCGAGCGCTGGTCGCGTCCGGGCCGCGCCATGTTCAACACCTACGGCCCCACGGAAGCCACCGTCTCGTGCAGCCTGGCACGCCTGCGGCCCGGCGAACCGGTCACCATCGGCACGCCGCTGCCCAACTATGGCTTGCTGGTGCTGCAGGTGGCCGAAGCGGGAGAAAACCGTCCCTTGACCCTGCTGCCTCGCGGCGAGACGGGAGAATTGTGCATCATCGGCCCCGGCCTGGCCGAGGGTTACCTGGGCCGGCCCGACCTGACGGTGGAAAAATTCCTGCCCAATCCCTGGGCGACCAGCGACGATGACGCGCGCCTGTACCGCACGGGCGACCTGGCGCGCATCGATGCGGACGGCCAGGTGCTGTGCCTGGGCCGCGCCGACGACCAGGTGAAAATTCGCGGCTTCCGCGTGGAGCTGGGCGAAATCGAAGCTGTGCTGGCGCAGCGGGCGGGCGTGGGCACGGTGGCAGTATTGCTGCGCAAGGACGACGGCATCGACCAGCTGGTGGCGTATATCGTCGGCAGCGACGAGGCGCCCGAGGACGCCCTGGCGGCGAAAACCCTGCGCGCTGCCCTGAACCTGCATTTGCCGCCGTATATGGTGCCGGGCCGTTTTGAATTGCTGCCGCTGATGCCGCGCCTCACTTCCGGCAAGATCGACCGGAAAGCATTAAAGACCATGCCATTGGCCGCGCCGCCCGCAGGCGAGGCGGGCGAATCGGACGTGCCGGAAACGCCGGCCGAAGCGGCCCTGTTCGCGGCGCTGGCCAAGCTGTTTCCTGGCCAGGCGATCTTGCGCCAGCTGGATTTTTTCAGCGACCTCGGTGGCCATTCCTTCCTGGCTGCGCGCCTCGCATCCGCCCTGCGCGCCGATCCGGCCTACGCCCACATGACGGTGCGCGACATTTACCAGAACCGGCAGATCGGCAAGATCGCCGCCGTGCTGGGTGAAGCGCCTGCGCTGGCCACCCCGGAAGCGGAATGGACGCCGCCATCGACCTGGAAACGCTGGCTGTGCGGCGCCGCGCAGGCGGCGGCCGTGCCTGGCCTCGTCACCCTGCGCATGGCGCAGTGGATGGCGCCGTTCTTCACCTATCACTTCTTCACGGGCGACACGGGCGACACCGTGCCGCGCGCCATCGCCGCCTCCATCGGCGTGTTCCTGCTGGCGACCCTGGCCGAATTTGCCATTGCGATTGCCGGCAAGTGGCTGATCGCCGGGCGTCTGAAGCCGGGCAGCTATCCGCTGTGGGGCGTCACCTACTACCGCTGGTGGCTGGCAGACCGCCTGGTCGAATCGGCGCCCGCCTACCTGCTCAGCGGCTCGTCCCTGAACAGCTGGTGGCTGCGTGCGCTGGGCGCCAAGGTGGGCAAGGAAGTCGTCATCGGCTCGATGACCCTGCGCGCGCCTGACCTGCTGGCCATCGGCGACAACGTCAGCGTGGGTAATGCCGTCAACTTTGAAAACGCCAGGGTCGAGCGGGGCCGCCTGTTGCTGGGCCAGATCCGCATCGGCGACGATGCCTGCATCAGCTCTTACGCTATCCTGGAAGGCAATACCAGCGTGGGCGCGTTTGGCCACCTGGAGGGACAATCGGCGCTGGCCGATGGCGCCTCGGTACCGGCCGGCAGGGTCTGGACTGGCTCGCCCGCGCGCGATATCGGCCCGTTTGACGTGGCCAGCCAGCCGCCGCGCCCCGCCGTCTCGCGCCTGCGCCTGACGGGCGAAACCCTCTTCTTCTGCTTTGGCATGGTCCTCATCGCCGTGCTGTTCTTCATGCCCGTCTTCCCCAGCTTCGTGCTGATCGACTGGTTCGACGAGCGCGAAATGATGCCGTGGCTGCAGGGACGCGACGTGACGACCCAGCTGGCCCGCTACTTCCTGCTGGCCTTCCCCGCCAGCGCCGTGCTGATCGTGCTCACGGCCCTGCTGTCGGCCGCCATCCGCTGGGGCGCCCTGCCCCGCTTGAAGCCGGGCAGCTCGCCCGTGCACAGCAATATCTATTGCGCCAAGTGGCTGGTCAGCCATATCCAGGAATCGAGCCTGAACGTGCTGCACGGGATTTACGCCACCGTCTACGCGCCGTACTGGTACCGCCTGCTGGGCGCCAAGGTCGGCAAGGGCGCGGAGATTTCCACGGCGCTGGGCGTGGTGCCCGACATGCTGACCCTGGGCGACGACACCTTCATCGCCGACGCCGTCATGCTGGGCGACGAACAGATCGACGGCGGCTGGATGACCATGCGCCCCACCGTCATCTCGCACCGCAGCTTCGTCGGCAACGGCAGCTATATCCCGGATGGCACCGTGCTGCCCGAACACGTGCTGATCGGCGTGCACACGCATGCGCCGCGCAATGAGCAGATGCACAGCGGCGACACCTGGCTGGGCTCCCCGCCCATGCACCTGCCCGCGCGTGAACAGGTCAGCGGCTTTGCCGAGCACCTGACGTTCAAGCCATCGCTGTTGCGCCGCCTGGGCCGCAGCCTGATCGAAGCCTTCCGCATCGTCGCGCCGCACGCGGTGGTGATCGCCGTCGGCTATACCCTGGTGCTGGACGTGATGCCGATCGCGGGCGCCGGGCGCTGGGGCGAAGTGGTCAGCGACCTGGCGATCGCCGGCATTGCCTACGGCATCGGCAATTTTTTGGTGGTGGTGCTGTTCAAGTGGCTGCTGCTGGGACGCTACCGCAAACACGCGGCGCCCATGTGGACGCCGTTCGTGTGGATTTCCGAAGGCGTGACGAATCTGTACGAAGGCATCGCCGTGCCCAACTTCATGCGCTACCTGCGCGGCACGCCGTGGCTGCCTCTCGCCTTCCGCCTGTTCGGCTGCAAGATCGGCCGCGGCGTCTACATGGACACGACGGACATCACGGAATTCGACTGCGTGCACATCGGCGACTACAGCGAATTGAACGCCCTCACCTGCCCGCAAACGCATCTGTTCGAAGACCGCGTGATGAAGATCGACCACGTGGAAATCGGCCAGCGCGTCTACATGGGCCCGCGCAGCTCCGTGCTGTACAGCGCCAAGGTGGGCGACAATGCGCGCCTGGGGCCGTTGACCCTGGTAATGAAGGGTGAGCACATCCCCGCCGGCAGCAACTGGGCGGGCTGCCCGGCCGCGCCGCTGCGCAGCTGATCGCAGTCGATGAATCGTACGGTGCTCTTCTCAAGAGACGGCGTGCTGGTGATCAGCATCGGCGCCGTGCTGCCGCGCGCCGATGCCCGCTTGCGCATCCGCGCCGCCGTGCGCGAGGCGCTAGCCCAGTGGCTGAAGCTGGACATCGAGGCGATTTCGGTGGAGTCGACGCCTGGCCAGGCCCCGCGCCTGCTGCTGGCCGGCCGCCCTGCGGGTTTGTCATTGACCCATGACGAGGGCATCTCGCTGGCCGCCGTCCATCTGCACGGCCCAGTCGGCCTTGACGTGATGCGGGTGCAGGCTATTGCCGACTGGTGCAATCTGGCGCGCGATTACCTGGGGCCGCAGGTGACACAGGAGCTGGCTTCATTGCCCGATGCTCAACGCCCATTGGCCCTGGCGCAAGCGTGGACGGCGCGCGAGGCGGCGCTCAAGTGCGCGGGTTTGCCGCTGGCGGAATGGGACGGAGCTGCGCCAGCTTGCCGCCCGCAAGCTTTGAGCTTGGCGGCTCCATACGTGGCGACCCTGGCATACTAGTCTTCCTTGCCCTCGGCCGCCCCGCCGATCTGGACGAAAATCAGTTTTACGATAATACTGACGAGCAGTCCCAGCACCCCGATCAATTCCAGCATGGCCATTCCTTTGCAGTGACAGCAGACCAGGCCACTGTAACGCGAACCCCGGGGCCAGGCTAATATCAAATCAGGCAGTCTCCGATCTCGAAAAGGCATACGATTGATTTCCATCAGACAGTTCCGCTATTTTGTCGAAGTCGTCGATGCGGGCAGCTACTCGCGCGCGGCGGAAAAATTATATATCGCGCAATCGGCCCTGAGCCGGCAAATCAAGGAGCTGGAGGGCGAGGTGCAGACGCTGCTGCTGACGCGCGACGCGCGCCATATCGAACTGACGCCTGCGGGACAGGTCTTTTATGAGCGGGCCAAACGCATCCTCGAAGATATCGACGAAACCGTGCGCCAGACCCGCCACGTGGGGCAAGGGGCGCAAGGCATCATCCGCCTGCTGCATTCGAGTTCCGTCACCCTCACACCCGCCATCGGCGCCGTACTGAACCGCCTGCTGGCGCAGTTCCCCGGCGTTTCGCTGGATATTTCCAAGGGATCGTCGGAAAACCAGGCGGCAGACATCGAGGAAGGCCGCGCCGACCTGGGCCTCGTGCGCCTGCCCACCTTGCGCAAGCATGCCAACATCGTCGTACGCGAACTGTACGCGGAAAAGCTGGTGGTGGCCGTGTCAGCGATGTCGCCATTGGCCGCGCTGGAACGCACGACGATCGCCGCCCTGCGCGACGAAGCCTTCGTCTCGATCCCGCACAAGGACCGGGGAGGCCTCAGCTACCTGGTGGCGGGCCTGTGCCTGGCGCAGGGATTCTTCCCGAAGGCGGCGCGCGCCCTGTCGCGCAAGACTTCACAGCTAAACCTGATCGAAGCGAACATGGGCATCGCCATCGTCCCGGACAGCATGCGCCTGGTGGCGCCGCCCGGCGTGCGTTTTATCGCCCTGCCGGACGAGGAATCGCATTCCATCGTGGGATTGATCTCGCCGCGCGCGGCCGGCGGCATGGTGGCCGCGTTTACCGAGGCATTCGTGCGCGAGATGGCCAAGCTGCCGGCCGATTAACCTTCCGCGTACAGCACCGCATCCGCGTCACGCACGGCCGCCATCAGCAAGGCCAGCTTCATGACGTCGAGCTGGCCATCCGTGCGCACGCGCGAGCACAGGTCGATGCCGTAGGGGCGCACCTGGCGCAGCGCCTCCATCACGTTGGTGGCGTCCAGCCCGCCGGCCAGGAAGACGGGACGGGGGCTGGCGCGCACGAAGCGCGCGCTGATGCTCCAGTCATGCGTGCGGCCCGTGCCGCCCAGTTCAGGCACGGCAGCGCCGGGACGGCCGGAGTCGAGCAAAAACGCATGGACGTGGGGCGCATAGGCGGGAATCAGCGCCAAAGCCTCGGGCCCCTCCACGTGGATCACCTGCACGCGCCGCACGTGCGGCAGCAAGCGCGCCAGTTCGGCCACCTCGCCCGGGTCGATATGCCCGACGATCTGCACGGTGGACGGCTGCGTGGCGCGCACGTGTTCTGCGATGGCTGGCGCCGTCGTCTCGGACGTCAGCAGGAACGTGGCCACGGGCGGCGGCGTCCAGGCGGCGATTTGCGCGATGCGCGCATCGGGAATCGGGCCAGGGCCGGACGGCATGGCCGCCACCAGGCCCAGCGCGTCGGCGCCGGCGGCAATGGCCAGTTGCGCTTCGTCGATGGAAGCGATACAGCAAATCTTGATGCGGGTTCTCATGGCCTAGCGTGTTCAATCGGGATGATCAACATTACAACACAGGGCGGCGCGCGCGCCAATACACGCGGTCAAGCCCGCGCGCGATTGTGTGCCAGAATGGGGCCTGCCCACTTCCCGAGGAATCCATGGCCGACTACAAGAACCCGAGCTACGTGGCCCGCTCCATGCACCCGCGTTTCGATGAACTGACGTCACCGGGCGACGCCGTGCCGTATTCGGGCATCTACCGCTGCGACGGCTGCGCGCACGAAATCGTCTCGACGGAAGGCCACGTCATGCCGCCGCAAAACCACCACCAGCACAACAGCGAGCAGGGGCCGATCCGCTGGCGCCTGATCGTCAGCCCGCGCTGATTGACAGGCGCCAGGTGGCGGACGATACTTGATTTATCCGGGATCGCCATTGGAAGCCGCGTATGCGCATCGTCGACTTTGAAATCCGCAAGGAGTGTCCGCCGCAGTTGTGCGACTGCGAACGCGAGCGCCTGCTCGACGATCCGCAGGCAGACGTTTCCATCCTGCGCCTGAACCTGACGGAAGAAAAGCGCCTGCTCGCGCATATCGAGGGCATCGCCACCCATGCGCAGTTGCGGAAGCTGCAGCAGCGCTTGCGCGACAACCTGGGCGTGGAATTGCAGATTACACCGGGCAGCGGCGAAGTGCGCACTGTGCGCGGCTTCCATATCCGCCTGCTGGAGCAGCCCGGCCTGTGCCGCAAGACGCGCGCCGCCATTCCGGCCGCCGTGCGCCGCTGCCTGGCCGCGCATCCCGAAATCGCCTTTGCAATCCTGAATGAAAACGACTTGCTGGGTGGTGTCTAGACGCCGGCGCGGATGGAAATGACCCTGCCCTTCGCTTCGCGCGCCCGCAACTGTCCGCAGCCGCCCTCCACGTCCTGCCCGGCCGAATCGCGCAATTTGGTCAGCACGCCGCGCGCGTGCAGGGCGGCGGAGATCGCCCGTGCCTTTTCCCAGCTGGGGCGCTGGAACGGCAAGTCGGCTATGGTGTTATACGGGATCATGTTCAGCACCGCATATTTCCCCTTCAAGAGTTCAACGATGCCATCCATCTCGTCCTCGCCATCGTTGACGCCTTCCATCAGGGTCCACTGGTACTGCACCGGGTAACCGGTCAGGCGCGCATACGACTCGCCGAAGTCCACCAGTTCCTGCGGGGTGAGCCTGGGCGCGCGCGGCAGCAGCTGCTCGCGCAGCTCTCGCTTCGTCGTATGCAGGGACAGGGCCAGCGCCGGCTTGACGCGACCTTGCGGCAGGCGCTCGAAGGCGCGCGGGTCGCCCACGGTGGAAAACACGAGGTTCTTGTGGCCGATATTGCCCTCGGTGCCCAGCAGGTCGATCGCTTCCATCACGTTGTTCAGGTTATGCGCCGGTTCGCCCATGCCCATGAAGACGACTTTTTTCACGGGGCGCAAGGTACGAGCCAGCACCACCTGCGCGACAATTTCTCCACTGGTCACCTGCCGGATCAAGCCGTCGCGGCCCGTCATGCAGAACTGGCAGCCGACGGCGCAACCGACCTGGCTGGACACGCACAAGCCATCGCGCGGCAGCAGCACGCTCTCCACCGTCTGGCCATCGTGCAACCCCACCAGCAGGCGCGCGGAACCGTCGGCGCCCGGGTGGGTGCTGAGCAATTTCAGCATGCCCTGCAATTCCAGGTCGAGCGCGGGCAAGGCCTCACGCACGGGCAGCGGCAAAAAATCCTCGGCGCGGCGCCGGCCCTGATCGTGCGGCTGTGCCTGTATCCAGTCGCGCAGCACGCGCTGTTCGTGCAGGGGCTTGGCGCCCAGGGCGCGCAGGCGCTGGCGGAGATGATCGATTTGCATGGATTCTGAATAAAAAACGGCGCGCCGGCAGGAATGCGAGGCGCGCCGCGAATGGCAAGGAAAAGGCTTAGACCTTTTTCACGAACTCGGTTTTCAGGCTCATGGAACCGAAGCCGTCGATCTTGCAATCGATATCGTGGTCGCTGTCGACCAGGCGGATGTTCTTGACCTTGGTGCCCATCTTGACGACACCGCCGCCGCCCTTCAATTTCAAGTCCTTGATGACGCTGACCGTGTCGCCGTCCTGCAGGATATTGCCGGCCGAATCGCGGTACACCTTGGCGCCCTCTTCCGCCGCTTCTGCAGCCGTGGCCGACCATTCATGCGCGCATTCAGGGCAGATCAACTGGCTGCCGTCTTCATACGTGAATTCGGATTGGCATTGCGGGCATGGTGGTAATGTGCTCATTTTCTTCTCTGTCTGGTGAACAGCGCGTGCTGTAAAAGCCGACATTATACTGCCTACGCCCCGCATCAGCTTGCTTTTTTCGCCATCATTATCAATGGCGGCGAATAATCTCGATGGTGCTGTGGACAATTTCTTCGTGGATGCCGATGCGCGCGCGCAGTTCGGCCGCCGTCAGGCTGGCGTCGCGGCTGACGACGGACAGGGCGCATGAATACAGCTGCTTGCCGACCCGCCACACGTGCAGGTCGACGACGCGCGGCGTATCGCCGGCGCTTTCCACTTCCACGGCTTCCCGGATTTCATCCACCACGGGGTGGTCCATCTCGCGGTCCAGCAAGACCTTTCCCGTCTCCTGCATCAGCTTTTTCGCCCACAGGGCCACCAGCACGGCGCCCGCGATGCCCATCACGGGATCGAGCCAGCTCCAGCTGTAAGCCCACGCGCCGGCCAGCGCAAGGATGGCCAGGACGGATGTGGCGGCATCGGCCAGCACGTGGATGTACGCGGCCTTCATGTTCAAGTCTTCGCCGTGGCCATGGTGCTCATGGTGACCGTGATGGTCATGATGCCCGTGTTCGTGGCCATGGTCGTGGTGCCCGCCGAGGATCAGCGCGCACACGAGGTTGACAGCCAGGCCGAAAGCCGCCACCGCCATCGCCTGCGGATAGTGTATGGGCTGCGGCGAGAACAGGCGCTCGACGGAAGCGGCCACCATCAGCACGGCCACGCCCAGCAGCAGGATGGCGCTCGTGTAGCCAGCCAGCACTTCGATCTTCCACGTGCCGAAGGCAAAGCGCGGGTCGCGCGCATAGCGGCGCGCGGCCGCATACGCAAACGCGGCCAGGCCGATGGCCAGCGCGTGCGAACTCATATGCCAGCCATCGGCCAGCAGGGCCATGGAGTTGTACCACCAGCCGGCGACGATTTCCAGCACCATGGTGGCCAGGGTGATCCACATGACGATGCGCGCGCGGCGTTCCGCCTTGTCGCTGGCTGCGCCAAAGACGTGTTCATGCTGCCAGGCGGACAGGTCTTCCTTGATGGATGGCGTTTGCATGACGTGCTCCTTATTTGAGGTAGGTGCGCAGGATGCCCGCGATGTCGTCGGCGCCCCTGGCCCGCTCGTCGCCGGAGATATCGGGACTGGCCACGTGCTCGCGCAGGTGTTCTTCGATGACTTCGGCCATCAGGCCATTCACGGCGCCGCGCACGGCCGCGATCAGCTGCAGCACTTCGCCGCAGTCGCGCCCCTCTTCCAGGCCCCGCTCCAGGCCTTCCACCTGTCCCTTGATGCGTTTGATCCTGTTCAGCAGCTTGGTCTTGTTGTGCGCCGTGTGTCCCATGGTTCCACTCCGATAAATACTATAGGGGGGTATTCTATCAGAAAGCGCGCCGCATGCGTCAAGGCGTTAAAAAAGCCGCGCATCCTCGCGGATGGGCGGCTCATTCAGGCAGGAACAGGCGCTATGGCGCCGGGGCGATCTTGCGCAGCTTGCTGGCCAGCGAGGCGTCGGACAATTCGCCCAGGTGCGTATCGACCAGGCGCCCCTGCGCGTCATAGAACAGGGTGGTGGGCAGGGCCGAGGAACCGGCCGCCTTGCCCAGCGCCGCCTCGCTGTCGAGCAGCACATTGCGCAGGGTTACACCGCTCCTGTCCAGGAAAGCGCTGGCCGCAGCCGCATTCTCGCGCTGGTTCGCATACACGAAGACGATATCGGCGCGCGCCTGCTGCGCGGCGGCCAGCACCGGCATTTCGCGCCGGCACGGCGGGCACCAGCTGGCCCACAGATTGACCACCAGCGGCTTGCCGCCGGCCAGCGCCGCCAGGGTCACCGGCGCGCCATCGAGCGCCTGCAGCGCCATGGCCGGCAAGGCCGCCGGCTTGTCGTAGGCCAGCGAGATCCCCGCACTCAGCACGCCCCATGCCAGCGCACCCGACGCCACACTGATGGCGAGAGGCCGGCGCATGGCCGCCATGGCGGGACGCCGGCAGCGCCACGCGGCGATGGCCAGCGCGGCGGCGATGCCGGCCGGCGCCATGAAGCCGCCATCGCGGATGTTGAGGATGGACCAGGGCGCCGCCAAGGGGGAGCTGAAATACTGTTCGTGCCAGCGCAAGACGAATGCCAGTCGCGCCGCCAGCAGGCCGGCAATCAGCATGTCGGAAACGAGGGGACCGGCGTCCGGCAGTTGGCGATAGCGCCGTAGCGACCACGCCGCGCCGTAGGCGACGCACAGGGAAACGATCAGCAGGACCAGGCCCGTAGGCAGGGCCAGGGGGCCGATTTGCAGGGACAGCATGGGCGCTCTTTATAACGTCGAATGGACGGCCATTCTGCCCGATGCGGATTAAGCGGGCGTTAAGAAGCGGCCAGCGCTTCCTTGCGCACGAAATGCATGGCTTGCGGCTGGTCCACCAGCACGCACTGCTTGCCCGTGCGCTTGCAGTGGTCGTGCACGCGCCAGTAGGCGTCGTGGCTGACGCAGCCCGTCTGGCAAATCACCAGGTCGGCCGCCACCAGGCCCGCTTCCAGCGCCGCCGCATCGTCGGCGCCATCGTCGCCACCGGCATGGTGCAGGAAGCGCCCGCCGGCCTGCTCGATGGCTTGCTGCGCCACGTTGGCGCCACCCGCGTCCTGGCCAAGCTCCAGGCTTGAATAGTTGCTTACATATAGCACGGCTTTTTCGCGCACGTCGGCCTGCAAGGCAGGCACGGGCACGGCGGAAGGCGCGGGCAGCCACTGCAGGCGCAGCAATTCGCGCATCAGGTCCTGCACCCGTTCACCGAGCCACTCGACCCGGCGGGCCAGCCGGGCGCGCGTCGGCAAGCCCGGCACGCTGGCCGCCAGTTCGGCCAGCTCGTCGCGCGCCAGCGCCAGCCGGGTATCGCGGATCACAACCTGCGCCCGCGCGCGCATCAATTCCGACTCCAGCTGCGCGATGCGGGCCGCCTGCGCAGCCAGTTGCGCACTGCAGCGCGCCTGCGCGCGGCCATATTCCCCCATCAGCACGCGATGCTCGTGCGCGATCATGTCTTCGTTGCCATACACACTGCCCATCATGCCCTCCTTCACCGACCGTGGCGCCATGGCGCCAGCCCATCGCACCCCTATGGATTCGAATTATAAATGAGAATCATTATTATTTGTCTATGCGCGTGCGCGCAGTAGGGGTATGCGGTAGCCGCCAGCGTCACACAGCCGGCGGACAAGACAGCAGGCGCTGCCATACGTCGTCCTGCACCTGCCCCACATGCCGCAAGCCGTCGGGGCCACGATAGATCCCCAGCGTGTTCGGCCACGCCACATCGATGAACAGCAGCCGCGCCGGATCGATCAGCAGGGACTGGCCCACATAATTGCCCTTGATCTCGCCCTTGTTCACGATCAGCAGGCGCGCGCCACCGGCCAGCGCCCGCTCTTCCAGCGCCACGCCGCTGCGCTCGGCCACATCGCGCAGCCAGCGTTCGCGCCAGCGCGCCTGCTCCCCGAACTGCCCCGTTGGCGGCCGGTCCAGCTTGACGACGGCTGCCACGGGACCGTCAATG
Source organism: Janthinobacterium kumbetense (assembly GCF_023703445.1). Lineage (NCBI taxonomy): Bacteria > Pseudomonadati > Pseudomonadota > Betaproteobacteria > Burkholderiales > Oxalobacteraceae > Janthinobacterium > Janthinobacterium kumbetense. The sequence continues at coordinate 22,202 of NZ_JAMQGR010000020.1, forward strand.
CCCGCCTGCAGCGAAAAGCCCATGCGTTCCTGCAGTTCGACCGTGTAAGCCTCGCCCTTGACGTCGATCTGGTAGCGCCCAGTCCCGTCCTGTACCCGCAGCTCGGCCTGGTGATAGGCGGGTTGGACGCAACTGGCGTACTGATGGACGAGCACATCGAGAAACGGTGGTTCGACGGGGGATGCCGTCGCCATGGGGGGCGACAGGCTGGCACACAGCACGGCGGCAGCCGCGTATTTCATTGTATTCATTCTTGCTCCGGTTCACGGGGGACGGCTGCCGAAAAACAGGCACGGCACGCCATATTATTGTTTTTAAGCAATATTTCGCAGTATTTTTTGCAATGGTGGAATTGGCAAGAGCGGCACTCTAGCAGAAGGGGCAAAAACGGCCCGCACGGCCCGCGCACGACCCGGCCTGCCGCACGATTCAATTGAATCGCGCTTGTTAAATCACTATTTCTAAGGTGTAATCTTATAAGCAAGTCATTGAATTAATTGCAAGTACGCTCATTTCTCCACACGGAGTTCCAATCAATGTCCGAACCGGTCCAAGCAAGCGCGTCGCCGTCACCTGCTACGTCACCCGTCGCCAACGGCTTCAGCCAGGCCACGCGCCTGCTGAAGCTGAGCACGCCCCTGGGCCCGGACAAGCTGCTGGCCGAATGCGTGCGCGGCGAGGAAGGCCTGGGACTGGGCTATGTCTTCAACATCGCCGCCCTGTCGCTCGACGCAGCCATTCCCCTCAAGTCGCTGATCGGCCAGCCCATCCTGCTGGAATTGCGCACGGCCGCCGGCACCGAGGACTGGCGCCCGTTCCACGGCCACATCACCGCCGTCGAACTGGCGGGCGCGAACGGCGGCTTTGCCCGCTACAACCTGACCATGCAGCCGTGGACGGCCTTCCTGGCGCACGGCCGCGACAGCCGCGTCTTCCAGGACCTGGCGGTACCGGACATCCTCGAAGTCGTCTTCGCCCGCTACCAGGGCCAGGGCATGCTGGCGCCCGCCTGGCGCTTCGACCTGCTCGACCGCGCGGCCTATCCGAAACGCAGCATCTGCAGCCAGTACCAGGAAAGCGACTGGGCCTTTGCGGACCGGCTGATGAGCGAGGAAGGGCTGTTTTATTATGCGGAACACACGGGCGATACGGGCAGCGCCAGCCTGGGCAGCCATACCCTCGTCATCGCCGACCACAACGGCAGCTTCAAGCCCAACGCCCAGGCCAGCATCGCCTACAGCCAGCCAGGCGCCGTCATGCCGCAAGACACGATGGACCGCTGGCGCATGCAACTGCGCCAGCAAACCAACAGCATCGAACTGTCGAGCTGGGATTACCGCGCGCTGGGCCAGCGCCCCATCAGCGCCGCTGGCGCCAGGGACGGGACGATGGCACTGCTCAGCCGCGACGCGCCCGGCGCCTATGCCTACCCGTCGCGCGAGCACGGACAACGGCTTGCCGAGCGCCAGTTGCAGGCACTGACGGCGGCCAGGGAAGTGTTTACCGGCGCCGGCACCGTGCGCACCCTGGCGCCCGGCACCACGTTCACCCTGAGCGGCCAGGCGCAAACGGACGCGGCGGGCGATGGCGACGCAGCGACCTTCCTCGTCACCCGCACGGCGCACCTGATGCATAACAACCTCGATGCGGAGCTGGGCGGCGGACTGCTGCAGCGCTTCGGCAAGGGCTTGCTCGACGCGCTGATCGGCGACGAAGCGGCCGGCAGCCTGCATGCCGTCGGCGACACCATCGGCGAACGCCCGCCCTACCGCAACCGCATCGACGCCATCCGCAGCAAGATCCCCTACCGCAGCAGCTATGCCGATGACCACGGCCAGCTGCTGCATCCGCGCCCCAGCATCATGGGCCAGCAGACCGCCATCGTCGTCGGCCCGGCCGGCGTCCAGCTGCATACGGACCGCGACCACCGCATCAAGGTGCAATTCCACTGGCAGCGGGGGACGCAAAGCCATAGCCGGCTGGCGCATCCGGCCGCCGACGGCCACACGGGCGCCCCCGGCGACGATAGCGCCGGCACCTGGGTCAGGGTCGCCACGCCGCTGGCCCCCGTCGCCGGCGCCAACTGGGGCAGCAACGCCCTGCCCCGCGTGGGCCAGGAAGTGCTCGTCGATTTCCTGGAAGGCAATATCGACCGCCCCGTCGTCATCGGCACGCTGTACAACGGCCGCGGCCAGGCCGACGCGCAAAACAACCAGGTCAGCCAGGGCACGGGCGCGGCGACGGGCAACGCGCCGGCCTGGTTTCCCGGCCAGGCCGGCGCCCATGCCCACCCGGCGGCCTTGTCCGGCATCAAGACGCAAGCCATGCAGGCCAGCCAGGGCGGCGGCGGCGCCTACAGCCAGCTGGTGTTCGACGACAGCCCGGGCCAGGGCCGCGTCGCCTTGCAGCGCCACGCCGGCCCTCACCAGGGCACGGCCGAACTGAACCTGGGCCATTTGCGCCACCAGAGCGACAACCAGCGGCTGGCGCCGTCCGGCTTTGGCGCTGAGCTGAAAACAGAACACAGCGCTGCCCTGCGCGCGGGAGCGGGCATGCTGCTGTCGGCGCATGGCCGCGATGCCGGCGGCAGCCAGATGGATGCGCAGGAAGCGCTGGAACAGCTCAGGCAAAGCTTGCAACTGCAGACCTCGCTGGCCGAGCAGGCGCAAAAACATTTCGCGCTCGAAATGCCCAGCCCGGCCACAGCCGGTGCGGCCGCGCCAGCTTCCGCTGCCACGCAGGACCAGGCGGAGACGCCTGCGCCAGCCGCCCAGCTCCCCGCCCTCGCCCAGATGCAGCACAGCATCGATGTCCTGGGCGCGACGGCCGAGGGCGCCGCCGCTGCGGGCCAGGGCCAGCAGGCGGCGGGCGGCGAAGGCCAGGCCAGTGCGTATGGCGACCCGCAGCTGCAATTATCCAGTCCGTCCGGCATCGCCGCCACCACGCCGGCCAACGCCGTGCTGGTCGCCGGCGGCAATGGCAGTCTGGCGGCGGGCGCGGATCTCAACTTTGCCGCGCAGGGCAACAGCCTGTACGCGCTGGGCAAAGGCATCAGCCTGTTCACCTATGGCAAGACCAGCAGCAAGGATAAGCCCAACCAGGAAACCGGCATCCGCCTGCATGCGGCCAGCGGCAAGGTCAGCAGTCAAAGCCAGTCCGATGCGACACGGCTGACGGCCGACAAGGCCATCACCGTCAGCAGCACCGCCAAGAGCGTCACGGCGGCGGCCAAGCAGCACATCCTGATGACGGCCCAGGGCGCGTACATCCGCCTCGAAGGTGGCAACATCATGCTGCATGGCCCGGGCAAGATCGATTTCAACGCCAGCATGAAGGAATTGACGGGGGCGGCGAGCAGCCAGCCCACCTTGCCGGCGATGCCGAATGCGGCCGACCTGGGCCGGACAGTCGAACTGAACCTGCATTATGGCGATCTCGAACCTGTCATTAACTCCCCCTACAAAATCACGTTCGCCAATGGTACTTCACTCAGTGGATTGCTCAACGACAAGGGCCATGCCCGCCTCGAAAACATTCCTCCCGGCGCATATCACATTGAATATGGCGAGGACCAGCGCGACTGGGTAGCGCCGCCATTGGTAGCGGAACCCCGTCTGCAGCAAGCGAGGCAGCAGCTGAAACAGGCTTCCGCATTGCTGGAAGCGGCCAGGAAAAGCAGTAAACCGGATCCCCAACCATGAGCCAGAACTTTGTCGATGAGATTGTAGAGTTTTTCAAGGACCTGATCCTGGGCGACTTCGAGGATGACCAGGGCAAGGCCGCCATGATCGTCGGCGGCGCCATTTCCCTGATCCCCGTGGTTGACCAAGTGATGGATGTGCGCGATGTCTCGGGCATGATCTACCGGGTCGGCAGGAAAGGCGTGTCGCGCGCGACCCGCGATGACTGGGTCGACATGGCGCTGGCGGCGTTCGGCTGCATTCCGGAAGTCGGCAGCCTGTTCAAGACCATCATCAAGCCTTTGCGCAAGTACCGCAAGGAGGTTGGCGCGGCGGCCGCTGGCGGCAATGTCATGATCGAAGCCATGCTGGGCAAGAGCAAGGGCGCCGCGATCAAATTCCTGAAAACCTTCCAGTGGGCGCAAAACACCCAGCTGGCAATCAGCACGGCCATGAGCGCGCTGGACAACTGCGTGCAATTGCTCGGCTACCTGTCGACCAGCCATTGGTGGCTGCCGTCGGACTTGCAGCATTTGGCACGCGACATGAAGCCGCAAGTCGAAGCGGTGCGCGGCCCTCTCAAGGCCGGCATTGCGCAAGGCGCCAAGGCGTTGCAGGACTTGATCGAGGACATGCTGGGCGAAGACGCGTTATGGGCGGCAAAAAAAATCGCCGTCGCCGCCGGCACCGGCGCCAATACGGCAGCCAGGCACAATCACAAGCCCGGCAACACACATCCGCACAGCGCCCACGCCCAGTTCAAGTCGCCCACAATCAGCACCGATAAAAAAACCAAGGGCGTGGATACCAAAGCAAAAACCAAAGAACGGGACTCGCCGGGCAAGGGCAAGGAACACAAACCCGTGGACGACTCGCACCGCCAGAGCAGCGACGGCGGCACTGCACCGGTGAAGAATACGTCGCGGCCGATTCGCGAATTGCTGTCCAAAGTGCCATTCGGGCCAAAGGGACTCATCGGCGAGCATATGGCAGATTATTATCATATGGAACACGTGCTTAAAAAAGCCACCGCCTGGCCGCACGGTAACGTCAATGGAAAATGGCGCTTTGACTACCCGCGCGTTGTCGGTCCCGATAACGCACACAAACGCCCGACAGAGCTTGTACCCGAAGACTTAAAAAAAATGCTACAAAATGGTGTGGATACCATCTGGCAGACAAATAGCGACACTTTCCATTTCATCGAAGCAAAATTCAGTAGCAGTGCCTACACACTGTTCCAGCGGCTGCAAAAGGAAGTGGAACGTGGCAATATCCCACACCCCCCGGCATCCCTCAACGACAGAGAGCTGATGTTATGGACTTTGCTCGGTGAACGTATAAAGGGCACGCAGATGGGGAAAAAATGGCTTACCAACAGCACCAAAAACGGTGCCATGCAATCCGTTGAAAATTTAAAAAATCGCTGGACATATCTAATACTGGGAAGCACCGCACTCTCTAATCCGTTTGTGACGGCGGCACACCCGCATGGCAAGCTCAAGTTAGCAGCAGCACCTGGAGTTGTCGACCATCTTGCAGCGACATTGGAATTACTCGCGTCAGGTGATCATTACAATATAAAAATACATGACAAACACAAAGAAACTCATGGCATAAGCGACACATTCAACTATATGGAAATTGATCGCATAGACAAAGGACGTAGAAGCCTCGAAAAAGCAACGTCTAAAAAACCAGTCGATCAACAAGAACAGCAAGAGAACAAGAATAAATCAAGCAAAGCAGTTTCAGGAAAGAGAAAGCGGAGAAAATAACAATGAAGAACCCAGAATTCCATGAACGCCGTCGCCAACAATTCCTTTATGAGGAGCTTTACACTAAAACTCGAGAAAATCAACTTTCACTAATTAAAGGTCAACTTGCCAACAAAAAAGTGGCCGAATCAACACAAAGTCAAACTGTCATTTACCAGTTTTTGTATTTGGAAGCGCTATGGATCTGGATACTCGACTATACGGCAGGTGAGCCGATCGATGCACTGGCGCCGCGCATTGCAGGCATCGTGGATAAATTTGAAGAATGGAATGAAGTCGATCAACTTTATCAACAGGAAGCGGCGCTTGACTTTCCAGAATACGGGCCATACGAATACGAGGGAGCGCCACAGTTTTCTATCCTTTCCGATTATGAAGATACGCTTCAACTACTCAGCATCGCCATCCTGCTACGCGATCAGCGTTCGGTGCGACGCATCATCCACGTACTGCGTAGCCACCGTGGCCACGATGGGCTGTTCGAACAATTAATTGGCGCATATGTCGAGGACAGTCAAGACCTCGACACCTGCATTATCAGCAAACCCTACGACACCCTGTTGCAAGTATTCTATGAGGAAGATGAGAAAGCTAGCTTAGTCCTGCTGCAAAAATACCTGAAGCAGTGGTACCCAGCTATGAGAAATCATCCGCGCTGGTACGATGAGCATCTCAACATCAACGAGGAAGGCTATGCCGCCTATTACGGCTACTGGGCATTCGAAGCAGGGGCGACCGTCTTTATACTCGACCTGGACGACAGCCAGATCGACCATCTGGTCTACCCCAAAGACCTGGTCGATTATGCACGACAGTTATGGGAAGTAGGCCGCTTTACCAGTCAGGAAACAGAACCACTGATGCGCAAGGGACGCGTCGAGGGCGGCCAGCCCTGCCCTCAAACTGGCTTCTGGGAAACCCCAGCAAAATTACACAGCCGCAGCCACTTCGCGCAAGGCCAAATAATGCCTGTTTTTGACGATGCGGCATACGGTGAAACCATCTGGTATTGGAGTGAAGAACAATAGCCAAATTCCATCTCGCACAGCCAGCGATTGGCCCAGCGCCGAGCTGCGTCAGCGCATAAGCCTTTGGAATTGCACGCCTACGCCGGCGAGGCCTGCCCGCAGACCGGACAGTGGCAAGCGCTGGACATTCCGCCGCAAACCCGGCGATTTGAATAAGGCGAGATCATGCGCAATCTGGATTGCGCCTATGGCTTGACGGTGTGGCGCTTCCTGAACGCATAAAAAACAGCGACGGTACTGATGTTCGAAACCATCGAGCTGATGCTCGACTGAAAAAGGCAATCATGCATTGCGGTTTCAGCATGCGCGTACCTTCTTTGACACGAATACAATTTACCCAAGAAAAAAGCAAGTAGCCATGGAAGATTTACCCTTTCATCACCGACGCAGACAGCAATTTCTCCATGAAGAACTTTACAATAGAACACGGGAAAATCAACTTTTTCTCATTGAAGTAGGACATGATAATGAAAATGTAGCCAGCACAACGCAAAGTGAAAATTCGATTTATCAGTTCTTGCATCTCGAACTATTTTGGCTCTGGATGTTGGACTACACCGCAGGCGTCCCCATCCATGAACTTGCCTCGCGCCTTGTCGCCATTATCGATGCATTTGAAAAATGGAATGATGTATATCAATCGTTTCAACAGGGTGCGGCACTTGAATTTCCAGAATTTGGCCCCTACGAATATATCGGCGCCCCGCAATTTTCCAATCTTTTTGAATACGAAAATACTCTTCAATTAATTAGCATTGCCATTTTACTGCGCGACCAGCAATCGGTCATGCGCATCATTAATGTGCTACGTAGTCACCGTGGCCAAGATGGCTTATTCGAACAATTAATTGGAGGATATGTCGAAGAAGAAATAAATCTAGACAGTTGCATTCTTGGAAAACCCTATGACACGCTGCTGCAGGTATTTTATGAAGAAGATGAAAGTGCGACGCTCAATCTTGTTAAAAAATATTTGAAATTATGGTATCCAGCCATGAAGGATCATCCACGCTGGTATGACGAACACTTGCATATCAACGAGGAAGGTTATTCCGGTTATTATGGTTACTGGGCATTCGAAGCAGGCGCAACAGTCTATCTACTCGATCTCGATGACAGCGGTATCAATCACCTGGTCTATCCAAAAGACCTTGTGGACTACGGGCGAAAATTACGCGAAGAAAACCGTTACACCAGCTTGTATACGAAACAGCAGCACAATGTCCGCCGTGTTGAAGGGGGAAATCCGTGTCCCCAAAGTGGTTTCTGGGAAACCTCAGCAAGGTTACACAGCCGCAGCCACTTCGCGCAAGGCCAGGTGATGCCTGTTTTTGACGATGCGGCATACGGCGAAACAATCTGGCACTGGAGTGAAGGACAATAGTCAATATTTCATCTCACACTGCCAAGTATGTTAGGCATTTACGTTGAAAGTAATGTCCGACAACATCTTGAAGAAATCTGCACCAAACAAGAAAAATGGTACTTCACCATGAAAAATAACGTCTTTCACGAACGGCGTCGGCAACAATTTCTTTATGAAGAACTTTATAAAAAAACACGGACAAATCAACTTTCCTTGATCCGCGGAGGAGAAAAAAACAGAAAGGATGCATATTCAATAGGCGAAAGCTCCTCCGTTCATCATTTCCTGTATCTGGAATTACTCTGGATATGGATGCTTGACTACACGGCTGGCATAACCCTCGATCAACTGGCGCCTCAAATCGCCGATATCGTGGACAAATTTGAAGAGTGGAACGAAGTGGATCAAAAGTGTCAACAGGAGTGTGCACTGAAGCTGCCTGAATATGGTCCATATAAATATTCTGGGGCGCCCGATTTCTCGACACTTTCCGACTACGAAGACACACTGCAACTGCTGAGCATTGCCATCTTGCTACGCGATCAGCGTTCGGTCCAACGCATCATCCACGTACTACGTAGCCATCGCGGTCAAGATGGCCTGTTCGAGCAATTGATCAGTGCTTATATCGACAACGTCGTCGAGCGCAATACCTGTGTGCTTGGCGTCCCTTATGACACCTTGCTAGGTGTGTTTTATGAAGAAAATGAGACGGCCACACTCAGCTTGCTCAAGCAATATTTACAACAGTGGTATCCGGCAATGAAGGATCATCCACGCTGGCATGACGAGCACCTTAGGATCAGCGAAGAGGGCTATGCTGGCTATTATGGCTATTGGGCATTTGAAGCCGGAGCTGCAGTCTTTATTCTCGATCTGGACGACAGCGCTATCGATCATCTGGTCTACCCTAAAGACTTGGTCAATTATGGCCGCAAGTTACGCGCGGAACACCGTTACACAAGCATGGATACTGACTTAATAAATAAGGCCGGTCGTGTTGAGGGTGGTCACCCCTGCCCCCAAACTGGCTTCTGGGAAGCCCCAACAAGGTTACACAGCCGTAGCCACTTCGCGCAAGGCCAAGTGATGCCTGTTTTTGACGATGCGGCATACGGTGAAACCATCTGGCATTGGAGTGAAGAACAATAGCCAAATTCCATCTCGCACAGTCAGCGGCTGGTCCAGTGCAGGGGCCTTTGGAATTGCGCGCTGAAGCCGGCTAGGTCTGCCCGCAGGCCGGCCAGTGGCAAGCGCTGGACGTTCCTCCGTCAACCCGGCGATTTGAACAGGGCGAGATCATGAGCAATCTGGATTCTGCCTATGGCTTGACGGTGTGGCGTTTTATGAAGGCGTAAAGAAACAATGCAGTGAGAGGAGAAAAGATGAGCACAACGGAACGTTTTTTTACTGCCGAAGATGTAGAGGGAATGGTTGCTGACCTCAAAGAATGGCCAAACATGTCCTGTGACGATGGTAATCAAGATCTGGGGGTGTCTCCTTTCATAACATTTTACTTCTTGTATGATACTAAACGCCATCTTGACATATCCAATCTCATGATTGATATCCATGAAGAATTTTATAAAATCACAGGAAATCCATATATTATCGCAACGCATCCGAGTTCTGAGAGACCGCACCCTTACGGATCGAAACGTTTACCTGATCTGCGTGAGTTTGCAAGAAAAACAAAAAAAGAAGACTATTTCATTTTCAATTTTACCGATCAGAAAAAACATAACTCGTCGCCTTCCACTGCTGGATATTTCTGGAAAATGCGGGATCATATGAACGATAATTCAGAACCGTCAAACAGGGATTACTCATTCATTCAATTCTACTATCGCTGGTCATGGTGGAAGGATAACAAGAATGCATGGCGGCGGTTTGTTCTGGAAACCATGGAAAAACTAAAACCTGATCAGGTTTATAGCGGCTTTTCGATGGCCAATCCGATTGCTTTCGGCACCCGCTCGGCAGTGACCGTGTGGGAACGCTCTCTGGCACCTCGATTTTTTGGTTTGGACATTGATTATCCTTTTTCCATGAGCGGCTCGCTGGCAGACGGCATTCGCCCGCCAACCTGGGGCTTCCTGCTGTCGGATATGTGGCGCGAAAAATTGGATCTCAGCCGCGACCAGATAAAACTCAGCCTGCAACATCCGCACATCCGGATCGACGAGCTCGGCGCAGGCCTATGGATCGAACTGGGCGAGGAACCGGCCCTCTACCCGGTGGAGGACGGCGTGCCGGAATTGCCGGCGCTGCTCAACAAACTGCTCAAGCCGATCCGCAACGACCACATGGCGCTGCTGGGCTTTGGCCAATGGGACGGCGACCCTAACGAACGCTTCAATGACGCCGACTCGCTACGCTGGATGCGGCGCTTCGACGCCGACAGCGACTGGCCCAGCGCCGAGTTGCGCCAGCGAGCAGCAAAAACGACGGACAAACAATGATGGCCGCCCCGTTCGATATGCGGCGCCGGCAGAAATTTCTCTACGAAGATCTTTATCATAAAACGCGGGAAAATCTGCTCGCATTAATTGCAGTCCGACTTGCAAATAAAAAAATAGTGGAATCAACGCTGGAAAACTCTGTGGTACATCAGTTTCTGTATTTGGAAGCGTTCTGGATCTGGATGCTGGATTACACAGCGGGTGAACCGATCGATGCACTGGCGCCGCGTATCGCCGGCATCGTGGATAAGTTTGAAGAGTGGAATGAGGTCGATCAATTCTGTCAACAGGAAGCGGCGCTTGAGTTTCCGGATTATGGGCCGTACGAATACAAGGGAGCACCAGACTTTTCCACGCTTGCACATTATGAGAACACGCTACAACTACTCAGTATTGCACTATTACTGCGCGATCAACATTCGGTCTTGCGCATCATCCATGTGTTACGCAGCCACCGTGGCCAAGATGGATTATTTGAGCAATTGATTGGCGCATATGTCGAGGATAAGCAAGATCTTGATTCGTGCATACTCGAAAAGCCCTATGGTACTTTGCTTCAGGTTTTCTATGAAAACAATGAGAGAGAGATACTCAAACTGGTCCAGAAATACCTGAAACAGTGGTATCCAGCCATGAAAGGTCATCCCCGCTGGTACGACGGGCATCTGAGAATCAGGGACGAAGGATACGCTCCCTATTACGGTTACTGGGCCTTTGAAGCCGGAGCGACCGTCTTTATGCTCGACCTGGACGACAGCCAGATCGACCATCTCGTCTATCCCAAGGACCTGGTCGATTATGCGCGCCAGCTACGGAAAGAAGGTCGCCACAGCAGCGTGGAGATGAAGCCATCGGCCAAACGAGAAGGCGGCGAATAAAATGAAAAATCCACCATTCGATGATCGCCGCCGCCAGCAATTCATTTACCAGGAACTGTATGAAAAAACCCTGGAAAATTCGCTTGCCCTGATACAAGTCCAACAAAAAAATAAGGAATCGGCTGAATCCGCGGCAGATCTCAGTCTGGCTTACAATTTTCTGTATCTTGAAAATTTCTGGATTTGGCTACTCGATTACACTGCGGGCATGCCCATAGAGGACCTCGCACCCCGCCTGTCTGGCATCGTGGACAAGTTTGCGGAGTGGAATGAAGTCGATCAAGTACATCAGAAGGAAATATTATCGAAATACCCTGAATATGGCCCATATAGATATCGGGCAGCACCAAATTTTGGCGACCTTGCCGATTATGAAGATACGCTGCAATTACTGAGTATCGCTATATTATTGCGTGACCAGCGTTCGGTCAGTCGCATCATACGCATACTTAGCAGCCACCGTGGACAGGATGGCTTGTTCGAGGAACTGATTAGCGCCTATATGGAGGATGCGATCATGATCGACACTTGCTTACTGGGCAAACCGTACGATGTCTTGCTGCAGACAGTGTATGAAGATGATGAAAATTCGGCACGAAATTTACTCAAGAAATATTTGAAACAATGGTACCCGGCGATGAAGGACCATCCACGCTGGTACAACGGCCATCTCAGAATCAGCGATGAAGGCTACGCGCCATATTATGGTTATTGGGCATTTGAAGCAGCTGCAATGGTTTTTGTTTTTGACCTTGATGACAGCGACATAGACCATTTGGTCTATCCAAAAGACCTCGTTGACTATGCGCGACAGTTATCGAAAGAAGGTCGCTATACCAGCATGGATAGGAACGAGGCAAGCGATGGCGGGCATGTCGAAGGCAAACAGCCCTGCCGTGACACGGACTTTCGGGAGTAAGAATGCAGACTCTGGACGAACACATTTTTTTGGCCAGGCGCAGGGAACCGCTGCTGTCCTACGCAATTTACCTTGAAAGCAAAGACAGTCTGGACGAGTGCTTCGACATGGTGGAGGCAGGCTTGCAACAGCCTGCCGAAGTACTGCAAAATATCCCGCCAGAAAATTTCATGACGGCCACGCGCCAGCGGGCCTGGGATGGCATAGACCTGCTCAGCCTGGCTTACAGCGCCGGCCATACGATAGCCGATCTGCGCGCGCTGTATCCCACGATACTCGAATACTGGGAAGAGTTTGCCAACTACGACAGGGCTTTTGACGTGCAGGCCTGCGCTGCGGAACAGGGATTTCCCCACTTCGCCCTGCCCGGTGATGGCTACGAGCAGGTCAACCGCATGATCTGCCTTGGCATTCTCCTGGGTTGGGGCAATTTGCTGCCCCGCCTGGCGCCAGTCATCGATTTCAACAACCACGAAAAAGATGGGCTGGTCGAACGCCTGCTGGCATTTTCCATCGATAACAGGGATACCGCCTGGCCGGAATGTACCCGCCACTTGCCCTACGTCAAGACGCTCAAGATATTTGCGGCAGAAAAAAACCAGCGCCCGGCGCTGATGAAGGATTACCTGAGGCAATGGTATGACGCCAGCCGCCGCGAACCCTACTATGACAGCCACGCGCGCGACACGTCCTTTTCAGGCTACTGGTCATGGGAAACGGCGGCCATCACTTGCCTGCTCGATATCGACGATAGCAGCTACCGCGATGCCAAATTCTATCCCGCCGACCTGGTGGCATTCCACCGTCAGCCACCCAGTATGCGATCGGAGCCGGCATGAGCCACAAACCCGCCGTGATCGCAGCCTGCCTCCTCTGCGCCATGCCCACGCTCTCGCACGCCACCGACGCCCCCTTCCCTGGGATTTATTCCGTCATCGATCCCGTCACGGGCATGACGCAGGATGTGCTGAAAATCGAACCGTTCATCAACGGCGAATTCAACGTCTTTCCCCGCTTCGCAGGGGAACGGGCGTGGGCTGGCGTGCTCTCTGGAAAGGTGATGGGCGCCAGGGACCGCTATCTGGAGGAAGCACTATTTCCGCAGGACAGCAAGGTACGCACCCTGGCCATCGCAGACATCGGCTACCTGTACCGCACGCCCGGCGACAGCTATTCGCGCGACGGCCGTTCGGATACCGGCTACCTGAGTCATATCTTTGCCATCGGCATCAAGTCCATGCAGCGCCGGCCGCTGCTGGCAGGCCATGCCGAACGCGGCGAGCGCGGCCAGCACGATTACCGGCCCCGGGCCGATGAAGCGAAGATAGCGGTCAGCACCCTGAACTACAGCGCCCGTCCCATCCAGGTCGGCGTCAGCGATGCCGGCAATCCGGCCAATGCCGTCGATACCGATCCCCTGAACCCTTACATGAGCAGCGCCGCCCATTGCTGTTTCTACCTGCCGGCCACGCCGCACAAACCGGTACAGCTGACCATCGAGTACCGCTGGCTGCCGGACGGCAAGCCGGAAACGCGCACGCTGCCGTTGCCTGCCGGCAATACCACCGAGGAGCTGCTGGTCGTCGTGCAAGCCGATGGCAAGTTGGCGCTGGAATTTCGCGCCCCGCACGAATCGCAGTCGATGACGGCGGATGGCAGCGTCAAGGCCGGCAACGGCAGGCTGTATCCGGCCCTGCCCGCTGCCGAGCGCAAGGCCGTGCTGGCAGCGGAACTGGCGCATCAGCAACGCTCCCTCAAAGACATCAGCAAGAAACTCGAAAAACTGCCCCCGACGACACCGTTGCAGCTCACGCAGCGGGTGGCGGAACTGGTCGAAGAGCGGCAGGCCACCGTGACGTATCTGGAAGTGTTTTCCGCATGCAAAGCGGCCGTGCGCGAGTGCGACAAGCAAGCTAGGGCGGCGGCCCGCGCCAGATAGCGGTTAGGCCCGTTTCTGCTAGGCTATCGCCGTGTCGCCACCTGTCGACGCTTCTTTCGGCACCAGCATCGCCTCTTTTACGCCGCCCGATGCCGGTTTTGCCCCCTCGTATCGCCAATACAGATATTTCTTTCCTCGTTTTCCCATGAAATACTGCCGGTTTCGGGACCAGCGACTGGCTTCAACAAAGCCGATACTGGCGTCACTCATCTGATTCTTGAATCCCGCAACAGAATCATGCACATAGCGATCGAAGAATTTGTCAAATAAAGTCCGCTCGGCCACCGACAGCGACTTTCGGAGCTTGCCTTTCCAGGCATCGTAGATCGCGTCCTCCAGCGGTTCCGTGGCACTGCGAAACAAGCCTGTTTTCTTTTCTGCAATATTCTGAACGTCGCGTTCCCATTCGCTGTCCGTCGTGGTCATGTACTTGTCCGGCGTGGCATACATGACGGACTGCCCCTTTGCGATGATGGCTTCGCGTTCTTTGCGCGCCGCGCGCTGGCGTTCCGTGCGTCCCCAGCGCCAATGATAGTAATTGTTCATGTGGCTGATGACTTGCGTCTCGAGCCGCTTGTCCGCGCTGACGTGCTTCATGTAAGCGTCGAAGCATGCCTCCAATTCGCTGCTGATGTTAAACAGCGAGCCATAATCCTGAAGGACCTCTTCGGGTGACTTGAACGGCACCCCGGCGGCATATGCCGACAGATACATATTGCACAGCGGAATGCGTGCCAGTTCGTTTGACCGTCCTTCCTGATTCATGTCGTCATAACCGCCGCCCACGTCGGAGTGTGCCCCGGGATAAAGGGTTTCCCGACAGTTCGAGTCAGTGGCCTGGTCGATTCGAATAGAGTCCGATGGAAATTTCTCGCGCACTTCATGCGCTGCGACATAATGCTCGCAAAAGCGCACATACGGTGGAATACGCAGATCGGAGGCCCATTCCGCATGGCCGCCCTCGTCTGCCAGATACATCACGCCGCCCCAGACAGGTCCCAGGTGATATTTGAGATTCGACTCAAGGCGGCTACCGCCAAACCCCACCGAGGCCACGGTATCAAAAATACCGAGGAAGTAAATCACCAGACGCGGCTGAGTAAATCCGCCACTTTTGATCCAAATCAATCCATCTCCCTGCTGATAACACTGTCCAGCCAACTGACGCACAAAGGCCCGCGCCTGGGCCGCCCCCCGACTGAAACCAAACACGGCAACATTGATTTGATTTACATGCGGCATGTGCTTGTCCACCCGCACCTTCAACTCCTTCAGCATCCAGCTGATCCGGGCCTGCCCTTTTGCAGCCGATGCCATGCCGAGCGCCCCATCGATTCCATCACCGCTGTCTTGAATTTCCGGAAACGGCGTGCCGACCCCTGGCGTATATATCGCGTAGGTCTTGTTTTTTTCATCTTCGGCCGTATGCGCAAACTTTCCCAGTTTCGCAATATTGCTGTACTTTACATTCGACGAAGCCAGCGAACCATTTCCATCTTTTTTGAAATTATTTCCAGTTCCGTCAAAAAAACAGCTGATCCAGACGGGCTTTCGGCAATCCGACTCCTTCGCACATTTTTCCAATTCCTTGCGATAAATTCCTCGGGCAAGCCTTTCACTCTTCGTGACGTCGCTAAGCCGGCGTATCGTTGGTTTACTCATGGTCTATTCCCTATGCGGTGTGCGAGGTATGCCATAAAAAGGATTCTCGATTTCCTGCTTGCAGAACTGGCCTTGGGGAAGGCGCGTGGCATGCAGTTTCACTTGCTCGGCAGCAAGTGGCGCCTGCGTCTTGAAGGTTCCCAGATGTGCCTGGACTGTTCCATCGGCAAGAAAGTGCAAGAGCACGGTGGTTGGGCGATCTGGCCCTTTGGCGGGCAGGATGTCCACAGTGGCCTGACACCAGCGGCTTCCGGGAGAACTCTGCCTGGAAGTGCGTTCGTCATAGTCAACACTCGATTTTCCATTGTGATAGGCAGTATCGAACACCACGCTCCAGACCACCCGCACTCTCAGCGGTTTATCCACGGGAGTGTCCCAGATAAAACAGCAATTTCCGCTACTGAAACGGACTTTTTCACCATTGTCCATTTCCGCCTCGCTGGCATCGCGAAAAAAAATGGAACCGCCGCTGGGAGCTTCATCGATCTTGAATGGCAGTGAAATACCCTTGAAGGTGATGGAGTAAATATCGTACGGCGTGTAGTTATATGAGGTGGTAGTGAAGGTTTTCTCGCTTAATTCCTGTTGCAAGCGATTTTCCTTTTCCTTGGAATTGCAAGCGGCCAAAAAAACCAGGCACAATACGATAGAGGTCAGTTTTTTCATGTCGGGATCGCATTCATATGCTGGAAGCGGAAATTTCTTCGAGTGCAGCCCATTGCTGGGGAGTCCAGGCCAATATCCGGTCGCTGAATGACTGCGCCGTTCCCGTGGCCTGCAAAGCGATGGCGGCGAGCGAGGACAGATGAAAATCGGCGCCCAGCATGAGCGACAACATGCAGTAGCTTTTCAAGTCTGTGGCCGAACTGAGTCCATATGCCTGCGCCCTGCCCAGCTGTTGAAAGAAAAAGTCATAGCGCTGATCCGGAGGTAAACCATCTAACGCCTGCGGATCATCGCTCTCCATTTGCTTCATCAGCATGTACGGCGCTGCTCTATTCATCAGCTCGACATATTGATGTTGTGTCAAAAGCATTCGTTCGCTTCCAAGGGACGCAGACTCCTCATCCTTCTCGCCAGGTACAATTTGTGGCTTCCCACGCACGTCCATGTACAACCAGCCCGTGATTTCTGCGAGTGCAGCCTTGCGCTGCGCCGTTTCCAGCACGTCCAGCCAGTGCGGCAGGATAAGCGGATCGTAGTAGCGCATGATCCACTCCGTACCGTCATCGTGCTCCACCTCGGTCAGCCACGTCAGCCGTTCCAGCACTTGCGGCAGGGGCCGGCCAGAAACAATCAGCGACATGAAATGGGCGCTGCCGGCAGTGCAAAGCAATTGGGCGAGCAAGGGACATTGCTCGCGCTTGATATGCCGCAACAATATCGGGCCGGCGTACAGGGCGTCTGGCTCGGCCAATTCACCTAACAAGGAATACAACTCAACGCTGTGATCGCTTGGCAAGCGGATACGGGCCAAACCATCAAACTTGGCGCCATCAATCAAGCTGTACAGGGTCACACCCTGGTCGGCAGGATGGCTATCGAGCAGCGCAAGCAACTGCAAACCGCAGGCGGGGGCCCCGCCATCGTCGTCGCGCATGCTTACTCCCCCTTCGCGGCAAAGGGCGAGCCGCTCCTGGCCGCATTTAACAGACATTCCTTGCAAATACTGCGAGGCATGACCGGCAGCGGGTAGCTTGCACGGGATGGCCCCG
>NZ_JAMQGR010000021.1:0-21777 GCF_023703445.1 Janthinobacterium kumbetense
AGAATTATAGCCGTGCCCTGCGCACCCCGCAAGCGCTATTTTTTGCGCCAGATCAAAGGCAATAGGCCTGGCACCGCAATTGCTTATATGAACACATGCACCGACCACCAAGGGGAGCAACTCTGGGCCAGGCAGCAACACTGGGGATAGCCCGGTTCGCTTTGCTTTGCTCCCATCTGTGACAGGTGCTACATTATGGAACACTCTCGATATTCAAAAGAGCGCCGCAGTACAGGGCCCAACGGAGGCAACGAGATCATGTATCAACCGTCAGCTACTTACCGTAGCGCACCGTTTTCGTCGATTGCGGACGCGAACGTTTTACCGGCAGGACAAGACAACGTCCCCGTCATCATCGAAACGTCGCATCAGCGTTCAGTCGCCTTTGGCCTGTCGCCCACGGCCACGCCCGACTTTACGCCGGCCGGAAAATCCGACCTGTCCTTGCTGATCGAGCAAAACCGCATGCTGCACACGCACGCGCTGCCGGCGATGGAAACCCTGTACCAGCAAATCGTCAACACGCACAATATGGTGATTCTCACGGATGCCAACGGCGTCATCGTGCATTCGCTGGGCGACGATGATTTTCTGGAAAAAGCCAACCGCGTGGCCCTGCAGCCAGGCGTCGCGTGGTCGGAACAAAGCCGCGGCACGAATGCCATCGGCACGGCCATCACGGAAAAAGTACCGACTTTGGTCCATGCGGACCAGCATTACCTAGCCGCCAATCATTTCCTGACGTGCTCCGCGGCACCGATTACCGACCACCGGGGCAATGTGATCGGCGTGCTGGACGTCTCGAGCGACCAGCGCAGTTTCCACAAGCATACGATGGCCCTCGTGCGCATGTCGGCGCTAATGATCGAAAATCAACTGTTTTCTGCCACCTTCGAAGACGCCATCACCGTGCATTTCCATGCGCGCCCTGAATTCATCGGCACCTTGATGGAAGGCATTGCCTCGTTCACACCGGGCGGACGGTTTTTATCCGCCAACAAGAATGGTTTGTTCCAACTGGGCCTGTCATTTGCCGCGCTTCAATCACATACCTTCAGTTCCCTGTTCGGCTTGCCCGTTTCCGCCCTGTACGATCATTACCGCACGGCCGCACCCGGTCTGCTGAACCTGTGCATGCACAGCGGCGTGCGCGTGTATGGGCGCGCACAGTTGCGCCTGTCCAATAGCGTCTTCCAGCACGGCTTTACTGCCAGCACCGACCATAGCGATATCAACGCCGTGCCGGCCCAGGTTCCCGCGTCGGCCAGCCATGCGGCCAACGCGGCGCGCCGCCTGTCCGGTCTGCGCTATCTGCGCACGGGCGATCCGCAGCTGGAACTGGTGATCGAAAAGGTCAACAAGGTGCTGGGGCGCGACATTCCCATCCTCGTCATGGGCGAAACGGGCACGGGCAAGGAATTGCTGGCGCAAGCCATTCACAACGACTCGCCGCGGGCCATGGGACCATTCATCGCCGTCAATTGCGCCTCGATCCCGGAAACCCTGATCGAATCCGAACTGTTCGGCTATGAAGACGGCGCCTTTACGGGGGCGCGCAAGAAAGGCGCGATCGGCAAGATTTTGCAAGCCAATGGCGGCACCCTCTTCCTCGATGAAATCGGCGACATGCCGTTTGGCTTGCAGGCGCGCTTGTTGCGCGTGCTACAGGAACGCATGGTCACGCCGCTGGGCAGCAGCAAATCGATCACCGTCAATGTGGAACTCATTTGCGCCACGAATCACAACTTGCGCGAACGCATGGCCAAGGGACTGTTTCGCGAAGACTTGTATTACCGCTTGAATGGCCTGGTGGTAAAACTGCCGCCGCTGCGCGAACGCACGGACCTGGACACGGTCGTGAAAAAAATCCTCGCGACGGAAGCGCCCGACACGCGCTACACGGTGGCGCCGGACATCCTGCGCATGTTCCACCAGCATAAATGGCCGGGCAACTTCCGCCAACTGACCAATCTCTTGCGCACGGCCATCGTCATGGCGGGCGACGAGCATGAAATCTGCTTGCGCCACATGCCTGATGATTTCCTCGACGATATTGAGATGACGCAAGCGACTGCCGCCAGCGCCAGCACGGACCGCATGATCGCGGCCGGCGCCAACTTGGAAGAGATGGAGCAAAGCGTGATCCTCAAGTCGCTCGATGCCCACGGCGGCAACGTCTCGGCCACGGCGCGTGCGCTGGGCGTGTCGCGCAACACGATCTATCGCAAGGTGCCGCATCTGAAATAGCCTAGAGTAAACGGGAAAAGCCGGGCGACATCGCACGCCGGCCCTGCTTGTCGATGGTCATCAGGTCGACGCCCTCCATGTGCGCGGCCATCGCATGCGCGCGTGCCGCTCCCGTCACCATGAAAGTGGTCGACAAGCCATCGGCCAGCAAGCCCGTGGGCGCCAGCACGGTGACGCTGGCCAGTTCACGCGGCGAGTCACCCCTCGCAGGGTCGAAGATGTGGTGATGCACGAAGTCGGGCGTGAACGTGCATTCGTAGTCGCCCGACGTGGCCATGCTGCGCCCCTCCACTTTCAAGGTGGCCGCCAGGATTTCGCCATCGCGCGGGTCCTGGATGCCCAAGGTCCACGGGCGGCGCAGGGAACGCTGTCCCCGCGCAACGAATTCGCCCGTGTCGAGCAGCGCATGCCGTATGCCGCGCGCTTGCACGGCAGCCAGCGCCATGTCCGCCGCATAACCTTGCGCCAGGCCATTCAGGGTCAGCGCCATGCCAGGCTGGAGAAAACGCATTTCCCGGCTATCCCACGCCAGTTGCCGCCAGCCTACCCGCGCCTGCGCGGCACGGCGCAAGGTGTCCGTCGGCAAGCTGGCCTGGCCTGCCGCCGCGCGAAACAGCTGCCACAAAGGTTGCACGGTGATATCAAACGCCCCATCGCTCCATTGCGACAAGGCTTGTGCCTGCGCCAGCACGGCCAGCAGGTGTGCATCCGGCCGCGTCAATCGGCCGTCACGGTTCAGCTGAAAGACTTGGCTGGCGGGACTGTAAATGCTCATCAGCCGGTCGACATTCCTGGCCGCGTGCAAGGCGTCTTCAATGGCCAGCTCGGCTTGACGCTGATCGTGGTGCAATACGGTGACGGCGATCGTCGTGCCAAACGCCAGCGCGGCGCCTTGATAAGGACGGACTCCAGATGCCGTGACCGTGCCCCGCGCCATACTGCCCGGCAAAGACAAGCCCGCCATGCCGGCCACGCTGCCGATGGCGGCGGAAATAAACGTTCTACGCTGCATTGCTGCTCTCCTCTGCCGAGACCCTGACAATCGGGATGGTGCGGGCACGCTTGATTTCCAGCATCAAGGGTGCGCATTTTTCATCGCTGGCGTAAATCACCACGCAATCCATGCACTGGAAACACTCTCCATAATCGACTTTCCCGCTAGCCACGATGGCGTGATGCTCGCAACGGTGGCGGCAAGTCTGGCACGGCGTGCCGCATTCCTTGCGGCGCGGAATCCAGTTGAACAGGCGAAACCGTCCCAGCAACGCCAGCGCCGCGCCAAACGGGCACAGATAGCGGCAAAAGAATTTATAGGACACACTACTGAGCAGCAGCAAGCCCACGGCATACGCGACAAACGGCCAGGCCCGCACGAAGTTCAGGGTGATGGCCGTCTTGAACGGCTCCAGCTCTACCAGCTTGTCCGTGATCTGGCTGGAAAACACGCTGCTGACAAGTATGGCCGCCAGCAAACCATACTTGATCCATTTCAAGCGCCCATCGAGGCGGGGCTTGATCTTCCATTGCGGCAAGCGCAACCACTGGCCCAGCTTGCCAGTGAGTTCCTGCAGGGCGCCAAACGGACACAGCCAACCACAAAACGTGCCGCGCCCCCAGATCAGCAGGCTGAGCAGCACGAACGCCCACAGGATCACCGTCATCGGGTCGAACAGGAAAAAGCCCAGGCTGCGCCCGGCCAGCAGGGCCTGGATGACGCCCGTGATGTTGACGATCGATAACTGCCCCTGCGCGTAATAGCCGATGAAGCCCACCGTAAACAACAGGAACAGGCGGCGGAACCAGACAAACTGGCGGCCATCGCGCACGAGGCGTTTTTGCCAGGCCAATGCGCCGGCCAGCAGCGCCAGCCCGGTGAGCAACAGCAGCAACTCCGTCTTGCGCCCTTTCCACGTGCCGCGCCACGTGGCATCGTCGCCTTGCGGCGCCGTATAAAAATCAGCCGGCAGGCGGTAATTGAAATCCACATTGCGCGCGATGCGTTCCGGATACACGATGCCCTTGCTGCGCGTGATCGGCATGGTAAAAGCCAGCGGGCTGGCCGCATCGAGGCCTGCCTGGCTGATGACGCGCAAGACGGCGACATTTTCCGTCGGCAACAGCGTCGTATCCGCCAATTGCAATTCCAGATCCAGGTCGCGCATGTCGATGGGCAAGCCATCCTGCTTCAGCAATAACCGGTCCGGCACCGTGCCGCGCACGAAATCGTCGCCCAGCACGCTGTAGCGCCCGCGCGACATGACGAGGATGGCGTGGTCGCCTTCGTCCAGCCGATTGCGCAATTTGTTCCAGCTGCGTTCCGTCAACAGATTGCGCCCCACGCTGGGCACGGACACATACGCCAGGTACAGGTCGATGAACACGCCGTCCGGCGCGCGCATCGCTTCCCCATCGAGTCCCGCACCGGGACTGCCGGCAAACAGGCTTTCAATCTCCTTGTTGCTCAAGCGCAGATGCTGAATCAAGCCCTGCTTTAACATTTGCGCGACATCAAGCTTTTCGAACACGTCCATGCGTATGCGGGCGATCTGGTCCGGGTCACGGCCTTGCGCAAAGCCAAGTTTCTTGCGCGACACTTTCAAGGCCGACGCCAGCACGCTCTGGTTGATGATGCGCACGGAAGCCGTGGCCTTCGACACACCGTCGATATCGGCATGGCTGGCATCGGTCGCCCGTTTCGTCCGGGCACCGATGGCGATATTCTGTTTCAGCGACAAGCCCTGGTACTGTTTGACGAACTGAAACAGCGGCGCTTCGCCCAAGCCATCGAGAAACACGGGTTCGTGCTGCGACAGCACGGCCACGTCGAGAAAACTCCCTTGGGGATTGATAGCGATCAATAAATTGACGGGAACGCCGGAAAAGCCGGGGATCGGCGCCAGATCCACGGATTCAAACACGTAACCGACCAGCTCCGTGGCCGTGGCGTTTTGCCGGAACAATGGCCAGACGGGCAAGTCGGTCTCCTTGTCGCCCACGACGATGGGAGCAGGAAAGCGCCGCACCAGCTCGGCCTTGGCGAGCACGCCCGCCCACGCCTGTCCCAGGATAAACAGGAATAGCCAGCATCCGATGAACAACCGCATTATCCGCATGCACCACGCTCCGTGCGGCGCCTTGTCGCAAGGCGCCGCGTTCGTTTATTAGAAGAAAATAATGCCGCCCAGGGACACGCCATTCATCTTCGCTTCGCCGCCCGTAAAGCCTTTCGAGCGCGTCTGGCCCAGCTCGCCCACCAGGGTGATCGCGCTGTTGAGCGAGTAATACGCGCCCAGGGTCAGGTTGGCGTTCGACTTCAAGCCGCCCGTGCCGGCCGTGTTGTCGTCGTTCTTGCTGATGCCGTAGGACAAGCCCAGTTTCAGCTTGTCCGTCGCCTTGTACGTGCCTTGCAGCAGCCAGTTCTTCGATTTGGTATCGCCCTGGTCCGCATCGGACAGGATGCCCAGCCCCTTGCCGCCCTGGAAGTTGAGCAGCACGCCAGCCGGGCCCATCTGGTACGAACCGCCCACTTCCACGCCGCGCATGGTCAAGTCATCCACGCCCGGCGTTTTCGACGTGAATTTTTGCGACTTCACGCCCAGCCAGGCTTTCAAGCCTTCCTGCGCATACGTCAGCTGTGCCTGCACTTGCGGACTCGACTTTGAAGAATAGGTCGAGCCTGCCACGATGGGCGTATCGGAGACGGGGCTGACCAGCGCCACATCGGCGCCAAAGCCGCCCGACTTCGGCGAGCTGTACATGATCTGGCCATAGTTGCCCAGATAGGTGTAGCCGGCGCCGATATGGCCCAGGGTCACCCGGCCCCGCTGCGTCGCCTGCACGGGTGCGCCTGAACCCAGCAAGGTCATGTCGGACAAAATCGCATTCGCGCCGAAGATGCCGTAGTCGCGGCCCAGCTTGAAGGTACCCATGTGTTCATTGCCAAACGTAAAGAAAGCCTGACGCACATCGACCACGCTGTTCTGGCTGATGGCGCTGTCCGTGGCCGTCGAGTTGTAGATGCCGATCAAGGCTTTCACGTCGTACTCGCCCAGCCGCGAACTTGCCGAGGTGATCAAACCATTCGGCAGCAAGCCGTTGCCGATGGTCGTACGGTCTTTCTCGCCGCCGCAACCGAGCGCCTGGCCGCCCAGCGCCAGCCCGCCCACCGTATCGCCCGAACACGACACTTGCGTGTAGTAGGCGTTGACGATGCCGCCCACCGACACGGTCCAGTCGCCAGCCTTGATATCGACGGCGTGTGCCTGTCCCACCGCTGCGATTGTCATGACACCCAGGCTCCCCAGCTTGATCAATGTATTCATTGCTTCTCCTCTTTCTTCTCTGTTTTTAGTGTGCACACCAGTGATTGATGTACCTCAAGCTTTGGCAATAAGCGTGCCCAGCGCGGCCCAGAGGGAGAAAGAGAAAATACGTATTTGACTTGTGCAGCAGCGGATCAATCGCCACTGCCGGTGTTCATTTTTTGACCGCAAGCAGGCATATCGGGCGTCCAGGTAAACAAAAAACTGACGGCCTGAGCCGTCAGCAAAAAGAAAACACCCGGCGGACAGGGAGACACCCATCCGAGTGGCCCGGATGCTTCACCCCGTTACTTCGATGCCAGCTTGAAGACCCACACGGAACCGCCCTGTTCCAGGAAGTTGACCTTCTTCGCCACCTCGCCGCCCCACAGCGGCACGGCGCCACCCCAGCCGGACACGACGGCAACATATTGCGTGTCGCCATCCTGCCAGGTGACGGGCGGCGCCACGACGCCAGAGCCCGTCTGGAATTTCCACAATTCCTTGCCCGTCTTCGCGTCGACGGCTTTCAGGAAGCCTTCCGGCGTGCCGTAGAACACCAGGTTGCCGGCCGTACTCATCACGCCACCCCACAGCGGCGCGTTGTTCTTGATTTCCCAGACGATCTTGCCCGTCTTCGGATCGACGGCGCGCATGGCGCCGATGTAGTCGTCAAACAATGGCTTGATGGTGAACCCCGCGCCGAGGAAAGCGCCGCCCTTCTTGTAGCTGATCGGCTCGTTCCAGATATCCATGCCCCATTCATTCGCGGGAACGTAGAACAGCTTGGTTTGCGGCGAGTACGCCATCGGCATCTGGTTTTTGGCGCCGAGGAAAGCGGGCGCGGCAAACACGGTCGTGCCCTTCTTGCCTTCCTCTCCCTTGGTGGGGTCGCCAGGGCGGCCGGCGGCAATGAAATTCGGCCGTCCCGTCTTCAGGTCGATACTGCTGGCCCAGGTGATTTTCTTCACGAATGGAAAGGCGTTCTGCAGCTTGCCCGTGTTGGCGTCGATCACATAGAAGAAGCCGTTACGGTCGGCCTTGCCGCCATAGCGCTTGCCATCCATGTCAAAGGTGACGAACTCGTTGGCGCCATCGAAATCCCAGGCATCGTTCGGCGTGTTCTGATACGCCCACTTGATCTGGCCCGTTTTGACGTCCAGCGCCACGGTGGATGACGAGTACAGGTTGTCGCCGGGACGCAAGTGGCTGTTCCACGGCGCCGGGTTGCCCGTGCCAAAGTAGGCGAGCTTGGTTTGCGGATCGTAGGTGCCGCCCATCCAGGTCGAGGCGCCGCCCGTTTTCCACAGGTCGCCCGGCCACGTCTTGTTCGCCGTGCCGGACACGCCGTTGTCGATGGCCTTGCCATCCTTGTCGTAGCGGTGGCCCATATGGCCTTCTACCGTCGGACGGCTCCACACGAGGTCGCCCGTCATCGGATTGCGCGCTTCGACCCGGCCCACGATGCCAAATTCCCCGCCCGACACGCCTGTCAGCAGCAAGCCTTCGGCGATCAGCGGCGCAGCCGTCATCGAGTAGCCGGCCGCGTAATCGTCCACTTTCTCTTTCCAGACGATCTTGCCTGTATTTTGATCCAGCGCCACCAGGTAGGCGTCGAGCGTGCCGAAAATCACCAGGTTGCCATACAGGGCCGCGCCGCGGTTGACCACGTCGCAGCACGGCATGATGCCGTCCGGCAAGCGATGCTCATATTTCCACAGCTTGGCGCCCGTTTTCAAGTCGACGGCAAAGATGCGCGAATACGATGCCGTGACGAACATTTTGCCATTGTGAATCAGCGGCTGCGATTCCTGGCCCCGCTGTTTTTCGCCGCCGAACGAAAACGACCATGCCGGCACCAGCTTGGCCACGGTCTTGTCATTGATCTGCGTCAACGGCGAATAGCGCTGGCCTTGCGTACCCATGCCAAACGACAGGACGCTGGCCGGATTCTTTGCCGTGCTGTCGAGCATGGCATTGGTGACATTGCCCACGTCGGCCGCCTGGGCCAGCGATGCCAAACCCAAACCGATGAGTATCCCCATGATTTTTTTCTGCACAATCATCTCCCTCTGTTTTATTAGTATGTGTGTATCAAGTCTTGCGGTGCTCATGCGGCTGGGCATGCAACAGCGCGCACTCTTCATCGGTGAACAGGCGCGAGCGCGTCAAAAAGCGCTTGCCCGTGCCGTTGTCGAGTGAAAACATGCCGCCATTGCCATCGACCACATCGATAATCAACTGGGTATGCTCCCAGTACTCGAATTGCTCGAGTCCCATGTAGAACGGTGTGCCATTCAAATTGCCGAGATAAATGTCGGTGTCGCTGACATCGAACTCGCCCAGCGCGTAGCACATGGGCGCACTGCCGTCGCAGCAGCCGCCCGACTGGAAAAACATCAGCGGGCCGTGACGCTGGCGCAACTTGTCCATCATTTCCAGCGCCGCATCGGTGGCGACCACCCGGGCAATTGCTGCACTCATGGCATCCCTTTCTGCGCGCCGCGCCTGGACTGCAAGCGCGGCGCCTGTTGCCGGTTTAGAAGAAGCCCAGCGCTTTCGGGCTATAGCTCACCAGCAAGTTCTTCGTTTGCTGGTAGTGGTCGAGCATCATCTTGTGGTTTTCGCGGCCGATACCCGATTGCTTGTAGCCGCCGAACGCGGCGTGGGCCGGATACAGGTGGTAGCAATTGGTCCACACGCGGCCCGCCTGGATGGCGCGTCCCATGCGGAAGGCGCGCGAACCGTCGCGCGTCCACAGGCCGGCGCCCAGGCCGTACAAGGTATCGTTGGCAATCGCCAGCGCGTCAGCCTCATCCTTGAAGGTGGTCACGGACACGACGGGTCCGAAGATCTCTTCCTGGAAGATGCGCATCTTGTTATTACCCTTGAACACGGTCGGACGCACGTAGTAGCCGCCTTCCAGGTCGCCCGCCTGCGTATTGCGCTCGCCGCCGGCCAGCACTTCCGCGCCTTCCTGGCGGCCGATGTCGAGGTAGGACAGGATTTTTTCCAGCTGCTCCTGCGACGCCTGGGCGCCGATCATGGTGGCAGAGTCGAGCGGATTGCCCTGCTTGATGGCAGCCACGCGTTTCAAGGCCCGTTCGATGAATTTCTCGTAGATCGATTCCTGGATCAGCACGCGCGATGGGCAGGTGCACACTTCACCTTGATTCAGCGCAAACATCGCAAAACCTTCCAGGCACTTGTCGAAATAATCATCATCGGCATCCATCACGTCTTCAAAGAAGATGTTCGGCGACTTGCCGCCCAGCTCGAGGGTGACGGGAATCAGGTTTTGCGCGGCGTAGCCCATGATCAGACGGCCCGTGCCCGTTTCGCCCGTAAAGGCGATCTTGGCGATGCGCTTGCTCGACGCCAGCGGCTTGCCCGCTTCCAGGCCGAAACCGTTGATGATGTTCAGCACGCCCGGCGGCAGCAGGTCGCCGATCAGCTCGATCAACACCATGATGGAAGCCGGAGTCTGCTCGGCCGGTTTCAAGACGACACAATTGCCGGCCGCCAGGGCTGGCGCCAGTTTCCACACGGCCATCAGGATCGGGAAATTCCACGGGATGATCTGGCCCACGACGCCCAGCGGCTCATGGTAGTGATAGGCATAGGTTTCCGCATCGATTTGTGCGACGGAACCTTCCTGGGCGCGGATGCAACCGGCGAAGTAACGGAAATGGTCGATGGCCAGCGGAATGTCGGCATTCATCGTTTCGCGGATCGGCTTGCCGTTGTCGATGGTTTCCGCCGTGGCGATCAGGCTCAGGTTCTGTTCGATGCGGTCGGCGATACGGTTCAGGATATTGGCGCGCTCGGCAGGCGACGTCTTGCCCCATGCCTCCTTGGCGGCGTGCGCGGCGTCCAGCGCCAGCTCGACGTCTTCCGTCGTGGAACGGGCGATTTCGCAAAACGGCAAGCCCGTGATCGGCGTGATGTTAGGAAAGTATTCACCTTTTACTGGTGCAACGAATTTGCCGCCGATGTAATTGTCATAGCGTTGTTTGAAGGGATTGGCTACGCCCAGTTTGCTGATGTCTGCGAGATTCATGTCGTCCTCTATCGGGTTAATTAGAATGGAAATACTTAATTAAAATCAAACGTCCTGGTACAGATGGGGTGAGTACACGGAGTCTTCCGCAAATGCCGTGCCAGCTCGCCATCCCACTACAAACTTAGCCGGTTTTACCCCCGTTACAAGGGCGTGGCGTCAATCCCGGCCTGCTTTTCAGCGCATGCCCCGGACTTGGGTGGGGGCGTGGCGCTGTTTGCGTTTTGAACAAGGTGGCAGCATCCTGTTCCAATCCGGGCCAGCCCTGCTGTGCCGCCCCGTCGCCGCTGCACAATGGAACAGGTGTACCAGACTGGAACACCTGCGCCTGTGCCATGAAGGAATCAACGAATCACCACGCCCCATGGCAATTCACCCACGGCAATATCGGCCACCTTGCGCGCGCTGGCCGTGTCGATGACGGACACGCTGTTCGAGCGGCCATTCGCCACGTACAGCTTGGCGCCGTCCGGCGTGATGGCCATGTTCCACGGGCGCTTGCCGACGCCAATCGTGGCCGTGACCTGATTGCTGGCCGTGTCGATCACCATCACCGTACCGTCGATACCGTTCGAGACATACACTTGCTTGCCGCCGGGATGGACGGCGATGCCATTCGCATTCTTGCCCGCTGGAATGGTGGCAATCGCCTTGCGTGCGGCCATGTCGATCACGTAGACGGCATTGACCAGTTCGCACGCCACGTAGGCGCGGCCCGAGTCCGGACTGAAACCGATGCCGCGCGGCCGCAATCCCACGGCGATGGAAGCGACCTGGCGGCGTTGCGCCACATCAATGACATCGACTTGCTCCGCCTCTTCCGCGCTGACCAGCAGCCAGCGCCCATCCGGGCTGAAGACGGCGTGTTCCGGATTGCGTCCCTGCACCTTGATATCGGCGAGCAAGGTACCTGTCTGGCCATCGAGCAAGGCCACGCTATTGTTTTCCTCGACGGCAACGGCCACGTGACTACCGTCTTGCGAGGCGCTGACGCCTTCGGGCGACTTGCCCAGTGCCACCGTGCGCACGGGCGCGCCGCCAGCGTTGTCGATCAGCAGCAAAGCGCTGCTGGCGGCATCCGTGACAAACAATTGCCGCCCGGCAGGGTCGGCGGCGATGCCGCGCGGACGCTTGCCTGCGGCGATCTGGCGCACCACCTGGTCGGTCGCCGTGTCGATCACGCTCAAGGTGCCCGACTTTTCATTGGGAACATAGGCAAAGGGAGCGGCCTGGACAGCGGTGCTGGCGAGCGCCGGCAGCAGCCAGCACACCTGGCGCAGGCGCGAGAAGAAGTTGGGCATAATCACCTTTTCAATGGCAAAACGAGGGGAAAGCGCGCCGCATCGGCGCCTCTGACAATTACCGTATGCAAACGCCGTGCCACTGACACGCGTATAATTTCAGCCCACCAATGGAGACATGGCAGGCATATTGCTTGATACACCTACGCAGACCTGTACCGCGCACGCGATCAAGCAGGCTTTTATTCACATTGGAGAATCCGCATGCAGCATCGTTTCCGCCTGAACACCATCGCCAGCCTGTTTGTCGCCGGCAGCGCCACCCTCGCCCCCCATGTCTTTGCCGCCGAGGCAGCTGACCCGGCCAATGGGCAATTCATGGATACGGTGGTCGTCAGCGGCAGCCGCATCGCCCACCCCAGCCAGGAAGTGCCGGCCTCGATCGACGTGGTCGACAGCGCCCGCATCCAGGAGGGCCAAATCCGCGTCAACGCGTCGGAAGCGCTGGCCGCCGTGCCGGGCCTGGTCGTGCAAAACCGCCAGAACTACGCACAAGACTTGCAAATCTCGTCGCGCGGCTTCGGCGCCCGCTCGGCCTTCGGCGTGCGCGGCGTCAAGCTGATCAGCGATGGCATTCCCGCCAGCATGCCCGACGGCCAGGGCCAGGCCACCACCTTCAATCTCGATACGGCCGAGCGCATCGAAGTGCTGCGCGGACCGTTTTCTGCCATCTACGGCAACCATTCGGGCGGCGTGATCCAGCTGTTTTCCAAGGATGGACAAAATCCCCCTTCCGTCGAACTGAATGTGACGGGCGGCAGCTACGGCACCAGCAAGGTGGACTTGACGGCGCAGGGCCAGGCAGGCGGCATCGGCTACGTGCTCGACGGCTCGCGCTTCCGCACGGACGGTTTCCGCGACCACAGCGCCGCCACGCGCGAACAGGCGTTCGGCAAGATCACCGTCAAGCCGAATGCGGACAGCAAGCTGACCATCGTCGCCAACAGCCTGCATCAAGGCAACACGCAAGATCCCCTGGGCGTCACCTGGCCCACGTTTGCAGCGAACCCGCGCGCCGGCGAAATCGACACGACGGACACGCAAAACCCGAAACGCACCCTGGCCGAGCGCTACAACACCCGCAAGAGCATCGACCACCAGCAGATCGGCGCCACCTATGAACAGGCGTTCGGCGATGACCGACTGCACGTGATGGTGTATGGCGGCAACCGTGACGTGATCCAGTACCAGGCGTTTAATAAAGCATTCCAAAATACCAAAGTGGACGGTCTACTTAAGCATTCGGGCGGCGTGGTCGACTTCCAGCGCCAGTTCTATGGCATCGACACCAACTGGCTGCACGTGAACCAGCTGGCCGGCGGCAAGCTGAGCACCACCATCGGCATCGACTATGGCCGCTCCAGCGATGACCGCACCGGCTATGAGAACTATATCGGCGAAGTGTACGGATTGAAAGGCAAGCTGCGCCGCGACGAGCAGGATGTCGTTTCCAGCCTCGATCCGTATATCCAGGCGGAATGGCAAGGCGGCCCATGGCTGCTCAGCGCAGGTGTGCGCTACAGCAAGATGAAAGTGGCGGTCGACGACCATTTCCTCAGCAACGGCAACGATAGCGGCAGCCTGGAGTTCAGCCACACGACGCCCGTGCTGGGCCTGCTGTATAAACTGACGCCGAACGTCAACGTCTACGCCAGCGCCGCGCGCGGTTTCGAGGCCCCAACCTTGAACGAACTGTTTTACTCGGGCACAGGCGGCGGCTTCAATTTCAACTTGAAGCCGGCCACCAGCACCAACCTGGAAGCGGGTGTCAAGGCCAGGATCGCCAACAACACGCACGTGAATGCGGCCTTGTTCCAGATCAAGACCAACGACGAACTAGTGGTCGACAAGTCCAGCGGCGGGCGCACCAGCTATCGCAATGGGGGTAAAACCTTGCGCCAGGGCATGGAAGTGTCGCTGGATTCGAACCTGCCATATGGCTTCACGACCAAAGTGGCGCTCACCAG
Organism: Janthinobacterium kumbetense; assembly: GCF_023703445.1. Classification (NCBI taxonomy): domain Bacteria; kingdom Pseudomonadati; phylum Pseudomonadota; class Betaproteobacteria; order Burkholderiales; family Oxalobacteraceae; genus Janthinobacterium; species Janthinobacterium kumbetense. The sequence continues at coordinate 13,877 of NZ_JAMQGR010000021.1, forward strand.
CCTGCATGCCGTGTATGACCAGGCATTTGGCGGCGTGCGCGAAGGCAGCCGCTTGCCGGGCGTACCCAGCGCCAACCTGTTTGCGGAGCTGGCCTGGAAAGATACGCTCGACCGTTTTGGCGCAGCGCTGGAAAGCGTGGCCAGCAACCAGGTCTACGCGGAAGACAGCAACATCGAAAAACCGGCGCCCGGCTACACGGTATTCAATGCGCGCTTCAACGCCAGGCAAAACGTGGGCAATTGGCGCTTCAAGGAGTTTGCCCGCCTGAACAACCTGTTCGACAAGACCTACGTGGGTTCCGTCATCGTCGGCGACAGCAACAAGCGCTACTATGAAGCGGCACCGGGACGTAATTGGTTGCTGGGCGTTAGCGCCCAATATAGTTTCTAAAACTAAAAAGCCCGCGCCTCTTCCGATGCGCGGGCTTTATTGTCATTCAACATGGCCTGCTATGGCCGTGCTTCCTTCACCCCATATTTCTCGAAGATGGCTTTCAATTCGCCGCTGGCCGCCATTTCGTTCATGGCTGCCTGCAGCAACTTGCCCACGTCGAGCTGCTGGCGGCTGACGGCCAGGCCCACGGCCCAGCCCGCACGCGGCAGGCGGGCGAACGCCACTTCGCTCATGGGGAAAGCGGGATCGCTTTTCAGCACCGATTCGATTTCCGAACGGTTGGCCAGCACGGCATCGAGCTTGCCCGTCTGCAATTGCTGCAAGGCTTCGGCTGCCGTGTCGAAGATGCGCACGTCGTCGCGGTACTTGCCATTGTCCTCGCCCAGCATCAGCATGGCCGCGATCGACACCTTTTCCACACCGATGCGCTTGCCGGCCAGCGAGGCGACGCCATCGAATTGCGGCACGGCTTGCGCACTGCGCGCCAGGCGCACGGTTTCCACATAGTATGGCGCGAAGATCTCGACCTTGTCGTTGTCCGCCATCAACTTCTTGTCGACCGGCACATGCAACATCACATCGGCGGGGCCATAACCGAGGTAATGTCCCTTCCACACCATATTGCGCAAATCGTCGTTGAGGTTTTCGCCGGCGGGAAATGGCAGCAAGCTCAGTTTCAGCCCCAGCTTTTTCGCCAGCGCTTCGGCAATATCGATATCGATGCCCGTACCCTTGTCGGAAAACGGCGCGAATTCGTTGTACACAGCCACTTTCAGGCTGCCCGACTGCTGCACTTTTTGCCAGTCGGCGCGCGCCGGCGCGGCGGCGCACAGCGCCAGGCAAGCGAGCGAGATCATCGCGCGCGCGCCCCGGAATTGAAATGAACGCATGGGACTCCTTTGTGATCAGTTCGACTTAATTCGACTCGCGGCGCGTTTCCAGATAGGTCTTGATGGCCCACATGGCTTCCTGGTTGAACACGCCTTCGAACGGCGGCATGTACACGGCACCATTGCGCACTTTACCGTGGCGGATGGTGGTCAGGTAGTAATTGTCCGTTTCCTTGTAGCACGCCTGTTTCTTTGTCTCATTCTTGATACCGAAACAATCGCGGTCCAGCTGGCGCAAGTCCGGCGCGATGCCGCCCGAGATGGCTTCGATGCCGTGGCAGCGGGCGCAATTCTGGTTGTAGGCAGATGTGCCCACCGTCAAGGCCAGTTTGTTGCCCCGATACGGGTTTTGCTCGAGCCATTTGTCACCCACCTTGGGCAAGCCCGTGGTGTCGACGCCTTGCGGCGTGACATTGCCGTGCGCATAGGCATGCGGCAAGGTCAGCAGGGAAGTGAGGGCAACGGCGCCGGCCGCCGCCACGCCGAGCAGGGTACGAATGGAATAGGTCATGCTGGTCTCCTTGGTTTTTTAGTCAATACCAAAGAAGAGCAAATGCCATGCCATGCGTCTATGCCCCACATCCGGCCGCCCATGTATCAATTTGGAACAGCTGCAACACGTAGTTGTATCACCGCGCGCCTCAGGCGGCGGCCACCGTGCAAATGCTGCCGCGCGCCTGCTGCTCGAAAGTAATACGCACGGGCAAAAATCGGGCAATCACCTCCGCATTCGTCAGCGCATGCTGCGACACCTTGTTGCAGCTGAAGGTACCGCCGCCCGCCAGCGCCATGGGCAGCAAGAGCTGGTCGGCCAGATGCTCGCCGACGGCCGCGTCCGTCTTGAGGTAGGCGCGCACCTCGTTCAACAGGCGCTTGGCCACGGACTCGGCCAGCAAGGACTTTTCGCCGAACGAAGTAAATACTTCCGTGACATGCTCATGCTCCAGGGTCAGCAGCAGGACGTTGCCCGGCCCCTGCTCCGCCGGCAAGCCGACGAGACGCAGCTGCTTGCCGCTCCAGCCCATGCCGCTGGCGACACGCTCGAGCTCGCGCTGCGCCACCTGCACATGCACGCCCGCCACCACGCTTTCCGCATACCCCGCCTTCCGTTCGCCGCGCTGCAGCAGTTGAATCGGCTGCAAGCGCCGGCACGGTTGCACGGTGGCCGTCACCTCGCCGCCGCCCGCGGGATGAAAGCCGTAGCGTTGCAGCGCGATCTCCACCTCGGCACCCATCTGCTGCAGGATGCGGCCATACGCGCGCTGCAAAAAATGCACGGGCGGCGCCATGGCATTGTGCGTGCCGCCAGTGATGCGCACGGTGGATGGCCCATCCGCATGCAGCAGGGCCGGCAGCAAGGTTTGCAGCACCAGGGTGCAGCTGCCGGCGCTGCCGATGGCAAAGCGGTAATCGCCGCCGCGCAGGGGGCCGGGAACGAATTCCAGGCTCGACGCGCGCAGCGCCACCGGCGTCGTGCGCGCCCCGCAAATGGCGGTTGCCGCCTGCACGGCCAGCAGATGCTGGCGCAGCAAGCCGGGCTTTTCCCGTCCCGCGCGAATGTTACTCAGCCGAAACGGTTGCCCCGTGATCATCGACAGGCTCAGCGCCGAACGTAAAATCTGTCCGCCGCCTTCGCCTTGCGCTCCATCTATTTCTATCATCTCTGTTTTCTCTCTCTTATCCTTTGACGCAGACGACCTGCTTCAAGATATGCACGACATCGACCAGCTCGCGCTGCGCCAGCATCACCGCATCGATATCCTTGTAAGCCATCGGGATTTCATCGATCACGTTTTCATCCTTGCGGCACTCCACGCCTTGCGTGGCGCGGATCTGGTCATCCAGGTTGAAACGCCGCTTCGCTTCCGTGCGGCTCATCGTGCGTCCCGCGCCGTGGCTGCAGCTATGGAAACTCTCGGTATTGCCTTTGCCCCGCACGATAAAGCTCTTCGCGCCCATGGAGCCGGGAATGATCCCCAGTTCGCCCGCGCGGGCCGACACGGCGCCTTTGCGCGTGATCAATACATCCTTGCCGAAGTGGTGCTCCTTCTGCACATAGTTATGGTGGCAGTTGACGGCCTCCACGTGCGTCTGGAACGGTTTATGGATGACCGTGCGCACGGCGGCGATCAAGTTCTGCATCATCACTTCGCGGTTGTTGCGGGCGAAACGCTGGGCCCAGCCCACCGCTTCCACGTAATCGTCGTAATGCTGCGTTCCCTCGGCCAGGTAAGCCAAATCCTGGTCGGGCAGGTTGATGAAGTGGGTGCGCATATCCTGCTTGGCCAGTTCGATGAAATGGGTGCCGATGGCATTGCCCACGCCGCGCGAACCGGAATGCAGCATGAACCATACGGAACCCTGCTCGTCGAGGCACACTTCGACGAAATGGTTGCCGCTACCCAAGGTTCCCAGGTGGCGGTAATTGTTCGTATTTTTCAGCTTTGGCGTTTTCAGGCAAATCGCATCGAATTCATCCTTCAATTGCAGCCACGCCGCATCGACCACCGATGGCGGCGTATGCCAGGAACCTTCATCGCGGCCGCGGTGGCCGCGCGTCTTCGGCGACATCCCGTGCGGAATGGCGCGTTCGATGGCGCTGCGCAGCGGTCCCAGGTTATCGGGCAGATCGTTCGCCGTCAGCGTGGTTTTCGCCGCCATCATGCCGCAGCCGATATCCACGCCCACGGCCGCCGGAATCACGGCGCCCAGGGTGGGAATCACGCTGCCGATGGTTGACCCCTTACCCAGGTGGACGTCGGGCATGACGGCGATATGCTTGTAAATGAACGGCAGGGTCGCCGTATTGCGCAATTGTTTTTTAGCCGCTTCTTCGACAGGCACGCCACGCGTCCACATTTTCACTGGACGGCTGCCTTCGGTATGCAGGACTTCGTATTCTTCGTTTTTCATCGCTATTCTCTTCTTCTATTGTATAGGGGGTGATGACCAGGGTTGGTGAAACAGTTGCCGACGTATCGGCCCAGGATGTAGTTCCACCGGCATTCATCAGTACGACAACCCGACAAGGGGGGACAGGATTTCTGGCAGACGCACTGCGCCTGCCAGGCCGGTTTGACGCGGCTGATCGATGTAATCCTGTCAGCATTCGGGGTACTACGGCGCATAACAAGCGTGGACAGGACGTCTCTTATGTAGTCTTGTCCGCATTCATGCGCTTTGCTTCAACAACCTGGTGCCGCGATATCGATGGCGGCGATTTCTCCCACCCAGTGAGCGGGGTCCAGTTGGCCGGCGGCAAAGGCGGCGATGATCTTGAAGACGTCGTCGGAAAAACCGCCGATATTCAGGATATCCTCGCGCTCCATCGCCTGCGTGGTGGCATGCGGCGCAATATCGATGCACACCAGTTTCGCCTGCGGATTGCGCTGCTTGAAGACATTCCACTGTCCCATGGTCGCCGTGGCGCCGCTGCGTTTGGCGTCGATCCACGATTCGTTATCGGACACATAGATCACCAGGTCGGCCAGCTCCTTCTTGCTGTTCATGCGCAGCAGCGGAGCGCTGCAATTGGTACCGCCGCCACCGATGGCCGCCAGCCTGGCCGCGTTGCTCATCACGCTATCATCCGCGCCGAGTCCGCACTGCACCACGCTGTGCTCGAACGGCAGCACCATGGCATCCGGATTCTTGCGCAACATGGCCGCCGCCACCAGCGCCGCCACATCGATGCAGCGCACGCTGGACGTGGCGCTGCCGCGAAAACCGCTGACGGGCGAGGACATCGAACCGGAAACGTCGGGGCACACCACCACCTTGCCAGCGATCTGCGGCACGTTCAGCAGCGATATTTCCAGCGCCTGTTCCAGCGCATCGCGCACGACGGCCGGCACGTGCTCGCCGGCCGCCATGCAAGCCGACATCAGCTGGTACGGAAACACCCGTGCCCGGCCAATCGCCTCGGGATCGCGCAGCTTGGCGGCGATCAGCTCCGGCATGCCGGCTATCGCATACACGCCGTGGCGGCCAAAGGTATTCAGATTCATACGCACCATCTGCCAGCTGCCCTGGCGGGCGATCTGCGCCCAATCCTGTGCGCTCAAGGGCAGCGCCGTCAGCATCTGGAAGGGCACGTCCGGTATCGTTTGCGCTGGATCAAGCTTGTAAGCTTCGAATGCGGCCAGCACCGGCGGCAAGGCCGCGGCATCGTACGGCTTGCCGATCAGCCAGGCGAAGAAGGCCGCGCGCCACGCTTCCTGCGGTTTCGGATGCACCATCTTGACCACGTCGGCCAGCGATGGCGCATTGCCCACGGCCGCGGCCAGCAAGGCTTGTTCCGACGCGCCGTTCAGCCATGCCTGCACCAGCTTCTTCGGGCGCGATCCCAGCGACTTGCGGCCCACTGCCCCCGAGCGCATGATCTGCACGAAGTTACGCAGCATCTTGCCGTTGTTAATCACACGCTGAAAGGCCGGCGCGCATTCCGCGGCGCCCTGCCCCGCCAGCACGGCCACCAGCAAGGCCGGCATGTCTTTCATGTAGCCCCGTTCGCGGCAGTACACGGCCGTCTGCGCAATGAAGGCCGGCTCGACCGCCTGGCACAGCTCGCGTACTTTCGCCAGTTGCGCTTCGGCGCTGGCATAAAACGTCGCATTCAGGCAGCCGGTGGCCGCGTATTGCGCCAGCTGATGCCGGGGCGTCAGCGCGTAAGCGGGTGCGCCTTCGGCATTGCGTGCCAGCGCCGCTGGCATGGTTGCTGTCTGTTGCGCGCTCTGGAATAACTGGGCGTTGGCCATTTTTCGTTCCTCTCTGCTCTCTACGTTTATCTCGTTGGTATCTCCTCTATTGCAAGCGCTGTGCCAGCTTTCAATGTTTTCTCAAAAATTTCCATAACCAATTGATTTCATTGAATAATATTTTCATACAGACTTTACCTTGAACATATCTATGCAACCGCGATTTGGAATACAATTATCTTTTCAGATAAATTTTTATCCCATATATGCAAGCAAAACGCACCGTCGTCATCGGTTTTCTCGGTACGCAGCTCGACAATGGCAGGGGAGCTGCACGCTGGGAAAAGTGGCGTCCCAGCATCGCCCTGACCCAACACGAGGACAAGATCATCGACCGCTTCGAGTTGCTGTACGCGGGTAGCCAGTTCGACAACCTGGTACGCCAGGTGTCGCAGGATATTGCCAGCGTCTCGCCCGAAACCAGGCTGATCTCCCATGAACTGCCCATCAGCGATGCCTGGGACTTCGAAAATGTGTATGGCGCGCTCTACGACTTTGCCAATAGCTACCCCTTCGATCCGGACAAGGAAGACTATTGGATTCACATCACCACCGGCAGCCACGTGGTGCAGATATGTATGTTCCTGATGACGGAAGCGCGCTATTTTCCTGGCCGTCTCGTGCAAACGTCGCCGCCGAAGCGCCAGGCCACCGGCAATCCCGGCAGTTACGCATTGATCGACCTCGATCTGTCGCGCTACGACCAGATTACCCAGCGTTTTACGCGCGAGCAGGCCGAAGGCGTGGCCTTCCTGAAGTCCGGCATCGCCACGCGCAATGCGAAGTTCAACGGCATGATCGATGAAATCGAGCGCGTCGCCATCAAATCGAAAGCCCCCATGCTGCTGATGGGACCTACCGGCGCCGGCAAATCCTTCCTCGCGCGCCGCGTGTATGAACTGAAAAAATCGCGCCACCAGATCGACGGAAAATTCATCGACCTCAATTGCGCCACATTGCATGGCGATGGCGCAGCCTCCACCTTGTTCGGCCATATCAAGGGGGCATTTACGGGAGCTGGCTCGGATCGACCCGGCTTGCTGCGCAGCGCGCACAAGGGCTTGTTGTTTCTCGATGAAATCGGCGAACTGGGGCTCGACGAGCAGGCCATGCTATTGAAAGCGATCGAGGAAAAACGCTTTTTCCCCGTCGGTGCGGACACCGAGGTGCAGAGCGACTTCCAGCTGATCGCAGGCACCAACCGGGACCTGGGCAAAGAAGTGATGGCCGGCCGCTTCCGCGAAGACCTGTATGCGCGCATCAACCTGTGGACATACGAATTGCCGGGCCTGGCGCAGCGGCCGGAAGACATCGAACCGAACCTGGAATACCTGCTGACACAATACAGCGCGGAAACGGGCGAACGCGTGCGCTTCAACAAGGAGGCACACGAGCGTTTCATGCGTTTCGCCACCCTGCCCACCTCGGCATGGAAGGGCAATTTCCGCGATTTATCCGCCGCTGTCACGCGCCTGGCCACCCTGTCGGAAGCGGGCCGTATCACGGATGGTGTTGTCGATGAGGAAATCCGGCGCTTGAAGCGGATGTGGCAGCATCATGACAAGCCTGCCAGCGGCATGGAAATCGACCTGGCCGATATCATGGGAAGCGAGGCAGCCACGCAGCTCGACCTGTTTGATGCGCTGCAGCTGCAGGCAGTGATCAAGATTTGCCGGCAATCGAACAATATGTCCGATGCCGGCCGCACCCTGTATGCCGTATCGCGCGCGGCAAAAGCCAAACCCAACGATGCAGACCGGCTCAAAAAATACCTGGCCCGCTTTGACCTTGATTGGGATAGGGTCTGCCAACTTAATTAAATGAAAAAAGCAGCGCTTGGCGCTGCTTTTTTCACGCCTA
>NZ_JAMQGR010000022.1:0-18874 GCF_023703445.1 Janthinobacterium kumbetense
CCGCGTGACACCATCGTTGGAAACGAAGCGCGTTTCGCCGTCCGCCTTGCCGGAAAGTCCCCACAGCACGGGCCGGTAATCGATGTCGAGCATGGTGCGCACGTTGTTGGCGCGCGCCAATTTCAGGGCCTGCGTGCTGACGGCGTGCATGGCAGCCGTCGAAAAATGCGTGCCGGTGATCAACAGCGCCTTGCTCGATGCAATAAAGGCGGCGTCGACGGCGGATGGCTCGATGGCCATGTCGGCGCAGTTTTCACGGTAGAAAATCAGGGGAAAGGTGTTTTTATCCTTGATGCCCAGCATCACCAGCGCCGTCAGGCGGTCGCGGTCGATGCCGACATGGCTGACGTCGCAACCCTCTTTCGATAACGTGTCCGTCAAGAAACGCCCCATGTGGTCGTCGCCCACCTTCGACAGCATGGCGGACTTCAAGCCCAGGCGGGCCGTGCCGAAGGCGATATTCGCCGACGAGCCGCCCAGGTACTTGGCGAAGCTGGTCGCGTCTTCCAGGGTGCTGCCGATCTGCTGCGCGTACAGGTCCACCGCCAGGCGGCCCAGGCAGATCACGTCCAGCGCGCGGCCCTGGGCAAATTGTGTCGGGTTATTCATGGTTATCCTTAAATCGTGACACCGTCGAGTTCACTCATCAGCGTTTGCATTTCCGCACCGCCCGCCATCATGTCGAGTACTTCATCCTTGGAAACAGTTTCCTTGGTGTAAGTGCCCAGCGATTTGCCCCGGTTCAAGAGCGTGAACGAGTCGCCCACGGGGTAGGCATGGTGCACATTGTGGGTAATAAAGATCACGGACAAGCCCCGTTCGCGCGCCTTGTAGATCAGTTTCAACACATTGAACGACTGTTTCACGCCCAAGGCCGCCGTCGGCTCATCGAGGATCAGCACGCGCGCGCCGAAGTGGATGGCGCGGGCAATGGCCAGGCATTGCCGCTCGCCGCCCGACATGGTGCCCACGGCCTGGTGCGGGTCGCGCACCATGATGCCCATTTCGGCCAGCTTGTCGCGCGCCGTGGTGGCCGCATATTCCATATCCATCACGGGCAGCACGCCGAACATTTTCCGGATCGGTTCGCGGCCCATGAAGAAATTGCGCGCCACGGACAGCAATGGCACCAGCGCCAGGTCCTGGTAGACGGTGGCCACGCCCAGGTCGAGCGCTTCCTTCGGCGAATTGAAGCTGACGGGCTTGCCATCAACCAGATACTCGCCGCTGGTGGGCCGGTGCACGCCGGCCAAGGTCTTGATCAGGGTCGACTTGCCGGCGCCGTTATCACCGAGCAAGCAATGCACTTCGCCCGGTTTCAGGCGCAGGGTGACGTTTTGCAGGGCGATGACGGAGCCGAAACGTTTGCTGATGTTTTCCAGCGCAAGGATGTATTCGCTCATGGCTTATCTCGCTTCCGTGACACGGGCACGGACAAAGTTGTTGAACAGTACCGCGATCAACAGCATGACGCCGAGGAAGACGCGGAACCAGTCCGAATTGATATTGGTATAAGTAATGCCGATCTGCACCACCCCGAAGATCAGCGCGCCGAAGCAGGCGCCGACGACGGAACCGTAGCCGCCCGTCAGCAAGGCGCCGCCGATGACGGCCGCGATGATGGCTTCGAATTCCTTTTGCATGCCGCGGTCGGCGGCGGCCGAACCCACGTCAAATACTTGCAGCGTGGCAAACAGGCAAGCGCAGAACGCCGTGAAGACAAACAGCGATACCTTGATGGTTTTCACGGGCACGCCCACGTTCTTGGCCGCGTTGGCGTCGCCGCCGACGGCGAAGATCCAGTTGCCGATGCGGGTGCGGGCCAGGACGAAGCCGGACACCAGCGCCAGGCCGGCCCACCAGACGATGACCTTGGGGATGCCCTTGACCAGCGGCGCGCCATTGTCGAGGGCCGTGATCCAGCCCGCCTTGGCCATCCAGGCGAACAGCGACGTGCCCACTTCGCCATGGAACAGGGTCGTGGCCAGCCAGTCGTCGGCGGCCAGCGCGCCGATGCCGCTGACGATGGTGCGGTTGGCAAACATGATGGACAGGGCCAGGGTCAGGCCGCGCAGGATGAACAGGAAGGCCAGGGTGACGATAAACGAAGGCAAGCGCGTCTTGATGACCAGGTAGCCGTTGAGCCAGCCCAGCGCCATCGAACCGGCAAAGGCGAACAGGATGGCGGCCCACACGGGCCAGTGGAAGTAGACGGAAGGGATGGCGATCATCATGCCGGCAAAGCCGATCATGGAGCCGATCGACAGGTCGAATTCGCCGGCGATCATCAATACGCAGGCGCCGATGGCGATGATGCCCAGGTAGGCGGCCACTTGCGCCCAGTTGATCACGCCGTCGAGGTTGAACATGCCGGAGTCGCCGGCCGTCAGGATAAAGAAGGCGAACACCAGGATGGCGCCCGAGATCGAGGCGAATTCCGGGCGGCTGAACAGCCGCTTGAGCCAGCTGACCTGCCCCACGCGCTCATCAACGCCCTGCTTTTGCGGCGGCGTGCCCGAGGCGGCCATGCCACCCTGCTCCACGCTTAATTTCACGGTACTCATGCTATGTCTCCCTTGTTTTATAGCAACCTACCAGCCTCGACAGCAATTCCAGGGCGGCAGGACCCGCGCGCCGGCAAGCATGGCCTGCGCGCGGGGACAACGACTAAGGTCTTGATTGAACTGAAAAGCGGGTGCTTAACGGAACTGGCCGGCGTATTTCTCTACCTTGCCGATATTGTCCTTGGTGACATAACCAGGACCGGAACCGATATGGCGCGGGCCATACGATGGTGCCAGGCCGTACTCGGCCAGGCGCGCCTTGAATTTGGCGTTATTGATCAGCTTTTCGCGCACCTTGGCCAGGTCCGTGGTCTTGTCCTGCTTCATGATGGCCAGCACGGCAACGGGGATATAGCCTTGCAGGTAAGGTTGCTGATCGATGGCGAACTGGATGCTGCCATCCTTGATGCCCTTCGAGATTTCATCGGACAGGTCGAACGTGGCGAACCACATCTTGCCCTTCAAACCCATTTTTTCCAGGGCCTTCAGCGAAGCGTGGGCCGAGGTGGGGCCCAGCGCCAGCACGGCCTGGGTTTTCGGGTTGTTGCGCAGGTAGGCGCTCAACTTGCTTTCGATGGTGGTCGGATCTTCGCCCGCATCCAGGGTGGCGGCCTTGAAATCGACGCCGATGGCTTCGGCAAAGCCGCGGCAGCGCTCGAATGACGACGGATTCGTCGCGTAGTGGTTGACGCAAACGAAGGACTTGATGCCGGCCGCCTTGGCTTTTTCGCCGGCGCCCTTGCCTGCCTCGTATTCAGGCTGGCCCACGTGCATTACGGCGCCCAGCTGCTCGCTTTGCGTCAGGGTGCCCGAATTGATCGTGACAAACGGAATCTTCTTGGCAGCAACAAGGCCCAGGGGTTTTTGCAGCACGCTGAAGTCGGCGATGCTGACGATCACGCCGTCGTAGTTGCGGGCAGCCGATTGCTCGACCAGGCGCGCCATGTCGGCCAGGTCGCCGTTCGGTGGATTGCGGTAGTCGACGGTGACATTGAAGTCTTCGCCTGCTTGCTTGACGGAATTTTTAATCGTATTCCACCAGGAATCGGAATCGGGCGCATGGCTGATCAGCACGAATTTCTCGCCTGCCGCGTGGCTGGCGCTCATGCCCAGACCCAGTCCCAGGCCAAGGCCCAGCACGGCCAGGTGCTTCAGAAATCCCTTACGCTTATTGCTTTGCATGAATGTCTCCTTGAAGGATTAATTTTTATAGTTGCCAGCTTTTGTCGCGTGTCAGCGGGGAGCCGGAAGACCGGCAAGACCCGATGCACTGCGCACAGCTTAGGCCACAAAAAAGACAAATGCAATAAAATTTTCAAAATAAATTTAAATAGAAAATCATTTCTATTTTCTGGATTCACTCCTATAATTCTCGCCAGAACCAGCCGCCGCAGTCATGTTGCGCGGCCCAGCAAGCAACCGAGGAAAACACCATGGCAGCCACCGCCCCCATCGAACAGCTGATGCAGCACATTGCCGCCGAGTACGACAACCTGTCGCGCCAGCTGAAAGTCATCGCCCAATACATTGAAAAGCACCGCGCCAGCCTGATGCTCGAGCGCATCAGCGACATCGCGGCCGCCTGCGATGTGCAGCCGTCCGCCATCGTGCGCTTCGCGCAGCGCTTCGGCTATACGGGCTTTTCGGAAATGCAGGACGTGTTCCGCCAGGCCTACACGGACCAGGCCGGCGCCACGCCCGACTACCAGCAGCGCATCCGCAAGCTCATTTCCACGCGCGACGCCGCCCTCAGCGCGGGCGACCTGACGCGCGAATTCGTCGGCGCCAGCCGCGCCGGCCTAGACGACCTGGCGGCCGGCCTCGACGACGCGCAGCTGGAAGCGGCCGTCAACCTGCTGCTAAAAGCGGAAAACATCTATGTGATCGGCGTGCGCCGGTCCTTTCCGATCGCCTCCTACATCGCCTACGCGCTGGAACACACGGACAAGCGCGTGCACCTGATTAGCGGACTGGGCGGCATGCACCGCGAACAGATGCGCAGCGTGCGCGAACGCGATGTGGCGATCGCCATCAGTTTCTCGCCTTACGGCAAGGAAACCCAGCAGTGCATCAAGGCGGCGCAAGACAAGGGCGCCAAGGTCCTGGTGATTACCGACAGCAAGCTGGCCCCGCTCGCGCGGGCCGCCGACGCGCTGCTCACCGTCACCGAGGGCAGCGCCTTCGCCTTCCGCTCGCTGACCAGCACCATCTGCCTGTGCCAGGCGCTGTTCATCGCGCTGGCATACAAATTAGAGCTCGACATCGAAGAAATCCACACCCCAGGAGAACATGATGATTGAAGTAGCGTTGTTCGGCGCCGGACGCATCGGCAAAATCCACGCGGCCAACCTGGCTGCCCAACCCGGCGTGCAGTTCAAGTACGTGGTCGACGTCAACCAGGAAGCGGCCGCCGCCCTTGCCGGCTTGCACGGCGGCAGCAGCGCAACTGTCGAAGCGGCGCTGGCCGACCCGGCCATCAAGGCCGTCGTCATCGCTTCCAGCACGGATACGCACGCGGACCTGATCCTGCGCTCGGCCGCCGCCGGCAAGGCCATCTTTTGCGAAAAACCCGTCGACCTGACCCTCGACCGCGCACGCGCCTGCGCCGCCGCCGTCAAGGAAGCCAAGGTACTGTGCATGCTGGGCTTCCAGCGCCGCTACGACCCGACTTTCAATGCCGTCAAGACACGCATCGAAGCGGGCGAGATCGGCACGCCGGAATTGCTGGTGGTCACCAGCCGCGATCCCGGCCCGCCGCCCGTGAGCTACATCAAGGTCTCAGGCGGCATCTTCAAGGATATGCTGATCCACGATTTCGACATTTTCCGCTGGATACTCGACGATGAAGCCGTCAGCGTGCACGCCACGGGCAGCTGCCTCGTCGACCCCGCCATCGGCGAGGCGGGCGACCTGGACACGGCCGTCGTCACCATCCGCACGGCGAAAGGACGTTTGTGCCAGATCAATGCCTCGCGCCGCGCCGCCTACGGCTACGACCAGCGCTTCGAAGTGCTGGGCAGCGCCGGCATGCTGCAGGCAGGCAACCACAAGCCGACGGAAGTGACGGCCTATGGCTCAGTGAACGTCAGCGTGGACAAACCGGAAGATTTCTTCCTGGAACGTTATCGCGTGGCCTACGCGCAGGAAATGGCGCACTTCTTTGACGCCCTCACCCACGGCACGCCCCTGCGCACCACCGTCCACGATGGTCTGAAGGCACTGGAACTGGCCGAGGCGGCCACCTTGTCGTGGCGCGAGGGTCGTGTCGTGACCCTGGCGTTGTAACTTTATAAACAACAATAAAAAATCTGGAGACACCATGTCATCCCCAACATTAAAAGTCGGCATCGTCGGCCTGGGCCGGCTGGGCCAGCGCCACGCCATCAACCTGGCACAGCGCGTGCCGAATGCCAAGGTCGTGGCCGCCTGCAGTCCCGTGCCGGCCGAACTGGACTGGGCCGCCAGCACGCTCGGCATCGCCACCGGCTATGCCGATTACGACGCCCTGCTGGCCCACCCGGGCCTGGACGCCGTCTTCCTCGTCACGCCCACCTCGCTGCACGCGGATCAGATCATCGCCGCCCTGCGCGCCGGCAAGCACGTGTTTTGCGAAAAACCGCTGTCGCTGGACCTGGCCGACTGCCTGAAGGTGGAAGCGGAAGCGGCGCGCCACCCGCAGCTGACCATCATGATCGGCTTCGTGCGCCGCTTCGACGCCAGCTACCATGACGCGCAGCAAAAGATCGCCCAGGGGCTGATCGGCAAGCCGTATCTGGTGCGTTCGCAGACGTGCGACCAGAACGACCCCAGCGGCGCCTTCATGCGCTTCGCCCCCACCAGCGGCGGCATCTTCCTCGATTGCAGCGTGCACGATATCGACCTGGCGCGCTGGCTGCTGGGCAATCCCGTGCCCAAACGCGTGTACGCCAGCGGCACCAACGCCATCCACACGGGCTTGCAAGCGTTCGGCGATGTCGACAATGGCCTGGCAACGGTGGAGTTTTCCGATGGCAGCATGGCCAGCTTCATGGCGTCGCGCACCATGGCGCATGGCCATGAAACCCTGACGGAAGTGTTCGGCACGGGCGGCCGCCTGGCCGTGGGCAGCAATCCGCGCCTGAACAGGGTGGAAATTTCGGATGCGCATGGCGTGCGCAATGAATGCACGCCGGACTTCTATGCCCGCTTCGCCGACGCCTTTTTGATCGAGGCGCAGGAGTTTACGGATGCGGCGCTGGGCCGGCGCACCTTGTCCTTGACCTTGCACGACGCGACGGAAGCGACGCGCATCGGCCTGGCCATGACGCAAGCGATGCGCGAAGCGCGGCCCGTCGAGTTTTAAGCTGCCGGTGGACTCAGGCAGCCGGCGCAGGAAACGGTTGCTTGGGTTCCACGGCCAGCCGCAAGCCCATGGCGTCGAGGATGGCCGTCAAGGTGCTCAGCGAGGGATTGCCTTCGGGCGACAGGGTGCGGTACAGCTGGGTAGGATTGAGCTTGGCCGCCTGCGCCACGGCCGGCACGCCGCCAAAGGCGCGCGTCAGCTGGCGCAGCACGGCCAGCAGTTCGCCATGGTCGCCATCGACGAGGATATTGTTGATCAATTCCAGGGCGAAGGCGGGATCGTCGCGGTACAGCTCAGCCATCGCTTCGTCATGCGAGCGGTCTCTTGGTGGTTTGCGGATGTCCTCGTTCATGTTCTCTCTCATGTCCCCTCTCCTTCCAGTCGTGCCAGCAGGCACAGGCGTACTCGATATCTTTCGGTTGCGTGCGCTTGTCGCCACCGCACAGCAATAAAATGATCTGTTCGCCGGCAATGGCATAGTAGATACGGTAGCCGGCCCCCACATCGATGCGCAACTCCCACACGCCGTCGTGGCAAAATTTATGGTCGCCAAAATTGCCAGGAATCATACACAGCACGCGGCGCACGATGGCCACCCTGGCCGTGTTGTCGCGCTGGCGCTTCAGCCATTCCGTATATAAATCCCTGCCCGATGACGTCAGGTAGTGCCGGATCTCATACATCATATTCGTCCATAAACGAAGAAAGATCAAGGAGAAAATCACGTGTACATGTAAAAAAGAAGACCACGCCATCTTGCTACCAAACCCGCTCACACAGGCCACGAATGCCAGGTTCACTGAGCTACATCAAGATGCCTTTCGCTCATTGTTATAGGGAAATGATGTCGCCCGACCGTGCCTCACGCCTGGCTGATTGCGCTATACAATAGGCGCTGTCCAACCGTGAAGAACCCTGCCTCCATGACCAACAACGACAGCAACTCCCCTTCCCTCGCCGACGTGGCCGAACGCTACGTCAAGCTGGTCCTGGCCATGGGCCAGCACGATGCCTCGTATGTCGACGCGTATTACGGCCCGCCCGCGTGGCAGGCCGCAGCGGTCAAACAGCTGCAGAGTTTGAGCGATATCAAAGATGGCGCAAACGCGGCGCTGGCCCTGCTGGCCGACGCCTCCTGCCTGCGCGCCCTCAACCTGCGCAAGCAGTTGCAAGCCGTGCTGGCCAAGGCGGACATGCTGCAAGGCACACGCCTGGATTTCGACACGGAAAGCGCGCGCCTGTACGACGCCGTCTCGCCCCACCACAGCCGCGCCTATTACGCAGAACTGGTGGCGCAGATCGATGCCCTGCTGCCTGGCGACGGCACGGTCAGCGACCGGGTCAACGCCTTGCGCGCGCAACTTATCATTCCCGCCGACAAGCTGCGCGCCGTCATGGATGCGGCCATCCGCGCGGGCCGCGAACGCACCTTGCAGTACATCGCCCTGCCCGAAGGCGAGGATTTCGTGCTGGAATTCGTCACCGACAAACCGTGGAGCGGCTACAACTGGTACAAGGGCAACTACCAGAGCGTGATCCAGATCAATACCGACTTGCCCGTGTATATCGACCGCGCGGTCGATCTCGGCTGCCACGAAGCGTATCCCGGTCACCACGTGTACAACGTGCTGCTCGAGCGCGACCTGGTGCGCGGCAAGGGCTGGATGGAATACTGCATCTATCCGCTGTACTCGCCGCAATCCTTGATCGCCGAAGGCACGGCCAATTACGGCATCGAACTGAGTTTTACCGATGCAGAACGGCTGGCATTCGAACAGCAGGTGCTGTACCCGCTGGCCGGCCTCGATCCGGCGCTGGCGCCCCGCTACGCACAGCTGAACCAGTTGCTGGCCAAGCTAGGCTACGCCGACAACGACATCGCGCGCCAGTATCTCGAAGGCAGCCTGACCCGCGAAGAAGCGCTGGAATGGCTGGTCAACGTGCGCCTGTACCCGGCCGAAAAATCCGCGCAGCGCCTGCAGTTCTACGACGCCATGGGCGCGTACGTCATCAATTACAACCTGGGCCAGGACATGGCGAAAGCCTATGTCGAGCGCCAGGGCGCGACGCGCGCCGAGCACTGGGCCGCGTTCCGCGACCTGATGTCGTCGCCGCGCGTGCCCAGCCATTTGCAGGCATAAGCCTTACTTCGGCGGCAGCCAGTACAGCGGCAAGGCCACGGCCAGGCATGCCAGCCCCGCCAGCAGCATGGCCAGCTGAAAACCGGCTGCCAGGGCGGCAAGCTGCCCCGCCCGCTCCAGCAGGGCGGCGGCGCGCAAGCTCATCACGCTGCCCAGCACGGCCACGCCCAGGGTCATGCCCGCCTGGCGCAAGGCATTCATGATGGCCGAAGCCATGCCGGCTTGCTCGCCGCGCACGGATGCCATCACCAGCAAACCGGTGGCCGGCACGGCCAAGCCCATCGCCAGGCCCAGCAGGCCGAACAGGCTGCCGACGATGGCGTAGGGCGTCCGCGGCGCCAAGGTCGCCGTCGCCAGCAGCACCAGGCCCGCCAGCACATAGCCGCCCAGCATCATTCGCCGCAGCGACAAATGGCGGCTGAGGCGGCCGAAGCAGAGGGAAACGACGCCCATGGCCGCGAACTGCGGCAACATGCGCCAGCCGCTGGCGCCCGCCGGCCAGCCCTGGATTTGCTGCAGGTACAGCGAGAAAAAGAACAGGCTGCTGTAGCAGGCAAACCCCAGCACCAGCGACGCCAGGTTGATCAACGCAAAGGTCCGGTCGCAAAACAGCCGCAACGGCAACAGGGGACGTGGCGCGCGCGCTTCGACAGCCAGGAAGGCGACGAAGGCCAGCAGCGCCACGCCCAGCGATGGCCAGGCAGCCATGCCGCCCGGGCCGTCCACCTCGCCCAGCGCGATCAAGCCGTAGGTGAGCGCACCGAGCCAGACGATGCTGAGCACCTGTCCCGTCCGGTCCAGCGCCGCCTGTTCCCGGTAATGGCGTTCCGTCATGCCCCAGGCGCCCAGCAGCATGGCCAGCACTCCCAGCGGCAGGTTGATCAGGAAGATGCTTTGCCAGCCCGTGGTCTCCAGCAGCATGCCGCCCAGCAGCGGCCCCAGGATCAGCGCCAGCGCGCTGAAAGCCGACCAGCCGCCGATCACGTGCGCCCGTTCGCGCGGGTCGGGAAACGCGTGGCTCAGTATCGGCATGGCGCCGGGGATCAGCAAGGCCCCCGCGATGCCCTGCACGGCCCGGCCCGCCAGCAGCAGCGGCAGGCCGGCCGCCAGGGCGCACAGCAGCGAACCGGCCGTAAACAGGGCCACGCCCAGCAGCCAGATGCGCTTGTGCCCATGCCGGTCGCCCAGCGGACCGGCCGACAGAATGCAGGCCGACAGGCACAGCGCATACGCGTTGATCACCCACTGCAAACCCGCCATATCCGTCGCCAGCGCCGTTTGCAGGGTGGGCAAAGCCACGTTGACGATGCTGATGTCGAGCGAGGCGAGAAAAGTGCCCAGGTAGGCGGCGGCCACCAGGGCCGCGCGGCGATAGCGCTGCATGGCGTGTCTCCAATTCATGAGTTCGCCTTCATCATAACAATCGACTGACCGTCGGTCAATTAAAAGCTAATCGTGTGTACGCGGACGCTTGGGCGACGCCCGCGCTTCACTTATACTGGGCGCATGACCACGACACGACATGCAAACTCCGCCCTGCCTGATGCTGATGCCGCCGCGCCGGCCCCCGTTCGCCCCCGCACCAAGCCTGCCGAAGTGCGCCTCGATGAATTGATGGCCGCCGCCGAGCGCCTGTTTCTCGACAAGGGCGTGGAAGCGACCACCGTCAGCGACATCACCACCCTGGCCGGCGTGGCGAAAGGCACGTTCTATCACTATTTTCCATCCAAGCACGAGATGCTGGCGGCGCTGGCCGGACGCTATACGCAGCACTTCCTGGCCAGTCTGGCAACGGCCGTCGACCTGTGCATGCCCGGCGACTGGGAAGGCCGGCTGCGCGCGTGGGTGCAGGCGAATGTGGCCACTTACCTGCGCACCTGGCAATTGCACGACATCGTCTACACGAGCCACCGGCGCAGCATCGGCATCGATTCCGCGGACAATCCCGACAAGAACGCCATCCTGGCCCAGCTGGGCGCCATCCTGGCGGGCGGCGCGGCGGCCGGCACGTGGCCTTTGCCGCAGCCACGCCTGGCGGCCCTGATGATTTACTCGGCCGTGCATGGCGTGACGGACGACGCCATCGCCGCACAGTTACAGGACAGCAGCGCCTTCGCCGCCGACGTGGCCGACGCCTGCCTGCGCATGCTGGGCCGCTAACGGCGCGCAGCGATGTGAACCACTCCTGCGCGGCATCAAGCCACGGCGCCTGGCGTCATCCATACTGTATCGATTGGAGACACAGGCAATGAACCGGATTCTTTCCCGCATCCCCGCCCTGCTGCTGGCCCTGGCCTGCCTTGCAGCCTTCCTGCCGCCGGCACTGGCCCGCGATGCTGCCGTCGCGCCCGCCCTCAGTGCGCGCCAGCAGGCGCTGATGGCGACCGTCACGGGCAGCGCCGCCCATCCGCGCATCCTGCAGGTGCGCCTCGATGAACTGCATCCGACCCAGCCGGCCATCGGCTACGACCAGGTGTACTACAAGCTGGGACGCTATGCGGCCGAAGAAAAACACATCGCCGACATCGCCAAGCCAAAGAAATTCGCCGACCTGTGCGAAGCCAATGGCCAGGGCGACGTCTTGCCCGGCACGGCCAATGTGGCCGGCGCCACGCTGACTACGCCACCGCCCGGCTACCGCTGCAAGGCGGCCGTGGGCAGCCGTCCCGACGACATGAAGACTGTCGTCATCGGGCCGCGCGGCACGGTATACCTCACCGATGGCCACCACACGTTTTCCACTTTATGGGATGCCGATGGCGGGCGCAACCACCAACTCAAGGTGTGGGTCAAGGTCAGCGACAATTTCAGCGCGCTGGGCGAAGCGGCCTTCTGGACGCGCATGCGCGCGGAAAACAAGGTATGGCTGAAAAACGGCCGGAACCAGGCCATCACGCCGCAGCAACTGCCATCCGCCATCGGCCTCGCATCCCTGGGCGACGATCCCTACCGCTCGCTCGTGTACTTCACGCGCGAGATCGGCTACCAGCCGCCCGACCAGGCCACGGAATTTCTCGAATTCTACTGGGCCGACTGGCTGCGCCGCAAACCGGCGCTGGACCTGGCGCGTGTCGACTTGCTTGATCCCGCCGCGTATGCCAGCACCATCCTGCTGGCGGCGCAGGCGATGGTGGCGCTGCAACCGGCGGAGCCCGTCAGCGGCGGCAAGCGCGCGGCGGACCTTGGCGCGCTGCGCGAAATCGACCATGCAGCGTTCGACGAACTGACCGAAGACAAGGGCAAGCTGGGCTACGCCATCGACTACCGCAAGTCGCTGCTGCGTCAGTAACATCCAGGCGTGTCATCATCCTGACATCTGCGCCCGCTAGCATGTCGGCACTTTTCAGGCCGACATCACGGGACACCATGTACAAGCACAGCATCCGCCGCAGCACCATATCGATTGCCATCGCCCTCGCACTGGGCGCCAGCCTGGCCGCCTGTGGCGGCACAGACTATCGCGGCACCACGGCGCCCGTCGTCCCGGTGGACCCCGTCACCCCGGCACGCATCCTGAACGTGGTAGCGGCCACCGGCAAGGCCGTGGCGAATGCTTCCGTCTCCGTGCTCGACGCCGGCAAGAATGTCGTCGGCAGCGGCACCACGGACGCGACAGGCAAAGTGGCCATCACCCTGGCTGCCGCGGCGAAGGCGCCCTTCCTCGTCTCCGTCACGCCGGCAGGCGGCACCACCCTGTACGCGCTGTCGCTGAAGGAAAGCGCCGTCAACCTGACGCCGCTCACCTCCGTCATCGCCATGCAGCTGCTGGGCAGCATCCCCTCGAGCGCGTCTCCCGCCAGCCTGGCCGCCATCGATGCGGCCAGGCTGCAAACGGCGCAGACGCAGCTGGGCACGGCCCTGGCGGCGCCCCTGCAAACCCTGGGCATGGCGGCCAACTACGACTTCGTCAATGGCGCCCTGACGCCGAACAGCAAGGACCCGGCCGACGTCCTGCTCGACAACCTGCAGGTAAAACAGAGCGGCACGGATATCGACATCGTCAATGCCAGCGGCAGCATCGTCGCGCAGATCATCGATGGCGGCGCGCCTATGGCCACCGGCAAGAGCGTGCTGGAAACGCCGCCCGTGCTCGGCGCGCGCCAGCAAGTGCTGGCCGCCACGGCCCCCGGCACCGATGCGGCGCCCGTCTTCCTGCAAGTGTCGCTCGACGAACTGCATCCCACGCAGCCAGCCGTCGGCTACGATCAGATCTACTACAAGCTGGGCCGCTACGGCGCGGAAGACCTGGTCATGGCCAAGACCAACAAGCCGAAGAAATTCGCCGAACTGTGCGAAGCCAACGGCCAGGACGACGTGGTGAGCAAGACGGCCAACGTGGCCGGCGCCACCCTGAGCAATCCACCGGCCACGTTCCAGTGCAAGTCCGCCGTGGGCACCAAGCCGGGCGACATGAAGACGGTCGTCATCGGTCCGAACGGCACCCTGTACCTGACGGACGGCCACCACACGTTCAGCGCCTTCCGGGATGCCGACAATGGCCAGAACCTGCAGTTGAAAGTGTGGGTCAAGGTGACGGACAATTTCAGCAAGCTCAGTGAATACGATTTCTGGGCGCAGATGAAGAAGGTCAACAAGGTCTGGCTGAAGGATGGCGGCAACAAGGCCATCGCCACCAGCCAGCTGCCCGCGTCCATCGGTTTGAAGTCGCTGGGCAACGACCCGTACCGCTCGCTCGTCTACTTCACCCGCGATGCCGGCTACGTGGTGCCGTCGACGGCCACGGAATTCCTCGAATTCTACTGGGCCGACTGGCTGCGCACGCAACCCGGCATCGACCTGGCCAAGACGGACACGCGCGACGTTGCCAGCTACATGGCCACCATCAAGAGCGCATCGACGGCGATGGCGGGCCTGAAGGCGAACGATATCGTCAGCCGCGGCGTGACGGCGCAAACCCTGGGCTGGACGGGCGTATTCAGCCAGGCCGCGCTGGACGACCTGGTCACGCCGACGGGCAAGCTGAGCTACTCCATCGCGTATAAAAAATCGCTGGCCAAGTAAGCGCGGCGCAAACGACAACGGCCCGCCTGTCAGCTGACAGGCGGGCCGTTTTCATGGGCAACGTCGCTTACGCGATGCGTTCACCATTCTCCGGATCGAACAGGGCCGCTTTCGACAGGTTGAACGACAGCTGCATCGTCTGTCCTGGCAGCACGGCTTCGCGCGGATGCGTGCGGCAAGTCACGGCGGCGCCGTTCAGGCGCGTCGTCAGCAGCGTATCCGGGCCGGTCGGCTCGACCAGGTCGATCAGGCAACCCAGTTCCTGGCCCACGTCGCCGTGCGCGCTGCTCATGTCCGTGATCTGCTCCGGGCGCACGCCCAGGATCACGTCGCGGCCCGCATAGCTGCGCAGCTTGTCGGTGGCGAACGGCAGGGCCAGGCGCATGCTCTTGCCTGCGTTCTCGATGGCGACAAACACCTCATTGCCTTCGACGACGGGCTTGACGGTGATGAAGTTCATCGATGGCGAGCCGATGAAGCCGGCCACGAACAGATTCGCCGGATTGTCGTAGATTTCCTGCGGCGTGCCCAGTTGCTGCACCACCCCATCCTTCATGACGGCGATCAAATCGCCCATGGTCATCGCTTCGATCTGGTCATGCGTGACGTAGACGATGGTGGCCTTCAGGCGCTGGTGCAGCAGCTTGATCTCGGCGCGCATTTCCACGCGCAGCTTGGCGTCCAGGTTCGACAGCGGTTCGTCGAACAGGAACAGCGACGGCTTGCGCGAAATGGCGCGGCCCATGGCCACGCGCTGACGCTGGCCACCGGACAGCTGCGCCGGCCGGCGGTCCAGCAAATGCGTGATCTGCAGGGTTTCGGCGACGCGGGCGACGATTTCTTCCTGCTCCGCCTTCGGCACTTTTTTCACGTTCAAGCCGAACGCGATGTTTTCGCGCACCGTCATCGACGGGTACAGCGCATACGACTGGAACACCATGGCGATGTCGCGGTCCTTCGGCGGCAGGTCGTTGACCACCTTGCCGTCGATGAGGATTTCGCCGGAAGTGACGCTTTCCAGGCCGGCCACCATGTTGAGCAAGGTCGACTTGCCGGAGCCGGAGCCGCCGACGAGGATCAGGAACTGGCCATCCTTGATCTCGATGTCGATGCCCTTGAGGACTTCGACGCCATTCGTGTACACCTTGCGGATGCTGCGTATCGATAAACTGGACATATTCTTTCCTTAACCTTTGACTGCGCCTGCGGTCAGACCGCGCACAAAATAACGGCCTGCGACCAGATAGACCAGCAGGGTCGGCAGCGCGGCAATCACCGCGGCCGCCATGTTGACGTTGTATTCCTTCACGCCCGTGGACGTGTTGACCAGGTTGTTCAAGCCCACCGTGATCGGCTGCGAATCGCCGCTGGCGAAGACGATACCGAACAGGAAGTCGTTCCAGATCTGCGTGAATTGCCAGATGATGCAGACGACGAAAATCGGACCCGAAATCGGCAGCACGATCTTGCGGAAGATCAAGAAGAAGCCGGCGCCGTCGATGCGGGCCGCCTTGATCAATTCTTCCGGCACGCCGATATAGTAGTTACGGAAGAACAGGGTCGTGAACGCCGTGCCATACACCACGTGGACGAAGACCAGGCCGGTAGTGGTGTTGGCCAGGCCGAATTCGCCCAGCAGGCGCGCCATCGGCAGGATCACCACCTGGAACGGAATGAAGCAGCCCACCAGCAAGGCGGCAAACAGGATTTCCGAACCGCGGAAGCGCCAGTGCGCGAACACGTAGCCGTTGAAGGCGCCCAGGAAGGTCGAGATCAGCACGGCGGGAATCACCATCTTGATCGAGTTCCAGAAGAACGGCTGCATGCCGTCGCAGGTGACGCCCGTGCAGGCCGAGGACCAGGCCTTGGACCAGGAATCGAACTGCCACACGTGCGGCAGTGCCAGCAGGTTGCCGCTGCGGATCTCGTCGAGCGACTTGAACGACGTCGACAGGGTCACGTACAGGGGCACGATGTAGTACACCGCAAACAGGATCAGCAGCAGATATACAACCACCCGTCCGAGGGTGAGGCGATTATTGCGTGTAGGTGTCATCTCATCGCCTTTGCGCTGCGCGTTTCCAGGTACATCAGCGGCACGAGCACGGCCACGATGGTGGCCAGCATCATCATTGCCGATGCCGAGCCCAGGCCCAGCTGGCCGCGGGTGAAGGAAAACTGGTACATGAAGATGGCCGGCACGGACGACGAATTGCCAGGTCCGCCAGCCGTCAGTGCGATGACCAGGTCGAAGCTCTTGATGGCGATATGCGCGAGGATCAGCAGCACGCTGAAGAACACGGGACGCATGGCGGGAATCACGATGCGCCAGTAGATCGTCGGCAGGGATGCGCCATCAACTTGCGCCGCCTTGATGATTTCATCATCGATGCCGCGCAGGCCCGCCAGGAACAGCGCCATGACGAAGCCCGACGATTGCCACACGCCGGCGATCACCACCGTGTAGATGGCCATGTCGGAATTGACCAGCCAGTCGAAGGTAAACGAGGTCCAGCCCCAGTCGTGCATGACCTTTTCCAGGCCCAGGCTGGGATTGAGCATCCATTTCCACGCCGTGCCGGTGACGATGAAGGACAGCGCCATCGGATACAGGTAGATGGCGCGCAGCGCGCCTTCGGCGCGGATTTTCTGGTCCAGCAGGATGGCCAGGAACAGGCCGATGGCGATGCTGCAACCGATGAACAGGACACCGAAGATGCCGAGGTTCTTGAGCGAGGTCCACCAGCGCTCGTTGTCGAACAGCTCGACGTATTGCACCAGGCCGGCGAACTCGTAGTTCGGCATCAGCCGCGATTCGGTCAGCGACAGCCAACCGGTCAAAAAGATAAAACCATAGACGAATACCAAGCTGGCGATGAGCGTGGGGCCCAGCACCATCTGCGGTATCCATCGGTCGAATTGCTTGCGTATGGACATAGGACAGCCGTAGAAGTAGAACTGCGTGTGGCGCCGGCCTGGACGAATGCCAGGGCGGACGCCTGCGATGCATGCGATGCAGAGGGCGCCGGCGGGAGTGCCGGCGCCGTCGTGATTACTTCACTTTTGCCGCTTTGGCCAATGCAGCAACCGCGTCTTTCGAGCTCATGTTGGTGTTCATGAACTTGGCGATGACGTCGGTCACGGCGCCTTGCGTGGCCGATGCCAGCGCCATGCCGTGGGCGAACGATGGCACCAGGCCGCCGTTCTTGTTGGTCGCGTCCATGTCTTCCATCGATTTCAGGGCGCAAGCGTCAAACTTGTCCTTCGATACGCCGGAACGCACGGGGATGGAACCCTTGTTCAGGTTGAAGATCGACTGGAACTTCGGATTCATGATGGCGTTGGCCAGGGCGATCTGCCCTTTCTTCGCATTCGCATCCTTTTGCGTGAACATGGCAAACGAATCGATGTTGAAGGTGTAGGCCTTGTCCGTGCCAGGAGCGGCCACGCACAGGTAGTCCTTGCCCGGCACCTTGCCTGCGGCCGTGAACTCGCCCTTGGCCCAGTCGCCCATGAACTGGAAGCCGGCCTTGTTGTTGATGACCATGGCGGTGGCCAGGTTCCAGTCGCGGCCTGCCGCATCCTTGTCGATGTAGGTCTTCACCTTGCCCAGGGTGTCGAACACCTTGAGCATGGTCGGGCCGGTCAATTCCTTCTGGTCCAGCTTGAGGATGGCCTTCTTGTAGAATTCCGTGCCGCCCACGCCCAGCGCGACGGATTCAAACACGGTAGCGTCCTGCCATGGCTGGCCGCCGTGGGCGATCGCGATGCCGCCCGATTTCTTGATTTTCTCGGCCGCGTCGAAGAACGCATCCCAGGTGGTTGGGGTGGTGGCCACGCCGGCTTTTTTCAGCACTTCCGGGTTGACCCACATCCAGTTGACGCGGTGGACGTTGACAGGGGCGGCAACGTAGTGGCCCTTGTATTTCATGATGTCGGCGACGACTTTCGGCAGCACGGCATCCCATTTGCCTGGAATGGCTGCATCATCGATATTGGCCAGCACGCCTTCCGCGCCCCACTCCTGGATCGACGGGCCCTTGATCTGGGCGGCCGTTGGCGGGTTGCCGGAAATGACGCGGGTTTTCAGCGCGGTCGCGGCGTTTTCGCCAGCGCCACCGGCCACGGCGAAGTCTTTCCAGCCGAAGCCGCTTTCCTTCACGATTTGCTGCAACTGGCCCACGGATTTCGCTTCGCCGCCGGAGGTCCAGTAGTGCAACACTTCCACGTCGGTCGCAAAGGCGCTGCCGGCGAATGCCAGGGTGGTCAACGCGGCCAGTTGGGTAATCTTGAATTTCAGTTTCATCTCCACATTCCTTTTTTGATCAAGCTTTTAGGGGGCTTCGGCATACGGGGGCCGAAAAAGGTGAAATCTGCGCCTGTACCGGCGCTCTTGTGCTCAGACCCGCTTGCAAACGGGCATCATCTTCAGTGAAAAGACGGCGCCGTGATCCATGAAACGACTACATTGCATTTATATCACGGGACGGCGCCAAAAACGCATCCGCGAAGGATGCGCCAGGTTGATCTGCATTACAAACATCAACACTGAACAAAACCGTCGCGAGCGGCAGTGATTTGTGGCTAAGAAGCGCAACCGTGCTAGAGCACGGTGAGCATCGCAGGCCGCAAAGCGCGCCGCGCAGCAGGTTTGGTTCGGTGTTTAGAACCAGGTTTCTACCTGGAAACCATAGGACGTGCCGCTGGTGTTGTTGTTATAGATCGGGCCGCCGTTGTTCGACGCATTGACCGAGGCGGTGGCCGCATCGTTCCATTTGCCGTAGGTCACGAAAGCGCGCAGTTCT
>NZ_JAMQGR010000023.1:0-13463 GCF_023703445.1 Janthinobacterium kumbetense
CTGCGGTTATGCGTTTCCGACCATCATCGGCGCGAAAGTGGCCGCACCGCACCGTCCGGCCGTGTCGTATGCGGGCGACGGCGCCTGGGGCATGAGCTTGATGGAAACGATGACCTGCGTGCGCCACAACATTCCCGTGACGGCCGTGGTGTTCCACAACCGCCAGTGGGGTGCGGAAAAGAAAAACCAGGTGGATTTCTACAACCGCCGCTTCGTCGCCGGGGAACTCGACAACCAGAGCTTCGCGGAAATCGCGCGGGCCATGGGCGCCGAAGGCATCACGGTCGACAAGCTGGAAGACGTGGGCCCGGCCCTGAAAAAGGCCATCGACATGCAGATGAATGAAGGCAAGACCACCATCATCGAAATCATGTGCACGCGCGAGCTGGGCGACCCGTTCCGCCGCGATGCGCTGAGCAAACCGATCCGTCACCTGGACAAGTACAAAGACTATGTTTAATTAAGTGAGCCAGCCTGTGGGAATGGGCTGTGACCAAATTCTCACAGATTGTCACGAAAGCATCATAATTTCATTAAAGAATACAAGGCGTCCCGTTTTTTGAATTATTTGATTTGACAAGGCCATGCTTAAGGCTTAAATTCAATAAAAGACAAAAAACGGAACGTAGCGTATCAAAAACGATTTACGGAGACAACCATGAACCACCCTGTACCGCACACTGACGCCGTCACCACGGACTTCCTGCAAGCGTTCGGCGATGCCTGGAACCGCCACGATATCGAGGCCCTGATGGCCGCCATGGCCGACGATTGCGAATTCCACGCCGTCGCCGGTCCGGAACTTCTGGGCAAGAGCTTCATCGGCCGCGACGCCGTGCGCGCCGGCTTCGAGCTGGCCTGGCAAACCTTCCCTGATGCCGCCTGGCTCAACCCCGTGCATTTCGTCAGCGGCGAACGCGGCGTGACGGAGTCGACCTTTGCCGGCACCAAGGCGGACGGCACGCGCATCGAAGCGCGCATGGTCGATATCTTCACCTTCCGCGACGGCAAGATCGCAGTCAAGAATGCTTTCCGCAAGGATCGCCCACCCGTCGTCACAGTCTGAGCCAGCACGTTCACCAGGAATGACCATGAACAAACCTGTCGACACCCCGCCTGGCGTAATGGGCAACAGCACCGCCGCCCGCACGCCCTACGATCCCGCCTTCGATCCGCTGGTGGCCCAGCGCCCCGGCCACGGCAATGCCTACGCGCCCACTTACTGGATTGGCACGGCCGGCGAGCCGCCCGCCGACGACGGCCCCATCACGCATGACATCGACGTCGACGTGGCCATCATCGGCTCGGGTTTTACCGGCCTGTCCTGCGCCATCTTTTTGGCCCAGGAACACGGCATCAAGGCCACCGTGCTGGAAGCGAACCGGGTCAGCTGGGGCTGCAGCACGCGCAATGGCGGCCAGGCCCAGTGCACGACGGGCCGCCTGAAGCGTTCGCAGTGGATAGACCGTTATGGCCTGGACACGGCCCTGAAACTGCACGCGGAAGTGTGCGACGCGATGGAAACGTTCAAGAAGATCACGGCCGACATCGATTGCGACCCGCAGCCGGGCGGCCACCTGTACATCGCCCACAAGGCGAAAGCCATGCCCGCGCTGGAAAAAGAAGCCAAGGTCATGCGCGAGATCTTCAAGTACGACGCCCGCATCCTCGACGCCGACACCGTCAAGCGCGAGTACGTCGACGACAAGGAAGCGGCCGGCGCGCTGCACGAGCCGGAAGGCATCGGCATCCATGCGGGCAAGCTGGCCTTCGGCTACCTGCGCAAGGCGCGCGCGCTGGGCGCCAAGGTGCATCCATCCAGCCCCGTGATGGGCTGGGAAACGCGCAATGGCGTGCATTATCTGCAAACGCCGGGCGGCGTGGTGCGTGCCCGTTCCGTGGCCGTGGCCACGGGCGGCTACACCTCGCCGCACCTGCATCCGCAAGTGAAGAACCGCTTGCTGCCGATTCTGTCGAACTCCCTCGTCACGCGCCCGTTGACCCCGGCGGAAATCGAGGCGTGCAACTTCCGCACCCATCAGGTGATCACGGATACGCGCATCTTGCGCCACTACTACCGCTTGATGCCGGACAACCGCGTACAGATCGGCAGCCGCAGCGCCATCACGGGCGCCGACGCGCCGGACGACAAATACAAACAGTTTTTGATCAACGATCTGCACCGCAAGTTCCCCGCGCTGACGGGGATCGGCATCGATTATTCGTGGTGGGGCTGGGTCGACGTCAGCCACGACATGATGCCGCGCATCGTGCAACCGGACCCGAAGCAATCGATCTTTTATTCGCTCGGCTACGGCGGCAACGGCGTCATGTACTCGGCGCAGGCGGGCCGGCGCATGGCCGAGCGCATCGCGGGCAAGGCCAGCGACACGGGCTTGCCGATCTTCAATTCGAAACTGCCGTACCCGAACATGATGGAACTGGTCGAATCGCAAGCGTTCGCCCCGTTCCGCCGCCTGGGCCAGCGCTTCCTGTACCGCTGGTATCACTTGAAGGATGAAGTGTTTTAAATAGTAATAGCAGTAGCCGTACTAAGCCGCCGTATGAGTTGACATAGAGCAACCAACGGCGCCTCCCGCAAGGGATGAGATTGCCCGCACGTTCACACATAACAATAACTTGGAGTGAGACATGAACACATACACGAGCAAAAACACGGTATTTTCAACGATGCGCCGCGCCGTCCTCGGCACCCTGGTGCTGGGTGTCGTCGCCGCTTCCAGCGGCACGGCCTTCGCGCAAGGCAAGGAAGTGACGATTGCCTACCAGGAAATCAACGGTCCCTTCCTGGTGGCGATTGCCAGCGGCGAAGTGGAAAAAACCACCGGCTATAAAATCAACTGGCGCAAATTCGATTCGGGCGCCAAGGTGGCTACCGGCATGGCGTCCGGCGACGTGCAGATCGGCGTCATCGGTTCGAGCCCCCTGACGGCGGCCGTCAGCCGCGGCGTCGACCTGCAGCTGTTCTGGATCATCGACGACATCAACGAAGCCGAAGCGATGGTGGCCCGCAATGGCGCCGGCATCACCAAGCCCACGGACTTGCGCGGCAAGAAGATTGCCGTGCCATTCGTTTCCACCACGCACTTCCACACCATGTTTGCGCTGGAAACGTGGGGCATCAAGCCCACGGAAGTGAAATTGCTGAACATGCAGCCGAACCAGATCGCCGCCGCCTGGGAGCGGGGCGACATCGACGCGGCCTTCGTGTGGGACCCGGCCTTGAGCAAACTCAAGCAAAACGGCAAGGTGCTCGTCACTTCCGGAGAACTGAGCAAGAAGGGCAAGGCCACGTTTGACGGCATGGCCGTCGAGCGCGCCTGGGGCGAGGCGAATGCGGACTTCATGGCCAAGTTCGTCAAGGTGATGGCCGCTGCCGACGCCGACTACCGCGCCAATCCGAAGGCGTGGACCATTGATTCGCCGCAAG
The DNA here is from genome assembly GCF_023703445.1 of Janthinobacterium kumbetense. Taxonomy (NCBI): domain Bacteria; kingdom Pseudomonadati; phylum Pseudomonadota; class Betaproteobacteria; order Burkholderiales; family Oxalobacteraceae; genus Janthinobacterium; species Janthinobacterium kumbetense. The sequence goes on from NZ_JAMQGR010000023.1 coordinate 3,452, forward strand.
TGAAAGCCAACGTCAAGCATTCGGGCGCGGCTGCCAAGGACGTGGCCGCTTCCGTGGCCCTGTATGCCTATCCCTCGCTGCAGGAACAGGCTTCGCCGGCCTGGCTCGGTGGCGGCGCGAAGGGCGGCGTGGCGCAAGCCTTGCTGGCCACGGCGCAATTCCTGAAGGGCGAAGGCAAGATCGACACCCTGGCAAGCGACTACGCCAAATATGTGACACCCAGGTATGCACAGGCCGCCGGCCTGCTGAAGTAAACGTTGTGCGATGGCGCGCCTGCGGGCGCGCTGACTGAACAGAGTGCGTTGAACTGAAGTGACTACACCTATGCGGGGCACATGATGGAAAATCTCTACGTCAAGGATGTCAGCGTAATTTATCCGGGCAAGACGGCCGGTGAACGCGTGCATGCCTTAAATAATATCAATCTGACCATCAATAGCGGCGACTTTGTCGTCGCGCTGGGCGCCTCGGGCTGCGGCAAGACCACTTTGCTGAGCCTGATGGCGGGATTTATCGCCCCCTCCAAGGGCGAGATCATGCTCGGCGACAATAAAGTGGAAGGGCCGGGTGCCGACCGTGGCGTCGTGTTCCAGAAACATGCCTTGCTGCCATGGCTGAACGTGATGGAAAACGTGGAATTCGGCCTCAAGCTGCAAGGCGTGCCGAAAGCCGTGCGGCGCGAACAGGCGGCGAAAAACCTGGCGCTCGTGGGCTTGAAGGACTTTCACGACAATATGATTTATCAGTTGTCGGGCGGCATGCAGCAAAGGGTGGGCATCGCCCGCGCCCTGACCAGCAATCCCGCCATGCTGCTGATGGATGAACCGATGGCGGCGCTCGATGCGCTCACGCGCGAAACCATCCAGGAATTGCTGCTCGATATCTGGGCCAAGTCCAGCACCATGTTCTTCTTCATTACCCACAGCGTCGACGAGGCGCTGTTCCTGGCGAACCGGCTGATCGTCATGTCGCCCCGTCCGGGCCGCATCACGCACACGTATGAACTCGATTTCAACAAGCGCTTCCTCGAGTGCCGCGATGCGCGCGCCGTGAAATCAAGCCCGGACTTCATCAAGATGCGCGAAACGGTGCTCAACATCATTTATGGCGACGAGCGCGCCGTCAATAAAGAGCTGGAGGTGTCCCATGCATAGCCCATCCGTCGTGGGATTTCCTCCCACCACCGCCAAGCGCGCCGGCTTCTTCGGCCGCCTGTTCGCCCCCCGCTGCGCCATGCCGGGCGAAGCGTTCGGCGCGCCGGGGCAGGGCAATTCCAGCCGCATCGCCACCGTCACCGTCATCGCCGTGCTCTTGCTGTGGTTTGGCGTGACGGCCAGCGGCATGGTGAAACCCTTGTTTTTACCTTCGCCGCAAGCCGTGTATGAAAAATTCATCATGGCGGCCACCACCGGTTTCGGCGGAGCCACCCTGTGGGAACACACGGTGGCCAGCCTGGTGCGCGTGTTCGGCGCCTTTGGCCTGGCTTGCCTGTTTGCCATTCCCGTTGGCGTGATGATGGGCGTCAACCGCGTGGCGCGGGGCATCTTCGATCCCTTGATCGAGTTCTACCGTCCATTGCCGCCGCTTGCTTACTTGCCACTGGTCATCATCTGGTTCGGCATCGGCGAGTTTTCGAAGGTCTACCTGATCTTCCTGGCCATCTTCGCGCCGATGGCGATCGCGGCCCGCGCGGGCGTCAGCTCTGTTTCACTGGAGCAAATCCATGCGGCTTACTCGATGGGCGCTACCCGTTTCCAGGTGATCGTGCACGTGATTTTGCGCGCGGCGATACCGGAAATCCTCACCGGCATGCGCATCGGCATCGGCGTGGGCTGGACCACCCTGGTGGCGGGCGAAATGGTGGCGGCCACGCGCGGCCTCGGCTACATGGTGCTCAGCGCTTCCGAGTTCCTGGCCAGCGACGTGGTGATCATGGGCATTATCGTGATCGGCTTCTTCGCTTTCCTGTTTGATTTGATGATGCGTTACCTCGAACGTACCCTCGTGCCATGGAAGGGCAAGGTGTAAGACGTTCCTGGGAGTGGCGCGCACGCCACAAGTGTTGCCGCCGCTCCCTTTTTTTAATCCGCAATAAGCCGTACTTACCCTCCAGCGCGCTTGCCCCTTGGGCGCCGCGCCGGGCCGCTGCATTTCCAGATTGACTTATGGAATGCGGCCAACCAGACTGATTCACACGATGTATCGATGCTGCTTGACGGTGTTGCCTAAATAAAACAAAGCCGCGCGGCAAGATCAAGCCGCAGCAGGCAGGGCGCACCGAGCTTCAGAGATTTTCAGGAGACAAAACATGATTAGCGAATCGCATAACAGTACCGGCTTGCAGCACTCGCTCAAGCAACGCCACATGAGCATGATCGCCATCGGCGGCGTGATCGGCGCCGGCCTCTTTGTCGGCAGCGGCGTCATCGCCAAGGCCGCCGGCCCGGCCGCCATCCTTTCCTTCCTGCTCACGGGCGGCCTCGTCGTCCTGATCATGCGCATGCTGGGCGAGTTGGCCTCGTCCCTGCCCGTGGTCGGCTCCTTTTACGAATATGCGCGCCTGGCTTTCGACGACAAGCCGAAGGTGTCGAAATTCCTCGGCTTCATGAGCGGCTGGATGTACTGGTATTTCTGGGTCGTCGTCGTGGCCCTGGAAGCCATTGCCGGTGCGAAATTGGTCAACTTCTGGCTGCCCGACGTGCCGTCGTGGTCGATCAGCCTCGTGCTGCTCGTGTCGATGACCATCCTGAACCTGTTCTCCGTGAAGGCGTTTGGCGAATTCGAGTTCTGGTTCGCCTCGATCAAGGTGGTCGCCATCGTCGTCTTCCTGTTTGTCGGCGCCTTGTTCATCACGGGAAGCTTGCCTAACAGCATCCCGACCCTGGGCTTTTTGACCAGCAACGGCGGCTTCATGCCGCATGGCTGGGGCCCCGTGCTCAGCGGCGCCGTCGCCGCCACGGCCTTTTATTCGGGCGCCGAAATCGTCACCATCGCCGCCGCCGAAACGTCGGACCCGGCCAAGGCCATCGCCCGCGCCACCAATTCCGTCATCACGCGCGTGCTGATGTTCTATGTGGGCTCCATGTTTGTCGTCGTCTGCATCGTGCCCTGGGATTCGCCGGCCATCGCCACGCCTTTCGTCAGCGCCCTGACCGTCATGAACATCCCGTATGCGGCGCACATCATGAACGCCATCATCCTGACGGCCGTACTGTCGGCCTTGAATTCCAGCCTATACGCCTCGTCGCGCATGATCTTTGCGCTGACGCGCCGCGGCGATGCGCCGACTGGCCTGGTCAAGCTGAGCAAGAACGGCGTGCCGATCCGCGCCATCCTGTTCAGCACCCTGTTCGCCTACTTTGCCATTGCCGTCTCGTATGTGTCGGCCGACCTCGTATTCCCCTTCATCGTCAACTCTTACGGTATCCTGATCCTGTTCGTCTACCTGCTCATTGCGATATCTCAATTGCGCTTGCGCCGCCGCCTGGAGCGCGAATGCCCGGAACGCATCAAGGTGCGCATGTGGCTATTCCCCTACCTGACGTATTTCACCATCATCGCCATGCTGGTGATCCTGGGCGCCATGAGCGTGTCGTCCGATACGGAGCAGCGCGTGTCGTTCTGGTTCGGCCTGTTGAGCGTGGTCATCATGAGCGTCATGTACTACATCAAGAAACTCGTCAACGACGACCGCAACGGCGGCGCCCCCGCCGACACCAAAGTGGAGCTCAAACATGTCTGACACGACCTTGTTGCCCGCAGGCCGGCGCCGCTTCCTGCGCACGACGGCCGCCCTGGGCGCCGCCGCAGTGGCGGGGCCTGGGTCAGCCTTGGCCGCTTCCGTCACCTTGCCGTTTGAAAACGGTGAACGCGAACTGGTGACTTTCCCGCAAAAGCGCCCGCTGATTCTGCTGACCAGCCGTCCGCCGCAGCTGGAAACGCCGTTCGGCGTGTTCAATGAAGGCGCGATCACGCCCAATGATGCATTTTTCGTGCGTTATCACTGGAGCGGCTTGCCCACCAGCATAGACGGCGACAGCTACCGGCTGCGCATCGCCGGCCTCGTCAAGACGCCCTTGGAACTGTCGCTGGCGGAACTGAAGCAGCTGGCCGAGCCCGTCGACGTGGTGGCCGTGACGCAATGTTCGGGCAACAGCCGCGGCTTTTTCGCCCCCCGTGCGAATGGCGGGCAGCTGGGCAATGGCGCCATGGGCAATGCCCGCTGGACGGGCATCCCCCTGAAAACCGTGCTGGAAAAGGCCGGCATCGCGGCCAATGCCGTGCAAGTGGCCTTCAATGGCCTGGAAACGCCGCCCGTGGGCGACGGTCCCGACTTTCAAAAGGCCTTGTCCGTCGAGCACATTATGGCGGGTGACGTCATGCTGGCCTGGGCCATGAATGGCGAGGACATTCCTTTCCTGAACGGCTACCCGCTGCGCCTGATCGTGCCCGGCTATTACGGCACGTACTGGGTCAAGCACCTGAGCGACATCACCGTGCTGGACAAGCCCTTCGACGGCTTCTGGATGAGCACGGGCTACCGCATTCCCGACAATGGTTCCGGCTTCATCGAACCGGGCGCGCCCGTGGGCAAGACGACGCCGATCAGCCGCCTCAACGTGCGCTCCTTCATTACCAGCGTGCAAGATGGCGCGCAAGTGAAGGCAGGACGCGACCTGGCCCTGCGCGGCATCGCGTTTGACAGCGGCCACGGCATCAGCGAGGTGACCGTCTCGGTGGATGGCGGCCAGAGCTGGCAGGAGGCCAGGCTGGGCAAGGACCTGGGACGCTTTTCGTTCCGCGAGTGGACGATGGTCATGAAGGCGCCGCGCAAGGGCAAGCATGTGTTGATGGTGCGCGCAGTCAACCGCATCGGCCAGAGCCAGCCCATGAAAGCCCTGTGGAATCCCATGGGTTATATGCGCAACGTGGTGGAAACCACGCGCATCCAGGCAGTCTGAGGAGAACCATATGAAGATATTACTTGCCGCGCTGGCACTGTCGGCGGCGGGCGGCGCGTGCGCGCTGGACATCCACTTGCCGCCGGAAACGGCGACCTACAAACCCAGCGAATTGCCTGGCTACCAGCTGGTGCTGCGCAACTGCATGACGTGCCATGCGGCCCAGTACGCATCGACCCAGCCGCCCGCCTCGCCGCGCGCCTACTGGGAGGCGACCGTCAAGAAGATGAAAAAGCCGTTCGGCGCCCAGTTTGACGACGCGGACGTGCCGGCCATGGTCGATTACCTGGTAAAAACCTATGGCGCGGAGCGGGGCGCCGCCATGCCTGTCGCCGCCGTCGCCAAACCCGTGGCAGCCGCCGTCCCGGCTACCGGCGGCAAGGATGTCAAAACCTTGTTGGCGGCGAATGGCTGCATGGCGTGCCACGCCCTCGACCAGAAAGTGGTCGGCCCCGGCTTTGCGGAAGTGGCGGCCAGGTACAAGGGCAAGGATGGCATCGCCGCCGTGGCGGCCAACATCCGCAGTGGCGGCGCCGGCAAATGGGGCCCCGTGCCCATGCCGCCATTCAGCCAGCTCAGCGAAGCCGATGCGGCGACCCTGGCGAAATACGTGCTGAACAGATAAGTTCGTCTCAGACGCGCGGCGACCCTTAATACCACTTGCCGCCACCCGTCCTGCGCGGTATTGCCCGCTGCCATCATGCAGCGGGCTTTTTTTTACGTCCCCTATTCGCCGCTACCTCGCTTGCCAACGCGGCGGTTGCATGCACTGGTATTGTAAAAAACACCGTTATATAAAACCACTTGACTACCAATTTTTAGCGTCGCATTCTCTGTGCAGAAAGCCGACGCTTCGCTGTGCTTTCTTTACGTACAACATAAAAGCTACTTCGATAGTTTTCGTATAACGTTCAGGAGACATTGTGAAGACACGGCAAATTAGCCGGCTGGCCTCGCCTTTGATGGCTGGCCTGCTGGGCAGCGCGCTGCTCGCTTGCGGCGGCAATTCCACCACCGAACCACCATCGACCCTGCTGGCCGCCACGGCCGCCAGCGACAATTGCGCGGCCTGGAGCGCGGCGGCCGTCTACACGGCAGGGCAATGCGCCGTCTACGACGGCAAGGTGTACCGGGCCAAATGGTGGGTGCAGGGCACGGCGCCGAACAACGACCAGTGGGGACCGTGGAGCCTCGATAGCACCACGCCGACACCGACACCGACTCCGACTCCCACACCGACTCCCACTCCCACGCCGACACCCACGCCTACGCCCGGCATCCCCACCAAGGCCCAGGCCGAGGCCAACGAGGCGGCGCTGACGAATAACGATTTCTTTCGCAAGGTCAAGGCCTCGATCCGCACCCTGGGCAATGCGGCCGTCGAAGCCGTGCAGCCGGGCCTGACCAGTAATCCCCTCAACGTCAAGCGGGTCGAGCGCCTGCTGCCGGCGGCGAAGTGGGATTACTATTTTGCCGCGCGCGACGCCAGCTATACGTATCAGCGCTTCCTGCAAGCGGTGGCCAAGTTCCCCGCCGTGTGCGACGACTACAGCGACGGGCGCAATGCGGACGCCATCTGCCGCCACAGCCTGGCGACCATGTTTGCCCATTTCGGGCAGGAAACGGGCGACCACAACGCCAGCAGCCCGCTGCCGCAATGGCGCCAGGGCTTGAAGTATTTGCGCGAACTGGGCTGCGACGAGACGGGCGCCGGCTGCGGCTACAACGTCGAGTGCGCCGACCCTGTCTTCAACAAGGTGTGGACCTGCGGCAAGAACGCCGACGGCAGCTTCAAGAAGTATTTCGGCCGTGGCGCCAAGCAGCTGTCGTACAACTACAACTATGGACCGTTTTCGCAAGCCATGCATGACGGCGATCAATCCGTGCTGCTGAAAAATCCGGACCTGGTGGCCTCGACGTGGCTGAACCTGGCGTCGGCCACGTTCTTCTTCGTTTATCCGCAACCGCCGAAACCGTCGATGCTGCATGTGCTCGATGGCACGTGGGTGCCGAACGCGGCCGATACGACGGCTGGCGCCGGCAATAACTTTGCCACCACCATCATGATCATCAACGCCGAATGCGGGCAGGGCACGGAAAAGCAGGCCGCGCAGAACCGCATCGATTACTACAAGCAGTTTGCCGCCGACATGGGCTGGGATTATTCCGGCGAACAATTGTCTTGCGCCAACATGCAGCGCTTTACCCCGGCCAGTTCCGCCTCCTACAACATCTATTGGGAAAAGAACTGGAGCGCGGGTGGCGAGAACCAATGCCAGCTGGTCAGTTACCAAACCCCGTACAGCGCCTTGCTGGCCGGAAACTACGTGAAATGCGTGGAAGCCAACTGGAATGTGAAGTTGCAGTAGCAGTAAATGCAGGAATAGCCGGCCAGGGATAACAGTTGACAAGAGCCCCTTCAGGGGCCTGCAACAGCTCACAACGTACAACCTGTACAACCATAACGGAGACCAATACAACATGAAATCGAATGCATTATTGATGGCCCTGCTCAGCGGCGTGCTCGTCGCTTGCGGCGGCGGCCAGGAAGGCACGACCGCCACGCCCAACACCTTGCTGGCCGCCGCGGAAGCGTGCGCCGTCTGGGATGCCGCCACCGTCTACACGGGCGGCCAGTGCGTGCTGTACCAGGGCGTCACCTACAAGGCCAAGTGGTGGACGCAGGGCAATGTCCCCAGCGCCACAGACCAGTGGGGCCCATGGGCCGTGACGGATACCCCGACGCCAACCCCGACGCCAACACCAACGCCAACACCGACACCGACACCGACACCGACACCGACACCGACACCGACACCGACGCCGACACCGACACCGACACCGACGCCCACGCCCACGGCTTGCCGTCCGGACGGCTTGATTTCGGCCGTGCCGAATGTGCCGTATTGCAAGGTGTACGACGCGAATGGCCGCGAAGTGCTGGGCAATGGCTTGAACCGGCGCATCGTCGGCTATTTCGCCAGCTGGCGCACGGGCGTCGATGGCAGCCCGACTTACCTGGTGAACAATTTGCCGTGGGACAAGATTACCCACTTGAACTATGCGTTTGCCTCCGTCGATCCGGCCACGTCAAAAATCGCCATCGGCAGCGGCGCGGCCAATCCCGATACGGGCCTCACGTGGCCAAACGTGCCTGCCGCCGCCATGGACCCGTCGCTGCCGTACAAGGGCCATTTCAACTTGCTGTCGCAATACAAGAAGAAGTATCCGGGCGTGAAACTGATGATTTCCGTGGGCGGCTGGGCCGGCAGCGGCGGCTTCTATACGGCCACGACGAACGCGGACGGCAGCATCAACACGGCCGGCATCAACACCCTGGCCGATTCCATGGTGGCCTTTGTGCGCCAATACAACTTCTTCGATGGCGTCGATGTCGATTACGAACATCCGACCACCAACAATGAAGCGGGCAATCCGAACGACTTCGCCGTCTCGAAACCGCGCCTGGCCGGTCTGATGACGAGCTACAACGTGCTGCTGAAGGTGCTGCGCCAGAAGCTCGACGAAGCGGCAGTGCAGGACAACAAGTATTACCTGCTGACCATTGCCGGCTCGGCCTCGGGCTGGGTCTTGCGGGGCGAGGAAAACATGTCGGGATTGAAATATCTCGATTACGCCAGCCTGATGTCGTATGACTTGCACGGCGCGTGGAACCAGTACGTGGGACCGAACGCGGCGCTGTTTGACGACGGCAACGACGGTGAGTTGCGCGCCGGTAACGCCTACCAGTTCCAGAACATCGGCTATCTGAATACGGACTGGGCCTACCGCTATTACCGTGGCGCCATGCAGGCGGGGCGCATCAATATCGGCGTGCCGTTCTACACGCGGGGCTGGAAGGATGTGACGGGTGGCACGAATGGCTTGTGGGGCACGACGCCGTTGATCAGTTCCACGGTCACCTGTGCCGGCACCAAGACGTGCGGCACGGGCGCCACCGGCATCGACAACGTGTGGTACGACCTGGATTCGCAGGGCAAACCGACGCCAGGCGGCGGCAACCCCATCTGGCACGCGCTGAACTTGCAGAACGGCATCGTGCCGAGCTATCTGGATGCCTATAAAGTCACGGACAAGGCGCTGGTGGGCACGTATGTGCCGTACTACAGCAGCACCATGGTGGCGCCGTGGCTGTGGAATGCGACCAAGAAAGTATTCATTTCCACGGAAACCACGCAATCGATCGCGGCCAAGGCCCAGTACATCGTCAACAACAATATCGGTGGCGTGATGATCTGGGAAATGGCGGGCGACTATGCCTGGGATGCCACGCGCAACGGTGGCAAGGGCGAGTATTTCATGGGTACCACCCTGACGGACGTGCTGTACCAGGCCTTCCGCACGGCCGGCGCGTATGGCAACAAACGCGCTGAAATCGCCATGCCGGGCACGGCGGCCAATGTCAGCATCACCCTGGGCGGCTGGAAGCTGGGCGACAACAACTTCCCCATCAATCCGGTGATGACGGTGAAGAACAACACGGCGTCGACCTTGCCGGGCGGCACCGTGGTGGAGTTCGATTATCCCGTCTCGGCGCCGTCGGACATGAGCGACCAGTCCGGCTTCGGCTTGACGGTGATCAATGCCGGCTACACGGGGCCGAACAATATCGGCGGCTTCACGAAGAACTACAACCGGGCCCGCTTTGCGATTCCCGCCTGGCAATCGCTGGCGCCGGGCGGCTCCGTGGCGCTGACCTTGAATTACCGCTTGCCGATCTCGGGACCTGCCAACTACACGGTCACCGTGGGCGGCACCAAGTATGCGCTGACGCAAGAGTATCCGGAATTGCCGGTGGCGCTGCCGTAAGGTGAATCCGGTAATGTAAACAGAGAAGGGCGGAACCGCGGTTCCGCCCTTTTTGGTTTCTGGCGCTAGCTAAGCTGGCTTAGAACCACGTCTCGACCTGGAAACCGTAGGACGTGCCGCTGGTATTGTTGTTGTAGATCGGGCCGCCGTTGTTCGACGCGTTGACCGAGGCGGTGGCCGCATCGTTCCATTTGCCGTAGGTCACGAAAGCGCGCAGTTCA
>NZ_JAMQGR010000024.1:0-12203 GCF_023703445.1 Janthinobacterium kumbetense
TCTTGCCGTCCAGGCGGGACAGGATGGCCTTGGCGGCGGCCTTGGCGTCGCCGCAGATGCCCACCGAGATTTTCTTGACCAAACCGAGCATCTTGTTGTCCGCGTCGATCTGGATGATCTTGGCGTTTTTCGGCCAGTAATCCATGCCGTGCTGCGGCAAGGTGCCGAACGGGCCCAGGCGCGAACCGAGGGCCACGACGACGTCGGCCTGGGCGATCAGTTTCATGGCCGCTTTCGAACCCTGGTAGCCGAGCGGGCCGCACCACAGCGGGTGACTGGCGGGGAAGGAATCATTGTGCAGATAGCTGTTGACGACTGGGGCACCGAGGCGTTCGGCCAGCGCCTTGCATTCTTCGATGGCTTCGCCCATGACGACGCCGCCGCCCGAGATAATCACAGGGAACTTGGCCTTGGCCAGGAGCTCCGCCGCATCGTTGAGGCTTTGTTCGCCGCCGGCGCCACGATCCAGGCGGTTCGGTTTCGGGATTTCCGCCTTGATTTCGCCATAAAAATAGTCGCGCGGGATGTTCAATTGCGTCGGGCCCATTTCCGACATGGCGCGGTCAAAACAACGGCCCGTGAATTCCGCCATGCGGGCGGGATTCGTCACGTGGCCTTGATATTTCGTAAATTCCTCGAACATCGGCAACTGGTTCGCTTCCTGGAAGCCGCCCAGGCCCATGCTCATCGTGCCCGTCTCCGGCGTGATGATGACGACGGGCGTATGCGCCCAGTAAGCGGCGGCGATGGCGGTCACGCAATTGCTGATGCCGGGGCCGTTCTGGCCGATGACGACGCCGTGGCGGCCCGAAACGCGCGCATAGCCGTCGGCCATGTGGCCGGCGCCCTGCTCGTGCACGACGGGAATCAATCGGATGCCGGCGGGGGCGAAGATATCCATCGGGTCCATGAAGGCCGAGCCCATGATGCCGAACATGTCGGTCACGCCATTGGCGGCCAGGGTTTCCACGAACGCTTCGGAAGGCGTCATCTTTTGCGGGCCGGTGGGGATGGCCGCTGCGGCGGCGGCTTTTTGCTCGGTCATGTCATTCATGGGTGTCTCCTGGTCTGTGGTGATGAAGTGCAGCGAATTATCAATTAATTTATCAAAAATCGGTATATTTTGTTCCGAAATTTGATATACAATTCAATTTAAGCGTTCGGCAATCAAAAGTCAAACAGATTTTCAAGGAAACGGTACAATTTGAGTTCGAAAATGAAATAAGCTGACGTCACACTCAGAGCTACCCAACCGAGGCCACCATGGACATGATTTCATCCCCAAAACTTGAGCCGGAAAAACTGGAAGGCGACACGCCCACGATGCGTTTGTTTGCCTTGCTGGAAGTGATTGCCGAAAAAGACCAGTTGCTGTCGCTGCAAGCGCTGGTGGAAGAAACGGGCTTGCCGAAGCCCACCCTGCACCGCATGCTGCAACAGCTGGAAAGCGTGGGCGTGCTGCAGCGCGAAAGCGATGGCCGCCACTACAGCACGGGCGTGCGCCTGCGCCGCCTCGCATCGAACCTACTGATTAACAACACTTTCCATGGCGCCCGCCGCATGGTCTTGCGCCAGCTGGTCGAGGAAGTGGGCGAAAGCTGCAACCTGACGGCCTTCAGCGGCAGCGAAGTCGTGTACCTGGACCGGGTGGAAACGGCGGCCCCGCTGCGCTTCTACCTGCATCCCGGTTCGCGGGTGCCGGCCCACTGCTCGTCCAGCGGCAAGCTGTTCCTGGCGCAAATGACGCCCGTGCAACGGCGCCGCCTGCTGGGCCACATGGAATTGACGCGCTTTACGGACAAGACGGAAACGGACCCCGTCAAGCTGGAACGCGAACTGGAACTGGTGCGCCGCAACGGCTATGCGCTGGACGACGAGGAATTCCTGCCCGGCCTGCTGTGCGTGGCCGTGCTGGTGCCGAACCCGAACGGCCGCTCGAACCTGGCCGTGGCCATCCAGGCGCCCATCATCCGTTTGACGCACGACAAGGCTTTACATTTCTTGCCAGCATTACAACGCGCCGCGCAAGCCCTGGCCGCCATCGAATCGGAAACCATGCCGACGACGGGCGGGGACGACGACGCATTGCAGGCAGGTAATTCATAACCCCGTAGCGCCCCCGCTGCGGTTTCACAGGAGAACAAGGTGCCAGATTCACGCCAACATCCCCCCGCCGCAGCGGCGCAAACCTTGCAGTCCGTGCGCAGCCTGTTCCACATCGACAGCGACCTGCTCGTAGCCGTCTTCACGGAACGCGATCCGCACGTGCCCGACATCGATCCCGCCTACCGCTTCAACAAGGATGTGACCCTGGCGATACTCGCCGGCTTCAGCCACAACCGCCGCGTGATGGTGCAGGGCTTGCACGGCACGGGCAAGTCCACGCACATCGAGCAGGTGGCGGCGCGCCTGAACTGGCCTTGCGTACGCGTCAACCTCGACGGCCACATCAGCCGCCTGGACCTGGTCGGCAAGGACGCCATCGTGCTGCGCGAACAGCAGCAAGTGACGGAATTCCAGGAAGGCATCGTGCCCTGGTCGCTGCAGCGCCCCGTGGCCCTGATCTTCGACGAGTACGACGCGGGCCGTCCCGACGTGATGTTCGTCATCCAGCGCATCCTCGAGCGCGACGGCAAGTTCACCCTGCTCGACCAGAACCGGGTCATCACGCCGCATCCCCACTTCCGCCTGTTCGCCACGTCGAATACGGTGGGACTCGGCAACCTGAACGGCATGTACCACGGCACGCAAGTGCTCAATCACGCGCAGATCGACCGCTGGAACATCGTTGCCACCCTGAACTATTTGCCGCAGGCGGAAGAAGCGGCAATCGTGCTGGCCAGGGTCCCTTCCATGAACGACGAGGCGGGCCGCCAGCTGGCAGCCGCCATGGTGGCCGTGGCCAGCCTGACGCGCCACGGTTATGCGGCGGGCGACCTGGCGTGCCTGATGTCGCCGCGCACGGTGATTACCTGGGCGGAAAATTGCCAGATATTCCGCGACCCGGCGCTGGCCTTCCGCCTGTCCTTCCTCAACAAATGCGATGAGGCCGAGCGCCCCATGGTGGCCGAGTATTACCAGCGCTGTTTCAATGAGGAATTGCTGGCGAGCCAGGCATGAGCACGGAAACGACCGCGCCTGCGCCCTACACGCGCGAGCAGCAGGAAACGGACGAGTTGTGCGCGGGCGCCATCCGCGCGCTGAGCGGCGTTGCCTCCATCCGCTACCGGGGCCGGCGCCTGCACGACGGCCACCGCCCGCTGCCCATCCACTCCGCCCATCTGCAGCCCGATGCCGCGCTGCAGGATTTGCCGTCGCTGCGCGGCGCGGCCGACAGCGTAGCCCTGCGCCTGCTGCACACGGACGCCGCCTTGCACAAGGCCCTGTGCCCTTTGGCACCCGTGGCGCGGCTCGTCTTCGAATTGCTGGAACAGCTCAGGGTGGAAACGCTTGCGCCAGATCAACATGCGGGCGTGGCGCACAACCTGCGCCACCGTTTCACGGCCTGGTCGCACGCGTTCTACGATTCCGGCCTGGCCGAAGGCGCGTCGGGCTTGCTGTTGTACACGGTGTTCCAGATGTGCTGGTCGCGCCTGACGGCCAGGCCCGTGCTGGAAAAGACGGAAGATTTCATCGAGGCCACGCGCTGGTCCGTGTCTTCGCAACTGAGCGGCGACCTGGCGGGCTTGCGCCGCCACCGAACGGACCAGGCGGCCTTTGCGCGCCACGCTCAGACCATCGCCCACGCCGTCGACGCCATGCTGCAAGAGGCACAGGCGAAGCGCGAAGGCGACCAGGACGAGGCGGGCGACGCCAGGGCGCAGGCGGCCTTCAAGCTGCTGCTCGATTTCGACAGCGACAACGACCACGTGCCCGATGCCGCGCCGCTGGGCGACAGCCGCACCTTCAGCGATGGCCAAGGCGCCTACAAGGCGTACTCCACGGCATATGACCGCGAAGAAAAAGCGGGCGAACTGGTGCGCCGCGCCCTGTTGCTCGAATACCGCGAACGCATGGATGCGCGCATCGCCAGCCTGGGCATCAACACGGCCCGCCTGGCGCGGCGTTTCACGCAATTGCTGGCCGTGCCGCAACGCGACGGCTGGTCGTTCGGCGAGGAAGAGGGTTATATCGACGGGCACCGCCTGGCTCAGCTGATCAGTTCCCCGTCCGAACGCCGGCTGTTCCGCAAGGAACAATTCCTGCCGCAAGCCGATTGCCTCGTCAGCTTCCTCGTCGATTGCTCCGGCTCCATGAAGACGCATGCGGAATCCGTGGCCGTGCTGCTCGACATTCTGCTGCGCGCGCTGGACCAGGCAGGCATCGCCACGGAGTTGCTGGGCTTTACGACGGGCGCGTGGAACGGGGGGAAAGTCAAGCGCGACTGGATGCGCGCCCGCTCGCCCGCCCAGCCGGGCCGCTTGAACGAACTGGTGCACATGGTTTTCAAGGATGGCGACACGAGCTGGCGCCGCGCGCGGCCCGACATCGCGGCCCTGCTGAAAGCGGACCTGTACCGCGAAGGCGTCGATGGCGAAGCCGTGGATTGGGCGTGCACGCGCATGCTGGCGCGCCCGGAACGGCGGCGCATCTTGCTCGTCGTATCCGACGGTTGCCCGATGGATACAGCCACCAACCTGGCCAACGACGAGTTTTATCTGGCGCAACATTTAAAGCAAGTGGTGGCGCGCCGCGAAGCGCAGGGCGCCGTGGAAATCTGCGGGCTGGGACTGGGCCTGGATCTGGGCGCCTACTACAGCCGCAGCCTGGCCACCACCCTGCCCGCCTCGCTGAACAATGAGCTGTTCAGCGAGATCGCGCAGTTGCTCGGTGGACGCAAAAAGTAGCCGCTATGCCGGCGGAAGCGCCAGCAACTGGCGGCGATGCGCGTGCAGGAAGGCTGGCACGGGCGACGCCTGCCGTCCCGTCAACGCGCGATAATCGTCGCTGACGATGTGCATGGCATCGGTGGCCAGCCAGCGCTCGATGCCTGCCAGCATCTGCGCCATCGGCGCCGGCATGCCGGTGGCGATGAAATGACGCGCCCGTTCCTCCGCATCGAGATTCACGACCTCGACAGGCTTGCCAGACAGTAAGGCGGCCATGGCGGCCAGCGCCGGCGCATCGGGGGCGGCGGGCCCCGTGATGTCCAGGATGCGGCTGCCAGGATAGCCATCCGATAGCGCCGCAGCCGCCGCATGCGCGCAGTCTTCGCGCGCCACGTACGACACATGACCTGTTCCCATGGCCGTTTGCAGCCGGCCATCCACGGCGGCAGTGCCCAGCACCACGAGCAGCAAATCCTGGTAAAACGCGTTGCGCAAGATCGTATGGGCCATGCCGCTGTCCGCCAGCAGCGCTTCCGTGGCCCGGTGATCGTCGTTCAGCAGCGAGCGCTTGCCCTCCTGCGGCTGCAGGAACGAGGTGTAGACGATATGCGCCACGCCCGCCTGGCGCGCCGCCTCGATGGCATGGCGGTGCTGTGCCACGCGGCGGCCCGTGCCGTCGAGGGTATTCGTGCTGATCAACAGCAAACGCTCGACGCCGTGGAAGGCGCTAGCCAGGCCTTGCGGCTGGTCAAAGTCGCCGCAGCGCACGCCGACGCCCTGCTGCTGCCACGCCGCGTGGCGCCCTGGCGTGCGGGTGATGGCCGTGAGCGCCATGCCGGGCCGGCCGGCGCGATGCCCGATGAGTTCATTGACGACGAGGGACCCCAGTTGGCCGGAAGCGCCGGCGACGGCGAGATGCATTGTTTTCATGTTCTTTTCCTTGTGGCGCGCGCAGGCGCACCCCGGATGGGGCGGCAACGCGCGACGATGATGTAGGGGAATCAAAGGCGGCCATGCGGCGGCCCGCCCCTTGCGGGGCAAAGCTGCGGCAGGCTTACAGGAAAGAAGGGAAAACAAGTGTCATGCGCCCACCATGGCGCGTGGCGCCCGCCTGGTCAAGCGCTTTCGATGGCGCTTGACGGCGGCAGGGCTAGTCGACGCAGTACCGCACGGCATGCGCTTCCATGGGCAGCGGAATTTCCCAGTTCCACAGCATCGACTGCAACTTCTTGTTGCTGAGCGACGTGTCGCGCTGGCCGTTGCGCCGCAGCAGCTCCTTGCGCGGCTGCTCCAGGTACACGAGTTCCACCTGCGCATGGTATTTGTACAGCAGGTTGAGCGTCTTTTCGCGCATCAGTTTGGACAGATGCGTGGCGTTCCACACGAACGGTTCACCCTTGCGCAGCAGCTCGCGCGCCCGCTCTTCCGCATAGTCGCCCACCTGCCCTTCGTTCTTGCCGTGCTTCAAGCCCAAGGCGATGCGCGCATCGTCGAAGGAGACGACGGGCAGGCGCGGATGGTGCTTCTCCACCCACGTATTCTTGCCGGACGCGGGCAAGCCCGACATGACGATCACGTGCGAGCCCGGCTCCTGGAACAGGGAATAATCGGGATGCGCCTCGGCGCCGCGAAAATATTTCACGCGCGTGTGATCGTCGACAAACACCCGGCGCTGGCCATAGCAGCCCTCCTCGCGCGCCAGTTCGCGGAACAGCTCGATGGCATCTAAAATGCGCTGCGGATCGGGACAGATCCTGCCGCGGATATCGGCCTCGGCCAGCATGGCCAGCAAATGGATATCGACTTGCCACGACAGTTCGCGCACGGTGAACTCGGGCGTGACGCCACGCCGCGAGGTTTCCAGCGCGAAGAAGGGCACTTGATGTACATTAATCAGGCGGCAGATTTCCTCGCGCACGGCAAACGGCACGTCCCCATCCCACAGGGCGATGCGCGCATCGAGGGCGCCCTTGCGCGAGTGGCCGGGCTGACCGATGGCGCCCGTGACGGGGTCGATCACGGTGGTGCTGCACTTGGCCACGTCGTGCAGCAAGGCGGCCAGGAACACGATTTCCTGCTGTGCCCGCGTGGCTTGCTGGTAATCGGGCATGGCCAGCAGGGATTCCACCACCATCATCGTATGCGTCCACACATCGCCTTCCGCGTGGTACACGGGGTTTTGCGGCGTCGTCTTCGCCAATTCCAGCTGCGGGAAGGCGGCCAGGCAGGCGTTGAAATCGGGCGACTGGCCCGCCGACGGCACCAGTTGTTGTAACTGTTTCCAGTTCATCTAGTACTCCTTGAAAATATTGCCAGTTCGTCCAGCGACTGGCAGGTGTGCAAGCCCAGGCTCTCCCACGTGACGAGCGGCTGCGGCGCGTACAGGTCGACGCCCTCGGCCAGCAGATTCGGGATCAATGGACGCGTGCTGTGGTGCGAGCCGCTGTCGAGGATGGTTTGCGTAAAGTCATGCCGCACCAGCTTGTAGCGGGCCAGTACTTGCTCGTCGTCTTCCACTTTCAGGTACAAGCCTTCCGCGTGGTCGGACTTGTCCGTCTGCCTCCAGCACAGGTCCAGCGGCAGCCGTTCGCGCGCCACCACGCCTTCGAAAGCGTCGCGCCACAGGCGAGACTTGGCCAGCGAATGGCGCAGCAGCAGCCACAGCTGCTTGGGCGAAGTCGGCATCAATCCCGCGTACAGCACGGGGACGGACAGCACGGGCGAGCCGGCCAGCATGGCGTGGCGGCGCGCCGTCGATAAAAACATCTGCGTGCGGCGGCAATACACGTCGAACTCGTTGAAGTAATGGGGCAAGCGGTCGTAAAACACGGAATGCTTGCTGTAAGACCATTCGCCAAACAGCACAAATTGATCTTCCAGCAGGTGCAGCAAGGCGTGTTCATGCGCATGCGCCCACGGTTTGAGCAGGTTGAACTGGCGTTCGCTGCCACCGCCCGCCAGGTAATGGCCGCGCGACTGCAGCAGCACCTCGCCCGCGTCGCTGAACGACACGGCGGAGTTGGCGCCATCGATTTTTTCCTCGATGACGACGTACTGGCCAGCCAGCTTTTTCAGGGGCATCTGGTCGGAACCGTCGTCGCCATCCTGCAGGCGCGAGCCTTCCAGGTGCGGCGTGCGCGGGTATTTGAATAAGGGCAAAGATTGTAAAAACATAGCGTCCCACGCCGCGTTCACCGGGGCGTGTCCATACAGGGTCAGGGGTGCTGACGACGTGTTCGGGCGTGGACGATCGAGACTAGCGTCTCGGATACGTGTGCGGAAGGAGCAAAAACAGTGCCGCAGCAATCGGGGGCGTCAACGCGCCGAACGATGCTGCAGAGAGCATTTCGTCAGCGTTAGCAGGTGATGGCGAAGAAGCGAGGCACTTTTGGCTCCAATAAGGAAGAGGTTCGAGAAAGAACCGCGAATATAAAGGCTGTTTGATTATTTTGCAAGTGGCTCCGCGTATCGTGCGCCCTCTTGCGCGCACTGCCGGGGCCGGAGGCTTTGCAATCCGCACAAAGTTTGCTAAGCTGGCGGCACTTCCTGTCGCTGCTGCGTGGAAAACAAACATGGCCCTTGCAAAAAGGCCGTGCATTCGTTATTTCCGGAGCAGAATCGTGTTTCCCCTATCCAGATTACAAAAAGCCCTGCGCCGCCAGGGCATCGCTGTCGCCTATGCCGACGGCATTTATACACTCAGCAATCCGCACGCGCAGGCGTCCGTGCTGCTGCCCCACAACTTTCCCCTCGAGGAAAAAGCCGTGCGCCAGCTGATGGAGTTTGCCGCCGTCGCCGTGCCGGGCCAGGATGGCCATGTGTGCAAGGCCTGCGCCACGCCCGACTTTCACCCGGGCAGCATCGCCCCTGTAGGCAGCATCGTTGCCACCAGCCCCGACATGGTGATTCCCGCCATCCCCGGCACGGACATCGCCTGCGGCATGCGCCTGATCACGACGGGTTTGACCCTGGCGCAGTTCGAGGCGCGCAAGCCGCAACTGCTCGCCAAGCTCAAACATGTGCTGCTGGAAGACGGCCGCAACGTGCCGCTGCGCTCGAAAGCGTTTGCCGCCCTGTTCGACGTGGGGCCGGAAGCGTTCATCGACAGCCTGCACAATGATGGCTTGTGGCCACGGGTCGACAAGCAGCGCTTGCTGCGCGAGCTCGACGATTGCATCGCCTTGCGCGAACTGGGCGGCGGCTTGCGCCATGCGCCCGAAGCGCTGGTGGGCACGCGCGAAGTGATACGCGACCCCAGCCTGGGCACCACGGGATCGGGCAACCACTTCGTGGAAATCCAGCTGGTCGATGCCGTCATGGACCGCCATGCCGCGTACCGGCACGGACTGGTGCCCGGCGAAGTGGTCGTCATGATCCACAGCGGCAGCCGCGACGTGGGATTTTTTGTCGGCAGCCGCTGGATGGACCGTGCCAAAGAAGCGTGGCCGGCAGGCGTGCGCCACCCGAAGTCCGGCCTGTACGGCTTGACGGGCGAACTGGCCGGCGAATACATGGACGCCATGGGTGTGGCGTCGCGCTATGCCTGGGTCAACCGCATGGTATTGGCCGAGCTGGTGCGCGACAGCCTGGCGCAGGTGTTTGCGCAGGATCAATCCCGCCTGGTGGTGGACGTGCCGCACAACGTCATCCTGCGCGAGCACGGCATGAACATCCACCGCAAGGGCGCCACGCCCGCCCGCGAAGGCGACCTGGCGCTGATCCCCGGTTCCATGGGCGATTATTCCTATGTGGCAACGGGGATGGGCAATCCCGACTGGCTGTGGTCGTGCTCGCACGGCGCGGGACGCAGCATCCGCCGCCAGGCCATGCGCGCCATGCGGCCCACGGTGGGCGGCGACGAAATGGCGTTCCAGTGCGTGACTTTGCGCGAAGAGCGCCGCGTCGAGGAAGCGCCGATGGCGTATAAAAAGATCGGTCCCGTCATCGCCGCGCAGGAGGAAGCGGGCTTGCTGCAATCGGTGGCCCGCCTGAAACCTTTATTGACGTTCAAGGCCTAGCGCAGCAATTGCGGCACGGCCGCCGCCATCAGCGAAATGCCGATGGCGGTCAGCACGGCAAACGCGATGCGGCGCATGCCGCGCTGGGCGAT
The DNA here is from genome assembly GCF_023703445.1 of Janthinobacterium kumbetense. NCBI lineage: Bacteria > Pseudomonadati > Pseudomonadota > Betaproteobacteria > Burkholderiales > Oxalobacteraceae > Janthinobacterium > Janthinobacterium kumbetense. The sequence continues at coordinate 9,940 of NZ_JAMQGR010000024.1, forward strand.
CGGCGGCGGATAGCGCTTGCCGGCCATCGTGGCCAGCACGCCCACGGGCAAGGCCAGCGTGCACAGCAGCAATACTTTCGCATCGAGCTGGCCCTGGCTGCCCGCCATCAGCGAGCGCCCGCCCGCGCTGAGGGCGAACAGGAAGATCAGGCTGTAGCGGATGGTGGTCAGACTCATTTCCTGGCGATAAAACTGGTACACGAGCGGCGGTCCCGCCAGCGAAAACAGGCCCGAGAACAGGCCGCCGCACACGCCGCTGATGAAAAAGCTGCGCTTGTCGGCCGCGCCCGGTCCCGGCGGCGCCTGCAGCAGGATGCTGACGCCGCCATACACGATGGCCGCGCCCAGCAAGAGTCTCAGGATGGGCGCATACGCCTGGTCCAGGTATCCCAATAGCAAGACACCGGCCGCCATGGCCGGCAGCAAGCCGATGCTGGCGGCGCGGATGGCGCGCCAGTCCAGGTGGTGCAAGGCGCCCGGCAAGGCCACGAGACAATTGGCCAGGGACAACAAACTGACGAGGGCCGCCAGCGCGGGCACGGACGCCAGGCCCAGGCCGCTGGCCACGCCCATGACGATCATGCCCAGTCCGAAACCCGTGACGGTCTGGAAATACGTGCCTGCCGCCACCACGCCCAGCAGCGCCAGCACGGGCAAGCTGAACAACTCAGCGCCCACCCTGGGCCTGCACGGACGTGACGGCAATCACGTTATACACGTCGTCGGCGCAGCAACCGCGCGACAGATCGTTGGCGGGTTTCTTCAAGCCTTGCAGCAAGGGGCCGATGGCGACGGCGCCGCCCATGCGTTCGGCCAATTTATAGCCGATATTGCCCGCGTCCAGGTTCGGGAACACCAGCACGTTCGCGCGGCCGTTGACGACGGAATCCTTGACTTTTCTTTGCGAAATCTCGGCCACGATGGCCGCATCGAGCTGCACGTCGCCATCGATGGCCAGCAGCGGACGCTGGGCCTTGACCCGGTCCGTTGCCGCATGCACCTTGTCGACGGCCGCATGGTGGGCGCTGCCGCTGGTGGAAAATGACAGCATGGCCACGCGCGGCTCTTCCATCAGCAAGGCTTGCGCGCTGTCGGCGGCGGCCATGGCGATGTCGGCCAATTCCTCCGCCTTCGGGTCGACGACGAGGGCGCAGTCGGAAAAGATGAAACCGCCCTTCAGGCTGTGGAACGGTTCGCACAGCATCATCAGGAAAAAGCTCGACACGAGCTTGAAGGCCGGATCGACGCCGATGATCTGGATGGCGCTGCGCACCACGTCGGCCGTCGTGTGCACGGCGCCCGCCACGCAACCGTCCGCGTCGCCCAGCCGCACCATCAGGTTGGCGTAGCACAAGGGATCTTGCACGGCGATCCTCGCCTGCTCCACCGTCATGCCCTTGGCTTGACGCAGCACAAACAATTGCTGGGCATAGTGTTCCGACTCGTCGGACGTTTCCGGGTCGACCAGGCGCACGGCATCCAGGTCCAGCGCCTGTTCGCGCGCCAGGGCCAGGATGGCGGCCGGCTTGCCGACGATGGTGATGTGCGCCAGGCCGTCGCTGGCCGCCCGCGCGGCCGCCTGCAGCACGCGCACGTCGCCGCCCTCGCACAAGACGATGTTTTTCGGCACGGCGCGGGCTTGCGCGATGATGCGGTGCAGGGCTTTCATGGCGACTCCAATTCGGTAAAAAAATGCCGGAACCATGGAAGCATGAAACATGAAACATGAGACATGAGACATGAAACATGATTCCGGCACATAAAACCCGGCAAGCCGGGGTCATACAAGGATCGGGCAGACTGATTACACGTAGTCTTTGTACTTGTCCAGGTGGCGGATCGGCTTGCTCAGCGCATCGCGGCGGAACGGGTCGCCCAGCTCGCGCGTGCACATGATTTCGATGATGGTGGTCTTGCCTTCATTCATCTGCATGTCGATGGCCTTTTTCAGGGCCGGACCCACGTCTTCCAGCTTGTCGACCGTGATGCCTTCGGCGCCCATGGCCCGCGCAATTTCCGCGAAGCTCTGGTTGTCGAGCTCGCCGGCGACGAAGCGGCGGTTGTAGAAATCCACCTGGTTTTTCTTTTCCGCACCCCACTGGCGGTTGTGGAACACCACGGCCGTGACGGGAATGTTGTGGCGCACGCACGTCATCGTTTCCATCAAGCTCATGCCCCAGGCGCCGTCGCCCGCATACGACACGGCCGGACGGTGCGGTGCAGCAACCTTGGCGCCGATGATCGTCGGAAACGCGTAGCCGCAA
>NZ_JAMQGR010000025.1:0-9195 GCF_023703445.1 Janthinobacterium kumbetense
GCTTGCCATCCAGGCGGGCAATAATCGCCTTGGCGGCCGCCTTGGCGTCGCCGCAGATGCCCACCGAAATCTTTTTGACCAGGCCCAGCATCTTGTTGTCCGCGTCGATCTGGATGATCTTCGCGTTCTTTGGCCAGTAATCCATGCCGTGCTGCGGCAGGGTGCCGAACGGGCCCAGGCGCGAACCGAGGGCCACGACAACGTCGGCCTGGGCGATCAGTTTCATCGCCGCTTTCGAACCCTGGTAGCCGAGCGGGCCGCACCACAGCGGATGGCTGGCGGGGAACGAGTCATTGTGCAGATAGCTGTTGACGACGGGTGCGCCCAGGCGCTCGGCCAGGGCCTTGCACTCTTCGATCGCTTCGCCCATGACGACGCCGCCGCCCGAGATGATCACAGGGAACTTGGCTTTGGCCAGCAATTCCGCCGCATCGTTCAGGCTTTGCTCGCCGCCGGCGCCGCGGTCCAGGCGGTTCGGTTTCGGGATTTCCGCCTTGATTTCGCCATAGAAATAGTCGCGCGGGATGTTCAGTTGCGTCGGACCCATTTCCGACATGGCGCGGTCGAAGCAGCGGCCCGTGAATTCGGCCATGCGGGCAGGATTCGTCACGTGGCCTTGATATTTCGTAAATTCTTCGAACATCGGCAACTGGTTCGCTTCCTGGAAGCCGCCCAGGCCCATGCTCATCGTGCCCGTTTCCGGCGTGATGATCACGACGGGCGTGTGCGCCCAGTAGGCGGCGGCGATGGCCGTGACGCAATTGCTGATACCGGGGCCGTTCTGGCCGATGACCACGCCATGGCGGCCCGAGACACGGGCATAGCCGTCGGCCATGTGGCCGGCGCCCTGCTCGTGCACGACGGGGATCAGGCGGATGCCGGCGGGCGCGAAGATATCCATCGGGTCCATGAAGGCCGAGCCCATGATGCCGAACATGTCGGTCACGCCATTGGCGGCCAGGGTTTCCACGAACGCTTCGGAAGGCGTCATCTTTTGCGGGCCCACCGGGGTTGCTGCGGTAGCGGCTGCTGCGGCGGCTTTTTGGTCGGACAAATCGGTCATGGCTCAGTCTCCTTACGGTTTTATGAAAAATCGGTATATTTTGTTCCGATATTTGAAATACGTGTTCAATTTAACGGTTGCGAAATGCGCTGTCAATGAAATTTCATGAAAAATCGGACTGTTTCATTCCTGAATCCGGAATCCGTGACTTAGGTCCACTCCTGAAACAACAATGGCGGCTTATCCGCAACAGACAAGCCGCCATCGTTCTCCTTCTGCGCCGCGCTTAGAACTTCAAGCGCATGCCGACCGTGAAGGCGCTCGAGTTATGCCCAGGCAAGGGCACGCTGCCGCCACTTGAGGCATCGCCAACGAAATTGGTGCCCGCGCCATCGTTGCTGATGCGGCCGTACGAGGTGTACAGATTCGTGCGCTTGGACAAGGCATAGGTGTAGCCGATGGCCAGCTGGCGCCCGCCGCGGCGCGCATTCGTGCGGTCATCCTTGCGGATGTACGAAGCCATCACGCTGCCCGCCGCGCCCACGGGGGCCGACGCGCCCAGCATGTAGTTGCGGAAATCCGTGCCCGCATCGTCCTTGTCCGTCTCATACGCGGCGTGCAGCTTGGCGGGGCCGAAGTCGTAGGTGCCGCCCAGCAAGGTGACTTTCGCCGTGTTCAGCGGCGTATCCTTGCGGTTGTCGTGGGCCAGGGTCAGCACGAGCGGGCCGTTGGCGTAGTCGATGGAAAAGTCGATGGTGCGGCCCAGGGTGTTGCTGTCCGGCTTTTCGCCCAGGCCGTACATGACGGCGGCCGACAAGCCGTTCACCTTCGGCGTCTCGTACATGATGGAATTTTTCGTGCGCAGGCTGGCCACGCTCATCAGGTTGATCGAGGCGCCCGTCATGCCCGTCTCGAACGGGTCGATATTGTCCAGCGCGGTGAACAGCGGGTTGTGCTGCAAGCCCAGGTTCACGGCGCCGAAGCCGCCCGACAGGCCCACGTAAGCCTTGCGCCCGAACAAGGCGCCCTGGCGGTTGGCGCCCGTATCCACGTCGAGGCCGTTTTCCAGCAAGAAGTTGGCCTTTAAATTATTGCCCAGGTCTTCCGTGCCCTTGAAGCCGATGCGGCTGCCCGACTGCACGCCGGTGGCCAGCTTGGTGACGGAACCGTCCGCGCCGCCGTGTTCGGACGTCAGGCCCGCGTCGAGCAAGCCGTACACGGTGACGGACGATTGGGCGCTGGCGTTGCCGGCAAGAAAGGAAGCCAGGATGGCTGCCGCTACGAGTGTGTGTTTCATGTCATCTCCAGGTATTGTGGTTTTTATGGGTACTTCAACAAGAATCAACAACGGTGCTGCAACTACGGATAAATGCGGCGGCTCAGGCGATCAGCCCGGCCATCGGCGACGAGGGTGAAGCGCTCATGGCGTTCGCTCTCCGGGGCATGCGTCCGGCCAGGTAAGCCTCGCGCCCGCCCTGCACTGCCAGTTTCATGGCGCGCGCCATGCGGATCGGTTCGCGCGCCGCCGCGATGGCGGTATTCATCAGGATGCCGTCGCAGCCGAGTTCCATGGCGATGGCCGCGTCCGACGCCGTGCCCACGCCTGCGTCAACCAGCACGGGCACACGGGCTTGCTCGATGATCAGCGACAAGTTCCACGGATTCAAAATACCCATGCCCGAACCGATCAGGGAGGCCAGCGGCATGACGGCGATGCAGCCGAGGTCTTCCAGCATGCGCGCCTGGATGGGATCGTCGCTGCAATACACCATCACATGGAAGCCGTCGCGCACCAGCTCCCCGGCCGCCTTGAGGGTTTCCGGCATGTTCGGGAACAAGGTCTTTTCATCGCCGAGCACTTCCAGCTTGCACAGCGGGTGGCCGCCCAGCAACTCGCGCGCCAGTTGCAAGGTGTAGACGGCGTCGCGCGCGTTGTAGCAGCCGCCCGTGTTGGGCAGAATCGTGTATTTCGAGGGCGGGATGAAGTCGAGCAAGTTCGGCTCGCCCTTTTCCTGGCCGATATTCACGCGGCGGATCGTCACCGTGACGATGTCGGCGCCGCTCTCCTCGATGGCCAGGCGCGTTTCCTCGAAATCCTTGTATTTACCTGTGCCCACCAGCAGGCGCGACTGGTAGGTGGTGCCGGCCAGGGTCAGGCCGCCGGGTGGCTGGCTGGGGGTGGCGTCGTCTCTCATCGTGGTGCTCTCCTAAGTTGAACCAAAGCGGTCTCTTGCCGGGGCGGCTCGCCGCAAAACGCAAAATCGACCTCCGGCTGGCGTCCCGACACGAGGTCGGCGATCGCCCTGCCCGCGCCGCAGCCCATGGTCCAGCCCAGGGTGCCGTGACCCGTGTTGAGGAACAGCTGGCGGTAGCGCGTGGTGCCGATGTAGGGCACGTTCGACGGCGTCAGGGGGCGCAAGCCGGCCCAGTACACGGGGTCGCTGTAATCGCAGGCGTGGGGAAACAACGCCTGCACGCGGCGCGTGATGGCGGCGCAGCGCACGGGATTGAGTTCGCGCGTGTAGCCGTTCAGCTCGCACGTGCCCGCCACGCGCAGGCGCTCGCCCAGGCGCGAAAACACCAATTTGTGGCCGTCGTCCGTCAGCGAGACGGTCGGCGCGGCGGATGGGTCAAGGATGGGATACGTGGCGGAATAACCTTTGCCCGGATACAGCATCAAGCGTATGCCCAGCGGCTGCAGCAAGGGCGCGGAAAAGCTGCCCATGGCCACCACCACGGCGTCCGCGTATTCCAGGCAGTGGCGCCCGTGCACATCGATGCATTCCACGCCCGTGATGCGTTCGCCGTCCGCCAGCAGGCGCGTCACGGTGGTGCCGTACTGGAAATCCACGCCGGCCGCCGCGGCGCGCGCGGCCAGCGCCGTGGTAAACAGGTGCACGTCGCCCGACTCGTCGCTGGCCGTGAAATCGCCGCCGACGATGTGCCGGCGGGCGTGGGCCAGGGCCGGTTCCAGCCGTATCACTTCATCGGCGCTGACGGTGTTGCGCGGGCAGCCCAGGTCGCGCAACAGCGCGGCGCCCGCTTGCGATTTGTCAAACTCTTGCTGGTCCGTATAAAAATGCAGGATGCCCCGCTCCAGGTGGTCATACGCGATGCCCGTCTCGCGCCGCAGTGCCTGCAAACTCTGCCGGCTGTACTCGGCCAGGGCGACGATCTGGCGCATATTGCGCGCCACCCTCGACGGCAAACACTCGCGCAGGTAGTGCAAGGCCCACTGCCATTGCAGCGCATCCAGGCGAGGACGGAACAGCAGCGGCGCATCGTCCTTGCCCAGCCAGCGCACGACCTTGCGCAGGGTGGCAGGGTTGGCCCACGGCTCCGCATGCGAGACGGAAATCTGTCCGCCGTTGCCGAAGCTGGTTTCCTGCGCCGCGCCCGCCTGGCGCTCGAGCACGCGCACGTCGTGGCCCGCCTGGCGCAAATACCAGGCCGATGCCGTGCCGACCACGCCGGCGCCGAGGACGAGGATCTTCATGGCGGGCCCGGTTCGCTCAGCGCGTCAGCAGGACGGCGATGGCGACGAAGGCGGCGATCCACACCGTTTCCATCACCAGCATGATCACGGGACGCCAGCCCAGCGAGGCCAGCGACTGGAACGACGTTTTCACGCCCAGCGCGGCAATGGCGATGACGAGACAGGCGCGCGAGGCATTGTTGATCCAGCCATTCACTTCCTGCGGAATCAGGCCCAAGCTGTTCGTGATGACGAGCCAGACAAAGCCGATCAGGAAGAACGGTACGAGCGGCGGCGCATCGACTTCGCTCTTGCCATCCTTGCGCTTGAACATGATCGACAGGCCCAGCACGACGGGCACGAGGCACGCGACGCGCGTCAGTTTCACGAAGGTGGCCACGTCGCCCGTGTGGTTGCTGACCAGGTAGCCGGCGCCCACCACTTGCGCTACATCATGGATGGTGCCGCCGATGAATACGCCCGCCTCCGTCGGGTCAAAGCCCAGCAGCTTGACCAGCAGCGGGTAGACGATCATGGCCAGGGTCGACAGCGACGTCACGCCCACCACCGTCAGCAGCGTGAATTTTTCGTTTTCCTTGGTTTGCGGCAGCACGGCCGAGATGGCCAGCGCGGCCGAGGCGCCGCAGATGGCCACGGAACCACCCGACAAAATCCCTTCCGTGATGGGCCGTTTCAGCCACCTGGCCAGCATATAGCCGAAACCCAGGGTGGCGACCAGGCCGCCGACGACGATCAATAAGGGCGTCACGCCCACGGAAGCGATCTGATTGAACGTGATGCGCGCGCCCAGCAGGGCCACGCCCGTGCGCAGCAGCACCTTGCTGCAAAACTCGATGCCGGGCTTGCAGGTGGGATCGGACGCGAGGAAGTGGAAGGCCAGGCCGAAGAACAGCGCGTACAGCAACTGGGGGCCGCCGTAATTGCTGGAAATAAAGGTGGCCGACAGGGCGATCACCAGCGCGATGGCCACGCCGGGCCAGCTGCGCAGCACGGCGCGGGGGCGCCAGATGGCGACGGCGGAAGACAGGTAGGGAATGTTCTTGTCGACAACGCGTGTTATCGCTGAGGAGTTGGTTTTCATGCGGGTCCGCTCATAATGTTTTAAAAATTGGGACATTTCATCTCGTTTTTTAATAATACACGATGAGCTAGCGAAGTCCATGCTTTTCCATGAAAATCGAAACCTGATGTTCCGGAAACTGACGTTTTAAGGTTAATGCTGGCGTAAACGACAAGCGGCGCGGCCCTTTGCAGGGACGCGCCGCTCTCTACCGAGAAGTTAAAAACTTACTTTTTGTTCAGGCGGGTAATCAGGCTGGAGGTATCGTAGCGGTTGCCGCCCGCCTGCTGCACTTCGCCATAGAACTGGTCCGTCAAGGTCGTCACGGGCAAGTCGCTGCCGTTGCGCTTGGCTTCGGCGAGGCAGATGCCCAGGTCCTTGCGCATCAGGTCGACGGCGAAGCCGAAGTCGAACTTACGCTCGATCATGGTCTTGCCCCGGTTTTCCAGCTGCCACGACTGCGCCGCGCCCTTGGAAATCACGTCGACGACGAGGGCCGCGTCCAGGCCCGCGTTTTCCGCAAAGGCGATGCCTTCGCTCAAGGCTTGCACGAGGCCCGCGATGCAGATCTGGTTGACCATTTTTGTGAGCTGGCCGGAACCGGAAGCACCCATGTAGGTGACGGCGCGCGAGAACAGCGCGATGACGGGCTCGGCCCTTGCATACGCTTCCGCATCGCCGCCCACCATCACGGTCAGCTTGCCGTTTTCCGCGCCCGCCTGGCCGCCGGACACGGGCGCGTCGAGGAAGAACACGCCCTTCTCTTTCGCCGCCGCATGGATGGTGCGCGCCGCTTCGGCGGAAGCCGTTGTATGGTCGATCAGGATGCTGCCCGGCGCCATGGCGGACAGCAAGCCGCCCTCTTCCAGGATGACTTGATACAGATCATTATCGTTGCCGATGCACGTAAACACGAACTCGGCGCCTGCAGCGGCGGCGGCCGGCGTGGCGGCGCTGCTGCCCTTGTGCTGTCCCAGCCAGGCGGCCGCGCGGGCCGGATTGCGGTTGTACACGGTGACGTCGTGCCCGCCCGCAGCCAGGTGACCTGCCATGGGGAAACCCATGACGCCCAAACCGATGAATGCCACTTTTGCCATATTGTCCGTCCTGTCGATGAATGAATCCGATTATTGTTGCACAAACAGTCGCCGCCGGCAGCATCAAGGCGCGGGGGCGCGCCGATAATACAGGTCGAACTCTTCCTCGCCATCGGGCACGAAGCCGTGACGCACATAGAAGCGGTTCGCCTCGCTGCCGCGCAAGGCGCCCACGCGCACGCTCTGGCGGGCCGCATCGGCCTCGGCAAACACGCGCGCCAGCACGGCCGCGCCCATGCCTTGCCGCTGGTAGCCGGGCGCCAGGTAGAGGTGGTCGAGCAACAGATAGTCCGCTTGCGGCCGCAACACATAGAAGCCGGCCAGCGTGTCGTCATGGCGCAACTGCCAGGTACGGGCTGGATCAAAAGTGGCCAGGAAACGATCGCGCGCCCGCTGCGGATCATAGCGGCCGATGCGCTCCAGGCTTGCGCGCATGGCAGCCACGCGCAGGCTGGCCAGCGCCTCGCCATCGGCCAGGCTGGCAGGCAAGAAGGTCAGCATGGCGTCACAGCAGGTCGCGCAGCGCCGCCACCAGGGCTGCGCATTCGGCTGGGTTGCCGATGCTGATGCGCAAATACTGGCTGATGCGCGGCGCGTTGAAATGGCGCACGATCACGGAGCGGGCGCGCAAGCCGGCGGCCAGTTGCGCCGCGTCATGCTGCGGGTGGCGGGCAAAGACGAAATTGGCCACCGAGGGCAGCACCTCGAAGCCCAGCGCCGCCAAGTCCGCCGTCAGCTGTTCGCGGCTGGCGATCACGGCCTGGCGCGTCTGCTGGAAATACGCTTCGTCGTGCAGCGACGCGACGGCACCGGCCAGCGCCAGCCGGTCCAGCGGATACGAATTGAAACTGTTCTTCACCCGCTCCAGCGCCTCGATCAGGTCCGGATGCCCGAAGGCACTGCCCACGCGCAAGCCGGCCAAGGAGCGCGACTTCGAGAACGTCTGCACCACCAGCAAGTTCGGATAACGCTCGACCAGGGACACGGCGCTCTCGCCGCCAAAATCCACATACGCTTCATCGACCACCACGACGGCGTCGGGATGGTCGCGCAGCATGGTTTCCACGCCGGCCAGCGGCAAGTCCACGCCTGTCGGCGCGTTGGGATTGGGGAAGATGATGGCGCCGCACGGCCCCTGGTAGTCTTGCGGACGGATGCGCATGGACTCGTCGAGCGCTACCGTGCGGTAATCGATGCCGTACAGCTTGCAATACACGGGATAGAAGCTGTAGCTGATGTCCGGGAACAGCAGCGGCGCATCGTGCTTGAGCAAGGCCATGAAGGCCAGCGCCAGCACTTCGTCGGAGCCGTTGCCGACGAACACTTGCGCGCTGCTCAGTCCGTGGTAAGTGGCCAGGGTTTGCTTCAGTTCGCTGGCGGAAGGGTCCGGATACAGGCGCAGGCTGTCGTTGGCCGCTGCGCGCAGCGCGGCCAGCACCTGCGGTGACGGGCCGTAGGGGTTTTCGTTGGTGTTGAGTTTGACCAGGCCGGGCAGTTTCGGTTGCTCGCCCGGGATGTAGGGGGTCAGCTCGCTGACGATGGTGCTCCAGAATCGGCTCATTGCTTTATTGGTGGGGGCAGGATGGGGATACGGTAGATTACCATAGGGTGAGCGGGGTCAAGGCGGACACCATCGGCGAGGAGTAGCGTAGGCGGCATCGGCCCCAACGCGAAGAGGACGCAGCATGAACAGCATGCACAAGCTGAGCGATACGCAGGTGCGGCATGGCGCGCTGACGCAACAGTCACGCCAGCGCAAAATCGATGCGTGGCTGCAGGTCGCAGCCAGTCTCAGCGAGCAGATCACCGTGGAATTGCAGACTGCCACGGAGCAGCTACAAGGCGAAGGAATGGCCGACTTGCAGCGCGTGACGGCGCTGGCGCAACGCTTGGCAAGCAATAGCAAAGCCATGCGCGATACCCTCGGGACACTGTTTGACAGCGGTGAAAAAAGCGAGGAGCATGCAGTGACAAGCACGGAGGATTGCGCCATGGACGAGCAAGTCAACGCACTGGCAAAAGACATGGCCAGTGTGAAACTGGACGTAAAGGATGTAAAGGTCGATGTGGCTGACATCAAGGTGGATGTGGCTGGTCTGAAAACGGATGTCACTGGCCTCAAGGTGGATGTTGCTGGTCTGAAAACGGATGTCGCTGCTCTCAAGACCGATGTCGGCGTTCTCAAGACGGATGTCAGTGGCTTGAAACTGGACCTCGCTGTGATGCGCTCCAATTATGCGACCAAGTCAGATGTGGCTGAGGCGAAGTCGACTGTCATCCTGTCGTGCGTGGGGACGATCATTGCCATGTCGGGCGTCGCGTTTGCGGTGGCCAAGCTCGTGCACTAGCTTGCGGTAGTGGGGACGCTGGCTTTCAAAGTCTGAATGGAGGAAAAAACGCCTTGCGCTGCGCGCTTTGGGCGGTTTTTTCTACCTGGGTTTGATGCGCTGGTGGCTGGCATTTGTTGTGGGCATAAAAAAAGCTCCCTTGCGGGAGCTTCTCTTATGTATTCTGGCGGAGAGGGTGGGATTCGAACCCA
>NZ_JAMQGR010000026.1:0-7665 GCF_023703445.1 Janthinobacterium kumbetense
CTTGAGAACGGCGAAGAAGTCGGCGGAGGCGTGTTCCCTATCGTCCTGGACGATCCGCAAGCCGGCGTGACCTGGTGGAACGACTGCAGCGAGTCAGAGCGTGGCCATTGGCTGGCCGTGGCTAAGTCGGGCGTACCTGCTGACGCGTGGGCAGCGTACCAGCTGGCCGAGGCGCACGCCGACGCGGAAGAAACCGCTTATGACTGGCTTGATTCCAGGGAGAGCGTATGAGCGTGAACAAGTCTCAGGCAATGGCTAATATCCAGGCCCGCGCCGACGCCGCCCTGGCGGCGAGCGTAGCACATGGCCAGACGGACCTTTTTGGCGATGCGGAGCTAGTAGCGTCGACGCTGCCGGCCGACATCGAGCAGCCGCCGGCCACGGACGTGGCCAAGGTCGCCGGCAAGCGCGCCAAACTCTTGCCAGTGCGGCATGTGGAGCGCGATTTCTTCCTGTGCGATATGTTCGATTACGCCATGAAGGACGACGGCGCGAGCATGGAAGCCCCGATTTTTACACTATCCACTAGGCCGGACCTGACCGTTTGGCATTGGGAGAGCCAGGATGGCAACCGAGCCTTAACGGTCACGCCTAGCGTGATGGGGCGCGCAACGATGTTCGATAAGGACGTGTTGATCTATGTCATTTCGCAGATGACGGAAGCCCTCAACTGCGATCGGCAAGACGCCAAAAACAGAACCGTCCGTTTCGTGGTGTATGACTACCTAGTGACGACCAACAAACCAACCGGCGGCAAGGAGTACCAGCGCCTTGAGGCCACGCTAGAACGCTTGCGCGGCACTTCGATCAAAACGGATATCAAGACTGGCGGCACGCGGGTGAAGGAGGGTTTTGGTCTGATCGACAGTTGGACCATCGTGGAGAAATCGCCGGATAACGAGCGCATGATTGCTGTCGAGGTCACGCTATCGAAGTGGCTGTTTAACGCTGTCCAGGCCCACGAAGTGCTGACGATCCACCGCAACTATTTTCGCCTGCGCAAGCCGCTTGAGCGCCGTCTGTACGAACTAGCACGCAAGCATTGCGGTAATCAAGCTTCTTGGACTATCGGACTAGAGTTGCTGCGTGAAAAATGCAGTGCACACAGCCATATCCGAGCCTTCCGAAGCCAAGTGCAGAAAATCCAGAATGCCGACACTCTGCCCGAGTACCGCATGCTCTATTCCCTGGAGAAAGACCAAGTGACGTTCTACATCAGAGATGCCAAAAAGTTAGTTGCCGCGATAGCATCAGGAAAAAGCAATTTGCCAGAAAGATTCCGATGACCAGATCATCGTTATATGAATAATGTCGAGGGAAATTTACAGCTTCGTTATATCGGTGACGGCTGTGGATAGTATCGTTACATCAATGACGCTTTCCTGTGGATAGTATCGTTACATCAATGACGGTCATATCGTTATATTAATGACGCCTCGATTTCAGAGAGCCCATGCTGGCGCGGCTTCCAGCACGATATCCACAGTCTTAACAACGCGCGCGTTTTTTAACTCTTTTAAAATCTTTAACGCAGAAACGCGGCCTACGGCCGGGCACCCCGCTGCGCGAGGTTCCCCGGACAAGCCGGCTCCCCTCCTAAGCAATCAACAGCCCGCAAGCGGGCTAGGAACGCACCCACGGGTGCGTATCAACACAACCCCACGGTACAACACCGCTAACAACTCACGCCATGCTTTCGGCGGGCTACGGAGTTGGCCGCAAGCGGCCAAGCCCTACCGGGCCGGCTCCTACCGCCTCACCGCCGGCAAGCCGGCGGCTCGCTACATGGCGTGATGGCTGTGCAGCTGGTATGCCACGTCAGTAAGGTTTTGCAGAAAGCGAAATGCGCCTGCTTTGGCTAAAGTTTAAAGCCAACGGCATGCGAACGCTGGCCGAATCACGCCAAGAACAGGGCCAGCAAGCCACCTAGGCGAGCGCTGGGACTCTTTTCCCGGCCGGCTAGTCCCTTTCCCTATCCTGTTCTATAAAAATCGCCTGTGAGGCGTTTTAGGACTTTTTGATTCGGGTCTAAGGTGCAACGAAAGTGAAACCCAAGTGAGGGGCAGTTCAAATCAGTAGCTTGGATCAATTCTGCGTCAACGCTAACAATCCCCCGTCCCCGTCCGCGACCAAGTCAAAACGTGCTTTCAACGGAGGTTTTTCGACCGCCCAGGGTGCCGCCTGGCACCCTTAAGAATCCCATGAGCACGGTGAGCACAAGGATAACGGCGAGCACAGGATAACGGCGAGCACCGCACTAGCTTTAAAAACCTATTTATAATCAAGTACTTGGAGAAAAAAAATCTGCGTAATCATGCAATTTTAAATAGTTGAATATTGTTTGTATAGTGCAATCTCTACTATGCTATTATGCCAATAAGGTGGCTGAGTGTAGCCGAAATCATGCGCTCAAAGACGGGTTGCCACAGAGGTGGCCGCTGGGGCAAACTGTGCATCAACAGGCAAATAGAAAGAACAAGATGGCAAACGGAGTGCAAGCAAAGAAAAAGCGGATGAACATGGCTGAGCGGGCGCAGCAGCAAATGAACATCCACTTTCCGGATGTGCCGTCAGCGTGGGTATGGCGTCGCAGGACAAACGACGGTTATACGACCCTCCCACGGACGCTCCCGCTTGCCATGCAGGCGATTGACGCGCAGTCGAAGGGGCAACCTGGCGGACATACCCTGTTTTGTCTATGGGCTCGCTCCCCCGACCATCCGCTCATCACCATCGAGCATCCGGCGACCTTCGCAAGCGAAGCGGGTTTCGACGGTGAGCGCGCGGTGGACACCTGGCGGCGTCGGATGAAGAAGCTTCGCGACCTCTACTTCATCCAGACGAAGAAAGGCCCGTCCGGAGAGTTTCATTACGTCCTGCTTCTGAATCCCAACGCCGCAATGGAACGGATGCGCACGGTGGGCATGATGCAAGACGGGCTATATGCGCGGTTCCTTGATCGCGTCATCGAGGTCGGGGCGCATGCCGAGCTGGAGGCCATCCGCGATTACTGGAAGCTCCAACGGGAAGCCCAGGAGGCAGCGGACGCCGCCGTAGCGAAACAAATTGAAGCGGCAAAAAAAGCCAAAACCAAAACAGCTTAATTAACAGGGAGGCGAGAAATGTACAAGAGGAGAAGAGTAATCGGCACTTGGCGCGGGCCTGCCCGCTAGGTGTCGAAAATAGAAAACCCCCGTCCGGCTCAGTTGTCGAGGCCGAGGCCGGGCGGGGGTGTGGTAGGCACGTTTGACCCACTGGACAGGGATTTACCCTGTCCAGTCCCATAGACTAGCTTCGCAACCGCTTGATGGCAAGCCTTGCTGAATCATCGCGGCGGGTATCCGGCAGTAGGCCAAGAGTGAGGCAGTTCAAATTAGTAGCCTAGATCAATTTTGCATCAGTGCCAACAAGGAGCACCTGGTGTAGATGGGGCAGTTGACACCAGGCCGTGTAAGACGTCTTCTGGTACGGTCTCTATGACGAGGATTTAGTCTGTTCATCAGCTTCCAGCTGGATGAACACCGAGCGCTTGATGTAGCTGGCGCGCGGGATTCCCTGGCGCTTGGCCACCTGGGTCAGGCGCTCCAGTTGCTCGCGGCTCAGGCGCAGCGTAATCTGCACGCTGTCGTCGTCCGGAGACTTGGCCGGCTTGGCGCCGTCCGGCGCCGCTTCGATGAACTTGGCTAGAGCTGCCGCCGGCGGTGCGCCGCCCGGTTTTTTGGTGATTCCCATTTGAGCGTCTTTCAATATCTTTTGAGTATTAAAAGAATATTCTAAGAATATTCAATAAATTGCCTGCAGCAGCGCATTCAGCTCGGCGATGGCCTTGTCGTCGCGCGGGGTCTGCTCCAGCACCGACAGGCCGTTTCCGGCCGCGTTGGCGATGCTCTTGCGGCGCCGGATCGGCGTCGCAAGGTAGCGGATAGCGGGGTAGTCTGCTAGCGCGGCGGCGGCGTCCTCGTTGTCGCTGCCGGCGGTGTCGGCCATGTTCAGCACGCCCAGTGCCTGCAGCCCGTCGCGCACCGCGCGCGCCTCCTCTATCAGGGCGGCGATGTCGGCCACCGCCCATACGTCGATCGAGCGAGGCTGGAACGGCACTAGCACCAGGTCGGACAGCACCAGGGCGGCGCGCAGCGCGGTGCTGTCGCGGCCGCCGGCATCGATCACGATGTCCTGGAACTTGCCGCGCTGGTGCTGCAGCTGGGTGCGCAGCTGGCCGCCGTCGGCGTAGTGAGCGGTGGCGATCGCCGGCAGCTTGCCGGCCTCGCCGCGGATCGCCAGCGCGGTCGACGCGGTGCCTTGGCGGTCGGCGTCGATCAGCCAGACGTCGCGTCCGGCCATCGCGCGCGCGATGGCAATGTTTAGCGCCAGTGTCGTTTTGCCGACCCCACCCTTGGTCGAACCTACAGTGATGATCTTGCCATCCATTTGCTGTCCAATTGATGTTCAATGAATCTCATATTATATTCAATGAATATTCAAATTGGCGCTCTAAATGTAGCGTAGTACGGCAAACGTAGAACCAGGGCGGTACCTGTCGCCGCTTTCGGTAAGATGGCTGGGTTCGGTCAAAGTCGGAGCGCTGGGGCAATTCCGCGTCGGCGCCAATAGTTAAGCGAAAAAAAGGGGCGTAGCCAGCAGCTGCGCCCCCTCACTAACTATCGCTTCTTAGCCCCGCCAGAACGGTGATAATCTTCGAGGTCAATCTTGCTGACCATCCCCGATGCATCACACGTGAACGTCAACCGGTCGTTACCATTGATTTCCATGCTGTAGCGGTCCGTCTGACCACTCAAAAGTTTGACCCGTTTGAGCTTGCCCCAGCCCGCTTGGGCATCGTCCACGCTTCGAGCCACGCTAAGATGAATCAAGTTAGTCATCACAACCTTCTTCTGGTTAGGTTGGATACCGCTATGGTTCTCACCCTCTGAATTCCACAAGAGCTCAAGGCCCTTGTGGAGAAATGCCCCTTTTTCTTTAATCATGCTTAATCCCTATTTTGAACAACGTTAGATGGCCTAGTTGCCGACCGCTAACCAAACCGCTTAGCGACGATCAACCAAACCGATATACAACCGATATACAAACCGGTTGACACGTTAATCAAAAACGGTTAAAGTATCACTATCCCTAGTAGCTTTATCGTTTTTGGTAACGTGTTGTGCGCATTATAGTACAAACATACACATTTGTCAAGTGGAAATTTTTTTGCCTATATATGTTGCGCGTTGCGCAACAAACAACAAGGAGTTATCATGATCACAATGCATCCGGGTGAATACCTGTCCATGGCTTACGTGGAGCCTATGGGGCTCACGCAAGCGACGTTGGCCAAGCATCTGCAGGTGGACAAATCGTCTGTATCCCGCCTACTCAACGGAGAAGCCGACCTAACGGCGCCGATGGCGGTAAGACTTTCTCGCGTCTTTGATCTGTCGGCAAAAGCATGGATGGAAATGCAAAGTCAGCATAGTTTGAAGGCTGCAAACAAGCAATTTGAAGGTGTCGAATTCCAGCGCTTGAATCTTGAAGAAAAAGAACACCTAGCGGCCTGATGGGCAAGCCAGTGGAAAAGAACGGGGAAGTAGCGGGCAGGATATGTGAATGTAGCTACATTCACTCCTGCAATTTCGCACTACCGTGCTCAATTGAATAGCCTAACCTTGCTCTGGACGTGCTTTAGATGTGTTTAGACGTGCTCTGGACGTGCTTTGGGTTTGTTTAAACGTGCTCTGGACATGTTCTGAACGTGCTTTAGAAAATCATTGAAATATATTAAATTTTCTAAAAGCACGAGATTTTTAGGATGAGGGCAGGATACGCATGCTTGTGTTAAATCCAATGGAATTGAGCGGTAAGACGGCACTGGCTTACGCTGACGTTAATTCGATGCCACTGGGCCCAGATGAATTGCGTTAAGGTGTTCTACTTCCGAAGGCGTCAAGTGGCGGCTCAAAGGTAGCAAGTCGATCAACTCGCATTTGATAGTTGCGATGATGTGTTTTTTCATCGCGTCAGTTACTGCAAACAAGATGTCCTCAGTGCTAGTGTCTGAGTAGTTGAAGAGACTGCCGGACCATTTACCCTTAACGAGACGAAAACTCAAGACGTTTCTCGGGCGCGCCTTCTTGCTCGTGATGAACTTGTTTTCGACAGCGATGCGTTGGTAGTAAGCATTATCAACGCGGTAGGGCTCACTCTTATCGGTAAAAAATTCTGGTAGCACGAAAACCAATTCGTTCAAGCGATCTTGGCCCAAACCATTTGGTGCTGTAACGGTGAGGCTCAAGTGGCCGACCAACTCTGGAAAGGCATCGCCCTTGACGCTGACCATCTTCGGCGTAAATTCGTCCTTGATTACCAAACCTGTCAGGTCGATTTGGTTAAATTTATTCATGGTGCTTTCTATCGTTTGACGAATGGCCTCGGCCGAACCCAGATTGGCCAGCCCCATTGCGATCTCGAATTCACGATACTTCTCCAGATCAAGGCGGAGCGTGACAGATTCGAGGGTATTTACTCCTAATTTGGTAGCCATAATAATCTCTAAAAATTAACAAATTTTCTATAATGAATTGCGTTCTATGATCATCGCAATTCGATGAATTATATCGTAATGCGATATAGCTCATCGTAATTCTTCTTTGTCTTGTCGTCAAGCGCTGTGTACAGATTTTTACTGATGGCGGGTAAGTGTTGGCCTGTAGTCGAGATGAGATTGACCGTGCCGGTTAGGTTAGTTTCTGGCGCATCGCCTGGGTTACGGGTCTCGGGGTGAAGCCCTGAGTTGACTGCGACGGGCGCGGAGCGACCTAGCGGTCAAAATTCTGGATGTATGGAGCGGAGCGATATACATCCGGCATCCTGTCCTTGACTGTTAGGGCTTGGGTGTTGTGACTTTGCACTGACTTTGCACTAAAGTTGCACCGCAACAGCGTCATTTCGGTTGTGAGTTTGTTGGCAGATTTGCAGGATTCTGATTTGTAGCTGGCGAGGATTAGTCTTGAGTTGAGCGCGAGTCTGGATTCTGTGCGAGGTATCGTGGTTGCGTTCGGGATGCCGCTTTGCCGGGACGCTTCCTCAACAGCGTGTACGACCATCGGGATGGGCGCCTCTTCCACGAAGTGGACGATGTCCGACTCAGCTCGTTTGGTTTCTCCGTTCCGTTGCACCTTGAACCCCAAGAACGCTCACCACCGTTTTTGCACCCGGCTGCAAAAATATGTTGTTGCCATCGACAGCGCGGAACGGGTTTTATGTCAAACGGACAAATAATTCTTGTGACCGGTCACTATGTCGGGTAGAGTGCCTACATTCGGCAGCACTTTTAGGATTGAAAATCATGGACGAACAGAAACGCCGAGCCGGCCGGCCAGCCGGTTCGGGCGAGCAGCTGCCGCCCACCGAGCGCAGCCGCCAAAGCCGGCAGAGCCGAGCAGCGGCCGGCGCCACCAGGTTGGATTTTTTCCTCGACCCGCCCCAGGCCGGCCAGCTTGCCGAATTGATGGAGCAATGGGATATGGCCACCCGCAAGGAAGTGGTACAGCACGCGCTGGACATCGTGCATCAGACCGTAGCGAAAAATCGGAAGGCTCCAGCATGAAGTACAGCTATGAAGTTATCCCGCGCCCGGTGGAGCTGGGTGGCGGCTGGAGGCTTAGGATG
>NZ_JAMQGR010000027.1:0-6392 GCF_023703445.1 Janthinobacterium kumbetense
TTTAAGTATTACAGCAATCCGAAGATCTCTGCTGCACCTACATCAAATGCCCACACTTATCGACTGTTAATTGTTAAAGAACTGTATTCGGTACTGCTTTCGCGCTATCGACAAAGCGTTGTGTCTGTCAGCTGCGAAGAAGGAAGAGTATGAAGCATTTCGCTACATCCGTCAACACCTTCTTTTTACTACCCAGCCCCTGAAGGCCGTCCCTTTTGTGCCGCAAACTAGTGCGTCTCATTGGGGAGGCGAACTATAGCAAAGCCACTCACAGGCAGCAAGCTTTATTTCAGCAATTCGGCAACCGCCATGCCGACATCCGTCGTACTGGCGCTGCCACCCATGTCTGGCGTACGCGGACCATGCTCAAGCACCTGCTCGATGGCCCGCACAATCGCATCATGCGCCGCCGTGTAATTGGCATCGCCATTGCCGAGGAAGTCCAGCATCATGGCGCCCGACCAGATCATGCCGATCGGATTGGCGATATTCTGGCCATAGATATCGGGGGCGGAACCGTGCACCGGCTCGAAAACGGAAGGAAAAGTCCGCTCCGGATTGATATTGGCCGACGGTGCGATGGCAATCGTCCCCGTGCAGGCGGGCCCCAGGTCGGACAGGATGTCGCCAAACAGATTCGAAGCGACCACCACGTCGAAGCGTTCAGGGCTCAATACAAAGCGGGCCGCCAGGATGTCGATATGGTATTTATCCCAGCGGACATCGGGAAAGCTCGGGCCCATGGCTTCCACCCGCTCATCCCAATACGGCATGCTGATGGCGATGCCATTCGATTTCGTGGCCGATGTCAGGTGTTTTTTAGGCCGGCTTTGCGCCAGTTCAAACGCATACTTCAGGATACGGTCGACACCCTTGCGCGTAAAAACGGATTCCTGCAGCACCGTTTCGCGTTCCGTCCCCTCGAACATGCGCCCACCCACGGATGAATACTCTCCTTCCGTATTTTCACGCACCACATAAAAATCGATATCACCTGGCTTCTTGTTCGCCAGCGGGCACGGCACACCAGGCATCAAGCGCACGGGACGCAGATTCACGTATTCGTCGAATTCGCGGCGGAATTTCAGCAGCGAACCCCATAAGGAGATGTGGTCGGGTACCTTGTCCGGCCAGCCCACAGCGCCAAAGTAGATGGCATCGAAATCCTTGAGCTGGGCAAACCAGTCCGAGGGCATCATTTGCCCGTGTTCCAGGTAATAGTCGCAATTGGCCCATGCCATCGTCGTGAACTGCAGGTCGATATTGAAACGGCGCGCGGCGGCCTCGACGACACGCAGCCCTTCCGGCATGACTTCATTGCCGATGCCGTCGCCGGCGATGACTGCGATTCGGTGTGCGGGCATGGGGTTCTCCTGGTTATAGATGGATGCTAGATGGATGCATTGATGATACTGGCGCCGCATGAGAATACAATCAGGTAACTCATAACCCAAGTATTCACATTTCGTGGTCAATCAATGAAACATACACCGCTGCTGGAAGACTTACGCCTGTTTTGCCAGGTCGCCCATAAAACCAGCTTCGCCGGCACGGCCTTGGAACTGGGCATTTCCAAGGCCGTCGTCAGCAAGCGCATAGGCATGCTGGAAGCGGCACTGCAAGTACGGCTGTTGCACCGGACCACACGCCGGGTCAGCGTCACCGATCACGGCGAGATCGTGCGGCAATGGGCGCAGCGCATCCTGGAAGATGTCGAGCAAATGGGTGAGGCGGTAGCGCAGTCGAAACTGCAGCCGCAAGGCGTGCTGCGCATCTGCTCCAGTTCCGGTTTCGGACGCAACCGGCTCGGTCCTGCCCTATCCCAGCTGGCACGGCAGTATCCAGACCTGAAAATACAGCTGGAATTGCTCGACCGGCCCGTCGACCTGCTGGGCGAAGGTTTCGATCTCGACATTCGCATCGGCGTGGTCCATGAACCGGACCTGATCGCCCACCGTATTGCCAGCAACCAACGCGTACTGTGCGCCGCGCCCGCCTACCTGGCACGACGCGGAGCGCCGGACACCCTGGCGCAGCTGCGCGAGCATGACTGCATCGTCATTCGCGAACGCGACCAGGATGGGCGGCGCTGGAAACTGCAGGGGCCGCAAGGATTGGAAACGGTGAAGGTCGACGGACCGCTCTCGGCCAACAATGGCGAGATCGTCCATCAATGGGCGCTGGATGGCCACGGCATCATCTTGCGTTCGGCATGGGATGTGGAAAGCAGCCTGGCGCAAGGCAAGCTGCTGCGCATTTTGCCCGCGTATCAACAGGCGGCCGATGTGTGGGCGGTGACCACCTCCCGGCTGTCGAACTCGGCCAAGGTCAGGGCCTGCGTGCAGTTTCTGGAGCAGTGGCTGCAAGCCCGCGCCTGATGATCTACACCAGGTATCTACACCAGGCGCGCCACATCCGGATACAGACGCGCCAGGGTATCGGAGGTGATGGACGACAGGAGGGGCAGCACGCGCTCGGCGGCTTGCTCCGGCGACTTTTCCCGGCGCACGTCTTTCCACAGCTCGGCCAGAGCAGCGTCATGGCGCGCTACCGCCTGCTCGACCTCATCCTGCCAGAAGGCCGGCGCTTCGCTTTCGACAAAGTTGCCGCGGCCACGGCCAAAATGCGCCACCGCCAGATAGCGCAGCACGCCCGCCACCACCAGGGTGCGCAGGAAAGCATCGGTAAATTGCATGGTGGGCTCGTTGCGGTCCGTGCCGGAATTAAAACCCCAGGCGGCGCCAGCAAACGTCAGCGCACCGACCACGCCGCCAAGCAAGGCCCCCGTGCCCAAGGTCAAGCCGCCGGAAATCAGGTCGGCCGACAGTCCCGTTGCCGCACCGGAAATCATGGCGCCCAACAACCCCGCTTGCGCCTTGTCGATCGGCGCGCGCACGGCGAAATTTTCCCGTATCCTGCTATTGATCTTATGCGCATCGGTAGGATCGAGTTTGTGCAAGATCAACAGTTCACGCGTCGTTTCGCCGCTGTGCGTATTGAGGCGCGCTACCAGGCTGGCCATGGCCTTTTCCTGGCGTTGCTGCTCTGCATTCTTACCGATACCCACTACCTGCAAGGCCGATTTCAGCAAGCCCTTGGACGCCGGATCAATGGCTTCGCGATCCTGGGCAGCCATGGCCAGCTGGGTGGCCAGCAAATGCATGGCCTGCTGAAAACGCGCCGTATTTTGCGTTTGCCAGGCAGCAAACAAACGCGCGTAGCCAGCTTGCTGCGACTGCGGCAACAATTTACCTACGGCTTCGTAAAACACGCGCTCATGTACCCAGCAGCGGGCAAAGGCATCGAGCGCCAGGACGCCGCGCACGATCGGATACTGCTGCAAATGCTCGCGCCAGCACGCCTGCTCGCCGAGCTCCTCATTGCCCGGACGCGGCGGCCCCATCTGATTGAGCAAGACCACCACGGGCTTATCCAGCCAGGCGAGGATTTTCATTTCCGCTGGCAAATAACCTGCATCCCGGGGATTTTCGGAAGAGTTGACCAGATATAGCACCACGTCGGCAGAGTCCTTGGCCGTGCGCAACGCTTGCTGGCTGAGCCAGAACGGACGGTCGCGGTAGCGGTCCAGCACTTCGCGCAGGAACCAGCCGATGGGATTGCCCGACTGCCCCAAGCGCTTGAGCAAGCGCACGGAGTCGCCGAAGCCTGGCGTATCCCACAATTGCAGGGCATCACCCTGCGGCGTCGCCAGCAAGGTATGCGATTCAGCAAACACGGTCACGTGGGCGGCGTCGCGCACTTCGCCGACATCCACGCCCACCAGGGTACGCGCCAGTGTCGTCTTGCCATTATTCGTGTGCGAAATCAGCGCGAACTGAATCTGCACCGCATCATCCTGCACATCTTTATTCACATTCACACTCATGCTGCTGCCGATACTTTCAGCCCGACACCAGCATCGAGCGGGTGCAAGGCAGGATTGAGCAAATTGACCAGGGTGGCCGTGGTTTTGTGGAACTGGCAGAATTGTTGCCACAAGGCGACTCGTTCCGCCAGGCGCGCGCCGTTATCCGCCTGCTCGCCCGCACGCTCCAGGTAGGCGGACTCGTCGATCAGGACGGCGATGCCGCGTGTTGACGATTGCGCCAGGTAATCGAGGAAGGCGCCATGATTTTCCTTTTCCGGCGTCGCCGTCAGGTTGAACAGCACGGCCGTGATATTGACTTGCGGATCATTCAGGTCCGTGCCACGCAGGACGTCCTGCGGCTCTTCGCCATACGACGTCGACGGACGCAGCATCATGCGGCCTTGCTCACCGAACAACATGAGGGCGAGTTGCCCCAGGCCCTTGTGGCGCGCCTCATCGACAGTAAAGCTGTATGGCAAGACGCGCAACATGCCGCCCGTGGCCACGCCGATGCTTTCATTGAGCTTGCGGAAATACGGTTGATCGAGATCCAGCGGAAAGTGCCTGGTCAGGCGCGCGGCGCGCCAGTTGTTGACCAATGCAAGGATCAGGCGGGGAACGACCACCAGCAGAAAGATGGTTGCCGCATACAAATGCACCCAACGGGCGCCACCTTCGACGGTGGTCGTTTGCGGGAAACGCAGCGCTTCGATTTCCGCCAGCGAAAAGCCTTGCAAATGAAATAGGGCAATAGCCGGCGCAAACAGGGTTGAAAGCAGGCTGTGTACCTGGCTGGCACTCAAAAAGGTGCTTTCCCAACCTGCTGCGTATTGCGACAGGAAACCGCGCGCATACAACGAGGCGACGGCGCCGATGGCAAACATGGCGGCGCTCAGGTGGATGGTACGGCTCAGGCGCGCGGCCGTCAGCTTGGAGCTCAGGTGCGCCCATTCCCCCATGAAGCTGAGCAAACCCGAGGACAAGGCGTGCGGCAACTTGCGCGGCAAGGCCAGGCGGCCCACGCTCAGGTGGCGCACCAGTCCCGCCTTCGGCCAGCCGAGGGCATGCGAGGGGATGCATAGCCAGATCAGCAAGCCCAGGTAGACCAGCACGTTCCACGCGATGATCAGCAGCAAGGGCGCCGACAACAGATCCACACGATGGGGATCCGTGATGCGGTCGAGCCCGGCGCCCAGCAGCAGTGCCAGCAGGGGCAAGGTCAGCGCCAGGGTTTTCATGCCGTTACGGCGTTTCGCGAAAGCGGCAAAGGCGGGCGTGCGTTCGGTGATGCGCTTGAGGATCAACTCGGAGCGCTGCTGCAGGAAATCGTCACCCGTCACTTCGGCCTGTTTGCCCGAAGCTTGCCACTGCGCAAGCTCACGCGCGCTGCGGCTGGCATACATGCGGTCATCCTCGCTGAGGACTTCTTTTTTCTGGTCGGCCGTCTCGATAGCACGGACCAATACCACTTCTCTCGCAATCTGCTCGTTCATGGTGCTCCTGTTTTTGTATGAAACGACAACTAGACAGGCAGATTGTGACGTACTTTTATGTTTCAGGCCAACGCGTCCTCGGTCCGGAGCAGATTATGCAGCAGATATATCAGGAAAGAGGCGATCCAGGCAGACCACAAGGTGTGCGTGAAAAATTGCGTACCTTGCAACTGTTGCTGCCAGCCTGTCACCAAACCGCACAGTAGCATGACGCCAGCGAGCAGAAGCGCCGTGCGTGGCCGTCCGGGCAGGCAAAACAATGGCAAGGCCAGCATCCACCAGGCAGTGTTCGTCTGCATGGTGGGCAGGCAAACCATGGCAGATGCATTGGCGGGCAATGTTTCCAGCAGGCGCGTGTATGGCGCCAGTCCGCCATAGCGCAGCAAATCCGTGGGACAGGGCACATCGCTGAAGGAAGAGAGCAAATAAATGCTTAACGGCACCAAGACGACCGACAGAGCCACGACGCGCAAGGCGCTGCGGCGTGAAGCAAGCCGAGCCAGCGGATGCAAGGTGTCCCAGATGGCCAAGCAGATCAAGGCGGAGCCAAGCGAGATCATGCCGAGCTGGAAATTGCCCGCCAACGCGCTGCCCGTGCCGGCAAATTGCCCACGCGTCCCGTCGAACATGCTGTCGGCGATCATGAGATCGAGGTTGCTGTAATTGCCGATCCAGAGTATCAGCATGGCCGACAGCATCAAGATACTATCGATGCCTTTGAGAGTTTTGACGAGTTTAAGCTTGGCCAACATGGATGCACACATTTACTTGATGGGATGAAAGGGACTGACCGCCCAAGGGCGGCAGCCATGCAAGTCATCGTACAGTGTGAATATGAAGAGAACATGACGGTGCCCGCAGTTAGCAACATGGACCGGGCAAGATAGGCATTTTGCAGCACACTCACCCCCGTAAAAAGTGCTCACGAGCGATAACTTCGCGCAACTTCGCCGTACGCACGACAAAAAGCCGGCGCCAGGTAAAACCAGCAGACGAAAAAAAACCCGACCATTGCTGATCGGGTTTTTCTC
>NZ_JAMQGR010000028.1:0-2815 GCF_023703445.1 Janthinobacterium kumbetense
AAGGGCTATGTCATCAAGGAATATTTCGCGAATTATTTCCTGCACACGTCGGACGTGACGTTCGATATGCAGAATAATCAGATGGAAGTGCATGCGCGCAATGCCGAGCCGTGGAAAGTGACGCTGGTCGACACGGGCGACGAGACCATGACCGGTGGGCGTCTGAAGCGTGTCCAGCCCTACTTGGAAGGCGAAGAGGCATTCTGTTTCACCTACGGCGATGGCGTGAGCGATGTCAACATTACTGAATCGATCGCCTTCCACAAGGCGCACGGCAAGCTCGCCACCCTGACCGCGACCCAGCCGCCCGGCCGCTTTGGCGCGCTGAATCTGGATGGCAACAAGATCAACAGTTTCCAGGAAAAACCGCAAGGCGATGGCGCCTGGATCAACGGCGGCTATTTCGTGCTGTCGCCGCAAGTCATCGACTATATCGCCGAAGACAGCACCGTGTGGGAAAAGGCGCCGATGGAGCGCCTGGCGCGGGAAGGCGAAATGCATGCCTTCTTCCATCATGGCTTCTGGCAACCGATGGATACCCTGCGCGACAAGGTACATCTGGAAGAACTGTGGCAATCGGGCAAGGCCCCCTGGAAGGCGGCTTGATGAATCCCGCATTCTGGCAAGGAAAACGTGTTTTCCTCACCGGCCATACCGGCTTCAAGGGTGGCTGGCTGAGCCTGTGGCTGCAGCAGCTTGGCGCCGACGTGATCGGCTATGCGCTGGCGGCACCGACCACCCCCAGCCTGTTTGAGGTCGCCGACGTGGCCAGTGGCATGCAGTCGATCATCGGTGACGTGCGCGATGGCGACGCAGTCAAGCGCGCCATGGCCGCTGCGCGCCCGGACATCGTCATTCACATGGCCGCCCAGCCACTGGTGCGCTACTCATACGCCAATCCGGTGGAAACGTATTCCACCAACGTCATGGGCGTGGTGCATGTGCTCGAAGCCGTGCGCGCCACGCCTGGCGTGCGTGCGGTGGTGAACGTCACCAGCGACAAGTGCTATGAAAACCGCGAATGGCCGTGGGGCTACCGCGAAAACGAGGCCATGGGCGGCTATGATCCCTACAGCAACAGCAAGGGCTGCGCCGAACTGGTGACAGCCGGCTACCGCAGTTCCTTCTTCCATGCCGACAAATACGCCGAACACGGCGTGGCTCTGGGCAGCGGCCGCGCCGGCAACGTCATCGGCGGCGGCGACTGGGCGCTGGATCGCCTGATCCCGGATATGCTGCGCGCGATCGGCACCGGCGAGCCGGTAATGATCCGCAATCCCCATGCAATCCGCCCGTGGCAGCATGTGCTCGAGCCGCTCAGCGGCTATCTGACCCTGGCGGAAAAGCTGTATACGGCAGGCCCCGTGCATGCCGAAGGCTGGAACTTCGGCCCGCACGATACCGACGCCAAGCCCGTCGAATGGATCATCGAGCGCATGACGCAAGAATGGGGCGCGGGTGCCTCCTGGTCGCTCGATGGCCAGGACCATCCGCATGAGGCGACCTACCTGAAGCTCGATTGTTCCAAGGCACGCGGCCAGCTGGGCTGGCATCCGCGCTGGGACATCGGCCAGACCATCGCCAAGATCGTCGAATGGCATAAGGCCTGCGACCAGGGCGCGGACATGCGGGCAATGACGCTGGCGCAAATCGCCACCTATCAAAATACCTGATTAATTACCTAATAAATTGAAGGCTGTATCATGAGCGAACAACTGACCCAACAACAAATCCGCGAGCAGATCGCTGCCCTGGTGGCGCAATACGGCGCACTGGCCAGCGTGCCGAAACCCTTCGAGCCGGGCGTGACGGTGATTCCACCGGCCGGCAAAGTCGTCGGCGCCCCCGAGATGGGCCTGATGGTCGAAGCCTCGCTCGACGCCTGGCTGACCACGGGGCGTTTCAATGACGAATTCGAACAGCGTCTGGCCAAGTTTATCGGCGTCGAATTCCTGATCACGGTGAACTCCGGCTCGTCGGCCAACCTGGTGGCCTTCTCGGCGCTGACGTCGCCGAAACTCGGCGCGCGCGCCATCCAGCCCGGCGACGAAGTCATCGGCGTGGCGGCCGGTTTCCCGACCACCGTCAATCCGATTTTGCAATATGGCGCGGTACCCGTCTTCGTCGACGTGGAACTGGGCACCTACAATATTGACGCCAGCAAAATCGAAGCGGCCATCACGGACAAGACCAAGGCCATCATGCTGGCCCATACCCTGGGCAATCCGTTCAACCTGGAAGTCATCGTCGCGCTGTGCAAAAAGTACAATCTGTGGCTGGTGGAAGATTGCTGCGACGCCCTGGGCGCCACGTACAACGGCCAGATGTGCGGCACCTTCGGCGATATCGGCACCATGAGTTTCTACCCTGCGCACCACATCACGATGGGCGAAGGCGGCGC
Organism: Janthinobacterium kumbetense; assembly: GCF_023703445.1. Lineage (NCBI taxonomy): Bacteria > Pseudomonadati > Pseudomonadota > Betaproteobacteria > Burkholderiales > Oxalobacteraceae > Janthinobacterium > Janthinobacterium kumbetense. The sequence continues at coordinate 2,402 of NZ_JAMQGR010000028.1, forward strand.
GGTGTTCACCAACAATCCGGAACTGAAAGCGATTGCCGAATCGTTCCGCGACTGGGGCCGCGACTGCTATTGCGCGCCAGGCAAGGACAACACCTGCGGCCAGCGCTTCTGCTGCAAGCTGGGCACGTTGCCGGACGGCTATGACCACAAGTACACCTACAGCCACCTGGGCTACAACCTGAAGATTACCGACATGCAGGCCGCCTGCGGCCTGGCGCAGATGGACCGCGCGGCCGGTTTCGTGCAGGCGCGCAAGGACAATTTCAACTACATGAAAAATGGCCTGCAGAGCTGTGCGGAGTTCCTGATCCTGCCGGAAGCGACGCCGAACTCGGATCCCTCGTGGTTCGGTTTCCCGATCACCCTGCGTCCGGAAGCGAACGTGGACCGTGTCAGCCTGCTGACTTTCCTGGA
>NZ_JAMQGR010000029.1:0-2021 GCF_023703445.1 Janthinobacterium kumbetense
CAGGCGATGGCGCACTCGGCCATTGCGTATGCGAAAGCCCACATGCGCCGGCGCATGCTGGCCGTCACCAGTTCCATCGGCCCCGGCGCCACCAATTTGCTGACGGCCGCCGCGCTGGCCCACGTGAATCGCTTGCCGGTATTGCTGTTGCCCGGCGACGTGTTCGTCTCGCGCGCGCCGGACCCCGTGCTACAGCAGCTGGAAGACGCCGGCGACGGCAGCGTGTCGGTGAATGATGCCTTTAAACCTTTATCGCGCTATTTCGACCGCATCGTGTATCCGGAGCAATTGCTGACGGCCTTGCCGCGCGCCATTGCCGCCTTGACGGACCCGGCCGCCTGCGGTCCCGTCACGTTATCTTTGCCGCAAGACGTGCAAACGATGGCGTATGACTATCCGGCCGACTTTTTCGAGCCGCGCACCGTGCGTTTCCGCGCCATGCCGCCCGTGGAGCAGGAACTGGAAGAGGCGGCCGCCTTGCTGAAACATGCGAAACAGCCGCTGATCGTGGCCGGCGGCGGCGTGCTGTACGGCAAGGCCAGCGCCGCCTTGCAGGCGTTTGCCGAGCGCCACGGCATTCCCGTGGCGGAAACCCAGGCCGGCAAGAGCGCCTTGCCGTGGGGCCATCCGCTGCAGATGGGCGCCATCGGCGTCACCGGCTCGCCCGCTGCGAATGCCCTGGCGGCGCAGGCGGACGTGGTGCTGGCTGTCGGCACGCGCTTGCAGGATTTCACGACGGGCTCGAACTCCCTGTTTGCGCAAGCGCAACTGGTCAGCCTGAACGTCAACGCTTTCGATGCGCTGAAACGCCGTGGCCTGGGCGTGCAGGCGGACGCGACACTTGGCTTGCAGGGCTTGTCGCGGTACTTGCTTAACTGGAATAGCGCGGGCCAGTGGCTGGACCGCGCACAGCAGGCTGGGAACGCATGGCGCGATACCGTCCTGGCCATTACTGGCCAGCGCGAGGTGGCCGGCTTGCCGTATGACGGCGAAGTCATCGGCGCCGTGCAGCGCTCCTCACCGGACTCGACCACCCGCGACATCGTCGTTTGCGCGGCGGGGACGCTGCCGGCCGAGTTGCACAAACTGTGGCGCACCAGCACGCCGGGCGGCTACCACATGGAATACGGCTATTCGTGCATGGGCTATGAAATCGCCGGCGGCCTGGGCGTCAAGATGGCGAAACCGGATGCCGAGGTCATCGTCATGGTGGGCGACGGCAGTTATTTGATGATGAATTCGGAAATCGCCACCTCCGTCATGCTGGACAAAAAACTCATCATCGTCGTGCTCGACAACCGGGGTTACGGCTGCATCAACCGCCTGCAGCAGGCGTGCGGCAACGCGTCATTCAACAATATGTTGCCCGACAGCGCACCCGCCATCGACTTCGCCCTGCATGCACGGTCGCTGGGAGCGCTGTCCGAGCACGTGGCCAATATTCACGAACTGGAACAGGCGATGCTGCGCGCCCGCGCCGCCAGCCGCACCTACTTGATCTGCATCAATACGGACGCCACGCGCACGACCGAGGAGGGCGGTTGCTGGTGGGAAGTGGCCGTACCCGAAGTCTCGACGCAAGCCGGCGTGCAAGCGGCGCGTGCCCGTTATGAACTTGACCGCCAAGGACAACAAAAATGACTACATGGAATGTGAAGATCGGCATCAACCCGATCTCGTGGATGAACGACGATTTACCCAGCCTGGGCGGTGAAACGCCGCTGGAAACAGCCCTCAAGGAAGGCGCCGAGATCGGCTATGTGGGCTTTGAACTGGGCAACAAGTTTCCCAAGGATGCCCCCGCCCTGAACGCCGTGCTGGGAAAATACCATCTCGCCTGCGTGTCCGGCTGGTATTCGGGACGGCTGGCGCAGCGGTCCGTGGAAGAGGAAATTGCCGCCGTCGGGCCGCATCTGCGCTTGCTGGCCGACAGCGGCGCCACCGTCATGGTGTACGGCGAAGTGGCGGACGCGATCCAGGGCGAAGCCCGCCCGTTGTACAAACGTCCGCGCTTCCAGTCG